>NZ_AZEA01000022.1 GCF_001435575.1 Lentilactobacillus sunkii DSM 19904
ATGCATTTACACAAGATATTTTACGCTCTCTTTCTTTTTTAATTAGCCCATACCCCGAGTATACTAATGGTATTAAGGAGGCTCCTTATGAACAGACATTTACGACTATTATTGTCAATATTCAGCTTGATTCTTGGTTTACTTGTCCTAACCACCCAAACAACACACGCTCAAGCTAAAGACCATTATCGAATAATTGACACTCAGCACGTCAATACCTACAAAACACTTAATTCTTATAATAATAATGGTGTCCTTCATGTGAAAAATCAATACAAACACCACAATGTCTATGTTTGGAACAAGAAGCATACTAAAGTTCTTTATAATTTAAAAGATTTTCCCAATTCTTGGCTTTCTGCATTAACTAAGCAAACCTATCTTCACAACGGTAAAAAAAGTCAGTACTATGCGGCTTTTATTGTGACGCTTAAAGGTAATTCCTCACGGTATGGCCGGATCTGGCAGGGATACTTAGCAAAGGGGTATAACCGTAATTATCGAAAATTAAATTATTTAAGTACGGTAGGCTTCACTAGCGATCAAGACTATTTAAACTACATCAAGAAATCGCCATCTCAAGTTTTGGCCCGTGCAGTTTTAAAGCTTTTTCCCAAGACGAAACTTTCGATTAGATTATCAAATTTTGGCCAGTTCACCGCTGATCCGGATGCCAACAGCCACGATCCCTTTAAGCAATATTTTACAGATCGAATTAATTTACAAAAAGTGGCTAATTATTTAGGACCTTCCATCCATAAATGGACAAATCAACAACGAATTACTAAGATTAAGCAGATGCTCACTTCTGAGGGTTACTCGGCTAGCAAGCGTGATGCGATGGGAGATTATGTGATTGGGATTTATGCTCCCGATCCTAATCGTGCGTGGGAAGATTTTGTTTGGAGCATTAATTTAGCCAAGCCATTATGAGTTTTGATAAATAAAGACACAGAGCTGGTGCATCTCACTGGTTCTGTGCCTTTATTTGTTGCCCCTACATTTTAAGGATGCCTTTTACACTCATGAACACTGACTTAGGGAAGCGATAGATACTATTATTTCGTGGACTACCAGCACCATCACCATTAGGGTATTGAGTAATTCCAATTTGGTTTTTGCCTTCAGAACTTGATGAAGGGTACACAGCGTCATTATCGGCATCGGTGGCGGCTTTTGCGAGAATGATTTGTTGATCGTGAAACTAGGAACTTGCTGGGATTCAACTATTTAGGCATCCACGCCTTGCACAAAACCTGTGCTTATTGCGTCTACACGTAATCCAATTATAATATCGGCCTGGTGATGCATCTACTCAACCGCTCCAGTGAAGACATGGCCTTAGCTTATTGGGGCCTGGATCAAACCAGTACCGAAAATATGCTCGATCAGATTAACTTTGGTTAACGCATATTGCGGTTTGATTTCTGCTTGGTAGCTTTGAGAGCGATCAGATTAACGTTAACAGGCAGTGACCAACAAATTACAATAACGAATAATTTGAATACGAAAAAGCTCCAGACTAGATTTTTCATCTGGTCTGAGGCTTTCAGTTTGAATTAATTTATTTAGATAGGATCGTTCAGTTCTTTCGGGAACCGGATTTACCGCTCATATCTAGGGAACCGCTCTCGTAATGCGCCCAGCATGAGTAAATCGTGACCAATTTGTTTTCTTTATCAACAGTATAAACAACCCGGTGTTGACCGGTAATTCGGCGGGAATAAAAGCCGGCCGCCGGGGGTGTTAACTTCTCGAAAGATTGCATTGGCGAAAACGGGTCGGCTTCAAGCGTTGCTTTAATGTTTTCAAAGGATTGGCGTAAAGGGCTCTTCAATACTTTTCTTAGGTCACCTTTGGCGGTTGATTTTATTTTTAGTTGCCATTTACTCATGATCGATGTCTCGTATCATTGTATCTAGATCAACGTCTGGATCATCTTGACGTTTGAGAGCATCCGGTAATTGACCATTCATTATTAATTCCAATGTTTCTTGCCAGGCGTCGTAGTCCCGCTTACTCATCAAAACAGCACTTTTCTCGTCGTCACTGCCAGCGATGAGCACTGGTTTGGAATCTTGATTAGCAGCCTTAATTAAAGCAAATAATTCTGAACGTGCTTTAGTTGGATTGACAATTTTTTCCATAATGTTTCCTTCTCTCAATAGTTGCTTACTTTACAGGGTTAATTATAATGTACGGCATCCCGTACGTCAACTAATTTAACTTTGAATATGAATCATTGGAACATCCATACGAAAGTAGAGGTAAGAAGACCATTTAGCAGAGAACAATGCACATTCCGCTCGGCTTTTAGTCCTATTCGGTTTGGAGTCTGGTATAAATTGGAATCGAGCATCTGAAAACGCCTCATGAAATATTCTTTAATGTAGTGTTGCACTTGATTTGACAATTCAAATCAAATGAAAACGTTTTTGTCTTTTAAGAATTTTCCTTCTGTAATTAACATGGATTAAGGTGTTTTACTTACATTGTAAACAAGACAATTACATTAAATACAAGTCTATCTCATTATTTTGATCAAATAATCTAAAAATTCAACTTGGGTTACCTGAACGGAATCAATCCATTCAACCAGNACAAAACATGTTTGCATTGCTTGGAAATCCTGGATTTGAAGGAATGGGTAAGGAACTTAAGAAACATATTTAAATCATTTTCAATATTTGGTTACATCCGTTCTTGAACATTATCTTGATGTTCGGGAGCGGATTTTTTGTATATACACCTATTCATTGTATGAATAAGTACAAGATCGTCAGCGAACTTTAGAAAAGAAGTTGAATCTTCAAATCATTCTAGATATCAGTAGTTCTCATACATTTCCTTGTAATTAGCGTATTTAATCATGTCTCTTTACAATTCCCGAAGCCCAAAACTTATCAAATATTAATTGTCTTATCATTAAATTAGGTATTTACTTTCCATACGATGTGTACTATTGTTTTTTCAACGACAAAACGTTCATTCACTAGGCTTTGTCACATACGAACCGTATAAAGGATCTTCTGGTGTGCTTAACATTCGATCCAAGAAATCAGGTGTCAAGATGAAATCTACCAAGCTATTCTCATACATCGCTTTAAAAGATTACCCCTTCTTAATCATCGCAAAAGTCTACATTAACGGCTTCAATGTATTCGTGTCCGTCATGCTGCAATATGGGGTTGCTGCAGCACTGGCTCAGAAATTAACAATCTTATATCAGATTCTGGGTGTGCTGACCATTGCCTCCCTCATTTATGCTGGTGTGTATTATACATACTCTATGTATTCGGAGCGGCTGCGGAAACGGGTAATTGAATCGGTCAGCCAGGAACTTTTGGCGAGCTCACTGCGAGAAATCGATCTTAATCAGGATAACGGCACAATGGTTAATCTGGTCAACCAGGACGCTGACAATATTGCAAATTATTTTATGATGGGAGTTATGCCGGCAATTGATTTTGTCATGATCATTGGCGGTGGATTAATCTACACATTTTACAATTCCTGGATTTACGGTCTCGTTTACCTTTTCATCGGAGGTGGGCTGTATGCCATTGCCCACCACTTTTACGTTCAAGACGTGCGCTATCGCCGAGCCTATCAATTAAGTGACGATCAACAGAAGAACTTTTTGCCGGATGTATATCACAACCTATCAATAATCCGAATATTTAATGCTTCAAAATGGTTAACATCGGTTAACAATCGGCTCTTTGACAGTAAGCGAACCTTATTGCGTCAAGATGTCGGCGCCACCGCGTCAAGCAATGGGGTTGTACGTGGTGGGATTTATGTCATGGAAGTCGTTTCGCTGTTTGTAGGATTGTTACTGGTCAACGCCCATCAGATCCACTTTGATGTCATGCTGGGTATCTGGAACGCTGGGATTGGCTCAATCTTTGATCCGTTTTTGACTCTTCCAATTGTCCTGGCATTTATGGCCCGGCAGAAGGTATCTTTGGGGCGGGTTGCGAATCATTTATCAGCTCACCCCAATCCCGGGCAACCCCTTCCCAGCGCAGAAGAGCCGGTTAAAAGCATCGAAGGTCAGGAAATTACCTATCAGTATCCAAAGAATAATCACCCTACCTTGATGAACCTATCCTTCACCATCAAGCCTGGAAAAATCACTTTCCTGATCGGCAGGAATGGTGCCGGTAAAACAACGCTTCTACATATTCTGTTGGGTGTCTTAACTGTCAATAGCGGCTCACTAATGGTTCGTACAAACGCTGGGCATAACTTGTCGTCACTGGCAGATCATGCCGCGTTTGTTCCGCAGGCTGGTCAAATGTTTAATACCACCATTGCCGATAACCTCAAATTAGGGAAATCAGTGACTAACCAAGAACTGACCCAAGCACTGATCCAGGTCCAGATGTTTGACGCCGTCAATTCACTACCCAAGAAACTGGAAAGTGTGGTTGGCGAAGACACCAACTTTTCGAAGGGCCAAATCCGAAGACTAGCCATTGCCCGCGCCTTATTGACTCATCGGCAATACTTGATTTTAGATGAACCCTTTTCCGACATCGATGAGAGCAACCAAAAATCACTCATCCAGTTATTTCGCAAAATCGCTCACAACCACGGAATTATTATCGTCAGTCATACATTCGACTTAATCGAGCCAAATGATCATGTTATTAAGGTTGGTGATTAAAATGAATCAAGCCGTTATTCAGTATTGCCGAGGTATTCTCCATCAGCTCCACTATTATCACCTGGTAGCTATGGCAGTGGGCATTGCCTGCTTGGAATTTGTGCTGGCTTACTACCTGAATTATTTTGTTTCAGCAATTACCACCCAGTCACTCACAAAGTTTATCGTCATCGGCGGTGGCCTTGCTTTCATTGGCGTTCTAATCGGCATCATTCAAAGGCAGATAAAAATCAGTGAAGGAATGCTTCAACTATCCATTGAAAATTCCATCACCAACACGGTTTTCCAAAGCTCCCTGTCTCAGCCAGCCGATGCGGTTCTAAGCAAGCCGCTGGGAGCCTGGCTGTCACTCAATAATTCCGACGCCCCAATCATTTCACAGTCGCTGGCGGTTTCCTTAACAGATTTTATTTCCGGCGCAGCTTCATTTTTAGCCGCATTCATCTTTGGCATATTAATTTCACCCTGGTTGACGTTAATCATTCTGACACTGGGTCTGGTATCGCTCTTAATTCCGAAATTAACCGGAAAATGGATCCTAACCACCCAGCAACAGCGTCAGACGGATCAGGATACCATGCAGACAACCCTGCTTCAAATTTTTGACGCTAAAGTCCTGCTTCACACGCTCCATGCCGAAAGCTTTGCCCAAAATCTGTTTTCGAAGAAATATAAAAAGTTTACGCAGAGCCAACTTGAAAATGCCCGGAGCCAACACTTGATTGAAAGTATTAGCGTTGGTGCCGGCTTCTTATTCGATGTCACTTCCCTGGTCATCAGTCTGACCTTCGTTGCTAAAAATCAAATTACCATCGGCCAGTTCATGGGATTTAATGTCTTGAACAGCAGCTTTACCTGGATCTTTTATACAATGCCGGGTCTATATAACCAACTGTTAAGAGCATCCGTTTCTGCAAAACGGCTATTATCATTTGGCACGACTTCTGAGATCGCAAAACAGGCGTCCAACCATCCAAGCGAGATAAAAGCGCTGCGGTTAAGCCACCTGAGCTTTAAGTACGGTCAAGAGACAAGCTGGGTTTTAAAAGATGTCAGCCTGGATTGGCAACTAACCCCGAAGACCAAGATCATCTTAACGGGTCCCAGCGGTTCCGGTAAGACAACCTTTTTGAAACTCTTATTGGGATTCCAACAGCCAAATAAGGGCAGCCTGCACTATCTGGACAATTCAAGGACCTCATTTGCGCCCAATGAAGTTAAACTTTCCTATGTGCCCCAGCAAGTGAGGTTGTTTAGCTTAACCATCCGAGAGAACATTCTGTTGGGCAGAAGTATCACGTCGCAGCAATATGAGAAAGTGTTAAAGCAGACCGACTTATGGGACTTTATCGAAAGTCTTCCAAAGAAGGACGAGACCAAAATCCTTTCGTCAAACGCCGGAAATCTTTCTTCAGGGCAAATTCAAAAGATTGGCGTTGCTCGAGCCCTGGTTCAGAATACCAGCTTCATATTATTCGATGAACCAACCGCCAACTTGGATAATCAGTCAGCCAACGACTTTGAGCGAACAATTAAAGAACTCCCAGTCGCAGCGATTATGATTACCCACAGAACAATGCAGGATACCTCTGAAATGAGGCACTACGAAATAAAGGATGGCAACATTGAGTTAAAGCACTAAGAGTAATAATCAAAATTTTATCTCGTGATTGAAACAAAAGGTAAGGAACTTAAGAAATGTATTTAACTGAAAATGATTCAATAAAAATGCCACTGGTATTCATTACGAATATCAGTGGCATTTAGAGGTAATTTTTCGTCATGATCTCTCTTAAAAGTTGTCTCAGAAATCAACTGTCGGCCGGCTTACAATTTCAACTTCATATTTTGCCGTTTTTAGGCCCAAAATTTTTCAGTTAAATTCAAAAAGAGTACTAGCTACAATCATCTTTTGATTAGAAATGAATTTTCCTTAATAAAAAGAGAAATTTTTACCATCTGTTCCTCGGTATCAGCGGATAGGGTGGTTTCCATAACCAGATCCTGGCCATCTTGGGCCGACACTTTTAAAGAGTAGTTATTCAGATCCAAAAAGAATGCGGTGGCCATGAATGCGGTTCGTTTGTTACCATCAAAGAAGACGTGCTTCTTGGTTATTTTTTGAAGTAGAAACGCAGCTTTAAGCCAAATGGTTGGGTAAGCTTCTCTGCCAAAGAATTGTTGGACAGGTTGTTGCACAATGGCTTCTAACCCATTTGGGTCGGCCACACCAACCGCTCCTTCTTGCGCCGCTTCAATTACTAATCGGTTAATTTCAATTAAATCGTCTTTAGTTAGATAATTCATAGGTCTTTCAATCGTTCCATCAAATCGGCGTTCTCAGCATAAAGACGGTCAAATCTCTTTTGAAACCCCGGACTGACTTTGGGCTCAGTGTTGGCCTTAGATATTTCAATCTTGTTGGTGGAGGGATTAAATGACAGTTCCACATCGTCACCGGCAGTTAACTTCATAGCTTCCTTAAGCTTTTTAGTAATTCTAATAGCGTCTGAATTACCGTTCGAAAAAACCTTGGTGGTCGCTTTGATATCTGATAAATTCTGCATCTTAACGGCTCCTCTCTGTATGTACATAATATATCGATGTACATACATTGTCAATGATTACAATCAATAATCTTTTAATAGGGGCAATTAGGGTTATCCCCCCTCCGAATGCCAATTAAGATTAATTCATCTTCATCAATAGTATAAACGACGAGGAAGCCATTTGTATCATTGAGCTGATTTTCTGGTGGCAGCTGATGCGCTTCCAGCAGCAGATCGATGGCTGCCCGAGCTTCATCAATAATGTTGCGATCCAAGCTGGCCAGCCGTTTCAGGTCAGCATTAAAAGTTGCTCGTGGTTTGAATCGGAGTTTTTTCATGTTTTAAACTGATCCCAATAATGGTCATCGGATTCGACAATTTCATTATCTGGCAAGACATGACGTTTAATCAGCTGATCGCGAGCAACGGCATATTCCAGCGACCCTTCTTTGGCCCGCAAAGCACGTTCATACCAATCCATTTTTTCCTGGGAAATGACGACGACTGAGCGGTTGTTCGAGCGGGCAATGTAGACGGTTTCGTCATCATCATTGACTTGGTCGAGATATTTTTTTAAATGTGAGCGAAAATCACTTTGAGTTAAAGCAACAGTCATTTGAATCACCCTTTCTGTACTTGATATTGTCCTTCATTAGGTACAGAAATGCAATTGATTGCTTAATCGTCATTATAAACATACGTGTTGTAAGTATCTTTAATTTTTAAGTTTAGCTCGTGATCAGGTATACTAAGGTCAATAAGAGGAGGATATTTATGAAAAAATGTTCTTTGTTGTTGCTTAGTCTTGGATTGGGCATCACTATCCTGTCCAATCCAACTACTCATGCGAGCTCTGGTTATACAGTTGTCAAAAGTTCATTTCCTGCGGGAGCTGGTAAAATGTATCATGCAGCTAATCCAAAGCGAAACGCGTACGTTTGGACTACCACTAAGCATACTAAAAAAATGGCGAACATAAAAAATTACCCGAACACTTCCTGGCATTCGACTGGTACGGTTGTGCTTCGTCATAATAACAAGAATGCTGTTTACTACCGAGTTGGCGCAGTTTCCCCAACCAAAACCAAGAAATCGGTTAGTGGCTGGATTTGGCGGGGCTATCTCAAACCGGGGTATAACCCTAACTTTACCAAAGTGAAAAGCATTAGCCTTGATAACGCTACAAACGCAGAATATAACCAGTTTATCAAGCAATCCAAATATCAGCAGCTAACTCGTGACGTTTTGGCACTGTTTCCAAATAGTACCGTCTCCAAGCCACTAAGTCGTTATGCATTGTTTCGTGACCCTAAGGACAAGATTGTTAATAATGTGGCCACTTTCAAGGCAATGGATGACTTTTTGAATGTCAAGAACCAGTTAACCAGCCAACAGCGATTAGCAAAAATTAAGGCGATTTTGGCCGCTAACGGCTATACTGCTGCTAAACGTCAAAAGGAATACGTCATTGGCATCTATCTCACTAACTTCCAGTGGTCCGATCAATATGCTACGGGTGATATGCACCAAGGGTTTGCAATTGGAACGAAATAAAAAAGAACGGCTTTTGCCGTTCCTTTTCGTCTTGTTAGTCAAAAACATTTTTGGCTATTCGGTAAACATAATTGTCCGAAGTATGACCGCTAGTATCATGGTAAGCAATGCCGAGTAACAGATTAGTTGCACTGTAGATCTGTACCGCCTCGGTTTCGGTGCGGTTGGCGGGCCAATAAGTGTTTCTAAGCAATTGGTAATTGCCCAGACCACGGATTGTTCCGTTAGTGTTAAACGTTGCTCGAGTAATAGAAGGGGTTTGCTTAACTTTGCCACCTGAGATGTAGACTAAATAGTTACCGTTCTTAGTTTTATTAGAAACGTCGATTCCTTGAATAGAAGGGTTACGCATCTGCAAATAGATGCTTCCTGGAATTGAAGCAGTTCCTTCGAATGCAGACATTCCATCAGTGTCCATTTCAACAGTGCCACCAGTTCTTTCAAAGGCATCGTTGAGATCTTTATTTTTGTACATACTCAAATGAGCTTTTGAATGGTCAACATTAACCGTTAGAATCAGTAAATGTTTAGTATCGCTTGTTAAAGCTGCTTCAACTCGTTCAATACTACCAGTTGATTTTGTATTTCCGGCAATACGGGTTAGATAAGTTAGACGATTGGGCAACTGTTCGGCATTTTCATAAGTCATACCTTCTTGGAAAGTCATTCGTCCAAGTTGAGTTCCCCAGAGGTCATTATCATTATACTTTTCTAGCCGTGTTTGAACTCCTTTGGTACCAATCCAAAAATAATCAGTATTGTTATACGTATAAAGCTCCAAAGTTTGCCCATGACCAAAGCCCTTAAGAGTCATTGGCTGGTACTTAGAAAAATCCAATGTGTTATTTGAATCCTCCTTTTCATCAGTCGGTAAATCTGCCATCGACAGTTTAGAATAACTGGCGTTGTCATAGACTTGTAAGACATATGCTTTAGTTTTTGAAATCAATGTTTTCTGTGCAACTCGATCATACCCGTCGGTTCCTTTTGGAAGCCCGGTAAGTGTATATTTACGATAAGCTGGTTGTGCCATAATTAAAATCTTCTTTCTTTAAATTTATTTTGGTTGGCCAATTTAACTCCGGTAATTAAATCAGCGGTTGTGTATCAAATCGATTTGATGCTTATAGCATATCGTCATTTGGCCTTTTAAAGCCGACCACTTCCGGACGACTCACCGCCAAATCACCGCCACTTGACCGACAAACGAAAAAGCGTCCCGTTAATGGCACTAACGAGACGCTTCTTTTTGATGCTGAATGTTTTTAATTGTCCAAGATACCAGTGACTACACCCTTAATCGCAAAACTTTCATTGCCCTGAACATCGATCGGGGTACACTTGGGTCTGGATCAAACCAGCACGAAAAATATGATGAATCAGATTGAGTTGGGTTAGAAAAACTAAATAAACTAATATTCTTACACCGAAGAATTGATGGCAGTCTCGGGTAGGCTTTTGACTATAGGCTAGATTAGTACCAGCTACCTGGCTGTATGAGTAATTGATCGTTCTCAAGATCTGTCTTACCCACTGACTACAATCCAACCTCATTTTTTAAAATTGTCCATCTAATCGCGTATACTGAAAGTAAATCAAAAGGTGAATCGGTAAAAAGGAGATTGTATATGATTAATAAATTAATGAAGGTTTTACTCGTAAGTGGCCTAACTTTAAGTATCGGCCTTATAACTCAATCACCTGCAGTCCATGCAGCCAAGGTGTACCATTCAATCAAAAGCAAAAGCTACGCAACTATATTGCCAACTTACCAGACTAGATCTGGTAATCCAAAAGCTGTTATTTGGAATAATAAGCTAACCCAGAAACAATTTTCATTAAGTGATTATCCTGGGACTAATTGGTACGTTTACAAAAGTTACAAAATGACAAATGGCAAGAAAACGGGAATCTTTTACCGGATTAAAAATCCTGAAAACACCGTTTCTGGGCTAGTTTGGCGGGGATATCTAAAACAAGTGAAACATTTGAGCATTAAACAGCAGACGCTAAATGCGCTACCAGGAACAATTTACAGTCCCCATTTACAACAGATTACCGACCAATTAAAAAACCATCCAGATAGTCAGCAGGAGTATCTCCAAAAAGCGTTGGGTGCTCAATACAAAAAATTTCAAGGAATCACTATTCCAGGATTTTTGGCCTCAGATAAGCGATTACAAGCACAATTAAAGTCAGGGAAACTTTCTTTTAACGCATATTTACATGCTGTAATTCCTAAGGCACTATTAACTGATCTTACCGGGAACAATTATCAAGTAAAAGACCTTAAGGGGTGGCAAGTTTCAGTATCAGTCTCTGGTATGGCTAGCAAAAATTATGGTTGGGGATTTGTTTACTTCTTGGAACCCTAAATTACGCTGTCTCAATCCATGCTGGAATGATGGTTACCGGTATCTTTATGTTAAACAAAATCCCTCCGCAGGTTTGCAGAAGGATTTTGGTGGAAGCTACTTTTTATTTATTACCATGATGATTTGGTTGTGGTATACAATCTGTTTTCTGTAGTTGCCGTCGCATCCGCATTATGATAAGAAATACCAACGTACAAATCACTCGCAATTTGAACGCCTTCAGTTTCGATATTAATACCATTCCGGTTTGTATTGCGCAATGTATGCTTAACAATGTGGATTATAAACAATACATGAGACAGGTCTTTACGAACAGGCAAGAACCTCATTTAACTTTTACCACTCAGAAACAAAAAGCACGATTCCTTAAACTCGGGATTGTGCTTTACTCTACGTAAATTCAAACAATCGCATGGCCAACAATGATATGGTCAAGCATCTTTTCGTCGTCCGCCGGTTTATCCAGCAGCAATTTAACCGCTGACTGCCCCATTTCATCGGGGTGAATATCGACTGAGTGAAAATGCTGATCGGTTAGTTCACTTGGCAATGAGTTGTTGTAGCCAAGAACTTCAATATCTTTATCAGGATTAATCATTTTATAACGGTGGTACATCTGCAGGGCACTATAATCGTCAATGGCAACAATACTATCCATTTGTGGGTTTTGGCGAATGAAGTCATCTTCTGACTCATCGTCGTTATCGTGGGTTGATAAGATAACGGGTGACTTGCCAGCCTCGTCAACCGCCTTCTTATAGCCTTCACCACGGTCAATTTCGTACGGCCAATTATTGTGAGTTTGGACGAAAACCGGATGTTGGGATTGATAACGATCCATCAAGAAATTGGTTCCGTCAAAACCGGCCTTCACGTTATCGTTGTCAACATACAGCCATTTCTGGCCTTCTGCGGGCTTACCAATCGTCACAAAATCGACGTCTTCTTTTTGAAGCATTTCAATAACCGGGTCATTCTGGTGTGAATACAACAGAATAAAATGTTTAATTTGGGCCCGGGTAATCATTGATTTGACGTTATCAATTACCTGCTGGGTGCTGTCACCAATTGCGATCGATAAAACATAATTCCGGCTGTTCAGCTGGGCATTGATGCCCCGCAAAATGCCAACGTAAAAGATATTATCGACGACTCGATTATTAACCGGGAAGACAACGCCGACAGTGTTGGCCTCTCGATTCGTCAAATTTTTGGCGTTGTAATTAGGTTGATAGCCCATTAAGTCAGCGGTACGCTTCACGTTACGACGGGTCTTCAAGCTGATCCGTTTATTATTATTGAGCGCCCGTGAAACTGTCGAAGTCGATAATCCCAGCCTTTGAGCGATGTCTCGGATTGTAACCATTTGTCATTGCCTCCCCTCAATTAGATTTTACGCTTTTTGAAGTTGCGATCTTGTTAAACTTCTGTATCAAATATTAATATTGAACCATACTACTAGATTTTGACAGGATTATGTGATAATTTCAACATATGAGGTGATTATGAATATGAAAAAGCGCAGATCATTGGCTGCCATTTTAGCAGTTGTTGCAAGCTTTGCACTAATTTTAGCCGGCTGCAGCAGTTCTTCCAATAAAAGTTCAAATAACGACAGCAGCAAGGCCAGCATGCAGAACCAGGTTCAAAATAAGTCAGCCAAGGAAGTCTTGACGTCAAATGACAATCTTTGGTACATGAACGGTTCAATTAACTATAAGAGCAAATCCGGTATTGATGCCTACAAATTTAACAGTAAAAACCATACCGTTACGATTTACAGTGTTAACAAAATCTACAAGACATATAGCGAAGCTAAAAAAGCAAATGATCTTGATAAACAGGGAACACTGAAGTACACCTTCAAGAATGACTCCGCTGACAAGCCGGTTATCTACATGAAGGGTAAGCTTTCAGATATCCCAATGCACCAAACAGTTTCAGTAAAGAATACAGTTGCTGGCAAAAATCATCAATCAAAGCTCAAGGTCAGCGGATATAAAGTTGTCCGTAACTTGGATAACGATCCGGCACCACAAGTTTGGGTGACACCGCATAACTAAATAGAATGAATTCAGAAGCCGAGGACATTGTGTTCTCGGCTTCTTTTTATGGAGTAATGGATGAATAATCAAAAATGCAAAATTAACTGATTGTAAACTTAGGCCATTCAAGATATAATATATCCTGTATTAATAAATATGTTCCATTTTTATTACCTATTTTTTAAAAATCAGAAAGTACTGGAACCGATTCGATTCGAAGTCAAAATATTAATCAGGTGGTACTCATTATGAACAATCTGTTGTTACACAAAAACCGGTTCTTAATAATTTTAATTACATTGATGATGTTGTCAGGCTGTGCTGGCAAAGCATCCAGTACTAATAAAACTCATTTTTCACCAAACTATCCATACAAAACTAACAATTTTCGACACTACGATTGGGTAAGGGTAACAAGTCCAACAAGTAATCAAGTCATTCAAATTACAAATCACCAGTCAGTCAATTATGTTTCTGATATCATTGGAAATGTTGGCGATAGTTCCGACCTTAAGTTAGGAAGCCATCATAAATCACAAACAGTTATTTATCATTACACTTTCTATCAGGCGAAGCCCAAATATAAGATTGATATTAATATTTTTCGCGATTCAGAATATATCGAAATGACCCATGTTCCTGGGTTCAAGTCCCTTGAATATCGTTTGCCAACCAAAACCCACAAAATCCTTATGGATCCTACCAGATTAGCAACTGGTCAAGGTTTAGGATAATCCGTTGCTCCTATTACACGCATGAACGTAATATATGAGTCAGCTTAAGTAAATTATCCATGATCAATTAAAGAACACACCAAAAAAGGGAATCCGCTATCCGGGTTCCCTTTTTGGACACTCAATTCTCTTATACTTTTGTGTTTATGAGAAGTGTTGAGAATGTGTCAACATTTTCGCAATTTAAGCCAATGAATCCCAAGCCGGCAGTTCAACAGGTGCCTGCTTAAGGAGCTCTTTCTGTGCATCAGACAGATACTTCTTGTGGACAACGACTTCGTAGACATAATCATCCATCCAGTCATCGTTCATGGTGAAGTACCCTTTCTCACCGTTCTTGTCACCCCATGAATTTTCGACTTTCCACTTAGTTGGAGTATCGCCATCCAAATCAACGCCGGTAAAGGTCATGGCATGAGAAACTTCTGCTTGATGGTATTTGAGCCGAGTCCCCTTATCCATTTCCAAGTCGGTATCGAATAACTCTGAATAGCGGAACAGGTGGCTGTCCAAGTAACCCTTCTTGCGATCCATTTGTTCCAACACGTCATTGCCGAACCAAACCGTTTCGCCGTCTTTCAGCTGGGCAATTGTGGCTTTTTTGAGAACGCCCATCGGCAGGTTTAAGAACTGGATTTGTTTACCGCCGACAACGTTATCCTCGCTTGGTAATGAGTACAGCTGGTCGTAATCTTTTTCAGGAGAATTGGCCAAGACAACATAGTCGTCCAAGTCGGTGTCGAAGTATTTATCATAGAATTCCTTCGGTGTTAAGCCGGAAATCTTATGGTATTTCTTATCGTCATCGCGGTAGGCAAAGTCAACTGTTGTCGGCGGCTCGCCGAATGAATAAGCGGTAATCCGATAAACTTCATTCAGCATCTGCTTGCGGGCAGCATTAATCTCGTCATCGCTTTTTTCGTCTTGAACCATCTCGCGGAGCTTGACGGCATCAATCCGCAGCTTGCGGTTAATGACGGTGTCAAAGCCACCGGTGTTTTCCACATTGGCTGTTTCCGGATAATCACTGACCGGAACCACGCCATATTTTTGAACCAGGGCAGCAGCCATGGCCCATTGACCACCATCGTCGTTGGGCGAACTTAAATAAGCCTCAACTTCACGGTCGTCAGCCGGCCGGCTGGCAGTTGCGAGAATTCGATCATAAAAGATGTTTGCCAATTCGATCTTATCCCAGAAGAACAAGTATTTTTGAGACAGGTTGAAATCCTTCACCTTATACTTGGCCCCAAATTGATGACGCAAGGTATTAACCAATGAGAACAGCCAGCAGCGGCCGCTTTGCTTTTGGTTGGTGACTCCACCGGTCTGTAGATCGACAGAAAATACGGGATTTAAGCGAACTTGGGTGTCGGGATCCTGGGCTGCCTGGTTGATGCCGTTTTGATTAATGATTCTTGATAACACATCACTTTTGGGTGTGTTCTTAAAATTTTCGTGAAGCTCTGATAAATCTTGATCGGTTAAAACGCTGTTATTTTCAGTCATTCAGACATTCCTCCTATGTAATTTCCCTTGGGCTTACGATAAGCGAGCCAACTCGGGAAAATTAAGTTAATTATTTTAAATCCGCTTCTTCAATCGTGGCGTAATCACATACGCAATTAAAGCGCCGACCGCACCTTGAATCAGGTTCATCCCAATGCCGACATATCCGGCATACAGGGTATAGAGAATCGAATCAGTCACAAAATAGCCAAAGACCATAATGACGATCCCGACTGAAACGGCAATCAATTTACTCCATTTACGATCCGGATTCTTGCCTGCAATCAAGCCGACAATCAAGCCCTCAGCTCCGTGGACAATCAGTGAAAACCACATGTATTGACTGTAACCTGAAATCAGGTCAAGCAAAAAACCACTGGCACCACCGACAACCCCACCGACTCTGGGTCCTAATAAAATAGCACTGATAAAGATACCGGCGTCACACAGGTTGATATTCCCGTGAGTCATCGGTACCGGAATAATGAAGAACCGGCTGATTGCGACGGTTACCGCGATAAACATTGCTGTTAAAACCAGCTTAAAAATATTGTTGCTGACTTTGCCTCCTACACTTCTACGATCCATTATTGACTTCCTCCCAATACATAATCTTCTTTGTTTGCTTCCGTAAAATCATACTTTGCCCGTTCACCGCCAATGAGTTTTGGTCGTGATGACAGGCAGACGACGTTGGCAGCACCAACTTTCCGGTTGGTCATGCGCACCGGAATTTGGACATACTTAACATGCATCCCAATCTCCGTACCACCAATATCAATCCCGCCAAACGCTGTAATGTGTTCGACCTCAACCGGATCATCCATCCGTTCGTAAGCAGCCACTTGAGTGCCACCGCCAGCGTGCATTGCTGGGACAACCGACACAATTTCCAAATTATGACGTTCAGCCACTCGTCTTTCCAGCAGCAGTGCCCGGTTAATGTGTTCACACCCCTGAATCGCCATGTTAATGTTTCTTGGAATCAGAAATTCTTCCAACGTTGAAACAACGGCTTTACCGACATCCAACCTGGAATTGGTCCCCTTCCAATCACCGGAAATTTCACTGGTACTGCAGCCAACCACAAATATGCCGTTCTCAGGAAACTTCACTTTATCAAAATATTCGGTTAAGACGTCCGACAAGTTACGTTTAATTGTTTGTAAATCCATCACTTACACTTCTTCCCCTGTTTGCCCTAACGTAAACTTTGCGACATTATACAACGACCTGGTCAAATTCAGGCCAAATTTGCGTTGACTCTGTGGTTCCCTGGTAGTGAGACTGACGGCATCGTATACGCCGATGACCGCCTTTTGAACAGCCGTATCAAAATCCAAATCGAAGTTCAAATACCCAATCAAGAGTGCTGAAAACAAATCTCCGGTCCCATAGAAATGCCCAGAAATAAAGGGTGACCCTGCCCATTTTAAACGGCCGGCATTCATATAAACACAGCCAATTCCACCATCGCGTTGAACCCCGGTAACAATTACTTTGGCATGGGAATGACTATCGTGTCGCCATGTTGCAATGACCTGACCAATCTCCTCATTGCTTGCATCGCTGGCCAGCTTTTCACCGCTCAGCAGGCTCAATTCCGTGACGTTTGGGGTGATAATCGTTGCGATTTTCACCAGCCGTTGGATGGTTGCCAAGTATTGATCATCAAAACCCTCATACATTTTCCCTTGATCACCCATGACCGGGTCAATTAATAATTCTCCCAAATTCAGATAAGAAAAATAATCATGCAGGAAATTAGCCGTGTCTGAGTTGCCGATATAACCGATGATCCCTGAAGTAAAGTTCAAATCGTCCAAACTATTCCAATGATCCGTCGCCCGCTGCAGCCATTCATCCGTATTTAATGTTGCCGGCTTGCCAAAGCCCTCTGTTTGAGTTGACAAAACCTCAGTCGGTAAAGTTGCCGTTTGACTCCCAAAGGCCGAGAACACGGCAATTGCGGCGGTGGCCGAAAGCCGACCAACGGCGGAAAAATCTTCAGCGATTAAAACACTCGAATTGATAATGATCATCCTTCCAATGACACATATTACAAACATTGTACCCTATTAACGAATAAAAAGTTAGTAGCTTACACATTAAATGTAACGTTCTCTCATCAAAAGTATTTTAAGTATACCAAGTTTCCTAAAAGAAACAATAGACAGTCCACCTTGAATGTCGAACACTCTGTTATAGTAGACCTATAAATATCTTGAGATAGAAAAGAGTGACTGCTATGGCATTTTTTACAAAACACAGCATAACGACACTTGCCCAGACTTTTATCATGGGCTCAATCGATGCCTACACATTTCAAAATTTTAACGGTTCATTCGTCAGTGCCCAGACAGGAAATCTGGTCGTCTTCGCGTATGAATATGCCACCAAAGGATGGGCAACTGCCTACATTCGGGTGCCCGTACTCCTTGGATTTCTGCTGGGAGCGTTCATTTCCCAGGGGTGCAAACACATTAAGTTAAGCCCCAACCGACGATTTAATTTGTTGCTATTTTTTAGTATTATCTTCTTGGCATTTTTAACATTTGCAGCAGCGGTCCACATGCCCAAGCTGAGCATGCTGTTTTCTTTGGGAATGTTCTCCGGTTATGAATTAACCGTCTTCAACCGAATCGGTGCCACCAGTGTCAACAACGGTATCATGACGGGAAATTTGAAGAACTTTGCCAACAACGTCTACGAAGCAATCTTCAGCCATGATCGAACGGCAATGTTTAAAGCCGGGCACTTTTTGAGTGCGATTGTCACGTTTATCCTGGGTATCATGTTCAGCGCCTACCTGTTCCACGCAATCGGCACCGAGGTGTTCACTTTTGCTGCGCTGCTTAACCTTGTCTTGTTGGCAGCGATCCATATTCACTTCCGTTTGGGGAAACGCAGGGAAATGATGAGTTGACAATTATAATTATTTGAGTTAAATTAAAAAGCAATTAGAAAACTTACGAATTTTAAGCTATTAGGAGAAGAGTAGCCACTCGGATCGATTTCAGAAAGCCTGGCAGATGAGAGCAGGTATCGAAAAGACGGTGAAGATGAGCTCCAAAAGGCATTACTCCGTTAACGCGGAATAATCGGTAGGAACCGTTAACTTCCCGGGTATCATAGGTACCGGTGAGGCGTTGTTTGTAAGAGCAGCGCAAATAAGGGTGGTAACGCGAGCATTCGTCCCTTGATTGTCAATATGACAGTCAGGGGACGAGTGCTTTTTTTCGTAAGTTAAACTTTCAAAATTATAGGAGGATCTACACATGACAAATTCAGCAGTTCAAGTAAAATTCCCATATCGGTACGATGTTGTTGGCAGCTTATTAAGAACCCAGGCGTTAAAGGATGCCCACGCTAAATTCAAAGCAGGCAAAATCAACGCGGAAGAATTACAAAACGTCCAGCATGAAGAAACTAAAAAGATCGTTGCCAAACAAGTTGAGCTTGGCTTAAAAGACATTACCGACGGTGAGTTTAACCGCAGCTGGTGGCATTTGGACTTTCTGTGGGGACTAACCGGCGTTGAAAAATACGACTACCATAAGAGCTACAAATTCCATGGCAGCAAGACCCGGACCGATAATGCCGAATTGTCCGGCAAGGTCGCGTTTAATCCCAATCATCCCTTCTTTGACAGCTTCAAGTTTCTCGAATCCATCACCCCGGATGGCGTAACACCCAAGCAGACCATCCCATCCCCAACCATGTTATTCCGGGATAACCGAAGCGACAATTGGTCCAAATTCTATGACACTTGGGATCAATATTTAGATGACGTTGCCAAGGCCTACCATGAAACCATCCTGCACTTCTATGAACTTGGTGCCCGTTATGTTCAATTAGACGACACCACTTGGGCTTTTCTGATCAGCAAGTTAAACGAAACTGCCGATGATCCTGATGCCCACGCAAAATACGTCAAGTTGGCTGAAGACTCAGTTAAAGTCATCAACAAATTACTCACTGATCTGCCTGATGACCTGACGGTAACGACTCATATCTGCCGTGGGAATTTCAAATCCACATTTCTATTCACCGGAGGCTATGACGACATTGCCGACTATCTCAGCGAACTGCATTACGACGGTCTCTTCCTCGAATATGACAGCGAACGGGCCGGCGACTTCACCCCACTGGCAAAGATCTGGAACGGCGATAAGAATAAGCGGATTGTCCTTGGACTGATTACCTCCAAGTCTCCTGAACTCGAAGATAAGGACGCCGTTATCAACCGAATCCATCAAGCCAGCGCCAAAGTACCCTTGGAAAACCTGGCGCTGTCGACGCAATGCGGCTTTGCCTCCACTGAAGAAGGCAACAAGCTCACCGAGCAGCAACAGTGGAATAAGTTAAAATTAGTCCGGGATATCGCCCGCGAAGTTTGGAACGTTGATTAAGTAACGACAAGAAAGAAGCGATTTTGATGGATCAAAGTAAACAGAGCTCCCATCAACCTCAAAAAGTGGCCATTCCGAACAACCATTTACTCGGCCTTTCACTTGGACTGTTAGGCGGTTTAACCCTTGACGCCCTTTTTGGCTTTCGCACCGGTACGTTCTTCACATTTGTGGGAATTGTGTTGGGAATGAGCGGGTTTCTGGATTTTAAAGAAATTAAATAAGCTTCTATAATCTGTCGGTTATCAAAATCGGCAGATTTTTATTACAATTAGCATGCTATCATGTTATATTAATTCATATATTCCGGCCTTTTTGTGTATAAATTAACAATCAAATTGTTTGAAAACGTATATATATTATAGTATTCTACAATTGTTGAAAGGGCTTACAAAAGCTCTAGGGGAAGTTATGTATTTAAAGGAGGAATAAATTATGGCTAGACAAATTACAGGGGCAGTCATCGAAGAGTTAAACGCACCATTCAAATTAGAAACACTTGAAGTCGATGATCAGCCAAAAGCGCATGAAGTGTTAGTCCACATTGTTGCCAGCGGGATCTGTCACTCTGATGAAGCTGTTCGTAACGGCTCTGCCGGTGATTACCCATATCCTGGGGTTGTTGGTCACGAAGGTGCCGGAATTGTTGAAAAAGTCGGCTCATCTGTCACAACCGTTAAGGAAGGCGACCACGTTATCCTGTCATACGATTACGACGGGACCTGTCAAAACTGCTTAACCGGTCACCCATCTTCCTGCGTGAACTGGGGGCAATTGAACTTTGCCGGGGTTCGTCCTGATGGCTCAGTCGCATTTACTCGAGAAGACGGCTCACCAATCCACAATTTCTTCAACCAGTCATCCTTTACCACTGAAACGCTGGTTCAGGAACGTAACGTGACCGTTATCGACAAAGACATTGATTTACGTAAAGTTGGTCCTCTGGGCTGTGGCTTCGTAACCGGCTCAGGAACTGTCTTTAACGGACTTGACCCTGAAGAAGGCTCAACCATTGCCATCGTTGGTACTGGTGCCGTTGGTTCAGCTGCTTTAATGGCCGCTAAAATCAAAGGCTGCTCCAAGATCATTTGTGTCGACATCCATGATTCACGTTTGGAAATGGCCAAAGAACTTGGCGCTACTGATACCATCAACAGCCTAAATGAAGACTGGGTTGCCAAAGTTAAAGAATTGACGAACGGCCAAGGTGTCAACTACGCCATTGATACTACCGGGATTTCTGCAATTATGCATCAGGCAATTACAGCTCTGGCTTCAGGCGGTCACCTCGCACCAATCGCCGTTACCGCAAAGACCCTTGAATTCCTTCCATGGAACGAAATCACCGCACTTCAAAAACACATCGATGGTGTGCTGATGGGCGACGCCGTTCCACAACTTGGTATTCAGACCTTAATCGACTTCTGGAAAGCAGGCGACTTCCCATTCGATAAACTCGAGAAGTTCTACACTTTCGAGCAGGTTAACGAAGCCAATAAAGCTTCCAACGACGGTTCAGTTATCAAACCAGTTATGATTATCGATGACAGCTACAAACCTGGTGAATAGTTATTGATCAATCCAATCAACGGGTCCTACTGAAAAGTGGGGCTCGTTTTTATGTTGGTATGGCTTGATGGACTTGTCGTCAATCTCTATAAAGTGTATCCTTTTATTAATATCATGATCGAATTTCAGAAACGGAGTGATGAATATGTTGGCATGGATCAGCCTTCAGCACAGTATTTTCGAGATCAACGCACTTCAGTCGTAGATTCTTAAAGATCACACAACTCGGACATCTTTAAATACACCGAACAGTTGTGGATCTTGCATGAACTGGAGTGCACATAAATGAAAACGAACTATGCTTCAAATATTAATAAAGGTTATACTTACAGCTTTCTATCGTGGTTTGGGATTACCAGCCTGTGGGTGATGTACCTGCAGACAAGGGGCCTGACCCTTGTCGAAATTGGCTTGTGTGAAAGCATCTTTCACATTGCCAGCTTCTTGTTCGAGGTTCCTTCCGGCGTTTTGGCGGACCGGCTCACATATAAATTTGACTTGGTCATTGGCCGACTGGCGGCGATTCTCTCTGCCGCGATTATCTTATTTGGCCAGACATTCTGGATGTTTGCCTTGGGATTTATCATCAGTGCCCTTTCCTATAATATGCAGTCGGGAACCATGGAAGCCCTATTGTACGACTCACTGGTCAAGGACAAGGCAACAAAACGATATCCTAAAGTCATCAGCCACATTGACGTGATCATTGAATTTGCCGATACCCTGGGAGTTGTGATTGCCGGCTTCCTGGTTCACTGGCACTTCGAATTAACTTATGTCATTGGAATTGTAGTTGGCATGATGGGATTGATTACCGTCTTATTCTTCAAGGAACCGGTTATCAAGAAACGGACGGTTGAAAAGCCCACATCGGTGAAATCAATTGTGGTTAATTCATACAAGACGATGAAGGGAAATCATCAATTACGGAATCTGATGTTGTTTGATGCCCTGTATGCCACTGTTTGTACTTCCTACTTTTACTATTTCCAAACTTTGATGGAAAATGATCACTTCTCAGGCTGGATGATTTCAGCCCTGATGGTGGTGTCTGCATTATTAAATATCGTTGGGATTCAACTCACCCCAACCATTCAAAAAAAGTTCTCGAAGCGCGAATTAATCATCGCATTAAGTGTCAGCCTCGCCTGCATGTTGATGTTAACATGGCTGGCCTGGCTGCCATTATTAATTGCCATGTTTCTAATCTCTCAACTGTTACCATCCTTCATCGACCCCATCTTCAGCAGTTACTACAATGAAATGATCAGCTCTGAAGAACGGGCAACCTTGTTAAGTGTTGCCAGCGTTCTGTTCTCGGCAGCGATGATTTTCATGTTCCCACTGCTTGGATGGCTGATCCAAATCAATGGTTTTTCGTTTGGATTTGGACTTGTCGGCTGTGTCCTCGCAGTTGTATTGATTGCAATGAGACGAAGCTTCGCGAGTCCTAAATAATCGCATATTCTAAAGAGTCAACTTAATTGTTGGCTCTTTTTTGCTATCTTGCTTTACAAACTAGTGGTCATTTGATATTCTACTAGTAGGCAATACATACTAGTGGGGTGATTATTTGTCAAAGCAAGATCTTTCCAGTCAAATGTTAAAGGGAATCCTCCAGGGGTGTCTGCTGATATTGATCAGCGATGAACCCATGTACGGCTATTCAATTAGCCAGGCATTAACCGAGTTTGGCTTCCAAGACGTACCCAAAGGAACCATCTACCCGCTACTGATTAATATGGGAAAAAAAGGCTTGATTGTAGGGAAAATGCAACCGTCCAAGGAAGGGCCAAAACGGAAGTACTATTACATAACTGCCGATGGTCTCCAGGAAAAAGCACAGTTTATTAATCAATGGAGCACCCTATCAAGCAATGTGAACAGCCTCATCCACAAAAGGAGTGACAACGATGAAAGCAGATAGCCTGATTGAAAAGAACAACCAGCTCAGAAAACAACTAACTCCGGAAAACAAACAATATTACGAAGAACTCATGATGTACATCCGTGCAAATTCAACCTTCAAAAGTGATCTGGATGTTGAACAAATCCTGCTGGATATTCTCAATGATATTTTGGAAGCTCAATCTAATAATCAGTCAGCTCAATCGTACTTCGGCAAGGATCCCAAGCAATCAGCCGATGAGATATTGAAATCATTACCCAGAAATTTGTCGGAAACATTGAAGTTTGCGCTCAGCATTGCCTTTGGGTATGTGGTGGTCTTTATGATTCCAAGTCTGACAACCCCGGGGGTCAAAACCGACTTCGGCAATCTCATTATCATGGGATTTGTTTCCTTTATTCTCGCAAATGTCATTCTTTGGTTAGTTGGAAAGACGATTTACCAGCAAAAAGCGATGAAGTTTATGATCAATGGACTTGCTGTCATCTTATTTCTTGCAGTTGTTGCGGGTTCAATTTTTCTCAAAACACCACTGAGTCTCGAATTGAATGGCACGCTTGGGATCGTCGTAATTGCCATTGTCTTTTTATTCATGACATATCTATACGTTGGGATCTTCAAACATCAGATGCCGTGGACTATTATTTATGTGGTCATGACGTTTGATGCTGCCATTGGGGTTCTTTCAAGACTGCCGGTTATTGGGAAGATGATGACTGATCCGGTCATCCCCAAGTCTAAATTACTTTGGATTTTAATTCCCGGATGTATTATTGCGACACTGGTTGGTGGCTTTGGCACATATTATTGGCTATCCAAACGCGATGATGACTAGCTTTAAAATCTCAACACTAAAAGAGACCGCGAACAAAACGCATGTTTTGCTCACAGTCTCCACTTTTATCTTCATATTAAAGTAATGCTTCACCCTTATCGTGATCCACTTTTCGTTCACTTTCAGGCATCATACTACCACCCGTTGCCCAGACAATGTGGGTGGCGTTTTCGCTGTTGAATGCAGGCACTTCAGTAATTGCCCGTTCAATTGCGGTAAATCCAGCAGCCGCGGAAGGTTCCACGGTGATATGCTCGGTATCCATCAACTGAGCAACGTATTTATAGATAGTTGGATCATCAAAGGTCACACTGCCAAACAACAATGTTCTCATGATTTTACCAGCAATTCGGGATGGCCGGCCAACCGCTAACCCATCGGCAGCAGTCTTGCCATCCAAACCAATATCGAACACAGAAATCTGATTATTGAGCTTGGTCATCATCCCCAAGGTTACAGAGGGCACATGGGTCGGCTCGCAGAAAATGGCATGAATATATGGTCCCATCATCATTTTCAGTCCAAAGGTAACCCCGCTTGGACTGCCACCGACACCGGCCGGAAGATACACAATCACCGGGTGATCACGATCCACTTTAATTCCCTGTATCTGGAACTGCTGCTGAAGACGAACACCGGCAACCGCATATCCAATAAACAGATCAGCGGAACCCTCGTCATCTATAAAATGAATTTTGGGATCTTCGGCTGCTGCCTGGCGGGCTTGCGGAATAACGGATGAAAAGTCGGTGTCCAGTTCAATCACATTAACGCCATTGGCTCGGAGCTTGGCTTTCTTCCATTCCTTGGCATCCCGTGACATATAAACAGTGGTCTTGAAACCAAATGTTGATGCAGCAATTCCCACGCTTAACGCCAGATTTCCCGTTGAAGCAACCATCACACCATATTGAGCGAATAGATGCTTATATTCAGGGGTTCCCAAAATCGCATAATTATCAGTCTGTTTAAGATTGCCCTTGGTCATCGCCACATGTTCGGCGAATTTTAATACTTCATAAATCCCACCACGAGACTTAATCGAACCGGAGATTGGCAGTTCGCTGTCAGCTTTTAAGTAAAGGTTTCCGGCAAGGGGTGTCTGATGTTCGTCATCCCAAGCCCGTTTCATCTTATCCAACCTAATCAACGGGGACTCAATGATCCCATGCATTGAAGCAGTTTCGGGAAAGGCCTGCTCAATATATGGTGCGAACCGTTTCCACCGTTCAACTGCATCCAGGATATCAGCCTTTGAGAATGGCAATTCAGCGGCCTGACCATAGTCTGGATTCTTCCAAAAAATCGGCTTTTCATTCATTAAATCCCTTACTTGTGGATATTTAGTTTCCAAAGATTGTACATTATCCATATTTCGATCACCCCATAACGAATTTATGAACATTATAGTCCCGATCAATTTAGATAGAATGCGACTGCATCAACCTTTACCAAGGCTTAAACATGGTAGCACGGCGATGTTATTTGCAACGTTTGGTGTATGTAAAACACTCTTGGGTCATTATGCAGTTGGCTTAAGAGCGTTTTGGATGACTATTCAAAAAGATCAGCGTGTGACCCAGTATCAATAAACTTTACAAATTCTCCATCATATTTGTAAATTAAAACCCAATCAGGCTTAATGTGCAAATCTCGTTCTGGATGCCGGTCAATTAAAGGATGATCATTATATTTTTCATCTAGCGGTATGTCCCACAGCAATTTACGATAAACTGTTTCAAAGTCTTCAGTATGATACCGACCGCCCTTAATGATTTTTTTATAATGTTTCTTAAATTGTTTTTCAAAGGCTGGGTAATAAACAGGCTGATTATTCATTTAACCACTTCAGCCCGTCTTCGGCATCATCAAATTTAACGTAATCCTGACTATTGATGGCTTTCTTCAAACGCTGATTTGGCTGAGAAACTTCAAAAGGAATCCCACCCACTTCGATTGACTTTTTTGCAAAGATTCGGAATGCTTCAGCTGGAGTTAATCCAACATTTTTGAGTACCTTTTCTAAAGCTGCTTTTTCTTGTTCGTCCATGCGGAAGTGAACTTGTGTTGTCATGTGTATCCCTCCTCACACGTTATGGTACCACATGGTACCATAACGTGCAACAAATAAACTCTGCCTGTCGAGGATCAAAGCTTAAGCAGGTTGAAGCGGCCCCTGATATCTACTTACTAGATATCAGGGGCTGTTTTATCAGCTTTTCCAAGTCGCCAGTATGCACACGCCTAAGACAAATTATTCGTTTACTTGATTAGTACTTGGTGCATTTTTCTTAATGTAGGCCGGCACTTTGAACTTCTTTACTTTATTAACATTTGTATAGTTGCCAGTGACCGCTTCGGTAACCGTTTTTTTCGAGGACTTATCTTGATACTGCATGTAGATATAAGTTTGAACTGGTAGATAAGTCTTCTTATCTAACGTGTACTTATATGAGAACTTGGTAATTTTCACTTTTTTCAATACATTTTTAGTGCTTTCACTGTGGTTGGCCTCAGCTAAGATAATTTTTTTGGCCACCATAGAGCCCAGCTTGCCCTGACCATTGTAGGACAAGACGTCGGTTGTTTTGTTTTTCTGGAGTTTCAAATGTTTCTTGAGATAATCCATCGCCTTAACAGCCGCGCTTCCGGTTACTTGGCGACGAACACTCTTAATCAATGGGCTCTTCTTGGGCAGCAATTGTTTTGACCAGTTGTTATCCGCATGAATGTATACTGTCCGGCCATCAATGAAGTAATCGTAATTTTTCACCAATCCAGCCGCATTGTTGAGCTTGGCCTGGACGATCATTGGGTTCAAATGGAATTTAGCCGTCATTTTACCGGTTGAGGTCTTCTTGTTTTGAGTATTCTTGGTCACCAGGACGATATTACCGCTCTTGACTTGATGAGCCGCTTTTTGAGCATGGTTAACCACACTGATGGTGCTGGATGGCTTGGCTGTTGATTTGTTTGAAGAACATCCCGCCAACATCATCCCCATGATGCCAACCACTGCAATTATTACTTTTTTCATCGTAATCCCCTTTTTTAACATTAGACCAGGCTGAACACTGACCACAATATAACGTATGCGCCGGTCACCACAGTCAATGAAAGCCAGTGCGCTTTAATCACTCTTCGGACGGATTTAAACCATTTGGAAAAATAGTAAACCGATCGATTTTTATGAACAACATTGATAATCTGAAATGACGACATTGTCGCGCAATATATCAAGATGATGTAGGAAACGACAAATATCAAGTCGATCACAATCCCACGCCAATTGCCACTTAAAACGACCATCATGAACTGCCAAAGATACGATCCAAGCAAACCAAAATAAAAGAAACTTGGTATCGTGATTGCAGCTCTTGTTGGAATGATTGTAAAAGCTATGTACACAAAAAGCAATAGCAAGCCTCGCCATAGCCCTTGTAGAAGGCGGCGGTCACTGATCGAAAAGCTGACATTCAGTGGGTGAAATTTAAAAATCACTGATGCTGCCAAAAAAGCAATAATACCCCAGGCAATTAAGAAAATATACGTCGATCGGCGCAATTTTAAGTTTTCTAACAAATGACCACCTCCTATATGTTGATTCGAATATGTTAATCAGCCACAATGGTAATTTCCGGTTTCCACGTCTTGGCGGTTGTATCCGGAACAATATAAAGGCCGTAATGCCCGTGAACTGAATTGGTGGTTACGCTGGAAGCGTGGCTGGCAACGATTGCCGCATAGTACCGCAATGCATTAGTTGTCCGATACTTGGACCAGTAGGAATAATATCCGGTCATGGACTTAGGATCCACCTGCTTAACAGTAAAACTGGTGGTTTTAGGATTGGTAACCCCGGCTTTTGTGGCTGCATCCCTGGTACTGATGTCTTGAGTGGCAAGAATTTTGGCCATGGCATCCAACTTGTCGTCGGCAACACTCTTGGTGAGTTTCTTAGCCACCTGATCACTGACCAGTTTCTGGAATTGGCTCTGTGGCAAGCCTGCCAAAGTCGTCAAATTATCTTGAAAGAATTGAAGTGAGCGTTCGGATGATAAATTGATCACACTTTTTGAGGCTAAAGCCCGTTGTGAGGGATTAACCCCTTTGGTCAAATACCCGCGCCAAATAAAGCCGTCGGAATTATTGCCATAATTGTAGACTTCATAGTAGACATGGCTTTTGCCGGCGTGCTGCATAACAACACTATTTTTAACGTACCAGGTTGTATTTGGGTAGTTCTTCAAATTATGCAGACGTTTGGTGTGGGTTGCGTTCCACAGGTAAACGGCACTCTTGTATTTGGCGTGGTAGGCAACCGCGGTGCTGCGGCTTAAAACTTTGGTCCAAACATAACTCGAGTCGGCGGTTGTGGCGGTTGATTGGCTCGTTGAAGCCGTGGTGCTTCCTGAAACTGGGAAGCTTGTGGCAGTGACGAGACCAACCGTCACCAGCGCAAGCAAAAATAACTTTTTCATGATGTTTTCCTCCTATGTACTAGCCAACTAATTATATCAGAAAAACAGCTTAAAATAAGCCCCCTGTGTACATATACGAAAAACCGATCAATTATCTTGACCGGTTTCTTTTGGATTATTAATGAGGATTGACTACTTTTGGTACGCCAAGCCTCTTCTAAGTCGTTTCCAGAAGCTGGTATCATCCGTCTGTAAAATCAATCCTTCATATATCTGGCCAATATACCAGGTTAACAGGAGAATACTTGCAATCAGAATAACCAGGGAAATTCCGATTTCCATGCCACTTGCATTATCGTTGATAATTCGCATTGGCATGAAGTAAGACGAGAAGAACGGAACGTATGACAACACTTTGGCGATTAACGCGTCCGAGTTGCTTTGGAACGGCATCGTGAGGAAGAATGCGATCATACTCAGATAAATTGCTGGTTGAGCCGCTTTGGGTGCATCTTCGGCCTTGGCCACCAAAGCACCGCTGAACGCTGAGATAATCGTGTAGATAATCACTCCCAGGAACACAAATAACAAGTTGATCCCGAGCATGTTTTTAATGATCCCATCGACCAACGATTGGTTGTCTGCAATCAAGCTCTTAATATTGTCGAGGTGCATGGCAATCTGGAAGAAGCCGTAACCTCCGACAATATACACCACAATTTGAGTAAGAATAACGCCAAAGACACCAAGAATCTTGCCAACAAAGTACTTGGAGGCCTTGGTACTCGAGAAGATAATCTCCATAACTTTAGTGCCTTTTTCTGAAGCAATTTCTTGGGCGGTCACTGACGAATAAGTAATCAAGATCATGTAAATCATGAAGACAAGAACCCAAAATGAAATAATTTTAGCTAAATTGGCGCCACCATGATTAGCCTTGATTTTCTCTTTAAAGGCCGGCTGAACTGCCAATGACTTCATTTGTTTGGAACTCAGCTTGGCGTTGGCTAAATTCAACTGCTGTTGAGTCTGCGCCAGAAAGACATTCACTCTGGTTTTCATGCCGGTACCGATTGAATCACTGGAGTGGTAAACACCGGTCACTTTGTTTTTATCCGCTGACAGTACCAGGTATCCAGTCAGTTTGTTGTTATCGACACTCTTTTGAGCAGCAGCGTTAGTGGTCACGCTTGCCTTCACATCGTCCTTGTTGGCCTTGATGAATTCTTTTCGTAATGCCGGCTGTTCGGAAATAACCGCAATTCGCTGCTGATCAGAGCTGGAAGTGGCACTAGTGTAGCCGATTCCAAGAGAAATGGCCAACAGAATAAACGGTGACAGCACCAACATGATGAAGCTCCAGGATTTAACCTGTCTGAGATAGGTTTCGATTGCGACAATTAATGTTTTATTCATGACTAATCCCCGCTTTCATTCTGAAAATTTCATCAAGCGTTGGCGGCTGCTGACTGAATTCTTCAATGTATTTGCCATCAGTCAGTTGATCAAAGACCTCAGGACCTTTTTCCGGATCATCCAGCCTTAACAAAAAGCGCTTGCCACGGATGTTCTGAACTTTAATAACGTGCGGCAGCTGTTCAAGCTGTTCGGCTGTCCAATCGGTCGTCACATAAATTTCCGACTTGCCGAACTGATCACGGACTTCACGGATGGTCCCATTTAGAACCACGTCTCCAGTCCGCAACATCACCAATCGATCGCAAACCGCTTCGACATTGGCCATATCATGACTGGAGAAAATAATAGCAGCGCCCTGGTCGCGGGCCTCAAGAATCGCCTGCTTTAATAAGTCAGCGTTGACTGGATCCAGCCCACTGAACGGTTCATCCAGAATAATCAGCTTGGGATGATGAATCAAGGTGACAATTAACTGAACTTTCTGTTGGTTTCCTTTTGATAAATCCTTGATTTTATCGGTTTTCTTACCCTTAACCGCAAACTTCTTCAACCAACCATCAATTTGTGGCCGGATTTCTTTGGCGGGTTTGCTTTTAAGTCGCGCCAAATAAACGATTTGCTGTTCAATCGTCAATTTGGGCATCAAGCTTCGTTCTTCAGGTAGGTAGCCGATTGAATCAAAATCAGCTTCTTTGATGGGCTGACCATTCCAGCGAATTTCTCCTCCGTATCTGAGAAAATTCAAAATACTGTGAAAAGTCGTCGATTTACCGGAACCATTTTGTCCGATCAAGCCGGTAATTTGATTATCCGGAACGTCAAAGCTGACGTCGCTAAGGGCAGTCACACTGCCAAATTGTTTATGAAGATGGTTGATTGTGAGCATGAAGTTAGCCTCCTTCTTTTGGCTTATCATACCATAATGTGAGCTGGTCTTTTGCAGAAATCGCTTAATGCAAAAGGATTTTTACATCAAAAAAGGACCGCAAACTTGCGATCCGAATTGTGTTTTGGTTAGCGATACTGCTTCATTGGTTTGACAAAATGCCAGCTTCTCTGATGATAGGCCTGATCCCAGAATTCCCATTCCAGTTCACAGCTCTTCAAAAATTCTTCTTTAACCACATCCAAGTGATGCTGATCATAATGCTCAGCTTCCCGGTCAATCAGGTCAAACATTTGAGGTAGAATACTGTCACTGTCGTCACCCATATTGGCATAGAATTCAATCCACGGTTTGAAGACATTGTCATCAGTGTTCTTACCTTGCTTCACCAACCGGTTTGCAATTTCCAAATAGATCCATGGGCATGGTGTCATTGCGGCAACAATATCAATCAGGTCACCGGTACGAGCGGACCGATACATATGCTCGTTGTAAAGATAGGTACCGGGTGCTTGTGGTTCGTGCTGGAGAGTTTCATATTTTACGCCGGCCACGTTGCAGAAATTGTGGTGAGGATGAATTTCGCTATTTAAAATAAAATCGATTTGTTTCGCAAAAATTGCCATATCGGCTCTGGTTTGCGATTTTTGAATCGCATCCGCATAGACTTTGATGAATGCGTTCAAGTAGTTATAGTCTTGGCCGACATAAAAAGTCAGCGCTTCTTTAGGCAAATCCCCATTGCCGATTCCCTCGACGAATGGATGCTTGTAGATTTCTTGTAAAATGGGTTGTCCAGCCTGGACCAGTTCTTCGGAAAATTTCATGAGTCAGTGCTCCTTAAAGCAAAATTTTCAAACAGAACGTGACCGGACTTGGTACATGTTGTTATCATTTTTCCACTTCCCTACGTTGGTATTAACCAAATCAGGTTCAAAGGGATTGGCAAATTGCCATCTCAGCACAAGGCACCCCTAGTGATCTTATTTGAATAATCAAAGTTTACCATATTTTTGAAGAAAGTTTGTGATTTTTTATTATTATGATATTCTATAATCAATTAATTATAAATTTGATATACATTTTGGGGGCAATCAAGAAAATGAAATTCAACTGGAAATACGCAACATTAAACAACGCACCGATCATCGTTGTGTTCATTGCTTACTTTTTATTATTACAATTCGGTATCGATCCACTTTGGCTGATCCTGGTTACCGTTGTGGTTTGGGTCCCGTGGTATATGTATATTAACTGGAAAGTCTACAAGTATTCTCCTGACAAGGATTCTCACGAAGGTCATCGCAATCGTGCCTCATTTTTAATTGGCATCATCATTGTCGTGGCTTATGTATTGATCGCGTTTGCGCTCAAGATCCAGAATAACCCATTAGCTTGGATTGTCCTGATTATGCTGATTAACTTCGATCGAGATGGCTTTTCACCATATAAAGAAGCAAAGTGATTTGAACATTATTGGTTACATTGAAATCATCAGCTGTTGATGATAAGTTGAAAGCAACAATTTTCTGAGGGTGGGGGAAATCTAATCAGAAGGAGCCTTGTTTCATGAAATTCAATGTCAAAATCGCACTAATCTGTTTTGCACCTTACCTTCCTCTAATTGCCCTTTATCTTGTTACCCATATATTTATAGCCAATAAGGTCATTGCTTTGCTGGCCGCTTTCGGGATCTTTTCGGCATTTTATATTTTCATTCATTATAAATATTCGAAACCATTCTTCAAACAGCATCCAGAGTTGGACCCGCAGCACTTTGAGTTTAATACCGTAGCAAATGTTGTCTTTGCAATTGCGACCATCGTACTGATGGGATTAGTCATTTTCAACGTGTATCCCAAAAGTCCAGTTGGCTACATATTAGTCTTTGGCTTCTATTACGCAATAATCAACGGATTTAAGACATATAGGGGGCAAGCCAAATGACATTCAACTACAAATATGCTCTGTTTACAAATCTGCCTGTGATCCTGTTGGCTATCATTTATCCATTTATAAGAATCGCTCATTTTGATCTTTTTTGGGTGTACGGCCTTGTCTTTGTTGCCTTAATTTCTTGGTATCTTTTCACGCAAGAAAATTTTTATGATCGTCATCCCAACCTTGATTACCACAATTATCGGCGGGGGATTGTCCCAATTGTGATTTTGATCTCAACCAGTCTTGTCTTTATATACATCTTCTTTAAACTCGGCCTTCAAAATAACCTTGAACCCATATTTCTGTGGATAGCACTGTCAAACTTTCTGATAGATGGATTTGCCAGGTATAAGGGAATTGAGTGAACAATACTTACCAGAACAAACAAAAGAAGCCGCAAATCTCAAATGGGATTTGCGGCTTCTTGGCTTTCGATCATTAATTATTTTAAGTTGTATACTTGGCAAGTCTTTCCAAGACTCTAGTTAGCCGAAATCTTTGCGCCCTTAACATCAAACAACGGTAAATGTTCCAGGTACACACAGTCGATCCGTTGCGCGGCATCCCCCTCTGCGAGGATTGCACACTTTCCGACAACATTGGCGCCAACTTTTGACAACAACTGTTCCGCCGAGGCAATCGAACCACCGGTACTGATCACGTCGTCAACGATCACAACCCGCTTATCTTTGAGCTGTTTGGCATCATTTCCATCTAATACCAATTTCTGCCCGTGAGCGGTAGTGATTGAACGGACGCCAATTGCAATTGGATTTTCCATATATGCCTTCACGCTCTTGCGAAGAACAAAGTACTTCTCATGATCGGTGATTCTGCTCATTTCCTGAGCCAGTGGAATACCCTTACTCTCGATCGTGACCAAATAGTCGAATGGCACATCAATCCGCTTAGCAAGCTCCTGAGCTGCATAATGGGCAAGTTCGGCATCGCCCAACAATACAAATGAGGCAATTGCTGTGGTATCACTAATTGGGATGATCGGTAAAGTTCGTTTTAAATGACCAATTGTTAATTCGTAATTCGTTTCCATTTTTATACCCCCAAGCCAATTAATGGCAGTAAGAATTTCAAGACAGCACCGGTCATCAATCCAGTGAATGGATCAACAACTGCGGTAACAACCAACGTCAATGCGGCAATAACACTATTGGATCCCTGCATCGCAGCCGCCGCGTTTTCAGGGAAAATCACAACCGCTCCCAGAATCAGCAGAAAGCCGGCAATCGAAGCACTTGGAACATATTTTCCGATCTTTGGCAGCCAACCGGCAAATAAAATGACCGCCATGATCAGCATCATCATAATCCCGGCAATCACTGGTTCTGGCGCGCTGGCAGTAGCAGAAATAATCGTTTCAACAGGTGCCCCGCCCAACAGGCTGGTTCCCATGTCCGCAAACGCCTGGGTACTGGTTAACAGGTTTAAATCAACCGGGTTGGGCTTGATGCCGGTCATCTGACCAGTTATCAATCCATATGAAATGTTGGCTCCAATGTTCAGACAGGCCAAGCTGAGTGCTCCCCGAACCACGTGGACATTGAGGATCGGCTTCAAGAATCTAAATCTGCGTTCCACAACGTGCTGAGGTAATTCTGCCTGGTAGTGGGTTCCATATACAGCCACCAGACTGGATCCAATAACTGAAATTGTGATTGTCCAAACCAGGTCTTTAGTTAATAGGTAGGTAATTATCGCCAATCCAATTGATGACCAACCAGCCACCTGTTCTTTTCGGCTCATATTGATGGCAATCTTGGCCAACATGATCCCAACGCCGGCCATCATCCCGGCCATAATATTGTTACCAAGCACATCGACAATCTTCGTCAGCGTTCCGGTCAATCCGATAATCACCATGATGATCGAACCGCCGAATATAATAGAAGTTCTTTCTCGAGTGTTGTCGCCCAAGTTCCCGGTCAGAGCTAAAGACTCGGCTTGAAATGAGATCGGTGCAACCGAACCAAACGCCCCATTAACGGCAGACGCCAAAACAAATGAAAAGGTCGTGGGGAATACGGCAAAGCCAAGTGTCATTGCCATGATCCCTTGGGGAATTCCGTTCAGGACCACCCCGATGGCCGCAATCAGGTCTGATAACCAATGCATGTGTCTATCCTCCAAAATACGTAAATTAATCAACTTATAATATGTATCGTTCGTTTATATCAACAATAATACCCTTATAAAGAGAAAATATCCACTATATTTTGGCTAATAACGAATAAAATGATAGATTGACGAACAATCACACGGAAATTTCATCAATTGATTATGATAGAATCAAAAGTAGTGCTTAATCGCAAACTTTGCACTCACGTTTCCGATAGCTACAATACTTAGCTTGTCGTGGTAAACCTCTCAACATATATTGAAGATGGTGGTGATGATAAATGAACTTTGGCAAACAAATTAAATCAGCCAGGGAAAGCAACAACCTTACTCAAGAAGATGTTGCACAAAAACTGCATCTATCGAGAAAGACAATTTCAAGTTGGGAAACTGGACGCAGTTATCCTGACATTGCAACTTTGGTTGACCTCAGCGATATTTATCGGATTTCACTAGACAAATTACTACGGGAGGATTCAACTATGATTAAACATTACGAGGAACAAAGCACAGCAAGCAGGCACGACATGTTATTAGGAAAGATCAGTTATTATTTGAACGCGTTTCTACTATTAATTACGATTATTAATCGCATGTCTCCGGTCAACCTACATCTTGGGGTACTGGGACTCGTTCTTTTGGTAAATTTAATTGTGCTGATGAGTTACTTTGATTTGAAACGCTTTTTCCAAACAAAGTGGCATATCATTGCATCATTGGCATTAGGAATACCAGCATTGCTGATTTTGATCTTGGTTTTCTCGTTCCAGTACCCACACCTGACAGCCTATAGTGCAGGAGAAGGCTTTGGCACGTTGCTTGTGGCAATTGCACTGACAGTGAGTTTCTTAATGGCGGTGTTTGGTAAACCATACATGACTAATGATGTTCACAACGTGGATGAATTTCACTAGAGGAAATCATCCTTCATTAAATAATTAACAAAAAAGCCAATTAAAAATCAACGTACTGTTATTCAAACAGTTAAGGTACAACAACTATATTTGGGGGTTGTTGTACCATTCTGTTGCCTAAAAACCCACAAATTGTTACTTACGAAACACTCCTCAAATTTCTTCAAAAAATTTTGAATCACTCAAAAACCGCTACTTGACAGCAATATGCTGTCTACAAGTATCTTTTGTCCCATACACAATATATTGCTTCTTAAGTCAGTTGGATATACTATATATAGTATCAACTCATTCGAAAAGAGAATATAATACATATGGGAGGAATTGCCATGCAAGCTATGAAACTTTCATCAGTTTCACTATCTGATGAATTTATAAACAAAGTTAAAGACGAAGTTACACCACACTGGGGTGAATTAGGTTGGGTTACCTACAAACGGACTTATGCCCGTTGGATTCCAGAAAAGGGCCGCACCGAGAACTGGGACGAAACTGTTAAGCGGGTTGTTGAAGGAAACATTAACCTCGATCCTCGTTTACACGAAGCCAACGTTGACCCACAAGTTGTTGAAGATTTGACTAACGAAGCCAAGAAACTCTATAAATTAATTTATGGTCTTTCAGCCACTCCATCAGGTCGTAACCTTTGGATCTCCGGTACCAGCTACCAGGATCGTAACGGTGACGCCTTAAACAACTGTTGGTTTATCGCTGTGCGTCCACAGTCATATGGTCACAGCCACATCTTGCCAGAGTATCTCCAACCAGAGACTCCAGCTGTTTCAATGCCTTATTCATTCATGTTCGACCAATTGATGAAGGGCGGCGGTGTTGGTTTTTCTGTCACTAAAAATAACATTCACAAGATTCCTCTAGTTGATAACAAGATCGACTTAAAGGTCATCATCGACAAGAACAGCAAATCATACAAGGATTCACTTGATATGGGTGCCATGGACAAAGACGAATGGTTGAAGAATCATTCAATCAAAGACGTTCGTTACTATCGTCTGCCAGATACCCGTGAAGGTTGGGTTGTTGCCAACGCTCACTTGATCGACATGCATTTTAACGGCACAAACATCGATGGCAAGACTGACCTTGTTCTTGATATGAGTGACATCCGTGAAAAGGGTGCCAAGATCAAGGGCTTTGGTGGAACTGCTTCAGGTCCAATGCCATTAATCGAAATGCTGATCGATATCAATGATTTGCTCAACTCACGAGTTGGCCGTCATTTGTCATCCGTTGATGCAACTGATATTGGTAACTTAATTGGTAAAACAGTTGTTGCCGGAAACGTTCGTCGTTCAGCCGAATTAGCATTAGGTTCAGCTGACGATGAAGACTTCATTACAATGAAGCAGGACAAAGACAAGCTTTACCATCACCGTTGGGCATCAAACAACAGTGTTGCCGTTGATTCAGAATTTGATAACTACGGTCCTGTTGCTGATTCAATCCAACACAATGGTGAACCAGGAATCGTTAACTTGGAGCTTTCAAAGAACTACGGCCGTAAAATTGATGGCAAGCAAAAAGACATCGATGGTAATGTTGAAGGAACCAACCCATGTGGTGAGATTTCATTAGCCAATGGTGAACCATGTAACTTGTTTGAAGTCTTCCCTTATGTTGCCAGCCAACAAGGTTGGGACTTGGATGAAGCATTTACTTTGGGAACTCGTTTCTCAAAGCGGGTTACATTCAGTAACTACGACTGGGAAGTTTCACGTAACGTCATTGAAAACAACCGTCGGATCGGTATTTCAATGTCAGGTATTCAAGACTGGATCCTTGCTAAATTTGGTAACCGAGTTGTAACTGGTTACGAAGATGCTACTGATCCTGAAACTGGCGACGCAATCAAGAAGCCAATTTACGACCCACGAGTTGTTAAAGAAGTTGATGGACTTTATAAAGACGTCGTTGCTGCTGATAAAAACTACTCCAAGACCCTTGGATGCAAGCCATCTATCAAGCACACCACTGTTAAGCCATCAGGTACTGTTGCCAAACTAGCCGGTGTTTCTGAAGGTATGCATTTCCACTACGCTGGTTACTTGATTCAACGAATTCGTTTCCAAGACTCAGATCCATTGCTGCCAGCTTTGAAAGCTTGTGGCTACCACGTTGAACCAGATGTTTACACTAAGAGCACCATGGTTGCTGAATTCCCAATTCGTGCATCACACGCTGACAGCGAAAACTTTGCTTCAGCTGGTAATGTTTCGATTGCCGAACAATTCGCAACCCAAGCCTTCCTGCAGACTTACTGGTCAGATAATGCGGTTAGTTGTACTGTTACCTTCCAACCAAACGAAGGTGACCAGATTGCCCCATTGATGAGACAATACCGCTTCACAACCAAGTCAACATCATTGCTTCCTTATGTTGGAAATGAATTCAAACAAGCACCTAAGGAACCAATCGATGAGAAGACTTATGAAGACAAAGTCATGGAAATCCACGGCGATGTCGCAACGGTCTTCGCAAAGCAAAACGACAACCATGATAAGAAGGGTGTCGAGTTGGTAGACCAGACGGATTGTGCCGGCGGTGCGTGCCCTGTAAAATAGAGATAATATGAAGTGACCCCCTAAGTTG
>NZ_AZEA01000023.1 GCF_001435575.1 Lentilactobacillus sunkii DSM 19904
ATCGGCGGGACTTATGTCCCGGCCCCTTTTTGCTTGCGCTGAAATAAGTATTTTTGATGATGAAGAAGATGGTAAACGCCGGACCAGCCAGCGCATAGAAGACCCGTTTGCCAATATTGGCAACGAAGCTGAACTGGTCATCCCGCAGCTGAAGCCGCTGAATCTCGGAACTTCGGTTGGCTTGTGATCCGTGAAGATAGCGCTGCAAGTCATGTTGCGACTTGTACGCGTCGGAGTCATTTTGTTGAAGGCTCTTCAATCCCTGGGTAACGAGCGAAGCATATGAAGTGAGAACATTTTCACTTCTCATAATGTAGAACTGGCAGAAGAACGAAACCGTCAGCCAGATGTTGAACCCGTCAAGAGTCGGTCGAAAGTTCCAATGAGCGTCAGTGTTGAAAAAGTACCCCAGCAAACCAATGATCACGGTTTGGACCAAGACTCGCATAATGTAAAGAAATGTTTTCATGATCATCATCCCTTTTTGCCTAAGTTACGTATGGTAACATTAATTGATTTGTATTATCTTCCAACACCTGGTGCCTGTAAATACCCAATCCAAAAAATCCGCCGACAGAAATCACAAACCGGTTTCCGTTGGCGGATTTTATTTGATGATAATGGTTGATTTAACCTGCTTGTTTCGCAAACTTATCATGTTCCAACTTTTGCGCCCAGATGTTAATTAGTAGCGAAATGATCATCAAAATCAATGACAGCCACATGATATTATGCAGGCCATTGTACAAGATGACTCTCATCTGCGGCAGTAAATGCTGTGGTAGTGCGCCACTGCTGGATGCATCACTCAACTCATTCATCATCTTCATCGTGATTGAACCACCGGACTTATCAACGCCATTCCGTAGTGCGTTATTCATAATAATTCCAAAAATCGAAGCGGTGAACGTCTGACTCAACATGCGAATCAGAAAACTGAAGGAAGTTGCGATCGGAATATCGCTTGGGTTGGCATCCTGTTGAACCTTAACCTGGAGTTCGTTGAAGCAGGCCCCATTTCCAAAACCTTCAAACGCCCCAGCGATCAGCAACACCCAGTATGGTGTCTGCACACCGGAAACCACCATGATAATAAATGAAATCATCAACATTACAATTCCAGCTGCGATGACTCGCTGTGGGGTTAAGAAATTTCTCATTGGTGCAACTGCTTCAGACCCAATAAAGTCGGTAAAGGCACCGGGAATCTGGGTGGCACCACCAATCAGAGCAGAGGTCGCCAAAAGCCCTTGTGCCCACATCGGACTGTATATCAGAAAGGCAATGAAGGCACCCCATATCAGGGTAAATAAGACAAAATCAATCATCAGTGGCAAGTTCTTGAACAGCCGACTCGGGATAATCGGATCGTCTACTTTTTCTTCGAGAATTCCCATAATGATCAAAATAATAATAGCAAATGCGATAACGGCGAGCACCAAGATCAGGTTGGCACTTCCAATCATTTCAATACCTGCCAGCAGGCTGACCAAACCGATGGTCATCATGATGGCCCCGCGATAATCAACCGCTTGGGTTTGGCGGGTTTCATGACTGACTTTGTAATACATTTGAACCAGGATAATTGAAGCCAAACCGATGGGAACATTCAAGTAGAAGACCCAGTGCCAGCTGAATGTATCAACGATATATCCACCAACCAGCGGACCGATGATCGTTGCCATACTGTAACTGGCGGATACAAAGCCCAACACCTGCATTCGTTTACGAGGATTCTTATACATTCTGGCATAGATAATATATGGTAGAGAAACCGTTCCGCCGTTCCCGATTCCCATCAACGTTCTGGCAAGAATCAAGAAGACAATGTTGGGTGCCATCCCTTGGAGAAATGACCCAACAACAAATAATGTTGCAGCCAACTGGTAACTGCGTTTGTTGCCAATGTGCTCTCCCAACTTACTCCATAGTGGTGTACTAACCGCGGTCCCAAGCAGGAAGACGGCAACAATCCACCCCATTAATTCAATGCCGTGAAGATCGGATATAATTGCTGGTAATGCAGTATTGATGGTTGTGTTGTCCAGTCCACTCATTGCGTTTGACAGCAACAGTGCACAAGTTACAATCATAATGTCGCGTTTGGACAAGGTATTCGCCTCTTTCTTGTAAAAGTCACTCTTTCTATACTACAACTTTTATGGCTGAATAAGAAAGAGCAAATTATTAAAATGAAAAGCCGACAAATACCGATGGACGGCAGAAAGCGTTCCCAATCCGACCATCAAACATGATATGCTTAAAGCATTAAAGGAGGACTTCAATTATGGATAATCTTGAGCGAAAAGAAAAGCATCTTCTGTATCATCCTGATGTGCCTGAGTTGATGGATAAACAGCAGATGTACTTGGAGAAGTTATATTCATTTAATGCAACATCCCCAAAAGAAGCTGATAAACGCAGCCAATTGTTAACAGAAATGTGTGCTGAAGTTGGCGAGAATTGTTACATCGAACCGCCAATGCGGGCTAACTGGGGTGGCCACCATCTCCACTTGGGGAGTGACGTTTATATCAACTTCAACCTCACCTTGGTCGACGATGATGACATCACCATCGGCAATCACTGTATGATCGGCCCCAATGTGGTGATGTCCACGGCAGGCCATCCGGTTTTGCCAGTTCTCAGAAACAATGGCTACCAATATAACTTCCCCATCACCCTAAAAGACAATGTGTGGATCGGATCCGGCGTCCAAATCCTGCCCGGTGTCACCATTGGCACCAACTCAGTTATCGGTGCCGGCAGCGTAGTCACCAAAGATATTCCGGATAATGTCGTTGCTTATGGCAATCCATGCCGAGTGGCCCGACCGATTAATGAGCATGATAAGCAGTACTACTTCAAATCCCATAAGTTAGACGTTTGGGAGTAAAAAATCCAAAAAAAGATGATACCAAGTTAGCCAATCCTAACTTGGTATCATCTTTTTAGCATAATTTATTTAACAGCATCAATCACAAATAAGTTCGAATTAAAGTCCGCTGACTTATCCGTTCCGCGAGTTTCATGAAGAATGTCACTCACAAAGAGCCCGGCATTCATCAATTCGTCACCATAGAATTCCTCGGATCCACCATTCACTGTATATTTGGTATCAGGATCGAGTCCTTCAACGTACAACCGAAGATAACCGATATTTGGCCGATTCAAGATTTGATAACGGCCGGCGATTGCGTGTTGCTTGTCGTCACTGACAACCTCCCAGCTCATGACGTTGCCGCCGTTCTCAAATGGATTGTCGATCCGGTAAAATTTACCGAATTGGAAAAGCTTGCGATGGGCTTTATAGAAGGCAACCTGGTCTTTGACCTGCTGCTGTTCTTCAGCTGACATCTTGGTAATATCAAGCTCGTAGCCAAAGTCGCCGAAGTAGGCAACGTTGGCTCGCGTTTTTAATGACGTAATCCGGCCAACCTGATCATTTGGTACAGCAGAAACATGGGCGCCCATCATTGCTTGTGGGTAACCATATGAGGTACCGAACTGAATCAGCATCCGCTCCACGGCATCGGTGTCGTCACTCGTCCAAGCTTGAGGCGCATAGTACATCATCCCCAAGTCGAAACGGCCACCACCTGATGAACAGGATTCGAACAGCACATTTGGATACGCCTTTACCAATCGATCATAGAGTTGGTAAACCCCAAGAATGTATCGGTGTGGCATCTCCAATTGGTCAGCAGCACTTAATTGACTGCTGTAAGTCTCGGTAATATTTCGGTTCATATCCCACTTAATGTAATCAAGCTTGGTCAAATCAATGATTTTGCTCATTGCATCAAAGAGATAATCAACGACTTCCGGACGGGTCATATCGAGAACGAACTGCTGCCGTTCCGGTGATGCATGACGGCCGGGTGCATTAATCAACCAATCAGGATGGGCCTTGTATAATTCACTATCAATCGAAATCATTTCCGGTTCAAACCACAAACCAAATTTTAATCCAAGCTCATGAATCTTATTCGCAAAGGTATCAAACCCACTCGGGAACTTCGGTTCATTCACGAACCAATCGCCAAGGGAACTATCATCATTGTTTCGATGACCGAACCATCCGTCATCCAAGACGAACATTTCCAAGCCTAATTTCTTCGCAGTTGTCGCAAAGCTCAGGAGTTTGTCTTCATCGAAATCCATGAAGGTGGCTTCCCAATTGTTAATTAGAGTCGGCCGCTCAACGTGGGCAAATTTCTGATTAACCAGATGATCTTGATAGAACGTGCCCATCTGTTGGCTCAGCTGATTCATCCCCTGATCGGTATAACTGAGAACCGCTTCCGGTGTCTGGAACTTCTCGCCAGGCTTAAGATTCCAGGCAAACTCTTCAGGATTGATCCCAACCAGCATTCGGCTGGCATCATATTGATCAACTTGAACCTGGTCAGCAAAATTACCTGAATAAACGAGGTTGAACCCAAAGACGGAACCATTCGCATCATCGGTGTTGGGACGAGCCAACATGACAAATGGATTCTGCTGATGACTGGAAGTACCCCGCAGACTACTGATACTTTGAACACCGGAACGCAGATGCGTTCTAATCATGTGTCGTTCACGTGCCCAAGCACCGGAGAACTGAATGAAGTCATAGTCTGAATCCGGCAGATCAAGTTGAGCACTGGCTGCCGCATTCAAAGTCAATTTCTCGTCGCCCTGATTTTGAAACTCGGCACTGCGGATAATCACATCCTGATGGGGAAAGATCGTGTAATTCAAGTGAAGAACCAGACCCAACAGTTTATCTCTTAACGCAATCGTTAAAGTTTGAGCATCATCGTCATTGTCATCGAATGAAGAAGGCAATCCAGCAAGTCGTTGCTTACCATCAACCAATTTGTAGCTTTCGTACTTAAATTCAGTAATTCGGCTGCCATTTTCTTGAGTTACCTGGTAGGCAGGATAGCGGAAGTCACCCTTGCCCAAGCTGGCATATTCCTGCTTAAGAACTTGTGGCTGCACATCCTTGTGGTCCTGTCGCCAAACTGCGGCAGCGTTGTGCCATTCTTTGGTCGTCAAATTGTCGTATGATGGCTTGGCATGAACTCGCTTGCCATAGTACACCTGACCGAGCTCCCCATTTTCCATCACGTGAAAGATATAACTGGTATGGTCTGTCTGTAAATGAAACAACAGATTCTGATCTTCAATTCTAATTGCCACGTTTATCAATCCCTTTTCAGTTTTTGTTAAGCGTTATTTCTGATCGTTATCGTCTGATTTTTGTTCTGGCTTGGACAATGTCAGCAAGTCGTCACCGTGGTTAACTTCACCGGATTCAACGACATACTTGAAGTCCTTGATGTCCTTGTAGTTATTGATGACAACCATAACCGTATCATCATGACCAGCCTTCTTAATAGCCGGATCCCAGAATTCAATCAATTCTTGTCCTTGTGTGACATGTTGACCTTTATCAACGTACTGAACAAATCCGGTACCACGCATTTCAACGGTTCCAATTCCGATATGAATCAGAGTCAGAATACCACTGTCTGAACGAAGGCCAATTGCATGACGGGTTGGGAAGGTTGCTTCAACTGTTCCATCAAATGGTGCAAAGACCTTACCATCCGAAGGCTTGATCGCAAATCCTTTACCCATGTTTCCAGAAGCAAAGTTTTGATCGGAAACATCAGACAAGGCAAGCATCGTTCCGCTGATAGGAGCTGTGTATGTCGTATCTTTGGCAACTTCCTTAACGATATCGGCCATTGATTCTTGACCATTGGTCTCCAAATGCTCGTTCCAAGTCTTTTCAAGTTCATCAACAATCTTGGCGTGTTCTTTTTCGTCCAAGGTAACTTTCTTGAAGAAGATGAAAGTCCCGATAATCATTAATAATGCTGGAACACCGAACATAAACATCTTGAAGGTAATGTTGCCTTGATGAGTGACAGTATTTGCGGTTGCGCCAGCAGTCATTCCTGCAAGAACAGCAGCGACACCAACTACCCAGTTTGAAACGGCACCACCTAATTTATCAAGCAGTGGACGAACAGCTAAAGTTAATGATTCATCACGATGTCCAAATTTCAATTGGCCATACTCAACGGAATCACTGATAATCATTAATACAACTAAGAATACAAGTGGTTGTGGAATGTAGAAGAGAACGGCGGCAAGTAATACCAGGAACAAGTTTGCACCTGCAAATGAGAAGATCAGCATTGCAAGAAGCATTGTTCCGATACATGCGAAGAATACGTTCCGACGACTGAACTTTTGAGCCAAAGGTGGGAACATCAATACTGTGAAAATACCAATAATCATGTTCAATGTCATCAGTAATGAGTACTGACCTGGCTTACCCATAATATAGGTGAAGTAGTACAGCTGAGAAGCGTTGGTGATTTGAATACCGGCTGTATACAAGCAGTATGTCAATGACAACCACATCAATTGGTCATTTCGAGCCAACACTTTAAACACGTCACGTAAACGAGTCTTCTCAGTATTTTTACGAAGTAATGAATCATTTTCTTTTGTTCCGAGAGCAACAATAACGGCTGAGAACCATGAAACGAAGGCGATGGTTGCGGCAAACATGAACCAGCCTCGAAGATCACCTTGTCCATTATTTTTGTCAATTGAGAAGAAGACAACCAGTGGCATAACAACAACACCAACAATGTTGGCACCAATGTTGGAACCAACACGGGCAAAGGTGGCTGTCTTTTCACGTTCTGCTGAATCAAACGAGATTGCTGGAATCATTGACCAGAAGCCAACATCTTTAAACGAATAGAAGATATCCATCATAATGTATAAAATAGCAAAGATAATTAAATATAACAGTGGATTTGAACTGTTCAATCCAAACATATTACTGAACAGAATAGAAAGTGCGATGGACCCAACAGTACCACCAGCTAAGATCCAAGGCTTAAAATGGCCCCATCTGGTATTGGTATTGTCAATTGCGTTACCAATAAATGGATCGATCAATAATTCAACAACCCGTAATGCACCAATGATAAAAGTGATGTAAAAAATCATTTTGTCATTGCTTGCACTACTGCTCTTATCAAACAGATGAGAGGTAATAAAGATCATAAAGTAGGTAGACAACGTTGCATAGAACATATCATGACCGAACGCACCAAAGGAGTACGACAGTCGTGACGTGATCTTTCGACCAGTTGATTCGGTAGTATTACTTGCCATAAATGTAAGCCTCCAAAAATAAAATTTAAAAAATAATTGCTAACTTCAATGTAAACGTTTACAGTTAAATTGTCAATTGGTTTTATTAAAACATGTGATATGTTTATTAAAACATTTAATCGAATTTAATAACGGTTAAAATCTAAGAACTGAGGAGCGAAGTAACATGGCAACAATTAAAGATATTTCGAAACTGGCACACGTATCACCAGGTACGGTGTCACGGGCGTTGAGTGCCGATAAAAGCGAATACGTTGCAAAAGAAACCCGGGACAGAGTCCGTCAGGTAGCTGATAAGCTGAATTATAAATATTCGCTCGTTCCAACCCCGGATAAGAATAAGCTGAATTTTGTGCTATTGACGACCCTGACCCTTGAAGAAGAAACCCGTGATGAATACTGGCGCTTTATTCGTCGTGGTGTGTACGAAGCAGCCGATGCTGTCAACATTAATATGAAGCGAATTGTTCGACCAAGTAAAGACATTGAGCCAAAAGATTTTGCCGAATACGATGCCGTTATCGTGGTTGGAACGATTTCAAGGACGGCTATTCGTGCACTCCAGAAGGTTAACGCCAACGTCATTATCGTCGATCCCGGCCAGTGCTATGACAACTTAGTGGATACGGTGGACACCAATTTGGCAGAACTAACGACTCATGCCCTAGACGAAATGGGAAAATCAGCCCAATCCATTGGTTTTATTGGCGGCCACCGACATGAGGTCAATCTGGATGGAACCAGCGGATCAATTATTGAAGATGTCAGAACATCCGCCTACAAACAATGGTGTAAAGTCCACCAACGTGAACCAATTATTAAAGAAACCAATTGGACAACGAAACAATCAATGGAAGTGGCTGATGAATTATTGGATGAATATGCCAATCGACTTGATGGTCTGCTGGTGGCGTCTGATCCACTAAGCATCGGTGTTATGAAGGGCTTGGCAAAGCATCACGTGACTCCAGGAAGGGATTTGCAACTGATCAGTTTTGATGATTTGGAGTTTGCCTCCTACCTGACACCATCTTTAACCAGTATTTGGCTGCCAAAGGTCGAGCTGGGTTATGCAGCCGTACTGCACGCTGAAACCCTGGTCAGATTTCCAAGAACGTGGCACATGAAAAACATCATTCCAGGTGAAATTCGATACAGAGAAACCTTCAATCCAGATTAACTATTTCCTGTGACTATTCAGTTTTTGCTGCTGTGGGACAATAATTCGTTTCCAAATGCTCTTTAAGATAATATAGCCAAAAATCACGCCAACTAAAGCGCTCAGGAAAAAGCTTGGAATAAACAGATAAACTGCACCGGTCGTGCCCATCATCCAACTGGCAATCGGATAGGCAACAATTGCACCGATAATCCCAGTTCCAATGAGCTCACCACATGCTGCAATGATCAGTTTGTTGGTCTTTTGGAATAACCAGCCGACACAAAAAGCACCGATCATACTGCCGGGAAAAGCTAATACGGTTCCGGTTCCAAGTAAATTACGAATTAATGATGTGATAAATGCTTGGGTGACTGCCCACCAGGGGCCAACAAGGACACCGGAAATCAAGTTGATCAAATGCTGCATTGGCGCAACTTTGGCGACGCCAATCGTAAATTCGAACATACTGCCGCCGACCACGCCAATGGCCGACAGGATTGCTGTGAGAACCATTTTATAAGTCATATTTTGTCGCATAAAAAGCCTCCTTTCGTTAGATAACAAAAGGAGGCTTTTCGCTTCTTTCAACACTTTCCTACGCTGGTACCAACCAGATCAGGTTCGAAGGGTCCGTTAATGTTTTCGTCTCAGCCAAAAGGCTCCCCTAATGTTATCTTTGATTAAGTTTTCGTACGCCTTTAAGTATACCCGAAAAGGTGCCACGTGTTGGAAAATGTGTCCTATTTCTTTTCCCGTTGAGCAACGGCTTCATGAACCGCTTCGATTACCTGGTCAACCGGCATCCGTTGGCCAGTCCACTCCAAAAATGAGCCGGCAGCTTGGTTCACCAGCATCCCAATACCGTTATATGTATGACTTCCCTGCTTCTTGGCGGCACGGATAAATGGTGTTTCAAGTGGGAAATAAATGGCGTCAGTTACAATATGATTCGAGGTCAAATGATTCAAAACAGCAGGCGTAACGGGCAATGATTTGTCGCCCGCCATGCCTATATTGGTTGAATTTGCGATAATTTGGCTTTGATCTACCGCCTTGATCATCAACTCCTCATCTTCATAAGGCAACACTTCAACAACATTCGACCAAGCTTCCAACTGTTCTTTGCGGGATTCGAATAAATCGTTTGTCCGCTTGAATACATAGACTTTCTTCGCCCCAGCATCCACTGCAGCAGAAATGATTGCCCGGCCGGCACCTCCGGAACCCAAGACAGTAATCACCTTTTCATCCAACGTGATATCATTGGCTTTTAATGCATCAATAAATCCCTGACCATCAGTACTGTCACCAATGAGTCGGCCATCCCGATTGACCACCGTATTGACTGCCTGCAGGCGTTCGGCACGTGGTGTCACTTCATCCAAAAGTGGAATGACATCAGTTTTTAGTGGCATTGATAAATTAAAGCCGCCAATATTCATCGTCCGCATCGCAGCAAGACTATCGGAAAGTCCTGCTGAGGTTACATCAAAAGCCAGGTATACACCATTGATTCCGGTCACCTTAAAACTGGTATTATGAATCAACGGCGACAAACTATGAGCCGCCGGATGTGCTAAAAAGCCAAATAACTTTGTATGTCCATCGATCATTCGAATCCCTCCATTGCTACATTTTTATGAATAAATTTTTATTAATCGTTTCCACGACCTCGTTAGGTGTGAGCTCATCAGTTGCAACCCGGAAATCGCTAACTTGTTCGTACCGGGCATCCCTTTGACCTTTTAAATCAACTAGGCCGTCCAATCCAAGCTGTTTTGCCAATGGCCGATCTTGATTATTTTTTAACCGGGACATAATCGTTTCCGGCATTACATCCAACAGAACAACCGGAACTTCACTATCCTTGAGCATCTCAAAGTTAACATCTTGAATGGGGGTTCCGCCACCGGTCCCTAAAATGCCCTCGCCATTAAGCGCTTCTTCGAGAGCCTCATGCTCCAGTTGGCGGAAGACAGTTTCCCCATCTTCGGCAAAAATTTGCTTAATTGGCTTACCGGCTTTTTCGATGACCATGTCATCCAAGTCATGGTATGGAATATTTAACTTTTTGGCCAATAAATGGCCAACGGTGGTCTTCCCGCTTCCCATAAATCCAACTAATATTGCTTTCATAGGCTTCCTCCTCACTTATCCAGTGACTTTCTGATTTTTTGAGCTTTGGCAAAAGTTTTAAAGATTGTGTCTGCGTCCTGATCCTTGATTGCCGCCTGCAATTCACTTAGTTCCTGTTGAAATGATTGAATCTCACGACTAATTTCGATTGAATTACTCATCATAATCGCTGTCCACATCTTCGGGTCTGAAGCTGCTATCCGCGTGGTGCTTTTGAATCCCCCTGCAGCTGCATTTAACCCAACCGGATCATCCTTTAGGCTGTCAGCAATGCTATTGACCAAGACTGCTGCAACCGCGTGAGGAACGTGGCTGAGTTCGCTAACCAGTTTGTCATGGGTTTCTGCCGTGGTTGTTATCCATTCAACATTTGCCGACTTCATCAGTTTCTGAAGTTCGCGAAGTTGCCGGTCAGTTTGTGAACCGGTTACCAGGAAGTATTTTGATCCGGCAAACAGCTTTGCTGAACCATTTTCCCCACCAGTCAGATGAGATCCTGCCATCGGATGGCCACCGATAAAGCCAATTCCTGGTTGGGTGAGCTTCTTAGCTTCGTTCATAATGACCTGTTTGGTGCTGCCGACATCAGTAATGAGTGCCCCGTCCTTTAATGGAAGCTTTGAAAGAATATCAATTTGTGCGACGATCACTGAAACCGGGCCTGCTAAAACGATCACATCGGCTTTTGGAGCGGCCTCCGCAAATTCTTCACGTTCATCAATAATCCGATGATCCAATAAAAACTGGGCTGATCCATCGTCTGGATCACTGCCGATAATATCGGCCTCGGAATTGCCATCCTTGATGATTCTGGCAACAGAACTGCCAATCAACCCAAGCCCGCTAATTAGAACTGTCGTCATCTGCCATCACCTCTGAATCAACGTACCCAAGTCATCAAAAAACTCCGGGTAGGAAATATTAATGCTGTTGGCACCTGCCAAAGTCAACGGCTGGTCAACCAGAAGGGCAGCGACTGCCATGACCATGCCGATTCGATGGTCACCGTGGCTATCTAACTGAGAATTAGCCACGTGCCAATGCTTCCGGCCATCAATGATAAAGCCGTCTTCTAATTCCTCAATTGAGATCCCTAACTTGCGGAATTCAGTCACAATAGCTGAAATCCGATCGGTCTCTTTAACCCGCAATTCACCGGCACCAGTGATCTTGCTGATACCATTGGCTTTTGCTGCCAATAAAGCTACTAAAGGTAATTCGTCAATAACAGCGGGAATTTCGTCAGCACCAATCTCAATGGGTTTCAGGTTAGCTGATTCAACGGTCAAATCGGCTGTCGGTTCGCCATCACTGTTCTCATTTGACAGGCTGATCTTTCCGCCCATCCGTTTCAAAATCTCGTATAAGCCGGTTCTGGTGTCGTTCATGCCCACATTGAGCAGTTTTACCTTGGAGTTCGGAACCAAGCTGGCAGCTGTCATAAAGAAGGCTGCTGATGACATGTCTCCCGGTACGTTCATCTCAATCCCATGCATTTTCGGATCTGGATGAACGGTAATCGTAACATCGTCCGGTTCAGTTTCGATATCTGCACCAAATGCCCGCAGCATGATTTCGGTATGATTTCTGGTTGGCTGCTTTTCGACGAAGATGGAATCGCCATCTGCCTGTAGTCCTGCCAGAATCAAGGCACTTTTAACCTGGGCGCTGGCCACCTTTAAATGATAATCGACTGAATGGAGCTGTTTCCCAGTGATTGTGGCCGGTAAATGGCCATCGGTGACCGCGATGTCGGCACCCATCTGGGCAAGTGGCTCACCTACTCGTTTCATCGGCCGCTTGGATAATGAGGCATCGCCGATCAGCTTGGTCTGAAAGTTCTGACCCGCCAGCAATCCCATAATTAATCGGGTAGTGGTTCCGGAATTGCCCATATCAAGCGGTTCGTTCGGTTCCTGCAATCCATGAAGGCCAACTCCTTCAATCTTGACCGTCTTGCCATCTCTGGTAATCGGCACGCCAAGCTGTTGAAATGCCTTCAGAGTGGATAAACAGTCCTCTGCAGTCAGAAAGTGATGGAGGATTGTGGTTCCCTCACTAATCGCGCCGAACATAATCCCGCGGTGGGAAATGCTTTTGTCACCGGGAACAGCCAATTCACCGTTCAGGCCGGTTTGAAGATTCCCTTGGAGCTCTTTAGTTGTGCCAACCTTAACTTTTTCCATTTGGACCTCCTAGAATTTCTTCAATTCTTCCCGGTATTGGGCTAACTGTTCCTGTAATCGCTGAAGATTGTCGCCGTCAAACTTATCGGTTAGTGCTTTCGACAATTCGATTGCAACGACACTTTCAATGACAATCGAAGCCGGAACGATCGCCGTTGTGTCGGAACGTTCAACGTTGGCCTTTTTGACTTCTTTGGTCTGAATATCAACACTCTGAAGCGGCTTGTACAAGGTTGGGATTGGCTTCATGGCTACTTTAACAATAATTGGCATCCCATTGGTCATCCCGCCTTCAAAACCACCAAGATGATCGGTATTTCTAAAGAAGCCTTTGTCTTGATTCCAATCAATTTCATCCATCACTTGGCTGCCTAAGCTGGTTGCGGCTTTAAAGCCATCGCCAATTTCGACACCCTTCATGGCATTGACACCCATGACTGTGGCAGCAAGCTTAGCGTCCAACTTGGTATCCCAACTGATGTAACTGCCTAACCCGGCTGGAACGTTTGTTGCAACAACCCGGATGATGCCGCCCAATGTGTCACCGTCACGTTTCGTTTGGTCAATCAGTTCATGGATAGAATCAACCTTTGACTGATCGATGATTCTCAAATCATTTTGAGCAATTTCATCCTCAATCTTTCCCACATTCAGTTCGGGATTTGCATCCGTTGAAATCTGGCCAATTTGTTCCACATAGCCGACAAGGTTAATCCCAAGTTGTTCCAAGAACTGCTTGCAGACAGCGCCAATGGCAACTCTGATGGCTGTTTCCCGAGCTGATGAGCGTTCCAAGACATTTCGCAGGTCCTCATGGCGATACTTCATCCCACCAACCAAATCAGCATGGCCGGGACGTGGTCGTTCGACTTTTCTTAAAGTGTTCTCGGGGGTTTCGGGGCTAACCGGATCCATGATTTGACTCCAATGAGCATGGTCACGGTTTTGGACAACCATTGAAACGGGTGATCCAAGGGTAATTCCGTGACGAACGCCGCCTGTGATGGTGACCTCATCATGTTCGATTTTTTGACGGTTGCCTCGGCCATAGCCGCCTTGCCGCTTCTTCAATTGTTCATTGATAGCGTCAATATCCAAATGAAGTCCTGAAGGGATTCCTTCAATAATTCCAGTTAATTGTGGTCCGTGAGATTCTCCGGCAGTTAAGTAATTCATTATTTGCTCTCCTTTTGCATCAATTGATGTTGGTAATCACGTGAGTTTTTTAAAATCGCTTGGAAAATATTTTGCAGATACTTTTGCGTTTCTGCATCTGAATCATGTTGGGCCACCTGCTCCAATACCTGTTTCTCCCTGTCGTTATCAAGAACCGGCAGTTGTGATTCTTCTTTAATCCGCCCAATCCGTGCCGAAGTTTCAAATCGCTTCTTCAATAAATCAATAATCGATTGATCCAATTGATTAATTTGGCGGCGAGCTGCTTGAATCTCATCGTGACCGCTGATGGTTGAACTCTTAATATTATTTGTCATCCTTAACACCTCTTTTTCTGCAAGAAAAAACCAGCTGGGAATGGTATCCAGCTGGTTTACTAAATTCGTAAAGAATGGTAACTCACCCAGCCAGACTATAACGTCTAGTGGGCTCAACAAAGCATTGACTCTGCACCACTTGGACGCGAACGCTCAATTTGCGTCCGCCCCGAAGCGGACACTACATAAAGTAGGCATAGTCAAAATAATAGGCTGTTGCAGTTGTTGTTTGCTTTGTCATTGTTATCAATTCCTCTCTTAAAAGTTGTATTAATTAAAACATATTAGAAATTATTCGTCAACCCTAATCGTTCACTCATTTCATTTTAATCCTTCAATTAGAGTTTATTTTAGATTGAAGCGTTAAATTGCAGCGTTCACTTCACTTGTTACCTTAACCTGCTGGAACGTGTCTGCAGCAGCTTGGGCATGGACTTTGGTTCCATTTTGATAAACGTCTTTATCGTGTTGAATCACACTGATGTCATTAATTGGATTTTCTTCCATTGAAATAAAGTCCGCAAAGTTGCCTACCGCAATCTGGCCATACTCATTATCAACGTGCATAGCTCTGGCACAGTTAATGGTTGCCGAATCGATTGCTTGAGCGGGTGTCATCCCCGCCTTCTCAACGTATAATTCCATCTCATAGGCACTTTCATTTCTGAAACCATTGTATGGAGTCCCAGCGTCAGTTCCCATGGCGATCGGAATCCCTGCCTGGACAGCTTTGGTGATGCTGGCAAAATGCTTCTTGATGTTCACAATGACCTTTTCTCTTGCCCAGTCCGGAACTGTATCCTTGCCATATTTATAAATGGCATACATCGCATTCATCGTTGGGACAACGACTGTTCCATGATCCTTCATCATTGCAATTGTTTCATCATCAATGTCAAAGGCATGTTCAACGGTGTCAAAGCCGGCCTCGACTGCCTCCTTAACCCCTGCGTTGCCTTGTGCGTGGGCCGCAGCCGTCTTGCCTTTGTGGTGAGCTTCAGTGACCGCTGCTCTGGCCTCTTCCGATGTAAATTGAATGTCATCTGGTGTCTCACCGTTTTTAAGAACTCCGCCAGTCACCATCATTTTAATGTTATCGACGCCATTTTTCATTGCCTGGCGAACACCTTTACGAACTTCATCAACCCCGTCGACTTCATATCCACCGCCTGAACCATGGCCACCGGTAATTGAAAATGCTTTGCCGGAAGTCATGACTTTTGGCCCTCTGATCCAGCCTCTTTCCTGCATCTTTTTGATTTCAATATCAATGTCGAATGCAGCCCCAACGTTTCTGATATAAGTAACGCCATGATCAATCGCATCAGCCATGTTTCTCACGGCAAACATTGTATTAAATTCGCGTGAATCGGAGTGACGTTGTTCTTTGCCATCGTTCCACCAATATGTCGGAATACTGGTGATATGGGTATGGGCATTCATGATCCCCGGCATGACATATCGACCATTCATATCGGAAACTTCGTCGACAACCTGGTCTGTGGAACTGCCATTGCCGACCTCGACAATCTTCCCGGTTTCCGTATCGACCACCATATGCTGGTTTTCAATAAAGTTCTGCTTCTCATGGTTGTAAATTGCGACATTCGTATAATTGATTTTTGTCATAATAAATCTTCCTTTCGATGTAAAATGCTTGGTTGCGGACTAACTGAGACGGAACATCTTTAGAACTCTTTAACTGGTATGCCATGGCAACCACCTCCTTAAATGTGTGGGATTAATTTTGAAGCTTTCTTTTTGTGCTTTTCCCCATTACTTTTCTGAAACGTGTTCGGCATAACTGATGCTAATTTCTAAGTGCACTTTGACTAAAACCCAGGACCGGGGTTTCAGCCAAAGTCCCCTTAGAAACCGCATCACCCGTTATGCCTCACACTCTGCTATTTCCAGAATGCGTATTGCAGCTTCCCTGACTGTCCGGACATTGCATCCCACTTCAAACCGCCTACTTTACTGCTGATCAAATGGGCTTGCGATGCCTGATACGTTGGGGCTACTGCTGCAATTGACATCAATCGCTTATCCGCCTGTTTTTCAAAATCCCATCGCTGATTTGCATCATACTTGGTTGTATCATCCACCTTGTTCATCAAATCGTCATATTGTTGATCCTTGAACTTCGAGAAGTTAATCGTGTTGTTACTGCGCATCCCATCCAAGAAGTTTTGGGCATCCGGATAGTCTGGACCCCAGCCAACTGTACAAATGTCGAAGTCGGTTGAGAAGTCACGGGTCACATGAGTTGCATGCGGTACAGATTCAATGTTGATGGTTAGTCCCTTAAGGTTGTTTGAAACCGCACCCTGAACGTATTCGGCCAGCTTCTTCTCGGTGTCGGTATCATCGACCAGGAAGTCCAATGAAATTTTATCCTTACCAATTTCTTTTTGAGCTTTGGCCCAATACTCTTTGGCTTTAGTCGTGTCAGTCGGTGCCTGATCACCCATCTCAGACGTAAAGTCTTCGCCGGTCTTAGGATCTTTGGCATAATCTTTCGGTACGATATTATTAGCACCGATTGAACCATCCTGAAGGACATCCTCAGCCAATTGGTCCTGGTCAATCACCATACTGATTGCTTTTCTCAGGTTTTCGTTTGAAGTTGCTTTCTTCTTATCATTAAAGTAAATATAGTTGTTTCGACCAGTTTCGGTAACGACCAGATTCTTGTTATTCTTGTTCTCTTTCACATACTGGCCGGTCAGGCTGGTCAAATCAATCTGGCCGCCGTTAAACATGTTCTGGGCTGTGTTGTTATCTTTGACAACGGTAACGTCAACTTCTGGGATCTTCACGTTTTTGGCATCCCAGTAGTTCTTGTTCTTCTCATACTTCCATGAATCATTGGTGCCATTCCATCCAGTGATCACGTATGCCCCGTTGGCGACTGTCTTGTCGGAACTTGATCCATATTGGCTGCCATATTTTTTAATGGCGGACGTTTGAATCGGGTAAAAACTGGTGAACTCATAATTCATGAATGGCACCGGCTTAGTCAACTTGATGGTGAATGTCCGGTCATTAACCGCATGAATTCCAAGTTTACTTGGATCAGCTTTACCGCTGTTAACGGCGGCGAAGTTCTCAATGTATTGAATGGACGTTGTCTGTTGTGATTTGGTCCTGGGATCGGCTTGTCGATCAATCGAGTTCACAAAATCCTCGGATTTGATGGCCGAACCATCCTGCCATTTGGCATCTTTGTTAATGTTAAATGTGTATTTGGTGCCGTTGTCAGTTGGCTTAACAACTTCGTCAACAACCCCCGCTGCAATCTTGTTATTCGCATCCCTACGATAAATACCTTCACTGACTTGGTCGATGACTGCACCGCCATTGGTTTCAATGGATTTAGTTGGATCAATTGTTAATGGTTCTCCTGGAATCGTTATTTTTAAGGCTTTTTCAGCACTCCCAGCACCTCCGCCAACTGCTGTCGACGCACAGCCGCTTAATAAGACAGCCATAAATCCAATAACGACACTAATCATGGCTGTAAATCTTATATCCTTAAACATAGCAATTCCTCCAATATATTTGTATTGATATCGATGACCATACAGCCGCGTTGTGTCCATGAAACACAAAAAGCGTCCAATCAGAAGTTAAACTTCCAAAAGGACGCTTTTGCGCGGTACCACCTTTTTTGTGAAATAAATATTCCACCTCTCACGTACAACCGGTCGACACGGTATACGTTGGCGCTGTATTGGGCGCACCCGAGTGATTCTGAACGAACCACCGTGCTCAAAATTGGCTTTAAGTGATTAAGAAATTACGCCTTCACAGATAACGACGCTCTCTTTGAATTTCTTAATACCGACTGTCCAATTTCTCTAAGCACTTTCTCATCGATATCTAATGTTAAGTACCGTAACGAATCTCAAAATGTTTGTCAACACCACTGAGCAAATTTATCCAACAACTCGTTCATGAATCCGACCTCCCATCGCAGTGTCAGCAAGGACTCATAATCATTCAAAAATTTCGAAAATAAGTTTGATTGACTTACCTCATTCGTAATGTGAAAATTAACTTGAAGTACAAAACTAAAGGTAATTCGGGGTGATCATCATGATTAAGAAGCATTTATTTGTAACGTTGGGCATCACTGCAGCAAGCCTCTTCGCACTCAGTATCAGCAATCATTCAGCTCCACAGGCTCATGCAGCAGCTAATTTAACATATGGGAAAATTACCAACAACAGCCTTCATCGGCTGGGCACCATCCGTCAATTAACCCGTGCTCAATTAGCAGCCGACCACAAATTAACCGGCAAACAGGTTCAGCAATTGGTTTATCTGCCACTACCAAAACGATTAACGGCCCACAACTTTACATTGAGTAAGAAGGCTTTAACCATTCATTTGGTCAAGAATTCATACGGTGTAAAAAATGTCGCCATTCCACTGAGTAAACTCACAGGAATTATTTTGAATCGCTATATGCCTGCCAAGTATGACTTTGTTAAGCCAAAGACACCAAACAAAGTTGTATCTATGACGTTTGACGATGGACCGGATCCAACGTTGACACCAAAGTTACTCAAAATTTTGAAACACTATAATGTACCTGCCACATTCTTTGAAGTCGGCAGTAGCGTCATCCGTTACCCAAGTATCAGCCGAATGGTTCTCAAATACGGGAACCAAATCGGAAACCATTCATGGAATCATCCGGACCTGACGAGCCTTTCAAGTACCAGGGCACTACATCAGATTGCATTGACTGATGCAGCCATTTACAAGGCCACCGGCACGATTCCGGCGTATGTTCGCCCACCATACGGTTCAGTTAACAGCCGGATAGGAAACTTGTATGACCGGCCGATCGTTCGATGGAACGTTGACTCACGTGACTGGGCATATCTAAACACACCAAAGACTGTCCAACACGTTTTGGCAACTACCCATCCAGGCTCAATCATTTTAATGCATGATATCCATCCAACATTGGTTGCCGCTGTCCCTCAGATTATCCGTTCATTGAAGAAACGCGGATACACCTTTGTGACATTGCCAACCCTCATGCAAAAGCCGTTGCTGGCTAACTTACAGTACTTTGGTCGAGGCGACTTTCGCGGATTTTAACTCGCTTTAAAGCTTCCTTTCGAGGAAGCTTTTTGATATTGCAGTTAGTTTGTGAGATTGGTAGAATGAGTCATAAGTAAACCAAAATTCAGGAGGATCGTGTGATATGAGTGGAAAATTAACTGTTGGCCAAACAACATTTGAGACTGGAACAACTAAGATTGCCGTCCCGATCACGGGTCGCTCTTCTGATGAAATCCTACAACAGGCAAAAACAGCTGTTGAAGCTAACCCAGACGTGATTGAATGGCGAATTGACTATGATCAAGAGGTATCAGATTCCGATTCATATTTCAAAACAGCACATAAACTCAAAACCATCTTGGATGACACCGTTCTTCTGACAACTTTTCGAACGACTGGAGAGGGTGGCCAAGCAAGTCTTGATGAATCGGCATACGTTAAACTTTACAAATGGATTATCGAAAACGGTCTGACTGATATGCTGGATATCGAAGGACATTTTAGTGAAGCGTTAATCAGTGATCTCATTTACCTCGCCCATCAGCACAATATCAAAGTTATCTTAAGCGCCCACGAATTCCAAGGCACCCCACCTGAATTGGAAATCGTCAATCTCTTGGACCAAATGCAAAATCAAAACGCTGATATGGCTAAGATCGCCGCAATGCCCCGCAAATTCAAAGATGTTCTGACATTGATGCGGGCAACCGCAAGTGAATCCGAAAAATTGGAAATTCCTATAATTGCGATTTCAATGGGTGAATTGGGCCAGATCTCGAGAATGGCTGCACCGCTATTTGGTTCAGTAATGAGTTTTGCCACGGTTGGAAATGCTTCAGCCCCGGGACAAATTGAAATCGGGGAGCTTCGTAAAGATATGAAATTATTTAACCATTAAAAAAGAAACTGCAAACTTTGCAGTTTCTTTTTTGTGTTCTCTATTCATCCTTGGATTGACCTTGACCAACCGGTGTCCCGCCAATGTGCAACAACGTCATGACTGAATGGCCAGCGTGCCCCAAGACATTTCCGGTCCCAATTGCCAACGAAGTGATGACAACCAATCCGGTTCCAACAAGTCCAATCACAACATCAAAGTTCATGACGGCTTGTATACTGGTTTGAGATAAGATTCCAGTCACAATCGGAATCGTGAAGGTCGCAATACTGCCGAACGTAAAGTAAGTTCCAGTAATCACACCTTTATGGGTTGGAAACATCTTAAGCAAAACATTGAGGGCAATTTGCATCACCCCACCGGCAGCAGTGAATCCAAACACAAAGCAGCCGACTGATGTCATGATAACTGTTGAAGCGTTGGTGACCGTTAGCAAAGCCACGAGTGAAATTGTGTTAGTAACAACCAGCAATTTAGTTTCCGTTACGTTTAATTTCAACAAGATGAACATCACGATCACACCACTGATTGAACCAATACTGTACAATGACAGTAATCCATGGGACACCAATGAACTGTATCCAAGATTTTTAGTCGCAAACATACTGATCCACTGAGTAAACAGAATCATGATTGCCATCGTCGTGTAACCGTATAGTGCCAAGGCGATAGTGGCAGTTACCCGACGCACTTTTGATAAAGATTGGTGGGCCTCACTGAATGCTTCATCAGTATTATTTCTCTCAGGGAAGTGGGCACCATGAAGGACAAACAGATTTACAACCAGGACAAGCAGCGCCCCGATGAATGACCAGCCAAACCACAGTTGTCGAGCCTCAAGAGTCGCAATGAAAAGCGGCAGGATGAATTCACCCAAACTCATGAAAGCCTTGATGAAGACATTGGAAGCGCTGGAATTACCACCCATTTCAACAAAGGTTGGGTAAGTACCCGAATCCAGAGCAGAGTTGGCAACCCCGGCAATAATCGCAAATAAGTAAGCAATGACGATGTTGTGAGTAAATGGGATTCCAATAAAGAAGACCATGTAACTCAAGGTTCCGGTTAAAACAAGCTTACGCCGGCCGAAACGATCCGACAGGTAGCCAAACAGGAAGTAGGCGATCAACTTTCCTATCCCAATACCGGAAATAACGTATGAAACAGTTGCGATAGGCACATTCCAGAAGCCACCAAGTGCCTGCATGTTCTGTGTCAGAATAATCAGCCCAATTCCATGGACCAGGTAGTTCAGGTATAGTGCCATTGATAATCTTCGTTTATTGGATCTCGTCATAATAATCACTCTCCCAAGTATGTAAGTAAATAAAAAGCCAGCTGGATATTAGAATCCAGCTGGCTGATTTCTTATTAACTCGCTTAAGAAATTATACCCATCCGGCTAGACTCTAGCGTCTAGCTGGCAACAACAAAGTTACGACTTTGCCCAGGTTAGACGCGAACGCGTTGCGCGCTCGCATCTCACGAGCGCTACTTAAACCATGCATAGCCGTAATAATAGGCATTCAATTGTTGAAGTTGAGTATTCATAGATATAATTCCTTTCTTGAAATGTTGAACTCATTAAAACATATTAGAATTGGTTCGTCAACTCTAATTTCATTTTAATGTTCATGAATGTGAAATCCTGGTACCGAAAACAGCCGGAAATGACTCCCGACTGTTCCTTGGTGACTATTTAACCGGTAATACAATATCAGAAGGCTTAACTTCCTTGCCGAAGTATGGCTTCAACTGCGTATTGTAATCCTTCACGAAGAAGCTTTGCTTGGTTAACTTATCAATTTCCTTGTTAGTCCAGTTAAGAAGTGACTTGTTACCCTTCTTAACAGCTGGCGCAATGTAAGACTTGGGTCCAATGCTCTTGATCCCAACAGTGTATTTAGGATTGTCCTTGGACCAAGCGTAGAGGTATGAGTTGTCATCAGCAAGCGCTACGCCACGGCCATTCTTCAAAGCATTAAATTGTTGGGTCTTTGAATCAAACTTCAATAATTTAACATCGGGCTGCTTGGAAGTGAAGTAGTTTTCAGCAGTCGTTCCTTTGGTAACAATCACGTTCTTGCCTTTAAGTTGGCTGGCACTGGTAATTGGCTTGCTCTTAGGTGAAACCACACCAACGGAAACCTTCATGTATGGTTTGGCAAAATCGATAACCTGTTTCCGTTCTGGCGTAACGGTAAAGTTGGCAAGGACCAGATCAACCTTGTTGGAGTTCAGTGCATCAACCCGGTTGTTGGCATTAACTTGAACGAACTTAACCTTTACACCAAGATCTTTGGCAACTTTGTGGGCCAAAGTGACATCGTAGCCAACCCGTTTACCGTCTTTGTTAACCCAGCCATAAGGAGGCAAGTCGCCGAAAACGGCAATTCGGATGGTTCCGTTTTTCTTAATTTGTTGAACGGAGCTTGGGTTATTGCTTTGTGAACTGGACTTCTTGCTGTTCCCACATCCGGCCAATACCAATAATAAGGTTGCGAATACCCCAACAACGGCGATTAATTTGGTGAATGATCTTTTCTTCATAAACTTGTTCCTCCTCAATTAAAAATCCATACTATCCAAAAATTCTTGTGCGCGTTTGGTTTGTGGTGCACTGAAAAACTGTTTTGAAGGTGTCTGTTCCAATATGTGACCATCCTCCAGAAAAATCACTCTGTCAGCAATCTGCTGGGCAAAGTTCATTTCATGGGTCACAACGATCATGGTCATGTGATCGACATCGGCCAAATCCTGGATGATGTTCAAGATTCCCCGAACCATTTCCGGATCAAGCGACGCCGTGACCTCATCGAACAACATGAAATCCGGATGAAGGGCAAGGGCGCGAACAATCGCAACCCGCTGTTTTTGACCACCTGAAAGTTGCCGCGGATAAGCATTGGCGTAATCTTCCAGGCCAACTCGCGCCAGCAGATCCAAGCCTTCCTTTTTGGCAGCAAATTTATCCTGCTTCTGAACCTTAGTGGGTCCTAATAGAATGTTATCCATCACTGTCAGATTGGGGAATAAATCATAACTTTGAAAGACCATACCGATTTTTTGGCGGATCTGCTGCCAATTTTTTTCAGTTGGTTCAATCTTCTTACCCTCAAAGGTAATCGTTCCCTGTTGATAAGCTTCCAAACCATTTAAGCAGCGAATTAATGTACTCTTTCCAGAACCAGAAGGGCCCAGGAGGGTGACAACTTCCCCCTTATCAACGTGAAAATTAATGTCGTGCAACACATGCTTCTTCTGATAATATTTTTCTAGATGTTCAACCTGTAAAATCTGCTCAGCCATTTGCCCTCTCCAATCTCTTCTTTTCTAACCGCTTTGCCCACCATGACAGTGGATAATCAATCAAAAAGTAGAATAGGAATATTAATCCGTATACCCAGAAGACCCCTGTTGGATGCGTGTGGTTATTGGCCTCAATAATTTGTTGGCCAATGTTGATCACATCCATAACCGAAATCAACAACAGCAGGGAAGTCGTTTTGATAACCCGGGTTGCCAAGTTGATGGTTGCGGGAATTTCCAAACTGATTGCCTGGGGGATCAATACGTATCGGTATAGTTGATAGCGATTCAATCCAATCGCTTTCCCAGATTCTTTTTGATGCTGAGGTACCGATATCAAGGCGCCACGGACAATGTCACTCATTTCTGCAGCAACCCAAAGGGCAAACACTAAGGTTGCCAACTGATCGCCTGGTAAATTAAAATTCATCTCTCGCGGCAGGATGTAATAGAACAGGAACAAGAGGACAACCGTGGGAACCACCCGAAAGAATTCCAGGTAAAGCCGCAAGATGATCCGCAACGGCCGATTCTTAAATGTTCTCAATACACCCAGGATAACTCCCAGAATCAAACCAATTATCAATGCCACCGCTGCAATCCTGACAGTTACCCAAAGTCCGCCCAGCAAGCGCTGAAAATTGGTTCCTTCGAATAAAACACTAATTCCCGAATGATCCATAACGAACCCTCTTTTCTAGTAAAGTCAAAATGATTGATAGCGGAATTAAAATGATGGCATAGCCAATTACCAAAACAAACAAATATTCATTCGACCGGTAATACAACCCAATCAAATCCAAAGCCGTATTTGTTAATTCCGGAATGGCAATCACCGTAAAAATCGACGTCTCCTTAATCAGGAAGATCACGTTGGCAGCCATCGCCGGAACGCTTAATGAGAATCCTTGCGGGAAGACAATGTAGCGGGCAAGCTGCCAGCGGCTTAAGCCAATTGCCTTTCCTGACTCCAACTGGCCTTTGGAAACGCCGTTGAAGCCACCGGTGAATCCCTCGGCCATGTAACTGCCTCCGAGAAAAACCAATCCGATGATGCCACAAAGTTCTGCCCCGAACTTAATGCCAATCACGGGAAATGCATAATACAGGAAAAATAGCTGAATCAACAAAGGTGTATTTCTCGATATTTCAACATAAACAGATGCAATCTGGTGTAGGACGGGAACTTTAAAATATTGAAGCAGGCTAACAATTAATCCAACGATGATGGATCCGATTATCCCAATGAACGAAAGCCAAAGAGTTAATTCAAATCCTTTGGTAAACATTGGTAAGCTCTGTTGGATAATAGCCCAGCTACTCATTATTGATCATCTCCTCCTTAATTTATTTAACAGTCATTGAACGCAAAAAGTCCCTGACAACTGGTACTACCAGCTGCCAGGGACGAATTAACGTGGTTCCACCCTTTTTCGCACCCATCAAACAAAAGGTGCCTCGTTAAAAATACCTATTTAAGCTGAAACAACACAACTCAGAGCGCACTTTCAGTTATCTCCCGCCACTCTTTCACTATCAGTGGTCGCTTGATCGGGACAATAGCTTACTCTTCTCTTCAACATTGTGAAATTCAAAATGACTGTCAATCAATTAACTAATAATGTAATGTTTAATGCCTTAAAAGTCAACTGTTTTTACTCATTAATTTTTAATGTGCCATGAAGCCCTGTTCTTGAATAATTGAAAACAAGTCTGCCCGCAGATTGTGGTTCCGATTCAATTCGGAAACAATGTGATGACTGAAAGTTTCCGTTCGGCCGTTTGTGCTTCGTGACCGGTAATAGTCACTTAACAGCTGATCATAATCAAGAAGTTGTTGATCAAAGTTTTCACCCAAATCATAGTGGTTACTGAAATGAAACTCGATTTTGGGCAGTCGGGGTTTCAGTTCTGGTTTGTCTTTTGGATACCCCAGTGCAATTCCCAACAGAGGGAAAGTCATCTCAGGTAAATGAAGGAGCTTAATCATTTGCCGGGGATCATTTAAAATGCTCCCCATAATCGTTCCGCCAAGGCCCATGCTTTCTGCAGCGACCATGATGTTCTCAGTCGCAATCGCCGTATCGAACACACTCGCCAAAAACTTGTCTGTTGAGTGCAAAATATAGGGATCGGTGCCGTTTTCCTGTGCGATTTTAAGATTCCGGTACTGATCGGCAACCATCACAAAGTAATGACCGCTCCTTAGCATCCATCCATGACCGGTAATCTTGGCAATTTCTTTCAATATGGCCGGATCAGTCACGCTAATAATCGAATATTGCTGTGAAAATGTGCTTGTCGACGCATGCTGGGCTGCATCAACCAATTCAGTTACCTGATGAGGGCTTAATGACTTATTTTCAAATTGCCGAATGCTTCGGTGCTGAGTGAGTGCTTCGAGTATTGGATTAGTCAATGGGGTTATCTCCTATTATTTGATAATGATAACTAACTATTTGATAGCGGTTCTAAATTGGGATAATTTGATGAAATTATGGATATTTCATTTGTGCCATATCATCGGCGGTATTTTTAATTTACATTCGTTCTTATTAGGGTTAAAATGAATTTCGTTGGATAATAATGATTATAAACTACAAAGTAGGTGAAACAATGGCAAAGAAAAGATCGCTTTCTCAAAAAATTAATGTCCTGCGGGCTTCAGTCATGGGCGCAAACGATGGGATCGTCTCAGTTGCCGGGATTGTTATTGGTGTTGCAGGTGCGACATCCAGTAACTTTGCAATTTTCATTTCAGGTATTTCCGGTATGTTAGCCGGGACTGTCTCTATGGCAATGGGTGAATTCGTTTCTGTTAACACGCAGAAGGATTCACAGCGCCATGCCATCAGTCTCCAAAAAGCTGCACTGAACTCGGCGTATGATAATGAATTTAATACCGTCAAGCACAAGTTAATGGGCGACGGCATCTCTGATGATCTGGCTCATCAGGCCACCAAAGAAATGATGACCAAAGACCCAGTCAAAACAACCGTCCGTCAAAAATACGGCTTTAACGTTGGCGAGTATACCAATCCGTTATCAGCAGCGATTGCGTCAATGATTTCATTTCCGACAGGTTCAATTCTACCACTGTTAGCAATTACGATGTTCCCAAAAGCCATCCGAATTCAAGCCACATTCTTAGCGGTCATTGTCGCTTTGGCGATTACCGGCTACGCTGCTGCCCAACTGGGAAATGCCAACAAAACTCACGGCATGATTCGAAATATCGTTTCCGGTGTCTTAACCATGTTGGTAACTTACACAATCGGAACCTTAATTGGTTCATAAATCAACCATAGATGGGAGGAACTGGCATGGAAAATGCTAAATCCAAGAATAAAAAAGAGTCACAAACCATGGAGGAAAAGCTGAACACCCTGCGTGCCGGCGTTTTAGGCTCAAATGACGGGATCCTGACGGTTGTTGGTGTCCTGTTCAGTGTTGCCGTGGCAACCACTAATCAATTTACAATCTTTATTGCGGGTTTGTCCGATTTGCTGGCCTGTGCGTTTTCAATGGCTTCAGGGGAATATGCTTCCGTTAGTACTCAAAAGGATACTGAAAAATCAGTTGTCGCAAAAGAAAAGCAACTCTTGAAGACCGATTTTGACACCGATTTGAGAGTCGTTTCCGATTATTACGTCGATCAAGGAGTGTCAAAAGAAACTGCAGATAAGATCGCCAAGGACTTGATGAGTAAAAAGCCCTTGGAAACGATCGTCAACGTTAAATATGATTTGCAATTAGGCCATTATATGAACCCCTGGAACGCGGCGTTTTCATCCCTATTCTCTGCCTCGGCCGGCGGCATTTTCCCACTATGTGCAATGACCTTGTCACCCATTGCGTTTCAATGGCCAGCCACTATCCTGGCAGTTTGTTTATCGGTGGGCCTGACCGGTTACCTAAGTGCCCGGCTTGGAAACGGGTTAGTCAAAACAGCTATTATTCGAAATGTCATCGTTGGAATTATCACGATGATCATCCATTATTCTTTAGGAATCTTACTTGCAGCGTAAATTGTTCAAAATACCTGCTAACAATAAGCAATCTAAGATTAGATCCAGTTAAAACTGTTTGAATTTCAGTTTTAACTGGATCTTTTCTATTACACTGAAGATGGAGGCTGTGACAAAACTGACGTTTTACTCGAAGCCCCTTTTAATTTCTCCTGTTATATAGCCATAACGTGTGCCAAAAGGCTGCTTCCTATGCATAACTACGAATAACTTTCCGAGCTTTCAGCTCAAAAAGTTATCCTAGGTTATGCTACGGAAGCAAAATCGCCTTTTTGGCACACTTCCTTTTGTTTATTGTGGGATTCCATGATAAAGCTGTGCCAAATGCTTGGCATCCACCTCTGGAATACTATATAGGTACGTTGGCGCTGCCTGCTGCATAATTGAATGTGGGCTGTCACTATGTTCCAATCCCAAGTCATGGCCCAGTTCATGCATCGCAACACTGGCCTGTTCGTTAACTGAATCGTAGTGAGCCTGCTTCAGGGAATCGATAATCAAATAGCTTTTATTTTGATCCACAAATAACGGCACGCCATCCACATGGCTAAAGGCTTCACTGGTATAGCCGACAACGCCACCCGCGATATTTTCAACCGTGCCTTCACCCTCATGATAAGACTGTTTCACGGTCAAAATAACGTCAGCTTGGTTGTATCTAGTCGCCGAAATCAGGTTCACAACATCGACCGCATTCCACGCCTTTACCGCCTGCATCCAGGCAACTCGATAATGTGCGGGTATCTGCTTCGTAATATAGTAGGAGATTGTCTTGGTGGGCCAGTGAAAATTGGTTTTAGGACTATAGGCGGGCGTTGAGGTCGTGTCAACTTGTTCAGTTGGCGTATTATTTTGATCAAGCACAGCTGGGGATAGTTTGATGGCAAACCCGGCCAGTATGAATAGCAGGTAGATCACAACGGTCCCGATACCTACCCAAATCGCTTTCCAAATGAACTTTTTATTGAAAAATCGATCGATCATGATCATTCACCTAGCTTCATTCATTTACTCCTTCAGCATAGCACATCCCAATGATAACGCGCTTAAGCGAACTTTGTTAGATACTAATATCAGCAACTTAGTACAGATTTGTAAATTGTGGTGCTAGCTTTCATGGTGTTAGTCCCCCAACAGGTCCTTAGAGAAGTAGCTCTGTCAGGGCTGCTCTCTTTGTACATAAAAAACTGCTTACAATAGCAGTTGTAAGCAGTTCGGTAATTCCTTATGTTTCAGATTTATTGTGACATTAATTACCAATTTATTTTAGAGCTTATAAGTGATCTTCCTGTTAAGCAGATGGAGATTTAATGATTAGATTATTAATTATATAATTTTTTCCAAATAAGTCATACTTTCTTCTCAGCTTCTTCATATTAATAAAGTATTATTGTTTTTATCACAAAAATCACATTCATACAATGATACACGGATTTCTATTGTTGTTACTGTGATAAAACACAGTATTGCTATTACTGAGGAGGTAATTACTATGGCAGTTAAGAATGTAACACCTAACCACGAATATACAATGACCGGACTTGGCAGTAATCGAATTGTCCAGAAAGCCGTTATTGATTTCACAGGTAAATATCTATATGCCTTACAATTAAGAACGTCAGACCCTTCACCAGATTCATTATTATCCCGAGTCACAATTGCAGACTCAAATGAAGCAACTGGCATTAAACCCAGTGGATCAACCATTGACTTTTCAAGCGGAGAATCAATGGTTCTTGAAGAATTTGGGCATGGTGAAACTTTAGAGCAGTATCTTCCTAAAGGAGCTGATTATTTTTGGGTAGCAACTGGTGCGAATGGCGATCCAGTTAATGGCACACACTGGGCGAGACAAATTGGCTTAATCCAGTTTCAAGCAGGTCAAACACTTAACTATAGAAATGCTATGCGCCTTTCTAGTATTAGCAGTGCCAACAAGAATGGTGAGCCTTTCGCAGAACTATTGCGTTGTGATGCAGCGCTATCGAGCAATGGTTCGCGACTGATTATTATGGGACAGTCCATTAAGGATAACAATAATAATTATACAAGACAGTTAACTTGTTATGAAACAGCAAAAATTGTTCCATTTATGGAATCCTTTCAGACTCTGAACACGCCATGTACTGAAAAGACAATCAAGAGTGCTTGCGTAAGTGCCTATATCTTCACACACCATTTGCCTTGGGATTCTCAACAAGGTCTTGAATTTAATGATAGTAACAAAGTCTATATTTCTGGTGGTCATCAAAAATCTGACAACTCACAACAAGAAACCCAACGACCACATATTTTAAAAGGAGATTGGCGATTTACACCCGGTAATTATGAAACAGTGCAACTAAATCTTAACGACTCCCAGCACAATCCCGATCTTGTTGAAACTGAAGGCCTTCAATTACATGGAGATAATGTTTATGTTGGAATTGAAGATCACGTACAATCTCCTGCAATCCACATGATTTATAGCTTTGCAAAAAATGAATTCTCAGTTTAAAAAAGAAGCTCAATGTGAGCTTCTTTTTTATTCTTTTGATACCGTAACAAAAGTAAAGAAATTCTGGTTTCCGATTGTGTACATGCTAGCTGAAATATCATTATTTAAACGGTAAGGTGTGTGCTGATTAGCAATAGCTAAACGATATTGATAAAGTCCCTTAGTGCGAACCTTACTGTCAGAAACACCTTTAAGTTTATGCCCATAATATAAATACGTCACATTCCCTTTAACAACTGAACGATTTATCTTAGTATAACTGGTTGGAATAGTTTGCTTTTGGTAAGCACTTATAATGTTTTCAGCAGCTCGCCGGTTAGCATACTTATAATATTCAACGTAGCCATCCGAAGTCAGCTTAACAGCGTTACTATCATATGTTCCAAACTGTAAAAATCCAGTTAACCCGCCAGAATACAGTACATTATTGCCATATGGGAGCATGTATCCTGGACGCTTAATCCGCACAGTATTTGAAGAATAATTAATAGCAAAGGTTGGCCCGCCAACCAAACGATTTTTACCAAGTAGCTTATGCTTTAGAGTATAACTAAGATCGACACCAGTCCCGTAAAGCACCTTTTTGCTATTCTTTGAACCTGTAAATTGAGAATCAATAATCGTTCCCCTAGGCATGATGATATTCGCACGATGCGTCAATCCATCTCGATTGGCTCCTGGTTCGTTAACGTAATAGTATATAGATGCCTTGGTATTCTTAGTTAATTTGTAAAAACGATGCTTAATGCCATTCTTTTTAATATAGCTGGAACTCACCCGCTTCACATTGCTGGCAGATGCAGATACCATTGCTAATCCCAATGCTCCTAATGAAACACTGGCAATGACTAGTAAACTAATCAATCCTTTTTTCTTCATAGGTGTTCCTCCTGTCACTCAAAAGTTTATCTGATTCCTTACAAAATAGCTACTTTTTTGGTTGGCAATTACAGTTTCTAGAGTGTTCAGTCTGCTGCATCTTAACCTGGCTGCTTTTCGCATTCACAGTTCTTCGAGAGGGTCTGGCGTTTGTCCAACCTGGAAAGGTGGTTTTAAATTCGTTTAAACATCCCCATTATAACGTACCTAACCATGGCTGATTCGAATAATTTTTTGTCTGAAAGAGCAATTTTTAGCACTCTCGACATCTGAGTGCTAAATGCTGGCATTCATTTCAAAACTGATTATTATAGAAGATGAAAGGTTAAGGAGGAACAAAAAAGTGAAGTGTTGTTCCCCATTACCTTGAATCATAATTTCGAAAATAAGGAGATAGATATTTATGGCAAATGAATTAATGAATCGTTTCGATTTGGATCCGTTCTTCGATCGTATGGCTCATCGTTTCTTTAGCCCTTCTGACTTCGATAAGGATTACGAGAACCTTGGGAATTTAAAGACTGATATTAATGAAACCGACAAAGATTACTCATTGAAGATTGATGTTCCAGGTGTTGATAAGAACAACATCCATCTGAATTATCAAGATGGTCTTCTATCAATTAACATCAACCAACAACATACAAGTGAACAAAAAGATGAAAACGGCAAGATCATTGCCAGCGAACGTAGTCATGGCGTAATGTCACGCAGCTATCAATTACCTGGTGTAGACCGTGAGAACATTTCAGCACACATTGATAATGGTGTTTTGAATATCACATTACCAAAGGTTACTGAAAGTGAAGACACAACCGGAAATATTGATATTGACTAATTTAGATTGATAACATTTTGGTGTGGTTTGGTAGGGAATTAGGTAATTAGCTTTTGAAACTTCAGTAAAGCTTCTTTTGGGGGAACGTGATTCCAAGACCCCATCCCACCACCTTTGACGCTTATTAATTGATCAATCTTATTAATAATCAACGAAGGAGATAGATATTATGGCAAATGAATTAACAAACCGTTTCGCAATGGATCCATTCTTTGATACTTTGGCACGTCGTTTCTTCAGTCCAACTGATGCAGACAATGACTACATGGTAAATGGCAACTTGAAGACTGACATTACCGAAAACGACAAGGATTATGTCATGAAAGTTGATGTCCCTGGCATTGATAAGAAGAACATCCACTTGGCATATCAACATGGCGATTTGGCATTAAGCATTGACCAAGAACGTAATTCTGAAAAGAAGGACGAACAAGGCCGGGTTGTTGCCAGCGAACGTAGTCATGGTGTAATGTCAAGAACTTACGAATTGCCTGGCGTTGATCGTGACAATATCTCAGCTCAAGTTAATGACGGTGTTTTAACCATCACTTTGCCAAAGGCTGCAGATAGTCAAGAAGACACTGGTCATATTGAGATTCAATAATTTAATGCTGTAATACAAAAATGGTTGGTAGTTAAAGTGAAAACTTGTTACCAACCATTTTTTTGTATTATTTTGCTGAAATGTGCTTCACAAGCCAGCCTCCTCCGCTTAGCCAAATCAGGAGTTTCAATGCAAGTTCAGCATTAAAACTCCTGATTTACCTAATGCTCTGAGGCTACCCGGCTTGCTACGCACTCTAATCCAGGTGCGCTGAATTTTGAAGCTGAATCATATCATAATAAAAGCCACGTTTTGCCAACAACTCATCATTGGTCCCCCGTTCAACAATTCGACCTGATTCAAGAACTAAAATCAGATCTGCGTTTTGAATGGTTGATAATCGATGGGCAATTGCGATGGTCGTCCGGCCCTCTTGAAGCTTGGCCAAACCGGTTTGGATAATCTGCTCGGTTTCCGTATCAATGTTTGCGGTTGCTTCATCCAAAATGAGAATTTTTGGATCAGTTACCAAAGTCCGGGCAAATGAAATCAACTGGCGTTGACCACTCGAATAACTCGCACCACGCTCAATAACCCGTGATTCATACTGTTCGGGTAAATCTTCAATGAACTGATCCGCCTGAACAAAATGAGCAGCTTCGCGAACTTCCTGGTCGGTGACGGATTCATTAAACATTCTGATATTGGAAGCAACCGTCCCATAGAACATAAATGGCTCTTGCAGAACCAGTCCCATTTTTTTGCGAAGTTCCGGAATTGAATAATCGCGAATATCACGATCATCAATCAAAATCTCGCCTTCCCCAAATTCGTAAAAGCGCATCAAAATATTGATCATCGATGTCTTCCCGCTACCGGTTTCACCGACCAAGGCGACAGTCTGGCCAGGTTCGGCAACAAAGGAGATATCATGTAACACATCGTGTTCTCCATCATATGAAAAGGTTACATGTTTAAATTCAATCTTACCTCGCGTAATCTTGGCGTCCGCATTTGCATGCTGCTGTGGTTCATAAGTCTGGTCATCCATGATCCGTAACACTCGTGAACCGGCAACCACACCATCTTGAAAATCACTCAATCGATCCATCATTTCAGACATTGGGTTATAAAAGTTGGACAGGTAAGTGATGAAGGCATAAATGATACCGGCAGCAACGTAGCCGTGCAGTCCACGAATACCAAACATCCCCAATGCCAACACGGTCCCTAACGCATAGAACAAATTAATGATTGGGTTCAGCAGCAATGAGTTGATTCGAATCATTGCCCGCCGAGTATTGAAATACTGATCGTTGGTATCGCTGAATTCATGATTAATCCGCTTTTCCTGACGGAATTGCTGAACCACACTGATCCCGGTAATGCCTTCAGCCAGCTTGGCATTCAGTAGACTCAACCGCTCACGCATCCGGCGATAAACCCGGGTGCTATATCGTTGGTAATACCAGACGGTCACAAACAGAAACGGCATAAACACCAGCAGCCACATGGCAATTCTGGCATCAGCAAAATACATGGCAATAAATGACGAAATCATCGCAGAGATTGTTACCACCAGACTGCTGAATAAAGCCCAAAAGTTTGCGAATGCCATGGTATCATTCGTTAATCGTGACAGGATTGATCCACTGGGTGTTTGATCAAAATAACGCATCCCGAGGGTGTGCAGTTTCGCAAACAGTTTCCGTCTGGTGTTTTCAAGCATATACTCGGCACCCATCTCATATAGATAGGTTTGAGCAAACTGCATGACTGCCTTAGCCAGCATTCCAAAGAAATATAGTCCTGCGAAGAACCACATCATTTCAAAATCAGTTCGGCCAACTACCAGATGACTATCCATATAGGTCTGAATAATCCTTGGCAATAAGATGTTCACAACGGCAACCGCAATCGCAAACACAACTGAAAAGTAAAAGTATAATTTATAGGGAGCAGCGTATTTAAACAGCCGCCAAATAATGTGCATCTGCTGCTTGACCGGAATGGATTTCGCCCAGGCAGATTGATGCTTTGATGTGTCAGCCATTAGCTGTTGCCTCCCTTCACTTTGGTTTCCAGTTCTTGACGTTCAAACATTTCATGATACCAGCCGCCATGTGCCATTAATTGGTCGTGGGTTCCACGTTCCACAATTCGGCCATCATCAATGACCAGAATTTCATCCGCATTCATGACGGAGCTTAGCCGGTGAGCAGAGATAATTGTTGTCTTATCAGAACGTTCTGCATGTAAATTCTCTAAGATCTGAGTTTCCGTTTCCGCATCAACGGCTGATAAAGCATCATCCAAAATCAATAATTCCGGATTAATCAATAATGCTCTGGCAATTGACAGCCGCTGACGTTGACCACCAGACAATGAGATTCCTTCTTCACCCACGGCCGTATCATAACCATCCGGCATTGATTGGATTTGGTCATAAAGATCGCTCTTCTTGGCCGCTTCCTCCACTTGTTCCTGAGTTGCTTCTGGCCGGGCAAACCGAATATTTTCCCGAATACTTTGCGAGAACAGGAACGTATCCTGTGGCACATAACCAATCGCTGGAATTAAGGCATCCATTTTATATTTTTTAATGTCGATTCCGCCAAATTTAATTGTCCCCTCGTAATTATCAAATTGACGCAGGATCAGCCGCAGAATTGTACTTTTTCCTGAACCAACCTTACCGACAAGACCAACAGTTTGGCCAGCTGGAACTTTGAAATTAATGTTTTCCAGGGCATTTCGTTTATCTCCTGGATACGAGAAGCGCTTAACATCATAGTCAACCTCACCCTTTGGAGATGTTGTCACCCCATTGGGATCGTCAATGACTTTACTCTGCTCATTGATCAGGTCCATAACCCGGTCATAACTGGCATTCCCACGTTCCAAGGTGTTGAACAACATCCCGACCGCAAACATTGGCCAGATCATCATTGCCAAATATGAGACAAAGGAAACCAGCGAGCCGATGGTAATTGTTTCGTTGGTAACCAAATAACCACCATAAACGATCGTGATCACATACGACAGCGCAATGATCATAGTCGTCATTGGGTCAAATAATGAATCCAGCAGGTTAACCCGCCGGTTGATCTTAATCGTTCTGGCAACCTGGTTGTCAAAGTCCTGCATATCTTCTTCTTGCTGACCCAGGCCTTTAATCACCTTGATACCGGTAATACTTTCTTCCCCCTTATTATTCAGTCGAGAGAAGGCAGCTTGGGAATCTCTGAATGCAAAATGAATCTTGGTTCCCAAAAATCTGGACATAACCGTCAATAACGGAAAAGGCACAATCGCAATCAAAGTCAGTCGCCAGTCAATCAGTGTGATCATCGCAATCAGAGTGGTTCCACCGGTAATCATCGAATCAGCAAACTGAAGAATGCCTCCACCAGCCACCCGCTGAATCGCAGACAAGTCGTTGGTCGCATGGGCCATCAGGTCACCAGTCCGGTAACGTTGAAAGAATTCATGATCCATACTCGTGTAATGGAAGAATAGCCGGTTCCGCAACACTTTTTCCAACTTCGCTGCTTCACCCCAGATAGCCGTCCGCCACATGTAACGAGCGCCATATTGGGCAAATGACACAATTGTCAATACAATCAGCAAAACCATGAGATAGTTGGCTGTTAATTTACCATTATGTATTGAATCAACCAGATCACCAATGATCCGTGGGGGAATAATTCCGACCAATGCGGTCAGCAGCAGACCAAATAAACCGACCAGGTAGATTTTCCATTCCCTTTTGAAATACCAGCCCAGCTTAACAAAAATACTCATGATTCCACCTCTAAATTAGAAATTAATTAAATAAAACAATTCTAGCACAAAACTCACGTTGATAACACTATTAGCATTGCTTATCATTGATTATAGTGTTACTATTTTGACATCAATTATCATCAAATTTTAATCAATTGAATTAGGAGGAATGCTATGTTCAGTGAAATCGGTCAGTTAATATTTGATAATGAAGCCGTTGCGAAAACATCAGATTTTACCATGGGCATTGAAATTGAAATGCAGCGGGTTGATGAAAACGGCAATTTAAGTCAGGAACCTTATCCGGCCGGAGCCGGCGATGAACAGACCAACCCATGGATAACCAATGATTTCTTGGAAACCATGTCGGAGGTCGTTACACCACCAGCTGCCCATGCTTTAGACGCCATGCACTACTTATTCAGTATCAATAACGCACTTCGGACTGCTCTGTCACCCGGTGAACTATTGTGGCCGCTTTCCATGCCACCGCGGCTGCCAAAGGATAAGAGTCAGATTCCGTTAGCCAAGATGGGCCCAAAAAAGGAAGCCTACCTAAAAGAATGGCTTAAACGACACGGCTTTTCTCAAGGAACCCCATGTGGTGCTCACATCAACTTAAGTATTGATCCTCACGTTTTTGACTTAGTTTTGGCTAAAATGAGCGATCGATTCAAATCCAAGGTGGACCTGCAAAATTATTTATACGCAAAAATTGCCCAAGGATTTTTACGTTATCGGTGGGTCATTACATATTTATTTGGTGCCAGTCCAGTAGCCGAAGCCAATTATTTTGACCCCGGCAAAGGTCCCAAAGCACCGATCAGAAGTATTCGTCAGAGCTCACATGGATTTGGGAATCCATTTACCGGTGATTATACCAATGTCCAACGCTACGTTAATCGGATTGAAAAAGGCGTTTCAGACGGTAAGCTCATTTCAGACTACGAATTTCACGGTGCCGTTCGTTTTAAGGGTAATTCAAATCTCCGTGAGCTTCCAAAGACTGGGGTTGACTACCTTGAATTAAGAATGCTTGACCTTGACCCCAGCAGCTCAGTTGGGATTAGAACCAATACCTTGCGGTTCATCCGATTGATGGCCAGCTACTTCATCATGTCACCGGCCATGAACCCAGATGAAGTCGAAAAAGTCATTGCCCGCTCAGACAAGATGAACGAGGAAGTTTCCGAGGAACATCCAAACGATGTTTCAAAGTATCAGGCTAATGCCAGAGCATTCTTACAGAGCCTTGAAATGTATTCCGATAGGATTCAGCTTGGACCGGAGTATCAAGAAGAACTTCAGGATCTTCAAGATCGGGTGGAAAATCCACTAACCACTCCTAGTGCGAAGCTCATCACTCATTTAAAAGACGGTTCACTGGAAGCGTACGCGATCAAGCGGGCCAAGCGCTATCAGCAATCTGCCCTTCAGTCAATTCGGCCGTTCAAGGGATTTGAAAGTAATGCCAAGCTTTCTGCCAATGATTTGAAAAACGACTTGTTCAGAGGAAGTTGGGAGCCTGCAAAGGACAAAGACAAAGAATAAAGCAATTTTAGATTGACAACAATCAAAATATGACGTAAATTTATTCTTTTGGAGTACAATACTATAAACAGATTTAAAGTCACTAATTGAGGAGGGATTTTATTGCGCCCAAGAATCGCATTACCTGCTGACACTCTTGCCGAGGCAACGAATGTTATTAATGAACGAAACGCTGCGTTTGCACCGCGGCCAGCCATTGAAGCCATTGTTAAATCCGGTGGTGTTCCAGTTATTTTCCCAAGTGTCAATCCAGAAGATGTGCGCGATTACATGACACTGTTTGACGGCGTCTGTTTTCTTGGCGGCGCTGATGTCGATCCCACTTTTTATGGTGAAGAACCCTTCCAGAAGCTGGGAATGACTTATCTCAAACGTGACTTATTTGAAATTGAATTACTGAAGCAATCAGTCACAGCTGGAAAAGCGATCATGGGAATTTGTCGGGGCATGCAGCTGATTAACGTTGGCTTGGGCGGAACACTCTACCAAGACCTGTCACAAGATCTACATGCAACTCTGAAGCATTCTCAAGAGGCGCCTGGCAACATGCCTTCCCACCATGTGACAGTTGATCCCGATAGCCGTTTAAACGACATTATCGGACAACGACCATACGTCAACTCACGTCACCATCAAGCAGTCAAAGACGTTGCCCCATATCTAAAGGTTACCGCAAGAGCGGATGACCAGGTGATTGAAGCAATCGAATCGATTGATAACGATCAGATTCTTGCTGTTCAGTGGCATCCTGAGAACATTTATAAACATTATGAAGATTCACGCAAGCTGTTCAAAGACTTTATTGATCGAAGTCAGGTTGTGGCGGATAAAACACGAAAATAATTATCACAAAAATGGGGCTGGGACAAAAGTCCCAGTTAACG
>NZ_AZEA01000024.1 GCF_001435575.1 Lentilactobacillus sunkii DSM 19904
GTTGTCGACGGTTCGAGCCCGCCTGCCGGAGTTATTATTTAATGGAGAGTTGTCCGAGCTGGCCGAAGGAGCATCATTGGAAATGATGTAAACGGGTAAAAGCCTGTTTCAAGGGTTCGAATCCCTTACTCTCCGTAACCGAATAATAAGTATATGACCCGTTGGTCAAGTGGTTAAGACACCGCCCTTTCACGGCGGTAACATGGGTTCAAATCCCGTACGGGTCATTTTGGAGGATTAGCTCAGCTGGGAGAGCATCTGCCTTACAAGCAGGAGGTCACAGGTTCGATCCCTGTATCCTCCATTTCCATAGCAACATTGGTTCGTTGGTCTAGCTGGTTAGGACGCCTGCCTGTCACGCAGGAGATCACGAGTTCGAGTCTCGTACGAACCGTTGTTATGTATTTGACAATTGAATACACAACATAAGGTATTATTATATTCAAGATGGTAAATGGCTCGGTAGCTCAGTCGGTAGAGCAATGCATTGAAGCTGCATGTGTCGGCAGTTCGATTCTGTCCCGCGCCATTCATGGAGGGGTAGCGAAGTCTGGCTAAACGCGGCGGACTGTAAATCCGCTCCTTCGGGTTCGGTGGTTCGAATCCACTCCCCTCCATCTTATAGGGATATAGTTTAATGGTAGAACTACGGTCTCCAAAACCGTCGGTGTGGGTTCAACTCCTACTATCCCTGTTAATAATACTATGGCGGTATTGGTGAAGTGGTTAACACATCGGTTTGTGGATCCGACACGCGTGGGTTCGATTCCCACATACCGCCTTTTGATTGGGTTATAGCCAAGTGGTAAGGCAACAGACTTTGACTCTGTCATGCGCTGGTTCGAATCCAGCTAACCCAGTTGGGTTAGCCAAATTTATGGCGGTATAGCCAAGTGGTAAGGCAGAGGTCTGCAAAACCTTCATCGTCGGTTCGAATCCGATTACCGCCTTTTTCCATGGATTGGCCAATCAAATATTATTTTGCCGGAGTGGCGGAATTGGCAGACGCGCTGGACTCAAAATCCAGTGATCGTTGAGATCGTGTGGGTTCGAACCCCACCTCCGGTATCATTAGCTCAAATAGGGCACATTGCTTCATTGAGGAACGTTGATAAATCAGCGTTCCTCTTTTTTTCTGTTGTAAACAAATCATGATCCCAAGATATAAAAAACCTAAGAAGTGTCATAATAAGCCAATAAAAAAGCCTGCTGCCCAAGAGGGGCGCAGACTTTACTAGTTATATGAACTTATCTTCCCATCCCGCAGCCACGTTCAACACGAGGCTGTACTTGATGTGGAGTCGTACAATAATGCGTGACACCGACTGCACCGCTACAGAGCATGACAGCGGCCACACAACCCATAATAAACTTCATTGCTAGCTCACCATCCTTAAAAAGAGGGTAACCAATTTCCATCTATATTTTAACATATTGAATGTCTTAAATACTAACTTTGGTAGTGATATCAGAAGGATAAAGCTAAAACGGAAAACGGATTGAGCACAATCGATGGATGAATGGAATCGTTCAAGGCCTAGCGTACTGATTACCACGCGATGCTTGCGTTGAACCACTGGCATTTGCTTGAGACTGGCTTTCATATTGGTAGTTATTAGGATTTTTGACCTCTGAATAATATTTATTAGTATCAGAGACGAATACCATTCCTGATTCGGCTACGGTCCATGGTCCATCTGTATGGGTTGAACCTGTCTGTTGAGAACGCGCACCCGAATTAGTACTTCTTGTATTTGCTGAATTTTGGCTGTGGTGAGGTCTAACATATGTTTTCGCGTTGTTACTGCCATCGCTGTAATTAAGATGAATCCCTTCAGCGGAATTAATTACAACAATCTCAGTATTCAAAGTTTTGTCGGACGACCGCACATCAACGATCGATCCTCGAGGCATTGTTTCATTGCCTTTGTATAGTGGGGTGGTTTGATAATAAATAACATGGTGTGTGCCGGGATAACTTTCCCAAAAGTTTTCAGCCGACTCTTCCGCGAAACGCATTCCGCCGTTTTGATCAGCACCCACGTTTTGAGGACGGGTTCCGGTCGTAAAATTATACTCGGAGGTGTACGATTTGGTGCCTAACAAACTATCGCCAATGGAATGACTTTTGTTGTACAAATAACCGTGATAGGTGCGTCCGGTTAAACCGTAGCTGATTGCCACAATTTTGTTTTCCGGCCACGCTGGTGGGTCAAGAGGTTCTCCTTGGCGACTTCCTCGTGAAGCCTCATATTCAGAGTAGGTTAAGACAGCCCGGGCAGTAGCTGATCGGCCCTGGCTGTCAGCCCCGAAACGATAGTCACCAGCTTTTAAACCGGCAAACTTGGTAAAATGAGCTTTCCCATTTACCCAATAATAGTCACCTGTGGGACCGGCAGACTCTTTATCTGTGTAGCTGATCAGCTTACTTAAAATCGCTTCGTGGTGCTGATTTGGTGAAGATTTGGCTCTTGCATGATGTTTTTGATGATGCGTTTTTGGAGCTGCCATCTCAGATGACTGACTACTTGATCTCACCTGAGACGAGTGAGTTGATGAAGGCTGGCTTTCATCACTGCCACAGGCGGTAAGAGTTCCACCAGCGAATAATAGGATAAATATGCTAAGTAATACATTCTTACGAAATTTCACGTCATGATCCCCCTCAGAAATAATTGCATAATTGATTACAGGAATTACCGAAAAAATGTGCTACGAAAAAAACTCCCGAATAATTTATATTAATTATACAATTTCATCAAAATCAGTAACAGACGAACACCGTATTTGTTTTCATGTAATCTCCACTGTTTTAAATAATAAGGGGATATAGACTTTTCCCAAATAAAAAGCATGTTAAGACAATTGTCCTAACATGCTTCACTATTTATTAAACATTCAAAATCTTGTTCAGGAAATCCTGGAGTCGTTCATTTTTTGGATGTTCGAAGATTTGTTCAGGCGTTCCTTCTTCAAGAATTTGACCATCGTCAACGAATACAACGCGATCGGCAACTTCTTTTGCGAACCCCATTTCATGGGTTACCACAACCATTGTCATTCCTTGCTTAGCTAAGCGCTTCATAACTTCCAGCACATCACCAACCATTTCAGGATCTAGTGCTGAAGTTGGTTCATCGAAAAGCATGATGTCTGGATTCATAGCTAACGCCCGCGCAATCGCGACACGCTGCTGTTGTCCACCAGACAATGATTGAACAGTTGCGTCAAACTTTTCTTCCAGACCGACCGTTGCCAACAACTTTTTGGCTTGGTCTTCAGCCTCGTCTTTGGCTTCTTTTTTAAGCTCAACTGGTGCCAACATAATGTTTTCACCAACTGACAGGTTTTTGAATAAATTGAAATGTTGGAACACCATTCCGATATTCTCACGGACCGAATTAATATCGACATCATCACGGGCAATATCAACATTGTCAATCACAATTGAGCCTGAAGTGGGTTCCTCCAGCTTGTTCAAATTACGGAGCAGGGTACTTTTCCCTGATCCTGAAGGGCCAATGATAACCACCACTTCATTGTTTTGGACAGTTAAATTAATTCCTTTGAGGACTTCATTATCGCCAAAGGTTTTGACTAAATTTGTGACTTTTACTTTTTCGCTCATACCTTAGTTCTCCTTTGTACCCAATTTGATAACCAAGTTAAGACAGTAATGATAATCAGATAAATTGCGGCAACGATTGTCCAGACCTTGAATCCTTCCAGGTTTCTGGCAATGATAATTTTACCTGTTTGCGTCAATTCCAGCAATCCGATAATCGAAAGGATTGAAGTATCCTTCAAAGTAATAATAAACTGGTTAATAAATGACGGTACCATAATCTTGATTCCTTGAGGTAAAATAATCTTTCGCATTGATTTTCCAAACGGCAGTCCCAAACTTCTGGCTGCTTCCATTTGACCAGGGTCAACTGCTTGAATACCACCCTTAACGAACGCGGCTATATAAGCTCCTTCATTAAATGTTAAAGTAACAACTCCGGCAATAAATGCTGGGATCTTTTGACCAGTCAAACTTGGAATTCCTGTATAGATAAACAGGGCCAAAACCAAGAGTGGCATTCCTCTAAACAGATAGATTAACGTTGTTGAAGTACCTCGGCTAAATTTGTTGGGGACAACGCCCATCAGTCCAACAAGCACACCAAAGATTGTCGCAAAGAAGATTGAAACAACGGTTAACCAAAGAGTTTCTTGGAGTCCTGAGAGCAGGGCGCCTTTATTTTGTTTGATCAATCCGATAAATGTTCGGTCTTCTGCACTATTCCCGGAAGTTTTGGCTGCGGTCTTGATTTCATCGGCACCGAGATATTTCGCTTTGATGGTGTCGTAAGTCCCACTGGCCTTCAAATCTTCCAACCCGGTATTGAATGCTTGCAGGAGGGCTTTATTATGGCCTTTTTTAACGGCGAACCCATAAGGCGCATTTAGTGCCGGCTTTGTGACGATTTTTAACTTGGTACCTTGTTTAATTGCATACTGCATAACCGGATGGTCTTCAAAACAGGCGATTGAATTTCCCGTGGTTACATCTTGATACATATTATTTGAATCATCGAACGTAACGACCTTAAAACCATATTTTTTCTTGATGCTGTTGGCATAATCAGCGCCTGACGTACCGGTCTTGACAGCAACCTTTTTGCCCTTTAACTGTGACAGTTTATGGATCTTACTATTTTTCGCAACGGCCATGACCACGCCAGAATTGAAATAAGGTTTCGAGAAGTCGAATTGCGCTTTTCGTTCATTGGTAATTGACATCCCGGCGATCACACCATCGGCCTGGCCGGATTCCACAGCCTGAACAGCTGCGTTGAATCCCAGTGCCTTTATTTTAACTTTGAATCCCTGTTCATTGGCAATTGCACGGATCAAATCCATATCGATTCCAACGTACTTGTTATTTTTGTTGGCAAATTCAAATGGCGGGAAGGTAACATCCGTTCCAATTATAAAGGTTTTTCCTTTAACTTTGGAGTTGGCAGTTGTTCCCAAATATTTGCCGACAATTTTGTCGTAGGTTCCATTTGCTCGGATCTTCTTGAGACCGGCATTAAATTTCTGGACTAATTCCTTGTGTGTGCCCTTTTTAACACCAAACCCATACCAGCCTTGATTTGCCGGTTTAGTGGCAATCTGAAGCTTTAAACCATGTTTAATGCCATACTGAAGAACCGGTTGGTCGTCGAAACAGGCAACCGAGTTGCCTGTCGTGACATCCTGATACATATTATCCGAATCATCGAACGTAACGGTCTTAAATCCATACTTCTTTTTTAAGCTGTTGGCATAGTCGGCCGCTGCCGTTCCAGTCTTTAAGGCAACTTTTTTACCCTTCAGCTGTTTTAAACTGGTGATATCGCTGCCTTTTTTGACCGCCATCACAGCACCCGTTTTATAATAGGGAGTTCCGAAATCGAATTTATCTTTTCGTTCCGGCGTAATTGTCATTCCGGCAATAATTCCATCCAGCTGGCCGGATTGGACCGATTGAACGGCGGCATTAAAGCCAACCGGCTTAACATTAACCTTAAAGCCCTCTTCTTTGGCAATTGCCTGCATAATGTCAATATCAATCCCAACGTATTTGTTGCTTTTGTTGGCAAACTCAAACGGCGGGTAAGTCACGTCTGTTCCAATTTGATAAGTCTTTGCTTGTGCTTTGCTGCCTGGTAACCCCAAACAGAATAGGATTGTGGCGAACATCGCCAGCAATCCGAAAGCTGTTAACACTTTCCGCTTCATGAATGATTCCTCCTAGACATATGTAATAAAACATAACATATAATAATGAGAATATGATACCAGAAAATTGAGTGTCTGTATAGCATATGCGCAGTTGTGCAAACGGTGCCAATACCGACATATCATTGCAAAACGCTGAGAATCATTAATTTTAAATTAGAAAATATATTGACTTTTATTCCCCCATTTACCATAATTAACTTTAATCTTTATTTTGAATGAATCAGCAATTATTCAGATATTTAACGGAGGAACGAATTTGAATTTTGAAGAATCAAAAATATTGCAGAATTTACCAAAACAGTTTTTTGCCAGCCTTGTTAAGAAGGTCAATGACAAGGTAGCAACAGGAGCCGATGTGATTAATTTAGGGCAGGGGAACCCCGATCAGCCAACTCCCGATTTTATTGTAAAAGCGATGCAGGAACAGACAGCGATTCCTGCGAATCACAAATATTCTCAATTTCGGGGTGACCCTGAATTAAAACGGGCGGCTGCCAACTTTTATCAGCGTGAATATGGTGTATCTTTGGATCCTGACAAGGAAATTGCGATACTTGGCGGTTCAAAAATCGGCTTGGTGGAATTACCGTTTGCAATTTTGAATCCAGGCGATACGATGCTTCTTCCAGATCCCGGCTATCCTGATTATTTATCAGGTGTTGCATTGGCTCAAGTCAAGCTGGAGCTAATGGCCTTGCGCGAAGAAAATGACTTTTTACCTGATTACAGTTCCCTGGACCCACAAATTGTTGATGCTGCGAAACTCATGTATTTAAATTATCCCAACAATCCGACCGGTGCGGTGGCAACCCCTGAATTTTATTCACAGACAGTTGCGTTCGCCCAGAAGAACCACATCGGGGTCGTTCAAGATTTCGCTTATGGTGCGATTGGCTTCGATGGCAAAAAGCCGGTCAGTTTTCTCCAAACTCCTGGGGCAAAAGATGTTGGTATTGAAATGGACACATTCTCCAAGTCTTACAACATGGCGGGCTGGCGAATTGGGTTTGCGGCAGGAAATGCCGATATGATTGAAGCCATTAATCTTATCCAAGATCATTTATTTGTAAGTGTCTTTCCGGCAATTCAAAAAGCGGCTGTCACTGCTTTGAACAGTGATCAGGCATCGGTTCATCAATTGGTTGCGTTGTATGAGAAACGCCGCAATCAATTTTTCAAGGCTGCCAGGGCAATCGGCTGGGAACCTTATCAATCCGGTGGCTCGTTTTATGCCTGGATGCCTGTTCCAAAGGGCTACACCAGCGAATCGTTTGCTGATCTTCTGCTGGAAAAAGCAGCGGTTGCGGTTGCTCCTGGAACTGGTTTCGGTAAAGGCGGTGAAGGCTTTGTCAGAGTTGGCCTCCTGATTGATGAACCGCGTTTTACGGAAGCTTGCGAACGAATTGCTAAATTAAATTTGTTTCAATAAATAAATTCAAACGAAAACATCGGGAATTCAAGGCTTAATGCCAAATTCCCGATGTTTTTTAATTACCAATATCCGAGTATTTTCGTTAACTTTGCTCTGTTTAAATCCCGATCGGAGATGGCGGCCATTTCTGTTCCGTCCAAACCAGTGCTGGATTTTTCAACTGGCTTTGCCCATTTATACTTGGCGATCATGTTGCCGGAACTGCTGGATGCATACATCAGATCAGCTTGATATCCCGTGTGGTCAAGCCCCAATGTGTGGCCAAGTTCATGGGCAATCACGCCGTCCCAATATTGGGAAGTGGTAAATTTAGCTGCGAGCTGTGGCCTTATATATCCCAAGGGGTACTTGGCATCGTTGTAATGGGACTTATCGACATAAATCTGTTTGCCATCATATAAGCCGTCCCAATTTTCTTTTGCACCATTACCAAAAGAAATCCGGAGGGTGTAATTATTTTTACTCCCAAGCTTGAAAACTGTTTCGCCTAAAGCTTCATTCCACTTAGTCATTGCGTTTTGAACATGTTGGCTTAATTCAGGATCGACCGTGTAAACAGTTGCCTGATTATTTTTGAACATTGAAGTAGGCGAGAAGTGAAAAACATTGTAGGCCAAGTCAAATGCAGCTTCGTGAGCCTCATAATTAATGGGTTTTAAGCTCTGAATCGACTCTACCGGATTCATGTCGGGCGACCTGTTAATGAGTTTGACCAACGATTTTTGCGACATGGGAACTTCTGCCTTCACTAAGTTACCACGCCAAATGTAGCCTCTGACTGCATTCTTTTTATCAGTAATATAATAATAGACGGCAGTTTTTCCGTTCGATTTTTTGACTGTGGCCTGCTTGGAAGCATAAAAGATCGTTTGGCGATAATTCTTAGCGTTATGAATCTTTTTAGTTAACGTTGCATTTTTATAGATATAGCCTTTTGAGGCATGATAAGTCGCTTTGGCGGTTGAGTTAACCTTTAGAACCTTTGCTGACGCAACTTTGGCTGCAGCTGTTGAATTGATATGATGGTTTATTATGGCAAATGAAAAAAGTGCTGCCGGTAACATTAATAAACTTTTCCCGAAATGCTTCATGTGAATCGTTTCCCCCTCAACCCTGTAAGTGTTTACATCAATATAACATATTTAATTAATAATTTGTTACTTATTGAGTTGCTGAAGATTAGTAGTTATGACCATGAATTTTGTCGTTGGTAATTTCCGGAATTGGCTCTACCAAATGAGAAGTATCCCGGTATTCAATGCTCAAGTGGCTGACTTCTTTGAGGTCTGCCAGCACCTGCTCGTATTTTTCTTTATTGTGGACCAATGCTAATAATTCATGGGAGCGGACCAGCTTCGTTTTCAATTTTCTACTATATATAAAGAAATAGTATCGGTCATTAAAATGGTTATCGACAACGACCAGCCAATATTGATAATGGGGGAGCCGCTTGAAATATTGGTGATATTTTTGGATGAGTTCTCTTGATTCTGCAAGCATTATAATTCCTTCTTACATAATAAATATTAGGCTTGGTGACCACCGACTAGACCGGCTCTTTCGATGGCGGTACCGCCCTTAGTCTTGGAAGATGCCCGGACCAGGGCCTTGTAGCCATACTTTTTTCGGATGATGTCAATGGTGTGTTCTAACTTTTCTCTGTCAACAGTTGTTTCTGGATCCTCAAAGAGACTAAAGTGGGTTACCCGTTTTTGAGAAATTCGGTTGCATCTGACGCCGACGTTACGAATTGCACTGCCATCCCACTTGGATTCTATCAGGTAGTTGACGGCGTTGGTAATACTTTGGGTGGAGTTGGTCGGCTCAACGTGCATTTGGGCTGAATAGTGTGTCCGGCCCTGTTTGTCGGTAGTGGCCATTCCAACAAAAATACTAACGACTTCTGCGACAACATTATTTTTTCGCAAACGGGTGGCAACCTGATCGGCAATTTCATCTAAAACGGTCTTTAAATCGACCAGTTCTGTATAATCGCGCATCAAAACCTGTGAATTGCCATAGCCTTTATTATCGGAACGCGGCAGGTACTTCTTTTCAAGGGTGGAATAATCGATTCCCCAAGCGTGATAGTATAACTGTTCGCCCATGACGCCAAACTTTTGCCTAAGCTTTTTAACGTCGGCATGGGCCAGCTCCTTAATTGAGTAGATTCCCATGTAGTTGAGTTTGGCGGCGGTGTGGCCGCCGATTCCCCACATATCGGCCAGACTTGGGATCTTCCAGATGGTTTCGGGAACATCTTCATAATGCCATTCAGCGATCCAGGGAGCTTTTTTCTTGGCAGCATTATCGAGGGCTAATTTGGCCAAAAGTGGGTTTTGACCAATGCCAATGGTGGTGACAATGCCGGTTTCCTTGAAGACTTTGGCTTGAATCATTTTTGCGATTTGAACACTGGAGCCGAATAGTTTGTGGCTGTGACTGACGTCGATAAAGCTTTCATCAATGGAATATGGAAACCAGTGCTTATCATCGGTAAATTGTCGGTAAATGAGATTAATTTTGTAATTAAGCTGAACGTAATCGGCCATGTGGGGCTCGACCATTTCGATGTCCATATCGTCGTTGATTTCAAAGCGCCGGGTACCGAGTTTGACACCGTAATTTTGTTTGGAGAAAGGGCTGGCAGCCAAGATAAGACCGCCGGAAGACTCTTCACGACTCATCACGGCGATTTTAGCGGAAAGGGGATGTTCACCCCGTTTGATGGCCTCGGTGGAAGCGTAAAAAGACTTGCAGTCAATGCACATGACGTCATGGACGGGAAGAATTTCTGGATTATCAAGAGGTGTTTTCATGAAGGATCACCTGCGAATATTTATGGAGTACCTATATAATACGAACATTTGTTCGGAGTGTCAAGTGAAGCAGAGTGCGACGAGACCCGGGTGATCGTGGTGCATAAGTGGGGACCGACAATTGATGAACGTTCTTTGTTTATTGATTGTCGGTCCCCACTTATGTGTAGCGATCAGGGTTGTCGAAGCACGTTTGATCCAAATAACAGAGGAAACACAAAATTACCTCATCAACAAATTGAGACCACAAAGTAAAAGAAGGATTATCACAAATACAAAAGTGGTCTGATAGGCTAACAATAAGCCTAAGGAATTGTGCAGTTACCCTTCAGATCCGAAAAAATAAAATTAGCAAAATAGAAGGGCAACTCTTGTGCTGTGCAGCCCCAACGATCAAATTTTCATCCCAACAAAAAAAGCGCCCCTCCCAGAGTTTTCCGCCTCCAGAAGTGGCACTTCAATTTCATTTTTATCAATTATCATCGACTTCATCAATAGTTCAAAAACAATTATTGCATCGTAAAACTTTGTCTCTATTTCTGAGTTAATTAATCACCTGCAACTTTCAAGAACACAGCGCCAAGGCCTTTGTCAAAGGTTGCTTTCCAATCGCCGTTTGTAAGTGACTCAGGTAATAAGAAAGTTCCACTTGAAACCCGTTGGCCGGCTTGAAGCGGCATACCTTGAGATTCCAGCTTGGCGACCAGCCAATGAAGTGACTTTAAAGGATTGCCCAAGACTTCTGATGAGGCACCATCTTTTAGCTTTTTGCCGTCATGGAATAATTCACATTTTACTTTTGATAAATCGTCAACGTTATCAAAGAGTAAATCTGCATCCTTTTCGTCGCCGTAGACCACAAAGCCACCAACCGCTGCATCAGACATGACCATGTATTTAGAAAGGCTTGGGAACCAGTCACTGAATCGTGAGTCGGGAACCTCAACTGCGGGGGCAACTTTTGTCTTGTGCAGGAGATCTTCTAAGGAATCTTTAGAACTGAGGTCTTCTTTTGCAGTGAAAAGCATTTCAACTTCAGCAAGGGGCTCCATTAATTCGCCACGGTGAAGGGTTACAGGTGATTGAAGGAAGTGACTCTTAACTTGAGCACCATAGAGAGGTGAGTCGGAGTCGAACATATCCTGAGTCTGTTTGCTGGTAAGTGAAACTTTGTAGCCGCCAACATCTTCTTTTTTGAGTTCGGTTAATCGATGTTGAACTCGGTAACCAGATTGTTCGTTGGTGACAACACCATCAAAATCAGATTCTTTTAATGGTTTGTGAGTCTCATATGCGTTAAATAATTTGTTTGCCAATTCATTTTCTTTAGTTGTTAATTCCATAGTTGCTTGTTCGTCCATAAGCGTTTCCTCCAAATATTTTAGTTGTGGATCCCCGCTTGTATGTAAGGCGAGGACCAATCAGTGTCGTGAAATATGATATAAATTGCTATGTCAATGGCGCTATGTCGGTTAAAAATATGTGTTGAATCTTGCAAAATCTGAATCTGACCAGGATTTTCATTGGAGCTGCTAATCACCGATTCCATAAGTCCTCACCACCTTAAAATAGTTAATTAAATTCAAACAAAAAGACGTCCAGTCAGCTACCCATAAATGGATAGTTAAAAGGACGTCTAATGCGCGGTACCACCTTAATTTGTAATTCTATTACTAGAATTACCTCACACGTACAGCTTTCGCGATACGCTGACACAATAATGGGTGCACCCAATGCAATCTACTAAATCTTTGATCACATAGCTCGGAGATGATAATCATCTAATGTTGCAAATTGCTTCACACCAACCAGCAACTCTCTTATTGCAAACAGAAGATGACGTTTCTCTTCATCGCTTTTTAATTTGAATTTAATGATTGGTATTAAATTACACCCTGTTGAATTGATTGTCAACAGTAATTTTAAAATTAATTATTCTTTATTTGGATTCTCTCGGATGACTTGTGCAGGATTACCGGCGATGATCAGGTTGTCGCCAAAGGACTTTGTAACGGTGGAATTGGCACCGACAATCACGTTGTTGCCAAGCGTAACACCAGGAAGAATAACGGATCCGCCACCAACCCAAACGTCATTACCCAACGTAACCGGCTTGCCCATACCGACAAAATTAGCCCGCGCTTTTGGATCCAGTGGATGGTAAGCTGCATAAATCTGGACGTGGGGTGCCAGCATGACATGATTGCCGATGGTCACAGGGGCAATATCCAAGATGACATTATCATAGTTGCAAATAAAGTTATCACCAACGTGAATATTGTAACCAAAATCACATCGAAAGTTGGGTTGGACCCACGGATCTTTACCAACGGACCCAAACAATTTTCGAACCAGAGCTTCCTTTTCAGCACTGGCAGTATCATCAAGTTCATTCATCATTTTACATAAGCGCCGGGCTTTGGTCTCGTCACTCGTCAATTCCGGATCCATTACCAGGTAAGGGTCACCGGCTAAAAACTTTTCTTTTTCAGTTGCCATATGAATATCCATCCTTTATTGTAAATTATTTTATATTATATCATAATTTGTAAGTATAAATTAGTGAGGATAAATATTTATAAGTACAAATTATTTTGAAATTGCCGATCCTTTAAATATCGGGTATGATAAGTGCAATTAACATAAAAAATATAACTTTGGGAACTGAAAGGACACGAATAATGAAAGCAGTTATTACGGTTATCGGACACGATCAAATTGGAATTGTTGCAACGGTTTCACAACGACTGGCAGCTTTGAAGGTCAACATTACCGATATTTCTCAGACTTTGATGCATGGCGATTTTACCATGATGCTCATGGGTGAATGGGATGATAATGACGTTAAGTTTGAAGTTGTTAAGCAGGGACTTCTTGATCTTGCAAAAGAAACCGGCCTTTCAATCAATATTCAGCGTCAAGAATTATTTGATGCGATTCAAAAGCTGTAGGAGGTCATTGTAATGGAAACCAAGCAAATTTTAGATACCATTCAGATGATTTCTGAAGAAAAGTTGGATATTCGAACCATTACCATGGGGATCTCGCTTTTTGACTGTATCGACAGTGATGGCGAAAAAGCCCGTCAAAAAATTTATGAAAAGCTGACGACCAGTGCCAAGGATTTGGTTAAGGTGGCCGATCAAATTGAATCGGAGTACGGCATTCCAATTGTTAATAAGCGGATATCGGTTACTCCAATTTCAATGATTGCCGCAGCGTGTCATGATGATAATTACGTTGCCTACGCCCAAACGATGGAGAAAGCTGCTGAAACTCTTGGCGTTGATCTCATCGGCGGCTTTTCTGCTCTGGTCCAAAAGGGATATCAATCCGGCGATCGCAAATTGATTGCGTCAATGCCTGAAGCACTGAGTGAAACCAAGCGGGTATGTGGTTCAGTCAACGTTGGTTCGACCCGTGCCGGAATTAATATGGATGCTGTCAGACAGATGGGCCGCGTTGTCAAAGATTTGTCAGAAATTGATCCCGTCAGTTGTATGAGTTTGGTTGTGTTTGCCAACGCCGTTGAAGATAACCCCTTTATGGCAGGGGCGTTTCATGGAGTTGGTGAAGCTGATAAGGTTATCAATGTCGGTATTAGTGGCCCAGGAGTTGTTAAACGGGCCCTTGAGCAGGTTAAGGGCGAATCAATTGATACAGTTTCCGAAACAATCAAAAAGACGGCGTTCAAGGTAACCAGAATGGGCCAATTCGTTGGTAATGTCGCTGCCAAAGCATTAAATGTGCCGTTTGGAATTGTCGATCTTTCATTGGCACCAACCCCAAGTCAGGGGGATTCAGTTGCTGAAATTCTTGAAGAAATCGGCTTGGAAAGCGTGGGCGCTCCTGGAACGACAGCTGCTCTTGCACTCTTAAATGACGCAGTTAAAAAAGGCGGGGTCATGGCCTGTGAACATGTTGGTGGCTTATCCGGTGCCTTCATTCCGGTTTCAGAAGACAGTGGGATGATTAAAGCGGTTGAGCATGGTAATTTGAATTTGGAAAAATTAGAGGCAATGACCGCCGTTTGTTCGGTCGGCTTGGATATGGTTGCGGTCCCTGGTGATACCACCGCGGAAACCATCAGCGGCATGATTGCTGATGAAGCTGCGATTGGTGTGATTAACAATAAGACCACAGCAGTCAGAGTGATTCCTGCCAAGGGCAAAAAGGTCGGTGAACAAATTGATTTTGGCGGAATATTCGGATATGCACCGGTGATGCCGGTCAATACAAACAGCCCAGCTAAGTTCGTGACAAGGGGAGGAAGAATCCCGGCACCGATCCATTCGTTCAAAAATTAAGTGTGCGACGAGACCCGTTTAGGACCCGGAGTACAAGGAAAAGCAGGCAATGATGAACGCACTTAGTTCATCGTTGCCTGCTTTTTCTTGTACAGTACCAAGTAGGCTAGGCGTTTCACGCCGTCGGGGCCCTGAGTCTCGCCAAGTAGGCTAGGCAGGCTTTGAGCCTGCCGTCGGAGCATAGCTCAAAGGCAGAAGGGATCTGTAAATAAAATCATAGATTCAAAACTTAAAGCATTTACAGCACAATATAACAGAAAAAATGAACGTCCTTTGTTCATCGTTGTCTGCCGTGTCTCATATAGGAGATTTCAAAATCCCCCAAAAAATATTATCGAAAAACGCAAAAGATAGCATCAAAAAATGCCATACCTTGACCAACCAACTCAAGGTACAGCAAAAATATCACAAATCTTTTTCAACCACGACACAAGGCACACCATCTTCATAAAACACATCTGATGTGATTTTGTATCCTAAACGTTTATAGAAGTTGATGGCATCCATTTCACTATGAATCAGTGAATGGGTGAAACCCATTTTCTTTGCTTTTTCTTCCAAAGCACTAACAACTTTGCGGCCATATCCGTGGCCCCGGCTTTCTTTCAAAGTTGCAACTCTGCCAATTTTTAATGTGTGCTTGTCATAAGTTTCGAAACGGCACGTTGCAGCAGGTAATTTCCCGTCAAACAGCACCGCATAAACCATTCTGTCAGAATCTTTGTCGTCGAATTCATCAGTAAATGCAATTCCACGTTCCAAGACAAAAACAGACATTCGAATGTAAGCCGCAGCGGCCCGGGCAGGCTTTGAGCTTTCCACAATTAGTTTCATTTTCTTCACCTTTTAAATCATTCCGATAGACGCAATATTTGAATAACCGTAAGCGGATTTTTATGCTTCTTCATCGACCAGCCAACCTTTGCAAACATCGACCCAGTGATCAGCATTGGCGTATGTCATTAATTCTGGGAGGGAAAGCTGAACGGCACTGTGTGAATTGCCGGCAGCCGGGTAGATAACATTAAACCGTTTAAGTGAAATATCAAGATAGACTTTGACGCCTTCCTTGAGAGCGAAAGGGCAGACACCACCTGGCTTGTGACCGATATAGCCTTCAACCTCATCTCGGGGAATCATTCTGGCACGTTTGTGGAACTCGGCTTTAAACTTTTTATTATCTACCTTGGCATCGCCTGCCATTACGACCAACAGCGGTTCTGAATCGACTAAAAAAGACAGCGTTTTGGCGATATGCTCCGGTTCACAGTTAAGCGCATCAGCTGCTTCCAACACGGTCGCACTGGACTCATCCAAAACCTTGATTCGATCAGCGAGCCCCGCATCGTTAAAATACTTTTGGACCTTTTCAAATGACATTCTCATCACTCCTTGCCGGTTTATTAAGACTAATATACAGGTCCATTAAGAATTAGTAAATCAAATATTAGTTTCTCAAGGATTGGAAAAAGATGGCGCATTGTGAAGTGGGGAAAATATGTCAAAAAGTGATTATCGTAGGAAAAACAGGTAATACAAGGTAAAATTGAGCTAAAGAATTGGCCTGTTCCCTTAATTTTTTTTCGGATTAATGGTACGATAAAAGCCTATGATTCATGATTATGAGAAAAAGCTGAAGATTTGGTTAAGTCTCTGTAAGTTGAGGGCTTTTGCTAGATTGAATGGTGGAAACTTCGTAAAATATGATTGTAGAAAGTTATAAAGGGGGTTGGCATTAACGATGTCACGTAAAGAGAAGTTCGGCAAAAAGACAAAGAAGAAGCTGCTGCCACGGATTCTGATTGGAATCGTGTTAGTCTTTTTTGGCGGGTTCATTGGCTCACACTTCTATTTTCAGAATCATTTTAAATTTACCAGAATTAACGACGTTGATGTTTCCGGCCTGACTGTGGCACAAGCAACAAAAAAATTAAACACTTCGCACATTGATGAAGACGGCAATTATTTAGTTGTTCGGGATTCCAAGATTAACGTGAACTCCCAAGATGTTAAGAAATTATTCAAGCACCGTAGTTCAATGAGTGCGATGACATCTGCAAAGATGAGCGCCAAATCCGATGTTTCAACAAAGCAGGTCAACTATCGGTTGAAGACCTTGCTGCCCAAGTTTGAAAATCGAATTGATCAGATCAATACCAGCCGGAAGCAAACAGTTGATTCACAGGTTCTTTTGAAGGACGGCAAGATTGTCGTTAAGGCTGGTCAAAAGGGAAACACCTTAGACAAAGCCGCAATGGTCCAATCATTTAAGAAACAGGCCAAGTTCAATCTGTTGATCTCCGTTAAAATGACCAAAGATGCTTATGTGAAGCCGAATAGTTCCACAATTAACAAACAGAAACAGCAATTGGCAAAAGTCTTGGATAACACGGTTACCCTGAACACATACAACAAGACCTATAAGTTTGTTGCAAAGCGTTGGGTTAAGAACGGTTATCCAACTGCCAATGGCAACTACAAGTTTGATTCAGCCGAAGTTCAAAACTGGATTGCAAAATTCTCCAAGAAGGTTGATACCCTTGGAAAGTCTGTTTGGATTACGACTCATCAAGGCAAGAAGGTCCGGGTTCATGCTGGTGGAACATACGGCTGGAAAGTGAACCAGAAGGCTTTGACCAGAAACATTGTTAAGAATCTTGGCCGATCACATTCTGTTACGATGAATTTGAGTCACTATGCTGTTGGTACCGGATATGGTATTAAAGGATCCGGCAAGACTTATGTTGCCATTGATCTTCAGAGACTTCATGAATATGTCTATAAAAACGGTAAGCTGATGGCAAACATTCCGATTATGTCCGGAACGTTAACCGGTGGTAACCGTACTCCTCAAGGTGCTTTTTATATCATGTATAAGCAGCGTCACGCAACTTTGAGAGGGAAGAACAGTGACGGTTCAAAGTATGCATCACCTGTTAGCTACTGGGAACCGTTGACCAATTCTGGTGTTGGGATGCATGATTCACCATGGCAACCCGCATCTGTATACGGAAATCCAAGTGCCCGTGCTCAGTATCATTCTCATGGATGCTTGAACAATCCACCTTCACGGATGAGTGAAGTATGGAAGAACACGCATACGCTGGAACCAGTTTTCATTTACTATTAATATTTAAATACCAACCAAATTAAGAAGCTGGCTGTTGACGAATTTTCGTCAAACGGCCAGCTTTTTATTCTGATATGGTAAGATAAAGGCACTTATCCAAAACGGGGTGAACAATTGTGCATTTATATAAACAAATTGATCTGATGAATAATCGTAACTTAATTTACGGGTTGAACGTGGTAGCTGTCATTGCCTTTATAATCTTCCTGTGGCTGTTTGGAGCGATGGTCGGTGTGGTTACCTTCAATTTCGATACAACCTACTTTATTTGGCTCATAGTGGCAACTTTAGTAGCCATTACATTCCATGAAGTCATTCATGGAATCTTTTATAAGATCTTCAAACACAACGCAGCAATCAAATTTGGTTTTAAAAATGGCATGTTATATGTCAATAGTCCCAAGTCGCTGTACACCAAAAGCCAATTTGCCTGGATTGCGGGGGCACCATTTGTCATTATTTCGTTGATTCTGATCGCATTGTATTTTTTGGGGTGGCTTCCCGCCGATGTCTTTTTGGGCGTCGCCGCTCTACATGGTGCTGGCAGTGTGGGTGACTTTTACATTCTCTGGCGCGTGATTGCTGCGCCAAAGTACTACTTCGTGAGCGATACTGAAAACGGTATTAATATCTATTCTCAAAGTTAATTGGGGATATCCAAAATAAAGGATGGTGACAGTCGTTTGATTGTCACCATCCTTTATTCTAATTTTTGATCTTAATCAGCAACCAAAATCTTAATTCCTAAATATAGGTTGTAAATGAACATTCCCAAATCGACCAATCCAACCAAAGCCAGAAGGGCAATGAAAAGGAATCCGGTAAATGCCGCCTGCTGGGACACCATGCCCATCACGCCAACAATCAATAAGGTTAGGAATGTCAGAAGCAATGGGATTAAATGCAGTATGAATGCATGCCGTGCCGTATCGTGCATATCTTTATTGTTATCGGTAATCAGCCAGACAATAAAAGGGAAGATGAATGGCGCAAACATGATGGATAAATATGATAATGCATTAACAATTCTGTTTTTTGACATACTGACTCCTTATCTTATTTTGAGTATGACTTGTAAACTGGGGATCGGAAAAGGTCAACGTAGGACGTTCCACCAGAGTAATCTCTGAGCACATTAACCCGCTGACTTTCAACGGTGCGATGACTGACCCGCCAGCCTTTATCACTTTGGTAGGCTTTTTTTGCAAGTGCATTGAATGTATATCGATTCGTTCCGTTAATTTTGGCGAATGCCAATTTTCGGTAACCCTTCCAACTGGATTTGAAGAGGGTGTGTTTTTTTCCATCGTACTTTTGAGTCACGGAATACTTGTTAACTTGAGTCAGGCAAAATTTCCCGTTCACATAAGAATACCAATTTCCCCGCCAACTGGTGGGCGTTGTTGAATGGATTTTGCCAACTTTGTAGTAAGTATCAGCTGCGTGCACCGACTGATGATTGGTGACAATCATGAAGCTCAGACAAGCAACTGCAGACACGAGTAATTTTGATAATCGATTCATTTGAATTCTCCTAGAAGGTGTGGGTCAAGTTGAGAAACATTTTGACCAATTCAGTAAAATATTGAGGCTATACTCAGAAAGGATATCGTATGTTACAGGGGGTTGTCAAATATTGGCCAATTAAAAAGGCCGCAAACATTGCTGTCTGCGAACCTTAGATGACATATTAATCTTCGTTTTTATTACGACGGGTTGGGTGTTCCTTTTCCTGCTGCTCAACGGATTTATCATACATTTTGTCTTTAACGTATGGGTAAGTCCACTTGACCATTGCCGACATGATGATTGGTAAAGTAAATACAAGAATGACCAAACCAACAATCACAGTCATCGCAACCTGAATCAGCGTTAAAACATTTGATGGAATTAATGCGGCAAATGTTCCACCCAAGATGATGGCAGCTGAGATAACAACGGTTCCAATGATAGTGGCTGAATTCAAAATTCTTCGGCGGACATCCGGGATCATGGCCGCATCACCACGATACCTCATCATCAGGAAGATACTATAATCAACTCCCAACGCAACTAACATGATAAAGCTGAAGAATGGGGTGTTCCAAGTCAACATGTTCTGGAAGAGCAGGTAACTTGAAAGCCATTTGGTAATTTGAAGTGAACCAAGGTAGGTTACGATCAAAGTTCCAATAATCGTAATCGCTTGAACAAGGGAACGGGTTACAACCATCAATGCCAAGCCAATTCCAACCAGCATGATGACAACCGTTCTAAAGAAGTCACCATTGGCAATCTTTTGCAGATCAGATGTCTGTGAACTTTGTCCACCAATTGCTACTTTGGCATTCTTCAAACTGGTATCTTTCAACTTGGCATTCAGGTCACGGGTAATGGTGCGGATCCGATTAGCCGATTCTGTGGTACTTGGATCGGAATTTAAAACAACAGTAATTTTGGTAATCTTACGATCTTTGGACATAAAGGCATCAAGTGATGGGGTAAATGACGCACTCTTGATACTTGCTGCCGGCATGTAGAAGGTATTACCCAAATACGATTTCTGCATTTCTTTTAGGTATTTGTTAACGGTCGTTGTTCCACTGGTAACCTGATCCAAGCCGGAATTGGCAGAAGTCAAACCAGTTTGTAATTCTTGCATCTGACTCTGAAGTTCTTTCATCTTCGAGTTCAACGTCTGGACACCGGAGTTGACTTGAGAACTGCCGCTGGCAACGCTTTGAGCACCAGATACTAATGATGCACTCTTGGAATTTAATTGACCAGCACCGCTGCTGACACGGTTAAGACCACTCGAGAATGGGGCAACCTGTGAGTTCAAACGGCCTAATCCCGAGGATAACTGGCTTGAACCGGATTGCAAGGCGCGCATTCTTGCTCGAAGTGCCTTGAGTTTGGCGGTTTGGCTTCTGACTTGAGAGATGCCCGTGTTCAGTCGTTGACTTCCTGCAGATAAACGACCGACTCCCGATTGAAGCTGTGAGGTACTTGAACTTAGTTGTTGAGAACCGCTTGCAAGGCTGCTGACACCAGCTGTATATGAGCTAACGCCTTGACTTAGCTGTTGGGCACCTGATTCAAGCTTACTTGCGCCGTCAGCTAATTTTTCAACTTGGGAGATACTTTCTGAAGTATTTGAATTTGCCAGCTTCTCATTGGCACTCTTCAAACCTTTTTGAACTTTCTTGATTCCCTGATTGGCTTGATTCAAGCCGGTTGTTAAGCTTTCAAGTTGACTGCGCAGATATAGCGAGTCAATCTTTGTACCGCCGGGACGGGTGACTGATGCAACATTCTTCACACCCGGTTCAGAGTTGAGATAACCAGTTAATTGATCAATTTCAGCCAAATGCTCCTGGGTGTTCAAAGGTTTCTTGTTTTGAATATAGACCGTTGTTGGACCGGACATTCCGGCAGGGTAATGGTCTTGGATGACGTTATATCCTGCTTTGGATTGAATCGAATTTGGCAGTTCATCGGCACTATTGAAGTTAAGCTTCTGATTGCCGACAAATAGGAGTGGCAGTGCAGCAATGATAAGCACGCCGACCATAATGAATGTATGTGAGAGGGTAAACTTCGAAAGCAGATTCCATACAAAACTGCGATCATGAGCTGAGAGGTTTTTGCTTGGCCAGAATAGGCGTTCACCAAGCGTTGACATGAAGAACATGTTCAACGTTAATAGGACCATCAATAAGACGGCAACTCCAACAGCCACTGCAACACCTGAACGGTAGAACGAGAATTTGGCTAATGCAAGAGCTGCAAAACCAATTAAAACGGATGAGCCACTATATAGAATGGTTCTCCCCGCATGTCGCTGGGCTGTTCTGGCTGCGACCGTCGCGGCTTCGCCCTTTTTAATTTCTTCTTTAAACCTGTCATAGAGTAAAATATTATAGTCAGTTCCGATCCCAAAGAGGACCACCACGAGAAAGACCTGGGTAAAGTTGGAAATCGGGAAATTATAACTGGCGGCCAAATTTGTAACGATACTGAGGGATATCAAGAAGGAAACCCCAACTGTCAATAGAGAAATAACCGGAATTAAGAAAGACCGGAAGACGATGATCAATACAATGAAGATAAAGATTGCTGCAATGATTTCCGTCTTCTGCAGCCCTTCTTCAGTTACGGTTGCAAAGTCATCATTTAAAATATCTGTTCCAGTTACATAGGTTCTAAGACCTGGCGTTTTAATTTTGTTTAAGATCTTGTCAGTCTGACCCCGGACCTTCTGTTTGTTAGGAACGGTGATCATGACCATTTGGGTGGTGTTGTCTTTTGATTGAAGCTGTTGTCTGGTTGCTGCGTTGTCACTTGGCGCCGTGACAGACACAATGTGTAAGTCAGGGTCGTTTTTAATTGAATTAGTGGCATCTTGAATCTGGAGTGTTTGTTCATCGGAAAGCTTACCGTGCTTAGTGTTAAAAACAGCGATCAACGTTCGAACATTTTTGCCGCCTTCATACTTCTTTTCGATTGTGTTGGCGACTTCACTTTGGACGGATGATGGTAATTGGACAGCGCCTTTATCACGAACCAATTGGGGGATATTTGGCATTGCGACAAGGGCAGCAATCACCAGGCCGAGCCAAATGATCAGTGATAAAACATGCTTTTCTTTGAACTTCTGCATTAAAATTCTTCCTCTCATTATTCAATAATTAATGTTATTCTACTGTTCAGATTTAGACACTTGTATAAGCAATAGTAAGATGATAAACTCAGTTCGGATATGGCGCAAGGGACAATTTGTTGCGTTAGTTCAAAATTAGACAGAATCCAATAAGTGCAAAGCAGAGGCCTGATAATGAAATATGATTTAACCAAAAAACCAACGCGTGGTGCGCAACGAACCCTGGAATCCTTTTCCCAGACGATGTTTAAGCTTCTATCGGAAGAGCCTTTCGAAAGAATCAGTGTCAACAAAATTTGCGATATCAGTAATTTTCCCCGGGCAACTTTTTATAACTATTTTGATGATAAGTTCGACTTGGTAGATTATTGCTGGTATGTAATTGCCCAGGAGATTGAGGTCGATAAAGCGACTGAGGTCAAATCCAACCAGTCTTTAATCATATACTTTGATCGTTTGTACGATGTTTTTAAAAATAATCGCCATTTGCTGGATAACATCCTTCAGTATAATGAGTTTTCGGGACAATTAGTCAACAGCTTCGTCAATTATTTCAAAGATAAAATGCAAACGATATTGTCGGGATCCATTGATTACTCAAAAGCCGGGCTCCCCGTCGAACTCATTGCAGATCACTGCAGTGAGACGGTCATCCTGGTACTGAAGTGGATATTTTTGAAACATCATGATGCAGATAAACGACTTGCTCATACGTATTTAAAGAAATTGCTAAATCTAGATCAATTTATATAGAACAAATTGGTCTGGCTAACAGTTCAATGACTATATATTACCATGTTCCAAGCCCATATGAGTCGCACTTTCGGGAAAAAGTTGAGCAGAGCAACATCTATTATAGCAAATTTATTTTTCATTTGTGAGTCAACTTCGAATGTGGTACCATGCACTTTAAGTATTTCAAAATGATACTTAACCCATTCCAATTGATAAGGAAGTGACACGATGGTATTGACTGGAGATGAGGCAGCCGCAACCAAGCAGGAATTACAGGGTAATTTTGATTTGTCAGGAATTACTTTGGAAATGGCGGCTGTTGATTTGAAATCCACACCTGAACATATTCAGGATGTCATGAATTTAAAAAATTGTCGAATTGAGGAGCCATGGGTGCTTCGAAATTACTTAATTAAAATTATTTTATTCCAAGAAAAAGAACCATATTCCTTTTCAAAATTGATCGGGAATCCGAAAAGATTTAAGTTTTTGAATAACCAATTTATTGATCGTGGTGAACTGGCTTAAATACTGGTCCGATAATTAAAGCTGCTGCAGACAGAATTTTGCGTTCGGTCTGCAGCAGCTTTTAATTTTGACTTTAATTAGCAGGTGAAGTTGTGACATCGCTTTGTTTAACCCAACCGTTCACTTGTGGATGGGCCGCATCCGTTACATAGTAATAAGTTATATTGGCACTGCGATTATTTTGTTTGCTGCCAATTTTGGTGGCAATGAGTGGGTCTTTATAGAAATTGGTAGTTGAACTTAAATTGCGGCCAACCTTGTATTGCGTGTAATCAGGCGCAACGTAGGTTAACGTTGATGCTTTGGGAGTTGTAAAGTAGAGTATCGTATTGGTTAAATATGTCGGCAGGGGATCTTCAATAAATGTTTCCGTGAATTTCAAGCCACCGGAGACAGTGGTGGAATCTGCCGTCGGATCAGTGGTCCCTGCATATATCCAACCACGGTATGTTTTGTCGAAGGAAACGACTTTTAAGTACCATTTACCATCAGAAGTTGAAGCTACCCTGTATCCTCTAAAATATGTCTGGCCAGCGTCGGTGGTTGTTCCGAGGGCTTTCAGTGAATCGGCCTTTGTAACCACTTTGGCGGTTTTGTTAACTGGAACTTTTGAATATAAAGGGGCAGATCCGGTAGTCAGGTAATTACGAGTATTGGCATCGGTCGTCAATGGCTGATTATCGGTCACACTGACAACGTTTTTAGCTGATGCTTGGATTGGAACTTGGACAAATGAAATCGCAGCGATTACGAAGCCAAGTGCGAATAGAACGGTTCTTGTATTTTTCAAAGTTATCCCTCCAAATACGATGTTTATTCAAAAAGTATACACCCCCACTCAGAAATTTAACATGTTTAATTAGTACAAAATTAAAAACAGATGAGAAATAGCGACGAATAAGAGACTGCAATCCTACTTATAACACAATGTTTTTAAACTTAAACATAAAGTTTAATTGTAGAAACATTAAAAATAATTTAATTGTTAGTGTATTTTTTAGACCAATGGTTGTATCCTAGTTATAAATAATATTTGAGATAATGGATATTCATACATGGGGTGATGACATGACAAAAGATAAAGGGCTGTTTTCTCCGACGCAATTATTACTTGGATTCATTTTACTGATGACATTTGTGGTTGGGCTAAGTGTCAAACCGTCGAATGCATCTGCGAGTTCGCTTGAAGCAGATTTTAGTGGGGCGGCTGTTAAATATAAAGTTCCCATAAACCTGTTGAAGGCCGTTTCTTACAACGAAAGCTTATTTAACAATCATAGCGGTAAGCCGAGTGTTGCAGGCGGATATGGCGTCATGCATCTGACAGATACCAGCGGTTTGACGCCAAACGGTGCGGATTCCAAGGCAAGTAAGATACCAAACGTATCTGCACTTCATACTTTACAGAAGGCGTCTAAACTGACAGGAATTAGTGCTCAAAAGCTGAAGACCAGTTCCAAGGCGAATATTGAGGGTGGGGCTGCATTATTGGCTTATTATCAAAAGTCATTGAGTAAACCACTGAGCTCAAATGTGAATTCTTGGTACGCAGCTGTGAAAAAGTATAGTCAATCTGATTCCAAAACAGCAGCTGACTTTTTCGCTGCCAACGTATATAAAATTCTCGCTAAAGGTGTTAAGAAAAACGGGGTAACGATTTCTGCTCAGAAGGTGAATGCATTGAAGGATGAAGCCGTTGATACGACCAGCAATGAATCTGCCAATACGGACGGTCCTGCTGGTTTGCCGGTTGAATGGGTCGCCGCGTTGTACAAGGAATTTGATGATCAAGGGGATTATGGCAATTACGATCTTGCCGACCGGCCCAACGATATGAAAATCAACTATATTGTGATTCATAATACTGAAACCAGTTTTCAAGATGCTTTAACACTCTTCTCAACGCCGACTTATACATCCGCAAATTACGTCGTGAGCTCAGTGGAAGGCACTGTGGCTGAAATGGTCCGACCGCAAAACGTCGCTTGGCATGCCGGAAACTGGTACATTAACGCCCATTCGATTGGAATCGAACATGAAGGTTATGCGGCTGTTGGCGGATTTTGGTACACCGAGAACATGTACAAGTCATCAGCAGCTTTGGTCAAATACTTAGCCGCCAAATATAATATTCCATTGGATCGGCAACATATTATTGGCCACGACAACGTTCCGGGCTTAACCCCCACTGCCCAAAAAGCGATGCATTGGGATCCGGGAACTTATTGGAACTGGAATCATTACTTCGATTTGTTAGGGGTTGATTTATCCCAGGGACAAGGGGATAGTTCTTCAAACATCATCACAATTACCCCGAATGAGAAAACCAATCTGACGTCTGATTCAGGGCAAAAGGTAACTGATGATGGCGTTGACTTGCCGCTGGCAGGCTCCAACTTTGTTTACCTATATAAGCAGCCCGGATTTTCTTCAGATCTGATTAGTGACAAAGACTTTTCTACTGGACAGATCGGAACGACGGAAAAGGATGACTGGACTGATAAGGCGGTCTTTGGCCAGCAGTTCTCAAAGGTTGGCCAAAACGGTGATTGGACAGAAATTGATTATGGCGGTCAAAATGCCTGGTTTTATAATCCAGACAATTCCAACTCCACAAACGCAACAGGTAAGCTGGTAACCGTCAAAGGATCGAAGTCAATTCCAGTGTATGGGAGTGCCTATCCGGCCAAGAGTATTTTGAAGAAAAACAAAGTCACTGGAATAACGCCAACACCACTGTATCAAATGGAACCGAGACAGAAGTATGTCTACGGCGGAACGGTGACATCAGATTATTTCAACTCACACTTTGATTCCAACTCGGCAAAAAACGTTATTCATGGAACCGATCAGTACTATCAAATTCAATTCAACCATCGAATCGCGTTTGTAAAAGCTTCGGATGCAAACATCATTCAATAATGATCAACAAGTAGGAAACTGGGATGTCTAATAAGGCACTGGTTTCCTACTTTTTTGATTCCAATGGTATAAAATATAACATGAATAGCCGTTTTGTTCGGAACGTCATCGAACAAGGATAAATACCATGGTCGTGTAAGGTATTGGTATACATCAAAATTTCGAGGTTATTTACGGATTGATGTTGACTTTTTGAAAAATGGGTATATATTAATAAACGTAAGTTGATGTTACAAAACATTACATGAAATGAGGAATTGAGAATGAGAATTGAGAGAGATTGCATTGGAGAAATGTTTGTACCAGATAATGTGTTATACGGAATCCATTCGTTACGAGCAAAACATAATTTTCCAATCACCGATGAAAAGGTGGATCATGCCGTTATTCAAAGCTATCTGCAAATCAAGAAAGCAGCTGCTGAAGCTAATGAGCTGGCTGGGACTTTGGATAAACAAAAAAGTACATTGATCATGTCGGCCTGCAACCAATTGTTATTCTCAAACGATTACAGTGCCTTTATCGTTCCTGCTATTCAGGGTGGGGCAGGTACCTCGACTAATATGAATGTCAATGAAGTGGTTGCCCAGCTTGCAATGCGGTTAGGGACGCAGTCGGGTAATGAACCTGTTGAAATCAAGCCCAATGATGATGTCAACCAGTCACAGTCGACTAATGATACATATCCAACGGCCGGAAAAATGGCAATGTTAAAACGCTTGTCACCATTGCTGACATCGGTATCGAAACTAGTTGATTCTTTAACAGATAAAGCTGACGAATACAAATCAGCAATTAAAGTCGGCAGAACCCAGCTTCAGGATGCTGTCCCAACCACATTCGGAAGAACCTTTAACGCTTATGCATCGATGTTTAAGCGTGATATACTCCGTCTAAAGCATGCCCAAAAGGTTTTGTCACAGGTTAATCTCGGTGGCACAGCGATTGGAACCGGGATTAACGCAACGGATGATTATCAGGACACAATCATTCCAATCCTGAACAAATATTCACATCTCAACTTACACCAGGCTGCTGATCTGGTTGACGGTACCCAGAACAGCGATGCATTTACAACTATTTCTGGAGCGATGAAATCCTTGGCGGCCGATTTATCAAAATTCAGCAATGATCTTAGATTGTTATCAAGCGGTCCACAGGCCGGTTTAAATGAACTAGAGCTACCTAAAAAAGCAGCCGGCTCATCGATTATGCCGGGTAAAGTTAATCCGGTTATTCCAGAAGTTGTCAATCAGGTCGCATTTGAAGCAATTGGCAATGACGTCACGGTTACAATGGCAGCAGAGGCCGGCCAGCTGGAACTCAACGCATTTGAACCAATCATGTTTAAGAGTATTTTGACCAGCGAGATGCATTTGACCCGAGCCATTGATACTCTAGTTGATAATTGTGTCAGCGACATTAAGGTTAATGTCGAGTATTGCCGAAACGAAGTGGAGCATTCATCCATTGCGGCGACGGTTCTCTCACCATTGTTGGGATATGAAAAGACAACTGCACTAATTAAGGAAGCATTGGCTACCAAACAATCGGTTAAGGAAATTGTTAAACAAAAGCAATTATTGCCTGATACTTTAGTTGATAACTTGTTTACACCGGAAGTTCTTACCAATGTCAGCAAGGTGAAAGACGAACGAACGGCAGCAGGATCAACATTAAATTAGAAAAATCACAGTTGGAGCCAGTCTGAAAGGACTGGCTCCTTTTTGTTTAGAAAAATCTGCACATAACCTACCAATATTTTAAATAGGGATATAATTGAGTTGTTTGGTACAACAATTTGGGGTGATTTAAGATGCAAAAAAATAAGTCAACATTGATTGATGATTATGCCAAAGCAGATCCAACTCAATTAATGAACAAGTTTCAGACCGGAAACGAAGGATTGTCGCATGCAGAAGCTGCTCGCCGGTTGGAAAAGTACGGTGAAAATACAATTCGCCAAGCTAAAAGGCGGTCGGAGCTGTTAATCTTTCTTGAAAATTTTACTTCATTGATGGCAATCCTGTTGTGGGTCTCTGGTATTATTGCAATCTTTGCGGGGATGCTTGAACTCGGCATTGCGATTTGGGCAGTCAACGTTATTAATGGCTGCTTTTCATACTGGCAGCAGCATGCGGCTCAAAAAGCAACCGATTCATTAAAAAAGATGCTGCCGTCATACGTTAAAGTCCGCCGTGACGGTAAATTTCAACAGATAAAAGTAGAACAGCTGGTTCCTGGTGATATTTTCGATATTCAAGCCGGGGATTCGATTCCTGCGGATGCTCGGGTGTTCAATCCATCTAATTTACAGGTCGATGAATCCTCGCTGACTGGTGAATCGGTGCCTGTTGAAAAAGTCGCCCCTTATCAGCACGGTGACGGGGAATTTGCCCAACAGAATATTGTCTTCGCAGGAACAATCTGTACAAGCGGGACTGCATCAGCAATGGCTTTAGCCACTGGAATGGTTACCGAATTTGGTCGGATTGCGACGTTGACCGAATCCCAAAAGAAGACCATGTACCCATTGGAACGGGAGTTGAACCATTTAACCCGTCAATTAACGGTGATTGCCATTATGATCGGGATTGCCTTCTTTTTACTGGCGATTTTCTTCGTAAAATATCCAGTGACCAAGTCGTTCATATTTGCTTTGGGGATGATTGTTGCCTTTATTCCGGAAGGCCTTTTACCAACGGTTACTTTATCGTTGGCGCAAGGGACTCAGCGGATGGCAAAAAAACACGCGTTGTTGAAAAATTTAAGCAGTGTCGAAACATTGGGCCAGACGACCGTCATCTGTTCGGATAAGACAGGAACTTTGACCCAGAACCAAATGACAATCAACCACTTATGGCTGCCGGGAAAGCAGTATGAAGTGACAGGAACCGGTTATGTCACCAATGGTAAGATTCAAGCCAACGGCCAGGATGTCGATCCGGCAAATGAACCTGATCTTAATAAATTACTAATTAACGCAACGATTAATAATGATACAGAGGTCACTGAAGGAAAAGCGGACGAAAAATCCAAAATTTTGGGAACGCCTACCGAAGCCGGCTTGGTGATTTTAACTCGAAAAGCCGGAATTGATGCCAAAGCTCAAAAGACTCAGTTCCCACGACTTAAAGAATTGCCGTTTGATTCCGGCAGAAAACTCATGTCAGTCATTACCAAAAATTCTCAAGGGCAATTAGTTATCAACACCAAGGGGGCCTTGGGAAGTGAATTGACGATTTGTGACCGGATTTTGGAAAATGGGCAAGTCCGTCCACTTACAGATGATGATCGTGCCAAAATCATGCAGGTTAATGAAGATTATTCAAAGCGGGGATTAAGAACACTTGCATTTTCGTATCGGATAGTTGACGGTGAAGATCCCTTGGCTGATCAATCAATGGCGGACTGCACAATTGAGACTGCAGAGAAACATATGATTTTTGTCGGTCTCGCGATGATGTCTGATCCACCGCGACCAGAAATATTTGAAGCGGTCAAAAATTGTCGAAGAGCCAATATCCGGATCATCATGGTAACTGGTGACAGTCCGGTTACCGCTAAAAGCATTGCCACTCGGATTGGGATTACTTCTGACAAGGTTCGGGTAATTTCCGGTGATGAATTGGACAAAATGTCCGATCAACAACTGCAAGAAGCCGTTAAGCATGAAGTGATCTTTGCCCGAGTTGCTCCAGAACACAAATTCAGAATTGTATCAATGTGTCAGAAGAATGGTGAAGTGGTTGCTTCAACTGGAGACGGGGTAAACGATGCGCCTGCACTTAAACGTGCCGATATCGGAATTGCGATGGGCGTCACCGGAACCGATGTCGCCAAAGATGCTGCTGATATGATTTTGACCGATGATAATTTTGCATCAATTGTCAGTGCGATTGAAGAAGGGCGGACAGTTTATAGTAATCTGCAAAAGTTCTTACTATATATATTGACCAGTAATGTTCCTGAAGCTGCACCATCGGTTATCTTTCTGCTAACCCGCGGGCTGGTTCCATTACCATTGACAGTTATGCAGATTTTGACTGTTGATTTGGGAACCGATTTACTGCCAGCTCTGGGGTTGGGAACTGAAAAAGCCGAACCTGGCATTATGGATTTACCACCTCGGCCTCTGAACAGTCACCTACTGAACCGGTCGATTATTTGGAAGGCGTTCGGTTGGTATGGCATGATTGCATCCATTATTTCAACGTGTGCCTACTTCTTTGTTAACCACGTTAATGGCTGGCCCAATGTACCTTTAGCACCGTCTGGGCAAGTCTATGCGGAAGCAACGACGATCACTTTAGGTGCCATCGTCTTTTCACAAATTGCTTCAGCCATGAATTGTCGGACTCAGATTTCCTCGGTATTTTCGATTGGTCTTTTCAGCAACCATCGAATTTTGATGGGAATTGGTGTTGAAATTGGTTTAATTGCGTTACTGATGTACGTACCATTTCTCCAAGGCGTCTTTAATACCGGTCCACTAAATGTGGCAGAGTGGATTTTCCTTTTCTGCATCCCTGTACCACTGTTCTTAATCGAAGAGTTCCGGAAGCTGATTGTCCGTAAAATCAAGGCACGTCACCAACAAACTTAAAATGATAGAAACAATAAGTCATCCAGTTCGATATGAATTGGGTGATCTTTATTTTTGTTGCAGATGCAACAAAAATATTATAGGATAGTTGTGAACATGAACGCTGAGGAGGTCAAAAGGATGGCAGAAATTTTAAGGTCAATTGGGATCATTGCCCGGGCACTCGACTCGATTGCAAATATTGAATTTAAACAATACGATTTAACCAAAGGTCAATATTTGTACCTCGTCAGAATTGGAGAAAATCCCGGCTTGATTCAGGAACAGTTAGCCGAAATGGTCAAAGTGGACAGGACAACCGCTGCGCGTGCAGTTCAAAAACTTGAAGCAAAAGGGTTGGTTACCAGGTTACCGGATGACAACAACAAGAAAATCAAGCGATTATTTTTGAGCAAGCAGGGTAAGAAAGTATATCCCATCATTGAACGGGAAAATGCCTATTCGAATCAAGTTGCACTAGAATCTTTGAGCGACCAGCAATCTGTCGAACTTGAACGACTGCTTAATATTGTGAGCCAAAATATTGATAAAAATTGGAATTATGTAAAAAAAGGTAATCAGCGCCATTATTAGGAGGCAAACGTGTCAGTGGCAATAACAAAATGTACAATATCAGATTTGAAAGCACTACAGAAAATCAGCGGTGAAACTTTTGCGGATACTTTTGGCCCATACAATTCTGCCGAAAATATTCAAAATTACATTCAGCAGTCATACAATGACCAGCAATTAACTAAAGAAATGGCTGATCCGCATTCACAGTTTTACTTCATCAACGTCGATGGTCGTCCAGCCGGGTATCTTAAGGTCAATGTCGGGGATGCTCAAACTGAAGAGATGGGACCGAACGGCTTGGAAATTCAACGGATCTATGTGCTTCCCGAATTTAAACACCAAGGTCTGGGGAGCCAGCTGCTTAACAAGGGAATTTCAATTGCCGAACAATTAAATAAGTCATTTGTTTGGCTGGGCGTTTGGGAAAACAATCTGTCAGCATTGAAATTTTATCAAAAGTTTGGCTTTAAGCAGCATTCTGATCATGTATTTACCCTGGGTGGCAGCCGACAGCGGGATTTGATCATGAAAAAAACAATTAAGTAAAGGAGTCAGCAATTATGAAAAAATTTATTCTGGATCCAAAGACCATTGAATTATTTCCAGACATTCAAATCGATGTTTTAGTATTGAATGGAATTGATAATCATGTAAATGAAAAAGATGATCCATATTTCCAAACACTTTTAGATGAAGGAACAGGGGCTGCTGAGCAATTTATCACTGTCGAACCGTTCCGTGACAATCCAGTGGTTGCGCAATGGCGGGAAGCGTTTCGCAAATTCAAGACGAAGAAGGGTGCCCGATCAACAATCGAAGCCCTTCTTAAACGGGTCAGCCATGGTAAGACATTCTCACCAATCAGCCCACTGGTCGACATTTATAATAGCCAATCTTTGAAATATGGTGTATCGGTAGGCGGTGAAAACATTGACGCGATTGCTGGTGATATGCATCTCGGAGAGGCAAAGGGAGGCGAATCCTTCCTGCCATACGGTGAAGACGAGGATATGCCAGCGCTGCCGGGTGAAATTTGTTACATGGATGATAAGGGCGCCGTTTGCCGGTGCTTTAACTGGCGCGAGAATCAACGAACCGAGTTAACCGAAGATACCACCCATGCAATTATTGATATCGAATCAATCAATAAAGATCAAGCTGAGAGATCAGACGTTGCGATAAAGGAAATTCAGCGTTTATGCAAAGACTACTTTAAAGTAGAAGGCAAGCTGCTTCGATTAACGGCCGACCATCCGGAAATTGTGATTGCGGATTAATAGAGTAAACAAAAACGATTGGAATTCTTCCAATCGTTTTTGTTATTTGCTGTATTTGTCAGCAATATTATACGTAATCTTGCCTTGATTAATTTTTAAAAGCACCTTTTTCTTATCGTGCTTATCCACAACTTTGAACTTTGCGTTAATTTGGTCGGCATAAATTCCACTAAAAGCTTTTGATCGATTCTGTGCCCGCTTAACCAGATAATTCCATTGAGCGGGTTTGCCAGCCTTCAAATTTTTAACTGCCTGGCTGGACTTGTCGATCTTAATGATGACACCTTTTTTCTTGTCAGCTTTTACAGTCGGTTTTTTGCCGTAAGGGGTATCCACTTTTGCGTTAAAAAGATACTGGGTCAATTCCCGACCGACTTTGTTATGGCCTGGTCCGTCTTGCAGGGTGAATAAGCTACCCACCCAAAGAATGACAGCTGCCGAAACGACCAACGTTACAAATTTACCAACTGGTTTTTCGTACCATTTTAACAGTTGTTTTGCATCTTTGCTTTGAATCTCATCATCCTCAAGCCAAGGCTGTTTTGCCCCACAATATGGGCAAAAATTTGAATATGCGGGGATCGTCTTCCCACACATTACACATTTCTTGGTCTTTTCTTCCGCCATTCTGACTGCTCCTCCAATATGAACCTCTGTTTAATATACCTGTCAATTATAGCAAAGAATCGTGAGTTTGGAGCAGTTATCTGATGAAATAGCGTTAATGGGGCAAATGTTTGTCAACAAATTCTTTAATTGGCATTCTAAAATCAAGATAATATTTTTCCAGATCTTCTCTGGACCAGTTCCACCAGGCAATTTTTTCCAAGTCGGTTTTGATCTCATCAGGGAACCGATCCTTGATAGGTTTTGCAGGGACACCACCGACAATCGTATAAGGGGCAACGTCTTTGGTGACCACGGCCCCTGAGCCGATGACAGCACCATCACCAACGGTCACGCCGGCTTGGATGATAACGCCATGGCCAATCCAGACATCATTTCCAATCGTTGTGCGCAAATGGGTTCGATTTTCCAAGAACTCGGTATCTGGATGACCAAAACCGTATGCACCGCCGTTATACGCAAAAATATGCTGTGCCGGCCGATCGTAGGGGTGGTTCGTTGGTCCGATTCGGATCATCGCTGCCATACTGATGAACTTTTTGAGATCACTGTTCTGAATGAAACAGTACTGACCGGTGTAGGTATAATCACCGATTGAACTATTATCAATTAAATTGCTGCTTCCTATTTCCACCCATTCCCCGAATGTAGTATTCTTGGTTTGAGTCATTTTTCCAATCGTTGGTTTATCTTTTGATAGTTTCACAAAATCAATATGCATACGGCCAACCTCTTTCTCTGAGATATTTTTCTAACAACTATTATAATATGTTTTTAAACAATTTAGTTAAAAGGAGCTTACAAATGTTTGAAGTAAAGACGATTGACCGATTTGACCTGACCGATTTTGCGGGTGATGTGTTTCGAACTTCCAACACGGATACCCCCGATGCAATTCTGGTTCGAAGTTCCAAAGTCGACGACAGCCTGATATCGAAGCGACTGCTATTGATTGCACGTTCAGGGACTGGTACCAATACGATTAATGTGGATGCGGCGACAGCAAATGGCACCGCTGTTTTTAACACACCCGGGGTTAACGCAAACGCAGTGAAAGAATTGATTATCCAAAATTTATTCAGGTGTCTGCGACCCTTGAATGGTGCAGTGGAGATGATGAAACAGCTTAAAGTAGAGCCCGGTCAAGATTTACAGGAAGCTGCCGAAGCCAAACGGGGCGACTTTATTGGTGAAGAACTATATGGTCGAACTCTTGGAATTCTGGGGCTGGGAACGATCGGTCAGCGATTAGCGGACGCATGCTACCACATGGGAATGCAGGTCATCGGCTATAACCGTAGCTTTAAGAATCTCCGCCATGTTCAGCAGTTGGATACCATTGATGAAGTTCTGGAACAATCGGATTTTGTGGTTGTTCTGCTGCCATTGACCGATCAGACAAAGGGCTTGTTGGGGCGCAAACAATTTGAGAAAATGCGGGATACGGCTTACCTGTTGAATTTTGGCAGGGGTCCAATCGTGGATAATCAAGCTGTTGTCAAAGCGTTGAACCATAATGAGTTTGCCGGGTACGTTTGTGATTTTCCTAAAACCGAGCTCCAAGATCATCCAAAGATCACACTGTTACCGCATTTGGGCGGAAACACAATCGAGGCATTGACTCATTCTGCCAACTTAATTCTGCAAAACCTTTTGGACTTTTTGGAGTACGGAACCGTTCGGAATTCAATTAATTTTCCGCGAGTTGATCTACCGTTCATGAGCAATCAAAGACTAACGTTCTTTTTCCATGCCCGTGACAATATGTGGGTGGACATTGCCGGCATCTTGTCCAGCTATGATCTGCCGGTCCAAGAATTGATGGGCAATACCAAAGACAACTACGGCTATACCATGGTTAATACAGATTTGGCGGAAACAACGCCTAAGCAGGTTCAATCCTTGTTCAATGATTTGAACAAAGTGGAAGGCATGATTCGGGTTCGTCTGCTGAACAACCCAACTCAAGGTGAGTGGCAATAAGATTGTAATCTCTTTTACAAGCAATAAATTACTAATATCTCGGTAATTTATTGAATTTTACTAAAACAACCGATATAATGAAATATGTAAGCGGTTAAACCAGCAATCTGAATGATTTTTCAAAGGAAATTTCCTTTTGAACGATCACTTTCTTTTTTGTTGGACTTAATTGCTCACTAAATAGCAAAATAAATGTAATGGAGATGTGATTATGCGAATCAAAGCAGCTGTTGTTAATCAAAAGGGCGGAGACTTCGAAATGAAGGATGACGTCGAATTAGCCGACATGCAGCCAGATGACTTACAAGTTCATATGGTTGCCACCGGTATCTGTCATTCCGATGAAGCATTACGTAAAGGTACTGCAGAAATTGATTACCCAATCGTTCTTGGTCATGAAGGATCAGGAATTGTTGAAAAAGTTGGTTCAGAAGTTAAAGATTTCAAACCCGGTGACCACGTTGTTCTTTCGTTTTATGGTTGTGGAAACTGTGTTAACTGTTTGAAAGGAATTCCAACCCAGTGTTTGAACTACGCTGCCAACAACTTGTCAGGTGTCCGTCCTGACGGTAGTGCCCACTTTACAGAAAATGGTCACAAAGTTGCCGATATGTTTGATCAATCCTCATTTACAACGACCACAGTTGTTCGCGAAAGAAATGCAGTTAAAGTTCCCAAGGACTTGGACTTGCGTCAACTCGGACCCCTTGGCTGTGGTTATGTAACCGGGAGTGGAACTGTCTTCAATACTTTGAAGCCTGAACCAGGTTCAACGATTGCTGTATTTGGTACCGGTGCCGTTGGTCTGGCTGCTATGATGGCTGGTCGGATTTCCGGCTGTACTCGAGTTATCGCGGTTGATATCGTTCCATCACGTTTGGAATTAGCCAAAGAATTGGGCGCAACTGATGCAATCAATAGTAAAGAACAAGATCCAGTTAAAGCAATCCAAGACTTAACTGACGGTCATGGTGTTGATTATGCTGTCGATACAACTGGCGTTAAGGCTGTTATGGAAGCTTCAATCAAGGCCTTGGCACAAGGTGGAACAACTGCTACGATCGCTGTTACCGACCAACACGTTGATCTGGACACATGGAATGACCTCTGTGTCAGCGATCGCAAGGTTATTGGTGTTAACATGGGTGACTCAATTCCACAAATCGATATTCCTCGTTTGATCAGATTCTACAAACTTGGTATGTTCGACTTTGATAAGACTGAGAAGTTCTACAAATTCGATGACATCAATCAAGCAAATGCTGATTCTGTCAGTGGTAAGACAATCAAGCCGGTTCTGGTCATTGATGATGATTACAAGCCCGGTAAATAAATGTTTTAGATAGCCAGCTTTACCATGAAGCGTCCTTCATTTTGAAGGACGCTTTTTTGTTTTAAGATTAAAGCAGACGAAGTAAATACAGTTTAAATTTTAGTAAATATTTCACAATCTTGAATTTATTTGAAATTATGAAAGTGAAAGGCGCAGTATGGGTTTCGTGATTTAGAGTGTTTATTTCACAAATAAAAAATTTAATAACTATTGAATTCATTTGTGACTCGCCTATAATAGGCATTGTAAGCGGTTGTTAGTTGAAAAGAGCAAATGATCAATTCACATGAAAGTGCTTGTGTAAGCGCGGAATTATCATTTGCTTTTGTGTTGTTTGCAATTGCTCACTGATTAACAATAAAACATTTGGAGATGTGATTATGCGAATTAAAGCAGCTGTTGTTAATAAAAAAGGCGGAGACTTCGAAATGAAGGATGATGTCGAATTAGCAGATATGCAGGCTGATGATCTACAAGTTCATATGGTTGCCAGTGGTATTTGCCACTCCGATGAAGCTTTACGTAAAGGTACCGCTGAAATTGGTTACCCAATCGTTCTTGGTCACGAAGGATCAGGAATTGTTGAAAAGGTGGGTCCCGAAGTTAAGGACTTTAAGCCCGGTGATCACGTTGTCCTGTCATTCTATGGCTGTGGCAACTGTATCAACTGTTTAAAGGGTGTTCCTACCCAATGCTTAAATTACGCAGCAAACAACTTGTCAGGTGTTCGTCCTGACGGCAGTGCCCACTTTACTGAAAATGGTCATCAAGTTGCTGATATGTTTGACCAATCATCATTCACAACAACGACTGTTGTCCGTGAACGTAACGCCGTTAAAGTTCCTAAGGACTTGGACTTGCGTCAACTTGGACCTCTTGGCTGTGGCTATGTAACCGGTAGTGGAACTGTCTTCAACACATTGAAGCCAGAACCAGGTTCAACGATCGCCGTATTTGGTACCGGTGCCGTTGGTTTGGCTGCCATGATGGCTGGCCGGATTTCCGGATGCACCAAGGTGATTGCCGTTGATATCGTGCCTGATCGTTTGAAGTTAGCTAAGGAATTAGGTGCTACTGATACCATTAACAGTAAAGATGGTGACACTGTCAAAGCTATCCAAGACTTAACTGATGGCCATGGTGTTGATTACGCCGTTGATACAACTGGTGTTAAGGCGGTTATGGAAGATTCCATCAAAGCTTTGGCACAAGGTGGAACAACCGCAACAATCGCTGTTACCGACCAACACGTTGATTTGGACACATGGAATGATCTTTGTGTCAGCGATCGTAAAGTTGTTGGTGTCAACATGGGGGATTCAATTCCTCAAGTTGATATTCCTCGTTTGATCAGATTCTACAAGATGGGCTTGTTTGACTTTGATAAGACTGAAAAGTTCTACAAGTTCGATGAAATCAACCAAGCCAACGCTGATTCAGTCAGTGGTAAGACCATCAAGCCTGTTCTTGTGATTGATGAGGACTATAAGCCGGGCAAGTAAAAGAGTGTGAGTTGGGGCGCTTAATGACTGGATGCTAAGTCTCCTCAATTCAAAATCGAGTTTGATTTTGAATTGAGGTGCTTAGCAGGAAGTCATTGCCCCAAGGAACACGTTTTCTACGTATAGTCAATATAT
>NZ_AZEA01000025.1 GCF_001435575.1 Lentilactobacillus sunkii DSM 19904
TTTCTGTTCGGATTAATTATAGAATTTGCCACTTGATTACCTTTATTTATAAATTCTTAAGTATTAATTCAAATTTAACATAGGATTTTGAATACATTAGGCCCTAACCCTAATGTAATCACTGAAAACGACTAATTTCATTAGTTACAATTAAGTGTTCCAGCGACGTTCTTAAATTATCCGTAATTAATTCACCTTAACCAATCACGCTTTGAACGTCATGAATGCAATAATCGTTAACGGCTTCTTGAAAATAATTGACTAATGAACTGAAAATATATCCCTCAACATTACTTCTCTTACTTCTATTAGCGGTCATGACAATTCTTTGAATATCGACTGCCATATTTTCATAACGATTGTTGATCTCAAAACTTAAAGCAAGTTGGCTGTTTATAACGTTTCTAGCTTGTTTCTTAACTACATTTTTAGCCTTGAACACCATGCCACTTAATTGATAAAGCTTTTTAGGATCATTAAAGGATAAGGCTTTGAGCATGTTAACTGTTCGCTTGCTAAAGCCTGCTTTAGTCTCTAGTGAATTACTTAAAGCATTTATTTCAAGTTCGTTTAATTTTTTCTGTTTGGCTGCCTGTTTTTCTTTTTGAGTGATAGCAACAATTTTTTTAGAATTAATCTCTGAACAGGTATCTCTTGTATTATCTGTTATATATTTATCTGTTAAAGTACTCTTGTTAGAAGGTAAATTCTTCCCAAAGGAAGAGGTAATTTCTTCCTTAACGGGCATAGAAGTACTTTTTTCATTCTCAAACTTTGGTAAGAATAATTTGGAGGCAGCGTTAAATTGATGTTTTACAATTAGATAACCTTTTTTCACCAAACTCTTCAAAATTTTAGTAACGGTCTTAACAGTTACGTCTAAATATTCAGCTAACTCTTCACGCTTAAAAATAATATAACTATCGCCAAACTTCTTATCAAAGAAATCTTTATTATTCTTACTTGCCTTCATACGGTCACAAAGAAGTGAATAAGTTAGAATTTCATTTGCACCCTTTAAATTTGAACCTTTGAAGTAATCCATTTCTACTTTGATAAACATAATTACATATCTCCCTTTTGAGAGTAAGAAAAAAGGGTACAAGTTGTTTAACTTGAAACCCTTTTAACTTTTGCAATTATGTATCACTCTTGCATTAATCATTCTCATTTCATATAATAGAAGAAGTAGGAATTACATTCCGAAACCATCTTTCAAAATATGTTTATGAAATTGGCGCTAAAAGGCTTCAAGTGGCGATAGCACTTGTTAGCTGATTAAGCAAGTTTGTGGTAGGACTTGCTTAATCAACGCCTTTTTTTCGTACTCGTATATTTAATTGACATAATTATAACTCAATGAAAATATTTACACAACCTATCTAAATAACCATTTCCAAAAGCTCTCTCTCGTCTCATTAGAGGGCTTTTCGTTTTGCTTGCTTGTAATTTATATCTGGATTGCTTTTATCGCCCTTAGAATCGTTCTCACGGCTTTGTGTGGTATTATTCTTACTTTCAAGCAATTTCTGACTGCTTAAATTTAATTGTTGTTGTTGATCTAACAGTTTTTGAAATCTGTCTATCTCTTTATTCTTTTGCTCCAATTCATTTTTTAAGACTGATATTAATTCTTTATCACTTAAATTAGAATCGTTTTTTCGTTCGTTCATAGAATGAACATCACTACTCTTAATGCCTTTAATTATGTGTGCTTTCTGCTGTTCATTAAAGAGTAAGGCTCGACCGTTCTTTGAATATTCATGAATATTATTGTCTCGAATAAATCTCCAAACCTTTGTTTTGTCAATTCCTATTAAATTAGCTATTTGCTTCATTGTATACGTTTGTTTATTATCGTTCATTTTCATTCTCCGTTCATTCAACGACTGTTCAAACAAATAATAACATGGATTATTCAGCTAACACGCAAACAATGCACGAGAATGCGTTTATATGACGTTATAAAATACAGATTTTATTAGATACAAAAAAGCACCACTCAATTAATGAGCAGCACCTTTCTGTATATACAATTGATTTAATGGCCTGAACAATAGAAAGTAGGCTAGCTTTATTTTAACTAATTTCTTTTTAATTGCAACAAAAAGCGCCACTCGATAGTAAAATGGCGTTTTTTGGGAAGTTTGTCAAATGGTGTTGAAGGATAGTTTCTATCCTTTGGAGATCTCCTCGTGTGGGAGATCTTTTTTGTTATTTTATTAGTTGCGGCGTTTAATCTGGTGTGTTGTCTGAATATCGTACTTGAAGGCATAACAAATAAGCCTACCATCGTGACGTTATTGTGGTAGATAATCTAGGCAATCAGCTGGTAGACGCGTGTGAACATATTGGCCTGATTGGAGAAGCCATAACAAGCACGTTTGAGCTCCTTGATCTTACGGTTGATGCCCTCTATCGGTCCGTTAGAGTAGGACGATTTGGCGGCGTTAATTACTCCATTAAGATTCTTTCGTAGGGTATGCATGGCCGTATCTAGGGGCGTGCCGTTAGGCTGATAGTTAGTGATGATATTCTTGAGTTCATCAGCGTGACGCCCCATCAAAGCATCGTGGAGATCGATGTAGGTTTCATAAGCGGTTTTGAAGGCCGGAAACGTATCGGTTCCAATATCAATAGCGTTCTGTTCGGTCGAGTACTCATTCAGGCCGAAGAGGTAGCGGCTCTTTTGTGCGTCAGGGTTGGCCTTGTGGAATAGGCGCCATAGTGATTTCAGTACTTTATATTCCCGCGAATGCTTGTCGAGTTGCTTTAAACATTGAGTGCGAATGGTATCCATCGTCCGTCCCATTAATTGAATAATGTGGAACCGATCAATAATGAGTTCGGCGTTAGGGAATAGTTCGTGCACGAATGCCTGATAGGAGGCGTTCATGTCCATGATGACGCGTTGAACCGCGGCCCGTTCTGCGGTGCTGTACTGACTAAGAAAGAACTGTTTGATGGTTCTATTAAGGCGGTCGCTAAGTACTTTAACTGATTTGTGAGTGTCGGCGTCAATGCAAATAAACGACATGGAGCCGTGCGTGGAACGGAATTCATCAAAGCATAGATTAATCGGTAACCGGCGGCTCGCGTGTGGATGAATATTAGCCGTCAAAATACGCTGAACTGAGTTTGTCGAAATACCGGTGAGACTGGCGATAGTCTTAGCCGGGAGTGATTTACTGGCTAGCTTCAGCACATGAGTCGCTAGTCCGTGACCGATGGCGTGGTTGGTTGATACCACTGGAGTGGTGGCCGTACAAGTGCTATGGCAGTTACTACAACGCCAGCGTTGCTTGTTTAGCTCTAGAATTACGGGCCGGTCCATGGGTCCGGCAATGTGGACATGAGTGAACTTGTGTCCGTTAGGGTGCAACGTATTGTATCCACAGCTGGGACAGCGCCTGAGTGTGTAGGTAAGCTCTGCCTGGATGACCAAATACTTTTTGCGACCCGAGCCCCGACCATGAAATTCCTCACGAGTACCGAACACCTGAATGTTTGTGTCTGTAATTCCCAGTAATTTAAGTGTATTATCTAGTTGAGACATCTATTCCTACCCCGCTTATCTTGAGTTTCGTCGCTTAAAGCATAGCACTAGGGAGACTTAGATGCCTTTTTTTGTTATCAAAAAGGGCCTAGTACTTTTGGAATGGAAATACTTTCCAACACCCAAAATTCTAGACCCCTAAATTTGCGATCTACCACGTATGTTTAAATCAAATTTATTTTAAATATACCTTGTACAGTGAAGTTTATTGATTGTGTGATTTATGATAAAAGATTAATCTTTTATCATAAATCACACAATCAGTAATACATAAGTTAAGCTCAATCTTATTTACGTTTGGCAAGGCCTTCACGAATAATTTTTTCTAAGACATCAACAATTTTTTCGTCATTCTCAAAAGCGATGCGTTTAACTTCTTTATATGTGCTCATGCGAAGTTGAACGGTTTTAGTTCTTTCTGTTTCGAATTGGTATGGACTTTTTAGATTTTTAAGTTGTTCAGATGCCTTTTTACTAACTTTGTTTAAAAAATCTTCTGCCATGATAAATTACTCCTCTAACTGTTGAATTCTAAGTAGTTGTTCATTAAGAACCATTTGGTACATTTGGATTGCTCTTTTATCCCAATGGTCTTTATTCCGTATTCCTTCATTAGCAAACGTTTTAACCCGTTCTTGAGTTCTAATTGAGTTTGAAAAGACCCCTTCGCCAAAAAAGTCTTTTGCTTGTGCAGAAATTTCAGTATCAACTTTTGCACGTGGCTTCATTAAGTACAATATGACACCAACTAACTGAAAACTTCCATTGTATTGTTCACGTAGTTCACCTAAATGCGTAGCTGTTTTTAAAGAACTTGTATATGACTGCTTTTGAGTTTGTAAGACAATTGAGATGAAATCTGAAGCCATGATTGCGTTATTAGTAAAGACATTTATTGTTGGTGGTACGTCAATAAAAATATAATCGTAATTTTGTTTTAACTTTGAAAGCATTTGTGGTAATAGAATATTACGTTTAACCCGACTAACTTTTTCTACAGCACCAATCCATAAAGACAATGTCCAATCTGTAGGAATCATATCAATTTGGTTTGTAACAGACACAATAGATTTAGACAAATTCCCTCCAAGAAGGCCCTCATATAATGAAAGTTCCGGCTTTAAATCGGCTTTATAAGTCTCCTTCATAATTTCAGTTGCATTTCCCTGGGGATCGAAATCTATCAGTAGTACTTTTTTCCCCTCTTGACCCAATAAATAGGTTTCCATTACAGTCAAGGTGGTCTTACCAACGCCACCTTTAAAGTTGAAGTTTAATAGTGTTTTCCCATTCATAGTAGCACCTACCTTTACATAAACACTTTACCATGATTTATGATTAATCGCAAATTTTATATGATTTATGATTAATCATAAATCATATACATAAAACTATTTACTTAACCTTTGCAGAATGATATGCTTTGTTCATAAACAAAAAATCCCAATCCACTCGGGATTGGGATTTTTGCAGTATTGACAAGTAGCTATCTTGCAGCTACCTAGTCCAAGCAATTTTCACCGCCAAGTTAAAATTGCTTGAACAAATTGTAATCTTGTTTACGTGCTAATTATACCGCAAGCAAACCTTAAAGGGCAAGCAAAGGTAAACTAATTAAAACGAAGATAAGACCAATGGACTAAGTAGCTTCTAATAACTACTTAGTCCATTTTTAGTTCTTAAAAATTAAAAAAAGTTGCCGAATTGCAACTCACAAACAAACACATGCTGGTGAATTTACAAAGTCCTCACTGCCAATGATGCTTTATAATTCAGTCAGAGCATATCAAATTTGTATTTTAGAACAAGTCTGATGTTTTAGCAACTCTCTTTGAAGACAGCATGTACAAGTCAATGAAGGGGAGTTTTATTATGGATCAAACAAATTTTAATTTTATTGAATCAAAAAAAGCTTATGAAACCCGTTTTTTTCAATTCCCACAAGTTTTACTATACGGAGAAAAATACAAAAAGCTAAGTGATAGTGCTAAGTTAGGATATATGATTTTACGTGATCGTCTAGATTACTCATTAAGAAACAACTGGATTGATGAGAAGAATCGAGTCTATTTCATTTTCACAAATCAAGAGCTTCATAATTTATTTGGCTGGGGCAATGCGAAAATTGTTAAAGTAAAAAAAGAATTAGAAAGGGCAAAGTTACTCTATCAAGTTAACTTAGGATTTGATCCGAAGAAAAAGAAGAATCTACCAAATCATCTTTATCTAGCTGACCTCGAAGTTACAACTAAAGACATTTACAAAAAAAAGATTACTAATGAAGAGCCGAAATCCCTTGATACAAGCGGAAGTTTCAAAATGGAACCCCGACAAAAAGAGCCGAAATCCCTTGATACAAGCGGAAGTTTCAAAATGAAACACAATCTAAACAATACTAGAGGTTTAGATACTAATAGATACAATATAGATACTCAAAAGTTGGACTTTTCCACAGCCAATTTCTCATCAGCAGAACTAGAAAAGCAAAACCAGGATTTGGTGAACCATGCTAATGACTTCTTAACTGATGAAGACAGTGGCTTACCGGTTTTCTTAGAACCAGAAGCTGTGCAACTACTTAGTTTTTGGTGCCGTACCCCACAACAAATGCGGCGCTTCATTGGCATTATCTTAAATGCTAAGTACCGAGTTGAGAAAGATCACAAAGATATTGGTGTCATAATCCCACTTGATGATGAGGAACTGAAACCTTTAATGACTAAAGCCTTGAGACGCTACTTTAACGCCCTTAGAAGCAATGAGAAGCACATCAAGAACGTGGAAAACTACTTGTACGGCACCATGCAAAACCTATTTGGCGTTTGGTGGAATAAACAAGCGGCTAGAGAATATGCGGCCAAACACCCCGAAGAACAGAACGCTGACAATGGGCGTTCTTGGAATTAAACGCCATATTAGCTCGCTTAAGCCGTTTTAAGTGTTACATGCATAATTATATTAAAATCGCTTTAAAATCGCTTAGAAGCAAAAGCAGGCACCTTGAGTGGATGAATAGGTGATAGCTGAACTAGAAAGATGGGAAAGGAGCTTTTTAAATGACCAAAACAAAGCAAAGAAGTCGAAAAAAATTGAGCAATTGTTGACGGACCCCTGGGCCGTCGATATTCAAGGCATTTGGGAACAAGCAGCCCATAACCCAGATCCTGATAAACGCAAGCTGTTTGACGCGTTACACACTTACCTCTTAGATAAACGCCAAGAGCAAATTATCAACGAAAAGCATTTTGTGATTTAACATGGACAGGTCAAATAATCGGTGACTGAAATAGAAAGGAGGCACAAAATATGGCTAAAACTCGAACATATATGGACAAGTATAAATTCACAGCTGCAGAAAACCAACGGTTTGCCCGAGCAAATTTTACCAAGTTAGTGCATACTAATGCTCGCTTTGAAGGCGTTAATACCACTTTGCCACAAACACAAACTATTATGGACGGTATGAGCGTAGCAGGAGTACCTGTTGAAGATGTTTTGACGATTGTTAATTTAAAGCGTGGGTGGCAATATATCACTGCTCAAAATTCCCCTTTAACGTTAACCATGGAAAAACAAATCAACAAGATTGTGGCAGTGGAAGACGCCTTAGTACCGGGAGAATTACGGCAAGGGAAAGGAGGAGTTGATTTAGGTAGTGAAGACTTTTTTGAACCACCTTTAATTAACGAAAAACAAGAACAATCCTTTTTACAAAAAATCTTGGCTGATCCACGAATGACGATTACTGATAAAGCATTGACTGTCATGTATCATAATATGCGCCAACAAATCTTTTGGGACGGAAACAAAAGGATGGCAACTTTAAGTGCCAATAAAATTATGATTGACGGTGGCGCTGGTTTAATTAATATCCCATTAGATAAGTGGGATCAATGGAACGAACTAATTGCCAATTATTATCAGACTAATGACATGACTAAAATTAAACAGTGGACATATGATAATGGTATTCAGGGATTACAAATTCGAGCAAACAAAAAATTAAGTGCTAATGAATTGAACCAGATGTACAAGCAACTAAAAAACGGATAAATTAGAACTTAAATTAGTTGAAGACAAGATTAGTAAAATAACCCAAAATCATCTCAAAGACTTTGCTAAAAACAATCTAGAAGTTAAGCCAAAAAATAATCCTGAAAATAAAAACGATCGGCCTAGTTATTAGGTTGATCGTTTTTTAATTTATCCGGTTTATGGGCGTTAACATAGTCAGCAAATATGTTTAAAAGCTCTTCGGTTTGTTCAACCGAGAGATTATCAGCTTGAAAGTATTTTTCGAGCAAAGCCCCTTTTTGAATTAATCGGCGAGAACGGGCTTTGCGGGCTTGCCGATTTTCGTAGTATTTAGATTGCCGTAATTTAAAATCTTCTCGCTCAATTTTTTGTTTTAAACGCGCTTGTTGCTCAACTAGTTTTTCATATTGATTAGGCATAGTCATTACCACCTAACTATTATCGGTTATTTTGAGCTTGATTTAAAAAGGCGGCAACTTTTTTAGCAATCATTTTAATCTGTGGAGTGGTCAGTGTCCCATAATCCAAATTGGCTGATCTAATGATTTGCTTACCGAGATTTTGTTCAATTTTATTTTTTTCAGCTTTAATCTTTTGATTAAGCTGTTTTAATTTGGCTTCTTGTTTTTCTAAGTTACTTTGAGACATAATGATCCCTCCAATCGTATTAAAAATAATTACCGACACTATATCATAAGGGAAACGTTAAGTCAAAGGATAAAAGTTGAAATAGCGAAGCGTAAGTCATACACTATAAGTAAATTTAGGGGAATCAGCAGGCCGAGTGAAACGAGGTCAATGCGCACTTACACATAGAATGAATTCTATGTTGTACTAACCCCAAAATCCTGTATTAGAAGTCGCCGATGGCGACAAAAAAGTCAAGCCCATAGAATCAAAGTAAAGAGGTGACTAACATGGCAATATTTCATATGATTTTTAGTAATATTAGTGCTGGAAAAGGACGAAGTGCCATTGCCAGTGCCGCTTATCGAAGTGGTGAAAAATTATTTGATGATAAAGAAGGCCGCCACTATTTTTATGCCCGCTCGGTTATGCCAGAAAGCTTTATTTTAACCCCAAAAAACGCACCAGAATGGGCCAGTGATCGAGAACAATTATGGAATGAAGTTGAAAAGAAAGATCGTAAATCAAACTCACGGTATGCAAAAGAATTTAACGTGGCTTTACCGGTAGAATTAAGTGAATCCGAACAGAAAGAATTACTGACAAAATATGTGCAAGAAAATTTTGTCGATCAAGGTATGGTAGCTGACGTAGCAATTCATCGCGATCACCCAGACAATCCGCATGCACATGTGATGTTAACCAATCGCCCATTTAACCCCGATGGTAGTTGGGGATTAAAAGCAAAGACGCAGTACATTAAAGATGAAAATGGCAAGCAACTTTTAACCAAAAGCGGGTTTCCAAAACAAAGAAAAATTTGGTTGGTTGATTGGGATAAAAAGGAAAAAATTAATGAGTGGCGGCATAATTGGGCAACAAGTGTTAATCAGTTCTTAGCACAAAAAAATATTCCGGATCGGATTAGTGAAAAATCGTTTGTCGATCAAGGGATTCAAGAGACACCTACCCAACACGAAGGCATTAACAGCCAAAGAAAAAATCGAAAAGCGTTTAATCAACAAGTTAGAGCGCAAAGAAACGCTCAAGCTAAATATCATAGTCTTGACGAAAAGATAAGAAATCATGAACATTTTGACGCGTTAAATGACGAGCTATCGTTCTCTGAAAAACACACAATTAGTCATCTAAGTCAGCAATTGAAAACCTATGTCGATTTAGAACATTTAGATGATAAACAGCGCATGCTGTTTAATTGGAAAAACAGCTTATTAATCAAACATGCCATTGGTGAAGATGTAACCAAGCAACTGCTGACTATTGACCAGCAAACGACATCACTAGCACAAGCTAACCAGTTGTTAAATAAAGTGGTGGAACGAGCAACGAAAAAGCTTTATCCGGAACTTAATTTTGAACAGACAACCGCAGCTGAACGACGGGAACTGATTAAAGAAACTAATAGTGAACAAACGATTTTCAAAGGCAGTGAATTAAACGAACGTTTAATGAATATTCGAAACGACTTATTAACCCAGCAATTATTGACGTTTACCAAGCGGCCATATACCAGCTGGCAGTTAGTTAATCAGCAGGCCCAAACAATTGAGAAGCAATTAACCACGGTACTAGCCAAACATGGTCACCAGTTAGACGATTTGAAGCATACTGATCGGGGCATACTAGCCGCTTATCAACCAAGCGAACTCGAATTCATTTCTAAAGCGGTGAAAAATTTACGGGTCATGCGGGAAGTTAAAGCCGTGGTGCAAACCCAATACAACAGCATTCTAACGACTGCTTTTCCGGACAGTGACCTCGATAAGCTAGAGACGATTGATAAGGAACAAATCTATACCGCCGTGGTTTACTATGATCCAGAGTTAAAGCCATTAAGCGCCAAGAATCTTAGTCAATTGCAACAGCAGCCACCGGTAGTCTTTACTAGTCAGCAACACCAAGCCGGTTTAAATTACCTGTTAGGTAAAATGGAATTAAAAGATATTCAGGATCATCGACTGCAACGGGTCTTAAAACATGATGGCACCCGGCAACTGTTTATCGGCGAATGTGGCCAAGATCCTAAGTTGGATCACAAACAAATTGAAATGGTGCAAGCCCGTTTGAAACAACAGACAACACGGTTTGATCAATATAAGCAAGCTCAAGTTAAGGACTATCAGGCCGTTAATTACCACCCAACTAGCCCGAAAAATTACCTGATGAATATTTTGGACGAAGCCTTAATGACCATTTTATATGCGAAAAATACGGACTATCTAAGAAAGCAGCAACTACGTGACTTAAAAGAGACCGAGTGGGCAATGACGAAAAAGCAGCGGCAACACCAAACCCGTAATCGGCATGAAGATGGGGGCAGGCACTTGTAACCTAAATGTAAAAAAATAAATGGTGTAAGTTACACCTTTTAGTGTTAAACTATGACTAAATTAAGAAAGGAGAACTTACATGTGACAGGTAATCAGGAATGGTACAGCCTAACGCAAGCTAATCATAAGCTGGGGCGTGGCCGAAATTATGTCAGCAACTGGATCAAACGACATCCAGAGTTCCCTGATCAATTTTTGCTTGGTTCAGGTACCAATAAATTAATATCTGATGAAGGGATAGAGTGGGTTAAAAACCACATAAAAAAAGAGGGCGTCCTCGTAAGCAGTGAAGTTGCTAACGGGGATCAGCACCTAGAAATACGCCTTCTAGGTGTCACCCTCCTAATAATCCATTTTACCGGGCGGGTTAGGGGAAAGCTAGTTGTTTAATATTTCTAACCCAACAAACAACATAAGGAGGTGATCCAATGAAAGTAGAAAGCTGGCAAGGCATTAATGGCAAGCTAGTTCATGATGATCAAAAGGCGATTGTGGTTGATGATGACCAAGCATTGACTGATCCAAAACAGTTACAAGCAATTTTAGATCAAGACGGCCAGCCAATCGATGAAGTTCGTCGAGCAATGATTAAGAAGACCATTAAACGTCAGCTAAAAACTCCGCCATTAAAACTTAGGGGCTGGTTTAATCGCCATCAAGACAGTCAAAATGCTAAAAAGACCGAAAAATTGGTAAGTGATAAACCGACCCATCAATATAAGCAGATCAAAAACGAAATGACCTTTTTTGGTGAGAGCTTCTTAGAAGGTTTCTTAGGCTTCTATGGCTTAGAAGTTGATAACGCCTTAGGCCGTTATGAACATAATGTGCATGTCTTAGAGACCCAAGAGCTAGGTCAGTCAGAAAAGGAGTATTACTTAGCCACGAGTGAAAATGGCCACGTCAGATTAGCCACCGACCCATTACCAAGCCAGCACATTGCCGAGGAACAATTGAACAAGTTCTATCAGCGTGAGCCAGAAGAAACGCAGGCAGAACAAATTCAATTACGAACATCAGAAGACGATGGAAAGGAGGAATAACATGAAGTTCAGCAAAGTAAAAGCGTTAGCAACTACTGGAGCCACCACAATTTACTTGGGATTGATGAACGCTCAGGTTGCTTTTGCCGCGGACGGTGGCGAAGTTAAAAGTAAGCTCACCCAAGCTGGTAAGACAATTCAAGGTATTTTAACCGGGTTGGTCGTTTTAGTCGGGATTTGTGTGGCGCTATTTATTATTATCAAAAGAATGCCTGACGCAGACGATCCGCGAGAGAAATCAGAGGTTTATCACGCGGTTGGTCGGGTGGCTGGTTTAGTGGCCCTAGCGGCAGCGATTATCTGGCTATTACCTTGGGTTTACAGCCTATTCACTTAATTTAAAAAGGAGCCTGCCAAATGAAGAAAGGAAAAGAATTTATCTTTCCAGAGAACGTAGATAAAGATTACGGGATCTGGAAAGACTACACCTTGAAGGATTTTGGCTATGCGGCGCTGGCAGGACTAGTGGGCTTAATTTTTATTGCGATCCCACCCTATGGTCTGATCTTAGTCCTGATAAAAATAGTGATTGTTGTCTTAGCCATGACGATTGTCATGGCTATTTTAACAATTAGGCCAGTTGCGGCGCGGAAGAATATTAAAGTGCGGGATAACTTTAAGTTGAAACGCCACTATGCCAATGGTCAGAAACTGTTTTATTTAAAACCGAAGAAGCGAGGTGAACTAAATGCGTTTGAAGAAGAGCAAAACCGCCAATAAAACAGCCAAGCTAGATTGGGATTATCAACCGCCTAAAATCAATGGTGGCAAAGAGACCATTGATGACATGAGCTTGGTGGTGGGTATGTATGGTAATTACGAAGTTACCAAAACCGGTAATCTCGTTGGCATTTTGGAAGTTAGTGGGATCAACCTTGATCTACTTAATGAAACCGAACAACAGGACGTTTTTGAGGACTATGGTGCGTTTCTCATGAGTACCTTAGGTGAAGGCGTTGATGACACGTTACAGTTCTTAGAACCGACGATTCCCGTCAATATGACGGCTTATCTCAATGGTCTCAAACGGCGGTATCTCGCCTTACAAAAAGACCACCCGGAGCAACAGTTCAAAATCCAACTCATAGCCAGTTATTTGGACCACTTTACTAAAGTCCAGGAATCCAAAAACATGACAACTAAGCAACATCTGCTAATCGTTAAGGTACCGATTAAAGACAAGAGCGTTAAAAGCTTAAACTTAGCCGTCACTCATTTAGACGAAAAGATCGAACAGGTTAAACGAGACATTGAAAATGCGTTAACGGATTTTGATGTGACGGCCAAAGTTTTGACCAGTCAAGAAGTCCAAGAGATTTTAAAGAACTTGATCAATTTTAATGGATAGGGGGCAACAGTATGAGTTTTGGTGATAAGGTCATTGATTTATTTATGCCAACTAAAAAAGAGCATAACCAAGGCAACAGCGACCAAACGGGTAGTAAGCCCAAACCGGAGGTTGAGGATTTTACCAAACTGATTGATCGCGATAGCTTGCATTCACTATTCCCGTTTAGCTGGGAACAGTACCCCACCTACGTCCAGTCGGGGGAGAATTTTATTCGGGTGTTAGCGATTGCTGACTATCCCAAGCGGGTGTATGGCAACTGGCTATCAGAGTTAAAGCGCAAAAAAGGCGTTATCGATATTGTGCAATATATCGACAGCGCCAGTAACAATTCAATGATTACCTATTACAAGAAGACGATTCAAAATAAGGAAGCGCAGAAGTTAAATACGTTCGACCCGTATAAAAAGAAGATTCTGCAAAATTATATTGATTCAGCCAACATGCAACTAGATAAATACCTCGATAATTCTACCACATTTGTGTACCAACATATGCTCATTTATCTGCGGGCCAACAGTTTAGCAGAACTAGACGATTTAACCGAAAACGTCAAGAATACGTTGATTAAACTACAAATGAAGCCCCTAGTGCCCGTTAAAGCGACTTTCCAAGCATTTTGGTCAACCATGCCAATTAACGAGAACCTCATGGGGGATTACACCTATAAAGAGAGTAATACCGAAGTCGCCAGCAGCATGTTTCCTTTTGATGACGCTGAAATTCTGGACTTAAAGCCGAGAAGCGATATTGAAGGAGTTAACAAAGATACCAACAGCTTAATTGCCGTAGATATGCTGGATCGCAACAAGACCCTAAATCAAAATCAAGTGATTATCGGGACCTCGGGGGTCGGCAAGACCACCTATATGATCCAAAAAATCCTACGCTACGCCATTCAAGACTATCAAATTTACATTATTGACCCAGAAAACGAATATACCAAGATTGTCGAAGCCCTGGGTGGGGCAGTCTTGCACCTAACCTCGAATGCTAAGTACAAAATTAACCCGCTCCAAATTTTCTCCGAAGAAATCCTAAGCGCCGATGAGGCGGTCACGAACCTTGATTTACTAGTTAAAGATAAAATCCAGCGATTAAAGGGATTCTTTGAAGTCCTTAAAACCGGGATTACCCAAGTTGAGCTGGCAATTCTTGATGATGTCGTTAAACAGGCCTACGTCAACAGTGGTGTTTTGAAGTACAGCCGCTTAAAAGAGATTAAAGACGATCAGTGGCCGACCTTATCCAATGTTTATGACGAGTTGGAAAAACTGGCTGATAAGGACGCAGACAAATTTAATCGGGTTAAAGACTTCTACTACATCTTAGGCAGCTATACCCATGGTTCTAACAGCCTATTTGACGGCCATACCAACGTTAACTTAAAAGGGAAAATCATTTCCTTTGATTTAAAACCGCTACAAAGTGAGCAGGAAGTCCAATCAGCGGCTTATCTGAATACCTTCCAGTATCTATGGGACGAAATTACCAAAGATCGGCATAGCCGCAAGAAATTGTTTGTCGATGAATTTCATTTCTTGACCTTGCACAAAGCAGCCGCCACCTTTTTCCACCAAGCCTACAAGCGGTTTAGAAAGTACAATGCCGGGGCGATTGCCGGAACGCAGCAAATTCAAGATGTGATTGAAGGAACGACAGATACCGGGCAGAACATTGGTGAAGCCATTATTGGAAACTCCTACACCAAAGTGTTCTTTGGTCTTGATGGTAAAGGTGTCGATGATGTCATTACTAAGTTAAGAATGACGTTCTCGGATAAAGAAAAGAAGTTACTAGAACGCAGACGACAAGGTGAAGCTCTGATGATCTATGGTAGCCAGCGTGCCTTTATGCGCGTCGAATTGACCGAAGAAGAACTACGACTAATCGACCCAGAAGCTTACCAAGAAAAATACAACCGTAAGACAGCCGGACAACCGGATTATCAAAAGCGCGTGGTCTTAACACCTAGTGAGATTGACGCCTTGACCACTACCGAAGAGGAAGGAGGGACTTTAAATGAGTAAATCAAACCAGTTATTGAATATCGAGGTTGGCACGTTCAAGCGACAAGGGAACCAGTTAATTCTCGAACTCAATCACAATCAATTTCGATATGACCAGTTGAGTGAGCTAAACGAATTAAAGGAAGCTGATGCCAATTTCTTACAGTTGGTTAACGTAGTTGAGCAAGACCAGAAGGTTGTTTTAACTTATACCTTGCCGGATAAAGTCAGATCATTAAAGGACTTGCCACATGAAAATAAGGCGATCCGGGCAGCCATTGCCAAGGAAATCATGGCGCAACATGTGGTTAACGATAGCCAGTATCACATTGCGTTGAACCCAGCCAACCTATGGTATTACCCAATGCAACATGTTTGGTACGCCTACCGGGCCAATGAACTCATGCCTTATGATGACAAACATAGCAATTTAGCCAAATACAAAGCACTGATTCTGTTTTGCTTGACGGGGACGCCCTATGAACGGCTACTAAGCAATCCCCAAGAAGCCTTTGCCAAACACCCAGATGACTATTTACAACAAGTGGCTAAAGCTACGTCGTTAAATGAGTTAACGGAAGTGGTTAACGGCATTGAGGATTTTGTGAGCTATCACGAATGGCAGGAAGTTGAAACGGCCCAGCAGAAAACCAAACAACGTTTATGGTTGAGTATGGCCGGGGTGGCGATTGTGGCCGTTTTGGCCGTCGGCTTAGTCCATAAAAGTGACGAACGGCAATATCAAAGCTTAGCTAACCAGAACCAAGCCCAAGTCACGCGATTAAAATATAGCGGTCAAATTCAGACCGCTTTAAATGATCGAAAGTGGTCGGAAGCGCAAAAAGATATGAAACGGGCCGGCTATCCTTTAACTAAGCAAGTCAGTGTCTTTTTAAAGCATCGTCAGTACCAGCAAGCCTTAAACGTTGACCCAAGTCAGTTGAACAAGGTTGTTAATGCGGCTTATGCCAACCAAGATAGCAGTCAAGTGGCCGATTGGCAGTTACCAACTAAGGCGACGAGTAAGCAAAAAGATCAATTGAAACTCGAAAAAGCGATTGTTAATTATGATACCAATACGCTTAATAACCAATTATCCTTTATGACGAACGCTGATGTGTTATTGAGAATAGGGCAAGCTTTCCTCGCCCATAATGATACGCAAGACGCCCAGACTGTCCAAACCAAGTTAGCCGGCGTGAACAGTCCTAAAGCTAAGTATTTAAAAGCCTTGTTAAGTCTCAATGCCGCTAAGAACGAAGTTAGCGACGCCCAAAAGAAGTTAGATGACGCCAACAAGATTGATGGCAGTAAAGATAAGGACAAAGACAAGAAGGTGGATTCGGCTAAGTCGGACTTAAAGAACGCGCAGAGTGACCAATCAGCAGCGCAAAAACAAGTCGATCAGGCCAAGCACAAAGTGGGTGATTAAATGCAGGTATTGTCATTTGAATATAAGAAAAAGAAGTGGAAATTGATTGCTTATATTGTGGGTGGCGCCCTTCTGCTAATCATCTTGCTAATTGCCGCGCTTACTGGTCAATTGCAAGAAAACAGTTGTGATAACTCAACCACTACAGAAACACAATTAGATAGTAAGAGCATGACGGAAAATGCCAAAAATATCTATGCGCACTGGAAACAAAAGTATGGTGCAACGCCACAAGCGGCCGCGGGTATCTTGGGGGTCTTACAACTAGAAAGTCGCCTTGATCCCAAGTCCATTAATTCCAGTTCCGGGGCTACGGGCTTGGCCCAGTGGTTAGGTGGCCGAAAAGACAAGTTGGAGGACTTAGCCCACAAAGAAAACAAATCAGCGACCAATCTCGGGGTGCAGTTGGACTATCTCGATCAAGAATTGAACAGTAGTTACTATGCGTCAAACAAGCAGATCTTTAAATATACGGACGTGCACAAAGCGACGAAAGCCTGGTTAATGGATTATGAAGGCATGAGCAAGAACCCGGAACAATGGTATTTAAGCCAAAGATACGGTTATGCCGATCACTGGTATTCCGTGTTCGGGGCGAGTGATCCAGTGGACGGTAATACGTTAGACAATGCGAGTTCCGGCGATCTAAACGAGTTAGGTTGTGATAGTGACCCGAGCTATTCCGACGGTAGTATCGTTAAAAACGCAGAAAGTATGAAAGGCGATTTCTACTATGTTCAAACCCACCCCAGCCCCGATTTAGGCAGTGATTTAAAGAATCCCAGCAAAACTGGTGGAACTGATTGTTCGGGCTTTGTCTGGTTAGCGCTTAATAAAGCTGGTTACAAGGTACCGGCCAATATGGGCTGGTTTACCGGCACGATGGCTAGTGACGCCAAAGGTAGCCATCAATACTTGAAGCAAATCAGTGAAAATGACGCGAAAGCTGGCGATATTGTGATTGTTAATCAAGGCGCCGGAGCCGGCAACAACGGGCATACCGCCATTCTGCTAGGCAAATGGCAAGGTAAAGCCACCAAGATCATTGAGCAAGGTGGTGTCGGCGACAAGGTTAACGAAAGCACCTTTGGCACCGCCTTTTATAGCTTACTAAGTGGTAGCGATGTAACGTTAGCCCGGCCAATCAAGAAGTAAGGAGGAACCAACAAATGAAGCGGAGCGTGGTTTTAAGTATTGCACTTGGTGGTTTGATCTTAATTATGTCATTAGGAACGAATGCCTATCAACATAGCCAAGTTAAGCAGGCACAACAGCAGATCAGTCGTTTACAAAAACAGAAGCGACAAGTTAACCAGCAATTGACTAAAGCCAACCAACAAAAGCAGTTATTGAGCACCCAAATTGACAGTTATAAGACCTACCAAAATAATAAAGACAAAAGTCAGGCTGAACTTAGCTTTAATACGGTAGTCACCAAGTTCTTTAGGGTCATGAACAACTTTAAGCCCAAGACCTACGGACAGCGTAAAGATGGCGTGAAAGACTTGATTTCCGACAAGCTATATCAGCAATACTTTTCAAATAAGGGCACGTATGGTGATAGCAATAGTGTTTCAGCTAAGTTAAATCAACTGAACCTGTATACGCAAAGTAAGCAGGGGCAAAATATGAAAGGCTTGGCCGTTGTCAGTTACGAAAGTAAGAGTGGCGACAACGACTGGCAAAAGGCGACGGTACTTTATCAGGTGACTTTCGATACCACCACGGATCGAATCACTGCGGTACAAAATTTAGGCAGCAGTTTTAAAGCCAGTGACCTTAATTAAGCGGGTTGGTAAAGACCTAGCGGTAATCGTGGTGATTTTAGCCGTTGGTGGGTTTGCCAGTCATCAATATGTCAACCACGTAGAAAAGCAGCGACCAATCGTGACGCTGGCTAAGCACCCTAAAAAAGTGTTGTTCTTCTATCGCGATGATTGCCCGGATTGCCAAGCTATTTTTCACCGAATCTATTGGCACAACGTCATTAGCCATAACGTTGTTTTTATTAACATGAATCAATCGCAGAATCGGCACTACATTCAGCAATATCAATTAACGTCAGTCCCAACCTTGATCCATGGCAAGCAACGATACTCCGGTACCAACCAACAAAGGATTAAACAGATAGTAGGTGATTAGATGAAAGACAAATTATTAAACAGCGTTAAAGTCAGCTGGCCATATCTACTAACGCTAATCATTGGCTTGTATTTAGCGGAGATTTTAGCTGGATCAGTCATGGCCTTGTCGCACTATAAGCTAACTTTTGCGGATCATATGCCAACGGTGTTAAAGCAGTTAGCCTTACACCCCTGGCGCTATTACAACTTGTATTTGGGCCAAAAGAATCCGGTATTAATTATCGTCAGTATCGGTGTGGTCCTATACACCATTTATTTTGCCTTGAAACGGAACAGCAAGCATAAAGCTTGGGAAACTGCGGACACTGAAACCCACGGGAGTGCGGCCTGGGGGAATCTAAAAGAGTTGAGTGACCATTACTTTAGTATTACTGCTAAAGATCTCACCGCAGCGTTTAACAAGAGTACCAAGGCAGAAATCCTCAAATCATTAGTGGATCGAGAAAAGTCAGCGAAAGGAGGAGATTAACATGAATGGGACAATTTTAGGGATCGTAGATAAGAAGATTGTTTACCAGAATAACAGTACCAAACCCAACCGGAACATTTTTGTGGTCGGGGGTCCTGGATCATATAAGACCCAATCAGTCGTCATTACCAACCTGTTTAACGAAACGGAGAACAGCATTGTCGTGACCGATCCGAAAGGTGAATTATACGAAAAGACGGCCGGTATCAAACTAGCCCAGGGTTATCAAGTACATGTCGTCAACTTTGCCAACATGGCGCATAGTGATCGCTACAATCCTTTTGATTATATTCAACGGGATATTCAAGCCGAAACCGTGGCAACAAAGATCGTGCAAAGTGAAAATGCCGAAGGTAAAAAAGACGTGTGGTTCAGTACCCAAAGACAGCTTTTGAAGGCTTTAATCCTGTTTGTCATGAACCACCGGTCACCAGAACAACGAAATTTGGCGGGCGTAACGCAGGTCTTACAAGAAAATGACGTTGAAGCCGAGGAAAAGGGTGCGGATAGTCCGCTAGATACCTTGTTTCTTGATCTAACTATGACTGATCCAGCGAGACGCGCTTATGAGTTAGGTTTCAAAAAGGCTAAAGGAGAAATGAAAGCCAGCATTATTGAAAGCCTGTTGGCGACCATTTCGAAGTTTGTTGACAAAGAAGTGGCCAATTTTACCAGCTTTTCAGACTTTGATTTAAAAGAGATTGGCAAAGCCAAAGTAGTACTGTATGTGATTATTCCGGTCATGGATAATACCTATGAAAGCTTCATCAATCTGTTTTTCTCACAATTATTTGATGAATTATACAAATTAGCCGCCGATCATCACGCTAAATTGCCCCACCAAGTCGACTTTATCCTTGATGAATTTGTCAATTTAGGGAAGTTTCCCAAGTATGAGGAGTTCCTAGCGACGTGTCGGGGGTACGGCATTGGCGTGACGACAATTTGTCAAACCTTAACCCAGCTCCAAGCCTTGTATGGCAAGGATAAGGCCGAGAGTATCTTAGGAAATCATGCCGTTAAGATTTGCTTAAATGCCGCTAATGATGTGACCGCTAAATACTTTAGTGATCTGTTAGGAAAATCAACTGTGAAAGTGGAAACGGGTAGTGAGAGTACCAGTCATAGCAAGGAAGAAAGCCACAGCAAGAGCGATAGTTACAGCTATACGAGCCGTTCGCTCATGACGCCCGATGAAATTATGCGGATGCCCGAAGACCAGAGCTTATTAATCTTTAGTAATACACGGCCGGTCAAAGCTACAAAAGCGTTCCAATTTAAACTATTTCCAGGGGCTGATCATTTGGTTAACTTGTCACAGAATGAGTATCAAGGCCAACCAGAAGCCAGCCAAGAAACCAACTTTAAGAATAAGGTAGATAAGTGGAATCAGACGGTTAAAGCACAACACCAAGCAAAAAAAGACGATCAAACAACCGATGACGAAGAAGACAAATTGCAGGATAATATCGATCAAGAATTAGAGTCTAGACATAAGAAGATGCTTGGATAATGGAGGACATATTAATGAAAAAATATTGGAAATATATAATCGCTGTGATGACAGTGTTGCTGATTGCTGTCGGTCTAACCGCCTGCGGAAAGTCTACAGCACAAGATTTGCAAAGCCATCAGTGGACATTTGCTTCTAGCAAAGATAATGGTATGGCCACTACTGCAAAGTTTTCAAAAAGCAACTTAACACTTACCCAAGCGGGCTTTAGCGAAGTTTATACTTACAAGTTGATTGAAAACAAGGGCAATGAACAAATTAAGTTCATTGGTAAAAATAGTGTTTCAGGTAGCACAGAAACACGTTTGTTTAAGATTAAAAAGCAGTCAGACAAATATAAACTAACACCAATTAACACACTGGCTAAAAGTGATACTGGTACGGTCTCACTCATTCCCAAATAGACAAAGGAGGATTTTAAAATGACAGAAATTATTCAATCAGCTATTTCACACTTTTTCGAATGGCTACTGTCTGGTTTGTTAGATGGTTTATTCAACATCTGTAAGGCCATCATTGACCAAGCCAATCAAAGCTTGCCGATTATTAAAACGTGGTATGCCATCTTCCTATCCTTTGCGACATCGTTAGTCGTTGTGGTTGTCCTTGGGCGTATTGTGATGACAATTCTAAAAGAGGCGGACGAAAGTACCGATGTGACTTGGGCTAATATCATCATGGACGGGATTAAATCAGCGGCCGTGATTCCGGTTTTCGTGTTCTTACAAGGCTTTATTCAAGGTTCAATTACCTTGCCCCTGCTAAAGTATATGTTTAATTCTGATCAGCAGTTTACTGCTAAATCGATTACCGGCATGAATAAAGTACCTGGGCTAAAAGATGTTGGCATTTCGCTACCCTTACAGATTTTGTTTCTGCTAATCTTCACTGTCGTAACCGTCGTGTTCTTTATCAAAATGTGTGTGTTTGTGGCTGATATGGCGTGGTATAACCTGACAATTCCTTTAGCTGCAATGAGCATGGCGACTGAAAGCTTTGATTATAGTGGTACGTGGTGGAAGAAGTACATTTATTACAATGCTTCCATTATTAGCCAGGTGCTTTGTATGTCATTATCAGTGTGGTGTTTCACTAATATGGCTAAATACGGGTTTATTGCTTTTATTGCTTCAATCGGATTCGGTTTTCTGGTGGTCAAAACACCTGACGCCGTTAAAGACTTTTGGGCTTCAACCGGTGTGACTAAAAGTGCTGGTATGGGTGCCATGAGAATGTTTCAAAATTATTTCCGTAACCACTAGGAGGAAAAATAGTTATGAAGAAAATCGCACACTGGTTATTGGAAAAAGCCAAAAAAGATATGCGAACCGACCCTTTTGCAACACCTTCACGGCGGACTAAGTTGTCTTACTATTTTGATAACTTAGTTAGCATGGTCTTCTATATAATGGGAATTTACCTCATGTTAATGGATTTATACCAAGAGCTTTTCACGGCGAACCATACCGATTTTTTAGGAACTGCGCTAATGGCCTTAGTTTTACTGCTGGGTGGCTTATTATTCCGTTGGTCAGCCTATGCAGATCTCAAAGCCATCAACCGGTATCAACATTATTTGAAGCAACAATCGATAGAGCAACAACAAGAATTGCGCCGTAAAACTTGGTTGAAAGCGGCTGAACAAGGTAAAACAGAATTAGATCAAAAACTTAATCACAAGGAGTGAACGAACATGACCACTGTTATCTTAGCTGAAAAACCCAGTCAAGCCCGTTCATACGTCCAAGCCTTTCAAAAGAGCACCAAAAAACAGGGTTACTATACGGTTAGTGACCCTGTTTTGCCCGAGAATACGCTTGTCACGTATGGTCTCGGACACTTAGTTGAACTAGCCACACCGGATAAATATGATCGGAAATACCAGCAATGGGCCTTATCTAATTTACCGATTTTCCCCGATAAATACAAGTTTGAAGTGTCAGCTAGTAAAAAGGACCAATACGGGATCGTCAAAGACCTGTTAACGAAGGCCGATACCATTATTGTTGCTACCGATAGTGGTCGGGAAGGCTCCAATATCGCATGGTCAATCATGAACCAAGCCCAGATTGACGTTAAAAAGAAGACCATTAAGCGGCTATGGTTGAATAGTTTGGAAAAAGACGCCATTATTACCGGATTCAAAAATCTTGGCGATTGGCACAAAGACTATTTGGCTTATAAAGAAGCCCAAACCCGTCAAATTAGCGATTGGTTAATTGGAATGAATGGTAGTCCCTTATACACCTTGTTATTAAGACAAAACGGGGTACGCGGGATATACTCAATTGGTCGCGTGCAGACGCCAACCTTGTATATGGTCTATCAAAGGGACCAGGCAATCAAAAACTTTAAGCCGGAACCTTATTTTGAGCTAAATGCGGAAATTTTAGCTAATCAGCAAAAATTTGTCGCAAAATTAGACCCCTATCAGCGATTTAAAGACGAAGCAGGGCTAATGACATTCATGCAAGCTAAACACGTTCAGAAAGGCTCACAGGACGGTTTTATCAAGGACGTCCAAAAACAAGGCAAAAAACGAGCTAGTCCCCAACTATTCTCGCTATCTAGTCTCCAAAGTGCCATGAATAAACGTTATCACGCCAGTGCCAGCCAAACCTTAGCGGCTATTCAAAGCTTATACGAAGACAAACTACTCAGTTATCCCCGCACCGATTGTGCTTATATCACTGATGAAGAATTTGAGTATTTAGTGGCTAATCTGACGAAGTATCTGGGGTTAGTCTCTAAACAAGTCGCTTTAACCAATACCACCCCAAATAAGCGCTATGTTAATGGGAAAAAAGTTGAAGAACACTATGCCATTATTATGACTAAAGTCGTCCCGACGAAAGAGAAGCTGGCCAGCTTGCCTAAATTACAGCAACAAGTCTACGACCTGGTTTTAAGAACAACGTTAGCGATGTTTGCTGATCCGTACGAGTACGAGGAAACTACCATTATTACCCAAGTTGGTGACGCCAATTTTAAAGCAACGGGTAAGGTCCCAACTAAGCAAGGTTGGCAAGCTTTATTTGATGATCACAAAACCGACCAGCAAGAGGCAGCCACCCTACCGATCGTTCACCAAGGCGACCAAGTTCAAGCGAATCTGCAAACACCGCAAAAAGAAACGACACCACCGGTACCCTTTACCGAAGGTACCCTGATTACGGCCATGAAGACCGCCGGCAAAACGCTTGATGATGAAGAAGCCCAAGCGATTCTTAAAGATGTGCAAGGAATTGGGACAAGTGCGACCCGGGCAAATGTACTGGAAATATTAAAAAAACGCGGCTATCTCGTCACTGAAAAAAATAAGCTGCACGTCAGTGAAGCCGGGATAACATTATGTAAAGCGGTCGAACTCGAACCCTTGCTAACTAGCCCAGAAATGACGGCTAAATGGGAGCAAGCATTACAGCAAATCAGTACCGAAGAACGCACTCCGGATAATTTTTTGAGCCAAATCAAGAAGTTTGTGGCGAAGTTAATCGCTGATGTTCCCACACAATTAACCGGCAATGCAGCCATTAAGCAACAAATCAATCACCAACAGCAAGCACAAAAGTCCGACGAGGTCTTCTTAGAAACACCGCAAGCGACCGTTTTAAATAAACAGAAGTTTTACATTGTAAAGCCTAAGCAAGGCGAAGACTTTACTCTACCCAAGAAATGGAGCAGCAAAGCCCTCGGTAAAACTGCAATCAAAGCCTTAGTCACCAAGGGTGAAACCAGCAAACTAAAGGGGTTCAAGAGCAAAAAAGGTAAGTCGTTTGACGCCAAGCTAAAACTTGACGGTCATAAATTAAGTTTTGATTTTGATTAGAACCTGCCTACCGCCCTGCACGTTGTTGAACCCGTTGTTTAGGTTCACTTTTATAAAGCCAAAAGTAAACCTAAACAACGGGTAAGATTAGCAAAGCAAAGGAGATCATAAAATGGATAATAAATTAGAAGTCATTGGGAGTGAATTACCAGTTTTGCAGGCTAAAGGAACCTACAAGTATCTAAAAGAAATCACTGGTAACGGAGCCTATTATCAAGTGGCTTGGCAAAAATTGTCTGACGGTTACGTTGCCCTTTATGGTACGACCTCGATTCAAATAAGATCATTGCCGACATTGAATGATATTTTTGAAGATGAGGAGGGGTAACTCATGCCAAACAAACCAGATGTTAAGGCTTGGAAAGCACAATTAGTCGCCCAGGCTGAACAGCAAATCCTAAAATTAACCGATAGTGACCGATTTAAACAGTATCTTAATACCCTGGCTAAATTTCATCATTATAGCGCTAGAAACATTGATTTGATTTATGCGCAAAATCCGAAAGCCACTCAAGTCGCGGGCTTTAAGCAATGGCAGACGGCTTTTAACCGCACCGTCAAACGAGGCGCAAAAGCGATTCGGATTGCGGCTCCGATTATTAAGAAGTTAACACCAGCCGAGCAAAAGCGTCTTGATACCACCGATGAACGCGCCATTGTCGGTTACCGTTATCTACCCGTCTTTGACGTATCACAAACTAGCGGTGAGCCAGTGTTAAGTGCCAAGGATTTTGTCAAAGAAAATTTAGCCGATCATCAGAATGTAACGAGCTTGTATAACGCGTTCAAAGATTATTTAAACCAGCAAACCGACCTTAAAGTCAGTGAAGTGCCTTTAGAGACGCTAAATGGAGCTAAGGGGTATTTTCAACCCAGCACTAATGAAATCGTCATTGGTGGCGATGAGCCCGATAATGCTTTAAAATTGAAGACGTTATATCATGAATATGCGCATAGTCAGTTACATGGGTTAAAATCAGCCTTTAAAGATCGCCCGCGAGCCTATCAAGAAACGCAAGCCGAAGCGGTCGCATATGTTGCCATGCAAAATATTGGTGTTGATACCAGTAACTACTCACTCGGGTATGTGGCTACCTGGGCTAAAGATAAAGCCGTGATCCATAGCGCTTTAAGTGAAATCCAGCAAGTTAGTAACAAAGTGATTGAGCTTAGCGACGGGTTAACCAAACAATTAGGCTTACAAGAAGCCCAAAAAGAGCCTGAGCATGATCTAAAAGAACTATCAGCCCTGACACTTAATCAGTCATATCAAGGCTTGCAACAACAAATTCAACAAGCAACTAATCCACAACAAAAATCAGATTTGAAAGATCAGTTAAACGATGTGCACCAAGAAATTAGTGATCGAACTCAAAAACAGCTACAAGCATTTGCTGAAGAAAATCCATCAATCAAACAACCCAAATCCGAACTGGATCAAAGTCTGAAACACTGAATTTAGTTTTCAAAAAAAGGGAAATCTGCCTAATGTTTCGGTAGATTTCCCTTTTTTTGATTGATTAATTTTGTTTTTCTTAAAGTAATACTAATAAGAAAGTGTAAGCATGTATTTTGCCAGTAAAGTTACTGTCAATACAACAAAAGAACAAAATTAGATAACATCAATTTACTTGATTAAGTGAATTGATAATGGAAAGAGCAATATCTTTCCCAAAATTAACAGCTACTGCATTTCCAATTTGCGAGTAAATTGACCCAATTCCCCCAGAGAAATGCCAACTATCGGGGAAGCTTTGAATACGAGCATATTCTCGAGTTGTGAATGGTCTGGTTTCTACTGGATGACATCTTTCAGTTTGTTTTTGGCTCGGAGAAGTAGTGAGTGTCAATGATGGCTCTTCCCAGCTCAATCTACGTGCCATGCCTGTACGACCTCCGCCAGAATAATAACTTTTTCCCATATATTCCCTTGCTACATTCTCCGGCAAGTCTCTCCAGTATCCTCCAGCAGGCACTTGAGCTAAAACTTTTTTCTTAGCATCTGAGTATCTTTGCCCAGGTGAATTAGGTACATTTTTTAAGACATCACGCAAAACAGGTTTATAATCATGTTTTTTAGGAAATTGATAAGTGATATTAAGGTCATTTCTAATGCCAATTAAAATCATACGTTCACGTTTTTCAGCAACACCAAAATCCCATGCGTTTAATACTTTGTAAATAGTCTTATAGCCCATATTCTCGAAAACTTTAATCATAGTTTTTAAAGTACGTCCATGATCATGTGTTGTAAGCCCCTTAACATTTTCAACCAAAAACATCTTGGGCTTAACTTGCTCTAAAATTTTAGCATAATGATAAAATAGAGTTCCTCTTGTGTCGTCTAAGCCCATTTTTTTCCCTGCATAAGAAAAAGATTGGCATGGATAGCCACCACTTAATAAATCAATTTCGCAACTCTTGGGTATATATTTATAAATGCCTGCAGGATCAGCCGTAATCTTGGTAATATCTTCATTGATAACATTCCACTTAGGACGGTTTAGCTTTAATGTGTCTGCAGCGTGTTTGTCAATTTCCACCAGACCAACATCATTAAAACCTGCCTGTTCTAGTGCAAGGGCTAGCCCACCAGCACCAGCAAATAATTCCAAAGCATTGAACTTCCTTTTTGCAATTACGTTTGACACGTCAATCGGAACCTCTGGGAACATTTCATTTCTTATATCCTTTTTGGGGGATAATGTCGATAGTTGCTCGTTTACTGGTACAATAGACTTAAGCACATCATACCCTAATACGTCAGCAAGGTTCGAAACGTTACTTTTAATCGGAGAAAACGAGCTGGATAGCATGACCGACAATTGATTTTTGGTTATACCCATTGATTGAGCCAACTCTTTTTGTGTTTTTATTCCCTTTTTTTTCATTAGGGTGTGAATTTCTTTCTTGTCTAAAACCGCCTTCATAAGCGTACCCCCATATAATGTTATGAATATATATTAACTTTAATTAGGGTAGCTGTCAATACTTTCTTTTAAAAGGAGCTTTATAATATGGTTAACATAACTGAACAAGAAGTTCTGGATAATGCTTACGATTTCTTCTTTAATTTGTTTTCTAAAAGAGCACAAAACTATTCAAATAAAAAATACAAATCATTTAAGGTTAATCCTTTCACGATTCAAGCAACAGCAAACGCATTTGGATCCCCTATTACGGTTCAAAATTTAGCAAAGGCTGTTGTTTATCCTTTTGCATTAGGAACCTCAATAGCAACTAGCTTTGGGACTAACTTCCAAGCCTTTATGGTTTCAACAACTGGCGGATTAGCCAGGGCATCTGTAGTAAAGGGAATGGACATTGAGTACGATGATGCTCTTGATAATAGGCATAAATATTGTCAAATTAAATCTGGACCAACTACTATCAATAAAGATGACATTAAAACAATTGAAGATCATTTCAAAGGTTTAACAAACTTAGCAAGAACCAATCATTTACCCCTAGATGCCTCCGACAAAGTAGTCGGCGTTCTATATGGTACACATAATGATTTAAGTACAATGTATAGAACTATCGAACATGATGGAATTAATGTTTTTGCCGGAGAAGAACTTTTCTATCATATAACAGGCATCCATGGTTTGTATCAGGGACTTATCGAAAGTGCTCGACGTGCGGCTGAAAATTCGGAAATGCAAGAAAGTATTCAAAAGTTGATAAAAGAAGTGGAAAGTGGAATAAATAGCCATAAAGACCTTTATGGCTTGCAATAGTAACTCCGCGGTGAGGAGGGGAAAGTACATGGACTATAGTCAATACAAGGCTGGTTGTCTAGAAAAATTAAAGGATTTTCTAACATCAGAAAAGAAAAGGCCTGTATTATTTATTGGGTCTGGACTGTCACAAAGATATTTACTGGATTGAAGTCAATATTTGAGACAGATTTTAAGAGACATTCAGAACCGCGTTTACCTTCCACAGCTCAAATATTGACTTCAATCCAGCTCAAAAGTAAGATTATAAATTATTTAGAAATAAAGTTCTGGAGGTGGCTATATGGTGAAGCACAAATGTTTCATATCATTCAAGGTTGAAGATAAAGCATATAAAGAAAAAATACAAAGAAATGAAAGCATTGAAATGATTGACAAATCATTAAATGAACCTATCAATTCTGATGATCCAGATTATGTTATGCAAAAAATAAGAAATGATAATTTAAAAGATTCGAGTGTTACTATTTTTTTGATTGGTAATTTTAGTGCAGAAACATTGGGTGAAAAAGAACAATACTATATAAAAAAAGAACTTCAGGCATCACTTTATCATTCTCTTAATCATGGTCGTAATGGAATATTGGGAATAGTTCTTCCAAGTATGTATAGCCAAATATATAAAGGGCAATACACCTGTTCAATATGTGGGAACATTCATAATTATATTTGCATTAATGATAACACTACTATTAAAGAATTTAGTGCCAACTATTACATTCAAAAGGACCATACATCATGTGCATGGTTCGAAGATCAAAGATATTGTGTACTAGCTAAATGGAACGACTTTATTTTGGATCCTAACAGTTTTATAAATGCGGCATGGGAAAAACGTAATGAAGATATTGTAAAAAGAATAACAGTTTACCCTAAATAGTAAAAGTAGAGGAAAACGAAATGACATATCATTGTTTTACAATCATGGGATACGGAGAAAAAACCGATTATACATTAAGCAAAAAAATAAATTTGGATAAGATATACACTAAATTAATTAAGCCAACTTTATCCAGCTTTAATAATATAGATAACCTTCGAGGAGACGAAATATCAAGTTCTGAAATTATTGATACTGATATGTTTGAACTACTGTTAAGTGCCGACATTGTTATCGCTGACATAACTACTCTTAATCCTAATGCAATATATGAACTAGGTATACGTCATGCGTTAAAACCTTATTCAACAATAATCCTTAGTTTGGAACAGGATACTTTACCTTTTGATTTTAATCACAGTCGAATTTTCAGATATACATTAGAAGATATAAATGACGACAGCAGATTAAGATCAAAAATAGAGAGATTACATGAGTTGGTAAAAAACACTGTTAATAATTTAGACAATAGGAGAGAAACCTGTGATAGTCCATTTTATGAATATGTAAAAGGTGTAAGCGCACCAACTATTCCTGCCAATAAAATAAGTGAAATACGCTCTAAGCACTATGATTCTGAAACAATTAAAAGTTTGAGGGATAAAGCAGATCAGTTAACAAAAGAAAATAAATACCAAGAAGCAGCTGCTACCTATGAAAAATTATCCCAAAACAATCGTAATAATCCCTATTATATACAACAACAGGCTCTACTTTTGAGTAAAGTTATAGGCCATGATCATGAAAAAAAACTGAGGGAGGCTGAGAAAATAATCAAAACCTTGAATCCATTTAACTCTCTTGACTGTGAAACTACGGGAATTTATGGTGGAATTGAAAAGCGATTGTTTTCTATAACTAAAAGTAAAATCAACCTGGATAATGCAATAAAGTCATATACTAGGGGATTTATATTAGACCACGATTATTATAATGGCGAAAATGTAATAAATTGTCTCATCTACAAACTTTTGGATTCAAACGATAACGAAGAATTAGTTTATTTAAAGTATAGGATCAATAATTTAAATAAAGAGGTTCTTAAACTTGCGTTACAAGAAAAAGACAAACAGACTGCGGAAAATTCCGATTGCGTTTACTGGATATTTGCAACAATCTCACTTTCCTATTTGTTAATGGATAATAATATGGATTATCAAGATTATAAGAATGAATTTGAAAGTCAGGCTGTTTACGATAGAGAAAAGAAATCTTTTAAAGAAACTGAAGATCTTCGGAAAAAAGCCCTAGAGAAACTTATGTTAATCACTATTTAAAATGGTTAATTTGAATTGTAAGTGTAAATCAAAATAATTTTAAATAAAGAATTCTCCTCGATTTAAAATTGAAGTACAACACCTGCTCTACTAGACCAGTTCTTTATTCAGACTAGTCAAAATGGCCATGAAGACCTATTTTTAATTCACCACAAACAAGAAAGAGGTATCTTCATGACCCGAATTAAGAATATCATATCTAATCAGTATCACCAACTCAATTTAGCTGAACGTGGTCGAATTGAAGCCCTAAGGGGCTTAGATTGGTCCATCCGCCGGATTGCCAAGGCTCTTCATCGTAATCCCAGTACGATTTCGCGTGAATTAAGACGGGGGACAATAACACAGATTAACGCTAATACTCATATCTTCGAACAGTCATATCTGGCGGAAACTGGCGAAGCAGTTTATCGTAAGCACCGGCTAAACAGCTGTTATCGTGGACTCTTTGATCACTGTCAAACCTTCTGTAATGCTTTGGTTACAGCTTTAAAAGCTCGCCCCAGAATGCATAGTGTGGATACTTTTGTTCACCAATTCAAGACTAATTACCCAGGAGTTGTCTGTCCCTCAACACCGACGGCGTATCGATACATTGATGACCAGCGTTTAGCTATCCGTAATTCAGACCTACCAGCTAAACTCCGTCGCCGAGTCAAACGTCCCAGAACAAAACATCACCGAATCAATAAGAAGAATTTGGGTCATTTAATCGAAGAGCGTCCCACTGTGGTTCAAGCGCGTCAAGAGCTTGGACACTGGGAAGGTGACTTGGTCAAAGGTAAACGAGTTGAATCTGAGCCAGCATTAATGACTTTGACTGAACGTGTTAGTCGTTTAGAAATCATCGTTAAACTTCCCAATTATCATGCCGACACTTGCTTGAAAGCCTTCCAGAAAAACTTATATGACTATGGAACTGAACACTTTAAAATCATTACTTCTGATAACGGTGCTGAGTTCTAAAGTTTGTGTCAAGTCGATGGAATTGAAATCTACTTTGCCCGTCCTTATTCACCATGAAAACGTGGAACCCAAGAGAACACTAATGGCCCTTTGCGCGAATTCTTCCCGAAGGGCAGATCCTTGGCTTCAGCCTCACTCATTGACATTCAGATGGCTCAAGATACCTTACCGGCTACGGCGGTCATTGAACTATCGCTGCTCAGCCAATCTAATGCCTGAAATAGCTTAACAACTAGACCACTTCTAAGAATAGATTCTTAGTGTTGCACTTAATTTGACAATTGAGGAGAAGAATAAGAACCCCTTAAACTAAACGGCCACTAGGGTATACCCTAGTGGTCTTTTTTATTTCTGTGCTATACTAGGAATTACAAGTGTTCATTAGAACTGTCCAAAAGGAGAATTGGAAATGGCTAAAATCGGTTATGCGCGTGTGAGTTCCAAGGAGCAACATTTAGATCGACAGTTAGCGGCTTTAAAAGACGTTGATAAATTATTTACGGATAAATTAAGTGGAGCTAACACTAATCGGCCAGAACTGCAAAAAATGCTGGCCTATATTCGTGAGGGTGATATTGTAATGGTCACTGAATTAGATCGCTTAGGCAGAAACAACCATGATTTGACTAAGATCATGAACTCCATTCAAAATAAGGGGGCCACCCTAGATGTGTTGAATTTACCGTCCATGACAGGGATTGCTGACCCAAATTTACGTCAACTGATGACCAACTTGATTATTGAACTCTATAAGTATCAGGCCGAAAGTGAACGTAAGCGAATTATTGAGCGCCAGCAGCAAGGGATTGCCTTAGCTAAGCAGCAGGGCAAATATCATGGTCGCAAGCCTCAATACGCTGAAGATGATCCCCGATTGTTACATGCCTTTAAACTTTATCAAAATGGTATGAGCGATGTGGATGTGGCTCGAAATACTGGGATTAAGCGGACAACCTTTATTCGGTATCGAAAGAAATTCAGTGTGTATAGATAAATTTCTCATTAAATAAGCAGGGCAGTGAAGAAAAAATTTAAATAGGAGTGAAATAACAGATATATGGAAATAAAAGAGAGCGTAAAATATCTTGTGTAAATGCTGGATTGAAGTCAATATTTGAGACAGGTTTTAAGAGACATTCAGAACCGCGTTTACCTGCCACAGCTCAAATAAATCATTAATCGTGATTAATAACTTATTTGAACCCTGGAAAGCATTAAATCAGGCGGCCATTTGGCTCGTAAGTGTTGCGATTTCAACTTGTAAGGGGGTCTGGTAGCCCAGTGAACTATGAATTCTCTTCCTATTGTAGAAAGCATGCACATATTCAAAAAGGACGGCAGCGGCAGTTTCATAATCTTCAAAGACCGGCACTGGATAAACACATTCCTTTTTGAGGGAAGCATGAAAAGATTCCATTGGTGCATTATCATACGGACAACCCTTACGGCTGTAAGAGTGGCGGATATGTAGTTCTTGTAAAAGGCACCCGTAAAATGTAGGAAAACGGCAGGTTAGAACTGTTGGTTTTCCTACATTTTTTGTATCATGAATCACATCAGAGTGTAGGAGGAATTTGATGTGAGACGTGATTTAAGAGAAGGAGTGACGATTTACGTGACTGAAAATATTAAGCCTAACTTCGCCGAGATTGCCCGGCAATATAATGTTGATTATCGAACCGTTAAGAAAGCCTATGAGGAAGTCAAAGCTGGACTTAAGGGCCGACCAAGTGGTCGACCGAAACGGCCAAGTTTACTGGATCCATTCAAGCAAACCATCGATTCAAAGCTTGAACTAAATTGTTCGGCTGCTTCAATTTTTAAATTTATCCAGAAGAAGGGCTTTACCGGCAGCTATACCCTCGTGAAAGATTATTGTCGCCAAACCCGCCGAGAACGAGTTAAGAAAGCTACCATTCGGATTGAACATTCCCCTGGTCTCTCTGCTCAAGTTGACTGGAAAGAAGAAATGGCCCTAGTGAGCAGCGAGGGTGAGCTGTTTAAATTCAATATTTTCTTGTATGTATTGCCTTATTCAAAACTCAAATATATGACACTAACCTTTGATCGGAGCCAAGATACCCTCTTTTCTTGCTTACACGACGCTTTCCTTCATACCGGAGGTATTCCGACGGAAATCTGGTTTGATAATATGAAAACCGTTGTGGATCATACAAAATCCCAGTTTGGCCACGCTGTCTTTAACGAACGGTTCCACGAATTCTGTAAAGATGCCGGTTTCACACCAATTGCTTGTCGACCATTCAGACCACAAACTAAAGGTGCAGTTGAAGCCCTTGCTCGCACGGTTGAACGTTTACGGCCATACAATACTGAATTTGCTGATGGAACTGAGCTAATCGAACTAGTTCATATGCTCCGAGATGATCTAAATCATGAAACTTCGCAGGCCACGGACGAAGTCCCGTACCTGAAATGGTTAGACGAAGAAAAAGAGTACCTTCATCGCGTTCCAGTTAATCTCCTTGAACCATACTTCGAAGAAAACATTACCCGTGTCGTTTCGAAGGAGGCCATGATCAATTTCCGCAAATGTAAGTACTCAGTAGATCCGCGATACATTGGTTGTACGGTTGCTGTTGAAATCTCCAATGATGAGCAGCGCATCCACATTTATTATAACGGAGAAGAAATTCGTACGCACTCCATAACTACCAATTCGCTGAATTATGACCCCCAAGATCAGTTCAATATCCTCAAATCTGATTTGCTTAAAGGGCGGACAGATGAAGACATTTCAGCTTACATTCGTGAACATATGACTGATTACGACAACTTATAGGAGGCTACCATGACCACTAATAATCAAATTCTTTTAAATAATCTTGAGCGCTTAGGGTTAAACAAAATCCGTGAATACTTGCCGAATTACCTTGATCAAATTCACACTGATAATCTGTCATTAACTGAGGCGCTAATTGATTTAACTAATTCGGAACTCCAGAATCGACACGAAGGTCAGATTGCACGGGCCATTGGCCGTGCTCGGTTCCCCAATACAAAATCCCTAGATACATTTGATTTTAGCTTTCAACCCAGTATTAATCGCCAAGAGGTTCTGGAATTCCAGAATCTGGCTTTTATGGAAAAGTCTGAAAACTTAATCTTTATTGGCAATCCGGGAGTCGGTAAAACCCACTTGGCAATTAGTATTGGGATTGAGGCCTGTAAACAGGGCTGTCGGGTTCTCTTTATTAATTGTCATGAGCTGTTGATTAGATTGAGAGCAGCTTACGAAAAAGGACTGCTTGATCGATCTCTAAGCCGCTATTCGCGCTATGACCTATTAATTATTGATGAAATTGGGTATTTGCCAATTGGTCACCAAGAAGCTAACCTCTTATTTCAGCTAGTCAATGCCCGCTATGAAAAGCATTCAACGATCATTACCAGCAATAGTGATCTATCCGCTTGGGTTGATATTTTCCAGAACCCAACTGTGACAGCAGCCATTCTCGATCGCTTGGTTCATCATGTTCACGTAGTGAAGATCACTGGTAAATCTTACCGATTACGTGGCCTCAAGTAACTGCCGAAAACCTACATTTCTTTCTGCCGAAAACCTACATTTTTAAACTGCCCTTGACATTCTGTTAACCGTTGGTTGTAATCATCGCTGGTGTACTGTGATCCTAAGTCTGTGTGGATAATCAGGTCCCCAGTAATGGTTCGATTTTTAACCGCGCTTTCCAGGGTCTTTAAGACTAAATCAGTAGCCATCTTTTTTGAGAATGAATAGCCGATAATTCGTCTTGAGTGCAGATCCATGATCGTTGATAAGTAACACCAGCCATTACGCTTCGTTTGAATATAGGTCATATCAGCGGTCCATTTTTGATTTAAACCAGTGGTCGAGAAATCCTGCTTAAGCAAGTTGGGACGCTGTTCAACCTTGGTTTTGGAAGCCGAAGCCGCTTTCCATTTATTGACGGTAACGGAGTGGATATCCAGTTCCTTCATGAGCCGGGAAATCCGTCTTGGGCTGCACCGACGCTGCAGTGGTTGAAGTTCCAGATTCAATTCATGGTGGATCTTCATAACGCCGTATCGCTGCTTGAATTCCGCAAAGATCCGCAGAATCCGTTGTTTTAAGTCCGCATCTTCGGCCCGGCGTTTTGAAGGCTTGGGGGATCGATAACGATAATACTGAGCTCTGGAAACACCGAGGATTCGGCACATCTTAGTTACCTGGTGGTGATGGCTTTCTTGGTGAATGTAATCAAAAATATTGGTTACTTCTGCGCAAGGAAGCCCAGGGCTTTTTTTAGGATTTCGTTCTCCTCAGACAGGGAAGCCAGCCGCTTTTCCATCGCTTTAATTTCGTCTGGCGATTTACCGGATTGAGTTTTGGCTTGGCCCTGGATCCACTTATGAACGGTTGAATAGCCAATGCCATATTCTCTGGCCAGTTGGGCGGCTGATTCGCCTTGTTTATATAGGTTGATGATGTTTTGTTTGAATTCTTTGTCGTAACGAGTTGGCATGTAAAAATTCCTTCCTTTTGAGAGACGATTTATTCATTATACGCTCTCTTAAAAGTTGTCTCAGGAATCAGCTTACATCCATATTTTATTATGAATGCTAAGGGGAAATAAATTTACCTACGGGTTATTTATCAATTAACTTTGATAGATAATAACCAACTACAAATCCTAAAGTATTAGTAAGCACGTCATTTATATCTACCCAACGATGTGTTATTGCCAAATTGTCTGTTATAAATTGAGTAAATTCGATAGTGAATCCAATAAGGATTCCAGTTGTAATCACATGAGAAATTTTGAATTTGGGAGAGAATAAAATATAGGTAAGTATTCCTAAGGGACAAGTCATAATGATGTTTAGCCAGAATCCTAATTGATCTAATTCTTGAAAGGGAATGTAAGCAACTGGTGCCTTACCAATCATCATAAAGCTAATAGCTTGATTTGACGGTGGCAATTTAATAGGTAAGGTTGGGCTAAAACATAAAAAACAAATTGATAAGGCTGAAATTCCTAATAATACCCAGGCAAATAATTTTGAAATATGGTTAATAATTCATCATCTACTTTCATTATTAATTGAATTAAAAATATTGCGATAATTTATAAATTCTTCCTTAAATACATATTTTTGAAAACTAAATTTCAATTATAAGCATTTTTATCAAAACTATCACAAAAAAGTAGCAATAACGGAACTTTAACAAATCTTTTACCACATTTAATGTTTAGCAGATAGAGAGCGTAAAATATCTTGTGTAAATGCATAAAAGATTTCTGAATTGTATAGAAATAGGGAATGCCTTCCCTTATGATATTTAGTAACCACAGAAAACATCACAGGAGGCATTCCCCATGAATGAACTTACCACAGAAATTATCGCTGCAGTAGCCCAAAAGCAAGATTTGGACGAAGTTTTTCGTCACCACCTCGAAATTGCGATTAACCAGCTGCTTCAAACCGAATTGGCAGAGTTTTTGGGTTACGAACGCTACTCATACGCTGGGATTAACACTGGTAATAACCGCAACGGCAGTTATGAGCGCTCGTTTGATACAAAGTACGGCCAACTTAACTTAACCATTCCTCGAGATCGCAATGGCCGGTTTGAAAATCATACCTTGCCAGCCTACGGTCGGCACAGTGATAATTTAGAAACAACGGTCATTCAGTTGTATACCAAGGGAATTACCACTGCTGAAATTGCCGAACTCATTGAGAAAATGTACGGTGCTCACTACTCCAAAGCCACGGTTTCCAACATGACTAAAGCCGTCAATGAACAGGTTCAAGCTTTCCAGCAACGCTGACTGGCTTCACAATATGCGGCCATCTTCTTAGATGCCACTTACTTGCCGTTAAAGCGGGATACCGTTCAAAAAGAAGCCGTTCATATTGCGATTGGCATTCGTCCAGATGGTACGAAGGAAGTGCTGAACTACCAAGTGGCGCCAACGGAATCGACTGGAATCTGGACTGAACTGCTGGGAACCTTGATCAAGCAGGGCGTTAAAGATGTGCTGTTGTTTGTGGCCGATGGGTTAGTTGGTTTGGATGAAGGCTCGAATCGGCATTTCCCTAAAGCCAAACGACAACGTTGCCTGGTTCATGTTGGGCGGAATCTGATGAACAAAGTTCGCTTAAAAGACCGCAAGGCCGTGATCAGTGACTTTAAACAAGTTCATCGGGCCGCCAACCGTGAAGCAGCCGAACTGAAACTGAATGAGTTCGCCAACAACTGGCATCAGACCTATCCCAAATTAATCAAAGATCTGCTTAAAATGCCGAATTTACTCACTTTCATGGACTTTCCACCAGCTATCCGGCAATCACTATACTCCACTAACCTGATTGAGAACTTTAATAAGCATCTCAAGCGCACCACCCACCACAAAGAACAATTTCCAACGGAAGATTCACTGGATCACTTCCTGGTTTCTCAGTTTAATGTTTATAACGAGAAGTCTCTGAAGCGGATCCACCGAGGGTTCAAAGGACTCCAGGACACCTTGGAAGCATCATTTATTTAAGTTAGATACATATTATATGTACGAAGGCATTTCATTTACACA
>NZ_AZEA01000026.1 GCF_001435575.1 Lentilactobacillus sunkii DSM 19904
TGGATTCACCAACAACAGTTGACGAAGAGCCTAAAGAAGTAAAAATGCAAAGGAGCCGTGAACAAAACGTCAGTTTTGTCACAGCTCCATTTTTTGCTATTTTATTTCCATTTTTATATAGTTATCCCAAAATAAATCCGGTATAATTATAATTCGTGGAGAAGTTAAGGCGGTGGCGCTTCCGAGTGGAGATGATGCCTATGGTGTTAAACATCAATTAGGAAATTCAGAAACTCTAACGAAAGGAGAGCCTTTGGTGCCCGTTTCGGACGCTCTGCAACTCATGTTATCCTTTGGTATATTTATCATCGGATTGATTACATTGGTTGTGGAGCTGATAAAATTTAGCCAAAAAAATAACCGCCAATAACTTTAGCCAGTTTGCGGTTATTAAATAATAACTAAAGAAGCGCTACCGTCTTAAACGGTTTCCACAAGGGAAGTCCTGTTGTAGCAAGGCTTCCTTTTATATTTTTATTATATCACGCAGCCACTGGTGTCGGCAAAGTAAATCCGTTCATTTTTTTGGGTCAATGTATCAAACCATCCAACCATATTATTGTGAATACTATTCTATCTCGAAATTAATACTCCATAATATCACCAAAACTAGTTCTCTAGGCAAATCCTAAGGTCAATTTGCCACATGCTATACTGAAAGGAATAGATTATTCTAAATATCGGAGGCATTACATTGATAAAAATTGGCGTCATACTTGGATCCGTCCGCAGCAGCCTTGGCGAATCAATCTTAAAATATTTACAGGCTAACTTTCAGAATACTGATCAGATCACATTTGATTGGATACGATTGGAAGACTTTCCACTCGAGCCCTATCATCATGACGAAACACCATTATCCAACCCTATCACGCATTTGAAATCAGGGGAACAAAAGTGGCTGGATCGTTTAAAGTCCAATGACGGCTACATCATTTTGACACCTGAATATGATCATGCCATTCCCGGTGTTTTGAAAAATGCCTTAGACTATGTTGGACCGGAAGTTGAGCGCAAGCCCGTTCAAATCGTGTCGTATTCTTACTATAGTGACGGCGGCATGCTGGCTGCCGAATCATTTGTGGAAATCCTGCAAATGCTCAAGATGATGGTGCTGCCAACCCCTGTGCTGTTGTGGAATGCAAATGACAATTTCACTGAAGACGGCAGGTTGATTGCTGACGCAGAAAATAGCGATCACTTTGAGCAACGCCTGCATGAAGCCTTCCATGAAATTAGTTTTTACACCAAGCTGCTCCATGACAATCCATTCAAATAACCGAGGCAATTCATGCAACCAATTTTACCCAACAAAACTGAATTTATCCCCCGCCCACCAGCTAATGAGCACGAAATTTTCATGGCTATGCGGACCTATCCGGACAACGTCAAAGTATACCATCCTCACGGCCACATCGATGCGACTTCAGTCTTTTGGCACAACAAGCTCCATCCAAATGCACTGAGCTTCGCAGTGTATGTTGATCCTCAGGCAACTGAGCAGAATGTTCTGTTTAAGCGGGTACTCGATGATATTGAAAAATTGGCGTGGAAATTTTCCGATGACCGGATGATTACCCGCGACTATGCACCACAGCATCCCTTCAATAAATGGCTGTCATCCAGACGGTTCCATCTGGTTAATACTGAGCTGACTGCCGAATTACCATTGGCCAACCTATCCCTTGGTAAAATCAGTCAGCCGGCAGACGGTACCCTACTTTCAGCAGGTGAATTGTCCAAACAGCCTGATTTATACAAGTCCGTCTTGACCACCAGTCAAGAAGAGTACGATCATCAGCAAACGTTCAACCCGGCAATTTCGATTCCACAAGCCGACTGGAAAGTGCTGATGTCGCACGATCAGCTTCAAGAAGCGCCGTTTGCCATACTCGGCGATCATCATCAGATTGCCGCTTTCAGCTTCCTCTACAAAGTTGACCAACAGACAGCCGAGCTTGGAATGATGTATGGCACCAATGCCAATTCTTTAAATTCGCTGTTAAATTTGCAGCTTCAGTGGCTTCAAGGCCACTACAAAACTTTGAATGGAACCTTTCAGATGCACAGCAAACTCGACATGAAGATATTTCAGAGTCTGCCATTTGTGGATGTCAATAAATACGAAACTTACGTGCGTTTATCTTAAAAAATGGGTTCAACCATTGTCTAATCCGACGATGGCTGAACCCGTTTTTTGTATTCTTATTGAAAATGCTTATATCTAAAGTACTTATAGCCAAGCTTATGATCAAACATCGTATCTGATAACCCGGTCCGGTTGGCCATGAATATATAGATTCCCAAAGTGGCCAAACCAAAGACAACGCAGTATAAAAATGCCGGAATCAAACGACTTGGCAGTATGAATTGGTGAAGACCCCAGGTCAATGCCATGACAATCACAAAGAACAGCAGATTGACCAAGACACTGACTTTCAGCTTGCCAAACGGCACATGAAATTCATACATAATCTCGCCGTAACTCAACATGCAAATAAAGCCAAATCCGATCGCCGTGGAAATGATTGCCCCGAATCCCTGAAGAAGAATAACCAATGGAATCTGGAACAACAGCTTGGCAACCAGGCCGACCACCAGATAATACATGGCCTTTTTACTGTAATGCAGCGCCTGTAATAACGTCAGCCCGTTAATGGCCAGCCCCAACATTAAGCTTTGAAGAATGTTGGCAGCCAAATACTTTCCACCAAGCGTACTGAAGGTGAAGAAAATCCCGTTGGTTTCATACGACAAGCCACACAGAATCGTGACAATTGGCAGCAGGACAAACATCAGCATGTTCACATTCTGGAAGATCAGCTGGCCGACATTGCCCTTTTTGGACGCCTGACTATTTGCCAACAGCGGCAAGGTCGTCTCGGCAACCGCCAACGCCAAAGAGACCACAACCGTGGTGATCTTGGTCGGATTGGCAGAAAACAGCGTGTAAATGTACTGGGTATACTCAGCAGAATAATGCTGAACGCCCTGCATGACCTGTTTGAAAAACAATTGGTCAATCAGCTGACTCAAAGTGATGCCCGATCCCACAATGACAAACGGAATTGATTCGTAGGCGATCATCGTGAAAATCTTCTTGATGCTGGTCAGATCAAAGGGCTTGCTCTTCTTGGCCAACTCGGCGTAGTTCGCCGTTTGTTTGCGATAGTAAAGTGCGAGGTAAATGTAACTGGCAACCGCCCCGACAAACGCTGCCATGACGCTGAGGTAGACAGCTTCGATATAGCTTCTGTGGAGAACATAGATGACAATATAGGTTGATGCCAGGATGAACACAATCCGGATAAACTGCTCCCAAAGTTGGGAAACCCCGTACGGTTTTAAATCCTGATTACCCTGAAACCAGCCTCTAATACTGCTCATGGACGGCAAAATGACAATTGCCGGTACCAATACCCGAATCGACGTAATCGCGCTCTGAGTGGAAACTACAGGGCTATTTTTAGCAATCAGCGGGGCGATGAACCAAAGAATGATCCCACAGACAACACCGGATAACAGCATGACCATTGAACCAACATTTGCCAACTGACGTGAATTTAAAAACTTATTTTGACCGTTATAAATGGCTACCCGCCGAGCAATTGCAGATGGAAACCCGGCCGTTCCCAAAGCGATGAACAGGCCATATGGGTTGTATGACGCATTAAACAGCGCCATGGCAACGCTCTTGTGTTCGGGAGAACCAATCATGTACAGCCATGGGATTAAATAAATGATGCCAAGGACTCGTGAAAAAATACTGCCAAAAGACAGCCAAAATGAGCCTGACATGATTTTCTTATTCATGAAGGAACGCACGCTTTCTATAATTTCTGGTAAACATCATTATAGTATGTTTCCGGAAGGTTTGCTATACAATCGGGAACTTGGTTTGCATTATGTAACAATTTTGATTCAACCATATCATTGAACACGAGAAGAGATGGGGCTCAACCGAAGTTTGGCCTCATCTCTTTTTGTGTTTGGTGCTTGAATATTAAGTATAGTGTTCGATTCATGAACTAGCCGGGAAACGGGTGTGTTGGCGGCCTAATTCTAACTCTTAGAGTTTTTCCAGCTATTTAGCCGAAACGTGTTCAGGACAACTGATGCTAATTTCTAAGGGGTCTTTGACTAAAACCCAAAACCGGGGTTTCAGCCAAAGACCCCTTAGAAACCGCATCACCCGTTGTCCTTCACACTCTTAATCTTCTGAAATTTGCGCATCCTTTTGAATATCTGGTGATAGATCATACATCTTGGCTGCTTCCGTTAACATTGCGTGATAAGCATATGCGCCATCCTTGTATGGTTCGATGACAACCTCATCCGCAATCTTGGAAAATGGTTTCTTACCGTCTTTTACCTGTGCCGAATCCAAATCTGCAACAATCTTCTTCTCGACGTCGGAATAACTGCCCGCGATCTGTTCGGTCTGCAAATTGCCTTGAATAGAAATTTTACTCATATAAATTCCTCACAATCTATCGGTTTATTTGGTGTAATCATACCGCAAAAAGAAAACGGTATCTCTAACTACATCATACCAATTTATTGCCCTCTATTTCACCAAAAATCGGAACTAATGTCAAATTTAATTTTTTGGAATGGACAGTCTTGTTCTATCCGATCCATGATTGAGTTATCTCCTGTGTCAATTCCTTTAAAATCAAGGAAAGCGATAGATACAAAAAAATATACCAGAATAATGCTTGACAACCATGTAAGCGCATACTAATATAAGGTTAAATTTGATAAACAGTAAACAGTTTTTATTTTTTGTTCGTTTTGATAAACGTTTATCATTTTAAATAAATTGATGATTAGGGGAATAATTATGGAAAGTGAAAGTGTCGTAAAGCCTCAACAAAGCCGGTTAAAAAAAGCAATCTCACGGGTATCTTACGCTTGTGGTGCATTTGGTAACGACATGTTTTATGGTGCGTTATCAACGTACTTCATTATGTTTGTTACAACGCATTTGTTCAATTCAGGGAACAAGGCACAAGATGATCGGATGATTCTCTACATTACATCCATTATCACTGCGTTAAGAATTGTCGAATTATTTATTGATCCATTCATTGGCAATTGGATTGACAGAACCAAGACGCGTTTTGGCCAATTTAAGCCCTGGGTTGTGGTTGGTGGAACAATTACATCTGTTATTCTGCTGGTTCTTTTTACAGATCTTGGCGGTATTAACCATACCCATCCAATTCTTTATCTCATAACTTTTGCTATTTTATATATCACAATGGATATTTTCTATTCATTTAAAGATGTCGCTTTCTGGTCCATGATTCCTGCGCTCTCATTTAGTTCCAAAGAACGTGAACGAACTGCTTCTTCCGCCAGAATTGGCTCAACACTTGGCGGTGGCTTAGTGGGTGTGATTGTGATGCCACTGGTCCTATTCTTCTCATTGAATAAGGCAGGTGGAACTGGCGATTCACGTGGCTGGTTAGCATTTGGGCTAATGGTCGCCATCGTTGGAATTGCAACGGCTTGGATCGTTGGTTTCGGAACCCACGAAGTTCAATCTGATCTTCGAAAAAACAAAGAAAATACGGTCGGAATCAAAAAGATTTTCTCAACCTTGGCAAAAAATGACCAATTAATGTGGATTGCCTTAACCTACGGGATTTATGCAATTGCGATCAACATTTTAAATTCATTGGTTCTGTATTACTTCACTTTCATCATGGGTGAATCAACGATGTTTTCAGTTTTCCAAACCATCAACATCTTGATGAGCTTGGTAACTGTCACAATTTTCCCTCGCTTGGTTGATAAATTTAATCGACGTAACTTGTTCTTTACTTGTATTTCGATTATGCTTGTCGGAATTTTAGTGTTCTCAATTGCCGGCAAATCATTTGCATTGGTACTGATTGGTGCGGAATTATTCCAAGTTCCACAAGCGATCATCTTCTTAATCGTATTGATGATTATTTCCGATTCCGTTGAATATGGTCAATGGAAGCTCGGTCATCGTGATGAATCCCTGACGTTATCGGTTCGGCCATTGCTGGATAAACTCGGTGGAGCGGTTTCTAACGGAGTTGTCGGCCAAGTTGCCGTTCTTGCCGGAATGACTACCGGCGCAACTGCGGCATCAATCACTGCAGCAGGAGAATTCAAATTCAAGATCATGATGTTCGCAGTTCCTGCAGTTCTGCTTTTAGTTGCTCTAACTGTTTTCTGGAAAAAATCAACATTAACCGAAAAAAAGCATGCTGAAATCGTCAATACCCTGGAAGAAACTTGGGGTAAAAACTTACAGGAAACTGGCAACACCACCATTGCAACATCATCAGTGGCCATCAGTTCACCCGTTTCCGGCCAAGTTGTATCATTAGCCGATGTTTCCGACAAAACATTTGCCGCTAAAAAAGCTGGTAATGGATTTGCCATCAAACCCACTGACGGCAAGATTCTTGCACCGTTTGATGCAACAATTCAATCAGTAGTGTCAACCAGACACGCAGTTGGTATTGTTGGCGACAATGGCGTGGCAATGTTAATCCATATTGGAATTGGAACTGTTGCAATGCATGGTACCGGATTTATATCCTACTTTGAGAAAGATCAACACGTAGAAAAAGGAACTGAATTGTTGGAATTCTGGGATCCTGCTATTAAGAAAGCCGGCTTGGATGATACGGTTATTATAACAATTATCAATAGTGCCGATTTTGATGAGTTTGACTTGGATGTTGCCCCAGGAACCACCGTTGAGGCTAACGGTGACCCAGTCATTCAATTGGATCCAATCAAGAAAGACTAGTATCAAGTCATTAGGATCGAAAAAAGACCAGTTCCAAGTAGTTTCTTGGGGCTGGCCTTTTTGAGTATAATAAGAATAAACACTTTGAGGAATGATTTTATGGTCGTCAAATTACAAGATGTTGCCCAAAAGGCTGGCGTATCGGTCACAACTGTATCAAGAGTCATCAATAACTACGGATCGCTCAGTCAAAAGACAATCGATAAAGTTCATCAGGCAATGCATGATTTGAAATACCAGCCTAATGCTCTTGCCAGAGCAATGCAGGGAAAGCCTTCGAAATTTATTGGATTAATTTTTCCAAGCCTCACAAATCCATTCTTCGCCGAATTAGCAAATGAAGTGGAAATCCAATTGTTCGCTAAAGGTTTCAAAACAATCATTGCTTCATCAACTGATAACGAGCAAATTGAGAATGAATATTTAAAAATGCTGGTTTCCAATCAAGTTGATGGCATTATTTCAAGTTCTCATAATAATCAAACAGCCGGGTATCAAAATACATCAGTTTCTGTGGTGTCTTTCGATCGAAATTTGGGGACTAACATTCCAATTGTTTCTTCTGATAATTATCAAGGTGGTCGACTGACTGCTGAATACATGATTCAAAATCATGCCCAAAAGGTATGCGTTTCAGTCGACGAGGATACCTCTTTGTCCCCCACTATCTTAAGAATTCAAGGCGTGATCGATACACTATCCAAAGCAGATGTTGAATATGTCCCGATTGATTTCAATAAAAATCAGATGACAGATGTTTTGCCCGGAGATTTCGATGGCATCATTGCCAGTAATGATGTAGCAGCACTGAGGTTTGCGGCTTTTATTCGCAAATCCGGAAAGCGGCCATTTAAAGACGTTTTGATCACAGGATATGACGGCAGTCAACTCATCAGAAACGTTGCACCAGAATTACCAACAGTTATTCAACCAGTGTCAAAAATTGCCACAGCATTAATTGACAATCTGGTTGACATTACCCACAGCAACCCAGACCATGCCGAAAATGCCATTTTGCCGGTTACGTTCTATTCTCCTTCATAGAGCAAAATAAATACGAGGTTGGGACAAAAGAAACCTTTTGTCTCAACCTCGTATTTTCATTTCTATCACTATTTATGATAGAAGTAGCTGGTTTGTGCTTTATTTGTATCGGTGGATTTATAATACATCTTCAAAGCCGTCTTGCCATTATGCTTAACGTGCTTTAAGTAAACCGGCTGATTCTGCGAAAGTAAGGTCAACTTCCAGTAACCGTGCTTATTTACCTTATTGGCGACCTTGAACAGGTAACTCTTGCTCTTTGTTTGGCTGTACTTTTTGATGTTCACATAATAAGTTCTCGCATCTTGTTGCTCAGACTTCTTCGATGAACCCTGACGGAATGAATATTTGGTAAGGCGGTATTTTACCGGCACGTTGCCAAACAGGTCATCGTGATATTTGCCAAACCAGGTTCCCTGAAGGGCCTTGGGAACGGCGTGGCTGGTTGTCTTTGCTTGAGCCGGCTGAGCCTCGGTTGCGACCAGCGCAACTCCCAGTGCTACAGCTAAAAATGATAGTGTTTTGGTAAATTTCATACAAGTATCCTTTCATTTGCAAAAACGCAATTGGAAGTAGTTTAACAGAAAATGCCTGTCCTTGCAAAATTGACGAAATTATTGATACATCTGAGATAACTTGTCAAAGTTGATCGTGCCCAATCCGGTTGCCTGGTTATAAATGGTGTTGGGCTGGCCGGTATAGTACAGGTTAGAGTTGTCAGTCGTACTGTTGAGCGGATTAAACGGCGAATCGGTACCTTGAGCCAACTGATAAATCTGAGGATTCCAGAATCCCATTCGTTGACGATCAGCCTGACTGTTAATCACAGCAGTTGCACCGGCCATCTGGGGACCAACAACACTGGTTCCGCCATTCTCCGACCAGCCGCTGCCCTTCTTGGATTTCATATAAACATTGTATCCGGTGAGGGGATCGGCATCTGCAGAGACATCAGGATAATTCCGGCCATAACCAGTTCCAGTGATTAACGGCTCATCAAAGATCGGCTGATTCAGATTGGAAAGGTAAGTCCGAGCAGAGAATGTATTGACGCCTTTAACCCCCTGCTGATAAGCAGGCGTTGTGTACAGATGGCCAAATCCGCCACCACTTCCGGCACCGATAACCATCAGGAGTTCCGGTGTCTTATCCAGCAGTTCAGGATTATTTTGAAGCAGATCCCAGTAATAGTCGGTTCCCCATGCCCGCTCTTTAGAGGCAGAAATGCTGCCGCCGGAACCCACTCTGTGAGTGAATGGCAGCGTCGTTCCACCAACGGCCGTAATAAATGGGTTAGTATTGACTGGGTCTGAAACGTTTGTCTTGCGGTCAAGCAAGACACGGTTGCCGCTAATCCCTCTCATTGAGTACATTGGCGCGCCAGTGTCACCAGAAGCCACAAAGGTTGAAATCCCTTGAAGGGCACCTTGGGCAAATAGGATATTGAATAAGTTGACATAGTGCGGATCAACAACGCCGCGATTAACTAAAAGACTGTAGTATTCATCAGAACCGGTTCCCCAACTAAGTGAAAGCGAAGAAACCTTTGCTTCCTGATAAGCCGTTGAGAAGGCATTGATCATATTCTGCAGGTTAGGTAGGGGATTCTTCGATTCATACATCCGGATATTGGCTTGCGGTGCAACTGCACCAGCATACTCAACGTCCATGGTTGCTTCATCGTCGTTGGGACTCACATATTCTTGATTGAACATGTCACCCTGAACGTTTTTAACCGTGAATCGACTGTTGTTGGAATTGGCGTTTTCGTGTTGCCAAAAATGAAGAATATTACTTCGATGGACACCGCCAAAGGTAATTAACCCAACTGTTTGGCCTTTGCCATCAGCGCCTTTTGAATACAAGCTATTAAGGTGATACCGGTTGGCAAACCGACTGGCCCCGCCGGCTTTGTAGTAGCCGCTGTCACCCTTTGTGCTGGTTTTGGCAGCAGTTTCGTTTTTAGTGTCAAACTGCATATTGGAATCCGGATAGAAATACTTCTTGTTGTGATCGGTCATCCCCACAACGGTGTACACCTTATCGGACAATCGTCCGGGGATATTCGGTTTGGTCTTGCCAAACTGCAATGGATTTGAATGGTAGGTCGCCTTGTTGATATTAACTTTAAAGGTCTTATCGATGTACTTGACCTTACCTTTAACCGTCATCACAATACCGCTCTTGAATGCAGAAACTTTTAAATGTCGCTTTTGAAGATAAGCTTTCCAATCATTTGTGACCGATGTCGGCTGACCAAATTTGTCACGGATATCACTCTGGGTCAAAAATTGTTTAAACTGTGAATCCCCCGGCGTGTTGACGGCCAAAGCATCGCTATACATCTGCCCTTCATTTCGCGGCTTTAAAATAATATCAAAAGTGGTCGTATTGCTGGGCTTTAACTGCGATGGCGTGATCATCTTGGCCGACGTCATATTCGAATACGTCTCCGTAATCGGATCTATCTTATGCGACGCCTTTTTCGCCGATGCCGTTTCCCCGCTCATTCCAACGGCAACCAGCGCACCAAACGCAACTGCAGCAAACTTTCCCCAACTATTCATATGACCCACTCCCCAATCATTTCAAATTTTACTTTACAGATCATATGATACCACTCTCAACTGAGGTTAAAGGGATGGAAGCCGGTTGGAGGAATTAAGAAGTCACCATCACTCAACCCCCTCTTTTCCAATAAGATCAAGTGGCTGCAATTGGGGATCTGATTCAAGATCATGTTGATAATCATAATGCTGCCAATCAGGATCATCAAAAATGTTCTTATGACCAATCGGTGTATATAAGATTGAACCATCTGATCTGGTTTCAACATCATACTTAGTACCTAAACTAGCATCCAAATCAACAGGAACAGTCAGCACAAGGCTGTTTCCAGATTTACGTAAGGTTACAACTTTTCTCAAAATTCAAACCTCCTTTTATTTCAACTTATGTATACACATTCAATTAATTTGATTATATCCTTAATTGAATACAAAAAGAATACCATCAAATAAAGCACTGATGGTATTCCTACAAAAACATCTATTTTAGACCATTGATTACTGTGCCGTTGATCCACCATCGACCACGAACTCAGAACCGGTTGAATAACTTGAATCATCCGAAGCCAGGAATAAGACCATCTTTGAGACTTCTTCCGGCTTACCGATTCGCTTCATTGGAATGGCATTGATAAATGCGTCAACAGCCGATCCAATGTTGTCTTGGTGAACCATTGGTGTATCAATTCCACCAGGGTGAACTGAATTAACCCGGATTCCGTAAGGCGCAAATTCCAAAGCAGCAGCCTTGGTCATCCCACGAACCGCATACTTGGAGTCAGTATAACCAATTGAATTTGGTGTCCCGACTAATCCGGCAATGGATGAAATATTGACGATACTGCCGACACCGTTTTTCTTCATCTCAGCAGCGGCGTACTTCATCCCCAAGAATACAGAAACTTGGTTAACTTTAACGATCTTCATATAGTCGTCAATCGACAGATCAAAGATTGATTTGGCAAATGTAATGCCGGCATTGTTAACTAAAATGTCCAATTTACCAAACTTTTTAACGGTTTGATCAACAACGTTTTTCCAATCATCCTCATTGGTGACATCCTGCTTGATGAACATCGCGTTATCGCCAAGCTCTTTTGCCATCTCAATTCCTTTGTCTTCCTTGACATCGGTGATGACAACCTTGGCGCCTTCCTTGATGAACAATTTGGCGTGACTTGCACCCATTCCTTGAGAAGCACCAGTAATAATTGCAACTTTGTTATCTAATTTTCCCATGATAATGTCTCCTCTATTGTAAGCGTTTCCTATCAACAACCTCAGTATAGACGCAACCGTGGGAGAGGGGTTGGAATTAGCTTACGGATTTGGCGAGTATCATTTAGGTTCAACTTCATTTGGGTTTCCATCCATCTCCTCATCGGATTCATCAACCTTCAATCGGGCGATAACTGCAGCAATTCCGGTCAGAAGCATGCCAGTCACGAAGACAATCCAACTAATAACAATCCCATTTTGACTAATATTTGCAATCGTTAAGAAGAAGGCACTTCCAATTGGCGCGCCGATCATCAACGCCATATTAAGAAACCCCATCGACGCCCCTAGTCGATCATCGGGAATCAGCTTAATAAACATTGATGATGCTCTGGGATTAAGCTTACCCAAGACATAACCACTTATAAAGATCAACACTGCAATCGGCCAGATTGAACCACCACTGATAAAACAGGCCCCAAGCCCAATCATTATCAAGCTAAGGTAGGCAACCATCGTTGTGAACTTCGTATGCACCAAAAAATCATTCTGAATCAGGGATCCCAAAACGATTCCAACCGACATCGAAATGTTAACAATCGCAACTGAAGTTCCGTAGTTTCCGAACCATAACTGCTGATTATGTAACAGCGTCACATTAACGAGGCCGCCATCCAGTGCGCTAAAGAAAGTATTCATCATAAGGCCAAATCCCATCAGAAGGACAATGATCTTCTTCGTCCACATGAACTTTCCGGTTGTCAGCATACTTGAAAAGATTGGTTCTTTTTTCTCAACAGATTGATTAACTTTGAATTGTGGATCAATTTCACGAAATATTGATCGACGGGTCCAGATAATCAAGGCAGCTATCAAAAATGTTGCCGCATTGATGAGACCAAACAATCCATAGTTATAATTCATCCAAACGATGGCAACGGCGCCCAATCCTTGAAACACAATTTGTAGGGTTGTCTGAGTCGCATTTTCAAATCCCATCGCGCCATTTAATTCCATGTCCGGGATCAAATGCCTAAAATATGGCAATTCAAGCGTGCCGGCAAACGTTCCCAGACAATCGCTTGCCACATTAATTAACAATAGAATACCAAAAATAAAGAGAGATTCGTGCATTCCGATCAGAAATGCCAACAGAATAAACAAGCCAAATTGAATGAGTCGTGAAGTCACCATCCACTTATATTTGTGATGGGTATTGTCGGCATAATAACCCAAGAAAACATTGATAATTTCCGGTATGTAAACCACAAACGACGCCAAACTGACGGCCAGGGTTTTAAAAGACAAACTCCCGGCATAAATAATAAAAACGATGTTAAACAAACTGTTGCCAATTCCATTGAAAATTGCCGCATTCATCAATGCCCGGTAACCTTTGCTTCTAAAATAAGAATGCATTTGCAATGCCCTCTTTCCTGCTCTTGATAAGACTTTACCGCAGGACTACAATTTGATTAACGTAATTCCACTATATGATAATTTTTGTGAGGCAAAGCGTATGAACAATTGGGGCCAACTATTTAGAAAATTAAGAAAGGAGCGTCATTTAACCCTTCAGCAAGTTGCAGATGACGTCAACAGTGTGTCCTTTATCAGTAAATTTGAAAAAGGTGATTCCCAGATTACATTCAACCGGCTAATGCACCTACTGGGAAAAATTAACTTCTCGGTGGAGGAATTCTTATACGCCAATGGTAGGCATGCCAATAAGGCGATTGACTCAACGTTTATGTCTTATCGACCGATCTACTTGACGGCGGACTTTATGACGCCGATTGTGACCTTTATGCATAATCTGAATATTTCCGACGATGATTACCGGGCTGACAAAGCCAGAATCCAGAAAGACTTTGACGTTAAAGTAAACGCTTTGGAAAAGAACGGCCCTTCGGACTGGCACCACTACATCGCCATTCTTTACGAAATCCAGGAAGTCATCTTTGAAGCAGACATCAGACCGGACGCTGCTAGGCAGTCGGCTCAATTATTTGAAAGAATCCGGTTGATGGCCCGCCCGATTGTGACTTACCTGTACAATATCGAAAACTGGAGTGCATTTGAAATTCTGCTTTTCAGCATCAGTCACATTGCCATGCCGGTCGAAACTGTTCATCGACTGGAAAAGATCGCCATCAAACGGACTTCCGAAGATCAGACTTTTCCGATGATGCCGCAAATCCGATTCAGCTTGTTATTCAGCCTCTTCTCCACTTACATCAACTTTCGCCAGCTTCCATGGGCCAAAGAAACCCTTGACCAGATTGAGGCCCTGCTTAAACATGCCGAAGATGCCGGCGTCGCGATCATGCTGCGCTTTTACCGGGGTTGGTATGACTATATTAATTCAAACGGTCAGACCGGAGATGATAAAATGCAGGACGCCTTATCAATTGCCAATATTTTGAAGCTATCCGAAACTGCTAGCGAAATTGCCAAAATCATTCCAATCATCAAAGAAAATCAAAAAGATCCAAGTAAATCTATGATATTTATTCTATGAAAAAAGCATCCCCAACTTTGAGGATGCTGTCAGACAGATCAATTATGCATTATTTCTTCTTTTCATAAAGCCAGGCAAGAGAACTGCCACAATTCCGCCTAACGTTAAAATGCTGATAAGAACGGTCATCAACGGATTGCTGTAAGTGACTTTAACAAAGTGCCTGCCCATACTGACATTCTTCAAAGTCAGGACGTGATCCTTATCCGTCTTCACTGGATACGGATGACCATCCATCATCACAGTGTAATGCTTGTCATAGATGACAAACGGCAGATTGACACTCTTAAATGGTGCTGAAGCTTCAAAGGCCATATTTGTGCCGTTCGGAATCGGCATTTTAGCAACCGGAATGGCCAAAGTAGGCGTGTTGTTAACAATCGCCTGCTGCATGGAAAGCTGCTGAAACTTGGTATGCTTCATCAGTGGCAGGTAGTCCGCCGTGTCAATATAGCCCATCAGGTTCCTGTATTGGGCGTGATTAGTTACTCGATACCAGGCAATTCCTTGGACAAATTGAATCTGATTACTGTTGGGATACAACCGCGTCTTCAGTTCAGGCGCTTTTTTTGTGAAATTAACCCGACCAGACTGAGAGTTCAACGACAATCCTAAAACGACCAGACTGAATAAAGCCAACCCACCAATTCTCATTTGCTTTTGGGTAACCTTCCCCAACAACTCAGAGCCGATCACACTGAATAGATAAGTGAACCCCAACTGAGGTAGGATCAAGAAGCGCCATGGGAATTGAAGTAAAACCAGGGATGTGTGTTGGAATATTGACCATGGGAACAAACTGCTGCTAAGAATGACAAAGCCGATGCCCACCCAAAAGATTTCTTTTGAAAATCTGGACAGGCTGCGATATTTCACAATTGCCATCACAAACCCCGCCAGCGCAACGAGTGTAAAGCCGTACGCAATATTGTTGGTCAACGCACCCATCGTATACTCAAGCAGGTTAATCCCGTTTAAATCAAACGTAAACGGTTTGGTCATTTGAACGCTGGTTCCAAAATGAAATGCCGGAATCCAAAAGCTGCTGCTGAGCAGACCGGTGATGCCGACTGCTTTACTCAAATTAATCCATTTAACCCGATCGGTCTTTCGAATATCGATGATTAAAAAGATGACCAATGCCAAAAGGACAATCAGAATATTCAACACATGGCTCAAACAAACCATCGTCATCCCAAGTGCCAACATTCGGTATTTACCAGAAGTGATCCAATGGTAATACCCAGCAAAAATTAGCGGCAAAAAGATAATCGTGAAGCTGATCCCAATATCCACCATCAAGAAGTTGTAGGTAATATTCAATCCGGATAAGGAGTAGGCAACCGCAAATACGTATGCACCAACGGTATCCTTAGGTCGAACAGAATGATACCCGGCATAACTCACGACCAAACATAGAAAGGTCGCCACCATGTTACCAATGTAAAAACTTGTGATCGGATCCTTAACCAACAGCCGAATTCCCGCAAACAAATACAACGGTCCTTTAGGATACATACTCATAACCGCAGAACCCATCTGATTCAAGTCAAAGGTCGCCAGATACGGATTCAAGTGCCCATGAAGTAAATTGTTGTACATTTCATCAATTCGCTGTAAATGGAACTGCAGATCCTGCCCGGAAAACAGCCAGTGATACTTGAAAAGCAGCCAGACACTGACGACACTAAAAAGGGCAAATAAAATCCCCTGTAGATAATAACGCTTCATAAACTGAACTATTTTAAAACCAATCGAATTTGGATCATTTGTCTTCGTTTCATCAACCATGTATATATGAACCCTCTCAATTTAGTGTTAGTAATTCAATTCTACCATAACCAAAATTGAGATTAATTCTCCCATCGGCTTTCGTCCGGTCCAATCGGAATAATCCGGTCAAATGAAGTCACCGGATCATCGCTGATTTGGAAGAAATGCTGCTTAATCGCTTTGAAATCTGTGTCATGCTTAAATGCCGGAATCTGGTAACATTCTCTGGCATAACGCCAAAGATTTGGAAACTCATCCAATCGTTTCTTATTTAGTTTGTCTTTATAGTAGAAGACCAGATCAAAGCGAATCAGACTGACCACCAGCCAAAAGTCCGGCAGAGTGATGGTATCGCCCATCAAGAATCGTTGATCGGCCAACCGTTGATCCAGTGCTTCCAACCGGTCGAAGTATTGCTTGGCCAACTTGTCATATTCGCTTTGGGAAGTCGCCTCGGTAATCTTACCCGGAACCGAAGTGATATCAGTAATAATTTGAGCGCTCATGGCATCGATTTCATCTTGTCTGTCAGTTGGATAGACATCAGCAACATCTTTGGAAAAATATTGTTTCCAGTATTTCCCCAGCTCATTCATGATTGTTTGTGATGAACTGTTGACCACGCCACCAGTCTTTAAATCAATCAAGGCAGGGACAGTTGGCCGACCTGAAAAGGTGGAATCGGTCTTTTGGTAGTTTTCTGATAAGCGGGTCGTGTGAAGAATCGGATCTTCATCGTCGTCATTCTTGCCAAAGAACCAGTTGTCATCAATGCCAGGATGGCGTAAGGGATAAGTCGCAAATTTAGAAATCACCTTATTCAATCCGGTGTAATCGATCATGATGGCTGCCGGGGTTGCCCAAGGGCAGAATTTGGCCCAGACATAGTGATAGCGGTTGGGTTCAACTGGTAATTCACCGGTTGAGAACTTCTTTTCAAATGATGACTGATCAGTACTTCGAGGATGAAACGCACAGGCATCCCCTGCATTAACTTTTTGACTCATAGCGACCCACTCCTTTTACATAAGATTTTATATCCACTTTACTCGGATAAATATCGATTGCCAATAAAAATGCGACTTGCCATAACGGTAAGTCGCATCTTTATTGAAAATTATTGATAAGCATCATACAATTTTTCAAAGTTAACCGTTCCTAAACCAGTTGCTTGGTTGTAGACCTTGCCTGGTTGGCCGGTATAGTACAGGTTCGAGTTGTTGGTATCACTATCAAGTACCGTAAATGGATCTTTATCTTTATCAGGATTCTGGGCCAGCTTGTAAATCTGAGCATTCCACAGGCCCATCCGAGTCCCTTTACCACTATTGATAACGGCAGTTGCACCGTTAAATTGAGGAGCAACGGCGGAAGTTCCACCGACATTCTGCCAGCCGGTTGCCTTGGTGTAAATCTGGTATCCGGTATTTGGATCAGCGTTGGCCGATACGTCAGGATAATTACGACCATACTGAGTTCCACTCAGCAGAGGTGGGTTAATTCGCGGCTGCAGGAGATTTGAGAGATACTCCCGGGCATTGAAGGTATTTACCCCTGGAACGTCTTGTTGATACTGTGGCGTGTCATAGAGGGTACTGATACCACCACCGCCGGCATTATACAGAGACATAAAGTCGGTTAAGCTGGTCTGGAATGCCTTTCGGTTCTGGCCGTATGCTTTGTACATATAGTCAGCACCCCAAGCCCGTTCCTTATCAACTGAAACCTTGATGCCATTATCCAGTTTCTTACTGAATGGCAGGGTGGTTCCACCAGTTGCGGTTACCCAAGGGTTGTCAGATGGAAAATCAGCATAGGTACTGTAGTTCGGAATGGAGAATGGTCCTAATTTAGCACCAATTCCTTGACTATAAGCACCGGAATCACCGGATGCCACAAACGTTGAAATTCCTTGTAAGGCACCTTGAGCCATCAACATGGTCATGGCTTGTCCATAAACGGGTGTCAACAACTTGCTCTTATAGTAGTAATGAGTCAGATATTCATTCAATCCCCAACTCAAAGATAATGAGCTGGCTTTGTTTTCATCAAAGGCGGTCGCAAATGTGTTGGCCATTCCAACATCACTGAAGTTGGATTGGTAAACCCGCACATCAGCTTGAGGCGCAATCGCACCGGACTGCTCAACATCAAGCATCGTTTCAAGCTGGTTACTTGCAGTGTTGGTTGTTTGAACGGCTGGCGCTTTAACTTTCTTAACACTCAGTCGGTTCGGTTTGGTGTCAATCCCTTCGCCCTTCCAGAAGGTTTCGGCATCTTTCTTGCTGAAGCCGGCAAAGGTAATGATACCAACTGTTTGGCCTTGACCTTTATAACCTTTGTCATACAACGGCTGAAGGTTGTATTGCTTAACAAATTTGTTTGGAGATGACTTGGTCAATGGCTTGGATGTCTTGGTCTTGTTTGTTGTAATCCCGGTACCACCTGCACTGATTGTGGTAATCCCAAGAATTGTCATGACATGATCAGCCAAATTATCCGGCATGACCGGCTTCTTACTTGAAAATTGCACCGGATTCGAATGGTACTTTGCAGTCTGCAGGTTAGTAGCGAAGGCCTTGTTGATATTCTTGACCTTACCATCAACTCGAATAATCAATCCGTTGCTGAATGCGTGTGACTTTAAATTGTACTTCTTGAAAAATGGCTTGAATTCACCAACAACACTGGCTGGTTGACCAAATTCCCCTCTGAACTGAGTCGGTGTATAGAAGTTCTTAAAGTCACTGTTGCCGGGTGTATTCACTGCATAAACCCGATTAGTCAATTGATCTTCATTCTGTGGCTTTAAAACAATATCCAATGAAACAGTCTTGTTAGGTGAAAGTTTCTTCTTCGCCAACAACTGCTTCAAAATCTTGTTAATTCCATATGGATCTTTACCAGCCGGCTTCTTTTGAGTTGAAGCTTGGGCAGCTGGTGATACTGCTAATAAAACGGCTAAGCTGGCGATCCCAACCATCAGCTTTCTAGCTTTTATCATTTTCTCAACCTCTTCCTATATCCTCAATGTGACGTGTAGTTGAGCTGCACTCATCCCCAATGGTTTCCAAAACGGCACCATTTCTGTATATGTAAATAATGGTCATTCATAAGGCTCCCCATACGATTACCTGCCTTTTCGAACTAGTGTGAGAGTACACTTAATCATATTATATGTCAAGAATGTTACAAAATGAATTCAGCTTTCAAAAGCAACCCAAAAAGCCCTGAAAGTGAACTGACACTTTCAAGGCTTTTATTGATTCTAAATACTGTTTAATTGTTGTTAATCATTATTTAGGATTTGCTGCAGTTAAGGACAAACTGCTCCAGAATTCATTGTTTTCTGCGGCAACATTATAACCCTTAACCCGCTTGTTAACTGGACTCCATGAATAACTAAACTCTTCAGGAGCATATGCGGCTTGACTATTCATATATTCTTGCCACTTCTTGTATTGTTGAACACGGTACTTGGCATTCCAAGCTTTATTGCTGTTCAAGCTGTTAAGAAGTTCGGTATTCTTCTTGGTTGCAAAGTGACCCATGTTGTAAGGTGCATCAACACCGTAAATCTGAGTTGGTGTTGGTTCAGATGAAGTTGACCAAGCACCCAGGAAGACATCCATCTTGTTTTGCTTTGGCTTCTGCAATGTTGTGTAGAAGCTGTTCATTTCCATTGGCTTGCCACCAGTCATTTGAACGTTCAGACCAGCTTTGTGCCATTGTTGCAGGTAGTATTGATAAGTAGCTTCAGTAGCTGATGAACTGCTCATAGCACCAAGGTGAATAACCAGCTTCTTGCCGTTTGGATCAGTCCGCCATTTACCTTGCTTCTTGTATCCGGCTTTATCAAGCAATGACTTCGCTTTCTTCATATTATACTTAAAGCCAGGAGTCTTTGAATCATAAACATCCTTAAAGACAGGTGGGATCAAGGTGTTGGCACGCCAACTCAATCCATTACCAAATTTCTTGGCAACAGCATCGATATCAACAGCATACATCATAGCACGACGTAAGTTCTTGTTGGCCATCTTGGCATTCTTATCCATCACGTTCAGACCAGTCTTAGGATCCATGTGACCAACGTTAAAGCCGAAGTATGAGTATGAAAGTGCTGGGGTACCAGCGGTTCCATAATCCTTCAACTTCTTGATCTTTGGATATTGACTGGAGCCAATTCCGCCCAATACAAAGTCATATTTCTTGGAATTCATAGCGGCAACAATGTTATTCATTGAAACAACTTGAATTGTAATATGCTTGATTTGAGCTTTCTTACCCCAGTAATACTTGTTTGGGGACCAAGTGGTGGATTCACCTTGGACTTCCTTATCAAGCTTGTAAGGACCGGTAAAGATTGGATTCTTACGAACTTGTTTAGATGATGCAAGCTTTGAAATTGGGGTGCCCTTATAGTATTCGTAAGGTTCAACACCACCCCAAATAAATGAGTTGCCTGCAAATTTCATTGAAGGTGACATCTTGGTTAAATGAATGACAACCGTACGTCCCTTTTGACCATCCGGGTATGTAAATCCTGAAATTGTTTTTGCTTTTCCAGCATGATAGGCTGCCATGCCTTTAATTGCAGCATAGTCAGATGAATATTGTTGTGAAGTTGTATCTTTGTTACCAATGATTTCGTATGGATATTCAATATCTTTGGCGGTAACTTTAGCGCCATTTGACCAACGAGCATTCTTACGTAAAGTGATTGTGACCGTCTTGGCTTTTCGGTTCAAACGTTGATTTGCCAAACCACCATCGATAATCTTCCAGTTCTTGGTAACATTAAACAATGAGTCGGATCCGCCTGGTGCACCTGGTGAGAAGACATCTGAATCTTCAGCGTTTGAAGCCAAAGTTCCAGAAGCAATTCCTGTAAATGGTGCATCGTTAACTTCAGCAATCTTTAAGGTACTGTTATTGCCGGCAGTAGTTGCTTTACCTGGTCCACTATATTTAGACGACATGGTAATATGTTTGCCGGCTCCTGATTCGTTACTGCTCTTATTAGAACATGCGGCCAATGCCAATACAGACATTGTCGCAATTCCAACTGTGAGCCACTTTTTCTTGCTCATAAACATCCCTCCAATTTTTTGATTCACCAACTAATAGATACTCACCTTAACATTCAAAAAAATGCACCATCTCCTTTAATGTTAAAACCGAATTACCCTAATCCTGCTGTTTACCACGACGCTGAGCAGCATTCGTTGCCCGACGCATAACCTGACCAATGTAACTAATTGAAAGACAGAGGACAATAATTTCCAATGCAGCTGGGAACCAGGTCCACCAGTAACCGGTAATGTTTTCCGGATCATTAGCGTTGGCAATTAAAGTACCAAGTGATGGCGTCCCCATTGGAAGGCCAAAGCCCAAGAATGAAAGTCCGGTTTCAACACCAATATTTTCAGCAAATGACAATGTGGTATCAACAATAATTAATGATGAGATGTTGGGCATGATTTCTCGGAAGATAATCTTCAGATTACCGGTTCCGGAAGTCTTGGATGCCGCAACATAATCTTTTTGTGATTCGGCCAATGTCCGCGATCGAATCAGCCTTGAAGTTCCCATCCAGTAGAAGATTGAAAGAATCAAAGTCAACGTAATGGCGTTGTAATGAGGAATGATGGTGACGATAACAATGATCGTCATTAACATGGGGATAATCATCATAAAGTCATACACACGCTGCATCGCCAAGTCGACCATCCCGCCGTAATAACCGGAAATGAGGCCCCAGCAGATACCAAATGTTGATGAGATGATCGTCAATCCAATCGCAATGCTAATTGAATTTCGTGAACCAACAATGAGCTCTTTGGCAATCGAACGACCGCCTGAATCAGCTCCCAGCCAATATTCAGGGGTAAATGGCTTTGCGTAATACCCCATCAAATTGGTTTCCATCATCTTCGGTGTGTTAATAAACATCGATGCAACAATCACAAACAGAATGAAGAAAATCAGAATAAACAATGAAGCCATTGCCGGCTTGTCAGCCTTGAACTCACCCCACATAATCTTGGCACGGGATGGTGTGGCCTCGGCGGCAGCTTCTTTTGATAACTTTTCAAGGTCTGCGGCAGAAATTGATGTGACGTCTTCAATATCTCTTTTCATTTCTGCACCCCCTACTCTATCCGAACACGTGGGTCAACAATGCTCAATACAATATCAGAAAGCAAAGTTCCCATTAAGTTCAAGAATCCATACAACAGAACAAGGGCGGTAATAACCGTGTAATCACGGAAGTTGATGGCGTTCAAGAACAGCAATCCCATACCTGGATATGAGAAGACCATTTCAGTAAAGATTGAACCACCAAGCAATCCGGTAATTGAATATCCGGCAAACGCAGCGATCGGCAACAGCGAGTTCCGGAAGATATGGTGACGATAAATATCCTTCATCGGGACACCCTTGGAACGGGCAGTCCGAACATAGTCGGAATGTTTGGCGTCAATGACTTCTGAACGTAAATACTGAACGATGTTCACAGTTCCAAATAACGCACCCAACAGTCCAGGAAGAATAATGTGTCCAAGTCGGGACATGGTCGTCGCTCCGAAACCGGTTGCGGTCGCTGAAATCGATCCGCTGGTTGGGAACCAGTTTAAAGCATACCCAAAAATCCAAATACCAAGAACCAAAACAACGAAGAAAGGAATCGACATTGTTACATATGTATATACACGTACCAATGTGTCTTGGAGTTTACCTTCATGATGGGCTGCGTAGAGACCTAATGGAAGTCCAATGGCGTATGTGAGCACCATCGTAAACAAGGCCAGCCACAAAGTGTTGGCACCACGTTGTTGAATCAAGTCAACAACCGGTTCCTGATACTCGTAACTCATCCCAAGGTCGCCGTGGAACAAATGGACAACCCAGTTCCAGTATTGCTGGTACCAGGGATCATACAATCCGTGGATTTCCATCAAATGATGAATTTGAGCAGGATCAGCTTTGGGGTTGATTGAACCGGTAAACGGATCTCCGGGCATTGCCTTGGCGAGCAGGAAGACCAGAATGCTTAAGATGACAAGTTCGGGAATCATAATCAGAACCCGTCGTAAAATTGTTTTCCACATCAGACGTTTACCCCCTCATTTTCAGATTGTTGTTCAAATTCTTTGGCAAGATGCGGCGGTAACGCAACTGAATGAGTTGGTGATACCTTAACAAGTGGGAATGCCATCCCGTCCTTGTCATAGTATGTTGCCTGCTGCTCTTGATAGATTTTTTCAATTTCCAAACGATGTTTGCGGTGTTCTTCTCGATGATTAACGTTGGTCTCGGGAATCGCTGCCAGCAGCCGCTTGGTGTAAATGTGCATTGGATTATTGTAAATATCATCTCTGGTTCCAACTTCCACAATCCGGCCGCGGGTCATGATGGCAATGTTCTTGCACATGTGACGGACAACCCCAAGGTCATGAGAGATGAACAGGTATGAAATACCAAACTGACGTTGAATCTTCTTCATGAAGTTCAAAACCTGCGCCTGAACTGACAGGTCCAGAGCAGAGACAGGTTCGTCAGCGATAATCAACTTTGGATGAGTGGCAACTGCCCGGGCAACCCCGATCCGTTGCCGCTGACCACCGGAGAATTGGTGAGGATACTTGTATAACGCATCGGCATCCAGTCCAACGATGTCCAACAATTGAAGAACTCTGAGCTTTTCTTCTTCCTTATCTAGATGTTCGAAGTTGCGAAGCGGTTCAGCGATAACGTCTTCAATCCGTTTGCGGGGATTCAAACTGGAAAGTGAATCCTGGAAGATCATTTGAACGTCATGGTTATAATCCAGCTTGCGGCGGTTTTCGCCTTTGGTGACGTCTTTTCCTTTGTACATAACCGTACCGGAAGTCGCTTTTTCCAACCCAATAATTGCTTTGGCAGTCGTTGATTTACCTGACCCGGATTCACCAACCAGGCCGTATGTTTCGCCGGCTTCAATATTAAAAGTGACGCCATCAACGGCTTTAACGTTGTCGACAATTCGGTTCCAGAAGCCGCCGCGAATTGGGTAGTGGACCTTCAAATCGTTAATTTCAATTAGACTCATGTCCGGCACCCTCCTTTACCTGATCTGGGAAATAAAAATCTTTGTAGCAGGTGCAGCGAACTAAATGATTGTCACCGATATCATGCATCGTTGGCCGAGCTTCATGCGCCGAAGCGGGAATCCACGGAATCCGGGGTGCAAACCGGTCGCCTTCTTTAGGCATCTTTTGTAGAGATGGCACCATGCCTTGAATGACGTACAGCTCATCGTTTTCGTTGTCTCGTTGAGGCATTGAACGTAATAGTGAACGGGTATAAGGATGCTTTGGTTCATTAAAGATTTGAGCAGCTGTTCCCTGTTCAACAATTTGGCCGGCATACATAACCGCAACCCGGTCAGCAGTTTCGGCAACCACTCCGAGGTCATGGGTAATCAGAATAATCCCGGCATGGTTTTCTTTTTGAATGTCGCGGAGAACGTCCAAAATTTGGGCTTGAATCGTGACATCCAAAGCAGTTGTCGGTTCATCGGCAATAATCAAATCAGGTTTGCAGGCGATTGCAATCGCGATAATAATTCGTTGACGCATCCCACCGGAAAGTTGATGTGGAAACTGGTGCGCGGTTCGCTCCGGATCGTCAATGCCAACTTCGTTTAAGAGTTCAATCACTCGTGCATGACGCTGCTTTTCGGTCATCTTCGTGTGATAAATCATGACTTCTTGAATCTGATCCTCAATTCGTTTCAAGGGATTCAAGGCAGACAATGGATCTTGGAAAATCATCCCAATCTTTGCACCCCGAAATTTGTTGTATCCTTTTTCATCCAGTTTTAACAGATCGGTTCCCTCAAAGTCGATTTCACCTGAGATCTTGGTTTCTTCAGGATCGTGGAGACCCATAATAGTTGTCGCTAACGTGCTCTTACCACAACCGGATTCCCCCACGATTGCCAAAATCTCATCATGTTTCACTTCGAGGTTGACGTTTGAAACGGCATCATAGTATTGACCATTAATCTTGAAGGCGGTGCTGACGTCTTTGATGCTCAAGAATTGGTCGTTATTAGTCTCAACCACGTGAATATCTCCTTTGAAAATCATTTATGTATTGCAAACTGATTATAAAGTGATTAATAAAACAGCTTTTTAATAATTGTTGAATATTATATTCTCATTTCAATTCAAGTTATGCAGTTTTTCAAAAAAGATTATTGATGTAAACGGCTTCAATTTGCTTAATGACACAAAAAATGCGATGACAGCTTTTGTCATCGCATTCTAATCAGTTCTAATGAAGAAATGTTTATTTGATAAGTTTTACATATTTGGCATTCCCGGTAATGTAACCACCGGCAACCCGATATCTGAGTGTCCCGTGTTTAGTCATACTATTTGCGTGTGAATATGAGAAACCATAAACTTTGAACACTTTATGGGAGCTCTTTGCATAATGTTTATTTCTCTTGGTAAGGCCGGCATTTGAATAACGATTAATCGCGCCTTTTGCTTTTAAAGTTTTAGGCAGGCCATGCCGTCCCATTTGAACAAGTTTGCGGTTTCCGGTTACATACTCACCATTATCCAACACAAATCGGGTAGTCAGATTGTGACTGACAATCTTTCGAACCTTGAGAACCGTTCCCTGCTTATAGTTCTTAACTTTACCAGTCTGGTTGGGATTCTTGTAGCCATTGACACCACGCGGATTGATGACAGTAATCTTGGTATGTTTACTTTGATAGTAAACTGCCCGAACGTATTGCCAGTTGGCGGTAATATAGCCGGTCTTATTGCGAGTCTTCGAGAGATGGTTGACGTCTCGAACCTTATAGCGCAGATTTCCTTTTTGATCGCGGGCATAACCGGTAACGACAAACATTGGCCGGTTGATTCGTGGCTTTTTTGTATACCAGGTTAGTCGACTACTCTTAGAAAAGTTTTTGGATGCATACAAGCCGATCTTCTTAATTGAGTATACGGCTGACCCCTTCTTGCTGATCACATTTGGTGTTGGGTTGGTATTGTCATTGCCACCATTGTTATCGGAAGGGGTATCTGATCCACCTCCGGTATTATCGCCGCCACCATGGTTATCTGGCGAAGTGATCGTAAAGGTCGCTGTTACATTACCTAATCCAAAGTCATAGTTTGGATACTGGGCATTCAACGCTGCAATTTCACTTGCAGACAATCGAACGGTATACGTACCTGCTGCACCGCTGTTATTTTCAATCGTATACTGTCCATCAATTAACTGGATCGTCCCAACAGACTTTCCGTTAGCATCAATTAAAGTCAAGGTTGGTCGGTAGTTGCTGTCACCGATTGGTTTGCCGTCATAAACCTTTGATCCACCAGACAAAGTTGACTTACCCTGCTGCTTGGTGATGATATAGGTGGACTGAACGGTCTTCAACCCGTCAACGTCATACAGCGGATATGCGGCCTTAATCGCATTAATCTCATCAGCTGTTAATGTAATCAGATAAGAACCGACATTGGCACTGTCATTTTGAACAGTGTATTGATTTGGTTTAATCGTGATATTTGCCAGCACGTTGCCGGTTGCGTCATACAGCGTCAGGGTTGGTGTGAAGTTACTCTCACTGACTTTTTTACCATCATAGATTTTACTTCCGCCACTCAATTCAGCCTTCACTGATTGGGCAGTGATCGAAAACTTTCCGGTTACCGAGGCTAAATCACCGAGATCATAATTGGCATATGCAGTATCACTCTTGAGAGCCTTGATTTCATCTGCTGATAGCCGAACCGTGTAATCGCCGACAGCTGAGCTGTCATTATCAACTGTATATTGGCCGGCACTCAAAGTAATCGTCTTAACAACGTCATTACCATCTTTCAACGTTAATGTTGGCCGCCAAGTTCCTTGAGTGACAGTTTGACCATCATAAGGCTTGGTACCAGACTCCAAAGAGGCAGTTACAGCTTTTGGTGTGATTGTATAGGTTGTTGAGATGGTCTTTAGGTTGTCGAACGTATAATTTTTATGTTTGGCTTGAATTGCGGCAATTTCTGAATCCGACAGCTTGACAGTGTACTTGCCAACATCGGCACTATCGTTCTTATCAAGTGTGTATTGGCCGTACTTCAGAGTGAGCGTATCAACCGTTTTCCCAGCGCTGTCTTTCAAGGTTAGCGTTGGTTCAAAAGTCTGGCTGACTGTCTTGCCGTCATATACTTTGGTACCACCGGAAAGTGTTGAGGTGCTCTTGGCAGATGTTATCGTATAAGTGGTGTGAACATTGTTCAGATTGGTAAATGTATAGTTTGGATATTTCTGTTGAACAGCAGCGGCACCCTTTTGGTTCAAGGTAATGTCGTAAGACCCGACGGCAGAATCATCATTTTTGATGTCATATTCCGTTGGTGTCAGCGTGATTGTGCCGACCGTCGAATTATCGCTGGTAACCGTCAATGTTGGCTGCCAACCACTTTGACTCACTTTATTGCCATCATAGGCCTTGGTGCCGCTCGCCAATGAAGCGATTGCCTCAGCCTTAACAATCGTAAAGGAAGCACTTGATGGGGTTGCAGTCAGTGCATACTTCTCACCATACTCCGTGTCCAAGCTGCTCTGTCCTTTGGTTGTCAAAGTAACCGGGTAGGTTCCCGGATTGGCGCTGTTGTTGGTAACGGCAATCTCACCATCTTTTGGTGTGTACCCTTGATTAAGTCCAGCGAAAATGACCGCATAGTTGCCTGGTGTCGGCTGCTGAACACTGCCATTATAATTCACGGCTTGACTGCCGGTTAATGAGTATGTCAACGGTCGCTTAACAACCGATACGATGATTGATGTTTCATCATTTCCATATGCATATGTCACAGTATAGTCACCAGCCTTACCGGTAACCGAATCGCTATTACTGATGGTGTTGCCATCGGAGTCTTTAATCGTAACGGTCAACTTGTCAAAGTCTTGACCATCATAATTATCCTTGGGTGACCAATTATCGCCAACATAAACGGTTGATGGATGTGCGGCAATCTTTGGAACTTCACGGAACACCGTATAGTTTCCGGAATAAATGATATCGCCGCCATCTTTCAAAGACCATGAAAAGCTGAATTGTTTGACGCCGGCGGGAATGTCAAACACCCCGGTTTTAGCATCATAAGTGACACCGTTCGTTAAATTGGTGAGTGACAAGTCCAATGATGACTTGCTGTTCATATCCACATCAAACAAATCACCAATTTTTAAGGTTGCCTGTTCAGCGGTAATCGTTGCTGACTGACCAATCGCACCGCTTGTAGGCAGCTTGGCAGTTGATCCATTTAATTTAGTAATATTATTATATGAAAATGCATCTGAACCAATTGTGGGGCTGCCCACAACCTGAACGCCAGAAAGCTTGTTACCGGTAAACGCCTGGACCCCCACTGCAGTCACACCTTTAGGAATGACAATGGTACCGGCGATTTGATTGTATACGAACGCCGAGTCACCGATTGTTGTCAGCGTATCCGGTAAAGTGACACTGGTAATCTTGTTGGCAGCAAAGGCCTGATTGCCAATGGTCTGTAATGGACTATTGAGTGATACGCTGCCGCTCAATCCGGTATATTCGAACGCCCCATTATTGATTGTCTTCAAACTGGTGGCATCCCCAAAATTAACACTGGTAATATTTTTATTGTACAAAAAGGCCTGGGCGCCAATGGTCGTCAATTTGGCGTTCAACACCAATTTGCTTAAATTATCCATACCAAGAAAGGCTTGATCGCCAATGGTTTCCACGTTTTTACCCAGCGTTACCTGGCTCATCTTGCCGTAGATAAAGGCCGAATTGCCAATGCTGGTTACTGAATCAGGAATTGTCAAAGGCGTTGTCTGCTGAAGGCTGACAAATGCCAAATCACCAATTGTCTTCAACTGAGTTGCCTGTGAAAAGTCAACACTGGTCAAATCTTTCAAATATGGAAAGGCTTCTTTGCCAATTGAAGTGAGATATTGAGGTAGAACAACACTGGTCATGCCATCCTGGTAGCGAAAAGCATCATTGCCAATTGAAGTCACTTTGTAAACAGCGCCGCTGGAATCTTTAACCGTGTCCGGAATCACAACGTTTGGCTGATGACCGCTTTGACCAACCCAAATATTTAAACCGGTCAACGTGGCCGTGTGATCCGTTGTATTATATTGCCATTTAAAATCCGACTGATCGTTGGCCTCAGCAGAAACGTTTTTCTTGGCGGCCGCATGGGCCAAAATTGGTGTGGATAAATAATATCCACCATCAATCACGCCGGTCCCAATTCCTAATGTGATGGTCAAAAAGGCTGTGGCCAATTTCGACTTCTTCATCCTGATTCCCCCATATCTCGACTCATTTTAGTGATGCATGATAACTCATTAAATATACGCTTTTCTTGCTAAATCAATCATGGAAAACGCCATTTTTTCAAAAACTTAGCAAATAAACCAGGCAAAATGAAAGATCAGCAAAGTTCTGCTGATCCAACAATTGTTCATATTCAATCCTACTTGTTGACGGCCGTAAATCGTTCATTATGGTGCGCCGGCTTTTGAATTTCATCCAGAATGACTTTTGCCATCGTTCCAGACGTAATTTCGGATTTCCCCGCAGCATTTGTCAGCAGTTTGTTGTTCCCCAAAGTATACTCAGCTGCGTCTCCACGCTTAAAAGTCGAGCTTGGTGAAACGGCCACCCAGTTAACGCCGGTGGTATTCTTCAACAGTTCATATTCTTTAGCCTGCTGGCGTGGCACATCAATGAAGGATTCGTTATTTGGGATCTTAAGCAGCTTATCCAATAAATGCTGACCATCCGGTGTTTCCAGACTGGCAGCGCCTAAAATAAAGAATAAACGTGGCTTGTCAGAACCTTTTGCCAACTCAACAAGTCGAGCCGCCAGATCAACATGCTTGTATGCCTGACTCACATCATGAGTTGCAAATGCATCAACGAGGACATCCAAATCGGCAATATCACCCTTTTGAATGTCAAAGACGTCTTTGACAATATAAGCTGCATTATCGGAAAACATGTCTTTGGCTTTAGATTCGTTTCGAACAAAGGCGGTTACTCTTAATCCCCGTTCAATTGCTTCTTTGGTGATTGCACTCCCAGCCATTCCGGTTGCGCCAATCACACCAATGTTTAATGTCATACCGGTTTCCTCCATATTATTCGTTGTAAATGGAACATTTATGATTAAGTTAATTACTTAAGTATAGTATCAACTGTTTTTTACGGCTTTTCAATTATTTTGACTTCTCACTTTTATCTTGAATCATCTCAACTGAGCCAATAACGGTGAGGAAATCAAAAATTCCGAAAGTATGATTTACCCTCGGAATTTTTAGTCAAAATCATTTAGTTATTTTGAAAGTTGAAGCGGTTTTCCAGCCACATCGATGGTAATTGGATCGCCTTCGATCAACTTGAAGTGGGAACCGTCTTTGTCGACGTCGACTTCAATCAGACGGTCGCGGAAGACTTGTCTGAATGAGTAGTGAGACCACTTCTTAGGTAGGAATGGTGCGTAATGCAGCTCGCCTTCGCGAACCCGCATGCCGGCAAATCCTTGAACCACCGCGATCCAGCCACCGGTCATGGCAGTAATATGCAAGCCGTCAACGGTATCGTTATTGTAGTTATCCAAGTCCAGTCGGGCAGTCCGTTCGTATAATTCAACGGCCTTGTCTTCATAATGAAGGTCGGCAGCTAATACGGAGTAAATTGCTGGTGACAGACTTGATTCATGAACGGTGTATTGTTCATAGAAATCAAAGTTGGACTTCTTCTGTTCAGGTGTGAAGTCTTCAATGAAGTCCCAGATTCCTTGAAGTACATCCCCCTGCTTGATGTATGGAGAGCGGAGAATCTTGTCCCATGACCAGTTCTGGTTCAATGGCAATTGATCGGCAGGAATTTCTGAAACCGGCTTGAGATCCTTGTCTAGGAAGCCGTCGTGTTGAACAAAAATGTTCAAATCTTTATCGTAAGGCAGATACATATTATCGACAATGTCCTGCCAGTGCTTCTTTTCATCTTCACTGACATTTAACTGCTTAGCCTGTTCAGGCGAAACTTCCTTGAGAATTTCCAAGGTGTATTTCAAAGTCCATTGAGCCAAAATGTTGGTATACCAGTTATTGTCAACGTTGTTCTCATACTCATCTGGGCCGGTCACACCATGAATCATGTAGTTCTTGTTGCGTTGGCTGTAGTGAACACGGTCAGCCCAGAAACGGGAAATCTCGGTCAGCACCTTTGAGCCTTCGTTTAAGACGTATGAAGTATCGCCAGTGTATCGGGTGTAATTGTAAATCGCGAAAGCAATATCACCATTTCGATGAATTTCTTCAAAGGTGATTTCCCATTCGTTATGACACTCAATTCCGTCAAAGGTTACCATTGGGAACAGGGCACCTTTGAGTCCCTGCTGCTTGGCGTTATGGTAGGCACCATCCAGTTGTTTGTACCGGTACATCAACAGATTCCGAGTGACTTTCGGATCGGTAATCCCAAGGTATACTGGAACTGCAAACGCTTCGGTATCCCAGTATGTGGCACCACCGTACTTCTCGCCGGTGAATCCTTTAGGCCCAATATTCAACCGTGAGTCTTCACCATAATATGTTGAGAAGAGTTCGAACAAGTTAAACCGAATGCCCTGTTGAGCTTCAGTATCACCGTCAATGGCGATGTCTGACTTGTTCCAGCGATCAGCCCAGATCTTTTCGTGAGCTTCAAACAACTCATCGTAGGATTGGGTGGCAACCTTATCGCTCAATTGATGCATTGCAGCAGTCAAAGCTTCTTGCGTATCATAATCACGAGATGTCACAACGATGACCCGTTTTTCAAGCTGAGCCGAGTCGTTGGGAGCCAGCTCACCGGAAAATTCATTTGCAACTTCTTTTTCGTTGGGCTGATCAATCTTTTCAGCCTTCAAACCAGTCACGTTGCGCATTTCCATTCCTGAAGTGAAGCGTGGTGTGCCAAATGGGTTGGGCGTGGTTTCGGCAATCACACTGCCTGAATCAGTTCCCTGTTCAGTGGAATGGACTTCCCAGAACCGTTCGTCGTAGTTGGAATCTTCATTCTTAACGTCGCCGTCAATGGCAGAATCGATTACTAAATCCACCTTACTTGAGCCCACGTTCTTAACGGAAACCCGTTGAACTGAAAGTTCTTGCTGGGCAACACTCAAGAATCGTTCGAATCGAACAGCGACTTTGGCATCACCTTTGGTTACTGTGAATGAGCGGGTTAAGAGGGCCTTTTTCATATCCAGGTTTAATTCAAAATCACTGAATTGATCCTTGGCCAGATCGATTGATTCGCCATTGATCTTAATGCCCATCTTAATGAAATTAACAGCATTGACCACTTTCCCGAAGTAATCGGGATAGCCATTTTTCCACCAGCCAACCCGGGTCTTGTCCGGATACCAGACGCCACCCAGATAGATGCCGGCAAGCGTGTCGCCGCTGTAATCTTCTTCGAAGAAGCCACGCATTCCCATATACCCATTTCCAAGGCTGGTCATGGATTCCTGTAATCGCTTGTCTTCAGGCTTAAAGTCGTGGGTCACGATATTCCAAGGCGCTACTTCAAAAGTTCTTTTCATAGATAAACGTCCTTTCTAAGCTTTAAAAGTTTCTTTGATAAATCCAACTGAAACTGCACCAAGGGCCATGATAATTCCGGCTAACAGGAACATGTTTGGCTGCGCATTTCCAAGTAATGGGAACAGGCCAAAGCTGGCAAGTGATGCGACGATTTGTGGTAAACAGATTGAACCGTTGAACAATCCAAGATAAGTTCCCATATGTTCACCAGACAAAGCGTTGGTAACCATGGTTAATGGGTAAGTGTTCATTGAAGCCCAGGCGATTCCGACCAAGGTATATGAAATGATCAAAATGTATTGGGTGTGAATGAAGAATACTGATAAGAATCCGATGGCACCTAATGCCAAGCTCAATGAATATCCCAACTTGTGATGATTATTAGGTAATTTGGCTAAGACATATGACCATACAACGGCGGCAATTGATTGAACGGCAGCTAAAACACCGTACCAGTTACCGGCAGCCTGATAGCCTGCAGAAGTTGCGTTGGTCGTATTCCAGACGTTGTTGGCAATGGCTCCGGCTGAGTATGTCCAGAGATATTGGAATGAGATCCAGCAGAAGAACTGTACCAAAGTAACCGTCCAGAAAACTTTAGGAGCTTTTTTCAATAATGCCCACCAGTTACCACCGGTTGAGTTGGCTTCTTCAGTAATACCGTGATATTTGGCATAAGTCTTAGGATCATATTCATGAACCTTGAAGATTGTCAGCAAACTTGTAAGCAACAGAATTGCGGCACCTACATAGAAGGAAATAACAACTGATTGAGGAACCACACCTTTTTTAGCGGTGTTGGCAACTCCGAATGCAGTAAAAATAAATGGGAAGATGGCTGCGATAACCGCACCACCATTTGATAAGAAGCTTTGAATTCCGTATGCGTAACTCTTTTGGTCGTCGTTAACCATATCGCCGACCATCATCTTAAACGGCTGCATCGCAATATTTGACGAAACATCCAGTAGAGCCACAGTGACAGCACCGAATACTAGTGCGGTAACGGATGCGTATCCGAAGCCAAAACTCCCCGAGTTCGGCAACAGACACATGACCACAATGGCAATTAACGTTCCTAAAGCAAGGTAGGGAAGACGCCGGCCGCCAAGTTTAGGCGCCCATGTTCGATCTGAATAATAACCGATAATCGGCTGAACAATTAATCCGGCCAATGGTGGCAAAATGAAGAACCAACCCAACTTGTTGGGATCTGCCCCAATGGTTTGGAAGATCCGGCTCATCTGTGAGCTTTGCAGGGTAAATGCGATCTGCACACCCAGGAAACCAAAGTTAATCATCCAAATGGTACTGGCAGGAAGCTTGGGTAAGCCAGACTTCTTGGTTGCTGCCGCGCTGCTTTGTTCATCCATTTCATATTCCTCCAATTCAAAATAGCATTAAATAATAGCGTTTACATTTTGTATTATTGCACGCTTTGTTCAGAATTGCAAACGGTTGCATGAAAATTAAGTGAACATTTTCTCGGAACAATCCAGCAAAATGCCGTGGTAACGGTTACTTGTGCGTTAAATCAATTTTTAAGAAAATATTGGGGGATCAATTCAATCGTGGGGAATACCCATTTCAAAAATTAAATAAAAAAAGTTTTTTTGCCCTTTTTCACTGATATATAACGGATGTGGTCTAGACCTCACGATTAATATGAAAATTTGTCTTGTAAAATGAGTTCACCTTTTCATTGCACTTCTATCAAAAATGTTTTATATTGAACAAGCATTCACAAGTTGTTTGATGTATACAATTTCATAAGGTGGTGAGATTTACATGTTGTTAGGTAGTGTTGAAGCCGGTGGTACGAAGTTTGTATGTGCCGTTGGTAACGAGGATTACCGGATTTTGGACCGGACGCAGTTCCCTACGACCACTCCAAAAGAGACCTTGCAAAAGACTGTTGATTACTTCAAACAGTTTAAGGATCTCAAGGCAATCTCGATTTCTTCGTTCGGACCGATTGAGCTTCGTAAGAACTCTCCCAAGTATGGGTACATTACAAATACCCCGAAAAAAGGCTGGTCTGATACAAACTTTGTAGGTCGAATTAAAGAGGATTTTGATATCCCGATTAGTTGGACGACTGATGTGAACGGTTCGGCTTATGGCGAATATGTCATGGCAACGCTGTTCAATGAGAAGATTAATTCACTGGTTTATTACACCATTGGTACCGGTGTTGGTGCGGGAGCAATTGTTGATGGCAACTTCATCGGCGATATGGGCCATCCCGAAATGGGCCACGTTCGTTTGAAGCGTCATCCCGATGACCTGAATTTCAATGGCATCTGCCCTTATCACGGCGATTGTTTGGAAGGCTTGGTTTCAGGACCGACATTTGAACCACGGACCGGTAAAAAAGGCCAAGATGTTCCGTTAACCGATCATACTTGGGACATCATGGCATTCTATGTTGCTCAAGCAGCCATCCAAGTCACTTTGATGATGCGTCCAGCCAAGATCGTCTTCGGCGGTGGCGTTGTCAGTGAAGGCTTCTTAAAGAAAGTTCGGGAACAGTTCAATGAACTGATGAACAATTACGTTGACGTTGGTGATCTCGACAAATACATCGTGATGCCATTAGTCAAAGATAACGGTTCAGCAACCGTTGGTGATTTTGCTTTAGCTTTAAAGGAATATAACAAGTAACAACTTATTTTTTTGATAGATTCCACAAACGTTTGTGGAATGAAAAAGACATTCAGAGGAGATTAATTAAATTATGAAAGCACTCGTATTTACTGGAAAACAACACATGGAAATTCAAGACATCGACAAGCCAGAAGTAAAGCCTAACGAAGTTCGTGTCGACACTGCCTACGCTGGTGTTTGTGGTACCGATCACGCCCTGTATAACGGCCTTCCAGGCTCAGCCGATGCTGTTCCACCAATCGTATTTGGTCACGAAAACTCAGGCGTTATTTCCGAAGTTGGCTCTGACGTTGACGGCTTCAAAGTCGGCGATCGGGTAACTGTTGACCCCAACATCTATTGTGGCAAATGTTTCTACTGCCACACTGGCCGTCCAGAACTTTGTGACAACCTATCAGCTGTTGGTGTAACTCGTAATGGTGGCCTTGAAGAATCCTTTACTGCTCCGGCCACAAACGTTTACCCTATTCCTGATAATGTCTCATTAAAAGACGCTGCCGTTATCGAACCCATCTCATGTGCCGTTCATGGTATCGACTTACTTAAGTTGACCCCTTACCAAAAGGCTTTGGTTATCGGTGATGGCTTCATGGGTCAATTGTTCGCCCAAATTCTTCAGTCTTATGGTGTTCACCAAGTTGACCTTGCCGGCATTATCGACGAAAAGCTGGACCTTAACCGTGAAAAATTAGGCGTTACCAACACATTCAACACGACCCGTGATCAGATTCCTTCAGACTACGACGTTGTGATCGAAGCCGTTGGATTACCACAAACTCAACAACAAGCCGTTGAAGCTACCCGTAAAGGTGCTCAAGTATTGATGTTTGGTGTTGGTAAGCCAGATGCTCATTTTGAAATGAACACTTACGAAATTTACCAAAAGCAATTAACTGTTCAAGGCTCATTCATCAACCCTAACGCATTTGAAGATTCAATTGCCCTTCTCCAAAGCGGTGACTTGAACGTCGATGCAATCATCAGCAACGTCTTCAACTTGGACGAAGTTGAACCATTCCTGCAAGGTAAGACTAAGGGTGTTTCAAAGGCCGTTGTAAAAGTAGGTGACTAATTTGAAAAATAGTGAGGAAACCGCCAGCCAGGTATTAAATGGCCGGACAATCTCGATGTCCAAATCAATTACATTCTTCATCATTTCGCTGGTAATCAACTCCGCCGGAAACGTGTTGACCTTGGTAACCAGTGCCCAAATCCACCCTTCCTATCTGGGATCGGCCTATTGGACAGCAGCAGAAGCCAACTTGGCCGTTGCGTTCGGCTGGAATCTGTTTTGGACATTCTTAATTCTTGGTGTCGTGATTACAATCTTAAATGCAATTTTAGTTGGCCATTGGGAATGGCGCCGAGCACTGGGAAATTTAATCTTCATGGTTCCCTTCTCTGCTTTGATCCAGTTCTTCGAGGACTTTTTTCTCGGCAAGTACCCGGCAATATTCAGCGGTTTCCCGCCAGCTAAAACGCCACTCATGATCGGATTTTATATCATATTGAACTTCATCGGTGTCGCAATGATCGGAACCGCCATCTCGATTTATCAGCGGGTTAACCTGGTCCTGCATCCCGCCGATGACTTAATGCAGATCCTGCGTTTCAAGTACTTCAAGGGAAATGCCAACACAGCGATGTGGGCGTCATACATTCCACCGACACTGATGGCAATCCTGGCATTCGCAATCACCCGTCAATTCACCAACTTGGGAATTGGAACAATCTTCGCGTTCCTGTTCCAGGGCGGAATTACCGGAATAGCGGATACAAAGGTCTTTCCAAAGTTGAAGCACCAGGCGCTGGATGTGGGAAAAGAGTAAGAGATAATATGAAGTGACCCCCTAAGTT
>NZ_AZEA01000027.1 GCF_001435575.1 Lentilactobacillus sunkii DSM 19904
AATTCATCATAAGCTTAGTCTGTTTCGGCTATATAGCAGTCGAGCGAGGTCAATGATGAACTTGTTCATCGTTGGCCTTTCTTTTTTATACATTACCAAGTAGGCTAGGCGTTTCACGCCGTCGGGGGTTGGGCTGCAGGAGCACATTTCGACAGACGACCGTAGACTGAGGAACTGAGACAAAGGAAGAGATGTTTTTATCCTGGACTCGTTTTTGCTCTCTAATATTATTCGGATTAAACATGTGATAAATGGCAGACTTACGTCAATTAAAAAGATGAGCCAATAATTCCCGGTTTTGGAATAATTGGCTCATCTTTTTAAACTCCGGGATTAAAACGATGACCGGATCAATTTAATGTGAGTTTTAAAAATTATTGAGAGTACTTTCTCTAAATGAAGTGTTTGATCGGCCAAGACCATTGATCAACTGATAAAGATAACTATCACCGAAGTCTTGTGGGAAGTACATATTACCAGTGATATGTTTATCAATATAGGCGTTGTATTGTTCTTGACTCCATGTTGACATTTCCTTGAGATGTTTTGCGTAATTATCAGGTACTTTAAACCCTTTGGCAGTCAGTTCCGCTTTAAAACGTGGGCGGAAATAATCGTAGATTTCCGTTATTACTTTTAAACGGAACATAGGGTCTGCGTCATTACCTTCTTTGGTTGTTAAATTATCATCAATGTCTGAAGGTGTTGAGTCGAAATCTTGGACGACATCTGCTAAGTCCTTTTCATTGTTTATTTCATTCATAAGCTTTCGCATATTCTTTGCGTTGACAGTTTTCCAAGGGGCTCGCCATTGATAATTTTGATAAGCTTCTCCAGGCTTTACCTTACTTAAATCAGAAATAATGTGTGAACGTTCATTTTTAGGAACACTATTCGTTAGCTGATATAGGAATTGAATATCTGCTTTTGGTTGAGCCAGACTTCGCTTGTGATAAAGGTTCTTATGCCATGTCCACCCTTCCAGCTCTTTCTTTTCATCAGGAAGACCAGAATTGGCGCCATCTATTTGTGGAATGGATGTTCCGACTGCATAGTAAATTGCCTTTTTGCCTGATGGTGTCCGGACCAGGGCTTTTTCCCATGTACCAAACCATGTGTTTTTTTGACGATATTTATTATGAACAGTGGTTTTAAACTTTTGACTAAGAATATTGCCTTTCACGTGATATTGCTGCGGTTCTAAAGCGTATGTTTTTAAAATCTTGTAATGGACGGCAGCATGGGCAGTAGTTGGCTTGGCAATTACGAAAGCCCCCAACGCTAGTGCCGCGAATAATAGATGCTTTACCTTCATAAAACCCCTCCAATGATATTTGATAGTTTTATTATAGTGCAATAGTTGAAAACTGATGAAAGAAATCTGAGATAGAATCCATATTAAATAATCATGGTGATACGTTTACCCTTGAAGGTGTTCTCATTAATTGGCTTTGCAATCACCGTCAAGCCCTTAATAGCGGACAAGCGACAATCATGGGCTGGAAGCCTAAAAACGGGAACATTACGATAAAAAATATTTAGAAAATTGCCAATGCTCTCCATAATTAATCAATGATTTCATTCGGTTCTATAATTTCTGTCATCACTAATAGATTAAAGGCTATTATCAACAACAGATATTGTAAAATCCTTTTATATACGTTAGGGATTCCAAGTAGGCTAGACGTGTTTCACACGGTCGTCGAGGCTGTAAGAAAACATTTTGATTAGATAGAAGTTGCCTTCTTTTTTTACATCTCCCCATTATTTTGGTAGATTAACAATAGAACTATAAATATGTGGAGATATATAAATAATATAGAATGTCAGGGGGGATTCCATGTTTAACTTAACTCAACCAGAAATTATTATTCGCTTAGTTGCCGCCATCTTTGTTGGTGGGATCATCGGGTTTGAACGGGAGCGTAAATCACGGCCTGCGGGAATGAAGACTCATATTTTGGTCTGTATTGGTGCTTGTATTATTGCATTGATCCAGTGTCAATTAACCAGTATGACCGTCGATTACAACTTCGCCCATCCAAAAATTGTTGGGGCTTTGTCAGCGGATACCGCCCGATTAACCGCTCAAGTTGTTTCTGGGATTGGTTTCTTAGGTGCCGGAACGATTATTATGACTAACAAAACGGTTAAAGGGTTAACCACTGCCGCCAGCATCTGGTCCGTTGCCGGTTTGGGACTGGCTTTAGGTTATGGCTATTATTTGATTGCCGCATTTGGTACTGCAATAATTTTCTTCTCATTAACGGCGTTGGCTTATTTGATTCCAATGGGCAACATTAACCGATTGGAAATTAAACTGAATGAACATCAAACAACAAAGTTTATCAAACAAGTGCTCAAGAAATTCCATATTGATATTGAGAATACCGATGTCACGATTAAGCGTGACGAGGATGGCAGCCGAAATTATACGATCATGTATACGTTGGAAGTTCCTCGAAAAGTAGATACCAGCGAACTGGTTTTTGAATTATCCGACAATGAGCAGGTGGATTATGTGCGACTGTTGGAATAACTGGTAATTTCATCGTTCAAAAAAGTGCTCACCTAAAAGGGGTGGGCACTAATTGTCTTCGGTAAAATGGCTAATTATCTAATTATTTTGTTGGAAAATTCGTGGATGTCCCAAGCTGAAGCGGTCAAAATATTTTATGATTATAATCTTTCTTGATATAATTCAAATGTGATGTAAGAGATAACGTATTCATTAAGCTTAGGGGAGGGAGAATACTATGAAAATCCAACAAATGATTATTGGAACGTTGGCGGCTGGTTTTGGGATGATGCTGTTTGCCAGTCAGCAAGCCGACGCAGCTAAAAAAGTCAAAATTACATCCAATGTCAAGATTACATCGGTGGATGTAGCAGGACGAGATGTTGTGATAACTGGAAAGAATAAAATTTATAATAAGGCTGGTGTTTTGAAACACGCAAAGCAGGTAACCTCCAGCAAAAGATTAAAACAACTCAAAAATTCCAACCGATCGAAGGATTTCTTCAACGTTTATCGAATGGCTGTTACCAACAAACACCAGGTTTACTACAAGGTTGTTTCATTCGAGACTAAATGGCGGGGTTGGATTTATGGTGGTCGTACCAAAGCGGCTTATAACGGTGGCTTGAAAAAGGTCCAAACGACTCAAAATGTCGATCTTTCACAAGATGTTCAAAATGCCCGATTTAAGTTAAGCAATCCGGGAACTGCCGGAGTAGATAACACATGGACGAATATTCCGTGGACAAAATACAAGGCAGCTATTAATACGAAGGATTCAACACCATACGCCAATGATCAGTTGCGAGTGATCGATGCAAAAAAAGTAACTCGCCAATACTACAACACTTTCTATTACGTAGTGGATGATGCTCACCCTGAATTCAACGGCTGGATCAACCAGAGTGCATTAACCAAAATTACTGATCCTGCCCCGGATAAAGTTGTCACCAATACAGTAACAAATACGGTTACCAACACAATTACCAAAACAGTTAAAGTTCCGGCGAAAAACGAACTGACGATCAATTATATTGTTCACTCAAAAGTTAAAACCCCTCAACCCGGTGCTGCGGATGCTGTTTTAAAAGCATACCAGAAAGCCTATGCGGATGTATTGAGTCAACTCACACAAAATCCGGATACCGCTTCAACCAAACTGGATGCATTAGGCAGTGGCCAGCAAATTGATGTCAATGATACAACCCCACAATATTTTGCGGATATTTATGCTTCGTTTGATAAAGACAAAAATGTTGTGAATATTGATTTGAATTGGAAACTGATGCCAGTGATTAATGCGACCGATAGGATACTTCAAAGCAACCAAGTATTTGATCCTAGAGCTGGTGTGACAGCAACTGATGCGTTGGGAAATGATGCAACAAATCGCATAGTTATTACTGAAAACAACGTTAATACTAAAGTCCCAGGGATTTATCATGTAACCTATGAAATTAATTCAGATGGGATGACTGTAGACAAGAGGATCCAAGTAACTGTGAATAAATAATTAAGTATCGTTAATGCAATGTGGTTTCATAATGATCTTACTGTTGGATAATTTCGATGGCGAGATCATTTTAATTTCTTCAACGCTGTCACTTTCTAACAGGATCATTGATTATTAGTAATGTGCCCATAGATATAAACGGATATGTACGCGGGTAATTTGGGCAGCAAAGTTAAAGCATATCAAATAATATGAAATCTCCCCTTTAGATGAAATGGCAGCGGCCATAATTATCCAAAGGGGTTTTTTTGCGCTTACTTTGCTCAGTTCTACTCACAAGCAAATGATCAGAAATCAGAGCAATCTTATTATCAGTAATGCATGGAATCACGGTTGTTAAATTTATGAAAGCAACCGGCATGCTCGTTTGTGAATGAAAGGGCTTCCAATCAGTTCTATTCATGGTACACTTAAGGTGCTTAATTGTTTTTTGATATATCGAAAATCAAGGAGGAATGTGCATCATGTCAGATACGAATCCAAAGTATCGATCACTTTTTGAACCTGTCACGTTGCCCAACGGGATTCAGTTGAAGAATCGATTTTCACTCAATCCAATTACCTTAAATGCCTCGACTTCGGAAGGGTATGTCACCGATGATGATATTGCCTATGCCAAGCGGCGTTCGAATACGGCACCGCTTCAAGTCACAACTGCTACATACATTGAAGAGTATGCTCAATTGTTTGAATACGGTCCAAGTATTCGTAACGATACGTATATTGAAGGCTTGAGTCGGCTTGCGTCCGCCATGAAACAAAATGGTGCCAAAGCGATTGTTCAACTGACCCATGCCGGTAGATTTGCCAGAATTACTTTAAAGGATTTCGGTGTGGTCTATGGACCAAGTCCTATGCATTTGATGTCGCCGGTTGAACATAACGTGCTGGAAATGAGCAAACGCAAGATTCACCATGTGATTCAGCAATATGCAGATGCCACAAGAAGAGCAATTCAGGCAGGATTTGACGGTGTTGAGATTTCAAATGCCCAGCGCCTGCTTCCGCAACAATTTTTCTCAACCTTTTCCAACCATCGAACTGATGAGTATGGCCCACAGTCAGTTGAAAACCGGGCACGTTTTGGGGTTGAAGTGATGCAGGCTGTTCAAAAAGTTGTTGACGAAGAACACGCTGAAAACTTCATCATCGGATTCCGTGGAACCCCTGAAGAGACTCGGGGAGATTCCGTTGGCTATACGGTGGATGAATTCAATGAGTATTTTGACCGTCTGTTGGATGTGGCCAACGTCCAATACTTTGCCATCGCAAGCTGGGGCCACGATATTTTCAGAGAAAAGGTTCGTGCCGGCAAGCACAAGGGTGAACTCATCAATGACATGGTTCACAACCATATGAAAGGAAAGGTTCCGGTGATTGCCACAGGTGGTATCAATTCCGCTGATAAAGCACTTGAGGCTTCACAACATGCCGACATGGTGGGGGCTTCCTCGATGTTTATCACCGAACCGGACTTTGTCGAAAAGCTGCAAAACGGCCATGAAGACCAAATTGATTTGTCATTAACCAAAGAAAAATGGGATGACTTGAAGATTCCCCAAAGCGCTTTTAAAGACATCGTGGAATTCATGGACTTTGGCGGTTCATTATCCAAGCAGACCCGTGACGAGATCCGTTCTGAAACCAAACAGACGGATGTTGATTACTTTAATAAATACCAATAATAGAGAGGACATTCTAATATGAAAAAACGTGGAGATTATTTATTTGTTGAAAAAGACAACGATGTATACACAGTATCTTTGACCCCAGAGCTTCAAGACGACATTGGCACCGTGGGTTATGTTGAATTCAAGGACGAAGACAATGTCAAAAAGGGTGATGCTTTGGCAAAGCTTGAGGCATCAAAGACCGTCTTGGACATTCCGGCTCCTATCGGTGGCAAGGTGGTTGAAAAGAACACCAAGTTGGAAAATGATCCAAAGCTTCTCAACTCTCCTGATGACAAACAGAACTGGTTGGTTAAATTATCCGAGGTTGATGAATCAGCCTTCGACCAATTGAAGAATGCTTAATGATTGGAATTTAAATTAAGGAGCTGCGAAAACGTGGAACAAGTTGAACGTCGCCAATTCTTAATCAAATATATGCAGCACGAACGATATGAATTAGCCAGAGTCAGGCCTGAAGAAATGCCCAGTGACGAAACTGGTCAAAAACGGCTGCTACGCAAATTGTTTAATTTAAGGCAGCCGGATTCTGCCAGTGATGAATTTGTCAGGATTCAGGATGACTATTTGAATGAAGTGAATCATACTGAACCGTTCTTGGGAAAATCAGACTTGCCACAAGTCAAGCCAAAAATTTATTTGTGGCAGGGTGACATTACGCGGTTGAAGGTTGATGCAATCGTTAACCCGGCTAACTCACGAATGCTGGGCTGCTTTGTGCCCAACCATGGCTGTTTGGATAATCTGATCCATACCAAAGCCGGCATTCAGTTGCGACTGGCCGATCAAAAAATCATGCGGGGAAAGTCTCCAGAAGCAACGGGGAAGGCCAAGATTACCCCCGGCTTTAATTTGCCGGCCAAGTATGTGATTCATACGGTTGGCCCTGTGATCATTCATCAAGTAACGCCATTGAGACGTGATTTATTGGCAGATTCCTATCGGTCATGCATGCAGCTGGCTGAAGCAAAAGGACTTCATGAAATTGCGTTCTGCTGTATCTCAACCGGAGAATTTCGATTCCCACATCCGGACGCGGCAAAAATTGCCGTTAAGACGGTTACGGATTATTTGAAGGAACATCCGGATGCACCGGACGTCATTTTTGCGGTCTATTCTCCTGAAGATTTGGCGTTATATAAGCAGGAGTTGGGGGTAGATAAGTAATGGAAAAAATAAGTCCACTTTGGAAAGTTGAAGACTCCGACAGTCAGGCCGATACACTGCGATCATTAATTGATCAGGCTGATGCGACAGTGATTGGTGTCGGTGCGGGGATGCCCGCAGCGGATGGCTTCAGTTATGTCGGCCCTCGATTTGAGGACAACTTTGCCGATTTTATTGAAAAGTATCATTTCTATGACATGCTTCAGGCATTTTTGGCAAAGTTTGAAGACTGGTCCGAGTATTGGGCCTTTGAAAGCCGATTTGTCCTATTAAATGGGATTGATCAACCTGAGGGGAAACTGTACCATCATTTTCAACAATTTCTGGAAAACAACCATTATGAGTACACAATTTTGAATACCAATGGGGACAACACCTTGGAAAAAGCTCACTTCGATAAGGACCGAGTTTTTAATTATCAAGGGCAGTTCTCCAGAATGCAATGCTCGAAGTTTTGTACACCGTTCACCTATCGGGATGACGATTTGATTCGAAAAATGGTTCGTGATCAGAGAAATATGCGGGTACCTGAAGACTTGATTCCTAGATGTCCAAACTGTGGCGCACCGCTTGAAGTTAACAAGCGAACCGACCAGGGGATGGTCGAAGACGCAGAGTGGCATCGGGAAGAGAAAAACTATCATGACTTTTTGGATAAGTGGAATGGTAAGAAAGTCTTGAATCTCGAAATTGGCGTTGGTCACACGACACCATGGATTATTCGAGAACCATTCTGGAAGATGACCAAAGAAAGCCCGGATGCAATGTATGTCATGGTTAATCAAAAAGATTATCTGATTCCGGATTATTTGGATGGTCAAAAAGTTCGGTTGAATGGTGATATTGCTCAAGTTGTCGGTCAATTATAGGGGGATATAACATTATGTATGTTGTTGAATTAGAACGTGACGGCAAACGCATTTATGATGGCGCGCTGGCATTGGCAAGCCAAGTTTATTGTATGCAAAACTTGTTTTTGGATGAGCCAATTTTATTCCCTTACAATTGTGATCCAAAGATCGAAATTGGGGAATTTCAAAACGCCCGTCAGGAAATAAATCAGGAGTATGTTGACGAACACAAGATTCAAGTTGTTCGCCGAGATACTGGTGGCGGTTCGGTTTACTGCGATCGTCACGGAATCAATTTCTGCTTCTTAGCGGATGCTGCAACCCCGGATTTGTATGGCAACTTTGCTAAAATGTACGCGCCAGCCATCAAGGCGTTGAAGAAACTCGGCGTTAAAAACATCGAAGACAGTGGCCGAAATGATCTGACCATTGACGGCAAGAAGGTTTCCGGTGGTGCGATGGCAATTGTCGGTGATCGAATTTACGGTGGCTTCTCACTTTTGCTTGATATCGACTATGACGCAATGGTTCGATCATTAACTCCTAACGAAAAGAAGCTGATTTCAAAAGGGATTCAGTCTGTTAAGGCAAGGGTGACCGACATTCGCAGTCACCTTGCTCCCAAGTATCAAAACGTGACACCGGAGGAATTTATGTCCCTCATGACGCAAGAAATGGTTGGTGCCCGCAGTGATGATGAAATTAAATACCATGATTTGACTGACGATGATTGGAAGAAAATCGATGCGTTGGCAGCCAAGAAATACAAGAACTGGGACTGGAACTTCGGGGCTGCTCCTGAATATAAGTATGAATACGACATGCATTTGGACGCCGTTGGAACCGTTGAAATCTATGTCGATATCGAAAAAGGGCGGGTAAAAGCCTGCAAGATCTATGGTGATTTCTTCGGTAAAGGTGATTTGTCCGAATTAACCAATCGTTTGGTAGGGACTAGAATGCGTGAGGACGATTTGATGGATGCTTTAAAGGACGTTGATCTGGACGTCTATATCAAGGGCCTTCATGCAGATCAACTGGTTGACCTCATGCTGGGCAAGATGCAGAGTAAAGTTAAAGCGCATTAATTCATTTAAAAATTCCTTTCAGATAGTTTGGCTTTGACTATGAATATCTGAAGGGGATTTTTTTGTTTCTATTTAGTTTCAATGGGGAATGATCATAACCTGACAGTTAGAAAACTTCAGAAACATATAATCACCTATGCCAATTATTAGTAAGGTACTCATAATCATAACTATCAAGTCATAAAAATACCTTTTTAAAAACAACCTTGCTACAATTATATTGTAAAGTGGCCGTGGCACTAACAACATAATAAGGGGGAGACGGATATGTCCGATCAGACTGGAAGACTCAGCCTAACTCGAGCAGTTCGATGGCTGGTGACGTTCGTCGCAGCGTTTATATTTGGGGGATTATTGATACATCAATCAGCAATTGAGGCTGCAGATAATGAAGTAACCTACACGTTACATTCAATGGATATTAATGGAAATCATATTCACTCATCATTTAATAACAAGCAAGTTATGGTACCAATCTCAAAATATGATACTTTGGACGTGTCAAAAGAAGTACCACTGACCTTTAATAATGGTCGATATGTTCTCAAAGGATATCATACTGATAATAAATCTGAGCAGCACATCATGTATTATGAGGAACTCAATCAGAAAACCGACTCGGAAAAGCTTAAACGATTAGCTGATCTAAATGTATACAATCCACATCGGGCGGCAGATGATAAAGAAGTTAATGTTTACTTTGCTTACCAAGACACCCAAAATCCATTACCGGAAACAATTAAATTAACACCGGATGCACTTCAACGTGAAGCGGGCAAAATTAAGATTTTTTACACCGATGTTAATGGGAAAGAATTGAAGCCATCGATCAAGTATGATTTTGATAAAGTACCAGATCCTGATAGTTCATTTCAAATGGAATTCGATGGCTATCGATATATTGCGGCTGTGATCCGTAATCCCAAGCCTTATGGAACTTACGTTTATTCAGACTCCAAAATGTATGCAAATATGGAGACAAATGTTGACGACTTGTTATTCCAGGCAATTCTACAACCAAACTACATGCGAGGAATTGCAATGCGTCCGAAACAGCATGCATCAGGATCAACAGCAACTTTCGTCTACGAAAAATATGCCGCTAATCTGACCATTGAATACCTCGATGAATCAGGAAAAGCAATGGCGGACCATCCTGCTCAAACCAAACAACTTCCACTGAATACTGGATATTCAGAAGAAGCACCAGAAATTGCCGGCTACACGGTCGTTGGCGATAAGAAGGTCGCTGGCAAAATTAGTGATGACACTAAGATTACCTTTAAATACAAGAAGAACACTGTGCCGCCGACTCCAAACAACAATAAGGGATCAAATAGCACAATTACTCCAGCAACCAATTCAAGTTCAAACACCGGACAATCAACTAATGCGACAAACAACCAAATGCCCACACCAAGAACCTTACCTGACGGAACGCAGCTGCCAAACTATGCCGCCACTGAGGGCACGGTCGTATACGCTACTAAGGCGATCTACATGTACAAGCACGCCAATTTCAAGAAGAACCAGCGGATTGCCAAATATCCAAAGGCCAAACGAGTTAACCGCCCAATGTTCGTGGTGACTGATTATGCTCGTTCAAATGGTGGAGCACTTCGTTACAAAGTCAAAGATGTCAACCATCACAGCAAGACTGCCGGTAAAGTCGGCTATATCACAGCCAACCGGAAGTCAGTGGAAAAAGTTTATTACGCATCAATGCCGAAGAACAAGAAAATGACTGTGATTTCCAAGAAGGGTGTCAATGTATATAAGAATGCCAACTTAACCAAGAAAGTGAAGAACTACAAGACCGGTTCCCATTTGAAGGTCAAGAAGATCGTTAAGCACAACTTGACCACCCGTTATGAATTAAGCAACGGTTATTACATGACCGCCAATAAAAAATTAGTGATTCATGGCATTTACTGAGAATTGATCAGAGATATGATGAAGTAGACTCCAAAACAACCCCAAGTGAATTTTGGGGTTGTTTTTTGGCGCGGTCAGATATGTCTGTAACCCATTTTTGAGCTGAAAAAAGGCAGCTTAAAGTCATGAACAGTTGTTCATGAAATTGGAAATTATCGAAACTAACGATGAATGAATTACAATATTACTCATAATCAGCACGGCCATATGTATATCGTACTTATTTCGATAACAAAATCCGTCGAGTTTTAACCATAATTTTGAATTCCTGATAAGATTACATCATAAGAGACCGCAAATTGTACTATCGAGGGGGATTCAGATACACTTATTTAAACCATTAAATCCGGTTGTACCAGAACACTTCAACAGGCATTGGTGTGCGCAACTATTGATCAATTTATTGATATGGTGTTTCATCAATAAGTCGGTCAAAGCTAGATTATCAAAAATAATTGTTCCCATAACTATAGTCAAGAAATTTACAATTTTGTGTGATTTGAAATGGCGAGATTTTTGCAGATGTATTTTTGGCAATTCTAAGCAATGTTATAACATGTGATCGAGACTTTATACTGAATCAAGCGAAATATTCATTTCATAACATAAAAACTGGGAGAAATGTTTCCCAATAAACTATAGTTTTGTGAATAATTAGGACCGACAATCTTTAATTGTGAACTTTTTGTGCCCTTTTTTTAAATGGCATGTTGCGCATGTAATGCATGGTATAATGGCTTCTATTCAACGCGTGGGGGAGACGTTATGAAGAAAATTAAAGTTAGAAAAATTGGAAATTCCCTAGGAGTTATCCTTCCAAGAACAACTGGAATTCACGAAGGTGATGAATTGCATTTAATGAAAAAAGGGGAATGGCTGATTTTAGATATGTCGGAGGCTAACATTAATCGAGCGAGAGCAATTATTCAAAAAGGGTTTGATGATTTTAAGTATAATCGGACCTTGACAGAGGATGAAATGGCTAGCTTATTGGGAAAGTACGGGTGGCACAAATGAAGATGCTGACCCAGGTATTATATTCAAAGTCCTTTTATGAATCGCTGGTTTCTGCAATTGATGATTGTGAACGCCGAAATGCAAGCCACGAGAGTATCGAACAATTCGTGGCTGAATTCAACAGCACAATTAATGGCTTGAGGGATGCTTTTAACAGTGTTGAAGTAGTCCCTAATGCATTCGAAAAATTATCAGACACTTATCATCTTTGTGAACCTATTAGAAAGATTAGTGTGAATAGCCAATTTACAATTCTGTACCGATATGATTCAGATCAGGATCTGGTTCAGATAGGTCCATTTGTTGACAAGGATCAAATCCATTTACAAATTGGGCAGGTTGAAGAATAATACGTGATGCCGAAAATACAAAGAACCCAATAAATCTTTACAGATGATTGACGACCACGACGGGCTGTTGGTTGTTGATTAATTCAAATGTTAAAGTACCAATCAATTTATGATTGGTACTCTTTTTGTTTTACCCGTAATAATTTCGAATTCTCTGGGAGATATAGAAGTATTATTGGAATTTATCCGCAAAAAGTTGGTTGAAATCCACGAAATTCTTTGACTTAGAGCATAGCATTGATGGCTTGAATTAAAAATTGTGACCAACAATCAAAAAGTATCGCGATAAATAAATATTTCAAAAAAATTTTCCACTGATCATGATGTACATAAACAACATAAAATAACATTTTATAAATAGTTAACTATAACAGATTATTTGTAAGCAAATTCTTATGGATGTACAGGATAAAAGTATTCCACAGTAATTCATCATGCTTTTTACTGTTAACATTGCCTATTTAACAGCATTATCAGGACGTTATGTTATAACATTTTTAAAAGGTTACAGTATCAAATTGTTGAATAATATAATTACTAATGCATTATTTGCCAATTTATTATGCTGATGATATAATCATTCGGTAATTAAAAGATGCAGCTTAATTAAATCTAAATTGTTATCAGAACTGTTATTAAGATATGCATTTTATTATCGGAGGGGTGGTTTTCGTGAACGAAAAGATTAAGTTCGGTTTAAGAAGTATTGGGAAATGGCTGGGCATTTTTGCAGTTATTATCTCAATATTTATTGGTATCGGGTTTCAGGCACAAAGCGCCAAGGCAGTTGATATCAGTACCAGCGTCACGGGTTTGGGACCAAATGACGGGTATTATAGTAAAAATGGGAGTACCAATTGGGAAGCAATTAGCAACATGGATCCCTCTGTAATTGCAAACTGGCAGAAATATGAAAACTATGCTATCAAATACAATTACACGGTTCCAGCTGGAGTTGTTGTGAACGCGGGTGATACTGCGAAGCTCACTTTACCATCCGGAACCACATTCCATGACGCCCAGAATTTTGATTTGATTTCCACGGACAAAGATGGCCATCAAACCGTTGTTGGGAAGTTCACTGCCGACAGTGGATCAACTTCCGGCACGATCACTTTCAATGATTATTACAGTAAGCATATCAACGATCGTGGTGGAACAATCAGTTTCCAAGTTAATGGGTCAAAGGATGACACCAAGCCTGACGGTTATATTGGTAAAAATGGTTATACTTTCAGCGGACCATTCAAAGGGACAGATTATCCTCAGACTGCTGATGGTCGAAATCAATATATGATGTGGGATGCCAAGGTTAACGCTGATAAAAGGCAGATTAATAATGCCGTTATTACCGACACCCTGCTTAACACTGACAACCAAAAAATCGTGTTGGATCCCATAACCATGAAGCCTGTTATTCAAATTAAAGATGATAGCGGCAATGTTATCCCTGACACAGATTACACGATTACATATTCAGCCAGTGATCCTGCCAAGTTTACAATTCAGTGGATTGGTGTTTTAGATAAAACAATCAATATCAACTATCTAAGCAAGATTACGAATCAAAATTATTTGCAAAATGGTTCTGAACTACAACTCAATAATGATATGAGGCTCCAAGGAACTACTAAAGATGGTGGTAGTGGTGGCGACGGAAATAACGTTGTTATCGATAAGACCAGTCACTCGAAAAATACAATTGGTGGTAAGGGAACTGGTCATGGGACACAGTTTAGTATTAATGTCACCAAGAAATGGCAGGGTGTACCAACTGATGGCAAACTTCCAGCAAGTGTCAAGGTGACATTATACGCACTTCATGAAGGATCGAAGGAACCAGTTTCAACTGGGAAGTCAATCATATTAAACGAAGCAAATGGCTGGAAAGGATCGTTCACAGACCTCTGGACGCTTGATTCAAGTGATAAGAAAATTGAGTATTCTGTGGTAGAAGACCCAGTCTCCAATTACAAATCCACTACAAGTTCACATTTGCTTGACGATAAAACCAACAACGTCACGGTTACTAACACGTACGTTGCGCCAGCAACCACTTCAATTAAGGTTAACAAGGTCTGGACTGGTGTTCCTAGTGGCGTGAAAACACCATCAGTGACGGCAACGTTATATCAAACTGTCAGTTCAAACGGCAAAGATGTTACAACGTCAACCGGAAAGACGCTGGAGCTTAATCAAGATAATCAATACGCAGGCAGCTTCACAGATTTACCTGAAAAGGATAATTCCGGTAATACAATTAAATACAGTGTTAAGGAATCAGCAGTTCCTGGATATAAATCCACTGACAGCGACCAAACACCTGATAAGAACGGATCAGTGACATTCACAAATCAATTTATTCCGGAGAAGATTCAAGTTGTAAAGACTTGGCAAGGTGTTCCGGATAGTGAAAAGGCCAACATCCCATCAATCACGGCTGTCTTATATAAGACGGTTAAAGAAGATGGCAAGGATGTTACCACGTCAACTGGGAAAACGGTTGAGTTGAATAAAGCAAACAACTGGACTTCAGAATTTACTGATTTGCCTCAAACCGATGATCAGGGAAACAAAATCACGTATTCTGTATCAGAAAAGGTGGTTCCGTCTGGGTATACATCTACCTCAGGCAAACAGACACCTGATAAAAATGGTGTTGTAACTTTAGTCAATAAATACAATGTTCATAAGACTTCCGTTACAGTCAACAAGGTTTGGCAGGGAGTCCCAGATGGGGTAAAAACACCTTCAGTTACCGTCACTTTATATGCAGATGGCAAATCAACCGGTAAAAAGATAACCTTGGATAGTCAGAACGGTTATTCAGCCAGATTTGATAATCTTCCCGAAACCGATGATAACGGTAAAACAATTAAATATACCGTTGTCGAAGAGAAAGTTGATGGTTACAAGGCGGCTGACAATGATCAAGTAACGGTTGTTGGCGGCAAAGTGACATTGACTAACCATTACATTCCAAAGCAGACCAAGATTACCGTTAAGAAAGCTTGGAAAGGTCTTCCTAAGAATGTCGACAAGAAGAAGTTATCCATTCAAGCCGTTTTGTATGCGAATGGTAAAGCAACCAACAAGATAGTTACTTTGAATTCAGCCAATAACTGGACGGCCGAGTTTACGGATCTTCCTGAGACGGACAGTCAGGGTAAGGCGATTAAGTATACTGTTGCAGAGAAGTCTGTTCCAAATGGCTATACAACAACCACTTCTGGCCAACAACCCGTTAAAGATGGTGTCGTCACATTGGTAAATGAGTATGTTGCTCATAAGACTTCCGTTACAGTCAATAAAGTTTGGCAGGGAGTTCCTGAAGGGATCCAAACACCTTCAATCACCGTCACTCTTTACGCAAATGGTGAGGCAACCAAACAAACAATCATCTTGGATAGTCAGAACGGCTATTCAGGAAAATTTGATAACTTACCCGAAACGGACGCAAATGGTCAGGCTATTAAATATACTGTTGTTGAAACACAAGTGAGTGGTTATACATCTGCCAATAGTGGGCAGATCAAAGTGGTTGATGGCAAAGTGACATTGACCAACCACTATATTCCAAAGCAGACTAAGATTACCGTTAAAAAGATTTGGAAAGGTGTCCCTTCTTCAGATACCAGCAATCGCAGTATTGAGGCAGTCTTGTATGCCAACGGTAAAGCAACTGCGAAGACCGTTACGTTAAATGAAGCGAATAACTGGACTGCAGAGTTTACAGGTTTACCGGAAACCGATAATCAAGGAAAGCCAATTGTGTATACAGTTGCCGAAAAATCGGTTCCAGCGGGATATACAACCACAACTTCTGGTTTGCAGCCGGTCAAAGACGGTGTTGTTACCTTGGTTAATGAATATGTTCCGAATAAGACTTCAGTAACTGTGAACAAAATCTGGCAAGGGGTTCCAAAGGGCACCGCAACACCTGCAATTACGGTCACATTGTATGCAAATGGAAAAGCAACCGATAAGACAATAACCTTGAATAGTCAAAACGGGTATTTGGGAAGATTTGAGAACCTGCCTGAAACTGATGATCTGGGTAATAAGATCACATATACAGTTGTCGAAACCGCAGTCGACGGATACTCTTCAACAACTACCGGTCAACAGATTGTCAAAGGTGGTCTGGTTACCTTGGTAAATGTGTTTGTACCAAAAAGGACTTCGATCAAAGTTGTCAAGGAATGGTCTGGAGTTCCAAAAGGGACTGTTGCGCCAAGTATCACGGCAACCTTGTATGCAAACGGCAAGGCGACTGGCCAAGTCGTTACGTTGGACTCAAGTAACGATTACACAGCAGTCTTTGACAATTTGCCACAAACCGATGCAGACGGGAACCCGATTATTTATACCGTTGCCGAAACAAAAATTCCAGATGGATATACATCTTCTACTATCGGACAGCAGTCAGTCGAAGATGGGGTGGTTATCTTGAAGAATAAGCACACACCAGTAACTCCTGTTACACCTGTCACACCTGTGACGCCAAATGTGCCAGGAAAGCCTAGTGTGATAACGCCAGACACTCATACGACTTCTGAGGGTGCCGAGATCGTCAAGACGCCTGTAACGCCTGTTCAAGCAGTGCAATCAAGGCAACCAACCACCACAGCCAAAGCAGGTACGCCTCAAACCACAACCGCCGCTAAAGGGAAATTGCCACAAACTGGTGACAAAGTTAAGCAGGAAATTGCATTAACGGTCATCGGCATGTTGCTAATTGGGTTACTAGGTGCTTGGAAATATATTGGATTGATTAAAAAATAAAGTAAAATGAATGGTCAGTTCATTGATCGAAATAATTGAAAAAGACGAATTCAGCAACCGCAAATGGTCGCTGAATTCGTCTTTTTGTACTTCACTAAATATTTTGAAATTAAAGGCTGGAGTTGTTTCCAATGTCTGTTATGACAGGTATTACCCCCGAACCAATAATTCCATTTGGCCCTTTTGTGGGGCGAAGTTAACCCCCAATAACGGCTCGTCTAGGATCTTGCCGTACTCGTCCAACACATCAAGTGGCAGTGGTGTATGTAACTTGAGTGAGGAGATGACTTCTTCTGGGGTGTCGGCTTCATCAAGGTTGATAAACAAGTTGATTTTGCTGACAACGTCCCGATATAAATCGGTCAAAATAGAGTTCGGCTTCCCGGCAACGTCGGTAATGACGACCTGAGCAGGGTCAAAGCCGAAATGGTTGAACCTCACCATTTTTAATACATCGAACAAATTATTCATTACCTTCAAGTCCCTTCAGAATGGATCGTTTAGATATAAGTTTAGACGTAATAGTGTATAAATGGCAAGAATTATTTCCTTTGGATTGCCATTGTATACAAAAAGAGGGAAGTGCGACAAAAGACGTTTTTGCTTCCGTAGCATAACCTAGGATATTTTTTTGAGCTGTAAGCTCGGAAAGTTATCCTAGGTTATGCATAGGAGGCAGTCTTTCGGCACACGTTATGGCTATATAACAGGAGAAATTCAAAGGGGCTGTGAACAAAACATTTGTTTTGCCACAGCCCCTCCTTATCATTAATCAGAATCGGTGATAAAAAGAATTAGTCACCATTCATAATTGAGTTTTTAACAATCACATAATCAACTTTGGTAATATCGTTCAGCTTACGGCCACCAGCATATGAGATGGATGACTGAAGGTCTTGTTCCATTTCGTTCAAAGTGTCGGCAATGTGGCCACGGTAAGGAACCAACATTTGACGGCCTTCAACGTTACGGTAGGCACCTTTTTGACGTTCTGAAGCGGAACCCCAGTATTGCTTGTATTTCTTGCCGTCAATGGTGATCATGTTACCTGGTGTTTCCTCATGGCCGGCAAATAATGAACCGATCATGACCATTGAAGCACCGAAACGAATTGACTTGGCAATATCGCCGTTGTAACGGATTCCACCGTCAGCGATCATTGGTTTTCTTGCAGCCTTTGAGCACAAACGCAATGCGGCTAATTGCCAGCCACCGGTACCAAAACCGGTCTTGAGCTTAGTGATGCAGGCCTTACCAGGTCCGACACCAATTTTAGTGGCATCAGCACCGGCGTTTTCGATTTCACGAACGGCTTCCGGTGTTCCCAGGTTTCCGGCGATCAAGAAGCTGTCTGGTAATTGTTCCTTAATATAGTGGATCATTTGAATAACATAGTCTGAGTGGCCATGGGCAACATCAATGGTGATGTATTCAGGCTTCTCGTTGTCTGCTACCAATTGGTCGATGAATTCATATTCTTCCGGCTTGATTCCAACACTGATGGAAGCGTAAAGGTCTTTTGAATGCATCATTTTGATGAATCCTTCACGCTTTTCTGGTTGGAATCTGTGCATGATGTAGAAGTAATCGTTTTGAGCCAGCCAAACGGCCAGGTCATCATCGATCACTGTTTCCATGTTAGCAGGGACAACGGGGATCTTAAATGTCTTAGGTCCGAATTTTACTGAAGTATCAGCTTCACTCCGGCTCTTGATAATGTTCTTGTTAGGGATGAGTTGAATGTCTTCGTAATCAAATACTTCCATGATTTACCTCCGAGGTTTTAGGACAAGTTCGTCAGGAATGCTACAGTTTCTAACTGCCTGACTCTGCTTACGACTTTAGGACAGCTCTGCAAGGCAGAACTCTGCTCATAAGCACCTTTAACAAAATTCCAAATACAGGAATTTCGTTAAAGGAGACTTATGATCCGACGGCCATGAAATGCCTAGCCTACTTGGCGAGTTCTAACCGCCTTGCTGCGCTCACTGGTTTAGGACAGCTCCGCAAAGCAGAAGTTTGCGCATAAGTTCCTTTAACAAAAATTCCAAATGCAGGAATTTCTGTTAAAGGAGACTTATCCTCCAACTTCTAATCGCTTTGCTGCGCTCACTGCTTTTTACCATACTTTTTCAACGACGTTAGTCTGCTCTCTGTCAGGACCGACTGAGAAGGTTGCGTAAGGGACACCGACTGCTTTTTGGACATGGTTCAAATAGTTCTGAGCGTTGGCTGGCAATTCATCAAATGTCTTGCACTTGGTGATGTCTTCATCCCAGCCTGGCAGCTCGTCATAAACGGGCTTGCATTGATTGAGTTCTTTTAAAGTTGCTGGATAATGGTCAATCTTTTGACCATTTAATTCATAAGCAACACAAATCTTTAGAGTTTTAATACCGGTTAAAATATCCAGACAGTTCAATGCCAGATGGGTATATCCGCTGACTCGGGCCGAGTGGCGAAGAACAACACTGTCAAACCAGCCGATTCGGCGGGGACGTTTGGTTACGACGCCGTATTCATGGCCGACTTCACGGATGTGATCACCGGTTGCGTTATTTAATTCAGTTGGGAAGGGTCCCTCGCCAACTCGTGAGGTGTAAGCCTTGCAGACACCGATCACGTGGTCAATTCGGTTGGGGCCGACTCCGGTACCGACAGCAGCACCGCCGGCACTTGGATTGGATGAGGTAACAAATGGGTAGGTACCATGATCAACATCCAGCATGACACCCTGTGCGCCTTCGAACAAAACATTCTTGTTATCGTCAAGTGCGTTGTTAATAATATAGGAAGCATCAATAACGTAAGGACGGATTCGATCGGCGTATTCGTTGTATTCATTGAAGATTGGTTCAAATTCTAGTGGTTCGTGGTCATAGATTTTAGTGAGCAGCTCATTCTTGATTGCCAGATTGCTTCGAAGCTTTTCTTCAAAAGTATCCTTATCAAGTAAATCGGCAATTCGAATTCCAATTCTCTCGACTTTATCCATGTATGCAGGCCCAATTCCCTTATTAGTAGTACCAATCTTGGAATCTTTCTTTTGTTCCTGCAAACCGTCGAAGAGAATGTGGTATGGCATGATAACCTGAGCACGGTTTGAAATTCTCAAGTTATCTGTACTAATCCCATCCTTTTTCAAATTGTCCATTTCGTTGATCAAGGATTTAGGGTTAACGACAACCCCGTTACCAATCACGCTATACTTTTCCTGATCGAAGATGCCTGATGGGATAAGTTGTAAATGGTAGCTGTTGCCGTTAAATACAATGGTGTGGCCGGCATTATCTCCGCCTTGATAGCGGGCAATAATATCAGCGCTTTGGCCGAAGAAATCGGTAATCTTACCTTTCCCTTCGTCGCCCCATTGACTTCCAACAATCACAATAGATGACATATGAACACCTCTAAATTTTATTGCCAGGAATCTACCCAGCATTTTTAATAATACCAACTTACATTGTATTAATCAACTAAAAGGTTAATAATTTTCAGAGGTAAAACGTTTAATATTCGACTTTGAATCCGAATACGAACGAAAGACAATTATTCTTCTCATAATATAGTCAAAACATGAACAATATGGTATTATTATCTTGTCATTATTTAGCAGAAAGGACTCGTTATGATAGATAGATATTCTTTACCAGAAATGAGTAACATTTGGTCACTCCAAAACCAATATGCTTCATGGCTCAAAGTTGAAATTGCCATTGATGAAGCTTGGTCCAAGCTTGGAAAGATTCCAGCAGAGGACGTTGAGAAGATTAAGAAGAATGCCAAGTTTGATGTTGATGGAATTGCTGAAATTGAGGCGGTTACTCATCATGATATCGTTGCCTTCACCCGTGACGTATCAAAGTCACTTGGTCCAGAGAAAAAATGGGTCCACTACGGTGTAACCAGTACTGATGTTGTTGATACTGCCTGGGGCGTTCGAATCAAGCAGGCCAATGAGATCATTCGAAAAGATATCGATGCATTTATTGATGTGATTGCCAAGCAAGCTAAAAAATACAAAGAAACAGTTATGATCGGCCGGACTCACGGGGTTCAAGCAGAACCAACCACATTTGGTTTGAAGCTTGCCCGTTGGTACTCCGAAATGAACCGGAACAAGCGCCGTTTTGCAACTGCCTCCAAAGAATTGGAAGCTGGTCAAATTTCCGGTGCCGTTGGGACTTTTGCTAACGTACCGCCATTTGTTGAACAATACGTTTGTGACTCACTTGGATTGCGTGCCCAAGAAATTACCAGTCAGATTTTACCACGAGATCTCCACGCTGACTACATTTCAACCTTGGCATTAATTGCAACCAGTCTTGAAGAGTTTGCCACTGAAATTCGTGGCCTTCAACGTTCTGAAATTCATGAAGTTGAGGAACACTTTGACGCTGGCCAAAAAGGATCATCCGCAATGCCACATAAAAAGAATCCGATTGGTTCAGAAAACATCTGTGGATTGGCCCGGGTTGTCCGTGGTCACATGGTCACTGCGTATGAAGACGTTGCTTTGTGGCATGAACGAGACATCTCTCATTCATCCGCAGAACGGATCATTATTCCAGATACATTGACTTTATTGGACTATATGCTTCACCGCTTCACACGAATTCTTGATCGCTTGACGGTCTTCCCAGAACGCATGAAGAGCAACATGGGTCTGACCTATGGCTTGATTTACAGTCAACGGGTTATGCTTAAGCTGATCGATTCAGGAATGACTCGTGAGCAGGCCTATGACTTGGTTCAACCATTGACCAAACAATCATGGGATAAAGGTATTCAATTCCGTGACCTGGTTGAAGGCGACAAGAAGATTACCGATGCTTTGAGTGAAGATCAGATCAACGACGCATTTGATTACCATTATCATATTCGTCATGTTGGTGAGATTTTTGCGCGAATTGGATTAGATTAGATAAAATTACTTTAGAATATAACTAAAACGACCTCCTCAAACGGGCATGCAGTCTGAGGAGGTCGTTTTTTTCGTGTTGAGATTTGGTCAGGGTAGAAATACCAATCGGTTATCGCCATAGTCATTCCATTTATCAGCGATCTGACTCAATGGGAAAGTTGTAACTGGAACGGCAATCTTTCCGTCTGTGATCATTTTAAGTAGGGCAGGCATGTCGTTTGCCAGGTTGGCCGCCGTGAATGAACCAAAGCCACTGCCAATTAAATGAAAGTCCATACTTCTGAACAGGCTGCCTTTTAGTGGGGCGGTTTGGCCAGCCATTGACCCGATTTGAACCCAAGTCAGTGAATGCTGGGGATCTTTTCGTTGGGCAATCATATCGGTGATCATGGTTGCGGCGATGTCGCCCCAAAGGTAATCCAAAACGACGTCAACGTCGCCGATTTGGGCCAAGTCGTTTTTTAAATTCTCATCGTTGTCGGTCAGCTTGATGGTTGAGGTGACCCCAAATTGACCTAATTTAGCCAGCTTTTCAGGATTTCTCCCGACACCGATTACTTCGGATGCCCCAAAGCCAATGCTGATGGGGATGGCGAGTTGACCTGAAGCGCCGGTCGCTCCCAATACCAAGACACGTTTGCCCCGGACTTTGTCTTCGCCTAAGCGTTCTTTGATGGCCATAAAGGAAGACATTGCTGGATTGGCAGTTGCTGCAACCACTGCTGGATCAGCCGTGTTATCAATTGGGAACAATGCTCGCCGGTTGACGACAGCCTTTTCTGCCAATGTGCCATAGACGTTGCTGCCGGAATTGAAATAGAAATGTTCGCCGTCAGAAGTTTCGCCAACTGCGTCAACTCCTGGAACAATTGGTAAAGTGCTGGTTGCCGAATAATGAGTCCCGTTGGCTCTGGCACGGGCCAAACGGCTGACGGCTGCCGCTAAAATGTGTAGTTCAACTTCACCGTCTTTGACCTCTGGATCGGGGAATTCGCCATATTCCGGGCCTCGCGTAAAATCATTGATAATTGCTGCTTTCATGTGTTTACTCCTTATTTTTTAAAGTATTAATGTGTGACTGAAAGATATCTTGGAACGTGGCTTTATTTTGATTGAAGGAACGGTCATTTGCAACGATGTTGACTTTAAATTTCATCAATGTGCCAGGCAGGCATCCAATAGTTTTTCTTAGATCGAAAATCCGCATACACATAAGTCTCCAATGTGTGCACACTTTGGATAGGATGCAGTTTTCATTTTTGTCCTTATGCTATATTTAACTTAATATGTAATGCACAAGTTTCCTAAAACGAATCACTGGATAGTAATTGAAGAATTTAGGGAAATCAGTCAGATACAGGAAGGCATGGTGGATATGGATAAGGTAAAAAAACAAAGATGGGTTGTGGGGCTTATATTTATAGCCGGGGCGATTACCTGGTTTGCGGTTGGCATGGGCTGGTTGAACTTTAAAATCAGTATGACAACGATTATTTTGACAATTGTTTTAGCAATTATTCTGTTGTCATCGCTGGTGAATTTCAATATTCCCGCATCGGTCTTTTCGTTGGCATTTTTAGCAATGCTGTACGCCGGACCCTTGGGGATCACCAACTTAGTTCCATGGACCATTCTGGGAATTGCATTGCTGGTCTCTATGGGTCTCATGATTATTTTTGCGCCTCAGGTTAAACAATATCATTTAAGTGACTGGCAAAAATCCATCAAGAATTCCTTCACTGGGAATACCACATCTGACGATGACTCAAAACAAGATTCAAGTAATCAATCACATCCGGTTATTGACGCAAAAATGGGCGGTGTTGTACGATCCGTTAAATCAGATGATTTTCAGCAGGCTGACATTAAGGGCTCCATGTCGAGTACTAAGGTGGACTTTGATCAAGCACTGATTCAAGGTGACAGTGCCACAATCAATTTTGATGTTTACATGTGTGAAGTCCAGGTCTTGATTCCTAAAGACTGGAAGATCATCAATGAAGTTCGGCAAAATATGGGTAATGTCACATTCTTTAACGATGATGCGCCACATGGGGGACCGGTGGTTAGATTGACCGGTAAAATGAATCTGGGCAGCCTGGAAGTTCGGTATATCGAAAAGTAATAGCATGACGGGCAGTTAGGGACTCTACCTGGATTTCAGTGGAGTGGTTATATTTCTCCGTGCCTTCCCGTGTCCAAGAACCGAACCGTGTCGCCGACGATTTCATAAATTAACAGCCAACTGCCTTTGATGAATAATGCCCGTTGTGGCTTGCGGCTTTTAATGACGTGGTCATCGTACTTTTCTGCGACTGGCATGCCGCTCAACAATTGGTGTTCGACTGCTTCAAAATCCGTTTTTGAGTAGCGGTTTGCCCGGATCATATTTTGATAGTGCTTTTTAAATCTGGACTGGTATTTAGCCTCGTATCTTGACATTGGCCGAGCTCCTTTCGCATTTGTTATTGATTAATTATACCCTTATGGGCCAATAATCGAACAAAGAAAAAAGGCCTGACGGGGGAGTCAGACCTTTCAGTTCAATATTCTGAGGGGAATATGAATTTGAAGCATACAGATAGTAAATCAATGGGGGATCAATTTACAATCCAAAGTTATTGGGGTGAGTAGAAATAAATCTCGTTTATTTCTTGCTCATGCTTATAATATACAAGACAAATATAAACAAAATTCGATGAAATCATGAAGATTTTGTGAATTTTAGTGAAATAAAAGCAAGGTAGAGGGGACTACCTTGCTTTTAATACCTATATCTTTTTTTGAGGGGGAGATAAGGTTTAAATCAAAATTGATTTTATCATTTCTGACAAATATGAGGTGAATAGTAAGTCGAAACTTCTATTCACATTGTATGATACATTAAATGTTTAAATAAAGTGTGAATAATTTGTGAATTTTTTGTGAACTTATTGTACCATTTTTGCCAAATTTGGGTAAAAAAAAGATAAGACACGGGGATGCCTTATCTCAAGTTACCTATATTCTTAGGGGAAGAATATGAATACAAAAGTAATAAATTAAAGGGGGATTTAATTTATTGCCACATAAAATGACGTATCACTTTATGTTTATGTATTTAATATATAGAATGAATGTGTCTAAAGTTTGAACAAATTGTGAAGATTTTGTGAACTTTTCGAAATTTGTCCGATAAATTCATTTGCATTACAATTAATGACAACACCAAACATCAAAAGGAGAATCTGTTATGAGCTTTATGGCTAGGCGATTTATCAAGAAATTCAGAGCTGAAGACTACAAGAAAAATGTTGCCCACAGCTTCTTGAAACCAAATCAGAAGATCAATATTTTCCGCCAAAATGAAAACGAATACAAAATTCGTCCGGTTAAAAATGGTCAGTTGGTGACCATTCAAACAGTGGCTAATCCGACCAGCCAGATCCTTTATTTTCATGGCGGGGCATTCACGGTTCCCATGAATGACGATCAGCTTGAGATGATTACCAAGATTGCTGTGGAATCCGACAGCCAAATTGAAGTGGCTGATTTTCCACTATTGCCAGGACATCAGGCTGATGAAATGCTCGAGTTTGCTCAAGAAGTGTTTGAGACTGTGATCGCTGCTGAATTACCAACCTTTATTGTTGCCGATTCTGCTGGTGCAAAGTTGGCATTGCAGGTGCTGGTTGATAATCCCGGAAAAGTTGCCGGAACCAGCTTTATTTCACCATGGCTGGACATGAAGCTAACCGATCCAGAAATTGTTAGTCGGGCAGGAGACGATATTTTACTGGATCTGCCAACGCTTCAAAAAATCGGCGGCTGGTTTGAAAGTGGGGCCACCCCTGATAAATGGGTTGATTTCACCGATCCCACACAACTAAGGGGTGTTGGCGAAATTCAAATATATTATGGTGCTAATGAAATGCTGGTACCTGCCAATCATCAATTCGTTGAAGCATTGACAGCAGCAGAGGGCGTCACACCCATTGTCACGGAATTCAAAGATGGCTGGCATGACTATACGTTGTGGTTCAAACTAGCGGAGACAAAAAAGACCTTTAAAGGAATTGCTGAATTCATTAAAGATCGACGTGGTGCTTAAGTTTTGGAAAGGCGTGAGTATCTGACCATTTCATCATCGAGCCTTGGAAGGTTAACGCAAAAATTGTTCCAAAACCGATGGCGTAAAGTTTTCCGGTTACCAGATAGGATGAAATGATGATCACGATTGGTGGAATGTAACTTAACCATTGTGAGATGACCGCGCTTCCGTGAATGTATTTGAAGCGGATGATATAAGCCAAGTCATCGTTGGGATGCATGATGAGGTTGGCGCGTGAGTACATGGAAACTGCCATTGCCACACAATAGAGGCCGATGATATCCAGGAGCAGACGAATATAAAAGTCTAACGCCGGAACCCCTAGCGAGTTAAAGATAAGTGTAAAAAAGGCCACCAGGTAACTGAACGGGACGGTAAACAGTAAGTTCGAGAAGAACCGTCGTCGGTCAAAGGACCCTAGTAGAAGTTGGTTGGACAGTGTCACAATGATTCCGTAGATGGCCAAGGTTGTTCCCAGAGGCACGTTGACCCATTTGGAAAGGTTAACCGCTGATCCGGTCCACACGGCACTTCCCAGGTTGGATGAGATGGCCAAAGCGTTTCCGGCTGAGTTAATAACGATTGACAGCCCCAAGTAGTAGAGGCGCTGTTTGAAATCTTTCATTTTAGCCATTCTGTAATTGAATTCTCCTTCAAAATAATGTCGAACTTCATTGTATAATAATTGGACTGATTTGAACATCTTTATTGAAGCGGGCTCCGAGGTCAAATTGATACTGTTCAAGGCCAAATCGTGTTAATATTCAAATTAGAGGAGGCGGTCTTGTGGAACAAAAATATTCGGAAGTAGAAGCTGAAAAACATTTCGAAAATAATCGTCTGTGGTTTCGACGATTCCAAACAACCCGCTCATTTCGAAAGTTAACTAAACCGGAAAGAGCAGCAGCTGGCTATATTACCCAGGCATTTGTTGGTCTGGCCTACAAGTATCAGTTACGAAGTCCACGACGATATTCTGCAAAATCAGTCAAAAAAGTGATCCTGGAATTGTTCCCACAGAAAATTGCGGCAACAAACGTCTTTTTCACGTCGGTCATTCCTGTGATGCGCCGGTATTTCGTCTTTTTAGGTGCCCAGCATAAAATCAGTAACGTCGATACATTGACAAGGGCACTGGACAGTTTAAAGATTGGAACGTTATTAAGCAGCCATCGGGACACCTCAAACTGGGATGCCCATAAAAAATTGGGCATGCAGGTCCTGATGGGTTATAAATTAGATGTTGATCCAAAGAAGGTAACGGCTTACGAGGAAGATTACAATATGGGAGTCCCGTTAAGATTCTGCTTCGACTTCAGCGTAAACCGCCCACCAAAGAACATTATTCTGTTAACGGAAAAGTTGCGGAAGAGATTTGAGAATGTGATGTATGAGAAAAACAGATAGTGTGCGACGAGACCCGGGAGTTCCCGGTCATAAGGACGGCCCGCCAATAAAGAACGATTCAGTGTTCTTTGTTGGCGGGCCGTTCTTATGTGTAGGGAACTGGGTCGTCGGAGCATAGCTCAAAAGCCGAAGGGAGCAGCAAAAAACATAACAACTCCAAACTTTGCAGCCTCCACCGAAATATACCAGTGCAGATGAACGAATCTTGTTCATCTTTGGCATTCTTCGTTTGTGTGGCAACAAGTAGGTTAGATGGTTCACGCCGTCGGGGGTCAGGGGTGTCGTCAAGTAGTCAAGCCGCCTGGTTCCCCCAAAAACAAAAAAACACTCCGCAACAACCGCAGAGCGTCTCACAAATGAAAATTCAATTACCCGAATCTAGTCAAGCAGTTTAACCTGCCTAACATTCTCCAACTTGATGACTTCGACACCTTTGGCTGGGCGTTTGATGAAAGCCTGATCGTGATTGACAGCTGCGACACTGCCAGTCAGCTTGTCGTCATTGGTTTCGACAATCACCAACTTGTGATTTTTATATGCATTCATCAATTCGTTTGAAATTTCTTTTGTCGCAATAGTCATCATTGTCACCTCTTATGATAGAATTAATTATAGTTCACAAATCTGCTGGATGTAAACAATTTTTCTCACAAGCGTAAGCTTAAGAATAATTTATCAACATTTTTTTGCATTTAGCGCTAAAGTGGATATATAGGTTAAGTGAAAGGGGTATTGAAATGACTGAACGCCAAATGATTCAAGAAATTTTAAATACCGTTGATGTTATTTATAGTTTTGTAAACACCGACGATGATAAGAAGGAATACGAGATTGTTATTAACCGTCAAGATGGTGACCATCGCCAACTTGAGAACGTCAACAAAGAGATCAAGCATTACTTCACTGACGCCAACTTTAGTTATGATGAAGAGCTCAACGACAATGGCGACGATATTCACGTTCAAGTAAAACGATAATTGGTCTAGCTTAATATTACTTCACAAAAGTTATTGAACAGGCAATTTGAATTGCAATGCACGTTATGGTATAGTTCATAATGTGCTTTTTTAATACAAATGAAAATGGAATGCACTATAATTAAATAAAGTTACATAATTTTTTTGAAATAATTTGTAATCGCTTTCTAGTGATCGGAGGGAATTTGATGTTAACAGACAGACCAAAATATGTTTTATCAATTGATCAAGGTACGACTTCCACTCGGGCGATGATTTTCGACCACAACGGCCGCAAAGTTATCGAGGCTTCAAAGCCGGTTAAGCAGGCAATTCCACACAATGATTGGGTTGAAACCGATCCCAACGAAATTTGGACTTCCGTATTGAACGTGATTTCTTCAGCGTTTATCGACGCCGGAATTCATCCTGAAGATATTGAGGGAATTGGGATTGTTAACCAACGTGAAACGACGCTTATATGGGACCGAGAGACCGGGGAACCGATTTATAATGCAATTGGTTGGCAGTCTAAGCAAACTGCCGCCTTGGCCCGTAAATTAAAGAATGACGGCTATTCTGGTATGATCCACAAGAAGACTGGTTTGATTATCGACTCATACTTCTCCGCAACCAAAGCCCGCTGGATTTTAGATCACGTTGACGGTGCCCAAGCCCGTGCCGAAAAGGGTGAATTGATGTTTGGAACCGTTGATACTTGGCTGGTTTGGAAGCTTTCCGGCGGTGAGTATCACGTTACCGATTTCTCGAATGCCAGTCGTACGATGCTTTTTAATATCCATACCCTTCAATGGGATGACGATATTTTGAAATTACTCAATATTCCTAAAGTGATGCTTCCAGAAGTTAAAACTTCCAGTGAACTTTACGGAACGACGAAAAATTATCAGTTCTATGGCATTGAAGTTCCGATTGCCGGGATTGCCGGTGACCAGTCGGCGGCTTTGATTGGGCAATTGGCTTTTGAACCGGGAATGATCAAGAACACGTACGGTGATGGTGCATTTATCATGATGAACACGGGCTCAAAGCCTGAAATTTCGGATGATAACTTGTTAACAACCATTGCTTACAATTTGGATGGCAAAGTGACTTATGCCCTTGAAGGATCAATTTTTGCAGCCGGAACGGCTTTGTCTTGGTTGGCAGACAGCTTACAGCTGATTGACAACGTACCGGAATCTCGCCAGGCTGCGATGAACTCTGAAGACGACGATGAAGTATACGTTGTTCCTGCATTTAACGGATTGGGTGCGCCTTATTGGGAACAGGATGTTCGTGGAGCCGTCTTTGGCTTAACCCGCGGAACCACGAAGGATGACTTTGTTAAGGCAACTTTGCAGTCAATCGCCTATGGAACCAAAGACATCATTCAAACAATGGAGCAGGACACCAGCATGCACATTCCAGAATTAATGGCCGATGGTGGTGCGTCAAGAAACAGTTATTTGATGCAGTTCCAAGCTGATATTTTGAATATTCCGATTCAAAGAGCGGCTGATGAAAACACCACTGCATTTGGTGCCGCAATTCTGGCCGGTTTGGCAGTCGGTTTCTGGAAAGACATTGATGAAATCAAGAGTCTTCAAGCACCTGGCCGAACATTTAAGCCGAATATGGAAGATTCCCGCCGCCAGAAGCTTTATCGTGGCTGGAAAGCTGCCGTTCAAGCAACTAGAGGATATAAAGTCAAAATTTAATCTTAAATCAAAAATTCCTTCAACCAAACGGCTGAAGGAATTTTTGTTATTCTTGGTTATTATCTTTAGGTTCTTTCCAATAGTTTGCATTCGCCAAAAGCTCTTTAGATCGTTCATCCGCCGGCACAAAGCCGATGTTAAAGAGATGCTTGAAATACATCATGTTATAAATCAGCATCCAGACGATCCCAAGTCCGTATGAACCAAGGCTGTAGGCAATTTGGAACGGTTCACCCATTCCAAGTGACAGGGCCATTCCAGCGATAATTTCGACACCTGCCATACACAGCAGGTTGTACCAGTCCGATCTGAAAATTGGGACCCAGAGATTGAAAAACAAAGCGGTAAACGATGGCCCGACTTTCGCAATTCTGATTTGACCATTTGCCTTATTGACGACAGTCGCAAAATTTGGCGGAATCGGCAGTCCCATTGGATTGTTGGGATCATTTTGGTTATTGTTGTTATCATCATTGTTGCCGTTACCAAATGGGTTTTGCATGGGGAACCTCCTTTCAGATTAAAGGTTATTTTTTCTTGAATTTAACAACACATTCACAGCGGGACGTCTGTGGCATCAAATCGACTGATTGAATGTATTCAACATTATACTTCTCAGTTAATTTTACTAGATCCTGCGCTAATGTCGATGGATTACATGAAATATAAACAAACTTTTTCGGAACGATGTCCAAAATTGTGTCGATTAGTGAATCAGCCAAGCCGGTGCGGGGTGGATCGACAATCAAAGCAGTTGGAGTCCAACCGTCGTCAATCCATTCTGGCAGCAGTTCTTCTGCTTCACCAACTTCGTACAAACAGTTAAAAATACCGTTTCGTACCGAATTGGCGTTGGCATCTTGAACCGCATCCGCAATGGTATCCATTCCGCGGACTTCCCGAACTTGTTTGGCAACTGATAACCCAATTGTTCCAACGCCGGAATAGGCATCGACCAACTTTTCATTACCCTTGAGGTCCAAGGCTTTGAAGGCTTCATCATAAAGGGTGGAAGTCATCTCAGGGTTGGCCTGGAGGAACGCGCGGGCAGACAAGTCGAACTTCAATCCATTCAGGACTTCGGTGATGGTTTCACGGCCGGCTAAATGAATCATTTCATCGCCCCAAATGAGGGATGTCTTACCTGGATTGACATTTTGCATGACTGAGACAACTTCAGGCAGGTCAGCTTTAATGCGTTCCAGGAGTTGGTGCTTTTTGAGCAATTTCTTGCTTTGGGTGATAAAGGTCACCTGAACCTGATCGGTGGCAATCGCTGCTCGAACAACCACTGTCTTAATGATACCGGCATTTTTCTCCTCGTCATAAGCGGGGATGCCCAGCTCATCGATCATCGCGACAATTGCGCGCATCACTTTCATGGTCAATGGGTACTGCAGGGCGGACGTTTTCAAATCAACAACGTCATGGCTGCGGGCTTTGTATAAGCCGGCAATGGTGTTGCCGTCAGTATCTTTGCGGATTTGGAAAGTTGCCTTGTTACGATAGTGGGTTGGATCATCCATCCCAATTGTTGGTAACAGCTTAAACCTGCGGTAGCCGGTTGGCTGATATTTTTCAAGTGACTGACGGATCACGTCACGTTTGAATTCCAGTTGTTTGGGGTAAGTTAAATTTTCCAGCTCAAAACCGCCGACGTCATTTGCATAGTCGTCGACTGGTTGGATTCGATCTTTGCTCTTGGTCAAGATTTCAACCAGCTTGGCCCGAATAAAATTATTCAAATCATCAGTTACTTCAACAATGACCTTTTCAGTTGGCAGGGCGCCGGGAACGAAAACCAGTTTCCGTTCGTAGTAACCGATCCCTTCGCCGTTGATTCCCAAGCGTTTAATATCGATGGTGAGTTGTTCACCTTCATCTACGTGAACATTATTATTATCGTTATACATTGAACCGTCCTTAATATTTGCAGTTATCTTAATAATTCTAGTTATATAGTATGATAGCACATCAGGGAAGAGTGTGACGAGCGATGGTTGATGTGGTTTCTAAGGGGGCCTTGACTAAAACCCTGTTTTTGGGTTTTGGTCAAGGCCCCCTTAGAAGTTAACATCAGTTGCGTCGAAGCACATTTTATCTAAATGGAAGTAAAAAACGAGAATAGTATCATTGAAAAAATACATTTTGAAAGTATTGAGGCTGGGATGTCGAGCCAAAAATTATTGATAAAATTAGCATTTGTTTGTGGAGAGATGTTATCTAGTCGAAACGTGTTCTCAAGAGCAGCAACCTGCATATAAGCCAACTTCGGGCGAAATCAAACTCGATTTCCCCCAAAGTCAGCTTATGCTCCGGTTGCTAACCGCTCTTGCTCACACTCTGTTTTTTTACCAAGTGGCGGTATCCGGATCAGTCGCCAAACCCGCCTTGCCATGGAATCCATCGATTGTCTTCATGTCCGAATTTGACAAATTGAAGTCGAAAATATCGGCATTTTCCTTGATGTATTTTTCATGGACTGACTTTGGCAGTGGTAGGAAACCGTGTTGGAGTGACCAGCGTAGAACCACTTGGGCTGGTGTCTTATCATATTTTCTGCCGATTGATGCGAGTTCTGGAATCTTGAAAATCTCACCGGTTCCAAGCGGACTATATGCTTCTGTCAGAATGTCGTGATCGTCATTATATTCAACCACTGCCGGCTGGAGGTCAGAAGGGTTGATGAACATTTGGTTGACCATCGGCTTGACCTTGGCTGTTTCCAGCAAAGCATCCAAATGCTTTGGTCTGAAGTTGGAAACGCCAATCGCTTTAGCAGTTCCTTCTTCGTAGAATTCTTCCATTGCCCGCCACGATTCAGCGTTTGCTTCTTTCCAGTTGGAACGAAAGTCAACTGGATTTGGCCAGTGAATCAGGTAAAGATTGACGTAATCCAAACCTAACTTTTCAAGTGACCGGCCAAATGCTTCCTTGGTCTTTTCATAGCCATGATCGGCATTCCACAGTTTGGTGGTGACAAATAAGTCTTCACGGGGAACCCCGCTGTCCTTGATTGCTCTGCCGACACTTTCTTCGTTGCCGTATGCGGCAGCTGTGTCGATGTGACGATAGCCGGCATTTAAAGCAGCTAAGACTGCATGATAAGCTTCATCGCCGTCAGCTGATTGCCAAGTCCCAAAGCCGACTTGGGGAATTTTAACGCCGTTATATAAGGTGTAAGTATCTGTTAATGACATAAATTAACCTCCTAAGGTGTATCTAACCCCATTCTATAGAACTCAAATATTAAGTACAAAGAATTTATCCATCGACGAGTGCTCACCGTTGTTTAAGGGATGACCCAAATCGGAAAAACCGTATGACTGGTAAAGGTGAACTGCTTCTTTGAGTGAATGGTGGGTTTCCAAATAAATGGTCTTGTATCCGGCACCCTTGGCAAATCCAACCGCCGTGTCCAACAGCCGGTAACTGAGATGATGGCCGCGGGCTGCATTGGTTAAATAGAGTTTTTGTAATTCGGCAATTTTGTTAACCGGATCAAATTCAGCGATCCCGTCACCACCAAGAACGTTACCGGCATCATCAACAGCAACAAAATATTCCCGGTTGGCTTTTTTTGAATAAAAGCTGCTCAAGTGATCCAATTCTTTATCAAAATAGGCGGTCCCCGGAATGTCGAGGCCATAAGACTTAAGTGAGTCGCGGATGATTGCGGCCAACACGGTGTCGTCTTGGCCTTCGATTGGTCTGATCTTTACCACTTTATCAGCTCCTTTGTTTGATGTTTGACTAGCATATTACCACTTTTAGAATTCAAGAGTAAAGCCCATGTGAGCGCTTTAACGTGATATACTGGAATTAATTTATAACAGTTCGGGAGGGATCACTATGGATCAAAAAGTTGCGATTGTTACAGGCGCTTCATCAGGAATTGGCAAGCAGATTGCCAAGAATCTTTATCGAAACGGCATGGAAGTCTATGCTCTGGCACGGCGGGTGTACGCTATGAACGAACTCGATGATTTGGGCATCCACACGATGCATCTGGATGTGACCGACCACGATGAAATTGATCGGGTGATTAGTCAGATTGTTGCTGAAACCGGTCGAATTGACGTTTTGGTCAACAATGCCGGTATCGGATCGTTTGGTTCCGTTGAAGAAGTGACGCTGACCGAAGGCGAGTACGAATTCAAGGTTAATGTATTTGGATTGGTTAAAATGATTCAGGCGGTTCTTCCGGTTATGCGAAAACAGCATAGCGGACGAATTGTCAATATGTCGTCAATGGCCGGTAAATTAGGGAATATGCTACTGGGCAGCTGGTACGTCGGGTCTAAGTTTGCGGTTGAAGGGATCAGTGATTCGCTGCGTCAGGAGCTCAAACCATTTGGCATCGATGTTGCGGTGATCGAACCCGGGGCAATTCAGTCCGAGTGGAAAGACGGCGCAATGGATCGGATGATGGATGCTTCGGGAAGTGGACCATATGCATCATTGGCCCGCAGATCGGCAGCCTTCTTCGCCATTTCGTATAAATTCGCGGCAGCACCAAGAGTAGTCGCTCGTGCAGTCGACCGGGCAGTCTTTTCGAGGCGGCCAAAAACCAGGTACGCAGTTGGAACCGGCGCTTTGCCAGCTGTGCTGATGAAACGGATTATGCCGGACAAGTGCCTGGATGCATTTTTTGAGGCGTTAAACAAGTATGCCCAACAAGTCGTGAATCGTGAAACCAGCCAAAACAGATAACGATTGACCGGCTTAATCAAATAAAGTACCATTAAATCAGAAACACACTAGGGGAACTGCTGGAGAGCAGCTGAGACCGACCTAAAAAGGCCGAAACCCTTGGAACCTGTCAGCTAGGACTGGGGTAGGAAAGTGAGAGTGTGACGAGAGCCGGGAGATGCGGTTTCTAAGGTAACTTTGGTTGAAACCCGGGTTTGGGGTTTGAACCAAAGTTGGCTTAGAAGTTAGCATCTGGCTCGTCGGAACACGTTTCGGCAAGGTAAAATAGAACCNGAACACGTTTCGGCAAGGTAAAATAGAACCACCAACCAAATTCACCAAGCCGAGACGCATCAATTCAAACTCAAACCCAATCAGGAGCTGCAGACATCCAAGTGTCTTCAGCTCCTATTTTTATGAACAAATAATTGTACAAAGAGGAGAACGGAAAATGAAAATCGATTTACTGGATACATTACGTGAAAAGAACCCAATTGCTTTTAACATTTCAAACTTTGTCACGGTACAGGATGTTGCCAATGGAATAAACGCTTTGGGTGCGTCACCAATTATGTCCGAAGAAAAAAATGAAGCTGAGCCGATGGTCCAGATGGCTGACTCAGTTACCATCAACCTCGGGGCATTTACAGAAGGTCAGCTTCAGCAGATTAGCGCAGTGACAGCATTTGCCAATAAATATAACAAACCGATCATTGTTGACCCAGTGGCGGTTGGTGCGGTTGATTATCGTAAGGAACGTTGTAATGAGTTGCTTGATCAAATCGATGTGGCAGTTATCCGTGGAAATGCCGGTGAAATTGCCGCTCTAGCTGATGTTGATTGGAATGCCAAGGGAATCGATGCCGGAGAAGGCAGCGGAGACTTGGAAGAAATCGCCAAGAAGCTGGCCAAGAAACGCAATTGTGTTGTCGTAGAAAGTGGTAAGACCGACATCATCACAGATGGTGAAGCGGTTGTCAGAATTTATAACGAAACCGATTTGTTCAAGCTCCATGTTGGATCAGGCGATATGCTGTCAAGCACGATCGGTTGTTTCTGCGGGATTGAAAAGGACTACTTCGAAGCAGCTCAAACAGCAACTGCTGTCTTTGATGTTGCCGGCGAAGTTGTGGCAAAAGCAATGGACAAACCACTGGCAGGCTCGTTTGGCGTGCGATTGATTGATGAGTTGCATTTGATTGATGTTAAGACCGTGGAGAAAGAGGCGGATTTCGAGTAGATAAGAGATAATATGAAGTGACCCCCTAAGTT
>NZ_AZEA01000028.1 GCF_001435575.1 Lentilactobacillus sunkii DSM 19904
GGGACGAGATCAAATATACAGTTGTGGAATCCGCAGTTGATGGTTATACAACTGATAAAACTGATCAAACACCGGACAACGACGGCAAGGTAACCTTTAACAACCAGTACATTCCTGAAAAGACGAAGATTGCCGTGAACAAGTTATGGGCTGGCGTCCCAGAAGGTGTGGTCACCCCTGAAGTGACCGTAACTCTGTTTGAAAACGGTGAGAAGACGCCTCAAACATTAACGTTGAATAAGGATAATAAATACTCCGGTGAGTTTAAAGATTTACCGAAGACCGACGAAAAGGGAGCCCAGATCAAATATACAGTTGAGGAAACTAAAGTTGACGGCTACACGACTGATAAGAATGATCAAGCCCCTGATAATGATGGCAAGGTAACTTTTAACAACCAGTACATTCCTGAAAAGACGAAGATTACCGTGAACAAGTTATGGGCAGGTGTTCCAGACGGTGTGGCTACTCCCGAAGTGATCGTGACACTGTACAAGAATGGTGAAAAGACAGAAAAATCACTGACCTTGAACAAGGGCAATTTGTACACCGGCGAATTTACCGATTTACCAAAGACTGACAGCAAGGGAGCCGAGATCAAATATACGGTTGCGGAAACCAAAGTTGACGGTTACACAACTGATAAAGATGATCAAGCACCAGACAAAGACGGTAAGATCACTTTCAATAACCAATTCATTGCTGAGAAGACCAAGATCAAAGTGAACAAGATTTGGAAAGGGGTCCCAGCAAACGTTGTGAAACCGACTGTTGTAGCTGTTCTTTATGAAAATGGCGTAAAGACCGACAAAAAAGTCGAACTGAATGCCCTTAATAATTGGACAGCAGAATTTACTGATTTGCCAGTAACCGATGCTGATGGCAAGAAAATAGTATATACGATTGCCGAAGAGTCAGTTCCTGGTGGATATGTATCGTCAACATCGGGGATGCAAACGGTAAAAGACGGCGCGGTGACATTAACCAATGAATATGTACCTGGTAAAACGTCGATTACTGTCAACAAAGTTTGGCATGGCGTGCCGAAGGGAGTTGAAACCCCAAGGATTGTTGTGACGTTGTATGCAAATGGAAAGCCAACGGGTCAGACGTTGACGCTGGATGGTCAAAATGGGTACTTAGGCCGATTTGACAATCTACCGGAAACGGATTCAAACGGCAATCCAATTACCTATACCGTTGAGGAGACAGTGGTGGATGGTTATACGTCAACAACAACCGGGCAACGAGTTGCTAATAACGGGTTGGTGACGTTGGTCAACGTATTTACGCCAAGAAATACTTCAATTAAGGTAGTTAAAGAATGGTGCAATATCCCATGTGGGACGATTCCACCGACGATTACCGCTACTTTGTTTGCTAATGGGAAGATGACCGATAAAACAGTGACCTTGGATCGAAGTAATCATTACTCGGCAACGTTTGATAATTTACCAGAAACTGATAAAGATGGTAATCCAATTATCTACACAGTTGCTGAAACTCTGGTGCCGAACGGATACAGGGCCTCAACAGCTGGTCAGCAGCCGGTTAAAAACGGTGTGATTATCTTGAAGAACATCTATATTCCGGATACACCGATTAACCCGTGTGAACCAAAGAATCCTACATGTCCTAATAAGCCAACGTGTCCGAATACGCCGGGAAATGATAATAATCCAGGTGAGACTATTACAACCAACGAGACTGGTTTGGCAGATAAGGCAGTGGCTCAGGATTCATCCACTCCAAGCTCAGGCCAAACATCTCAGAGTACAGCAGCTTCTGTACCAGTCAACGCACCTACTGATAAATTACCACAGACAGGTGATCAAACTAAGCAGCAAATTGCATTAACGATTATTGGATTAATATTAATCGCTCTGATGTTGATTTGGAAATTTGCTGGATTAGATAAAAAGATGTAATGTGTTCGGTTTGCGATTGCGACAAATGAAAGACGGTTTCAACAACCTCGAGGGGATGTTGAAACCGTCTTTGTTGATATCTCATTGCTTTTCAAAAATACGTTAAAATCACAATTGAAAACTAATCGGAAACTGGTTTGCAATTATGCTTATTCATCGAATGCCGATAAATATTTAACCGTTCCTTTAACCCCATCAAGGCCGCCCTTTACTAATGCCTTAATCATATAAACATCATCGGGAACCGGAAACGGGGCCTTTATTCCAAACTTACTGGCTTTCTCATATCCAAATCTTGGGTAATAATCTGGCCAGCCCATGACACTGATAAACTTGTACCCAAGCCGAATTGCCCGGGTTTTAAGTTCATTAACGATTGCGGTTCCAACACCAGTTTTCTGAAAAGCTTGGTCAACTGTCAATGGTGCCAGGCAGAGGCCGGTTGCCGAAGATTCAGAGCTTATGACTTGGATTTCACTGAGAAGGCCATACCCAATAATCTGATTGTTGTTTTCGGCTACCACTTCCAACCGCTTGTTATAAGTTGGATCTTCTCGAATACGATCAACCAGCTCTGCTTCATTGCGATAGCCATTTGACGTTTTGGAAAATGTGCTGCGGATCAAGTCACTGACATTTGAGTAGTCACTTTGACGGATTGTTCTAATCATCAGCATATGATGTCACCTCCAGTTTAGCTTATGTATCTATTTCAACTTCTATTTTTTCCTGTCGGTATGCGAGATATATGATGCGGCACCATAACAAACAATCAAAATAACCAATCCCACGGTGACCAATGGGACAGCAACTGTTCGATTACCCATGATTAAGAAAATGACGGCACTGATGCACATTGCCATCGAAATCAATCCTGCAAAACCAATAATTGCGCGCATTTGAATCGCCTCCATTTTTTTGCTTGATTGTATCTGTGTGATGTCCCTAAGGGGAGCTTACTTTCTCTGTTCGCGGCGAGAAACGACAGACGATGCAACTTTGGTGACAATTAAGACAATCGTTCCCGCCACCAAGAGAGGAACTGCGATGTTCATCTTATCCAATAACAAAAATATAATGGCTCCAACGCAACTTGCCATTGCTAATAAACCTGCAATTCCGATTACTGTTCGCATTCAATTAACCTCCAGTTTTAAAGTTATTAATATATTAATTATAACTGAATCCAACACCTAATATCAAAAAAATCAAAATAATTATTCTTTCTCAAACGCTTGATAAGATGGCATTTTGATGAGACGTTTCTAATTAATTTCAAAAAATGGTGTTGACAGGATCTTCGTTCATGAGCTATAGTTCATTCAACATTTAAATACGACTAATTGATTTGGTCCGGTGGATTAGAATCTTAGCTTTACAAAGAGAGTGCCTGGTCGGTGTGAGGGCATTAAAACTACGATTTGAAAGATCGAACTCGATAAGTTCACTTTTCGAGGTGAGATGGTAGCACCCATTAACGTGCGGACGTATCGGAAGTATTTTTCCCGTACGTTTTGAGGAATTGTCTGTGAAGATAATTCAAATTAAGGTGGTACCGCGTTAACTTAACGTCCTTTGGTTTTTATAACCAAAGGGCGTTTTTTTAGTCGGATTAATAAAAAATAGAAGGAGTGGTCATTATGAAGTACGGTATTATTGGCGCAGGAGCAATGGGAGTAAGGTATGGTGTTATGTTACAAGAAAATGCCGGAGTTGATGTTGACTTCATCGACACTTGGGAACCAAACGTTGAGAAGATCCGTCAACAAGGTGGTGTTACCGTTGCCCGTGATCACGAAAATCGTCGCATCGTTCCAATCAACATTTACTATCCAGAAGAATATAAGGGACATCCAGATGTTTGGATCATCTTTAAGAAGCAAATGCAATTAGCTGAAGAAATGGAACGCGACAGTAAAGCCGGTATCTTCCATGATGACCAATATGTCTTTTCAGCAATGAACGGCATGGGACATTTTGAAAAAATCGAGAAGTACTTCCCTAAAGATAACATTATTTGTGGAACTGCAATGATCGCAACTCGAATGGATGGTCCAGCAGACATTGATTTCATGGGTGCCAAGGGCGATGAAGTCATGCATATGGCACGATACAACAACGAAAAGCCGGACACCAAGACCCAAGCGATCTTCGATGACTTTACCAATGCTAAGTTAGGACCAGTATTCGCCGACGAATGGAAAGGCATGTGCATGTCCAAAGTTGTCTTTAACGCGGTGACCAACACATTATGTACAATGTTTGAAATGCAGATGGGTCAGTTCATCGAGTATGAAGGTGTTCGTCAAATGTCACGACAATTATTTGATGAAGCATATGATGCATGTGAACGAGCAGGCATTTATCTAATTGCCACTCGTCAAGAACAAGTTGATTCAGTTATCACAGTAAGTAAAGAATACAAATACCATTATCCATCAATGTATCAGGACTTCTCAAAGGGTCGTCCAACCGAAGTTGACTATATTAATGGCTATATTGCAAAAATTGGTCGGGAACATGATTATGTTTGCCGCACTCACGAGTTTGTGGTTCAAGAAGTTCACATGGCTGAAATGATGCGGAAGTATCACAAACCACAAACCAATGTGGCCGATAAACATGATGATTCAGAAAAGGCAGGTGTTCGCGTATGAGTTTCCAATTTTCAGAACGGGTTCCAAAAAACGATAGTGATCCAGTCGGCGACATCTTAAAAGTCGCAGGCAGTCCAGATATCATTTCCTTCGCCGGCGGGTTACCCGCCCCTGAGTTATTTCCCATTGAAGCTTTAAAAAAAGTGACCAACGAAGTCTTCGATGAGAGCGGACGTGAAGCATTACAGTATGCTTCAGCGGTTGGGTATCCGGCATTACGTGAGCAGATTGCCAAACGCATGAACAAGCAGGGCATTAAAGCAACGGTGGATAACATCATGATTACCACCGGTTCGCAACAGTCAATCGACATCACTGCTAAGATGTTTGTCAATCCTGGTGATACAGTGATCGTCGAGAAGCCAACCTATTTATGTGCGCTGGATGTATTCCGAAGTTATGGTGCCCACATTGTCGGCGTGGAAATGGATGAGGACGGCATGAAGATGGATCAATTAGAGAAAGCCGTTGCTGAAAATCCGAACACAAAGTTTATCTACACGATTCCTAATTTTCAAAATCCAACCGGCAGAACCATGTCCGCTGAACGCCGTGAGCAGATGATTGAGATTGCCAACAAATATGACATCATGATCATGGAAGATGATCCATATGGGGCAATCCGTTTTGCCGGCGACGATATCGAACCGGTTAAGTTCTATGACAAAGAAGAGCGGGTCATTTATTTAAGCACATTCTCCAAAATCTTAGCTCCTGGCTTAAGATTAGGCTGGATTGTGATGAATAAGGACTTAATGCCAAAATACAGCGTGATGAAGCAGTCCGCTGATGTCCATTCAGACAACTTAACCCAGCACATTGTTGCCAAGTTTATGGAAGAATACAACATCGACGAACACGTTGCTAAGATCCGCAAGGTTTACCGCCAACGTGAGAACGTCATGATGGCAGCCATTGAGAAGTATTTCCCAGCCGGCGTCAACTACAGTCATCCAGAAGGCGGCCTGTTCATTTGGGTCGAAGTACCTGGTGACGTAGATACCATTCAATTATTCAAAACCTGCATTAAGCACAATGTGGCCTTCGTTCCAGGCGAACCATTCTACCCTGACAAGGTTACCCCTGGTACGTTCAGATTGAATTATTCCAATATGTCTGAGGAACAAATTCAAACCGGAATTAAGCGTTTAGGCAGTGCCATTAAAGAAACTATCGAAGAAGATGCAACGACCAGTGTTGCGCAACAGTAATTGATCAATCAATAAGGGGGTTGATACCAGCATTCGAATTAAACGAACGGGCCAACTCAGATAGCTCCACCCACATATTTGGAAGCGTTGATGCTTAGCAGGTGACTCCTGACACATATGTATTTATAGTAGAAAAATGAAAATAATGATGAAATGAAATTGAAAGTCCGGGCAGGCATGCCGGGGCTTTTTATATTGTTTCAAACCAATTGACAATGAGTTCAGATATCAATATAATCAATTATAGATAAATGGGTGACATACGTATGACGAGGGAGGATCCAATATGCCTAAAACACCACAGAAGATTGATAGAATTAGTGTTCGCGTATCTCCAGAAGTAAAGCAGGCGGCCAAAGACCAATTAGCCAAAGTTGGGCTTAATTTGTCTGATTATATTCAGTTGGCATTGGCCAACCTTGCGATGGGCGAAGGAGATTATTTAAACTCACCAAGCGCCTTGGAAGCTAAATACCAGGCAGAACATGGCCAATCGGAGACGATTGGTGATGGGTCGGATGCAGATTTCGAAAAGTATTTAAAAAAATTAGAAAGCGAAGACCGTCATGATTCGAAAACGGACTAAACACTTTGACCACTCCTTAAAGAAGCTTATTAAAATGCATTATCCGGTTGAGCTTATTCGAATCGTATTGAATGCCATAGATGATCAGGATGAACAATTACTCAAGAAAGCACATGATCATGCCTTGAAAAACAATTGGAAAGGATATCGAGCTTTTCATCCTGGACGTTTAGCGAAAGCAAACCACCACGTGTTAGACAATTGGGTTGTCATCTATACGATTGATGAAGATGCGATCGTTCTGACATTAATTGATACGGGTTCACATAATATTTTTTAACATCAAATTTTAGATTATGCTGCCGCCAGGAAGGGGTGGCTTTTTATGTATAAGCTTCATTTAAGCTCCCCAAAGTACACTGGGTCCATTAATCAATAATGAATGGAGGATTTAAATATGGATATTTTAAAAATGGACGCAACAGAATACTGGGAAGATTTTATGAATCGAAATAAAGTGCAGCACACAAACTTTGAGACTTGGTCGTTTGCCGACCGGCCGAACTCAACTGATATGTTGGTTGAGATGGTGGTGCGTGGACAGAAAACCGCATACAGCTCCTGGTTTGACTTTTATGACGCCGATCAGGCAGTGCCGAAAGTCGGTGATTATCGAATTGTGTTGAAACGCAACGGTGATCCGGCGTGCATCGTTCAGTTGAAGGTGGTTGAGATTGTCCCATTTAAATGGGTATCCCAAGAGCACGCCTATCTGGAAGGTGAAGGGAACCGCTCGTTGAAGTATTGGCGGCAGCTTCATAAACAACTTTTCCGCAAGCAGGCTAAGTTTCAAGGCAAGTCCTTTTCACTGGAAAGCCCATGCATTTGCGAAGTGTTTGAAGTTGTTGATACTCCTTAAATTTAACTGTCAGCTCTCTTGAATAAATGGTAGTATGTTAGTTGCGAACTAATTCGACTACAATCAATTTCGGGGGGCACCAGCGTGAATACCATAACCAACGATCAAAACGATCATGCAAAACAGCATCCATTCTTAGTTATTACTGTGATTGCATTTATGACCTTCATGGGGGTTCTCACTGAAACTTCAATGAACGTCACTTTTCCAACTTTAATGAAACAATTTAACGTTTCGCTGCCGACGGTCCAGTGGGTGACCACCGGCTACCTGCTGACAGTGGCTTTGCTGACAATTACATCGGCGTTCTTGAAACGGCGGTTTACCAACAAGCAGTTGTTTGTTTCCGCCGCCTTATTGTTCATCGCTGGTGATGTGATGTGTGGGCTGGCACCAAGTTACTGGGTATTATTGGTCGGCCGCATCATCCAAGCGGGTTGTGTCGGGCTCACCGGTCCGTTGATGAACAATATTATTTTGGATGTTGTTCCGGCTCATAAATTAGGCACCTATATGGGGATGGCTAATTTGATTGTTTTGGTTGCTCCCGCGTTGGGCCCGACATTTGGGGGTGCGGTGGTTTCGTTTGCCAGCTGGCGGATGATTTTTTGGATCACCGTTCCGATCACCCTTCTCCTCCTTGGCCTGGGCATTTTCATTATCAAACAATATACCCCAACGCAGCATTATGAGTTTGATTGGCTGCGGTTTGGCGTGTTGGCCCTGGCAATGATTACCTTACTGATGGGCTTCAATATCATGGGCCAGCCCGGTGCCCTGATTAAATTTATTAGTTACATGGTTGTCAGTGCCATCTTGTTTGGCACATTTGGCTGGCTGTCCAAATCCAGCCACAAAGCACTGTTTAAGCTTTCGGTATTTAAACGACCGGTCTTCTTATTCAGCTTTTTGCCATATGTATTTCTGCAATACTCCAACATTGGCTTGAATTTCATGCTGCCGAGTTATGTTCAGATGGTGAACGGAGCCACCGCCTTTATTGGTGGTTTGATTCTGTTGCCCGGAAGTGTGCTGAATGGATTGGGCCAGCCAATTTATGGGTGGATGCTCGACCGGTTCGGTGGTAAGCTGCCGCTTTATCTTGGAAATTCCCTGTTCCTGATACCAATTGCCATCATGATGGTGATGGGCCAGGAAATGTCGGTTCTTGTCATCACTATCCTGTATACGATATACGCCACCGGCCGTTCAATGGCCTTTGGAAATAGTATGGCGTATGGCCTGAAGCATTTGCCGAGGGATGAACAGAAGGATGCCAACGCCATTTATGGAACTGGAAACATGTTGGCGGGATCGCTTGGAACCACGGTGATTGCAACGATGATGACATCGGTCCACATCAGTACCCTGTCCAATGTGGAAAATATCGTGGTGGGCAGTCGCTTAGCATTTGGGATGCTCGCACTGCTTGGCGTGATTAACTTTTTCCTGTTTAGGAGATTGTTTAAGAGCAGTAAGTAATTGTACTTGGTGCAGGGAGTTGATGGATAAATGACTGATAATTCAGAAATATGTAACTAGAGTTTTATAACACCTGTATATACGAAAGCGGCACCCTAAAATCTTTAATCAGATTTAGGATGCCTTTTTTGATTCGATTTGAATTTTTAATTAAGACGTTTGAATTCTTATCAATCTGGCTTTTTTAACTCAACTTGTTGAGTGGATGTTTCACGAATAAAATGTTCATCATGGTCAATCAGGATTAATGAAGGTTGAGAGTCTTTCACCAAGTTGATCAATTGTTCCCGGGCACTGATGTCCAGATAATTTGTTGGTTCGTCCCAGATCAGTAAAGTGTGAGGCTTCGTAAGTGTATACGCTAGTGCGGCTTTTTTGGTTTCCCCCATACTCCATTCTTGTGGAGATGCCAATAGCCTGCTTCTGGAAACTCCAAGTTGGTGCATGATATTCCAGACATTGGTTCGCTCCGCCAAAGGGCCATCTGTAAAAAACGGACTATTTCGAACAAACGATTCAAAGCTTTGAGAGAGATACCCGATGTCCTTCGGCAATGTAATCAGCTGATAACCATCGTAGTTAAGATCTACTTTCTGCTGTAAGAATTGAATGAGTGTGGTTTTTCCAACCCCGTTTGGACCATAAATTGTTAAACGACTATTTGCATGGAAATCGACACTGATCGGTGAGAAAAGTTTCGAGCTGTTTCGGAGAATGGAAAATGAACGGAGGCTGAAAAATAAGTTGCTTCCAGTATTGGACTGAATGTTAGTGGTCAAATTATCTACCTGATCAATATCATTGAGGAGTCCTTTGCGTTCTTGAGATTTTTCACTTGCTCGTCGTTTAAAAGCCTTCACTCTTTTCATCATTTTCTTGGCCGATTTTCGACTGGAAGCGTCGTTACTTTCTCGTTCTTTTTGTTCTGCCCATCTTTGTTGTTGATTAGCGCGGTGATCCAGTTGCTTGATTGATTTTCTAAGTCGGATATTTTTTTCTACGGCCGAATGGTCACGGATTTCCTTATTGGATTTCCAATCATTGATTGACCCACTAACAATGTCAACAGTGGAGCGATTTAAGGACATGACGTGGTCGACAAATGAATTTAAGAAGCTTTCATCATGGCTAACACAAATGAAGCCGGACTTACTGCGTAGATATTGACCGACCAGTTTACGACCACTAATATCAAGGTGATTTGTCGGCTCATCAATCAGTGGGAATGATCCGGGTGTCATAAACCCGCGTGCAAGCAATACCCGGGTTTGTTCTCCACCGCTCAGTGAATCAAATGGCCGTTGATCATAACTCTCTCCAATTCCAATGTGTTCAAGTTCAATTCTTGCCTGCCATTCTTCTCCACCGGTACTTGTCATGACATCCATGACCGATTGTGATGGGTCTGAAGGAAATTCTGGAAAATAGCTAAACTGAATGTTCGTTTTAATAGCTCCCTGATTATCCAAGTTTCCTAATAGAAGCTTGAGAAAGGTCGTTTTCCCTCGGCCGTTTCTACCAATCAGACCCAATCTCCAATGATCATCAATGTCGACTGAAAGATTGTGGAAGATCGGTTGATCTGAGTCTAGATACTGATACGATAAATTTTTTACTTGAATGGTTCCCATGAGGAACATCACCTTATTTCTGTGAATGCATATTATTGACGTTGAAAGTACCGGTGGCTTTCAGCAAAAAGACCGGTAAAACGTGCTGTTTCAACTTTATCATATAAGTGCCATTATATTAAATAAATATGTGAATATTTCTTAGCGAGTGTGAGAAATAAAAAAACTCCGAGAGATGATTCTCTCGAAGCTTTGATACATTTTAACTTAAATCTTCAAAAAGTTCGGATCCTTATAAGCTGGATTTGGATAGTGGTAGAATCCTTCGCCGGCTTCCATACCCAACTTGCCTTCATCAAGCAATTCCTTCAGCTTGTCGGCAAGAACTTGAGCGTTTGGATCTTTATCGTTCTTTGCTTGAGCCAAAGTGATGTTGTAAGCAGTTCGGATTCCAACGACATCCAAGATTGCAAATGGTCCCATGGGTGCACCGGTGGCTGCCATCCAGGTCTTATCAATCATTTGTGGATCGGCAACGCCCTTGACCCAAAGGCCTTCACCCGCACTCAACAGTGGGATTAAAAGTGAGTTCAGGATATAGCCTGGTTGTTCTTTCTTTAATTCAATTGGAATCATGCCAATGTCACGGGCAAACTGAACAATTTCCTTATAAATATCAGGATCGGTCTTTGGTGATCCCATGATTTCAGCGGTATTGTTCAACCAAACTTGGTTGGCAAAGTGCATGTTCAAGAACTGAGCCGGACGACCGGTATCTTCCATGAACATACTTGGTACCAAAGTTGATGAGTTGCTGGTGAAAATGGCATCTTTAGGTGCTAATTTGGCGATCTTAGTATAGAAGTCCTTCTTAATGTCGGGACGTTCCGGAATGGCTTCAATCACCAAGTCGGCGTTTTTGACAGCTTCGGCGAGATCCCAAGTATAGCTGATTCGGGACAGTCCGGCTTCAAAATCGGCATCGGTGGCTGCAATATCATGCTTGTACATGTGACGCAGATTCTTGATTCGATCTTTTGCCTTGTTAATGGCATCTTCGTTAATATCGTAAACAACAACTTTAAAGCCTTTATAGGCAGTTTGGTAGGCGATTTGGCTTCCCAAAACACCACTACCTGCAACCGTTACGTTTTTAATTGCCATAATGTAAATCCCCCTTATACATTGAAAGCGGTTACCTGATTCACCTTAATTATAATTGGTTGGGTATCGAAAGCAATAAAATGCATTTGAAAAGTGTGATTGGAATCATGCAACTGCTGGTTGCATGCCCATGCTCTTAAGATTTGCGTGCCAAAATGATTCATTAATGGCATAATAATGACAATTAATTGAGGAAAGAGAAGTGATCCACATGGTGTTGGGCAAGCAGATTAAAGAAGAACGTGAAAAGCAGGACTGGACACAGGGCCAACTGGCTGAAAAACTGCACGTTAGCCGTCAAGCAATTTCCAAGTGGGAAGTGGGTTCGGCATACCCTGATATTGAACGACTGATTCAATTAAGTGATTTGTTTACCGTCAGCTTGGATAGTTTGATTAAGGGTGATGAAAATTTACGTAAGCAGATAGTCATTGCCGACAATCATCGGCCAATGAACTTCTGGGAATTTATGAACAATAATCGGTCCCTGATCATTCCGGTTGCCGGCCTGATATTTGTGGCGGTTATTGTAATTTTTGGAAACCAATAAGCCGTTCTCTTGCATTCCCCCTTGAATAAGCATATATTGACCGCGAAACCAAAGGGGGAATTTGTTATGTTTAATTGGGAAACATTTGAACCAAGTGAGTACAGTCGGAATCCGGAACCAAGTTATGTGGATTTAACCACTAGAAGTTACGTCACTGCCGAGGGTCATGCGACCAAGCATACTGATGACCCCGACTTTATGCGATTGGCACAAGCGACTGCCAAAGTAGCAAAGGCGATTAGCGGCGGTCCTGACAAAGGGATTCCGATTGAAGGCTTTAAAGAGTACCGACCATATCCGGTGCAAGCAGTTTGGACAGATACCGGGGATGGCGAGGACTTCAAGATTTGGATTAAGCAGCCGTTGTTTATTAATGAAAAAGACTTTGATGCCGCCCTTACCCAAATTGATTTTTCCGATTTTGATCTGGGAGAAATCAAGTTTGAGCATTTGGCTGAAGGCATAGAAATTCAGACGATTAATACTGGGACAGTCACACCAGATAGTGAGGCCTTGAAAGTGTTGACCGACACGATTCAAAAGAAAGGCTTCACCCGTCTGTATGATGATCAGCATCGTGAAGTTTACATTGATGGCTTGCCGATCGATTCCAGCAAGTTGGTTTTGGTTCGATTGGCAATTGACGCGAATGGGCAGGAACTGCTGGGATTAGTGCATAATTAATAATTTGATATTGATTTAACCGCTGTATTGTTTGGTACAGCGGTTTTCTTTTGCCCAAATTTCATTTAATCGGCAATTTACTTGCACATTCTCAAATTGTACGTTATAGTGTAATAGTAAAATATAACACTAGGGAGGTGGCACAATGAAGTTCGATGACAAGATCCCAATTTACTACCAGATTAAGAATTATATCTATCGTGAGATCATTGTTGGTAAATTGGCCCCAGGCGACAAGCTGCCGGCTGTCCGTCAACTGGCCGTTGATTTGACTGTTAATGTTAATACCGTTCAGCGAGCACTCGGTGAGCTGATTTCCGAAAAGATTATTGAACCGCAACGTGGCAAAGGCAACTTCGTGACAGAAGACAGGGACACAATAGGGAAACTTAAAAAAATGCTGATTACAGAACAACTTCAAGATTTGTATGAAAACCTCCATAAGCTCAATGTGAGCGATGAAGAGATCGTGAGTTACTTGGAAAATTATATTAATGAAAGAAAGCAGGTGCAATTATGACGAACACGATTGAAATTAAAGATTTGAATTACCGGAAGAATTATCGCAGTATCCTTGAAGATGTGAACTTGAACATCGGCAAAGGCAAGACGGTTGGTCTGCTTGGTGAGAACGGAGCCGGTAAAACAACTTTGATGCGATTAATTGCCGGGGTTGCCAAGGGCGGTTCAGGAAGTATCACCATTGATGGGAAAACAGACGTGCCGGTAAAGAAGTCATTTGTCAGCTTTAGCGAACAGCTGAATGGCTTTAACCCAAGTATGAGGATTGACAAGATTATCCGATTTTACGAGGATGTGTACCCCGACTTCTCTACTGAAAAGTATAATAAAATGGCTGGATTCCTCCAGATTGATGAAGGTTTGCGGTTGTCTGCCCTGTCTAAAGGGATGAAAGAGAAACTGGTTATCGGTTTGACCCTTTCAAGGGACGCCAAAGTTTATTTGTTGGATGAACCATTTGGCGGGATTGACAGTATGTCTCGAAAGAAGATCATTCAAAGTATCATTAAATGGAAGAGTGATGATGCGGTGATCCTGGTTTCCGATCATTATGTTTCCGAAATTGCCAGCATCTTGGATGAAGTCGTGATCATCAAAGATCGCACCATTTACACGCAAAAGAGTGCCGAAGAAATTCGTTCGAAGTACGCCGAAGGAATCGAACAATACTACGAAAGTATTTATGAAGGGAATGATATTGATGACTAGTTTCTACAGCTTACTTAAATCACTCACTCGACCAAAGATCACGCTCATGAACCGGATTTTATTAATTGATGTCATTGCCATTGTATTGACGATTCTGTACCAGGTTTACCGGGGAACGATGGGGAATGAAACGCCGATCGCAGATACCATGTCTTATGGAATGGTTGTCGGGTTTGCGGCATTTGTCCTGCTATCACGAAATAGTGAACATATCTTTGTCAGCGATTCATACCGTTTGATCCCGGCGAGTGATACCAAACTATATTCGGTTAACCTGCTGTCTTCATTTATCGGATTGATGTATGCCGGCATTATTCAGGCAATCTTGATCTTTGTCACCGCAATTCCATTTTGGAATGAAGTCATGAAATCTTTGAAAGACTTTGCAGATTACGCTGCTGACAAACCAGATTTTATCCAGAACCTGCTTTATACGGGGACAGGCGCACTACTGTTAGCAATTGCTGCCAACGTTCTCTTGTGGACATCAATCACTTTGATTCATTTAACCGGGAATGCACTTACCGCTTTTCTACCGGATTCACGTCAGAAATTCTTTAGATTTGTCCTGTACGTTGTCGTTGTTGTTGCCTTCTTATATGTATCTTCAATTGTTGTCAATCGGGTTGATGGGGTAATCGACCACTTCTTCAATCTGAACGGAGATACAATTGCCAGTCTCTACTACGCAACTGTCTACCTTCTCGGATTTGCAGCATTGGAATCTGTCGGGAGTGTTTATCTCCTCAAGCATTGGGTTGAGACAGGAGACTAATCTTTTCATTTAATCTTATTGGTCATCGGAAACTTTCCGGTGACCATTTTTTGTTGTTCTGTTTTAGTGATATAATCTAAACCTAAATAATAAGAAACGGTAGGCAGCAATTTTGAGAAAACCTTGGTCAATGACAACTTTTTACCTAAGCTATGGATTCATGGTTGTCCTTTGGTTCTTTGGACGGGAACTGATTAATTTTATAAACGATCAGTATGTGTCTGGAATGGCGAGTGATTTGACCAGTCTGGCCATTAAAGCAGTTATCATGGTGGGACTTGGTGCCATTTGGATCAATCAAACCAATGATCAATTATGGGTCAAGAAACGCAAACTTTATAACGGAAACTTTCCGAAAATATTCTGGATTGTTTTAGCGATGTTTATTGGGTATTTGTTTGTTCTCATGTTTGGTGCCCATCATGGCTTTTATATTCAAGCCAATCCATTCAGAAGCGGCGAGTTTATCAGTGTTACTTTGGGTGCCGGACTGATTGAAGAGTTCTTATTCCGTGGCTTCTTCATGAACCTTTTGATGAACCGTTATGGGATTGTGACGGCTAATATTATTCAGGCGTGTCTGTTTCAAATCAGTCATTTTCCATTATATTATCTGGAGGGTTTAACGATGACATCCTGGTTGGTTAGTATTGCCAATGTTTTGCCGCTTGGGCTGATCTTTGGTTGGATCTTTTATCGAACCAAGAACTTGTGGGCCGGCACGATTTTGCATTGTGTGTGGGACACTGGGGTGACTTTATTTATATAAGCAATCAATTCTTGACACAAACCTGATTTCTTGGCATAATAGTAACCGTTACTATTGAGTGTACACAAAATAACCTAAAACCCATTAATGAAAAAAATAAATTATTTGGAGGTATTACATGGCAAAAAAGTCAAAGATTGAAAAGAACAAACGTCAAGAAGCATTGATTGCAAAGTATGCTAGTATTCGTCGCGAATTGAAGAAGGAAGGCAACTACGAGGCTTTAGCCAAGCTGCCGAAGGATTCCAATCCCAACCGGCTCCGTAATCGTGACGAGTTGGACGGCCGTCCTCGTGGATATATGCGTAAGTTCGGCATGTCACGTTTGAACTTCCGTAAATATGCTCATCTTGGTCAGATCCCTGGTGTTCATAAGGCCAGCTGGTAATTCTTCATTCTGAAAAGGAGTGATCGACATGGAAAAGCAAGATTTAGCGAGTGCATATCGCCGCTTGAAAAGCCCAAGCATTAAGATTCGTAAGCGGGCTTTGAAAATTATTCATGAAGCAAAAGCTAATAAGCGTCACAACTAAAATTGTGCATAAAGGCCTCATAATTGATTACTTTTAATCAGTTGTGGGACCTTTTTTTACAGGAATATTACATTTTGAGAACTCAACGCCATTCTCTTGACTTGCCTAATGATGTTTTGTACGCTAATAATAACGTAAGATATTTCGAATCTCATATGTTATGATGGTAACTTTGGTTTGGGAGATTAAGCGCGTTTCTAGTTGCTCACGGGAAAGAGCGAGGCGTTTGCTATGAATATTAAGCGGGTATTATTTTCAATGATTTTTGGTGTTCTGAATTTTGCTGCTGCCTATCTATTATTTGACCCAGTCATGTCGATTGTTGATCGACAATTTCAGGAAGGTGACCTTTACCAGATAATCGCAGTGTTGACTGTGACACTGATTTTGGACATTGGCACTTTTCAGGAGATTGCTAAATAACGCAGAAGACTGATTCCAATGTTGGTTTGGAATCAGTCTTTTTGATATTTTCAATTAAAGTTGGTTCTGGTTTCGACTCCATCGTGAATTGGAAACTCCTGGCAGTATCATCAAAATAAAGAACCAGATTGCGCCGATAAATGGCACTAGTTGCATCAGAATCCACCAGCCACTGTGGTCGGTATCATGTAAACGGCGAACTTTTAGTGACCATGTTCCAATCCAGACAATACATACAACGAACTTCCCGACATTGTTAACGTATAGATCACTCCAAGTGTAGATGGTTTCCAGCGGATGCCCCAACGCAATTTCAATCATTGTTACGACGATACCGCCTAAAAAGTAATTGAGAATGATTGGCCACCAATATTGTGATCGGTTGGCCTTTGCGTTGAATGTCAAAATGTGACGCCAAAATTCTCCGTAAGACTTAATCATAGCTGACTCCTTGTTGTAAAAATAATGTACTGACAAAGTATATCATTAATAGTCCAAATAATGATGACACTATTCTTGTGAGTAGAAATAACAAAAAATGTTACCAATTCGTTGTTTATCTCCCATCTGTGTTTCCTCGCCCGAATCTTCATGACTTATCTTTAAATACTATATGTATTTAATACGCTCATTGATGTTAATTGCCAAAACTTTACATTTATAATTGAATGTGCTATATTATAAGCACAAAAAATATTGGAACATTGAAGCACTGAAGCCCCCAGCAGTTGGTCCTGCTGAGGGCTTTTTTCATGGCCGAGTTGTCGCCTTAAAAATTGTAATTTATTTAAGCCAATGTGCAAACAAAATAGAAATGAGAGCGACCATAAGCGGATCCAAAAAGTACTGGAACATCAATGCACCTCCTAACTATCGCTAGTTGAGGAAAGGCGACTATAATATTATATCAATAATTCCAAGATAAAAATACCTAAAATAGTTAATATATCCCAATAACTCCCCAGCATAATTCCAATCAGTAAACGAAGTCTGCATAACTGTACCGGGTTTTAATTTTTTAAAATAATGGTATGTTAGAGAGTATAAATGGCTTATTAGGGGACGTGTTCTTGCATGACAGGAAAAATTAAGATTAACAAATCTATTGTAAGGGCTTTGCTGCTGTACGGTGGATTAATCTGGCTCATATTTATTATTGCGATTATCCCTCATTTTGGGGATATGATGGCCTTACATGACCCGGGCAATTTTGGTATTTCAAAATACACGATTTCGGACACATTATATTTTGCGTGGCGGTTCCCACTTACATATCTGGTATTTTCACTGATCCATACAAAATGGTCAGTGGTAGTTCCGGTCGTTTGGTATTATTCAATGTTGGCAATCTCACTACTGGAGGTAGTAGTGGATCTTATTCGTGGCGATTTCTTTGTTGCGGGTGTAATCCTGATTGATTCGCTGGCATTTGGTGCTGCAATTTACTTTTTCTCGCTTGTCACATTAAGGATCATTCATAACAACATGTTCATCAAAAGTGACAATTATCTTGTGCGTTGGTTTGGTGCTTTGAAGATGTCACTGGGTGAATACTGGCAGTGGCTGCTGGGTTCGTATGTGTTGTATTTGGTCGTCAATTTATTTGCAGATTAATAGGAGCATGCCGTGGACCTTACGTTAGTCTTGGTAGACAAATATGCATCTATTTTGAACGGAACAAAGAAAGGTGATTCTCGAGTTTGAGAGTCACCTTTCTTGTTGAGTTATAAATATTAGAAAGACCAACCCAACCAGTAAATACCAATTAAAATTGTTAATGTGAGGCCAATTGCGATCCCGATAAATCCTCCGAGAATCGCTAAAATTATTTTGTGTTGAACGCTCATTTTGGATTTCGATGAAATTTCTCCAGTTTTAATGTACTTTAATATTTCTTGATAGGTGTTGATTTGCAGAAAGTTGGTTTGCGTCATTAGAATGATGATCAGCACAACGCCCAAGGTGGTACTGATAGATAATGCCATTACTGAAAGTAATAATGGGAACCACTTCATACTGATTAAAGAAAAATATGTCAGTAGAATACATAAAACAATTCCTGCTATTAACCACCTCGTTTTTCCAAGCATGGATTGGGCTTTAAATACTCGGACATCATCGTGAATGAGTTGATCAAGTGAGATGTTGTATAGGTCACAGAGTAGTAGCAAACTTTGAATGTCTGGATATGTTTTTCCTGTTTCCCAGTGCGAGATTGTCTGCCGCGACACAAGGATTTTCTTCGCTAGTTCATCCTGTGTGTAATGGTTCATTTTTCGGAAATGAATTAATTGCTTGGTAACATACATCATAATCATCCTTCTTAAGTTTGCGGTTGGTTTGTGATCTTCATAATGCTCCGTACATTGTCTTTTACATTTGATGGTTGACTGGTTTAACGTCTAGTGAGTTCCCTGCAATGGTGTTAGCTTATATATGAACTCAAACGATTAATTCAACGGAGGAAATCAAATGGAACAAGATGAAGATTTTTTGACTAGACAAATTCGATCCATTGGTGCTGGCTTGGGGTACATGATCGGCGGGAAAGATGGGGGTGGCAGCCAGATTATATTTCCCAAAAAGCAGAGTGAACTGTTACCACATCAGGGTGATTTGCAAAAGCTGATCGATGAGCAGAGATTCGGTGAAGCTGCTGATCGGTTAACCAGACTAGAATTTACCATAGCGGGTGAACAATATTTTAACTTATGTTTGTGGTTCTTTACAAGCCTCAATCAATATACGGATAATGAGTTGCGGGCAGGTGGTTATTCGAAAATTCAGATTTATGATCAACTTGCAAAATTGAAAGATCAGATCAAGTAACCAATGAATGAGATAAACAATCTAGAATTAACAGAAGGGTCCAAAACGGTCTATTCATCTTCAAGGAGCCAATCAACAATGTTTTTGACTGGAATACCATCAATCTCCTTAAACTCATAGTATCGTTGAGTAATCAAAAGTTTTTCATAGTTATCCCTAATGTCCAGTAGATTGTCTGTTTCATGCTTATTATTGGGGATTTCATAAGTGACTTGCACGTAAAGCACCTTATCGACTTTTCGCGCTACAAAGTCAATTTCTTTTGTATCAAGCTTTCCAACATTCACGGTGTAACCGCGGCGAATAAGTTCCAAGTAAACGATGTTTTCAAGTTGTCCGCCATAGTTGCCGGGATGATGATCAAGTGCGTTCCGTCGTAGCCCAGAATCAACGATGAAATATTTACCGCTGGTTTTTAGGTAATCTTTTCCACGAATATTGTATTGACGGGCACGGTAAAATAGAAATGCATTTTCAAGGAGTGTCAGGTAACGTTCGATTGTATGGTTGCTGGTTTTGAGCCCATCACTTGAAAGTGTGTTGGCAACCTTTGAGGGTTGAACCAGTTGACCGATATTGTCAGACAAAAAGGCAACCAGTGATCTTAAAATATCGGTATCACGAACGTTTGCCCGCATCGAAACGTCATTTAAAATAATTGTGTCGTAAATTCCAGATAAGATAGTATCTTTGATTTGTTTGTCAGCAAGTACGACTGAAGGAAATCCACCGTATTGTTCATATTCCAAGAATGCTGCATCAACAGTCCGAGAATCGGAGTCAATATTTTTGGCCATCAAGAATTCCTTGAATGAAAATGGATAAATTGGGATTTCAACGTATCTGCCGCTTAACAAAGTTGCAAGCTCTCCTGAAAGCATGTGCGCGTTGGAACCCGTGAGAACGATGTCACAGTCGTAGCTGACACGGACAGCATTAACAACCCGCTGCCAACCATCAACCATCTGGATCTCATCAAGCAATAAATAGGTTCGTGCATCCTTGCTTAGTCGAGCTGAAAGGAGTTCACTCAACTGTTCCTGATTAGTGACTTTGAGTAAAGAGAATTCTTCAAAATTTAGATAAACAATATTTTCTTTTGGGATTCCTTTTGAGATCAGATAATCTCGATACAGCATTAAAAGAACCGATTTGCCGGCACGCCTGACACCTGTGATTATTTTAATGTTTTCATTATCCTTAAACTGAATGAGTTTTTTTAGGTAAGTTGGTCTTTGGATCATAAGAATTCCTCCTTATGGAACTATGCTTCCATTATAAGAGAGATTAAAGGCAAATGGAAGTATAGTTCCATAATTTCGAAATTCTAGCATAAATGGAAGTATGCTTCCATTCCCCAGAATATAAAAACTGGATTGCCATTCGCAATCCAGCTTTCTTATTTCCGATCATTATTCGTCATATTAATAGGTTTCATCCACTTGTCAAAATCTTCTGCAGTGACATAACCCAGCTTGAGAGCGGCAGCTTTTAATTTTGTGCCGTCCTTATGTGCTTGTTGAGCAATTTCAGCCGCCTTGTGATAACCGATGTGTGGTGAAAGGGCGGTTACTGTCATCAACGAATTATCGACCAACTGCTTCATCCGATCTGGATTGACCGTAATCCCGACAACCATCTTATCGGTAAAGTTGTGAAGGATACCGGTAAGTAGATTAACGGATTCCAGAAAACTATTGATGATGACCGGCTTATAAACGTTCATCTCGAAGCTTCCTTGACTGGCAGCCACTTCAATAGTGGTGTCATTACCCATCACCCGAGTAGCCGCCATTGTCATGGCTTCAGCCTGGGTCGGATTTACTTTGCCCGGCATGATTGAAGAACCGGGTTCGTTGGCAGGAATGCTTAGTTCCCCATAACCGGCGCGTGGGCCACTGGCCAGAAAGCGGATATCGTTGGCAATCTTTAGCAAATCAGCAGCCAGAGTCCGGATAGCGCCATGGGTAACGGTTAAGCCGGAATGATTGGCCAACCCATAGAACTTGTTCTGAGTTTTGAACGGTAGATCGTATTCCGTAGCAAGTTCAGTGACCATTGCGTCAGCAAAATCCGTCGTTGTATTGAGCCCGGTACCCACAGCTGTCCCGCCGATCGGTAACTCAAGCAAAGTTTGGCTGTTTTCATTTACAAATTGAAGGTCATGTTCCAGTGCACTCACCCAGCCGCTAATTTCCTGGCCAAATGTAATTGGAGTGGCATCCTGTAAATGAGTCCGACCGATTTTGACGACATCCCAATATTGTTTCTGTTTATCTTTGAGAACCGCAATCAGGTGTTCGATTGCCGGTTTCAATTGCAGGATGGCGGTTAATGCAGAAATGTTCATAGCCGTGGGAAAGGTGTCGTTGGAACTCTGGGAATGGTTAACATCGTCATTAGGAAGGATAGCCACTGAATCATCTATCTTCTGACAAAGGTTTGCGATAACTTCGTTAACATTCATATTGGTTTGCGTTCCTGATCCGGTCTGGTAGACATGAAGCGGGAAGTCGGCCATCAGGTTCGCTTCACTCAATGACAAGAGCTTTCGACAGGCTTGTTCAATCAAGTCTGCTTTGGTTTGATCCAGAGTTTTCTGAGTTCCGTTCACGATTGCAGCACACAGCTTAATGTTGATTAGTGTGCGGATCACTTGAACCGGCATGAGCGGTCCGGTGGGGAAATTATGTCTGCTTCGTTCAGTTTGGGGTCCCCAAAGTGCATTTTTTGGCACTTTAACCTGTCCAAGTGTATCTTCTTCAATCCGATATTCAGTCATGCTGACCTCCATGTTAATATTCTGGCTTCCATTGAGCTTTTTGAATCGCATTGGAAACTGATTTCATTGGTTTCTGGTTGAGTTTCTGATCGACTGCGCTCTGGGCAACGGCTTTAGCGACCGTGTCAGAGAACTGATTGAGCTTGGTTACTGGTGGTAAGACTGCAGCACCTGGTTGAGCTGGATCGACAATTCCGCCAAGTGAATGAGCAGCAGCGGAAATCATGGCATCATTTAAAACGGAAGCGGAACTGGCAATCGCACCAAGTCCAAGCCCAGGATAAATCAGTGCATTGTTAGCCTGGCCAATATGATAGGTGACGCCATTATAGTTGACGTCGTCAGATGGAATACCTGTTGCGATAAGGCCCTTTCCATCAGTCCATTTGATCAAATCGTCTGCCTTTGCCTCAATTAATTTGGTTGGGTTGGAGATAGGAAAGATAATTGGTCGCTCCGTATTCGCTGCCATTTTCTTGATCACAGCCTCGGTAAATGTTCCGGGTTGAGTTGAAGTTCCCACTAGAATAGTTGGGTGAACAGCTTTAACCACTGACAGTAGGCTGGTTAACTCATCGGCATTCGCAAATTCACTTCGCGATCTCGCAAAGGGTTTCTGTTCTGGTGTGAGATCCGGTGTATCGTCAAATAGTAATCCCTGCTTATCAACCATATAGAAGTGCTTTTTGGCCTCTTCGGGTGACAATCCCGCTGCAACCATTTCATTATAAACCCGCATGGTAATTCCTGCACCGGCTGTTCCGGCACCAAAGCACAGGTAAGTCTGGTTGGTCAGCTTTTGTTTGGAAATATTAAGGGCGCCGATCACACCTGCTAGGACAATAATTCCGGTTCCTTGAATGTCGTCATTAAAGACTAACTGATTATCTTTGTATTTATTCAAAATATTGGCGGCGTTTGATCGGCCAAAGTCTTCAAAATGCAAATAAACGTCTGGGAACAGCTTCTCCACAGCTTGAACAAATTGGTCAATATAATTGTCATAGCGCTCGCCATGAACTCGATGCTCTTTTAACCCCAAATACAATGGATTCTTGAGTAATGATTCGTTATTGGTTCCCGCGTCAATGACAACTGGGAGGACTTCACTTGGGTCGATCCCAGCAGCCGCGGTATACACCATTAGTTTACCAACGGTTATATCAACTCCTTGGGTCCCCCAATCACCGATTCCCAAGATTCCCTCACCATCAGTCACACACAGCAGGCGAATCTTGCGACCATTTGCTGCATTTCGAAGACTGGCCTCGATTGAATCGGGATCGTCGATCGACAAAAATGCAGCATTTTGGGGTTGAATGAAGAACTCACTATACCGTTCAACGGTTGTTGCGATCGTTGGGTCGTACACGATAGGCATAAATTCATCCATATGCTGTGAAAATGATTTGAAGAACAGCACTCGATTTTCGTTGAAGATGCTCATCAAATACATCCGTTTTTCCAGATCCGAAGACTTGGTTTGATATTGCTGATAGACTTGTTCAGCCTGTTCATCAAGCGTTTGAACCTTAGGTGGCAGCATGCCGACCAGTCCCAGCTGTTGTCGTTCAGTTTCTGTAAAAGCAGTTCCCTTGTTATTAAATGGATCATTTAAAATTGATTGTGTCACAACATTTTCCCCTTTTCTTATTATTTTAAGGATAGTCTGAAAAACTTTGTATAGTCAATATGATTAGTTTCAATTATGATTAATAATAGTAGACTTCACAATCCTTTAAAAGTGGGGAAATAAAGATGAATATCAATGATTTGAAATATTATGTTGCGTTATCAAACGAGAAAAACTTCTCAAAAGTTGCTCAACAATACTCAGTTAGCCAGCCAACAATTTCGGCTGCAGTGAAGCGGCTTGAGTCAGAATTCAACAGTCAACTTCTCATGAGGGGGAATCCTCACAAGGCCATTACTTTGACCCGTACCGGTGAGCAGTTGTTGGTTCATGCTAAGGAAATCCTGTACCATTATCAACTGGCTTCAACCGAAATCACTAATAGTCAACGGAAACATTTGGTAGTGGGTATGCCGCCAATTATTGAAACCAACTACTTTCCGCTCATTGCCAAGCAGCTGCCAAAATCTCTTTTGGGGAATATTGAAACTGTTGAGGAAGGCTCGTTGTCTGCGTTGCAGGACCTCAAGAGCGGTAAGCTGGATGTCTCCTTTTTGGGCTATGTGGACAATGTGGCCGACTCTGAATTAGTAATCGATGAGTTTAATCAACAGCCCTTTTCTATCCTTGTCGCCAAAAGTAATCCTCTGGCGAAGCTGAAAACCGTCTCATTTGCTCAATTACGAAACGAATCATTCATTTTGTTCAAGAATAATTTTGTTCACGATCGGGTATTTCACACGTTAGCCCAGCAAAATCACATCCGGCCACAGGTTATTTTCCGATCAAGCGAATCTCAAAGTATTGTGAACATGGTTGCCGATGGGATTGGCATTAGCCTGCTGACACAAGCAGTGAAGGTCAACAATCCCAATGTTGTTTCATTGAGACTGAACGACGAACCACAGCTTATGTTCAAAATTGGATTTGCGTATCGCAAGTCAACAATCTTTGGGGAAGACCAACGTAAGATTCTAAAGGTGATTAGAAAAGCACTTAAACTTTAGATTTAAAAGGTATGTATGCTGAAAAAGCGATCTGGCAGGCTTTCTTAGGAAATTGGCTTGTAGTGAGTCCAAAATTCCTTTGACAGCAACTGTTTTATGGGGTATATTATAATCTAATTTTAATCGTTTTATAATTTAATCCAAGCAAAGGCTGGTGCAATCATGAAAAAGATTTTAGCTTACAATATTTTGGGGTATGAAAAGGAATTTGTGTTGGAATGGGCTGCAGAGCATCCGGATGTGAAGGTTGACTTTAATTCTGTCGAACTGCATGACGATACCGTTGAACTTGCCAAGGGATATGATGGCATTGATTACCGTCAACGAAGTGTGCTCAGTGATACGCCTGATTTGTATCAAAAGCTACATGATTATGGCATCACTCAGTTGGCATTACGATCTGCCGGGGTAGATTCATGTAATTTAAAGTGGGCTAAGGAAAATGGTTTGACGATCACCAATGTTCCGTCTTATTCGCCGGAAGCGGTTGCTGAAATGACATTGACGCATGCTTTAAATCTGGTTCGTCACATTCCTCAATTTCAATCCCGCATTGCTAAAGATGATTACATTGTCGAAGGACTACGCTCCCGAGAACTTTCAGAAATGACTATCGGTATCATCGGTGTTGGCCGAATCGGCAGCACAGTTGCCAAGATCTTCAAGCGGTTTGGTGCACGGGTCCTTGGAAACGATATTAAAGAAAATGATGATTTCCGTGACCTGGTTGAGTATACTTCCAAGGAAGATATTTTCAAGAACGCTGATATTATCACGATGCATACATACATGAGTGAAGATAATTATCATATGATTGGCAGTGAACAATTTAAGCAGATGAAGGATTCGGCATTCTTTATTAACTGTTCAAGGGGCCCGATTGTCGACACTGATGCACTGATAGAAGCGTTGGAACACAAACAAATTGCCGGAGCCGGGATTGATGTGATTGAAAACGAAACAGAAATCTTTAATCAATCATTTGATGGGGATATTCCCCTGAAAGCTTATACCAAGCTAAAATCAATGGACAACGTCTTCTTAACCCCGCATGTCGCCTTTTATACTGATATTGCGGTTCGAAACATGGTTAAACAGTCACTCGATGACACACTCAAATTAATTAGTGGGAAGTCAACTGAGCACACGATAAATGTTTAGCGAACATAAAAGAAGCTAAAAGAAAACAATCTAAGATAGGATACAGTCAAAAGTTGATGTTAATCAGCTTTAATCGTATTTCATCTTAGATTGTTTTTTAATCTGAATTGTTTTTCGGATTATTGTTTACTCTTAACTTCCTCGTAGCCTTCCAAGAAGTTGGCATATCGTGCGAGAGCAAATAGATAATCTGAAAGCCTGTTCAGGTATTCGAAAATTTCATCGTTAAGCGGCTGCTGCTTATCGTTTAACTCGATGACCATTCGTTCTGCACGTCTTGCCAATGAGCGGGCATATTGGAGTGAAGCCCCGGCTTGATTACCGCCCGGTAAGATAAATGCTTTGATTGGTGGGAGCTTGGCCATGATTTCATCAATGGCAGCCTCAAGCTTTTTGGTATCGTCAAAAGTGATGTTGTGGTGACGTTTGACGGTAATATCTGCTTGCAGCTCATAAAGATTCCTCTGAACCGTTTGAATCTCCGGCGCAAGTTCCTTACTCTTTGGGGATAGGACTGAAACAACATAGCCTAACCATGAATCCAGTTCATCCAATGCACCCAACGCTTCAATTTGTAGATCATATTTGGGGACCATCTTTCCTGTAACTTGTTTGGTTTTGCCATGGTCACCGACTTTGGTATAAATCTTTAACATGTTTTTACCTCCGAAATTTATGTAATGAAAAAGGTCAGACGCAAAACGATGTTTTGTCCTGACCTCATTCCGTGCAAATGATTATTTTTAACTTAGCCTTTCGATGGGGGACGAAAGGTTAAGGTGGAACGCTTGATTTAGTGGTGATTGGCTGGGTGTGCTTCTCAATATTACCTAGCCGAAATGTGTTCCGACGGGCCTGACCCCTACTGTGTAAGCCAAAAATTTTAACGATGAACAAGGACCGTTCATCGTTAAAATTTCCGGCTTACACTCCGGGGCCAACCAGCTCTCGTCACACTGTTATGAAGTGACCAATGT
>NZ_AZEA01000029.1 GCF_001435575.1 Lentilactobacillus sunkii DSM 19904
GCGTTAACTGGGACTTTTGTCCCAGCCCCGTTTTTGACGTGTTACCACCTTTGTTCACCCAATGATTGGAATTCCACACTTCTCATTGAGTCTCAATAGCTCGTGTTCAAGCTTGGGATGGTAACGCATCCTTGCGAAATAATAGCCGTAAACCATTATTTTTGTTCAGGGCTCATATTCGTTGGCTTCTCATCAATCCTCTCTCAGCAATAAGGACTTTCTGTATGACTGCTTAACCAATTACTCTTCCCATCAACACATAATATTAAAATTAAATGATATATCAATTAGATAGAATTTTAGCATGACATTTCGAATTGTCAATCTTTTTTTACAAAATTATTATTAAATCCACATTTTTGCTGTAATGACGGAGTAGGAAAATTTCTTAATAATGATCTTGTTCGATCGCATTGCTTCATGATGCGTTTGGAAAGTGCCACTTCCAATATTCAATTATTAAAGTAATTAAATAGAATTTATCAACGTCAACTTTTACGTTATTTCTTCTCCTCAAAAAATCACAAGCGTTAAAAATGAAAACGTTTTAATTCCATGGTAATATACTGATATGGTTAAGCCATGAATAATTTATATGTAATGGTTATGTGGGGGAGGTCTTCATATATGGAAATAGCAACGAACAAAAAGCATCCCTTGAAACGACTTGTGATGTGGATGGCAACCATTGCCATCGCAGCGACTGCGGGAATCGCTGGTGTTTATCACACATCCAAGACGGCTCAAGCGGATGGTTATAACGTGGAGAACATGCAGTGGGGACTGCTGCCGGCTGGCGAGGGGAGTTATTTTCCTTCATATTCCAACATGTGGACAGCAGCCATCGACATGCGGGATTGGAACCCCGGCCGAAGTCAAGATGAGACACCAAAGCCATTTGGCGCAAGTCAGGCAACTTTGACTCATCCTTATGTGGTGGGAACCAACAGTCCAAAGACGGTTAGCGGCGATCCCGATGATTGGAATTCACGTTCTACAGCAGTTGTCGGCGATACGATCAAGCAATGGAATGGGGAAACATTTAAAGTGACCGGCTTTCGGCTGGGAGCATCTTTAGACATCATGGCTGATGCTGATCCGGACTTTAACAGCGAAAATCTTCGTGCCGAGGCAGTCCCATTCAAATTCAGCGTCCAAGAAGTCACACCAACCGGGCAGGCTGTTTCATCAACCAACTTAAAAGTTGCCCAAGTCGGTACCTATCAATACTCCACAATTTTAGGGTTCGATAAGCTTGCTAACAAGGATAACTTGGCAAAAGTGACCATCACACCAAATTTGGATAACGCACAGGGTCAAAGATTCACTGGCCAACAAGAACTTTATTTCTCACTGAATGGTGACAACACGCCGGTTCCATCAAAACATGAATGGTTATTTAGCTATGGAACAACTCATTATTCAGAAGGCTACTGGGATGCCAATTCCATGGAGTCCAACACTGCCCAAAATCCAATCAAGATCACTGTGCCTGATAAAGGCAAAATGTATCTTGATGCCATTGCGGCTGACGATGCTGATGTTTATGGTAAATGGTCATCGGATAACTCAAAATTATCATTTACTGCCGCTGAAAACAACATGGGTGAAGTGGTTTCTGGGCTGGATTCATTAACACCTGGAACGGTTATCAAATTCACCTCAACTTTGGATGATAAGAACACCAAAGATTTTTATTTTCAATTTGGTGACGCCACACACGATGCAAAAGAAGTACCGTTCAATACCTCTAACCAGTTTGTGTACCAAGCTGGTGGTTACTATGACAATACGATTAACTTTAATCCTGGGGTAAATTGGTTTGTTGAAGGCTTCGGACCAAGTAATCTGCAAAACAAAGATGACTGGCATGGCACCGTTGACAAGCCGATCCAAGTAACGCTGCCAAAGGACGCAGACAAATTTAATTATGGACTTGGGGTTTATGATTACGATGCCGGCAATGCCAGTCTGCCAATCACAGTTGATTCCAAGTATGGATTGACCATCGCTGCTAATTCAGCAGAGACTAATTACAAGATCAATGGCTTCCAGAACCTGAAGTCAGGGACCACTGTTCCATTCAAGTTGACCTATACCAACGGTGACTACAGCTGGATCTATGTTCAATTTACCAGTGTGCCGGTTCCAGGTGATGTCGAAGCTGCCGTGAACTATGTAGACGATGACGCCAATGGAAAATCAGTGAAGACTGACACTATTAAGGGCCAAGCCGGTGCAACCGGGAACTACTCAGTACAGGCACCGGCCAACTATGATTTGGCGAAGGGACAAGCAGCATCCGTTCCCTACACCCTGAAACCTGGCAGCGATACTTCCGATAATTTGACCGTTCATCTGGTTCACCAAAAAGAAGCCGTTACCGCGACGACTAAGACCACAATCAAATACGACGGTGCTGGGAATTTGACCCCGACATCCAAAGTGATCAACGTCAATTGGACTGGTTCGAAAGACAAGGTTACCGGGCAAGTTTCAAACTGGTCAACAACTAATCTGCCAATTACAGTAGATACCCCAACATTGAATGGCTATACCGCTGATCACAGTGGTGTGACAATTGGCCAGATTAGCGGCCAAACAGGAACACCGGCTGATCAGACCATCACGGTGAAATATGCCGCCAAATCAGTTACACCTAATAATAAAGGTGGCGGGGTGATTACCGTAACCCCGATTGTTACTAACAATAATGGCAGCAAAGGCACAACTTCCGGCAACACAACCGGCAATACTGTTTCAACTACGATCACCCAGAAGACTGAGAACAATTCCACCGGTCTTCCAAATTATGCCGTGGTGAAGGGAACTGCAGTTTACTCGACCAAGAAGATTTATATGTATAAACACGCAACGTTCAAGAAATCACAACGGATCGCAACTTATTCAAAGGTCAAACGGGTTAACCGTCACATGTTCGTTGTTATCGGTTATGCTCATTCAAACAGTGGGGCACTTCGTTATAAAGTCCGCGATGTGAACCATGGCAAGAAGACAGCCGGTAAAGTTGGTTACATTACCGCTAACCGGAAATATGTTGTGAATGTTTACTACAAGACGATGCCAAAGAACAATAAGATCACGGTAATTTCCAAGACCGGAGTTCATGCTTACAAGAACAAGAACCTGACTGGAAAAGCTAAGACTTATAAGAAAGGCAGTCATCTCAAGGTTAAGAAGATTGTTAAGCACAACTTGACCACTCGTTATCAGTTGAGTAACGGATATTATGTGACAGCTAACAAGAAATTGGTTATTCAAGGATCATTTTAACCTATAAGTTTCTACAGAAGAGTATTCCATAAATGTTTTGCGGTAAGCAGCATGCCAAACATTCTCATGGGTGCTTTTTTATTATTGTCAAATGGGGTTTCAATATTTTTATGCGGCATTATTTTTATAATAGTAGAATGAATAGTTATGTGCTAGAATTGTAATGAATAGGGTTACATAAGCACAAAATATAATGATGAGATATATGAAAAGGGGAATATTTCATGAATAATAAATCACTCAACATGTTTTCGCGCATGCTTAAAATGGTGGCTGTTGTTGCTGCCTTCGTTGTTGTAGGCATTTTGTCTGGTGGCGAGCAGCACGCTTCTGCCGCAACACCAAACATGCTGACAACGAAAATATGGATCACAGGAACTGACTCAAATGGAAGTGTTCAAACCATTGCACAGCAAAGAGTCAATCCTGACGGACAATTCAATCATGTTGGCAATTTGGATGCTGAGGTTCAACCAATTAACACTGATAAATACTCCAACTTTGTTGCCCATTATTCGGTAATTAATAATTCCGGAAATGCTTTAAGAGTGGAACCTATCTTGGGATTACCATGGGTACATAATTGGAACACGGGTGGAACATTAATCTATAATAGTTCACAGGATATCAAGTGGACAAACACGAACGGGACTTCAACATTAACACCGTCATACTCTTACAGCCCTAACATCAACACTTATACCGCAACCGATCAAAAGAGTGATAATCTGGCGTACATTGCGTACGGAGGACCAATTTATAACGGTCATCCAACCTACCAGACTCTTAATAATGGTGCAAGTTTGCAAATTGATATTCCATTAAAGGTTGCCGCAAATACTAACTGGTCTGCTAGCAATTTAGCGCATATAAGTGATTTGACGTATGTTGGGAATGATGGAGATACCAATCCAGATATTCACTTGCAACTTAGACCAGTCCATACAATGGATGTACAAGATTTTCCCTCTGCTAATTTAAACACATTAAATAGTACTGACAAATATAATGGTATTAATCATCTTTACAAATCCGATGGTACCGAAGAAACTGATCACACTAAAGCCACTGTTAAAATTGAACCAACCGCTGATTGGAACAAGTACAAGGTTACTTATACGTACGATGGTGTCAGCAAGACAGTCACTGCCACAATCAGCAGCAAAGCATTTATCGATACCAAAGACTTCACAGTTGCCTATGGCAGTAAGTGGGATTTACAAAAGTTTGGTGGAATTACAACATTAACTGATCCCAACGGTAATGCTATAAAGCCTTCTGATAGCAACGTCACCATTTCTTCTATCAAGGACTCCGCAGGGAATACTGTTACCAGTGTCGACACAAGTAAGGCTGGCAGTGTCTACACTGTCACGTACACTTATAACGGTGTTTCAAAGCCTGTTAAAGTGACGGTTGGCAAACCCGGTGTTAATCCTGTTCGACCTGTTAACCCAACCACGCCAGTAAATCCAACACCAGTCACACCAACCAACCCCAACTGGAATCCATCCAAGCCAGGTGACCTGAACGGAACCGGTTTGCCAAACTACGCTGCTGTTAAAGGCTCTGCAGTTTACTCGACAAAGGGCATTTACATGTACAAGAATGCCAACTTCAAGAAGTCACAACGGATGGCTTATTATCCAAAAGTTAAGCGAGTAAATCGCCACATGTTCGTGGTTCTTGGCTACGACCGATCAAACGGTGGGGCACTTCGTTACAAAGTCCGTGACGTTAACCACGGCAAGAAGACTGCCGGCAAAGTTGGCTACATTACCGCCAACCGAAAGTATGTCGTTAATGTTTACTACAAAGGCATGCCAAAGAGCAACAAGATCACGGTAATTTCCAAGAAGGGTGTTCATTCATACAAGAACAAGAACCTGACTGGCAGAACCGGGACCTACAAGAAGGGCACACATCTTCGTGTTAAGGATATCGTTAAGCACAATTTGACCACGCGTTATCAATTAACAAATGGTGATTATGTGACTGCCAACAAGAAATTAGTAATTCAAGGAACTTATTAATCAGTAACAGTAGAGCGCCTCAACATCATTGAGATGTCGGGGCGCTCTTTGTCTACTTCAATTTAGGAATATTCAAATGCGACTTCTTAAGATCCACTGTGTAATAAACATCCTGATTGCCGTGTACGGTATATTCCATATCGCTTGCATAAATCACAATACCCAGCTGATGGCCTTTCAATAGACGCCAAACAGTCGGTTGAAATGGAAAATCCAAGCGGTAGAAAGTCATCGCATTCAATTCATCAACTTTGTAACTGTTGTTGCGATTCTGCATATTCATATGTGCCTGGGTGATTCGTTTGAAGTCGGTTTCTGTTTTCTGCGGCAGGAATTCCTTGAGGTCGTCCTTTCGCCAATGGTATCCTTGAAGAATCCGCATCGAATCAATGGTTTGGGGAGATTCTGTTAGTCGGCGGGCCTTGCCGTAATCAACTAAGGCCACACTAATCATGCCGAACTCTTGGTTGGTGGCCACCCTTAGACTAATTGAAGGCCGACCGTCGATCACGAGATCTTCATTTAACCGCTTGGTCAAAAGGCGGATGCAGTGAGAATCCATTTGTGAGCCATCGCGCGAATAAAGGTCGTGGTGCCACTTCTTTAGATCGTTACTGTAAACTTTGTAATCATCTTCGGGTAGCTGGTCGGGAAAAATAGTGTTCTCATTCAAATTGATTAAATCATTTAATGGATAAATGGTGGACTCAGACTCACTGCCGCCCCAATCCGGGTAAGCTGTCCAAGTTTCTGGTTGGGCATTGTCCTGGACGATGACATCAGCGAGATGTTCGTTTACTTGATTGTTGATGTTAAACAGCTTATTAGTCAGCCATAAATTGACGATGTCAGTATAGTCAAACGAACGGAAGTTATTCAAATACTCATGCTGTCCTTGATGGAGAATCAACTTTTGAGTGATCGGTCTGGTCTTTAACCTGTTGCGGGAATTCCAAACCTGGGATGTTTTCACATTCCAGTCATTCAATCCGTGCACCAGAAGCATATCCGCCTTGGTATGATTGACTTTTTCGGTTCGCCTAGCATCCCAAAATGAGTTGAAGCTACCACTGTCATGATCCTGATCAATTTTCATCTGCCTCAAATGTGCCAGCCACTGGTCTTTGATTTGGGCGTAATCGGCGGCCGATTGTTGGCGGCTGAAGGTATATTCCGCCAGCGCATCCGCATCATCACCATCTGGCGCAACCACCAAGCCGTTCTCGCGATAATAATCGTAGTAATTTGATAATCCAGCTTCAACGATTGATGTTTTAAGGCCGTCAACACCGGTGAACGCCGCAGCGGTGGAAAGGGTTCCCAAGTAGGAACGGCCGGTCATGCCAACTGACCCGCTGGACCACCAAGCCTTGATGGCAATTTGATCAGTCCGATTGGTAAACGCGGTCCGATCGCCATGCAGCCACTCGATGATGGCTGTTGCACTCAACGTTTCCGCGCGAGTTCCGGTTGTCCGTAAGCCATCAGAATCTCGGGTGCCGATGCCGCCTGAATAGACGACCGCAAATCCCCTTGCCAAAAAGTAGTCATTAAGAGAGTATGACCACAGCTTGGTAAAGGTTTCACCGGCTTGGTTTGTCTTGCCTTTGATAGTTCGTGGGGCAGGTAAATCAACTTTTTGATAATGAAACTCGACATCGGCATAAGTGAGATTATTCGGCTGTTTGTGTTTCAGTGGTCGACTATTATCGTGAGCATATTTTTCAGCCCACTTAACGTTCATTCCCTCTGAATAAGGATCGGCGGTAAAGATAACCGGTGCTTTGAAGCCGGCATTGGTCTCAGCCGGACGGATAATGTTTGCTTTCAACAAGTCCCGTCTGCCGTCATGATCGGTATCAAGAGAAGACTCAACGTAGACGGTTTCCCGCACAAGCCGACTGGTGTCAAAGACCGCCTGAGCTTTACCGTTAAAGAAGAGTGGCTTCTTGAATGTCGGATTTTTTAGAAATTGTTGGTAATAACCTTTGCCTGCCAGGTAATCAATTAACAACTGGCCGTATTTATTCCGGGTATTCAATAAACGGTACCAGGCATCAATGACCTGATCACGATTCAATTGTTCCGGGGCATCCATAATTGGCAGGCCAATCTGTTTCATTGCCTTTAATGGATCATTGACCGAGAAGTCCAAATCGTTTAAAAATCCAAGCAGCTGAAGGCCAACGTTATAGAAGGCTGATTTGTCCACTGAACCGGGTTTGTTGGTATATGTATTGGCATTTTCGGTCGGTGTTGCCAGTAAGCCGCTTATTTTTTCCAGTCGGGTGCTCAGGTTGGCATGCATTGAGTATAGACGCACCAAGAGATCCCGGAGCAACTGCCGTGGATATTGAATATGTAAGTTATCTTCATCCAAAAATCGCGTGTCTTTTAATTCTTGGAGAATTGTTTGATGATCGGTTGGAATATACGCAAATTGATTAATTTTCATCGAGAGGCCTCCTCTATTTAAAGTTAATGTCATTATACAATCATTTGAAATTCCTGTGGACAGTGCTTCGCGATATACTGGAAGTAATTAAAAAAACGTGGTGATAAAATGTTTCCGTATTTAGGATTAAAGGCCAGTACCAACCAAAAGCAAATCGACGAACGATTACAGTACCGTCCCCAAGTGTTTGAATTCTTCACAACCAGTGATGACGTGACACCGCAGGGATTGGATCATCTAAAGCAAATGATTGGATATGTTCAAAAGTCTGGCGTTGAACGCGTTGTCATGCATCATCCGATGAAATTCAATGGTCAGCACAACGAAGTTTCGGTCAATCCAGATACCGATCCGGAGCAATATCAATTCATGATGAATAGCTCCAAAGCTTTAATCAAGGTGGCCCAACAAAGCGGTACCCAGCTTCTGATTCATGGCGGATACAATCAGCCGGTGTCTGAGATTCTGGGCAAATTTGGTTCGATTTCAGCTGGTCGAAAAATTGTTCTGGAACGACTCGATTATTTTAAATCACTAGGTGGATCCAACGTGATGTTTGAGAACTCGATCTCTCCCTTATTTGATTTTGGGGATCGGCTGGTTGAATCTGAGGTGTTGAAACATCATTACCGTCTATGTTACGATACCAGTCATGGATTTATCGTGTTGCATGGTGATAATCAAAAGCTTCAAAAGAGCATGGCACATTTGCGTGATCAGATTGTCCATTATCACTTTGTCGATTCAATGGGTCAATTCCACGACAGTCTGACATTGGGTCAGGGTGCCATTGATTGGCAGCCACTAAAGCCCATGGTGAACCGCAAAGCCACCAATATTTTTGAAATCAATCTCAAAGATCAATTTGACTGTCGGGAAATGCTGGAAAGTTATGAATACCTTAAAAAAGTTTGGAATTTATAAAAGCCAATTGTTCAAAATTTACATCGCCTCGAAATGAGTTAGTATAGAGGTAGAACGTATTTGGGGGGGGATGCATCGAATGAAGAGATTTATCGTATTTATTGTCGCAATCACAGCCGTTTGTTTGGCCGCTTTCTCACTTCGAGATTCCATGGCCGGCCAAAGAGCAACTGCTACCCCGAACACTGATAATACCGTTGCCAGCTGGAAACAGCCGTCTGAATCCAAGGCTTACCCAAAGTGGTCATCCTTGAGCAAACCATGGATCTACGTCAGCATCAAGCAGCAGAAAGTCTACATTCACGGTAATGGGAAAGTCCAATACGTCATGTATTGCTCGACGGGTTCTCAATCCAGTCCAACGCCGAAAGGAACATTCCATATTCAACATCAACGCGGGTTGTCATTTTACAATGCCAGTTCACGTGAGGGCGCTCATTATTGGGTATCCTGGTTGGGTCATGGCACCTACTTATTCCACAGTGTGCCAACCAATAAAGACGGTCAGTACGTTGCCTCTGAGGCTGACAAGTTGGGGACACCGGCATCACACGGATGTGTCCGCTTGTCGATTGCCGATGCCAAATGGATGTATAAAACCGTTCCATATGGCACAAAAGTTGTGATTCACTAATTTAAAATTTCAACATGATTCTCCTTTGGTTTACAGAATGTAAACCGTAAGTGGGGAATTTTTTTATACCTAAATTTGGTATACTGAAACTAATCAATTCCATCGAAAGAAGGGATCCCATGACACTTCACACAATTTTGACGCCCAAATGGATTACCTGGGGCAAATTAATAGCAGCGGAAAATCCTCGACTGGAAGGTTTCGTGCCAAGTGAGGGCGGCACCAATCCGCGAATTTTACTGTTGGGAGAAGCCCCTGGTGATAAAGAGGTTAAGATCGGCCGGCCGTTCATGGGACCATCCGGCAAAGAACTTGACCGCTGGCTGGAATCCTTGGGGTTGACCCGCGAAGACATTTACATCACCGGGGTCGTCAATTCACGGCCATTTTCAATCGGCAAAACGGGACGTAAGAGTGATCGCAGACCTAATCAAACCGAGGTCAAAAGATCAGCACCGATGTTTGACTGGGAACTGGCTCATTTTCCAAATGTGCTGCTGGTTCCAATGGGTAATGCCAGCCTGCAGCGACTACTTGGGAATAAAGCCAAGATTGGTGACTTGCATGGCCAGTTGATGGAGCGACCGATTCAAAAGTATAACCAAAGCACCAATTCATTTGAGCTGACCGAAGAAAAGCACCGGATATTTCCGCTCTATCATCCTTCATACTCCAAACGTTTTAAGAATATGAAGGCCGTCGTAGATGTGGATTCTCAAAAGCTCAAAGAATTATTAAATGAATGATTCATTGGAGGCAAATAATGACTGACATTGAGTTTAGCAACGGAAAAATGATTGTGATTCCCCAAGGATTGGACAAGTTGTGGGGCTTCAGGGGACATCTGGAATTCCCAATTGACCACATTACTCAAATGACGATTGAGTCAAAGCAACAGCTTAAAGATGATAGCAAGTGGGATCGTATTAAGATTAGGGCCCTTGGCCTGGGCCTGCCAAATAAGAAAGTTGGGACATTTAAAGGCAATCGGACAACCTCGTATTTGAATATATCCGGCCCTGACAATATCTTATTTGTTGAGCTGCATAGCGAAAAATACGATTTCTTGTTTTTAACGGTGCCAGATCCAAATGCCATCAAGAAGACATTTCTTCAAATCAAATAACGCCAGTCGTTAGCCGCCAATGATTGTCCAAAAGGTGTTAACCTAAAGCCAAATTAGTTATTTGGGAGGTAGACATCAATGGCACAACCTTTAAATGGCGTAGACCTGTATCATTCACTGTTCGGAACTGAAATTCATGATCCCCGTGTTTTATTTGAAATGCTGACGGTCAACGTTTTCCAACCGGGGTTGAATTGGCGGGTCGCTGCCAGCAAGATTCCGGTGTTTGACAAAGTGTTCAAGCATTTTGACGTGAAGCAAATTGCTCAATTTGATGAGATGGATCTTGAAGCGTTGGAAGAGAATCCGGAAATGATTCGAAATCCCCGGAAGATCCGGGCAGTCGTTCAGAATGCTCAAGCAACCTTGAAGCTCCAACCGGAATTTAAAGATTTGGCCGACTATTTGTGGTCATTCAAACCCAAGGATGATGTTGTGAAGGGAACCCTCCAACAGGATTCCCACGGACTTGGCACCACACTTGCCAAGGATATGAAGAAACGCGGATTCACCTTTGTCGGGCCCACGACCATGGAGTTGTTGTTGATTGGCAGTGGCATTTTGAAACATGAATATGAATAATTGTGTAAAGTAAAGAGGATGAACTCACTTAACAGAAGTGAATTCATCCTCTATTTTTAATTACAAATTACAAGTAACTAATAACTAATAACTAATTGCTCGTTGACCAAGTTTTGAATAAATTTCTTCAAACTTGGCATAGGGTAACGATGTCTGTTCGCCGGTCCAGCAGTCATTATAAAATATTTGTGAGTCGTCACTGCCGGTCATCAACAGCGCGTGGGTGTTGAAACCGTCAAAGTCGCCAACCCAGGTGACAATTGGGTGCCGACTCTGGTCAACATACGTCATCAGATCAGCCAGTTGTTTGCCGGTTAAGTCGGTACTGCTGCCGGCATATTTTTTCACCAATTTCATTAATGCCGGCGGATAAATACTGTCGCCATCGTCGGTAAACGGATCACCAACGAACCCTTTGTTACAATCGGACTTGTCGTAGGGCATTTCGTGGGCAAGGGAAACTTTGTCAACATTGGCACCGGCGTATTTCAGCATCATTGTGACTGCGGTGATCTCACAGCCGGTAGGGAGCTCGGGTCGCTGTTCAATTAACGGAACATTTAGTTGAATGGCCATGGATGCCCTCCTTCACTAGTCATCGATTAGAATATTTCGACGATCCAGGTTTTATCCTTGTCATCTTCGTTCAATAATTCCGGATGTTCGATCAAGTCTGAGTTGACTTTGGCAACTTTGCCGCTGACGGGTGAGTGGATTTCTGTAACGGCCTTGGCACCTTCGAATGACAGAATCGGATCGCCTTCACCGACTTCGGTCATTTTGTTGGGGAATTCAGCGAAAGTCACTTGGCCGATTTCATTGCGGGCCAAATCGTTTAAGCCAACCCGGGTATGCCCCTCTGAAGTTTTGTCTGTCCATAAGTATTTTGAATCGTCTGCTTTGTCTGCCATGATAATCTTCCTTTCTTTATTTCAAATCGTACTTTTCTTTTAACATTAAATCTGCCATGTCATCGGGTGAAACGTTCCCGATATTGTCAGCGAGGTGGCTGGTTCGAAACGCTTCGGTCAAGCTGGCCTTGGCAAATGGGACGTTGGTAATATTCTTCTCAATTGCCGACAAATCGCCGTTTGGATTGTTGAAATCACCATAAATCTTGGCGTGAGAAATCACATCGTTTTTGACTGAGAAGCTGACCTCAACTGTGCCGACACCGTCAAAGTGGCGACCACGGAAGTAATCATCATCGGGCTTTGTGCCCATGACGAAATCGTCACCGGTATAGGCTTCGTCAGCGATTTTAAGAACATCTTTCCAGTCGTCGTTAGTCATGGTGTAGGTTGGCACATCCCGGATATCCGTGACTCTGAAGACAGTCAGTAGAATCCGCTTTTCCAGTTCTTCAAACGTCAGATTCTTGTATTTTGGATCGAAGAACTGCCGGATGTTGGTGACTCGGCTGTGGACTGATTTGATTCCTTTGGATTGGAGTTTTGCTTTTGGTGGGGTAAGGGCTTTGGCAGCGGCTGCCAAGTCGACGTCGACCATCAAAGTGCCGCCACACAAAAAGCGGTTGCCAATTTTTAGTGCCGACATCCCCGATACCTTTTTCCCATCAACGGTCAGGTCATTTCTGCCGGTCATTTTAGCATCGACTCCCAACTTCTTGAGAGTTGAAATCACTGGTTGGGCATACCGTTTAAAATCGCCATAGTTGGAGCCGTCATCGTTATCGACAAAGACGTACGTCAGGTTGCCGGGATCAACGAAAACAGCGCCACCACCGGCAAACCGTCTGGACAGTTGAATCTTTTGATCACGGATGAAATTCAGATTAACTTCGGAATAAACATCCTGATTCAATCCAATCACAACAGAGGCCTGTGGTGGACGGGAAAAGTAAAAGATTGGTTCAGTGAATTTGGGACTGGTGATAAAGAATTTGGAGAGACTGTCAGTGATAATCGGCCGGTTCAAATAATCTTTACCACTTGAAATATCAACATATCGGATAAGTATCAGCTCCTTTTAAAAGTAAGCGTTTACAAATATCGACAAATACAATGCAATTAGATTTGTCGTTTGTCTAATTGCATTGTAACCCATAATTTTGTTGGGTGGTTGGAATTTACATTTCAGACGGGTGCCTAATATATTCAGCGACGCTTTGGCCGGAAGACTGAGTATGGTTCACTTTTACATAGCCGAAACGTGCTTCCCAAGCCAGCTTCCTCCGCTTAATCCGATAACCGGCTTTAATGCAGAACCAGCATCAAAACCGGTTATCAAATTAATGCTCAGAAGCTAACCGGCTTGGTGCGCACTCTACCTCATATCCAACACTTGCTTACTAGTTGGCTTTGGAAATTGAACATCCAACTGGGCTAGTTCATTTTCAGTTAAGGTAATATCTGCAGCCTTTACGTTGTCGAGGACATGCTTTGGATCGCCCGATTGCGGGATTGCCAATGTGTTGCCGTCTCGGATTGCCCACGCCAGAATAATCTGCCATGGGGTTGCGGAATGGTTGTCGGCAATTTGGTTGACCACTGCATCTTGCGTTAAGCGGCCACGGGCATCACCTGCAGCAACTGGTGTGTAGGCGATCAACGGAATATTTCGTTTTCGCATCCATGGAAGTAGGCTGTACTCAATCCCACGACTGCCTAGGTTATAAAGATCCTCATTGGCAGCGACCTGGTCTGCACCAGGCAGTTCCATTAATTCTTCCATATCGGCAATATCAAAGTTGGAAACACCCCAACGCTTGATCTTACCTTTTTGCTGCATCTGCTGGAGGGTCTCAATGGTTTCACTCAAAGGAACCGCACCACGCCAATGATACAGGTACAAATCAAAGTAATCGGTTCCGACTAATTTTAAGCTGGTATCCAGGCTGTGTTCCATTCTGGATGCCGAAGCGTTTGATGGTAAAACCTTGTCAATGATGAACAAATCATCACGCTTCATATCTTTGATGGCTTCACCAACCAGACTTTCACTCCGGCCGTTTCCATACATTTCAGCGGTGTCCAATACTCTGGCACCTGCGTGGATTCCGTCTTGAAGCGCTTGGATTTCTTCGGCTCTGGTTGAGGCGCTATCGCCCATATGCCAGGTCCCTAATCCAATCGCAGGAACGGTGGAATCTCCAATCGTCAATTCTCTCATAGATCAAGCCTCCTAAAAATCTGTTGGTTAATAGTATACCGCTTTATACCGGCTGCCGTCATCGAATTTGTAACCAATTAAATATTTCTTTCCCTTTATTTTCAGGGAGATATCGAATTTCAATCAGCTCATTTCGGTTGCCATGCCGCACGTTGACCCGAATATGGGCAAGCTTTGAATGAGTCATCCAGATTGATTGAACAAATAAAAACGATTGGACGTTTTTATGAGGAATCACGTACTGGGAACGGGTGAAGTAGTGACCGTTTTGAAGGATTAACTGATCGTTCATAATTTTCCAGCCAGTATTTCCGGCAGAATACCATCCCATCAGAATGGCAATGAGTAAAGCAGGCAGACTCAATAGGCCCCAAATATGAAAGAAATACAGGCAGGGCAGGATGATGATTAAGCTGAACAATGACGCGTTGCGCATGAAATACCAATAAGTTCTTTTTGGTAGACCACTGAGCTGGGAAAATTTCTTTGGTGCCCAGCTGACAAAGGGTGCCAGAGTACTGAAAACCTGGTCATTTTTAACAACCGGCAGAATCATTAAATCATTGCTTTTCTCATCATCGCCGGCAGATGAAGCAGCCAAAGCCTGCACGGTGGCAATGTGACACCACTGCCGGATCACATTTTGCTTAATTCTCAGTGCCTGAATTCTGGCAGTCGGAATGGTAACCGAATTACGTTGAAACAGGCCCTGTTCTGTTTTAAGCTGATCTTTTTGGGCTTTCAACCGGAATTTGTAAAATTTTTGGATGATGTTCAGGTATGAGCCGGCAATACTCAAAATAACAATGAGAACCCCAACCACCCCAAGAATAATGGCAGATTGATGAACGATTTCATTAGTAACTGAATCAATGACTTTTTGGGGGATTGCTTCTTGAACCTTGCCGTATATCGCGAACAGGGCACCGATAATGGGGAAGACACCCAAAGAAGTCAGTGCGAAAATATTCAGTTCATGGGGATTGATTTCATAATCGGCCTGATCTTCAGGGGTTGATAATTGTTCTGTTGGGGTTTCCGGCGAATTTGGCTGGATTGGTGCGCCACCCGTCCGTTTTTGTTCAATCGCTTCACGGACCCGTTCATTTACCAGCGGCAAAACGGCTTCTGGGGCACTTTCATCGTGACCGGCAGTTTCGATCTGAAGCTTTTCCAAATGGAATGGCACAAGGAAGAACCATTGATTATGCTGGACTGTTTGAATTCGGGAGTAAGGGATGTGGGTGTGCTTTTTAACAAAGACGCCGGTATTGATCGTCAGCATTTCATCACTGATTTCAAAGGTGAAGCATAAGTAACGAACCGTGTGCCACAAAATAATCAATAAGATTAACAGGCTAAAACCAAATAACGGTGGGATGCCAATCGAAGTTGACCACCTCGTGATCGGTCCCGATCCAATAATAATTAAGAAAATTGTGTCCCATGAGTGACGGAAGATGAAGTAGATAATCGATAACGGGTTTAAGTGCTGTCGCTTGTCAGACGTCATTAGTGCCCACCTCCACCGCCAGTTTCATGATTTGTTTGCGAAGCTGTTCGCCAACTTCAGGGTTAAGACCATCGATCTTGTGAGAAGTTGAAGCAGTTGTGATCCGAACTTCCTGGAGCTTTTGGGATTGTAAAATTGGCCCGGCAGAAAGGGTGACGTCTTGAACACGGGCAATTGGAATTGAAACCAATTTGCGGAAGATAAATCCGGAGCGCAGTTCCACGGCATCATCGGTGAGCGTATACAGCCAAAAAGAATAGCGATAGGGAACCAGGCCCATTTCAACAATAAAGTCGATCACCGCGATGGCAAAGAATATCCAGGCGCCATACAAGAGCCACGGCTGGCCGAAAAAATGGTGAGCGACTAGGACGGCAATCCCAACGGCTGCCCAAATCAGAGTATTGATCATGGCAGAAATCCGCCACACGGTTTTGATTTGTTTCGGTAAATGGTTTGATTCGTTCAAGTGAAACGCCTCCTCTAATGAAATGATTGTATGTATAGTTTTCCTAAGTTTACAAAATAATGACAATAATTACCAACGCTTAACCTGCAGATTAAGTATTCAATTGGGTAGACATTCCCTCATTTATAGCGTTATACTTGTTTTTATGGTTTTAACGAAAAAGAAAGGGGGCTATCAAATGTCCAAAAAAGTTAGAAACGCGATTATTGTCCTGATATTTGGCAACTTTTTGGTTTGTATTGGGATGAGTCTTGTCTTCCCGGTTATGCCGTTTATTAAGAATGAATTGCACTTATCAGCTACTGATATGGGAATTATGAATTCGTTGTTTGCAATTGCCCAGTTAGTTGCTTCACCAATTGTCGGTCAGATTTCAGATCGAATCGGTCGAAAGCCGATCCTGGTTGGTGGATTGTTACTATATATGTTCTCTGAGATGCTGTTTGCCGCAACCAACTGGCTGTGGATGTTTGATATCTCCCGGACCATTGGTGGCTTGTCTGCAGCAATGGTGGTCCCAACGACCAATGCACTGGCGGCCGATTTGACGACACCCAGGCAACGGGCTCGAGTTATCGGATTGCTCTCAGCTGCATTTAGCGGTGGCTTGATTCTTGGCCCCGGTATCGGTGGAATCCTTGCCAAGTTTGATTATAAAACACCATTCTGGTTTGCTGCTGTGCTTGGATTCCTGAGCATGGTATCGCTTTGGGTGATGCTGCCAAACGAACAAGAGATCGAAAAAATTGCCGCCAACCATTCCATTCCATCACAGAGTCGGCCACCAAAACGGGCTTCGTGGGGACAGGCGAAGAAATTATTTACCGGTCCGATGGGCCTTTTGTTCCTGCTGATTTTGATTTCATCATTTGGATTGGTGGGCTTTGAAAGTATTTATAGTCTATATGTCAATGAAGTGTTTGGCTTTACCATGGGTAATATTGCCTTGGTATTGACCTTAAACGGGTTAACGTCACTGACTTTCCAAGCCTTGCTATTTGATCGTCTGGTCGTCTGGTTAACCGAGAAACGCCTGATTCGATACTGTTTTCTGCTGTCGTTTCTGGGGACCGGGTGGATCATTATGGCCCACTCCAAGTTGGAAGTTATCATTGCCACTTTGATTGTCTTTACCGCCTATGATCTGATTCGGCCGGCAATCACAACGATGCTGACCAAAGCCAGCGCAACCAAGCAGGGCCTTATCAATGGCGTCAACATGTCACTGACCAGTGTCGGCAACATCGCTGGACCGATTGTTTCGGGTGCCTTGTTGGATGCGAGCTATCATTTGCCATATTTGGTTGTGATTGTCTTCCTGTTCGTATCATGGATTATGACATACTGGATTCGCGATCATTTCTCAGTTGATTTGACAGAAACCGCTTAAGTTTATTTTCAGTTTATTTGAAAGCTTCCTACTGCGATGTGCAGCAAAGGAAGCTTTTTTTGTGAAAAAAGCAATCTTTTGTCTATCTACCTGTGAAAGAATCAGGTACAATGAAAACGGATACAATAATCCAATAAATGATTTTCACAATGGAGGTAACAAATATGGCAAAGCAAGTTGCATTAGTTACTGGAGCAGGTCAGGGAATTGGTGAAGCAATCGCCACCCGACTTCACAACGATGGATTCAGAGTTGCTGTTGTTGATTTGAATATTGATAACGCAGACAAGGTTGCCAAGAAGCTGTCACCAGACGGCTCCGAAGCAATTGGAATCAAAGCCGATGTTTCAGACCGTGATTCGGTTATTGCTGCTGTCAACAAAGCTGTCGATGAATTCGGCGACTTCAATGTAATCGTAAATAACGCTGGTTTGGGGCCAACAACGCCAATTGATACAATTACCCCGGATCAATTCAAACTAGTCTATGGCGTTAACGTAGGTGGTGTTCTGTGGGGCATTCAAGCTGCTCACCAGGCATTCAAGAAATTAGGTCATGGCGGTAAAATTATCAACGCAACATCACAAGCCGGAGTCGTTGGTAATCCTAACCTGGCACTGTATTCAGGAACTAAATTTGCAGTTCGTGGGATTACCCAGGTAGCTGCCCGTGATTTGGCAGAAGAGGGAATCACCGCAAATGCTTATGCACCAGGAATCGTTAAGACACCAATGATGTTCGATATTGCCCATCAAGTAGGTAAGAACGCGGGCAAGGATGACGAGTGGGGTATGCAGACATTCGCCAAAGATATCGCCCTCAAGCGGTTGTCGGAACCGGAAGATGTAGCAGCTGCAGTATCATTCTTAGCAGGAAAAGATTCAAACTACGTCACCGGTCAGACTTTGATCGTGGATGGAGGTATGCAATTTCAATAAAAGTGTGCGACGAGACCCGGTTAGGGCCCGTGGTACAAGATGAAACCAGCAATGATGAACGTCTTTTGTTCATCGTTGCTGGTTTTATTTTGTACTTTAGGGCCCTGGGTCGTCGGAGCATAGCTCAGAAGCCGGAGGGAGCAGAAAGTAAGATAAGTGCAAGCAACACTGTAGCCATCTCCTCACGAAATCATGCGAGATGAACTTGTTCATCGTTGCCTGCTTCTCTTTGTACAGCAACTCATATCCAGTCAAAACGTGAAACAATCGGCTGACCCCAGTAATTTAAGGCAATCACGCAATCATTCCACGACCGGGAATAATCGCATGATTGCCTTAAATTCAGGGGTCAAACCGCCACTTGTCTCACTCTGTCCTCTAATGCACCACAATCTCGAACCCACTAATCACCGAAAAATTCAGATCCCAGGATTCATAATACAAATTTGTAAACGTCAAGTAGGTATCATGGATACCGGTAATATAGCCCACCCAATCTAAATCATTAACTGGGGTATCTTCATCTGCTTCTAAGATGACGCGGACCAACTTGTTGTGCGACATCCGAAATTCGGCCATTCGTTTAATATTAGCGATGTTTGCTTCATAAGTATCCATGGAAATCACCCCGATTGATTTAAAGAATTTACCATTGAGTCCATTATAGAACATATGTTCGCGTATGCGAAGGAAAAAATGAAATTGTCGTAAAATCATTTCTCAACAACAAGACTTCCTTGTCAATCCCCCCAACCAATATGTTATGCTTGAAATGTACCAACACTAAAGATTGGAGATGTTCTTTCTTGGATGGATTACACTCAACTATTAAATTAAATAATGGCATTGAGATGCCTCGTTTGGGTCTCGGTGTTTGGAAAACAAATAATCGTGACTCTCGTGATTCAGTGATTGCCGCTATCAAACACGGTTATCGGGCAATTGATACCGCTCGTCAGTATGGCAATGAACGTGGAACCGGCGCCGGAATTCGTGAAGGTTTGCAGCAGGCCGGCTTAAAGCGTGATGATTTGTTTGTGACGACAAAGCTTTATAATGGTGAACAGGGTGATTACGACAAAGTCTCAAAAGTATTGGATAATCAGTTGTCTGATTTGGGTCTTGATTACGTTGACCTCTACCTGATTCACTGGCCAGTCGATGCAACCTATATCGAAAGCTATCATGCATTGGAACGTTTGTACAAAGAGGGCAAGGTTCGTGCGATCGGAGTTTCCAATTTTGATAATGACCGCATGTCCAAACTACTGGAAGAATCTGAAGTGATTCCGGCAATCAACCAAATGGAATTCAACCCATCACAACAGGAAAAAGACATTCTAACCTTCGATGAGAGTCATGGAATTCAACTCGAAGCCTGGTCACCACTTGGCGGTGGAAAATCGTTAAGCAATCCGGTTATTAACGAACTTGCTAAGAAGTATGGCCGTTCTGCCGCGCAAATTATTCTTCGTTGGGAATGGCAGCGTGACATTATTACCGTTGTTAAGTCAACTCATGAGAAACGAATCGTTGAGAATAGCGATATCTTTGATTTTAAGATCAGTGATGAGGATATTCAACGGATTAATGAACTTGACGAAAATAGTCGTGGCTTGTGGTATGACGACTTCAAATGGCATAATCCAAACGGTCAATATGGTAACTCAATTGACCAATGGGATGATACGAACGAACAATTATAAATTCAATGAAATCAGGAGTTCTCGCTCCTGATTTTTTATATACAAATAATGACTGCACGGTTATTGACTATTCAGTCATTGATGATATACTCGGGGTGGATAAAAGAATCAACGTTATTTTCTAGGAATTTGTGGGGTGAACAAAATGGAAAATAGAATGATACTGGATGTTCAACATTTGAAGAAAAACTTCGGTAAAGTGCATGCCTTAACGGATGTTAACTTACAGCTTCATAGTGGTGAAGTACTGGGCTTTATTGGGCCTAACGGGGCAGGAAAATCAACCACAATTCGGGCCATTTTAGGTTTGATTAAAGAGACCAGTGGTTCCGTAACAGTATTTGGGGAAGATGCATGGAAAGATTCCGTCAAGATTCATAAGAACCTGGCTTATGTGCCCGGTGATGTTTATCTTTGGCCTAATTTAACTGGCGGCCAGACGATTGACATGCTGCTGCGAATGTCGGGCCAAAAGCACACTGAAAAGACCGACGACCTGATTAAAGAATTCAAGTTGGATACAAGTAAAAAGAACCGAACCTATTCAAAGGGAAATCGGCAGAAGGTTGCTTTAATTGCCGCTTGCTCAACTGATGTTGATCTGTACATTTTTGATGAACCCACATCAGGCTTGGATCCGCTGAATGAACTGATATTCCAGCAACGGGTTGCTGAACTCAAGGAACAGGGCAAAAGCGTTCTACTTTCAAGCCACATTCTTTCCGAAGTCGAAAAGATGTGCGATACAATTTCGATTATTCGTGAAGGAAAAGTCATCGAAACCGGCTCACTTGAATCCATGCAGCATCTCACTCGAAACGTGGTTGCTGTAAAGACTGCTTCACCAGTTGACGGCTTGGACAAGACGGAAGGTGTTCACCAGCTCACCTTCAAGAACGATCAGCACACAATTGCTGAATTTACGGTTGATTCCGATAAGATCGGTGCGGTCATGGAGATATTAACCAAATGCACCATTTTACAGTTAAAGACCACACCACCAACATTGGAAGACCTGTTCTTGCGTTACTACCATTCTGATAATGGTCAAAAAGTAGGTGAGTAAGATGGAACAATACACACAAACTTTGACGTTGTTAAAAGCTAATTTAAAGCGTGATTGGATTAAGATTACGGCTTGGCTGATTGTTCTGGTTGGTGTATTTGTCGCTGTTGCTGCCAAATTTGACGGTATTTATGGCACAACCAAACAAATTGGTGCCATCAGTTCAACCTTGCGTTCCAAAGCTATGGTGGCTTTGATTGGAAGTGTCCCTGACGGTCATTTAACCACGGCCATCATATTTACATCTGAAATGGCGGTCTTTTGGGGGCTGTTCATTATCATCTTCAACTACTCGTTGGCCGTTGGTTCAAGTCGGGGTCAGGAAGAATCCGGTCTAACGGAAATGGTGTTGGGCGGTCATCCGGTTGGCCGATTGGCACCACTGATGGCTGCAGCGTTGGAATTGTTGATTGCAAACGGATTATTTGCCTTGATTACCGGTGCCGGCACAATGATTGCCAATCTCCCGGGCAGTGACATCAATGGAACCTGGCTGTCAGCTGTTGCAATTGCGGCAGTCGGCTGGGCATTTGGAATGATTGCCCTGGTCTTTTCGCAACTGGTTGCTGATAGTCATAATGTTTCCATGTATAACTACGCGTTTTTGGGAATTGTCTATCTGATCAGAATGATGACCGATGTTTCAAACCCGGACTACACTTGGATTTCACCATTGGGATGGTTGGAAAAGACAGAAATTTATACCAATAATAATTGGTGGCCGGTTGTGATGCTGGCTGCACTTGGTGTGGTTGCATTCTTTGGCGCAGTTGCATTGAATGCCAATCGGGATATTGATGCCGGAATTATTCACGTCAATCCCGGAAGCAGGCGGAGCCGTTTTCTCCGTGGACCTGCGACACTCCTTGTTTGGAATCAAAAATCACTGACAATCTTTTGGGTCGTTGGGATGGCCGTTCTGGGAGCCAGCTACGGGTCGGTGTTTGACAGTATTGGCAAGATTTTCAATACGTCCCCGACAATCCAGAAAGTCTTGGGACAAACCGCCGTTCGTCACATCGAACAAAGTCAGGTACTTTCGTTCATTGGTCTGCTGGGCATTATCTTCAGCCTTCTGGCGGTTATTGCTGGTGTGATGATTGTTAACCGACTGGTAACCGAAGAACGACGCGGGTATCTGCAGATGGTTATGACTAAGCCTCAGGGCCGGACGTACATTCTGGCGGTTTATGTCGTATTTGGATTGATTCTCGCCGCTGGCTTACTGTTCGTTGCCCTGGTCAGTGCAATGGGCGCCGGCAATGTTGTTATGAAGCACCCAATTGCATTTAAATACTTCTGGCAGACATTTGTTTCCAATCTACCCGCTATTGCCGTATTCATGGCATTAATGGTCGGTTTGGTCGGTATTTATCCACGACTGAGATCATTAGTTTGGGCCTATCTTGGGATTTCATTTTTGATTTCCTACTTTGGCAATTTGATGGATCTGTCGAAATCAGTTTTAAAAATTTCACCATATTATTGGACCAAGAAAGTTCCGATTGAATCCATTAACACCACACCATTAATTTGGATGCTGGTAATTGCAGCAGTGTTGATCGTGATTGGATTTGTCGGTTACAAGAACCGCGATTTGGAAAGCTGAGGAGGGTTAATATGGCTAAAAGAATGCCACGTGACCCGGAAAAAGAACGCTCAATTCTGGATGCTGCCGTTAAACAATTTGGCACTGACGGTTTTAACGCCAGTACGGATAAAATTGCCGAGCTGGCCGGCGTATCAAAAGGGTCGGTTTTTAGATATTTCGAGAATAAGAAAAAGTTGTATGTTGCCGCCGTTAATAAAGCGATGGCCACGTTACTTGATGTTGTTGACCTCAGTGTCTGGACAGATTCAGACGACTTGGTGACGATGATCATCCGGGCAACCAGATATAAGACTGAGTTGTCTCATCAATACCCGAGTGAATTTGCCTTGTTGACGAGGGTTTATGCACAGGATAATCTGATTCCGCAGAAAGTTCGTCAGCAGGTATTTAAGATTTTTACCGATTGGCAGACCGAGGTTGAAGACACAGTTGTTACGCGGATGATCGATAAAATGCCGATTCGAAAAGATTTGAACAGAGACCATGTTAAGAAATATATGACAATGGTGCTCGGAACCATCTCCGCTGAAGTGCAGCAACGGCTTGAAGAACACCCGGAGATGAAAAAGATTGAAGATATGGGTGGACTGATTGCCGATGTGAAAGAATATTTGGAGATGGCCGAGTTTGGGATTGTGGCATCGGATTAGTGATGATTATGTATGAAAAAATACCAGTAGAATCCGCTTTGGACTTTGGCTGGTATTTTTGTGTGAAACTTTGTGCTTTTGGGTTTGTGGTTGGTTTGTGTATGCTCCACTGTTATTTTGCTGAAACGTGTTCCCCGGGGCAATAACCCAAGTGCACGCTCCACTGCTATTTGGCTGAAACAGACTAAGCTTATGATGAATTAA
>NZ_AZEA01000003.1 GCF_001435575.1 Lentilactobacillus sunkii DSM 19904
TATCGGCGGGACTTATGTCCCGGCCCCTTTTAGATAATTGTTTAATTTAAAAACGATTAATTATTTTTCACCATCCGGCTTGGCAACAAACAAGCCCAGATCTTCAAGCTGTTTGGTTGCAACTGGTTGTGGTGCACTCGTTAATGGTTCAACTGCTTTTGAGTTCTTAGGGAACGCAATAACATCACGAATGTTATCACGGTCGGCAAGCAATCGTACGAAACGGTCCAACCCAATAGCAAGACCGCCATGAGGTGGAAAACCATAGTCCAGAGCATTTAGGAAGTAGCCAAATTGAGCTTCGGCACTCTCTTTTGTAAAGCCAAGTGCTTCAAACATCTTTTCTTGAAGGGCTCGAGTGTGAATACGAATCGATCCGCCACCCAGTTCAAGACCGTTAAGGATGATGTCATAACTTTGAGCATAAGCTTTATGAGGATCTTCACCCTCGTTCATCAAGTAATGAACATCATTTTCATTAGGCATGGTGAATGGATGGTGAGCAGCAACGTAACGCTTTAAATCTACATCCCAGTCAAACAATGGCCAGTTCACAATCCAGAGGAATGCAAACTTGGACTCGTCAATCATGTCTTGTTCCTTAGCGATTTCAACACGGAGATAAGCCAAGGTGTTGGCAACAACCCGACTGTTGTCGGCAGCAAACAATAGCAAGTCGCCTGGTTTTGCTTCGGCTTTTGCTAAAATCTTTTCGCGAAGATCGGCATCTTTAAAGAATTTTGCGATTGGCCCGTTAAAGCCATCATCGGTAACCTTCAACCATGCAAGGCCTTTGGCACCAAATCGTTCAACGTAGTCGGCAAACTTATCCAAATCCTTACGTGAATACTTTTCAGCACCACCTGGAACGGCAATTGCCTTAACCTGACCGCCATCTTTGACAGCACCGGAGAATACCTTGAAATCAACATCTTTCATAATATCTGAAAGATCCTTTAATTCCATTCCGAAACGAACATCAGGCTGATCAGTACCATATCGGGCCATTGACTCATCCCAGTCCATACGCTGGAATGGTAACTTAACATCGATTCCCATGGCATCTTTCATGACCTTGGCGATGAAGCCTTCAGTCACGTCCTCAATTTCTTCCTGATCGGCGAATGACATTTCCATATCAATCTGGGTAAATTCAGGCTGACGGTCGCCACGCAAATCTTCATCACGATAACAGCGGGCAATTTGATAATACTTATCAAAACCGGCACCCATCAACAATTGTTTGAACTGTTGTGGTGACTGTGGCAGTGCGTAGAATGAACCGGGATAAACCCGTGATGGAACCAGATAATCACGGGCACCTTCAGGCGTTGATTTAGTCAATGTTGGTGTTTCAATATCAATGAAGTCATTCTTGTCAAAATAACTGTGAATTGACTGGATAATGCGATTTCTTAATAAAATGTTTTTTTGCATTTCAGGACGACGAAGATCCAAGTACCGGTACTTGAGCTTCAAATCTTCAGAAACGTTAATTCCATCTTGAATGTAAAATGGCGGAGTTTTGGCAGTAGCCAAGATTTTTGCGTCAGTAATATCAACTTCGATCTTACCGGTCTTCATCTTTGGATTAATTTCTTTAGGGTCCCGAGCAACAACTTTACCTTTGGCCTCAACAACAAATTCACTTCGAAGCTTGTCGGCAACTGCTAAAGCATCTTTTCCAAATTCTTCACTGAATACCAGTTGAACAATTCCCTCGCGATCACGCAGTTCAATGAAAATCAGGCCACCCAGGTCACGACGTTTTTGAACCCAGCCTTTCAGGACAACTTCCTCGCCGATGAGCTGCTCATCAACAAGGCCAGCATAGGTAGTTCTCTTCATGTCTAATCAATCTCCTCATCATCTGTAAAATATTTGGTAATGATATCGTCAAAATCTTTGAAAATATCAGCAAGCGGTACTGAAACTTCCTTGCCAGTCTGCATCTGCTTAACATTGGCAGTTTTATTTTCCAATTCACTTTCACCAATCGTGATCGTGTACTGGGCGTTTAACTTATTGGCTGTCTTGAACTGGGCCTTTGGCTTTCGGTTGAGATAATCACGATCCGCTGCAAAGCCATCAGCACGCAAGGCTTGAACAATTTGCAGTGTCAAAACGCTGGTCTGTTCACCAATTCCAACCACATAGGCATCAAGCTGATCAAGAACCGGGAACTTAACCCCCTGAGCTTCCATTAAGAGCATCAAGCGTTCCATTCCAAGGCCAAAGCCAATTCCAGGCATTTCCGGACCACCCAGCTGTTCAACCAGGCCGTTATATCGACCACCTGCACAGATTGTGGTGTATCCATCCCCCAATGCCTTGGAATTTGCCATAATCTCAAAAATTGTATGGTTATAATAATCAAGGCCACGAACCATATCGGGATCAATGACATATGGGATGTTTAATGATTCCAGAAGGCTTTTGACTTTATCAAAATGCTTTTGCGATTTTTCGTTGAGATAATCTAAAATTGAAGGCGCACCCTTCACAATTTCTTTATCTCGTTTGTCTTTACTGTCCAGCACCCGAAGTGGGTTTTTGTGCAGACGCACTTTAGAGTCATCGCTTAATTCATCAAAATGGGGATCCAGATAATCAATCAACGCTTGTCGATAAGCGTCACGGGACTCTTTGTCGCCCAAGGAGTTAATTTCCAGTCTAAGATTGGATAAACCAAAGTGCTTTAGTAAATCCATCCCCATTGCAATTACTTCAACATCCAATTCCGGTTCATCACTGCCAAAAGCTTCAACACCAATCTGGTGGAATTCCCGTTGGCGACCGGATTGTGGCCGCTCATAACGGAACATCGAACCCATGTAAAAGACTTTGACTGGACGTGGATGTTCGGGACCATAGAGCTTGTTTTCGACAAACGCTCGAACAACGCCCGCCGTTCCCTCTGGGCGTAAACTCATATGGCGATCGCCTTTATCTTTAAAATCATACATTTCTTTAGTCACAACGTCGGAAGTATCGCCAGACGTTCTGGAAAAGACATCGAAACTTTCAAACATTGGTGTCCGAATTTCCTGATAACGATAATCGTTAAACAACATCCGGGCCGTTTCTTCAACGTAATTCCATTTTTGAGCCTCGCCTGGTAAAATATCAGCCGTTCCTTTTGGTCGTTGATATCTCATAATTGTTTCCTCCCACTTAAATTTCCGAAAAAAAAGACCCCTGCCCGAAGACAAGGGTGCAATGCGCACGGTACCACCTTAATTATTTCTCAAGGATAACGCTCGCACGAATAGCATTTCGCTATTAACCATCATTAGCAAAAAGTGTCACTTCAGAATAATTGACGCATTCTTTCACCAAATGAATGCTCTCTGGAAGCCAATTATTCCGACAGTTCTTTTTATCGGTTGAATATTTAACTGCCTTTAAGATTAGATTAACCGACACAAAATGTCAAGAGAACATCGAGATGATTTTTAATCAGACTAGCCTCGCAAGCTGATTTCAACTATAATATTATTATTTGAGTGAGGAAAGATTTGACCGTGAAAAAATTCTGGGAAAATAAAAGCTGGATTATCGCAACTTTAGCGATCATCATTACGTTTTTTGTGTTGATCCTATCGTTGGAATCAAATTCAGTCACTGTAAAAGTCAATCAATTGAATATTCGAAGTGGGCCTTCAGTCACTTATTCGGTCAAGGCAAAAGTCAAGCATGGACAACGTCTCCAGGTTATCAGCCGAAAAAGCAACTGGATCAAAGTTATTTACAAGCATCGGACAATCGGCTGGGTTGCTGCTTGGCTGGTTCAAAATACCAACGTGCAAAACGTCACCCGGCTATCTGAAGCAACCATCGTCCTTGATCCAGGGCATGGCGGTTCGGATACCGGCGCCCTGTCGATGAACGGACAGCCTGAAAAGCGCTACACGCTGGAGGTCGCCAAACGGGTGGAACGAAAGCTTCAAGCCCGTGGTGCTCGCGTCGTCATGACCCGTGACAGCGATAAAACCGTGCCGTTAGCCGCAAGACCTGAAGTTGCCAACTCGGCATCCGCCAATATTTTTGTGAGTTTTCATTTCGATTCATCCGATGAAAATAACGTTGCCTCGGGGTACACGTGTTATTTTTATCATGATGGTGATTCTAAAAAGTTGGCAAAGGCCGTGAATAACAACATGAGCGACCTTCCCCTTCCTTCCCGAGGTGTGGATTTCGGAAACTTCCTGGTAATTCGAGACAATTCCGTCCCTGCAATCCTGATTGAAGGCGGCTACATTAACACCAAAAAAGATTTCAAACAAATAAAAGATCCAGCGTATCAAAAAAAGCTTGCCACCGATGTTGTTAACGGAATTGCAAACTATTTTAAAAATAATAATTAAATTATTTATTGGTCAACCAAGGAACCAGTTCATTAATTTCGGTCACTCGGATCTCCGGGTTACCGGAATCAACAATAATTCCATCTGGATCAAACAGACATGAAGCGATATTTGCATTGTGCCCCGCAGCAACATCAAGTTTGCGGTCGCCAATCATGATCGCTTTTTTTCTGTCGACTTCGTTGGATTTGATTAACCAATTAATTGAATCCGGCTTTGGCTTCCTTGGAAAGTTTTGGTCTGAGGTCACAAAGTCACTAAAATCCTCAAGAAGGTCAAATTTCTTCAACATTGATTTAGCTTGATCATCCCGATGCGTCAGTAAAAAGTTGCGGCCATTCATCGAGATTGCTAATTCAAGAACTTCTTTGGCACCAGGAAATGGCAAGGCATCCTCAACCAACTCAGTTTGATACTTCTTGTTTAACTTCCGTAATTGTTTTTCCTCAATTCCATAAAATGACGAAAACTTTCTGATGGCGGTTCCAACATCATGCTGGCGCATAATCACATATATTTGATGCTGGTCAATCTCGACATCATCAATTCCCAAGTCACCAAGCGCTTGAACAAATGCTGCAACCATTTTTGGATAAGTATCAAAAAGCGTTCCGTCAAAATCCCAAAACAATTGATTAATCATCTTACCACTCCTTAAAAAAGCCGAATCGTAAAGATTCGACTTTTATTTGTCATTCAAAATATCACTTATGTTCTGTATCAAAAATAATAGTCACGGGACCATCATTTTGAATATTAACCAACATATCGGCGCCGAAAACGCCACTTTGAACGTCCAGCCCAGTTTGACGCAGACTGTCGTTGAGCTGTTCATACACTTTATCTGCGTGTTCGGGTTCACCGGCATTGGTGAAGCTGGGACGGTTACCCTTCTTGGTATCTGCATACAGTGTAAACTGAGAAATTGATAAAATGGCTCCATGAACGGCATTAATGTCAAGATTCAACTTGCCGTTTTCATCTTCAAACACTCTCAGTTTGCTAATTTTATGAGTTAAATAGGCAACTTCTTCATCACCATCAGTATCGCTGACACCAACCAATAGTGCAAAGCCTTTGCCAATTTGACCATGTACTTTGCCGTCGATACTAACAGACGCTTCTCTTACTCTTTGCAATACGACTCTCATCGAGCTAAACTCCTATCTGAATTTTCGTTCAACCAAGTAAACGTCGTGAACATTCTTGATTGCACCGATTAATCGATCCAGCTGTTCCAAATTCCGGACACCAACGGCCAATGTAATTGTAGCCATTTTATTATTATCCACCTGGCCGTTGACTGAAGATACAGACTTCGTAACACTGTTGACTGCAGTTAACACATTAGTCAACAAGCCGGCTCGATTGTATCCCTGAACTGACAGGCTGGCATCATAAATCGTTCGTTCTTCAGGGTTGTTGGCCCAAGCAACTTCAATTAAGCGCTCGCCATTTTCTTCGGCAGTCTTAATATTTGGGCAGTCGACACGATGGATTGAAACACCACGGCCCTTGGTAATATACCCGACAATTTCATCACCTGGTACTGGGGTACAGCAATGACTCAGTCGAACTAATAAGTTATCGACACCCTCGATGACAATCCCGTTGGAAGATTTTCGTTTCTTTTGTTTTTTCGTCGTTTCCGCATCTTCAGAAATTGTCTGATGACCTTCGAGAACTTCCTTTTCGGCTTTATCCTGGCGTTCTTTTTTAAGCTGAGCCCGGGCATCTTCGGTCAGTCGATTGATAACCCCGGTTGGCTGAACATCACCGAAACCAACGGCGGCCAATAAATCATCGGCATGCTGGTAATGCATATTAACGGCAGCTTTCTCCAAGTTATCGGGAACCATAATCCGATTGGGTTCGAATCCGGCTTCCCGCAGTCTTCTGGAAATCAAATTTCGCCCGTCGTCAACATTCTTAGTGCGGTCTTCTTGTCTGAAGTACTGCTTGATTTTATTTCTGGCACGTCGGGTATGGACCAGCTTCAGCCAATCACGACTTGGACCGGCTGATCCGGTTGCGGTAATGATGTCGACAATATCACCATTTTTCACTTGATGATCCAGTGGGACAATCTTGCCGTTAACCCTGGCACCAGTTGTATGGTTTCCAACCTCAGTGTGAATCATGTAAGCCATGTCAAGCGGTCCAGCACCCTTGGGAAGTTCATAAACGTCGCCTTTGGGGGTAAAGACGTAAACATGATCGCCAAACAGTTCACCTTTGACACTGTCCATAAAATCGGCAGCGTCATCGGTATCTTCCTGCAGTTCGATGATTTGCTTAAACCAATTCAGTTTGTTGTTGTCTTGGGAAGTTTTAACCCCGCTGGTAATACCTTCCTTGTATGCCCAGTGAGCAGCAATACCAAACTCAGCAACCCGGTGCATTTCCTCAGTCCGGATCTGAACTTCCAAAGGTTTGCCTTCGGGTCCAATAACCGTGGTATGCAGGGATTGATACATGTTGGCCTTTGGCATTGCGATATAGTCTTTAAATCGGCCTGGCATTGGTTTCCACTCAGAGTGAATTGCCCCCAAAACTGCATAACAGTCCTTAATCGAGTCAACAATCACCCGGATTGCAAGCAGATCATAGATTTGACTGAACTGCTTGTGTTTTTCAACCATTTTGCGATAAACGGAGTAAATGTGCTTCGGCCGGCCGTAGATTTCCGCCTTGACACCTAATGCAGAAATTGCGTGTTTGACTTCACTAATTGCTTTGTCAATATAATCCACCCGCTGATCACGACGTGAATTCATCAAATGAACAATTCGATAATATTGCTGCGGGTTAAGATAACGCAGGGAAATATCTTCGAGCTCCCACTTGATGGTTCCGATACCTAAACGATCAGCAATCGGTGCGTAGATTTCCAAGGTTTCACTGGCAATTCGGCGTTGCTTATCAGGGCGCAACGACTTAAGCGTCCGCATGTTATGCAGCCGATCAGCCAACTTAACAATCATGACTCTGATATCTTTACACATTGCCAGAAGAAGCTTTCGATGGTTTTCAGCCAGCCGTTCTTCGCTCGATTTGTATTTGATTTTGGACAGCTTGGTAACCCCATCGACAATCAGCGCGATATCATGGCCAAACAGCTCCTGAATGTCACTTAAGGTGGCACCGGTATCTTCTACTACATCATGAAGAAAACCGGCTGAAACGGTCTCAGGATCCATATGCAGGTCAGCAAGAATTCCTGCAACTTGAGTTGGATGTGTGATATAGGGCTCACCGGATTGGCGTTTTTGATATTGGTGAGCGATTTTTGCGAATTTATACGCTTTTTTGATCTCATCGACATGTTCCTTGTTCATGTATTCAGAAACTTTATCAATGACATCATCTGGCGTCCATATTTTGGTTGCCATTCTATCAACTCTTCTCTTCTGCCCGGAGGCGTTCATCAATTAATCTTTATCATAATAATATCATTGTTGTCAACGTAATTCAGCTAACTAAATCAGTTCGGTTAATACTGAAACAGCACTCAAAAAATACAGAGGTGCCGTCTCTGTCCGCATGATCCGTGGCGCGAGGCCGGCGAGGACGAATCCATTGTCTTTTAACAAGGCAATTTCGGCTTCACTGATCCCGCCTTCCGGCCCAAATACTGCGACAATCGATTGACCCGCTGAAGTCCGCTTGACAGCTTTGACCAATTGGGTTTCTTCACCATCCTTGGCCGATTCTTCATAAGCGACAAGTTTGGTATCAAAGTTGAGTTCGGTCAATGACTTTAGTCCATCAAGATACGTCACATTCGGTACTTTGTTTCGATGAGACTGTTCGGCTGCACTCAAGGCAACTTCATTCAATCGGGCAATTTTTTTGGATGCCTTTTGGTTCCATTTGACAACCGACCAGTTCATTGGCAGAAAAATCACCTGCGAAACACCTAGTTCAGTTGCTTTTTGAACAATCCACTCAGGTTTATTGCCCTTTGACAAACCGCTTACGATTGTAACTGCCAGTGGCAGTTCGACATTCTTCTGAGTGGACTTCAAAATTGTCGCATCGACTTCACTACCATCAAGCTTGTTGACTTCGGCCTCAAATACTTGGTGCTCCAACGATACCAATTCAATGTGGTCACCAACTTCAGCTCGCAAAACTTTCCCCAGATGATGGGAAATGTTTGTTGGAAGTTGAATTGTTTGACCGGTTGTTAATGTTTGATTCATAAAATAATGTTGCATGACTATTCCTCATCCTTTGGTTTTTGAGCAATAATGCCATACCAATCTTTCATTTTCAATGTCTCGACAATTTGAAATCCCTGATCAACCATTGCTGATCGGACAACATCAAATTTATCCTTGATAATTCCGGAAGTCAAAAAATAACCATCTGGCTTTAAATTGTCCCAAGCTTGGGGCACCAACGGAATAATAATTTCAGCAAGAATATTTGCCACCACGATGTCAACCTGTTGATGAATTCCCTTCAGCAGATCGTTGGCGGACACATGGATATTCTTTGCTGCCGGGTTAAGTTGAATGTTTTTTTCAGCTGATCTTACCGCAATATCATCGACATCGAATGCTGAAATTTCACCAGCCCCCATCAACTTTGCAGCGATGCTCAAGACACCGGATCCAGTTCCGACATCCAGAATTGATTCACCGCCTTGCATCACAATTTCAAGCGCTTGAAGAGATAGGCGTGTCGTCGGATGAGTCCCGGTGCCAAATGCCATTCCCGGGTCCAAACGAACAATCTGTTCAAATTCAGATTTAGGCTGATAATCCTCCCAGCTCGGAACAATTGTAATGAATCTTGATATTGAAACGGGGTGATAATACTTCTCCCATGCAGTTTGCCAGTCCTGATTGACAACTGGCGTGACATTTACCTCGGCTGGACCGGGGTTCAAACCAAATTTACTCAAATTGCGAACTTTTTGGGCAATGTTATCAGCCTGTTGATCAATGTGCTGCTTGTTCGGGTAATAAGCCGACACAATGGCGCCTTGAGCAATATGAGCCAGATTTTTGGGATCGACAATTTCACCATGATCGCCGTAACGGCCGGGCTTTAATTTCTCAAAATCTTTTGCATCCTCGATTGAAACACCGGATGCACCGTTCTCCATCAAAATATTGGAGACGGCTTCGACTGCCTCACTGGTTGTAATGATTGATAACTCTGTCCAATCCATTGATTTCTCCTTTGATTATGCATTCCACTGCTGTTGCAATACATTGGTTTTTATCCATTTTAAACGGAAAGCTGGTTTCAGCCCAAATTAGGCAAAAACCAGCTTCTGTTAGAACCCGTATCATTTAGACGGACTGTCTGATACTTCATGCTTTTTTTCCGCTTCTCTGGCCCGTACCTTGGCCTCGTGCTTTAGTAAATGGCCTTCCAAATAGTTCAGTAGTTCAGATTCATTTTCAAAAATCCGGGGATGCTTTTGTTTATGAAGGCGCAAATCAATTTCGTTGATTCGCTGTCTGCCAGTCCACTTATGACTGTACCGAATAATAAGCCGGTTATCCAAGCGGTCACGGCCAAATCTGAAGATATAAATATTGTCCGGTGTGAGTAAGGGGCGAATATATTCTTTTTTATAGAAGTAACCGTTTTTTCTTAAATATTGTTTCGTTCGACTTAGAATAATAACACCTCCCAGCTTATCAAATTTTAACTTTTCAAATCGAATAAAAAACGAATTAATATATATAATAATTGAATATGAAAGAAAACGCAAATTCTTTCTCATACTCAATTAAAGTTGCGCTACTTAACTAGTTTAGCATATGATGTAGTAAAGGAGCTGAGAACAATGGAACTATTTCGAATTCGATTCATCAACAAAATTCGTCCTGATACGTTGGAGATTCGGTATCGGGCTGTGTTGAAGTCACATTCCAGTGACACCATTTTTGAGGGGCATCAGCTATTCCTAAGAAGTTATCTCGATCCGACCATCTTAAAATCAGGTGAAGTTGCCCTCAAAGCAATTTATAATATCTTTTCGGCAACGCCTAAAAACTTACTGCTTGATCAGGTTTCCTTTGAACAATCACATGATCGAAGTCTGCTGGAGGTTCCGTCCAAACAATTTTTTGATCAATACATTCAAGATAATAACATGATCGACCGGGTCATCACCCATGCAGGCAATGATGGTCATCCAATTATTGATACTAAATTGGTAACCGAACTGCGAATTGGCTGATTTGTCTACATATAAAGCATAAAAGTTTGACAAATATATGTCAATTGTCATATGGTAACTGTGACAGGGTAAATAAGAATTTTACTGGATTTTTATCATTAGATTTTTATCATTTGGGGGAAATGAATATGAATACAAGAGAAAAAATTCAGGCAGTTATCAATAGTCATGATAGTGCCTATCAAATCCAGAAACTCACGGGGGTCAATTCTTCAATTATTATTCGTTTAAGAAATCAGACAAGAAAAGTTGATAATCTATCATTGAACACCGTGGAAAAGCTAGAACGCTATTTCGATTATCACGTTAAGCATGAGAATGATGACATGCCAAATTCCATCCAGCTGTCTCACTTCCGCCACCGCTTGATCAACCTACTTCAAGAGTTATATGAGATTCAACAGGCAAAAGTTGAATCAAAGGATGCCCAGCCTGATGAAAAAGCCATGACTGCAGCACTTGAACAGCTTTTCAATGACATCATCAGCAACAAGTTGGAACTGGAGCATTTGGAGATTCTTTATAACCGTCTAGCTCCTGAACCTAATCAGCTGGAAGCCGAAAAATAATGATTTATCAAAAATCCCATTACTCGGATGAACATCATCCGGTAATGGGATTTTAAATTGGGCAATTATTTGTCGCCTTTTTCTTCCTCATCAGTTTGAAGAACTGCCATGAAGGCTTCTTGTGGGATATCAACCTTCCCAACAGCCTTCATCCGTTTCTTACCAACCTTTTGCTTCTCCAACAGCTTCATCCGACGAGTTCGATCACCACCATACAATTTGGCAGTGACATCCTTTCGATAGGCTTTGATGTTGGTTCTGGCAATGATTTTGGCGCCAATCGCAGCCTGAACAGGAATCTCAAAGTTCTGTCGAGGAATAATATTTTTCAATTTCCCGACAATGTCTCTGGCACGAGTAGCAGCAAATTGCCTATGAGAAATGAAGCTCAAAGCATCAACTTTTTCACCATTCAACAAGATATCAATTTTAACCAAGTCACTTGCTTTGTAATCTTCCAAATCATAGTCGAGAGAGGCATAACCCTTGGTACTCGATTTTAATTTATCAAAAAAGTCGAAAATGATTTCCGATAATGGCATGTGATAAATCACATTGACCCGGTATTCATCCAAGTACTCCATCGTATCAAACTCACCACGTCGACGCTGGCAAAGCTCCATTACCGGCCCAACATAATCATTGGGAACCATAATAGTTGCTTTAACGTATGGTTCTGAAATTTCCTTGATTGATGAAACATCCGGCATTTCTGAAGGATTTTCAACTGTTTTAGTGTCACCGTCAGTCAACTTAACCTCGTAGGTAACAGATGGTGCAGTTGTAATCAGCTCAAGATTAAATTCTCGTTCCAACCGTTCCTGAACCACATCCATATGCAGCAAGCCAAGGAACCCGCAGCGAAAACCGAATCCCAAGGCTTTGGAAATTTCGGGCTCAAATTCCAATGCGGCATCATTTAGCTTTAATTTTTCCAGTGCTTCACGTAAATCATCAAACTTGGCGTTATCAGTCGGATAGAGTCCGGCATAGACCATTGGATTCATTTCCCGATAACCTGGCAATGCCTCATCAGCTGGGTCCAATGCGTTTGTGACAGTATCACCAACTCGGGTTTGGGTAATGTCCTTGATGCTTGCGGTAATGTAACCAACGTCTCCTGACATCAGATAATCCCGCTTAACCGGCTTAGGTGAGTTAACACCGACTTCAGTGACTTCATACTCACTGCCGCTGTTCATCATCCGAATTTTGTCACCCGGCTTAACTGAGCCTTCAAACAAACGAACACTGAGGACAACCCCGCGATAATCATCATATACGGAATCAAATACCAACGCTTTTAGCGGCGCTGTAACATCCCCATCCGGTGCAGGAATCTTATGAACAATTTGTTCGAGGAGCTCTGGAACCCCAATCCCTTTCTTGGCACTGGCCAAAACAGCATCGGAAGCATCCAAACCAATCACATTTTCAATTTCAGTACGAACTTTTTCCGGTTCAGCGGAAGGCAAATCAATTTTATTAATAACCGGCACAATTTCCAGGTTGTCATCAATTGCCAAATAAACATTTGCCAACGTCTGAGCTTCCACACCCTGCGCTGCATCAACGACCAGTACGGCACCCTCACAGGCAGCCAGGCTTCGAGACACTTCATAGGAGAAGTCGACGTGCCCAGGAGTATCGATTAAGTGAAACTCATAATCATGACCATCTTTGGCGTGATACGTGAGTTCAACGGCGTTCAACTTGATCGTGATACCCCGTTCTCGTTCAAGATCCATGTTATCCAGTAATTGATCTTTCATATCCCGCTTGGCAACGGTATCCGTCATTTCAAGAATTCGATCAGCCAAGGTCGATTTCCCATGGTCGATGTGAGCAACGATGGAAAAGTTTCGAATATATTTTTGATGATCCTTCATTTTTTCTAAATCCATGTTGTATTCTCACTTTCATTTGTTTAACTGTTTACAATTATAACAGCCATTCACGTTTATCCAAAGTTAAACCGGCAAACCCGTCAATGACATAAAAAAGAGGCAAGCAACGCAACTGCGCCAGCTGACCCCTTTCAAATGATCATTTGCTATTTTATTTATCAAAAGCATCTTTCATCTTGTCAAAAAAATTACTGCCGCCCTTACCGGCGATATTGTCGCCACTTGCCTTGGCAAATGCTTCCAAAGCAATCTTCTGGTTCTTGTTGAGTGACTTCGGTGTCACAACGGTCACAGTGACTCGCTCGTCACCATTACCATTACCACGAAGTCTTGGCGCACCCTTGCCTTTTAAGCGGAAAGTTGTGCCGGTCTGAGTCCCAGCAGGTACCTTCAATTCGACATCACCATGAACGGTCTTGACTTTGATCTTGCCGCCAAGTGCAGCCCGGGCAAACGTAATCGGCTGGTCAACATAGATGGTAGCACCGTCACGGGTAAAGTCTTTACTTGGCTTTACACGGAAGACAATGTACAAATCTCCGTAAGGGCCGCCGTTTTCACCGGCTTCACCCTGCCCTTGAAGTCTCATTTGTTGGCCGTCATCGATACCGGCAGGAACGTTAACTTCAAGTTCGTGTCGTTCGTCAGTTTTACCACTGCCGCCACAAGTTGGGCACTTTTCTTTAATTTCCTTACCAGTCCCATGACATACAGGGCAAACTTGTCGTGACTGCATTCTGCCAAGTGGCGTGTTGGTTTCAGTCGTGACATAGCCACGACCGCCACAGTTGGAACAGGTCACAGGTGAAGTACCAGGCTTGGCCCCGGTACCGCCACAAGTCTTACATTGAGCTTCACGATTGTATTTGATAACCGTCTTCTTACCGAAAATGGCTTCTTCAAATTCAAGGGTCATCTGATATTGCAAATCACGGCCTTGTTGAGGTGCCGAAGGATCTGACCTTTGCTGACCGCCGCCAAAGAATTGACTGAATATGTCATCAAATCCAAATCCACCGCCAGCACCAGCACCGCCAAAATTGCTGAACCCGCCTTGGCCGCCGCCAAAACCGGCGCCTGCACCATCGGCTGATCCATATTGGTCATAGTTGGCCCGCTTTTGTGGATCACTCAGTGTTTCGTAAGCCTCGTTAATTTCCTTAAATTTTGCTTCAGCATCAGGAGCTTTATTAATGTCTGGATGCCACTTTTTGGAAAGCTTGCGATAGGCGTGTTTTATTTCGTCATCGCTGGCATCTTTGGAAACTCCAAGAATATCATAATAATCTTTTTCTGCCATTAGAAACTCCCATCCTCATTCAATACTTTAACCATGATAATATACCATATTTTAACAAAAAGCCAAAGCCAGCAGGCCTTGACTTCTCATCAAAAATATAAGCTTACAAATTACTTTTTATCATCATCGTGAACTTCGTGGAAGTCGCCGTCAACGGTACCATCGTCACCTTTGCCGTCGCTCTTGCCATCGGTAGTACCGCTTTGTGGGCCAGCTTGACCGGCACCAGCAGCACCGCCGTCTTTAGGAGCTTGTTGTTGATACAACTTAACAGCTAAGTCTTGGACGATCTTGTTCAATGCGTCTTTCTTAGACTTCATTTCATCAACATTGTTATCTTCCTTGGCTTTCTTAAGTGCATCACGAGCATCTTCAGCCTTCTTGATTTCGTCGTCTGATACCTTACCCTTAACATCCTTAAGAGTCTTGTCAGTCTGGAAAATCAATTGGTCAACTTCGTTGTTCAAATCGGCTGACTCTTTACGTTGCTTATCAGCCTCTTCGTTTTCTTTGGCTTCTTTCATCATCTTTTGAATTTCATCATCTGAAAGACCTGATGAATCCTTGATAGTGATCTTTTGCTCTTTACCAGTTCCCTTATCCTTGGCAGAAACGTTAACGATACCGTTTTTGTCAATATCAAATTTAACTTCGATTTGAGGAACCCCACGAGGAGCGGCTGGAATGTCAGTCAACTGGAATTGACCTAATGTTTTATCATCAGCAGCCATTGGACGTTCACCTTGGAGAACATGGATATCAACGGCTGGTTGGTTATCAGCAGCAGTCGAGAATACCTGTGACTTGCTGGTTGGAATCGTCGTGTTACGATCAATCAACTTGGTGAAGACACCACCCATGGTTTCAATACCAAGTGACAATGGGGTAACATCAAGTAAAACAACATCCTTAACATCACCGGTGATAACACCACCTTGAACAGCGGCACCCAAAGCAACGGCTTCATCAGGGTTGATTGAGTGGTTGGAATCCTTGCCAGTCCATGACTTAACAGCTTCTTGGACGGCTGGAATACGAGTTGAACCACCATTTAAGATAACTTGGTCAATGTCTGAAGTGCTTAATTTAGCATCCTTCAAAGCATTGTCAAATGGAACCTTGGTCTTGGCAACCAAGTCGGAAGTCAATTCGTTGAACTTCGCACGGGTCAATGTGGTTTGCAAATGCAAAGGACCATTGTCACCGGCAGAGATAAATGGCAAACTGATTTCTGATTCAGTCACACCTGAAAGATCCTTCTTGGCTTTTTCAGCAGCATCCTTTAAACGTTGTAAGGCCATCTTGTCTTTGGACAAGTCAACGCCGTTGTCTTTCTTGAAGCCTTCAACCAACCAGTCAATAATTCGTTGATCAAAGTCGTCGCCACCAAGATGAGTATCACCATTGGTAGAAAGTACTTGGAAGACACCATCACCTAATTCAAGGATGGAAACATCAAATGTACCACCACCTAAATCATATACCAGGATCTTTTCGTCTTTATCCTGCTTATCCATACCATATGCCAAAGCGGCAGCAGTTGGTTCGTTGATAATTCGCTTAACGTTTAAACCGGCAATTTTACCAGCATCTTTGGTAGCTTGACGTTGGGCATCGTTAAAGTATGCAGGAACAGTAATAACGGCATTTTCAACCTTATCACCAACATAGTCTTCAGCAAATTCCTTGATGTATTGAAGAATCATTGCAGAAATTTGCTGTGGGGTATATTTCTTACCTTCAATATCAACGGTGTAACCTTGTTCACCCATGTGGCTCTTAATAGACCGAACAGTATTTGGATTGGTGATTTCTTGTCGTTTTGCAACTTCACCAACCTGTGGCTTGCCGTCTTTAAATGCAACAACTGATGGTGTCGTACGGGCACCTTCTGGATTTGGAATAATTTTAGGTGCGCTGCCTTCAAGAACCGCAACGGCAGAGTTAGTAGTTCCTAAATCAATACCAATAATTTTATTACTTGCCATAGATAATCCTCTTTTTCTTTTAAAGTTTTATTTTGCTACAACAACCATTGCTGGTCGAAGAACCCGATCCTTCAAGCGATATCCGTCTTGAAGAACCTGAACAACCGTGTCAGCCGGATGATCATCATCGGCTGGCGAAGTCTGAACAGCCTGATCAAACTTTGGATCAAATGGTTTATTCAAAGCATCAATCACTTCAACCCCATTATCAGATAAAGCCTTGTTGAAATGCTTATAAACCATCGACACACCCTGCTTAAGCTGCTTGCCACCCTCATCGGTGACATCAACTTTTAATGCTCTCTGCAGGTTGTCAACAATTGGCAAAATGTCATGAGCCAACTGCTGACCATCATATTTGATCAAATCAGCTTGTTCCTTCTTGGCGTGAGTCTCAATGTTTCTCATATCAGCCTCAGCTCGAAGAAACTTATCTTCCATTGCATCAAGCTTCTTTTGCAGCTCAACAACAGTTTGTTTTAATTTTTTAGTATCATCTGAATCTCGGCTTTTGGTCTTATCGGCTTTTTTGCCATGCTTAGCTGAGCTTTCCCCAGCCTCGCCAGCCTTAACTGATTTGTCCTGTGTTGGCCCGCTTTGATTCTTCTTAACTGAATCATCCTTGCTGTCTGCCAAACAATCGCCTCCTTAAATTAATCATTGTCATCATCGTAATAGCCAAGCAGCTTCTTAGTCAATTCTTCTCTCAAAGCACCGACTATTCCAATGACTTTCGAGTAAGGCATTCTGGTTGGCCCAATTACGGCTATCACACCATGACCATACTCTTTCAAATCATAAGTTCCTGTAATAATACTATAATCTTTTAACAAGTCATTCCTGAGCTCGCCGCCAATTCTAACTTGGACATCCTTGGAGTTCGGATCAATGATTTTTGATACCGAATCCTCAGTTCCAAGCAAGTTGTATAACGGCTTCAGTCGATCGATGTTCTGACGTTCAGCAAACTTCAATAAATTCAGCTCGCCATCAACATGAACCTTGTCACGACCAGCTTCGTTGAGCATGTCACCGAATATCTTCAAAAACCCTTCAGGAGTCTGAATATATTTAGTCATGAGCATTGGAATGTCAAATTTCAACTTGTCCATGACATCCTTCAAAGGCTTGCCGACCAGCTCGGTGTTGATAATATTCACAATGGTTTCCAACTGTTCGGATGAAACATTGGCCAACCTAAATATCTTATCGATCACGTGGCCGGTGTTGGTCACAATAATCGCCATCACCTGTCGGTCATCTAATTTAACAAGACGAAAACCACCAAGCTTCAAGTTGTCTCCAGATTCGGGGTTGAAGGTCAGCGCCATATAGTTGGTTAAATCCGACAAAACTTTGGCTGATTCCTGAACGATTTCATCAATCCGGTTGAACTCATTGTTAAAAGAAGTTTTGATTAAATCTTCCGCACCCTCATCAAGTGGATCCGGTTGAACAAGGTTATCAACGTAGTAACGATAACCTTCAATAGACGGAACCCTTCCTGATGAAAAATGCGTTTTAGTGATTAAGCCCTTTGATTCAAGTGCAGCCATATCATTTCTGACCGTCGCGGAACTAACGTGGGTCGGAAACTCCTCAGCCAAAGCCTTGGAACCAACTGGCATCCCTGTTCTTGTGTAATCACGAATGATTATTTGAAGAATATTCTTTTGCCTATCCGTTAGCACCTAAATCACCTCTTTTTAGCACTCAATATACCCGAGTGCTAAGGCACATTTATAATTTAACAAACCACATGTTATAAGTCAAGGGAATATAGTGTTATTTTAGCATTATTTTGTGTTGAGTGCTAATAGTGCTAATTGATGACATCTGGATGCTGTTCCAAATATTCTCTTGTGGCCTGTTTATCCTTATCCAGTTGATCAATTAAGTCTTCCGGAGTTTGAAATTTAATTTCTCCTCTTAAATATGAAAGCCAGTTCACATTCACGACTTCGCCATAGATGTTTCGGTTGAAATCCATCAGATTGATTTCAACTGTCATTGGATGAACATCTGAAAAAGTGACATTTCTGCCAATTGAAGCCATGCCCAAATAACGCTTACCGGCAATTTCAACTGTCACTACGTAGATACCAACAGCTGGCAGCCATTGATATTCTGAATGTTCAACATTAGCAGTTGGATAACCAAGCAATCGGCCGCGTTCTTCGCCATGAACGATGACGCCACGAGTTTTAAAAGGTCTGCCCAACAGATCAGTCACGCTGTCGACATCACCTGAATCCAATTCAATCCGGATGCGTGTCGAGCTGACTTTTTTTTCATTGATATTGACGGATGGCACGGTGATAACATCAAATGCCCCTTTAACATACTTCGGGAAATTGGCCATTGTCGCAACTTTTTTATCGCCATAGGTATGATCAAAGCCGGCAACCACAGCAACTGCATTAAATCGTTTCAAAAAGTTGTTAATGAATTCTTCTGGTGTCTGGCTTTGGAAATCGTATGAGTAGTTCACCAAGAACACCTGATCAACCCCAAAATCTTCAAGCAGCTTCATTTTGTATGCATTCAATGTCAAGTAACGCTGTTCATGAGGCGACATTTTTCGATAAACAATTGCCGGGTGATGATCGTAAGTCAAAACGGCAAGTTTAGCACCGCGCTTTTCTGCTTCGTCCTTTGCACGCTGTAAAACTGTCTGATGGCCCTTATGGAACCCATCGAAAAATCCCATCGCAACAACTGTCGGTCCATCAACCTTAAAATCATCTGATAAAGGATAATGTAATTTTGATATTTTCATAATCTGCAACCTACCTTTTTAAGCTAAAAACATTCTAAATGGCCGGTACTGACCGACTTTTTCATCGAATTTATATAACGCCTTGACGGTTTGCTGATAATCCAGTCTGACAACGGCTGAATGTTCCGGGCAAATTGATTTATCCAGGAATCCGCCATGGGAGACAATTTCCCACCGACTATCATCCAATTGATAAACTGGATAACTGGCCAAAGCCTCGGATAATGGATGCAAAACATCATCAATCCTGCCAGCATCAACAGCTGACTGAATGTCAGACAGGCTTGATGTCTGGGAAATATCAAAACCACCACTCGAAATCCGTGTTAGATCCGACATAACCGAAGGAAAACCGACTAACTTGCCGAAATCAACCGCAAGTGTTCTCACATAAGTCCCCTTTGAACAGGCCACTTCAAAATAAATAGTCTGGGTTTTGCTTGTCTCATCATAATGAGAAGGCTTAATTTGTTTGAAGTAATCAATGCGAATTGGACGAGCCGCACGTTCAATTGTAAGACCTTCTCGTGCATATTCGTACAATTTACGGCCATTTACCTTAACTGCGGAATACATCGGCGGTGTCTGCATGATATCGCCCGTCAATTTGGCAAGAGCATGATCGATTTGGTCATTTGCAAGTGGTTTGTCAATTGCCACCTGCTCAATCAATTTGCCATCAAGGTCTTCACTGTCATAGGACTGACCCAACATGATCGCACCACGGTAGATTTTGCCGGAATGCATCAGCAACTCGCTGATTTTTGTTGCCTGACCAATACAAATCGGCAATACGCCATCAACATTGGGATCCAACGTTCCGGTATGTCCAACTTTTTTTGTGTGCAAGATTTTTCTCAACTTGCTAATGCAGTCGTGGCTGGTCATGCCACGCTCCTTGTATAACGCAATAACTCCATCCATTCGAATTCTCCTAAATTTTTCATGTAATAAAATTATATCACAAAAAAACTGCCCAGCCATCAAGGCGTGAGCAGTTAAAATCGTTATTGACCATTTTGATTCAGTTTATTAATTAGACGGTCGATCTTGTCGCCATACTGAACAGATGTGTCCAGTTCAAACTTGATCTCTGGGGTTTTATATATACTTAGACGATGTCCAAGTTCACCACGAATCAATCCGGCAGCTTTTTCCAGTCCCTGAGCAGTCGTGTCTTCATCCTCTTTTTTATCGGACAAAATACTGTAGTAGATGGTTGCCTGCTGGAGATCTCCGGTGACTTCAACACCCGTTAAAGTCACACCCTGAACGCGTGGATCACGAACTCGTTTTAATAAAATATCATTAACTTCTTTTTGAATTTCCTGTTCCAATCGGCCTACACGATAATGAGCCATAGAAACACCTCCAAATTACTTGACAGGCACTTGTTTCATAATATATGCCTCGATCACATCGCCGACTTTAATGTCATTATAGTCTTTGATGGTCAAGCCTAATTCAAATCCTTGCTTAACTTCATTAACGTCGTCTTTGAATCGCTTCAAGCTGTTCAATTCACCCGTGTAAACAACGACACCATCACGAATCAAGCGAACTTTGCTGTTCTTCTCAACAACGCCGTCAACAACCATTCCACCGGCGATTGTTCCTACCTTGGAAGCTTTAAAGATATCACGGACCTCAACTTGGCCGGTGACTTCTTCTTTATAAGTAGGAGCAAGCATCCCCTTCATAGCTGATTCAACTTCATCAATGGCATTGTAAATAACTTGATGGAGACGAATATCAACATGGTCGCTATCAGCTTGAGACTTGGCCTGTGGTGTTGGTCGAACGTTAAATCCGATAATAATCGCATTACTTGCTTCCGCCAATGCGACATCACTTTCATTAATTGCCCCTACGCCAGAATGGATGATGTTGACTTTAACACCTTTCACCTCAATCTTTTGCAGACTGTTGGCCAGTGCCTCTACTGATCCTTGGACATCTGCCTTGATGACGATGTCAACTTCTTTCATTTCGCCTTCTTTAAGCGAATCAAACAAGCTGTCCAACGTTACCCGGGTTGTCTTACGACGTTCTTCAACTTGAGCTTCTTTGGCACGTTCTTCACCAACTGAACGGGCAGTCTTCTCATCGTTAAAGACAACGTAACGATCTCCGGCTTCAGGAACCTCATTTAAACCTGTAATTGAAACTGGCATAGATGGGGTTGCCTTCTTCAACTCACGGCCACGTTCGTTGGTCATTGTCCGCACTCGACCAAATGTATGGCCGGCAACGATTGGATCTCCAACATGTAATGTACCTTGTTGAACCAGCAATGTGGCAACAGGTCCCTTACCTTGATCCAAACGAGCTTCAATAACCGAACCGGCAGCTGGTTGATCTGGATCAGCCTTCAATTCCATCACTTCGGCTTCCAAAGCAATCATGTCAAGCAACTCATCAATATTCTTACCAAATTTGGCAGAAATATCAACAAAGATCGTGTCCCCACCAAGTTTTTCAGGAACCAGACCGTATTGCATCAATTGATCGGTAACATGTTGTGGATTTGCATCCGGCTTATCAATCTTATTGATCGCAACAATGATCGGAGTCTTGGCAGCCTTGGCATGGTTGATGGCTTCAATTGTCTGAGGCATAACCCCATCATCGGCAGCCACCACCAAAATGGTGATATCGGTAATATTGGCACCACGGGCACGCATTTCAGTAAAGGCAGCATGTCCAGGGGTATCCAAGAATGTAATGACATTGTCACCATGACGCACTTGGTAAGCACCAATGGCCTGAGTAATTCCACCTGCTTCACCAGCAGTAATGTGAGAATGTCTCAAGTGGTCAAGCAAGGTCGTCTTACCATGATCAACGTGACCCATGATGGTTACGACAGCCGGCCGAGATACCAAATTATCGGTGTTTTCCATTTCTTTTTCAAAAATCTTATCAAGATCGGAAAGGTCTTCATGAACCTTTTCCTGTGCCTCGATACCATAATCAGCAGCTAAAATTTCAATCGTATCTTTATCAAGGGATTGGTTTTGGTTAACCATCACACCCAACATAAACAATTTCTTGACAATTTCAGCCGGTTCTCTATGAAGTAATTTCCCCAGCTCCTGTGCGTTCATGCCATCTTGGTATTCAAGAACCTTTGGTAATGGACGGCTCTTACGTTCTGGAGCACCATGATGTTCTACTTCACGTAACCGTTGATTCTTTTGCTTACGCTGCTTTTTGTTCCGCTTCTTATTCGCTTTTCTTGAACCACCACGATTGGTATTTCGATTTAAACTGCCGCCAAAACGGCCGCTACCTGTATTGTGATTTGAAAAGTTATTTGAAGAATGATTGGAACTGTTATTCGAATTGGAATGATTACTTGATGACGTATTGCTGCCGGTCGAATGACTTGCTGCCGGACGGGCTGACGAAGTATTCGAGGAGTGATTATTACGACGATCGTTATTGGAATTGTTGCCATTGTTTGACTGGTTCGAATTTCCTGAACGGTTAAAATTGTTCGACCGATTAGTATTGGAATGATTCCGCTGATCAGTTGAACGACCGCTCTGCGTGCTATTCGAATGATTTGAACTGCTATGATTATTATTGTTATGGTTGGCAGAATTAGAATTTTGGTTATGACTGCCTACATTGTGAGTATGATTGTTGCTGTTGTTCGTACGCGCAGCTGGGCGATTCTGTGTATGGGCACTTGAATGTTCTGCATGATTTGAACTAGTCGAATGGGTTTTGTTTGAACCAGTGGTATGAGTTGGCTTGGCTGCAGCATGTTGACTGCTGCCGGAATGTGCGCTGGTCTGATTACTGGTCTTTCCACCCTTGCTAAACATCGCTCTAATTTGACGTTCTTGATTTGCGTCAACTGTTGACATGTGATTTTTAATATCGAAGCCTTGTTTGTTACCACGGTCAACGATTTGCTTACTGGAGACATTCAGTTCTTTAGCTAATTCGTAAATTCGCTTTTTCCCCATATAATCACTCTCCTTTATTATTATCGGTTAATTCAACCAATTTCTTTGCCATACCCCGATCGGAAATCCCGATAATGGTTCGTTTCATTCCAATTGCATCACTTAACACTGCTTTAGTGTAACTGGTATTTACGGGGATATGATAGTAATTCGACTTATCATTAAATTTTTTCTGGGTAGCTTTGCCAGTATCTGTCGCAATAAACAAGAAAAAGATCTTGCCGCTGCGAATCTGGGATAATAGCATATCTTGGCCGGAAACAATTTTGCTTGCTCTTCTGGCCAACCCCAAAAAATTCAGGATCGCCTGGTTATTGTCCATCTTCAAACAACTCTTTTCGAGCTTGCTTATGATCTACATAGGCAATCAACTCATCGTAAAAATTGTCATCCAAAGTTGTTGAAAACACTTTTTCAAAAGTATGTTCGGCCTTTGCCTTTTTGGCAATCTCAACATTAATTGAAATATAAGCCCCTCGACCGGATTTTTTGCCCGTTTCGTCGATTGATACGTGGCCATCTGAGTCACGAACGATTCTGACTAATTCTTTTTTTGGCGCCATGTCACCAGTAACGATATCTTTACGCATTGGAATTTTTCTTTTTTTCAAAAAAATCGCCTCCTAAAAATTAGTCGTTCGTGCTGTCTTCCGTATCGTCGGAATCAGGGTTGCTATTTGGATCATCCGTTGTCGACTCTGAAGCTTGATTATCAGAACCATCAGCACTCGGATCATCTGCATTCGAAGCAGCAGCTTTGTTGGCCAAAAACTCTTTTGCTTCAGTTTCAGATTTGATATCAATCTTAAATCCAGTCAGTTTGGCTGCCAAACGCGCGTTTTGACCTTTTTTACCGATTGCCAAAGACAATTGATAGTCAGGAACAATTACAGTACATGCCCGTTCGTTATCATCATCAAATATAACATCGATGACTTCTGCGGGATTTAGCGAGTTTGCAATATATGATGCATCATCCTCGTCCCATTCAACGATATCCATGTTTTCACCATGAAGCTCGTTAACAATCGTTTGGACTCGTTGACCTCTTGGCCCGACTGCAGTTCCAACCGGATCAATGTCTGAATTGTTGGAGCGAACGGCAACCTTCGCACGATCGCCGGCTTCTCTGGCAATTGAAACAATTTCTACAGTACCATCATAAATCTCTGGAACTTCTTGTTCAAATAACCGTTTGAGCATCCCTGGCGCAGTGCGGCTGACAAAAACCTGTGGCCCCTTGGTAGCATTTTCAACCTTGGTGACATAAACCTTGATTCTGTCTTGTGGCCGATAAACTTCATTAGGCATCATATCTTTGGAACCCATAACGGCTTCCACCTTACCTAAATTTACATAAACGAATCGGGTATCCTGACGCTCAACAGTCCCAGTTACCAACTCATCTTCATATTTTGAATATTCATCGAAAACATTTTCCCGTTCAGCTTCTCGAACCCGCTGCATGATAACCTGCTTAGCAGTTTGAGCAGCGATCCGGCCAAAGTTCTTGGGGGTTACTTCATATTTAATTTCATCGCCTAATTCATAACCTTTGTTAATTTCAAGTGCCTGGTCAAGTGATACCTGGAGCTGATCATCTGTCACATCGTCAACAACCGTTTTAACGGAATAAACGTGCATCTCACCCTTTTTTTCGTCAAATGAAACTTCAACGTTTTGGGCCTGACCATAATTCCGTTTATAAGCTGAAACCAAAGCAGCTTCCAAGGCTTCAATCACAACTTCTTTTTTGATGCCTTTTTCTTCTTCAAGGGCAGATAGCGCTCCTAAAAGTTCTTTACTCATTATTGTGTCTCCTTTGATTAAAATTGAATTGCGAGCCGTGATTTTGCAATCAAATTCCGCGGTATTTCAAGCGTATCCTGTTTGCCCCACTTATCATTTTGAAGGGTTAAAACATCGTCATTCAATGATTTGAGTGTTCCTTCAAAAGTCTTACTGCCATTTAAATTCTTATAAAGTGAAACATGGATGTATTCACCAATTGCTTGATTAAGCTCTTCATCGTTTCGAAGCGGCCGTTCGGCACCTGGAGATGAAACCTCCAGAAAATAAGCTTGTGGAATTGGATCGGGATCCATAGCGTCAAGCTTTTCACTCAACTCATCGCTGACCATGACACAGTCATCAATGGTGATCCCACCTTTTTTATCAATATAAACTCGTAAATACCAACTTTTATTTTCTTTTACAAATTCGACATCGAATAAGTAAAATTCATGGTTTTCTAAAATTGGTTCAACAACTTGCTTGACCGTTTCAACTACATTGCTCAAAGATAGGCCTCCTTAAATTTTCCATTAAAAAGAGCGAGCATCTCTGCTCACTCCCTTACAAGTTATTTAGTAAATTAACTATACCATATTACTTAATATATTACAACTCGAACACGCGTTGCAGCATTGATCGTAGAATTTTGATCAAGCTTACATCATATCGAACAAACTTAATTGGTTTTCATCGGGTAACCCTTTCAAAACGTTGTTTTCAGTCATAAAGTCAATCAATGTCTTGGATACCTTTCCACGCTTAGCCAAATCTTCTTTTGAAATAAAGGGTTTGTCTTCACGGGCAGCCACAATTTGTTTGGCAACGTTCAATCCCAAACCTGGGACAGAATTAAATGGTGCAATCAATGTCTTGCCATCAATTAACCATTCGCTGGCATCGGATTTATCCAAATCAACCATGTGGAAGTTAAAACCGCGTTCAAGCATTTCGTTGGCCAACTCCAAAACGGTTAATAAGTTTTTCTCTTTGGTTGATGCTTCCATACCCTTATCGTTAATTGTCCGCATGGCATTCTTAACAGCTTCTTTACCACGACACATTGAAACGATATCAAAGTCATCCGCACGAACTGAGAAATAAGAAGCATAGTATACCATTGGGAAATAAACCTTGAAGTAGGCAATTCGCAACGCCATTAAGATGTAAGCAGCGGCATGCGCCCGTGGGAACATGTACTTGATCTTCAGACAGGATTGAATGTACCAGTCTGGAATCTTGGCCTTTTTCATCTCAGCCTGCCAGTCGTCAGGAATACCTCGTCCGTGACGAACACTTTCCATGATCTGGAAGGACAATTCAGAGTCAAGGCCCCAATTAATCAAGTCGGTCATGATGTTGTCACGACACCCAATCACATTGGCAATTGTTGCAGTACCGTTTTTAATCAATTCATCGGCATTACCCATCCAGACATCGGTTCCATGTGACAATCCAGAGATCTGGAGCAATTCAGAATAATTACTTGGATGAGTCTGCTCCAGCATGCCACGGACAAACCTGGTACCAAATTCTGGGACACCAAGGGTTCCGGTTTTTGACTGGATCTGATCTTCAGTCACACCCAAAATTTTCGGGCTTGAGAAGATTGACATCACACCGGGATCATCCATTGGAATTGTCTTTGGATTAATTCCTGATAAATCTTGGAGCATCCGGATCATAGTTGGATCATCATGACCCAAAATATCAATTTTTAAAATATTGTCATGGATCGAATGGAAATCAAAGTGGGTTGTCTGCCAAGCAGCATCCTGGTCATCGGCAGGATATTGAATCGGCGTAAAATCATAAATATCCATGTAGTCGGGAACAACAATGATTCCGGCAGGATGTTGGCCGGTAGTTCTTTTAACACCGGTAGCACCCTTGGCTAACCGGTCCTCTTCAGCTTGACGATACACTTCGCCTTTATCGCGCTCGTAGGCCTTAACATACCCATATGCTGTCTTATCAGCAACCGTACCAATTGTCCCGGCACGGAACACATTCTTTTCACCGAACAGTACCTTCGTATAATTGTGAGCGATTGGCTGATAATCACCAGAGAAGTTCAAATCAATATCAGGGACCTTATTCCCGGTAAAACCTAAGAAAGTTTCAAACGGGATGTTGTGCCCATCGCCAATCATCATTGTGCCACACTTAGGGCACTTCTTATGAGGTAAATCATATCCAGAACTATATTCACCCTTCGTGAAAAACTCAGTGTGCTGACAGTTGGGGCAACGGTAATGCGGTGGCAATGGATTCACTTCGGTAATTCCAGTCAGTGTAGCAACCAGGCTCGAACCAACAGATCCACGTGAACCTACCAAGTACCCATCTTTGTTACTCTTGGCAACCAGCCTTTGCGCAATTAAATAAATAACTGAGAATCCGTTTCCGATGATACTCTTTAATTCTTTGTCCAATCGATCGGAAACAATTTTTGGAAGCGGATCGCCATACCAGGCGTGCGCAGTGTTCATTGTCCGAGTCTTAATCTCATCTTCGGCACCTTCCATGCGAGGTGTGTAAAGCTTATCTTTCAATGGATGAACATCGTCAATTTCATCAGCAATCTTGTTGGTGTTGGTAACAACAATCTCTTCGGCTTTATCTTTACCAAGAAATTCAAAGTCACCAAGCATTTCATCAGTCGTGAGGAAATGTAAATCAGGCAATTCCTGACGATTTAATGGATTGGCACCACCTTGTGAATTGATCAAAATCTTCCGGTAAATATAATCCTGCGGGTTAAGATAATGAACATCGCCGGTAGCCACTACTGGCTTGTTCAACTCGTCTCCGAGCTTAACCATATTTGTCAAAATCTTCTCAAGATTGTCATTATCCGCAATCAAACCGGATTCAATCAAGGGTGCATAGGCGCGTTTTGGCTGAACTTCCAAATAGTCATAGAAACCGGCTTTTTGCCGAGCTTCATCCAGTCCTTTTTGCATCATCGCTGTAAACACTTCGCCTGATGAACAAGCGGAACCAACGATAATTCCGTCCCGATACTTTTCCAATTGGGTTCGAGGTACTCTTGGAACCCGGTAGAAATATTCAACATTTGATAACGAGACAATCTTGAACATGTTTTTCAGTCCAGCCTGAGTCTTTGCCAATAAGATAGCATGAGAAGGCCGCGCATGCCGATAAGCATCGTTATCTGTCATATGATCGTTGAGTTCGTCATGATAAACAATCCCATAACGGTCCTCGGCATCCTTTAGGAACAGATAGTTTAAGTGGCCGGTGGTTTCAGCATCATAAATCGCTCTATGGTGATGTTCCAAGCTGACATCGAATTTCTTGGCAAGTGTATTCAGACGATAACCACGTAAATTAGGATATAAAAATCTGGCTAAAGTCAAAGTATCAATAATTGGATTTTCCATCTCGTGCATGCCGTGTCGAACATACCCGGTGTTCATAAAGCCCATATCAAATGTGACATTATGCCCAACAACAATCGCGTCGCCACAGAATTCGCGGAAAAGTTTAAAGACCTCTTCCTCTGACTTTGATCCGTGGACCATTTCATCCGTGATTGATGTTAAATTTGTGGTTCTCTCCGACAAATGAAAGCCGGGATCAATAAACTCTTCAAACTGATCGATCACATTGCTATTTTGCATTTTGACAGCAGAAAGCTCAATAACCCGATCATAGATTGCCGATAAACCAGTTGTTTCAGTATCAAAGACGACATAGGTGGCATCCTTCAGTGGAACGTGCTTGTCATTATAAGTAATCGGTACCCCATCATCTACAAGGTTGATTTCGACACCATACAGCATTTTGAGATCATTCTTTTGGCCAGCATGAAACGCATCAGGAAATCCTTGAACACCAGCGTGATCGGTAATTGCCAATGCTTTTTGGCCAAAACTTTTAGCTTGTTTAGCAAAGTCAGCAATATTGTTGGTCGCATCCATTTGGCTCATGGTTGTATGCAAATGAAGCTCAACCCGCTTTTTGTCATCCGGAGCAGTATCTTTTCGACTGACTTTTTTAATTGGATTGATATCATAAGCATTCAAAGTCAGTTCATGAGAGTAGTTATCTTCTTGAACACTTCCTCGAACTTTAACCCAATCGCCTTCATTGATGCCTTCAAATAGAGCTTCTTCGCCTTTATTGGAAAACTTCTTAACTTGAATTGATGATGTGTAATCAGTAATCTTCAGCATCAACAACTGCCGGCCTGAGCGCAGCGAACGGATTTCCTTATCGAACACGTAGCCGGAAACGACAACCGAGCGCTCTTCTTCAACAATTTCTTCCATTTTCATGACAGGCAAATCATCTTTAATACGACGGCCAATAGTCGATTTACCACCACCGTTGCCTTTCTTAGGATGTGCTTTGGCATTTTCCTGGATCGCTTCATTGGCTTTTTTGACCAATTGGGCATTTGCAGCGTCATTTTTCTTTTTAAGTGCCTGAATATTCTGCTGGGACGAACTTTCGTCTACAATCGTATGAATCGTAAAATCAGGAAACCCGGCGCGTTGAAACGCATCTTCGATCGGGCCTAACGCGGTGTTAGTCATAAAATCTTTAACAATGTCGTTTTCAGCAATAAACTCTACCCGAGAATCAACAATTGATGGAAATTTGTCCGCACATAATTCTTTCATCAAGGGAGAGGTGACACCACTGTGGGGTACCACCCACTGCCAATACTGTCGTAACAATTGCTCAGTGAATGTATCGTTATCAGCAGAAATATTCAAAGAAACGTCAGCAATCTCCTTGAAAGCAGATTGAAGCCGCGCATTGAAATCATTAAAAACCTCAAATGGCAGAATTCGAGGAATCGAAATATCAAACTGCCAACGCTGACTTTGTTTATGAACTTCCAGACGGTCAATCTTGGCGTCTTGAAAATAAGGCAATTCGGTTGCCTTTGTCCATTGAAGCTGTTCGAGCAGCTTTTCAAATAATTGACTTCGATCCAAACTCATCACAGTACCTCTTTTAAAATTAACGGTTTTACAACAACTGGCTGGACGCAAAACCCAAGTTTTGGTCCAACCAGTTTAGAAGCGACGAAAACATACGTCTATATTAATTAGTTACGACATAATTAGTCAAGATTCTTCAACAATTTATTTATTGTTTCACTTAAATCGGCAACTGAGCTTTCGTCTGTTTCACCGGTTTTTCGAACCTTAACTTCTACAATCCCATCTTCAGCTTTTTTACCGATGGTAATTCTTAACGGAATACCCATCAAGTCAGAGTCGGCAAACTTCACACCGGCTCGCTCTTTACGATCATCGACCAAAACTTGTAAACCACTATTGGTCAATTCAGTTTCAATTTGAGCTGCCAGATCCATTTGAACGGCTTTCTTGGCATTGATTGGGATAATGTGAACATCAAACGGTGCCACTGATTTTGGCCAAACCAATCCATTTTCATCAGCATTTTGTTCTGAAATGGCAGACAACAATCGGCTTACACCGATTCCATATGAACCCATAATGACAGGAACGGCGCGACCATTTTCATCCAGAACGTTAGCCTTTAAACTCTTGGAATATCGGGTTCCCAGTTTAAAGATATGACCAATTTCAATACCACGAGTGAACTTCAAGGTTCCTTTTCCGTCTGGGGATAATTCGCCTTCTTTAACAACCACAAAATCATCCACTTCATCAATTCTGAAGTCGCGGCCTGAATTGGCATTGACATAATGATAGCCATCTTGGTCAGCGCCAACAACGGCATTCTTCATATTGGCAACTCGTTGATCGGCAACAATCTTCACGTCTTCGCCCACACCAACTGGTCCAAGTGATCCAAAATCAGCACCTAAATATTTTTTGGCTTCATCGTCAGTGGCCAAAGAAAGAAAATCCGCACCCAGATAGTTCTTCAACTTAACATCATTAACGTCGTAATCGCCCCGAACCAGCACCATAACCGGCTTTTCATCGGCAATGTACAACATTGATTTAATTGTTTGAGTGTCTGAAACTTTCAAAAAGTCAGCGACCTCAGCAATTGTCTTGGCATTAGGGGTTTCAACTTTTTTGAGTTCTTCCTCAGTCGCTTCTGTTGGCTGATCAGTAACCTTTGATTTTGCCATTTCCAAATTGGCAAAGTAGTCACTCTCATCAGAATAAACGATCGTGTCTTCACCAACGGCAGCCATCGCAGAGAATTCCTTAGAATCAGAACCGCCCATGGCACCACCGTTACCTATGATAACGCGGTATTTTAACCCAATTCTATCAAAAATGTTGCGATAAGCTTGTTCCATGGCCTTATAGGTTGTGTCCAGGTCGTCCTCATTGGTTGCAAATGAATACGCATCTTTCATAATGAATTCACGGCTTCGCAGTAAACCATAACGAGGTCGATTTTCATCCCGATACTTATTTTGAATTTGATATAGAACCAACGGCAGCTGTTTGTATGATTTGATTGAGTCACGAATCAAAGCCGTAAACGTCTCTTCATGTGTTGGTCCCAAAATAAAATCAGTATCATGCCGATTCTTAAACTTAAACAATTCGGGACCATATGTATCATAACGACCCGATTCTTTCCAAAGATCAGCAGGCAAAATGTCGGGCATCAACATTTCGTGAGCTGATGTTTTCTCCATTTCCTGTCTGATAATTGTCTCGATCTTCTGTAAAACACGATAGGCCAATGGCAAATATGCATACATACCTGCTGAAACTTGGCGAATATAACCACCTCGAACCAACATTTGGTGACTTAAAGCTTCCGCTCCCTTGGGAGTTTCTTTGAGTGTCGGAATTAGCATCTGTGATTGCTTCATTTGTAAGGTTCTCCTTCAAAATTTACTTAATTAATGTAAAAAGTATCGCTCGATATCGTTCCAGGTTACCAATATCATCAGTAACATCAGGAATGCAAAACCAATTAGGGTCACGACTGTTTCGGTCGTTTGAGAGACTGGCTTTCTTCTGATTGCTTCTAAAAGGTTTAAGATCAATTTCCCACCGTCAAGTCCAGGAATTGGGATTAAATTGATAATCGCCAAGTTAAGTGAAAGAAACGCTAAGAAATTCAACACGCCCGATAAGCCCATCTTGGCAGCCTGAGACGTTGTTGCAAAGATTGCCACTGGTCCACCCAAATCATTTAAGCTGAAGTGACCACTGACCATGCTCCACAAAGCACCAAATAGTTGTTTGGCAACTGACCAGGTCATCGTAAATCCAGAAAGAATTTTGGCCTTGAAGCTCTTATCCATCGTCTGGGTGATTCCAATGAAGCCGGATGTTGTACCACCGGATGTTTGAGTCTTGGGCTTCATCGTTAAAACTTTGTCTTTGCCATTTCGATCCACTTTAACCGCAATTCTTTTATCGGCTTTAGAGCGGATTTGAACTGTCAAATCTTGCCAGTCGCTGATCTTATGTCCATCAACTTCGATGATGCGATCACCAGACTTGACACCAGCTGTTTTAGCAACCGAATCCGATGGCAGAACATTGATTTTATTGGTGTTGGAAGCAACCCCACCTTGAACAAAGCCCAAGATTGTATATACCAGGATTGCCAGCAGCAGGTTATTAAAAACGCCGGCAACATTTGTCAGCATTCTGTTTGGCAATGATGCTGACTGAAACTGAACATCTCTTGGTGCTATCTGGAGTTCCGTTCCATCCTTTTCAACAATTGTTGCATCATGATCAACGGGAAATGATTTAACCTGGGATTCATCACCATTTTCATAGCCTTTGATGTACAAATTGTCATCCAAGTTCGTATCGGTAACCGTCAATGGAATCCCTTGAAAAAGTGAATGTTTATTACTGGTGTTAATTGATGTAACGACACCATTATCATTGAGCTGCAAAGTAACCGGAGTTCCGGGCTTTAATTCATCTTCGCCGTCATCTGCCTCTCCCGCCATTCGGACATACCCTCCAAGCGGCAACAGTCTTAATGTAAAGGTCGTACTATTTTTTCGGTAATAAAAGACTTTTGGTCCCATCCCAACAGAAAACTCCCGGACTAAAATGCCCGAGCGTTTAGCAGTAATGTAATGACCAAACTCATGAAAGATCACAAGAATCCCAAAAACGATGATGAAGACAATAATTGTAGTTATCAAGTGACTCTTTCCTCCTAAAAACTAAATGATTCCAACCAAATGAAGCATTGGCAGAACAAACAATAAGCTGTCAAATCGGTCTAAAATGCCACCATGACCGGGTAAAATTTTCCCTGAATCTTTGACACCATAATATCTTTTCAAAGCTGATTCGATCAAATCACCAAATTGACCAGCTATTGAGAGAATAATCGTGAAGACAAACATTTGCAAGAGTGAATGCCCGGAAATGGGGTAGAAAACCACAAAAACGGTACACAGAATTGTCGCAGCAAGTGAACCACCGATCGAGCCTTCCCAAGTTTTATTGGGGCTAATTCTTGGCGCCAGCTTATGCTTACCAAACATTCTTCCAAAGATGTATGCACCGCTGTCGGTAACCCAAACAATGAACAGTGCATACAGCAACACCGTCAGGCCCAGGCCTCTGGCTGCAATAAAGTAATGGAAGCCCATTCCGATATATAACATACCAAGGACGATAACCCCGACATCATCAAATGAAAAAAGATTTCTGCTCAATACGGTCTGTAACAGAAGCATCAAAACAAATATAAAAAATACAAAGTTTTGACTGATATGGCCGGGCAAAAAACTGGTCCATGCATCGGGGAGAATCAATGAACATACTCCTAGATAAGCAATAATTGATTCTGGTGAAATTAACAGTTTCTTTTTCATAACCAGAATTTCTGAAATTGCCACAATTCCAAGCGCCAATGCGGCAATATCAACCCATATTCCGCCCATCACAATGATTGGAATGAATATTAATAATGCTACGACGGCTGTTATTACACGTTGTTTCAATTTGTTTCTCCCCTATTTACTAGTTTTAATACCGCCAAAGCGACGGTCGCGACGCTGATATTCCAACATCATTTCTTCAAAAACGACTCGGTCGAAATCGGGCCACAAAACGTCCGTGAACACTAATTCGCTGTACGCAATCTGCCATAATAAAAAATTAGAAATTCGTTCTTCACCACTGGTCCGAATTAAAAGATCCGGATCAGCCAATTGACCAAGAAATCCGGTCATTAAATGATCTGAAATCGTTTGATCATCAATCTTTTCGGGATCAAGCGTTCCAGAAGCAACTTGGCGGCCAATGCTTTGCACCGCCATTGTAATGTCCAATCGGCTTCCATAATTCAAGGCAAAGTTTAAGACCATTCCAGTACAATCTTCAGTATCTTTGATGGCGTCATTAACAGCTTTTTGAGTCTGAGCTGGTAATTGATCAATCAATCCCATCACTCGGACCTGCACGTTGTTTTTGATCAGGTCTGGTATGAAATCGTTAAAAAACTTAACCGGTAGGCCCATCAAGTAACTGACCTCGTCATGCGGCCGTTTCCAGTTCTCAGTTGAGAACGCATAAAGTGTCAAAACTTTAACACCCATGTCACTGGCAACTTTGGTGATAGTCTTAACTGTTTCCATTCCCCGTTTATGACCAGCTATCCTGGGCAAATGTCGTTTTTGTGCCCAACGACCATTTCCATCCATAATAATTGCAACGTGTGCGGGGATGTTGTTCGGATCCAACTTGTTGGTCAGTTGGTGATTGTCTTCTGTGTTCTTAAACATTGCATACTCCTTAATAAATGGTCTTTAACAAGCCGGTTCTTTCCTGAAAGTTGTTGGGACTCATTTCATTACCAAGATATCGTTAAACACCAAATGGCTGGAACAAAACAGAAGTTTTTTCCCAGCCATAAAATACGATTAATTGTTAGTCGGACTCGCCATCGGGACGCTCAACCATTCGCCATTCCCCACGTTTAGCTTCTGCCAAGGTGTTGAAATATTTTAATAGTTTATTTGCATCTTCAGGACTCTTTTGTCCTAATAAGTTGAGTCCTTTCCCGGTGGTATAAGGTTCTGATAAATCAGTAATTTCATTGTCATTTTCAATGGTTGCAGTTGAGAATGCAATCACCCAATCATTTTCCACTAATTGGGAAACGATGAAGAACAAATTGAAATCGTCGGTAACATAAGCGGGCATTGCATACAAACCGTCTTGGACCGTTTGTAAATGGCCGCCATTATAATCCAGTACGCCTAAATTATCTTCAGTCACTGGCGTATTCAGCTTGAAAAGCATCTTGCCAAATTCATCGGTTCCCGGTACAACTGCAACTTCATCATTATCTGCATTATTGTTATTATTGTCTGCCATGATATTGTCCTTCTTCCTAACCATTCATTACTTCTTGTTCTTTGTCGGATACAATTCCATCGACACCCTTAATAGAATCGTCAGTCAATTTCTGAACTTGATCTTCATATCGATGAAGTTCATCGTCTGTGATATCTTCGCTCTTATTGCTGCGCTTAAGTGTGTCCATTGCTTCACGACGGACATTTCGAATTGCAACTTTACTCTTTTCGCCAGTAGCTTTAACCTGTTTGGCAATTTCCTTACGTCGATCTTCAGTTAATGCTGGGACCGCCAAACGAATTGCAGTTCCATCGTTAGCTGGACTAATGCCAAGATCAGCTTCGTAGATGCCCTTTTCAATATCTTCAAGAGCACTCTTGTCATAGGGTGTGATCAAAATTACTCGTGCTTCTGGAATTGTAATTGAAGCAATCTGATTCAAAGGTGTTGGAGCGCCATAATAATCCACCATTACACCACTGAGCAAGCTGGCGTTGGCATGACCGGCACGAATGCTTCCCATGTCATGCTCAAGCACCTCACGCGTATTTTTCATCTTTTCTTTTGCTTCACTTAATACTGATTGTGCGTCTGCCATAAATTATTTCTCCTTCACAGTTGTTCCGATATTTTCACCAGTAACGACCTTGCGAATATTTCCGGGCTTGTTCAAGTTAAAGACAACCAGTGGAATGTGGTTATCCATGGATAATGAACTGGCTGTTGAATCCATGACTTTGAGTCCTTTTTCTAAAATATCCATATATGAAAGTGTATCAAATTTGACTGCATCTTTGTGTGTCCGTGGATCTGATGAATAAATGCCATCGACACCGTTCTTAGCCATCAAGATCGCGTCCGCACCGATTTCTGCGGCTCTTAAGGCAGCAGTTGTATCCGTTGAGAAGTAAGGATTACCAGTCCCGGCAGCAAATATAACAACTCTGCCCTTCTCAAGATGACGAACGGCCTTTCGGCGAATATATGGTTCTGCAATTTGACGCATTTCGATTGATGTTTGGACTCTTGTTGGAACCTGCAAATGTTCAAGGTTATCTTGGAGTGCAAGCCCATTCATGGTTGTTCCCAACATACCGATGTAGTCGGCTTGAGCCCGTTCCATGCCCATTTCGGCACCAGCTTCACCACGCCACATGTTGCCGCCGCCGACAACGATCCCGATCTGGACGCCCAGATTAAAAATATCTTTGATTTCTTGGGCGACGTTCTTAATTACTGGTGGATTAATGCCAAAGCCTCGATCTCCGGCTAATGCTTCTCCACTCAATTTTAAAATAATTCGATTGTATTTCACTTCAGACATCCAAGTGCCTCCCATAGTTAATCATTACTACCAATTTTAGCATATTAACGTTGCAATCAACAAGAAAACAAGTATATTCAAGAATTCTTATCAAATGTTTTTTCGATCACCGTGATTCAATCAAAGTCTCGACAGCCCTGAGTTCTCCGCAAAAAAAGACCAGAACAAAACGTTTTGTCTTGCTCTGGCCCTTCATCAGACTACTTTAATTGATCACGAACTTCATCTTCGAAGCTTTGTTGTTTCTTTTCAATTCCTTCTCCAACTTCGTAGCGAACGAACTTGACGATTGAACCACCCTTAGAAGCAACATACTTGGAAACTGTGACATCTGGGTCTTTAACAAAGTCTTGATCTTCAAGGCAAATTTCTGCAAGGAATTTGTGTAAACGACCTTCAACCATTTTTTCAACGATCTTTTCTGGTTTACCTTCATTCAATGCTTCTTGGGTCAAAACTTCTTTTTCATGGGCTAAACGATCGGCAGGTACTTCTGCCTTATTAAGAAATTCAGGATTAGTTGCGGCAACGTGCATTGCAACATCCTTGGCGGTTTCTTCGTCAGCACCCTTCAATTGAACCAAGGCACCAATCAGTCCACCATTATGCAGGTATGAACCAAATGATTCATCATCATTTTTTTCAAGAATTTCAAAACGACGTAAAGTAACTTTTTCACCGGTAACCTGTGTTGTTTCAATCAAATCATCTTTAACAGTTCCCTTGTCCGTTTTCAATGCCATGGCAGCATCGACATCAGCCGGTTTGTTAGCAACAATGGCGTCGCTAACCCGCTTAACAAGTTCCTTGAATGGATCGCTTGAAGCAACGAAGTCGGTTTCTGAGTTGATTTCAACGATTGCTGCAGCGTTGCCATTAGTGGCAATGGTTGTTAAACCGTTAGCAGCAACTCGGCCGCTCTTCTTTTCTGCTTTGGCAACACCTTTTTCGCGTAATACTTCGATAGCCTTGTCAAAGTCGCCTTCAGTAGCAACCAATGCTTTCTTAGCGTCCATCATACCAACGCCAGTCTTCTTACGTAAATCCATAACTTGAGATGCTGAAATTTTTGCCATCTTAGTGGCCTCCCTTTAATTGTGAATAAAAACTGACTCCACACCAAGGCCAAATTGGTCCAAAGCGATAGAGTCAGCCTAAGTGCTAATATTTATTTTTTAGAATCGTTGCTGCCTTCAACGGCGTCTGCAATGTCTTCAATTGAATCTTCTTTTTTGTCCTTCTTGTCGCCATCTTTGCCTTCAAAAGTCTTTTCGTTAACGTCATCTTCACCTTGACGGCCTTCAATGATTGCGTCAGCCATCTTTGAAGTAATTAAACGAACGGCACGAATAGCATCATCGTTTGATGGAATAACAACATCAATTTGATCTGGGTCAGTGTTGGTATCAACCATGGCAACGATTGGAATGTTTAACTTCATAGCTTCGTGAACAGCAATTTGCTCTTTACGAGGGTCAACGATAAACATAACATCAGGGATCTTAGGCATGTCTTCGATACCACCCAAGAATCGTTCGAGCTTTTGTTCCTGCTTAATTAAAAGTGAAACTTCCTTCTTAGGAAGAATGTCATACGTACCATCAGTTGCCATCTTCTTAAGATCCTTAAGACGCTTAACACGTGATTGAATTGTTTCCCAGTTAGTCAATGTACCACCAAGCCAACGGTTGTTGACGTAGTATTGACCGGCACGGGTTGCTTCTTCAGCGATTGAATCCTGAGCCTGCTTCTTAGTACCAACGAATAAGACAACAGCGCCTTTAGCAGCTTCATCCTTCATGAAGTTGTAAGCAACATCGATCAACTTAACAGTCTTTTGTAAGTCAATGATGTAAATACCATTACGTTCAGTAAAGATATATTGCTTCATCTTTGGATTCCAGCGACGAGTTTGGTGACCGAAATGTACTCCGGCTTCCAGTAATTGTTTCATAGAAATAACAGCCATGATAGAGCCTCCATATTGTTTTTTGTCCTCCCCAACGATCATCTGCTTTGAGAACCATCCCTGGCAACTCTCATCGCATCACGTTAGGTGTGTATTTAAAACACCTTTAAAAGTATATAAGAAAAGCACCGGAAGCGCAAGCACAAATACTTTTTTCACATTAAATTTTTATCAAAATTGTTAAATTTGGATGAACCATGTTAGAATGATATTTCGTGGCGAGGAGGAATATATACATGATTAAAGCCATTGTCTTTGACGTTGACGACACCCTGTACGATACACAGCCGTCATTCACTCAAGCTTTCGACGAAATATTCAACTTAAATATTGACGATAAACTGATGAACCAAATCTACTCAAACTTCACCCAGCAGGCACAATTAGCGATTGTAGAATCCAATTCCGACTCCGACCTGGAATTATCAAAAGCCGAAATTGATTTTCATTCCCTGCACCACACCTTCAAAAAATTCGAGCTTCCGGGACTGACCCAGGAATCTGCCGGAGCTTTTACAGATGCATTTCAAGCTGCCAGCAACTCAATCCACCTCTTTGATGGACTCACTACCGTTTTCAACACATTGACCACCAAATTTAAATTAGGTATCATCACAAACGGCAGTAACGATGTCCAACTGGCAAAAATAATGAAGCTCAAGCTCCACCACTGGTTTGGTCGTGAACAAATCATTACATCTGAAGACGCGCAGGCAAAAAAGCCTGATCCGTTAATTTTTACACTAATGAATCGAAAATTCAATCTGCGTGGAAACGAAATGATGTATGTGGGCAGCTCTTATTACGAAGACATCGTTCCGGCAAAAAAGGCCGGTTGGGAAACCGTCTGGTACAACAGCCACCAAAGCCCTATCGCCAATCCACAAATCATTCCAGATCAAACAGTTACCACACCAGAAGAATTAAAAGACCTGCTGATGGACTTGGCAGCCCAAATCAATTAGTTTTATATTCATTCAAAAAAGACTTCAACCAGAAAAATCTGATTGAAGTCTTTTTTAGTATCCAGATTTGTTAGCTTTAAAGTTCAACTAATTTGTCTGATTTACCAGTTTTAATTAATGATTTGTTTGCGTCCATTGCAAAGTAAACCATGTTACGTGCGGCACGTTTAGTGTAGAAGGCAATATGTGGACTTACCAAAACGTTTTCACGTTTCATCAAGTTCTTAAGTCTTTCGTCAGGGATCTTGTCAAAACTGCCAAAGTCAGTGTTGAAAATACCAACTTCATTTTCATAAGTATCAAGAGCAGCTCCGCCAACTTTTCCGGAATCGAGGCCACGAATCAAAGCATCAGTGTCAATAAGAGCACCACGAGCTGGGTTAAGGATGAAGACACCGTCTTTCATTTGGGCGATTGTCTTGTCATTAATCATATGTTCGTTTTCTTTGGTTGCAGGTGCATGCAATGAAATAACATCTGATTGAGCATAGAGTTCTTCAGGTGTATCAACATAGACGCCCTCTTTTTCAAGTTCTGGATTATGATAAATATCATAAGCGATAACTTTAGCACCAAATCCTTTGTAAATGCGCATTGCAGCACGGCCAATACGGCCAGTTGCAAAGACTCCAACAGTCATTTGGTTCAGTTCGTCAGCGATATCTGGAGCCCAACGAAGGTCACCATTTGCTTGTTTACGGTCGAATGTGTTGGTCCGACGAAGTAATCTCATTAACTGAGTTACAGTAAATTCGGCAATTGCTTCTGGAGAATATGCAGGAACGTTGGTAACTTGAATTCCATTACGCTTTGCAGCTGCGGCGTCAATGTTATCAACACCAACATTACGAAGTGAAAGGAACTTAATACCAAAGCTTCCCAACTTGTCTAAAACAGATGCAGTGTAAGGCTTTTGTTGATAAGTAACAACACCATCAGCGCCCTTAGCCTGTTCAACGGTTGAATCATCAAGTAATTCACCAGTTGAAGCAACTTCAACATCGGGGTTTTCTTCACTCCACTTGTCTAAATAAGGTTTCTCATCGTCACGAATGCCATATGCAATAATTTTCACGAATATTACCTCCTTACAGAATACCTAAATTATAACACTCTTTGATAATAATTTTCACTACTTTTCGTAGTTTGTTCAGCAATTCACTCCAAATTAATTCCCTCTCTGGCAAGATGTGCAATTTTTTGAGCCCTTGTGAGCTGCTTAAATGCATACTCCGCGCTAAGTGCATCGTGTTTTGTATCAAATTGCTTTTTAAATAAAATTTTTTCAGGAATATGAGAACGGGTGTATTTTGCCCCCTCACCTTTCACATGTTCTTGAAATCTTCTTTCAACATCAGTCGAAAAACCGGTATAGAGTGTCTGATCTTCACACAACAATACGTACATATAATATTTATCTGTCTGTTCCATAAAGCATCTTCTTTACTTCATCTGTATAATCGTCACCATCATAAGTAATGATGTCACGTTCAGCTTTCAATCCATTGGGCTTACCGTCTTTGATTGCTTCCACCAACACCATATTGGCGTTTTCACCCAACCTCGGTCTGACAAACTTGATTCGTTTTGGCTCCAGACGATGGCTTCTCAGAGCCACAAACAAGTCCGTCAGTCGGTCCGGTCTGTAAACCATGTAAAGTTTGGCATTCATTTTCAGCAGTCCGGCGGCAGAATCAACAATTTCATTCAAATTGGTGGTAATTTCATGCCTGGCGATTGCTAAATATTTATTGGGATTCTTCTCACTGGTCTGATAATTCACAAAATAGGGCGGATTACAGGCGACAATATCAACAGAGTCTTTTTTAACATATTGATCTGTATTCTTCAAATCGTCGTTAATAACTTTAATTTGTGAACTTAAATCGTTTAATTCAATGCTTCGCCGTGCCATATCTGCGAGTCTTGATTGGATTTCAATCATCGTGATATGGGCAGCAGTCTTTTCACTCAGGAAAAGGCCAACCGCCCCATTTCCTGCACACATATCCACGATCTGTTTAGTTTTACGACCGGCAGGATGAACAAAATCCGCCAACAAAACTGCATCTAAAGAAAATGAAAATACTTCTTTACTTTGAATGATTTGAATCCCTTTGCTGTATAATTGATCGATTCTTTCATCACCATGTAACTTCACTTGCATATTACTCTGTTCCTTTACAATTAAGTTTGCCAAATCCTTCTATTTTAAGTTAATATAATTCTATCAGATATGAAAGAAGGAAATGAATTGTTTTATTCATTCATGAGAGTCCTTGTTCGAATCATCGTTTTCGTTATTAACGGAAATGCCCATTATGAGCACAAAGAAAGACTACCAAAAGGTAATTATATCTTAGTTGGTCCCCATCGAACATGGTTTGACCCGATTTATTTTGCCTTGGCAGCGAGCCCGAAAAAGTTCAGTTTCATGGCCAAAAAAGAATTATTTAAAAACCCCGTTTTGCGTTGGATCCTGGTGCATGCCAATGCGTTTTCGGTGGATCGGGACAATCCAGGCCCATCGGCGATCAAGCAACCTGTAAGAATCTTGAGAAAGCAGGATTTATCGTTAATTCTTTTCCCATCTGGAACCCGGCATTCCAGCCAGCTTAAAAGTGGTGCTGCTTTAATTGCCCAACTCTCTGGTGTCCCATTGGTACCGGCAGTGTACCAGGGACCATTAACGTTCAAACAGCTTTTTACCAGAAAACGCGTCACCATTGCCTTTGGTGAACCTATCACGATTGATCGAAAGCAAAGACTAACCGATGATGTCCAAAAAAAAATCGAAACAGAAATGCAAAGTGCGTTCGATGCTTTGGATTATGCGGTTGATCCCAATTTTAAATATATTGATGTTTCAAAAAAAGAAAAATAATTCCAAAATAAAAAGCCCTAACAGCTATGTTAAGGCTTTTTATGATGAAATCACTCTAGTTTTTACCAGTTTGGTTTTGCATAGAATGCATCATTTGATTCAATTTCTTTTGTGAAGGTTTTTGACCCATTTGTATCATGAGTTGGCGTAATTGATCTTCGCTGAATGGTGGATTTTCCTTAAGGTACTTTTCCATATACTTACGAGCACCGTAAAAACCACCAACCAAGCCTAAGATCAAGGCCAAAACAACGATTAAAATCCAAATCCAAGTTGCCAAGACAAGGCCTCCTTTATAATATCACTAAGTAATTCTACACAATTATTGATTAGAATTAAAGGGCTAATCAACAAATCCCATTAATAAGCAGAAAGAAGCCTTGAGTTAATCATCCCGCAAACCCTTGTGACGTTGAACTTCTTTAACTTTATCGGGAGTTACTTCATGACCGCTTTTATCGTAAACCTTCATCAGTTCAATTTGCTTTTTGAAGTTTTCACGGAAATGAGAGACGTATTTTTTCCGAAGCTTTGCCTGTTCCAGCTTTTCAACCTCAGTTAAGCCCTCTTCTTTGGCTTTGTGGGCAAGTTCGTTAATTCTGGGAATCAGTTCTTTAAATACTTCGTCACCAATTTTGGATTGTAATTCTTTTTTCTCTTGTTCATTCATTGAAATCCCTCCAATATTTTTTATTATAACGCATTCGGTCAAAAAGATGCGAACATGTGTTTGAAAAGTTAACCGGGTTATGATACGATAAAGTCATTAACAAAGGACTTATGAGGTGTCTAAAATGTCAAAAACGACGAATGATCCCCAAAGTAAACAATATCAAATATTACATTTTATCTGGGAGCGGGTCAATGAACAGGGCTATCCACCAACAGTCAGAGAAATTGGCGAAGCTGTCCATTTATCATCGACATCTACCGTTCACGGCCACATTTCCAGACTCGAACGCAAGGGATACATTGTAAAAGATCCCTCTAAACCTCGGGCCTTGGAAGTAACCGACAGTGGTCTGGATGTCTTGGGTATGCAGCCCCAGCAAAAACAGATCCCTGTACTGGGAACTGTTACAGCTGGAGAACCAATTCTGGCGGTCCAGGAAGCAACTGATTACTTCCCACTCCCACCAGCATTATCACACAGCGATCAACCGCTCTTTATGCTCCAGATTCGTGGTGAAAGTATGATTAACGCCGGTATCCTGGATGGTGATTACGTTGTTGTCCGCAAGCAATCTAGTGCCGATAATGGTGATATCGTCATTGCGATGACGGACGAAAACGAAGCGACCTGTAAACGGTTCTTCAAAGAAAGCGATCACTATCGACTTCAGCCGGAAAATGATACGATGGCGCCGATCATCCTGACTAAAGTCAGCATTTTAGGCAAAGTTGTCAGCTTGTATCGAAGCGATATTTCATAGTTATTTACTTACAGTTTGACCAAAAAATATTTTGGTCAAACTTTTTTTATCCCTTTTGATCTTTATATACCAATTGGTCTGCTTTTCGGCCAAACAACACAAATCTACTGCTGTCATCAGCAAAATTAAATGTAACATCGCCACCCATCATCGGCAAACCATTGGCATACATTTCTTCATATTCAGGTACAGAAAGCCGAATTCGATCATCAAGCAAGTCATCCATGTGGGCAGCAAGCAGCGATGACTTCATGCCATCTGAAACCGTCCCACTATAAAACTCACCTTGAGCTCCTGAACCATAACTGAATAAACCAATGCGATCACCAACTTGTAAATCGACTGAGTTTGCCAACAATGACAATAAGCTGAGATAAAGCGATCCTGTATACAAGTTTCCAACCAAGGCATTGTATTGCTTGGAATAATCAAATTCTTTGAGCAGCTTGGCTGAATGCTGCCCGTCATCAATCACAGTTCTTAGGGCCTTTAATCCCATTTTGGTAAATGGCAGGTGGTAGATTAATGCTGAAAAGTCAGATAATTGGCGCTGATATTTTTCACAATAGTCCTTGAAAGTTTTGTTAAAGAAATCAATATAAATATTGGTCGAGTAGTGACCGTCAACAATGGCTTCCCGTTGATAGAACGGACGCCAGAAATCCATGATATTTTCAGAATGAAAAGCGCTTTGATCATCCAAAATCAAAATCTGCGGATTGGCACTTAACAGCATGGCAACTGCCCCGCCGCCCTGGGTAACCTCTCCTGGAGTGCCGATGCCATAACGGGCAATATCTGCGGCCAACACCAACACCTTGCTTTCCGGGTGTGTAGCAATATGATCTGCAGCCATCTGGACACCTGCAGTCCCACCGTAGCATGCCTGCTTAATTTCAAACGAACGGGCACTGCTGGAAATTCCTAATAACGATTGAACATAGATTGCAGCCGACTTAGAATTGTCAACGCCGGTCTCAGTCCCAAAGATAACCATATCAATGGACGCTTTATCGTCATCGGTCAATATTTTATCTGCAGCATTTGCTGCCATGGTCACAACATCTTGAGTAGGTGGAATAACGGCCTGCTTTTTTTGACCGATTCCAATTAAATATTTGTCGGGGTCCTCACCACGAGCGTTCGCCAAATCAACCATATCCAAAAAATAGTTTGAAGTGAAAAAGCCAATTTTATCAATTCCGACTTGCATAATAATCTCCTTTAAGAAAGAATGAGACTGAATATTCAAGGTCCAATATCCAGTCTCATTATGTATACAGCTGATTGTTAATGATTATTTATTCGTAAAGTGAATTTGGTAAACGTCGTTACCGTTCATGGATTGAATGACTAACCCTTCCATGAGCTCACCAGCATAGACAAAGCCTTCATGCTGATGTTCGGTAGAGATAAATGTCCATTGAACAACCTGATTACCGCTCATTGCGGAACCAAATACTCTGGCACCAGTCAAAGTTCCAACTGAATTATCAGATAAGACGACTTGCTGGTTGCCTAAATTTCCATTTACATTAATAGTTAGCATTAAAATTCTCCTAGTTATTTCCTTTGTACAACATAATAATATAGCATAATTGCAATGCAAATGCGAATTAGTTATAGTAAGCTTAAACGTAAATTAAAACATGGAGATGATCTTTTTGAAAATCAATATTCATCGTTCTGCGACCAATAAAGTGTTTGCCGGGATTATCGGCGGGTTGTCTGAACACTATCAGTGGAACCCAACGCTAGCCAGGGTAATCTTCCTTCTGTTGGCATTTACCCCATTTTTCCCGGGCATTATCGCCTATCTGGTCCTTTGGATACTCATGAAAGATCCTGAGTAGCTCGTCGCTTATAGCTTGTGAAGTGACTGGCGACCCTTCCAATAAATGATTCCCAAAGCACCAAAGAAAAACACAAAGAACAACAGGAAACACTCCATAAAGAATGTATCCGGCAGCATATTAATGACCGGATCAGTGTTTGGATCAAATATCCAATCTTGATTTCTAAACAATACTTCGTGAAATGCAATAAAGACCTGCTCGAAGTTAACAAACATCAATGCAATTATCACTAACGAAACCGTTGTGATCACCTTAATTGGTGTGATCAGCAGCCAAGTTAGTGATTTTTTGTTAAGTTTATGGATCAGATATCCGCCAACCGGCACGAGAATCAGACCAACGATATTGTTAAACATGATCAATCCTTTAACATCATGGAAATGCTGAAGCCCCTTTGCTGAACTAAAGAAAAAGTGCAACTTCAACGAAGAAATCCAGGGCAGCTGAAGATAGGCCACGATGCGCACATAATCTTGATGCATTTGAGTGGGTGTCAGTCCGGTTGCTTTCGTTAATTTTAAGGCATGAATATTGATGTCAAAAAGCCAAACACTATTGACTGTCAGAAAAATCGCTAAAGCCAAACATGCCAGAACAATCACAATTCCATAAATTGTTTGCTTACCTAATAATTTCAAAATTACAACCGCCAATCATCAAGAGAATCAATCTGATAAGTTGGCTGGATTGTTTCGTTTGCAACTTGATCTTTCGTGGAAAGACCGGTATAAACCAACAGTGTATCAACGCCAGCGTTGATGCCGGCTTTGATATCAGTGTTGTAATTATCACCGACCATCACGACGTCGGATTGATCGAGACCAATTTTTTTAATAGCACTATCGATAATTCTCGCCTTGGGTTTGCCAATCATAATTGGTTCAATCTGAGTTGCGTACTCAACGAACTTAACAACAGAGCCTGCTCCAGGCATCATTCCACGTTCCTTGGGAATGTTTGTATCAGGGTTGGTACCAATGAACGTCGAGCCGCTTCGAATGGCTAATACGGCCTCTGAGAGCTTCTCGTAGGTCAGGTCGGAATCCAGTCCCACAACAACGTAATCAGGATGATCAGCGTCCAACCGATAACCGTTTGCCAAGATGACCTGCTTAAGGCCTATCTCACCAACAATGTAGACTGTAGGTGAATTGGTTTGTTTATGTGCATTCATGAAATCCACCGTTGCCATCCCAGAAGTATAAACATTTTCAGGCTTCACATGAATATCATGGTTGTCGGCGAGATTTTTCACCACATCTCGAGGTAATTGAGTGGAATTGTTAGTCACAAATAAGAACGGAATTTCGGCTTGCTGCAGACGTTCAATAAATCGTTTGGCTGCTGGAATTCGTTTTTTGCCGGCATAAACCGTTCCATCAAGATCGATAAAATATCCTTTATACTTTGTCATCAAGTCAATCCTTCTAAATTAATTTTTACTCTCACGAATAATGAAGTGGTGCTTTTCAGATTTTCCTTCAGTTTTGACGACCATATGCTTTCGCTTTTCAATTGAAGGCTTATGGGCCGTGACCTTTTTCTCTTCGAATGCATGACTCCGTCGATTGCGATGATTTGAACGGTTATGTGAGTTTCGCCCACGATTCGAGCGATGATTGCTTCTGTTATTTCGTGATTTTCTAATAACAGGTCGGGCTTCAAGGTTGTGAATGACGAAGTAAGCCGCCCCAAAATTGACGTCTTCCAAGATGTAATCGTTAAGTGAAGAAATGAATGGCCCTGATGTTTCGGTTCGGTCATCATTAAAGAATCCCCGTAACCGAAGTTTCCCATAGCCCCAATCACCAACAATATAATCATATTGGCTGAGAGCAGGATTGTATCGACGAACGAATTCATCAAAGTCAAATCCATCTGTGTGATCAGTATCCAATTCATATTTATGATCATTAATCAAAAATTCCGTTTCGGAATTTTTTGTGATTCTTGCCAGTGGCCGTCGCTTGGAATCCTGTTCGGCCACTAAATCATCTAATGTTTTTCTATCCACAATAGCCCTCCTTTCACTGGGTAAGTGGGTAATGCTTGGCTAAATAATCACCAAACACATCACGTAAATTTTCATCATACAGAATTTCATTATGGCCAATAATACTTAAAGTTGGGAAGAACGGAATAAACAGGTAGTGGTCGGGCATTGCGATTTGGTAAGTTTTAGCCGGTGACACCAATTCTTCATGGAAAAACAGCTGACCGGCATCTTCATCAAATCTCAACCCTTCAAAATGCAACTGGCCAAAATATTTGCCGCGAAAGCCCATCCCTTTTTGAGGAAACTTGGTCAAAAAGTTTTTGTTTTTTTCCATCTCTTTAACCAACCGCCAAAGGTTATAACCGTCCAATGTCACACGCATGACGTGCATGGCATGCGGCAGCATTTGGTGCAACTGATTTCGGTCAACGATACCTGCTGGTAAATCGGTTAAAAACAACCCTGAACTGAGGATGCCAGCTTGTGTTCCAGCCTTTTCCATTATCGCATGCAAGCCCTCGTTTACCAACCGTGAATGGCCGATTAAATTGGTGGTCATCGGCGTTTTGATGCGGGCAAGCTTGTTTCTGGCCAGCAACTTTTCACCATGTTCTTGATATTCTGTAATTTCAGCTTCATCACCCTGCTCAACAGGCAGGGTTGAAGTCTTGATCACTTTAGCTTCACTTGAAACAATCCGGTGGGATTTGTCGAGCTCCAACGTTATTTCACCAATGTAATGGCCCCACTTTTCGGCAGCTGCTAACAGCGACTGATTGACTTTTTCACCATGAACCAACAAATGATGGGTGTGAGCGCCAATAATAACATTTAATTCAGGGAATTTTCTGGCAAGCAGCCGATCCGTCGGCAGCCCCAAATGTGAAAGTAAAACGCAAACGTCGTACTTGCCTGCATTATCTGCCAATATTTTTGGCAAAACATCTTCTGGCTTCAATGGCTCCCAACCCAAAATTGGATAAGTCAACAGATATGGCGCTGTAAGACCAATGAGGAGGACTCTCGTCTTCTGTGGTGTCGTGATAATTTTACTTGGATGAGCCCACTTTGGCAGTGACTTGGTTTGACTGTCCAAAATATTTCCCAAAATCACATCAAAATTGGCATCATTATACAACTCATCCAACTGTTCGTGACTATTCGTCAGGCCTTCATTGTTGCCAATTGTGGCAGCGTCATAATGGATTTGGTTGAGCAATTCAACGTTCGCCTTGCCATTGGTAACTTCAGTCAGCGGATGAACACGGTCGACAGCATCCCCCAAATCAACTGTGATGACTGAGGAATTAAGCTCGCTTTCCAATTGTTTCCGTCGATCCGTAATGAACTTTCTAATTCGTGGCCAATTTTCAAAATGAGAATGCAGGTCATTTGTGTGTAGTATTGTTAATTTCTCAGTCATCAAATCATCCAATCTGTTTTAAATTAATGTCTCTTTGCAAAATCAATTGCTTTACCAGCTACCATTTCTTCAATTTCAGCTTGAGAAAGCGGGGTTCCAAAAGGCGGCTTTTTCTTCAAATAATCAGTCTCAGGAGTATCAACCCCAACATTGATGTCTTCTTTAATTGGAACGGCATAGTGATGAATATGCCCGTGTAAATTAATAATCTGCTTAACAATTCCCATCATCATTGGATAGTGGGTCATGTAATACTGGCAGTGATTCATTTTTATCAGTACGCCGACATCGTGAAATTCAAATTTCTGATGGTTACCGACGGGATAGTTGTGCTTATCCAAATACTTGAACAAAGCTCTCGAGTCATGATTGCCCTTAATTAAAACCAAGCGACCATTCAGCTGATTCAAGACGTTAAATATTTGCTCTAAAGCATCTTTTTCGGGGCGCGTGTGCAAAATAGCAATATCTCCGAGATGATAAACCACATCATTTTCACCCACCCTGCGGTTCCAATTGTCGATAATGGTTTGATTCATATCTTCAACTGTTAAAAATGGCCGGGGTGCAAATTCACTGATCCCCAACAATCGTTCATGAAAAAAGTGAGTATCAGCAGTAAAAAATTGCATGAACAGGTCTTCTTTCGTACATAAGTTATACAATTAATGATACCACCCATCGGGAATTTAGTAATTAGAAAGTATTCCGTGATGAACTGGATATAATCAAAAAGCCAAGACATCGATTGCCCCAGCTTTTGGTTTATTCTTCAATTTCCTTCACTTTATCAGTCAAACTTTTGAAAACAAATAATGCAATTAGCCAAATAATTGACCCAACTAATGCAATCAAAGTGTCAGTCTTAAGTGTCAGAACAACTGCCACGAACGCCATAAAAGTAAGAACAAAGTAATCAGCTAACGGGTATAGTGGCATTTTAAACCGCAGCTGGTTTTCTTTACCAGTTTTTCGAATCATTTTTCGATACTTAAGATGTGCCAAGACAATCATGCTCCATACAAACAAGAAACAAGTTGTCGCAACACTGGAAATGAAAGAAAAGACATCCCCTGGCATCATAATACTCAACAGAACAATCACCGCAATCACCGCGGTAGAAAACAGAATTGCATTAAACGGAATTTGTCGTCTTGATAGCGAACCGACTTTCTGACTTAATTTTGATTTGCCATTATAAGTTAGTGAAAACAACATTCTCCCCGTCGTAAATAAAGAACTGTTACATGCGGAGATGGCAGCGGTTAACACCACAAAGTTAATAATCACAGCCGCTGATCTAATCCCAACTCCTGCAAATACTTGGACGAATGGACTAGATGTTGGTGAAACATGTTGCCATGGAAAAATACTCATTAAAGCGAGCAACGATCCAATATAAAACAGCAAAACACGGGTCGGCACTTCATTGATACTCTTGGGAATAGTCACCAAGGGATCTTGGGTTTCAGATGCAGTCATTCCAATCATTTCAATCCCAGCAAAACTAAACAGAACCATTTGAAATGAAAGAACAAACCCTTTTCCTCCGGTAGCAAAGAACCCGCCATCGACCACATTCATCAAGGAAGCATGACCATATGGGGTTTTGAAATGAATGGCAACCAGAACAATGCCAATGACAATGAGTGCAACAATTGCCACAATTTTGATAATTGCCAACCAGAATTCAGTTTCGCCAAATGCTGAAACGGCGACAATGTTGATAATGAACAAAATCGTTAAAAGGACCAAACCTGTCAGCCAAATCGGAATGTTGGGAAACCAGAACTGAACATACAACCCGGAAGCAGTGACTTCTGCCATGGCAATTGCAATCCAACACATCCAGTAGGTCCAGCCAATCACAAACCCCATCTTTTCGCCGAGATACTTTTTAATGAAATAAACGAAAGAATTACTCTCTACATCAGATACCAACAATTCTCCCAGCGCACGCATCAATAGAAAACACGCCAAGCCGGCAATCCCATATGCCAAAATAATTGATGGCCCCGCAAGATGAATTGATTGGCCGGCACCAAGGAACAGTCCCGTTCCAATCGTTCCACCAAGGGCAATTAACTGAACATGTCGATTCTTGAGGCCCCGGGATAGTTGGTTGTCGTCTTCTTGCTTTTCCACAATGTGCCTCCGTTTCTGAATGATTTCATCGTTGTGATTCTAAAACAATAGCCGTGATTTGCTATCACGGCCATTAATCGTGTAATAGATTATCGATGTAAAACTACTTTTGTTCTTTGCGTAATCTTTCGATATCTCGAACAATCATTAATTCCTCGTCCGTTGGGATCAACAAGGTCTTAACTGTTGCACCGGCAGCTGTTAAGTCGCGTTCCTCACCACGAATATTATTCTTTTCTGGGTCAACTTTGATACCAAAGTAACCTAGCTTATCAGTAACTTCTTGGCGAATCATAATATCGTTTTCACCAATTCCGGCAGTAAAGACAAGTGCGTCCACTCCACCCATTTCGGCGATATAGCTTCCGATATAACGGATAATCCGGTTCTTAAAGATCTCACGAGCCAACATTGCTCGATGGTTAGTCTTCATAACACCTTCAATTTCGCGCATATCAGCGGAAACACCTGATAATCCAACCAAGCCGGATTTATGGTTGAGAATATCAACCATGTCATCCATGTTCTTGATACCAGCCTTTTCCATCACATATTGTAATGCGGAAGGATCGACGTCACCTGAACGGGTTGCCATGGTAATCCCGGCAACTGGTGAGAAGCCCATTGAAGTATCAAATGATTTGCCATCCTTAATAGCATCGATTGAAGCGCCGGCACCTAAATGCAGAACGATCAGCTTCAAGTCTTTCAATGGCTTGCCTAAAAGGGCTGCGGCTCTTGCAGAAACGTATCGATAACTGGTTCCGTGAGCACCGAACTTACGAACCTTATACTTTTCGTAGTATTCATAAGGCAGACTGTACATGTAGTTAACTTCTGGAAGCGTTGTGTGGAATGATGTATCAAAAACAGCCACACTAATAATATTAGGGAGAATCTTCTTGAAAGCTTTGATTCCAAGTAATGCAGCAGGTTCATGAAGCGGTGCAAAATCAGTTAATGACTCAATCTTCTTGATAACTTCATCGTCGATAACGACGGAATCAGGAAAGAGTTCACCACCGGCAACGATTCGATGACCAACACCGGTAATTTCACTATAATCTTTGATAATATCAAGGCTCAAAAGTTTGTCCAGAACCAGTTGAATGGCCTGTTCATGATTACTGATGTCTTGAGTGTCTTTAAACTTCTTGCCGTCACCATACTTGATTGAAATTTCTGATGAACCCAGACCAATTCGGTCAATAGCCCCACTTGAAAGAAGTTTTTCTTCAGGCATTTGAAATAATTTATATTTCAAAGTTGAACTACCGGCGTTAATTGCAATTGATTTTCCCATAATAAGTAATGCTCCTCTATATTTATTAAAATACTAGATAAACAAATTTATAATAAATCGTTTTGTTCCCAATCATCTATTTCAGTTAGGAACTTGGTAAATGCCTGTTGATCCTTGAATGATGGAAATTCTCCCAACATCACCGGATCCACTTGCTTAGCACCATTCCCAGAATTTTGTAAAATCAGAATGGCCTTTTGTGCGGCACTGCTTTGAAACAGCTCTTTAGGCAGATTCAGTAAACCCTGCAGATAAATCTTACCCTGCATCCATTTGAGGAGCTGCTTGGCTTCAGTTGTTTGGAATAACTGACTTGGAACCAGGAAGAATCCAAAACCACCTTTTTTGACGTGATTCATTCCGAATTCAATCAGTAAATGATGCACGTACGAATGCCCGGTTTCCGAATGAGTTGCAAATCCTTTGGCGTTTGCGTCGATCGGATAATACCCAATCGGTAAATCACTCACAACAGCATCGACCAGAGGCGCCAACACATTCTGAATGGCATCCTCGTGGAAAAGTTCTGCATGAATTTTTTGTAATTCAACAGAATCTGCAGCAAGTTCAAACATCGCATCATCATTTTCAATCCCGGAAATAGTTGGGGTTACCCCAATGCTTGTCTCAAGTTGGTGATAAATCGCCGTTAAGAGATTTGCAGTTCCCATAGCAGGATCAAGAATGCTTAACTCTTTTTTGCCATGGAAAATTCCTGAGATGATATATCCAATCACGTTCGCAATTGTGTCCGGAGTAATTTGATAATTTGCTTGAATCTTATCGATCCTAATGGCCTTTAGTATCGCCATTTGAATTCCTTTGCGAATTGTTTCGGCAGAATACTGATTGGCTTGGAAGTCTGCATAAATATTAGTCAGTTTCTTGATATCAGCTGGGGTCAGTTCCTCGTCTTCAATATCATCACTCTGAATAAGACCAAGTGTTTCAATTAACGAGTCGAGATATGATTGATCCTTGGCTTTTTGAATCAGCTCGGATGAGCGATTCAAGATGCCAAAAAACTGTTCAATTTTTCCTTCAGCCAGAACTCTCAACTCCTCTATTCAATAGTTGAACACTATTAAATACTACCAGATAAGTTGTCAATAATTCAAGTTAGATTGTTATTTCACAACCAAAAAAGGCCACTACTTGTGACCCTCTGCCCGTTTTGGGTTGTGATGTTTTTCGTGTCTTTCTTGAACTACCTTATGACGCATAAACCTTTCGTGTTCGGTAATCCGGTTAATGGAACCCATTTCCTGCTTATATGCAGCAAGTTGAAACATTAAACAGGAAAGTAAAATACCGACAAAAATTACAGCAACCACCGTTAGAGATCCTTGCCTGGAACAATCAATCTTTGAAGGGTATTTTTGAATATGCAGAACACTTTTGACCGTTTTCAAATATAACATCTGTTCGCAAGCACCCCCTATCCCGGCTCCACCTTGCCTGACGGATATCTGTCAGCGCCGGTACATGGCCTTGGTATTGGCCTGTCAACCGGATCATATCCTGATATTGTTCGATTCTGTAGTGCTTTTTGGTTACTGGACTGTATAACGCACATTGAACAGGATTTTGTTTGACGATTTCAAACCGAAATCGATCAGACTCAACCAAACTCAGGTATGAATGAAAATTGATGATATTTTGATTTCGACTATTTCGGGTGTAAGTGATCATGACTGTAATCGCCCATATGGCAAATACACTGATAAGTACACTGACCAGTCCCTCAATCAATAAATATCCCGGCTTGATTGGCCGATTACTCGTTGATGATTTCAGCTTCATATTTATCCCTCTCAGAAATCATTACTTGCTCACTTGAATCAATTTTTTTATTCATCTGATGGATTGTCTGAATATAAAATAAACTAAACGTACAGATGATCGTCAATCCAATTAATGAATCAATGATCGTAAACCCGGGGCGACTAGTCTTTCTCCACACGATACCCACTCCATCCCATTTGAACTTTTTGATAATACTTAACATTGTTGTCTTTACCCAGCCAAACAATCGTCGTCGGCGCAGAAAAGCCATCATCATGAGCGATTAGTATTCTAACCTGGTTGACATGGATGGAATCCGGAACCGGGATTCTTTCTTCATGAACGGTATCAAAATGAGCCCTCTTAAGTTTCATTGGAAAGAAAATCACGACCTGTTTTCGAATCGTTACCCGATATGAAATGTCATCAGCCTTCGCATTCAGTGTCATCCGTGTCCAGGCACTCTGAAAAGAATGCCAGAAGATGGTCTCACTGGAATTTCCTGCCTGAACAACCTTGATCAACATCAAATTAATCATCAGGATTCCAATGATCACGCCCAAATAAACGATCAATTCAATGACTGTAAAAGCTCGCTTATTTCTGAACTTCATTATGTGATATTTTCAAGCCTTCATCTTTGGCCTGCTTCACTTGTTTCGTGGTCAAATAACCACCCTTCGTCAACTCGGGAAAGTTGACGGTCTTGGAGGTTGGATGTTGACTAAAATAGGCATCAATTTGTGCCTGAACAACCTCACTCATTGCGGAAGAATGGACCGATTGAGCGTGTTTTCGTTGATTGGAAAGGTTCGGAATAATAATCAAAATCAATAATGAAATGATGAATAAAACAATCGTCATTTCAATGAGAATTACTAAATATGTGCAATANTAAGGTAAATCCATCTCTCATTTGTTTTACTTGTTTTTTCATTTCAGTACATTCCCTTCACAGAGTTATAAATCGGTATCAAAAGTTGAAAATACGTTGAAATGATCGTGAGACCAATAACAATAAACATTGCCGGTTGAATAAAACCAATCATTTTGTCGGTGGCGACAATCATTTCGTCAAACATTAAACGTGAATATGCTGTCATTGAATTGGCCATTTCAGGAATTGTGTTTCCTGAACTCATAAATTTCACAATTTCTGTTGGAATAAAGTTATGGCGGTCAACCAATCTTTTGAGCGAGCACCCTTCAAGTAAGGTAGTATGGATTTTTTCGCCCAGCAAATGAATGAGTGAACCGGATTTAAATTCCATCAATGTTGCATGAATTTCTTTGACGCTTAAACCATTTCTCAATAACGTTGCCAAGTTACTGGCCAGATAATAAGCAATATATTTTCGAATCAGCTTGCCAATAAAAGGCAGCTTAACAATTAACTGCGCCTGCCTAATTGCATCTTGACGGCTCCAATACACAACACTGCCAATCAAGCATGCCAGTATTGGGATTGGAATCATCCTAAGCATCTTTGACCATCCTGATACCTGGTGATGTGGATCCACACTTGGCATCAATTCCTGAATTTGTGGAAATACATATAATCTGATCATCAAAATCAACATCCCCAAAATCAAACAGAGGAAAAACGGATAAACCAGCATTGCTTTAATTTTTTTCAACTGTTTCAGCCTTAATCTGTCAAATTTGGCTAATTCACTTAGAATTTCACTTAACTGCCCGTGTTTTTCGGCAATCAAGATCTGATGATATGCCTGAACCTCAATCAATGGCCGAACACTTTCTGAAAATTCGTGACCCGATTTTAGTGATGCAATAATTGTCCCAACTCCTTGTGACACCTGCTGGTCAGTCTCCGACATAAATTTCAGTGCTTCAGTTAATGAAAAGCCAATTGATAACAAGTTTGCCAATGAGTCAAAAAAGACTGCCTGGGTTTGGACTGTCCATTTCCTAACCGAGGTTGAACTTTTCTGCGACTTCGGGCGTAACCAGCTTGTCTTTGACGGCCGTTGAAAGTCCATCCTGCCATTCACTCCAATCATATGATTTTAAATCTGCCAGTTCGAAATACTCGTGAGCTGCCAGCATTGCTCTTTGACCGCCGTCGATAGTTGGCACCAGTCGTTGATAGGCGATCCCTGTCACTGCCTGGGCAATAAAGGTATCGGTAATTCCCAGCTGTTTTAATCTGCTAATCACCCCAACAGGATCCTGAGCATGAATCGTTGTATATACCAAGTGCCCACTTAACGCAGCTTTTATTGCTGCCTCGGCAGTCATTGCATCCCGAATTTCGCCAATAATGAACACATCTGGCCGATGCCGCAATCCCACCTTAATTAAATCCGTATAATCCATCCCAGCGTCGTGATTAACCTGTAACTGCAAAAAGCGCGGCTCTTTTATCTCAATCGGGTCTTCGATTGTCATCACGAATTGATCCTGCACCATTTGTTTTACCAGGTTATAAATCGTGGTTGTCTTACCTGATCCGGTCGGCCCAGAGAAGATAATTAGTCCCCGTTTTCGGCTGATCTCTGAAACAAAACGAACTTGGTTCTCATTAAAAAAGGCGGTTTTTGCATCCCCCAACGAATAAATAATTCGAATGACAAGTGATTCCATCCCGTTAAAGTCACCGACAGACGAGAGCCGTAAAAAATATTGCTTATCCGCTACATTCCAATCCATCGAGCCGATTTGTGGACGTCATTGTTCACTTAATGCCATATCGGCAATATATTTACAGTAGTTCATCATCCGCCTGGCTGGTGGATAGTCCATTTGGTCCCAAATAGTTACAGTATTTTGGTGACGAATTTTTATCATGTACCGATCACCATCCGGCAGAAAATAAATATCACTTGCTTGAACCTGAATTGCATCATCCAAAAGCTGGCTGACGCGCTGACTAATTTCCATTTATTTCACCTCACATCAAATACATACGTAAGGGAGCCTGGATTATATTTTTTTGTATAAAAAAAGATGACTAATCCGAGGACTAGTCATCTGTAATTATCTGATTGTAGAAAAATATAGAAGGCAGCACCGATCAAATCTAATTTTGCTTAAAAATCAGATTCACTTATGCCATTACAACTATCTCTATTCTTCTGGTAATGTAGCTGCTTCATAGACGTCTTGAACATCATCATTTTCTTCAAGTTCGTCAATTAAGCCGGTGTATTGAGAAATTTTATCTTCCGGAACTTCAGTTGTGTTCTCAGGGAACAAACGAACTTCGGCAGTATCAGTATCATAGCCCTTCTTTTGAAGTGCATCACGAACTGTGTCCAATGATTTAGGATCAGTGAAAATTTCGTATGCTTCATCACTGGTCTTCATGTCATCAGCACCTGCATCAAGTGCATCCATCAACATTGTATCTTCGTCAGTATCAAGACCATCACGAAGAATAACAACGTATCCCTTACGATCAAACATATATGAAACTGATCCACTGGTTCCAAGCGTTCCGCCATGATGAGTGAACGCTGAACGAATTGCAGCCGCAGTTCGGTTCTTGTTGTCAGTCAAAGCTGAAACCATGATGGCAGTACCACCGGGACCATAACCCTCATAAGTAATTTCTTCGAACTTGGCTCCACCAATACCTGAAGCCTTATCGATAGCACGTTGAACGTTATCTTTTGGCATATTGGCAGCACGTGCTTTTTCCATCACTAGACGCAATTGAGGATTGTTTTCTGGATCAGGATCACCTTTTTTAGCGGCTTGATACAAGTCACGTGATATTTTTTGGAAGATCTTTCCACGCTTAGCATCCTGAGCGTTTTTACGCCCCTGAATGTTATGCCATTTTGAATGTCCTGACATAATAACTCCTCTTTTCTAAAATTTATTAGCTGGTTATAAACATACGACAATATTTTACCAGATGCGCCCTTCAGTTTCAAGAAAGCGTGGTCAAATAAGCAGTGTATTTCCAGTCAGTTTAACACAACAAAATGAGCAATCCCATTGGAATCACTCATCAAAATTTATAATTCTGTTCATTTGGTCGATTCACGTTTCATCAAACCGTAAGGCAGCAAAACGTTTTTCTCATCAACCGGTTCGTTGTGCATCAATTTAGTCAACAAACGCATAGCCACAGCACCGATATCGTACAGAGGCTGGGTAATCGATGACATCTTTGGACGAACCATTTCAGTCAGCTTGGTATCATTGCTGGTAATAATTTCAAAATCATCAGGCACTTTAACGTCGGCGTCTGACATTCCGTTCATAATTCCGGCTGCCAACTCATCATCGGTAACCATCGCAGCAGTGGCATTGACAGCCATCAACGCAGGCTGCAACAAAGTACCAGTCTTGTATGTATCATCAGTTTCAAAGACCAGCTTATCATCATAAGGAATTCCGGCACTCTTCAATGCCTGCTTGTAGCCCTTCAGCCTGTACTTGCCATTGATTGCCTGTTCCAAAGGTCCACAAACAAAGGCAACCCGCTTATTACCACGATCAATTAAATTCTTAACTTCTTCTTGAACGGCAGCAACATAGTCAATGTTAACTCTTGCATAAATGTTTTCTTCATCAACTGATCCTGCAAAAACAATTGGTGTCTTTGTTCGTTTGAACTCGTCACGCAGCTTATCAGTAATTTCATTACCCATAAAGATGATACCGTCCACCTGTTTGGACAATAACGTATTCAGGACGTTAATTTCTTTTTCACCGTTGGAATCCGAATTGGTCAAAATAATGTTGTACTTGTACATTGTAGCAACATCGTCAATTCCTCGTGCCAAAGATGCAAAATACATGTTGGTCACATCAGGCACAATAACGCCGACGGTCGTCGTTTTCTTGCTTGCTAATCCTCTGGCGACAGCATTTGGTCTGTAATCCAATTTTTCAATTACATCCAAAACTTTCTTCCTCGTTGCTGGCTTTACATTGGCATTTCCATTTACTACTCGAGAAACGGTTGCCATCGACACGCTTGCTTCTCTAGCAACATCATAAATTGTGATTGTTTGTTTATCCATAAAGATAGCCCTTTCTTTCTCGTTAGAATATGTTTTCATCGGTTTTCAAAACATCATCTAATATACCAAATAAAAAGGTTTTCAGCAAATTGAAAACGTTTTCACCTAAATCATAAACTATCATTGATGAAAATTCAAGTGAAAACGGAAGTTTACGGCAATAATCCCAAACATTTTGATATGATATACTGTTTGTAAATAATTAAGGAGTGATTGCATGAATAAAATAGAGAAAATCCAACGCTGGCTGGCTGATAACGGCCAGGACATCGCATTGGTGACAGATCCAAAAACCATTCAATATTTAACAACTTTTTACAGCGACCCTGTTGAGCGGGTATTAATGATGGTCATTTTTAAGGATCATGAGCCATTCATCTTCGGACCGGCATTGGAAACTGAAGCAATCAAGGACACCGGCTGGACTTCTCCAGTATATGGCTACCTGGATCATGAAAATCCATGGGTCATGATTGCCGACCAGGTCCACGACCGAAATACTGCCGACACTCACTTTGCAATTGAAAAGAACCAATTATCAGTAACGCGTCTGGAAGCATTACAGCAGGTATTTCCAAATGCGGATTTCTCTGCGAACCTGACACCATTTGTGGAACAAATGCGCTTGATCAAGTCGGATGATGAAATCGAAAAGCTGAAGATTGCCGGTAAATGGGATGACTTTGCCCTGCAAAAAGGTTTTGAAGCCGTGCAAATCGGTAAGACAGAAGACCAAATTGCCGCGGATTTACAGTATGCTTTAATGCAGAACGGCATTATGGAATTGAGCTTCCCTTCACTGGTCCAAGCAGGTGCCCACGCCGCAGAACCTCATGGTGCCACAAGTGAAAACAAGGTCCAAAATAATCAGCTTGTCCTTTTTGACTTGGGAACGGTTTGGGACGGTTACATTAGTGATGCTTCCAGAACGATTGCAGTTGGTAAGCCGGATGATAAGTCCATGGACATTTATAAAGTCTGTCTTGAGGCCCAACTGACTGCCCAAGAGGCTGCCAAACCCGGTGTAACCGCCGAGGAATTGGATAAAGCCGCCAGAGACGTCATTTCCAAAGCTGGTTATGGCGAATACTTCATTCACCGTCTTGGACACGGGATGGGAATGAGCGAGCACGAATTTCCGTCCATTATGGAAGGCAATCAAATGACCCTCCAACCGGGAATGTGTTTCTCAATCGAACCGGGAATTTATATTCCAAATGTTGCGGGTGTTCGAATTGAAGATTGTGTTCATATTACTGAAGATGGTTGCGAGCCATTCACTCACACCACTAAGGAACTTCGTTATATCGAACAATAATCCCAAACGAAAAAGCAACCTCATCATGAGGTTGCTTTTTATTGATTATCATCACTGTTGTCCGTGATTGGAATTTCATTTTCGGGATTGTCATCTTTTTCCGGCTTAGGATCAAGATCATCCTTTGAACTCGGAATATCAGTGTTTTGGAAAGCATCCTTGGCATCGACAACGATATCATCCTGATCATCTTCAACATCGTCATCAGGTTGACTGCTGTTGAAGCTCTTCGCTTTATCAGCAAACTGGGCTTTGGCATCATTCACAGTTCCTTTAGTGTTTTCCATCTCGTCTCGAATGACATCTTTTAAATCACTTACAGCATCATTGGCATAAAATGCATAATCGACTGCACGATCTCGAAATTCATCGGCCTTTTGACGTGCATCTCTCTTCAGTTGATCTTTCTTGGCCTCATCTAATTTTTGGTATGCAGCATACAAGCCAGCGCCAAGGGCTCCGGCGAATAAACCTAAAGCTAATTTTTTGCCCATTGTGATCATCCCTTCAAATTATGGTTTTGTTGTATTCTTTGCATTATGACGGTTGCGGTACATGTTCCAGGCACCCTTGCCAAATTTCCCTGCAAGCCCGACTGAAGCACCCTTTTTTCCAGAATCTTTAACCCGTTTAGTGAGATTTTGTGTAGCAGTGTTCAAGCTTGAAACACTTTCGCCTAAATCAGCAGCAGCTTGAAAGACTGGTGTCACAATATTCAACTTTTCGTCCACATCTTTAACCAGATCATTGGAAGTCGACATAATTTTGTCAGTTTGTTTGGCAATGACATCCACGTTACTGGTCATTGTTTTAATTGTGTTATTTACTTCAGAAATTGTTCGACTAACCTTCATTAAGAATAATCCAATAAAGATTACCAACAGTAAAAATGCAAGTGCGGCGATTAAACCGGCGATTTGTCCAGCAGTCATTATTTTCCCTCCTTGTGCAACATTTACTTAAGAATAGCATTCCAACAATGGTTTGACAATGAAAATGAACGGGGAATGGTTTCTTTTGCTGGGCCAATTTGCTAAGATGATGTTATACAAAAGTGAGGAATCGCGATGATAAATACCTTGAATATGATAACCCTGGCAATTAATTGGCAAAAATATTTTCGGATGGTCAACTGGGATCAACTTGCCATGACCATTTTAGAGAAGATCTTATTACTGATTCTCTTCAGCATTCTCTTTCTGGTTCTAAGGCGGGTTGGCAAAAGCCTTACCAACCACTTCTTTAAACGGTACCGGAGGAAATATGAAAATACGGTAACCGAGAAACGAATCAAAACCTTCCATACCCTGACCATCAACGTCTTAAATTATTGTTTGTGGTTCTTTTGGATATATTCTGTTCTGTCAACAATTGGCGTCCCAGTTGGAACGCTGGTTGCCTCTGCAGGGATCTTCAGCCTGGCAATTGGGCTTGGCGCTCAAGGATTCGTGACAGACATTGTCAGTGGCTTTTTCATTTTGCTGGAAAAAGAAATTGAAGTTGGCGAATACGTTCAAATCGGCACAATCAGAGGAACAGTAACAGCGGTCGGATTGAGGACAACTCAAGTGGTTGGTGACGACGGAACATTGAATTTCATTCCAAACCGAACAATCACCACAATTGCCAACATGTCCAGAAATAACATGACTGCCATGATTCAAGTTGGCATTTTCCCGCAAACGCCAGTTGAAAAAGTAACGAAAATTATTCGGGAAGTTAACCAAAAGGAAATTCCCAATTATCCAGATATTATTGGAAAACCGAAAATCCTCGGAACCATCAGCCTGCCAAATGGAAAACTTGTCATTCAAGTAAACATCACGACTAAGAATGGCAGCCAATACGAAGTCTCGCATAACTTTTTGGCACTCTACCTGGCAGAAATCAACAAAGCTGGAATTGAATTACCGGCAAGTCCAACAATGATTGCCGGGCAGACTAATTAAATTTCATGAGGTGAAAATACACAGTAAGGGATGTGACAAGCATATTTGTCACATCCCTTACTTTTTTGTGTATTTATCTGTTAATAATCCCTTTAGAACCATGGACTTGAGCTTTCTGTGTCTCCGTCGTTGACTTGTGATTATACACAGGCAACGCAATATAGTGTTTATTAAAGTTATGAGCAAGGAAATTAATTTCCTTAAACAGCTCACGACGCGTAATAATTCCCTTAAAGCGATTCTCGGAGTCGACATAGACCAGAAAGTTTTCATCCACAAGGTAGCGCATAATAGCTTCCAGATTGTCTCGCTCGTAAATCGTTGGAACGTCTTTTTGCATAATCTGCTTAACTTTGATTGCGTCCAACGGTCGGCTTGTAATACCGGTATCTTGAAGCATCAGCTCAGTTATCATTGGCAGAGAAACAAGCCCTTTGAAATGACTATCATTGTCTAAAACTGGAATTTTGGCATACTTTACTTTTGTCAGAACCATAAAAACATGTTGGAGATTATTGTCTTGATTGACAGTCGCAACCAAATCAGCGGGAATCAAAATATCCCGGTTACTTTCTCGCATCACAGTTTCAATCGGTTTATCGATCATGTAAAAATAAACTCCTTTTCTATCAGTGTGTAAAATGAAGCTTCAAATTATTGAGTGGTTGAAAACGGCGATTATAGTATTGAACGGTATATTGCTGATCATCTGAATCGATAAGCGCGTAAGTACCACCAATTTTTGCATATTCACCACGAGGCTGTGAAATGCTTCCTGGATTGACGAACAGGATGTGGTCGTCAAACGTGGCAGTCAACTGATGAGTATGACCAAATAACACAATGTTTGCGGATAAACTCCGGCCATATAACTCAAGATTCAGCAGGCCACTGTTAACATTTTGATGATGACCATGGACTGTTAAAACTGTCTGATCGCCAATGGTTTCAAGATCATGATCCGCAAAAGCAGCCAAATCCATGTTTCCTTGAACAATGTGCAGCTTGTCAATCAAAGGATCATCAATTGACAGCTCAGAATCTCCACAGTGAAAAATTCCGTCTACTTTGTCCACATAGCGATCCACAATCTCCTGAACAATTTGTCGATCTCCATGACTGTCGCTCACAACCACAATTTTCATTAATCCCACAACCCTTGTAATCGACTGAGTAAATTCCGAATGGCGTTGCCGCGATGGCTGATCATATTTTTGTCATGAGTCGTCATCTCGGCAAGTGTTTCTTGCTGTGAAGGCACATAGAATAATGGGTCATAGCCAAAATCGTTATTACCTCGACGGGCAGTCAAAATTTCGCCGTCAATTCGACCAGATGCCACGACCTTGTCGCCCTCTGGGGTTAAATATACCAAAACGGATTCGAAATAGGCAGATCGATCCGACTTATTTTGCATTTCTTTAAGAAGTTTATTATTGTTTGCATCATCGTCATGATCGCCGGCGTAACGGGCTGAATGAACTCCAGGTGCGCCGTTCAAGGCTTTAACAACCAAGCCGGAATCGTCAGCAATGACTGCTTGGTGCGAAAACTTCATGATTCCGGTGGCTTTTAAGGTCGCATTTTCTTCAAAAGTAGATCCGGTTTCATCAATCTCTGGTACGTTATCAAAGTGTTTTAATGATTTGATTGTAACTCCGGTGTTTTTGAATGCATCTTCAAATTCAATAATTTTGTGACTATTTTGTGATGCAATCACAATTATTTCTGGTCTTTTCACGTTATCAAGCTCCTTTAAATATCCAGCTGAACAGCAGAAATTGGCGTGCCAAGTAATTTGTCGGCGATCTTTGCAAAATCAGTTGGGTTACCAGTTGTATAAAACTTCCTCTGGTGAACCTGACCGCCATCAAAAAATGCATCGTGCGTACTCAGATAATCAAATACCTGCTTTGCAGTGGCAACGCCGGGGTCAATCAACTCAACAGAATCTCCCATCACGTTTTGGATTTCTTCTTGAAGTACTGGAAAATGGGTACACCCCATGATCAAGGTATCAATCGGCTTATCCATAAACCACGCAAGGCGATTATTAACGGCAACCTGCGCCTCAACAGTCCCTGCCAAACCTTCTTCCACCATCGTGACAAACTCTGGACAGCCAAGTGAAGAAACATTGGCTAATGGATTTTGGGCCTTGATCAAGCGCTCATAGTCTCCCGATCGAACAGTCCCATTTGTCGCAATAACGCCAATCTGTCCTGATTTAGAGGCTTTAACTGCCATTTTTGCACCAGGTTCAATCACCCCGATCACTGGAATCGGTAAAATCTTTTTTAAATATTCATAAGCGGCAGCAGTCGCTGTATTACAGGCAATCACAAACATCTTCACATCTTGTTCGACCATGTAGTCCGCAATTCGTTTCGTTAACTTTCGAACAGTCTCAGAACTCTTTTGCCCGTATGGTAAATTGGCCTGGTCGCCAATAAAGATGTACGATTCATTTGGGAGGGTTTTGGTCATTTCTTTTAGGACAGTAAGTCCCCCAACCCCCGAGTCCATTACACCAATTGGCCGATTATCCAACAGAATTCCTTCTTCCCTTGTTTCAATAACATTATTATCTTGCAAAAGAAACTTATGTTCAACTTAAAACAAGATTAATAATTATATTGTATAATTAATTTATTACATTTTGCATTGATGGAGATTAAAAAATGGATAACGAAGTATACAAAAGTTTTATTAACGATGATACAATGAAAAGCCTTTTAGGCCAGGAATTGATACGAGATTCACTGATTCCGGAAATACTTGGAAAAGACGCTCATGAAATTTCATACTGGGCCGGTAAGCACCTCGCCAGGAACCATCGTTTGGCAACCTATGAGGACCTTGAAACGTTCTTTAAGCAGTTTAAATTTGGTGATCTCAAACTTCTTAAACGTTCAGGAAACCAAATCAGTTGGCGGTTAAGCGGCGAAATTGTTGCCCAACGCTTAAAATCATTTGAAGATCCCGACTTCTACCTAGAATCAGGTTTCATTGCTCAAAGCTGTCAGTACATTCTTAACCAACAGGCAGAAGCTGAGCTTGAAAAATCAAATGTTAATAAAGGATTTGTCTTGTTGAGTACTTACCTCAGTCCGGATAAACCTGCCGATGGCCAGGAAGCTTCGTCAATCTTTGAAATTGTTGAACCAGATAAAAACGATGATGCCGATCAGAACAAAACAAATTGATTTCTGAAATACCCCACCACAAACGCACTCGTTTGTGAAAGGCTGTTTTGTTGATCTTGATAGAATACGGCTGCAAATTTTTTTGAAGAATCTAATAAGGGACTTTAACGTAACATTAACGTTAAAGTCCCTTATTAATTGGATGCAAAAATCTTAACATCCGCAATCATCTATTCTTATCCAGCGTATTGATCAAGCACTTTTTTGACCTGTGCTTTTGGATGATATCCAACAATCGTATCAACCACTTTGCCATCTTTTTTAACCAATAATGTTGGGATGCTCATAATGCCAAACTTGGATAAAGTTTGGGGATTCTTATCAGCATCCATTTTTGTAAACTTAACGTTGTCCATTTCTTCGGCCAACTCTTCGATGACAGGAGTCTGCATCCGACAAGGACCACACCAGGTTGCCCATACATCAGTTAACGTAACGCCTTCAGCAGTATCTTTTTCAAAAGTTTGATCTGTAGTTTCTTTAAGCATATTAAAAACACTCCAATCCTTTAATAGTTTAATACTAACAATTTTATGACAAAAAGCAACCAAATTGCACACAACTATTTTTACTTTAGTTTAACAACGGTTGATCCATCACCACCGGCATTGGGGGCAGAATACCCAAAACTTTTAACCCGCGGATTACGTTTCAAATATTCGGTGACGCCCTTTCTAAGGGCACCGGTTCCCTTACCATGAATAATTGTTACAGATGGGTAACCTGCAAGAAGAGCCGAGTCAATGTATCGATCAACTTCGGTCATGGCTTCTTCATAACGATGGCCACGAAGATCAAGGGTTGGTGACATCCCTGCTGAACGAGTTCTTGAAACATGAGTCTGGTATTGATTTTTATCCTGTTTAACCGGACCGGATTTTTCCAAATCAGATTCTTCAATCTGCATCTTCAAAATCCCAATTTGAACATCCCAAGTATGATTTTTATCTTGACGAAGCAGTGTTCCCTGCTGACCATATGATTTTACAAGAACATCATCGCCCGGATGAAAGTCATGCTTGGCTTTTTCCTTTTTCAATACTTTGTTTTTAACAAGGTTAGGTGCCGTCTCAAGTTTGTTCAAAGCTCCTTTGGCGTCAATTAGTTCATTTTCCTTGACAGCCACTTTACCAACCTGAGCTTGCTTTTTATGAAGATCATCAATAATCTGGTCAGCCTTTTTCTTGGTTTCTTCAACAACCTGATTAGCCTTTTCCTTGGCTTCTTCAGTCAAACGATCTTTTTGATTTTCATACTTGGTAAATTTATCCTGCAGCTCGTTATGAATTCGGGTTGACTCTTTCAGCTGCTCATCAAGTTCATCAGCTTCGTCGTGAGCACGCTTGGTTTGCGCTGTAAGCTCTTCAATCATGTTATTGATGTCTTGGTTCTCTGAATCGGTAAATGCCCGTGCCTGGTCAATAATTTGCTTTGACATCCCTAATTTGCTGGCAATGTTCAATGCATTACTTTGTCCGGGAATCCCCAATAGAAATCGGTAAGTTGGCCGCAATGTGTCAACATCAAATTCCATCGATGCGTTGATTATTCCAGGACGATTATAGGCAAAAGCTTTCAATTCAGGATAATGAGTTGTCGCAATCAGCTCACAGCCAATTTTATGAAAAGCATCAATAATTGCCATTGCCAAAGCAGCCCCTTCTTTGGGATCTGTTCCGGCACCCAGCTCATCCAATAGCACCAAACTATTTGGGCTGGTTTGCTGCAAAATTGTGATGATATTGTCCATATGGGATGAGAAGGTACTCAAGTTGGCTTCAATCGACTGTTCATCACCAATATCCGCAAAAACATTATCAAAAACGCCAATTTGTGAATCTTCATTGGCAGTGACAAACAAGCCGGATTGCCCCATCAACTGCAATAACCCAACTGTCTTAATGGTAATCGTTTTACCACCGGTGTTCGGTCCAGTTACGATAATGGTGTTGTATTTATAACCAATTTCAATGTCATTGGCAACCACCTTATCCTTGGCAATTAATGGATGACGGGCTTTTCTCAAATTAATCACATTGTCTTTTGAAACCTTTGGCAAAACGCTTCCCGTTGCATGGGCAAATTTGGCCTTTGCATTCACAAAATCCAGTTGACCGACCAGATCCATGTTTGCCAGCAGCTCATTTCGATGTGGCCTGATTAAGTTGGTCAATTCACCTAAAATACGGCGAACCTCCGCACGTTCAGCCAACTGATCCCGTCTTAATTGATTATTCATTTCAACAACATTATTCGGCTCGACATAAAGGGTCTGACCGGATGCACTTTGATCATGAATAATCCCGCCAAAACGTTGTTTATACTCGGACTTAATCGGCAGAACAAAACGGCCGTCACGAACAGTAATGATCGGTTCTGAAAGATACTTGGCATCAGAACCCTTGATGAACTTTCCCATCTTGGATCGGATATTACTCTGAGCTGCCACAATTGTCCGCCGAATTGAACGAAGATCGGAAGAAGCACCGTCTAGAACGCGGCCATCATCATCAATCGATGCGACCATTCGCTTGGTTACATCAGGCATTAAGGTCAATTTGCTGATAATTGACGGCAGGGATTTAAAGGTAACTTCCTCTGCTTCCAAATCTTGGAAGAATTCAACCACAACCTGCACTGCCCGCAACAACTTGGTAATGTGGGAAAGCTCGGTACCGCCCAATGAGGCATTCTCGATTCTCAAACGCTTCATATATGGTGAAATTTCAGTCAGTTTAGGGATTGGAATTTCGCCTTTGAGACGGACAATATCGGCACCGTCAGCAGTTTGTTCAAGCCGTTGGTTTACGGCTTCAAATGATGAGCTGGGAGTCAATAATTGAACGATCTCCCGGCCACGATCAGTGGTCAAGTACTTTGACAGCTGGTCCTTAATTTTTCCATATTCCAATGTTTCCAATACTTTTTCGTTCATACATTAACCTCACTAGAATGTTGATTCCAAATTTGAATCATTTTATCTGAGAGAATCGGAGTTTTCTTAACAATCCATTGGGAAACCTCAGATTGCTGATACTGTTCCTGAATGGTTTCACTGGGAAAAATCAACAAAAAATTCAATAAAATAAAGATGATTAGATATTTTATGATGATATCAGCAAATCCACCCAATAGTGAATTTAATTGATGCACAATTGGTAGTTTCGTTAAAGGAGTCAAAAGATTACGCATTACGCGAATGAGACGCCACACCAAACCAAAAAGAAGGGCAAAGATCACCCATTTGACCACAAGCTGAGCAGTTTGGTTGTCCCCACTCTTAAAAACAGCATCATTAATAAATGCCGCAATTGGTGATGTGGCAACAAGACTCACAAAAGTAGCCAGGACAAACCCAATTAAGCTCAATATTTCTGCGACAAAACCACGGTGGAGTCCTCGTAAAAATCCAAATATCAAAATCAAAATGATCCCAATACTAAAAATCATCTAATGAACCTCTTTATTATGTGCTTTTTCCTCAACTTCAAATTGTTTCGAAATGGCATTAAAAGCAATCAAAATTGCCCGTTGTTCCTCTGTTGAACTCGGCATTGCTTCGTGAAGCTGCTTCAACTGTTCATTAAGCAAGTCAGTAACAGCCTGCATATGGTCAACCGACCCTTTACCAATCAAAACATAGTCTTTGCCATCAATATGTGCTTTGAAGCGTCGTTTCTCGCTATCTGACATTACATCACATCCTAATTCATTTCAATTAAAAAGGATTGAGACTAGATAACTGCTTCGCCTCAATCCTTTCGTCATAATGACAACTTCTAATTATTTGTTATCGTCACTGTCATCATCCTGATCGTCATCATCTTTACCCAGGAATGTGTTCAAAACTGATTCAATCATATCCCATTCCTTGTCAGTCTCAATGGCTTGAAGTTCACCGCCTTGAGGGTCACTTGGATCATCACCCTTAGGCAAGGCATAAGCTTGGATTTCAACTTCTTCGTCTTCACCCTTACCATCTGGATAGATTAAAATGTATGAACGGTCAAAGTCTTCTGACTTAAAAGTAAATAATACGTCATATAATGTTTCATCGCCGTTTTCATCGACTAATGTAATTTGTTGTTGTACTGGTTCTTGATCTGCCATAATTGTTTACCTCGCTATATTTTAGTTAATTTACCACTGCGGTCCAAATAATTCTGAAGTATCAAGCCGGCGGCCAGTTTGTCGATCACTTTTTTCCGCTTTGCTCTGGAGACATCGGCTTCTTCAGTCAGCATTCGCTGTGCTTCAACAGTCGTCAACCGCTCATCTTCAAAATCGACAGGCAAGTGAAACTTATCTTCAAGTCGTTTGCCATACTGTTCAGAAGCCTCAGCACGGGGACCCAACGAATTATTCATGTTCTTCGGAAGCCCGACAACGAAGCCATCAACTTGGTACTTTTCAACCAACTCGGAGACCCGGTCCAAACCAAATTCTTGGTTATCCTCGTCTATCCGAATTATTTCGACGCCTTGTGAGGTCCAGCCTAACTGATCGCTAACAGCAACCCCGACGGTTTTTGAACCAACATCTAAACCCATTAATCTCATTTTTCACCTTTTTTCGTCTCAGTTGGATGATTATCAGTTGGATGGTTATCCAAATAGAAACGAACTAATTCCTCGATTATTTCATCACGTTCATGTCTGCGGATAAGGTTTCGGGCATCAAGGTTACGTGGAATGTACGCTGGATCACCGGAAATTAGATACCCGACAATCTGGTTATAAGGATTGTATCCCTTTTCCTCAAGTGCCGCATAAACAGTCAACAATGTTTCACGAACGTCCTTTGGCTGATCTTCATTAAAATTAAAAAACATGGTTTTATCTAAAGAACTCATACGATTCACCTCTATGACATAAGGTCATTTGTATTAATTTTAACTGATTGTAAGTGAAACTACAATCAAGTATGCCAATGTAACGGACATGTAACCGTGGTGTAATAATTACTTTGTTGCTAACCAATCAACCGCTGCACTCATTGCTTTATCAAGCCCTGCAGGATCTTTACCGCCCGCTTGAGCCATGTTTGGACGGCCACCGCCGCCACCTTTGATGTTACCTGCAATTGACTTAATCAAGTCACCGGCTTTGATACCGGCCTTAATCTTTTCATCAGCCACAGCAACAATTAAGTTGGCTTTGTCACCACTACCGGTTCCAAGTACCAGCACATCAGACAATTCCTTTGAACGCCATGTATCGGCTAATTGACGCAACTGATCCATGCCGGCATCCTTGATAATTCCGGTAATAATTGAGTAATTGCCGGCTGTCTTCTTATCAGCAAAAACATTTTGGGCCTGCTGTCCAGCCAGTTTGGCTTCGAGCGACTGTTGCTTTTGAGTCAGATCCTTGATTTCTGTCTGTAATTGACCAACTCGTTTAGGCGTGTCCTTAATTTGAGTAACTTTCAAGTCACTGGCAATTTGCTTGAGTTCTTTTTCATGATCGTTGAGCATCTTGAATGCATCTTTTGCTGTAACGGCTTCAATCCGACGAACACCAGCGCCAACACCGGATTCAGAAACAATTTTAAACAAACCGATGTCACGCGTGTTGGTTACGTGGGTACCACCACAGAATTCAACTGAAAAATCACCAATGCTGACAACTCGAACTTTGTCCCCATATTTTTCACTGAACAAAGCAATTGCACCCATTTTCTTACCAGTCTTGGGGTCAGTTACGACAGTATCAACGTTGATTTCATTAAAGATTTGTCTGTTAACCATATCTTCAACTTTTTGGAGATCATCATCGGTCACTTGACCAAAGTGATTAAAGTCAAACCGCAAATAGTTGGGTTCAACCAATGAACCCGCTTGTTGAGTATGCCCACCCAATACGTTTCGAAGTGATTGATCAAGCAAATGAGTAGCCGTGTGATTTTTTTCAACTCGACTATGGAATAATTTATCAACAATCAAATGATAGTTTTTGCCTTTTTCAAGTGGCTCTTGAGTCTTTAATGTGTGGAGATTCTGTCCATTTGGTGCGTGTTGAACATCAACGACGTCAGCGACTTTATCGCCTTCCTCGTCGAGGATAACACCACGGTCGGCCACTTGACCACCCATTTCAGCGTAGAACGGTGTCTTATCAAAAATAACTTCAACCGTTCCACCCTTGGAAGTGTCAACCAATTTCTCGTTTTCGACGATGTCAAGCAGTTTGGCGTTGTCGACATCTAATGTATCATAGCCGACATATTCGCTGGCATCTTTAATTTCAATCAAAAGATCGCGTTGGACGCCCATCGACTTGGCACCACTACGGGCTTTACGGGCACGATCCTTCTGCTTTTGCATTTCAGCTTTGAAGCCTTCCTTATCAACTGATAAACCGGCATCGCTGGCTTCTTCTTGAGTTAATTCTACTGGAAAACCATAAGTATCATACAGTTTGAAGGCAGTTGGCCCGTCAATGACCGTCTGATTATTGGCCTTAGCTTCTTTGACCACTTGACCAAACAGCTTCAAGCCGTCAGCCAGGGTTTCGTTAAATCGGTCTTCTTCTGATCGGACCACCTTGGCAATATAATCTTTTTGCTTCAAGACATCAGGGTAATAAGACTTCAAGGTCTCCCCAACCACTGGAACCAGCTTGTACAAGAAAGCTTCGTTGATTCCAAGACGCTGACCATTAACAATTGCCCGACGAATCAATCGACGGATAACATAACCCCGGCCAACGTTTGATGGTAAGGCACCGTCACCAATTGCAACGGTAATTGCCCGTGAATGATCGGCAATGATTCTGAAAGCTTCATTGTCTTTCTTATTTGTATCATATTTCTTGTTATCACTTAATTCCTCTGTCTTACGAATCATTGGTAGGAATAAGTCGGTTTCAAAATTTGTTCGGGCATGTTGAAAAATTGAAACCACTCGTTCGAGTCCCATTCCCGTATCAATGTTTTTACGAGGTAGCGGTTCGTAAGTATCTTGTGGTGTGTGGTTGAATTGTGAAAACACAATGTTCCATACTTCAAGCCAACGATCATTTTCACCACCCGGATAATTTTCAGGATCGTCATCAGCCAAGTTGTCAAAGTCCTTGCCACGATCATAAAAGATTTCTGAGTCTGGCCCGGATGGTCCCTGGCCAATATCCCAAAAGTTGTCTTCAATTTCAATGATGTGATCAGGTGCAACACCGACTTTTTCCCAATACATCTTGGCATCTTTGTCCTTTGGGTAAACTGTCATGAAAAGCTTATCTTTATCCCAGCCAAACCACTTTGGTGAAGTCAATAATTCAAATGCCCAGGCAATGGCTTCTTTTTTAAAGTAATCACCAACCGAGAAGTTCCCCAGCATTTCAAATAAAGTATGATGACGTGGGGTTTTACCGACGTTTTCGATATCATTGGTCCGAATACTCTTCTGTGAGCTGGTCATCCGTGGATTCTTTGGTACAACTGAACCATCGAAATACTTCTTCATGGTTGCAACACCAGAGTTAATCCAGAGTAAAGTCGGGTCATCTACTGGAATAAGTGAAGCACTCGGTTCAATCGTGTGCCCCTTTTCTTGGAAAAAGTCCAAGTACATTTGTCTAATTTGACTGCTGCTTAACTGTTTCATGCTCTTTTCTCCTTTGACAAAATTAAAACACCGTTGCTAACAGAGACGCCGATTGACGCGGTACCACTCTGATTGCAACGATGTTCATCGTTAACCACTTGATCTCTATAACGTAGAGTTGCGTTTTACAATTTAAATTTTTAAGAGAGCACCATGCAAATCCTGTCGCTTTTCTCACCAACCAAAGCGTCTCTGAAAACGGAGATTTACATGGCATGTTCTTAACACATCTCAAAGTATACTTTTTTGTGAATATGGTGTCAATGACATGTTACTTATAACGTGAAGAACTGCTCTTTCGCTGCTTACGCTTGGCTCTGGCTTCTTCTCGTTTAGCAACCCGGCGATCCATTTCATCCTTGCGGGCAATTGTGTTCTTAATCCGCCGCTTATATCCAGGCTTGATGTGCTTCTTTTTCTTTTTAATCATACCAATCATAGTTGGATCAAGCTTATCATGCTTTTTCCGATGAGTCTTTCGTCGGTTTCGATCATAAGAATCAACAATTTCACCATTCTTGAGAGCTTTGGGTTTGAAATGAATTCCCATATCTTCAAGTTCTTCAACTGATTTTTCCTCATCAGGTGAATATAAGGTGATTGAGGTTCCAGACATCCCATTTCGACCAGTTCGGCCAACACGATGGATGAAGAATTCCAAATCTTCAGTGGGAATGTCGTCATTGATAACGTCAGAAACACCTTCGATATCAATTCCACGGGCAGCCAAATCAGTGGCAACCACAAATTGGAAATCGAGATTCTTGACTCGTCTCATAACCTGCTTACGTTCACGGGGCTTCATACCACCGTGAATCATTGCAACCTTTAAGCCCTGACCCTTGAGATAGTCAGTCAATTCTTCAACCCGTTTTCTGGTATTTGCAAAAATTAATACCAGATATGGCTCACCAATGGTTAACAGCTTGTAAATCAATTGGTTTTTGTCTTGGCCCTTGGTTGAAATTAACCAGTTATCAATGGTTGGACTAATGATTGTCGAAACGGGAATTTCTTCAATAAATGGATTAACCATATATTTCTTCAAAAAGACATTGATTTTTTGAGGAATCGTGGCTGAGAAAACCATCATCTGAACATGCTTACCAAAACTGGCAGCAATATTGTCCACAACATCCAAGAATCCCATATCAAGTGTCATATCTGCTTCATCAATGACTAATTGAGAAGCCGTATGGACATCAAGTCCACCATTTTGAATCAAATCCCAGATTCGCCCAGGAGTTCCAATCACCAACTGTGGCTGTTCATGTTTGATTTTCTTTTCCTGTCGGACCTTGTCGGTTCCACCAACGTAATGACCGATTGAAATCGGTTTGTCACTATGTTTGGCAAGCTGTTTGGCCGCATCAATAATTTGATAAGCCAGTTCACGACTGGGAGTCGTGATAACCGCTTGAACTTCGTCTTTGTCCGGATCCAACTGATTAAAGATCGGCAGTAAAAAGGCGTGGGTCTTACCACTACCTGTAGCGGATTGACCAACAACGTCTCTGCCCTGCATAATCACAGGAATGACTTTTTCCTGTACCGGAGTTGGTTGAGAAAAGTTAAGTTCCTTAACCGCGTCCACTAAAAAAGGCTTCAAATTAAATTCTGAAAAATTACTCATATATTCTCCTACTTGTTTTTGGCAACAAGATCGTTTAAATCTTTAACAAAATCTTTGATATGGTCTTCGTCTTCAACGACCGCGCCACTGGCAAGTGGATGTCCGCCACCGCCGTATTGCTTGGCCAGTTCATTGATTTCAGGCCCTTTGGATCTCAATCGGATACGGAATGATCCGTCTTTTTGCTCGACAAAAATCGCCCAAGACACCACCTGCTTGATCTTACCGGGTAACGGCACAACGGCAGACGTACTTTCATCACCAAGCTTGAAAGGCTCCAACACTTTATTGGACAATACCAGATAAGCGGCACCGCTATCAAGAATGTTCAAATTTTCATAGACATAAGCCGATAGGCGCGCAAGTGGAATGTCAATCTCATCTTCTATTTTGTTGACTTCACTTGTTGAAAAATCATAAGTTGCCAATTTTGAGGCAACTTCAAGTGTATGCGGTGACGTTGATGGGTACATAAATCTGCCGGTATCACCAACAATTCCTGCGTAAAGCAAACGGGCACCCTCTGCTGGTAAGGTTAATTGATCCTTGTTCGCATCAAAGAAATCATAGATTAACTCAGAAGTACTTGAAGACTCCGGTTCAACCCACATGATGTCGCCAAATTGATCATCGTTTGGGTGATGATCAATCTTGATCAACTCTTTACCGGTGGTATAGCGTTCATCATCCACACGTGGTTGATTTGCGGTATCAACGACAATCACCAATGCATCTTTATATTGTTCATCGGTGATTTCATCAGTTGTCCCCAACCAGGCAAAACTCTCGTACTGCTTGCCTGCACATAAAACCGTTTTGTCTGGAAATGAACCCTTGATCAATTGAGCCAAACCCATTTGTGATCCGATTGCATCGGGATCTGGTCGCTTGTGACGATGAATAATAATTGTTTTAAATTTCTTAATTTCATTAAGTATTTGATCTTGAATTGCCATATTAATTGCTCCATTGTTTTATTGTTGAACACTTTAGTATACATTAATTAGTGAATAAGATAAACCGGAATCGTGTAATCACTTAATTGAACAGGTGCAGAACAATATTTTCATAGCTGAGATCGTCCAGATTGGTAATGGTAATTCCCAGTAGCCGGACCCCTTTGGTGATGTCTGGCATATCCACCAGTAAATCATTTGCCAATGCAAAATATTCTTCGGGGCTATTCTTGATGTAATTGTCCAGTGTCATTCTTTTGGTAAAAGTTGAAAAATCAGCATAACGGATTTTAAGAACCAACGTTTTACCGTGCTTCTTCTTATCATCCATGGTCTTCACGACCATCCCCGCAATTCGCTGCAGTGCAGCATCAACCTCAGACTGGTTATCAATGGCAGGTCCAAAAGTGCGCTCTTTACCAATTGATTTACGTACCCGTTGATACTCAACCGGCCTTTCATCAATTCCGCGGGCCCGCTCATAAAGAACATATCCAAATTTACCAAAGTGCTTAATCAAATCCATTTGAGACCACGCAAGGAGATCCTCACCATTGTTAATATTTAATTCGCGCATTTTGGGAACCGTCTTCTTGCCTACCCCACGAAACTTTTCAATGGGCAATTTCGCCAAAAATTCAAGCGCATCCCTTTGTTCAATCACCGTTATCCCAACAGGCTTGGCATAATCAGAAGCCTCTTTAGCCAAAAATTTGTTATATGACACACCCACTGAACAGGTTAAATGAGTTTGATCCCAAATTTCATTTTGAATCATTCTGGCAACCTGGATCGGATCAAGAACATGTTTCTTGTTGTCGGTGATGTCCAAATAAGCCTCGTCCAGAGCGACATACTCGGTCATTTCAGTATACTCATGAAAAATTTCATGAATCTGATTGGAAACCGATCGATATAAGTCAAATCCCGAAAATCTAAAGACGGCATTCGGGCACAATTCCAAGGCTTTCATTGCACTCATGGCCGAATGAACGCCATATTTTCGAGCATTATAGTTCGCTGTTGAAACGACACCTCTTCCACCGGTCTTCCGAGGATCCTTTGCGACAATTAACGGTTTGGATTTCAAGCTGGGATCTTCCCGTTCTTCTATTGAAGCATAAAAGGCATCCATATCAACATGGATGATTTTTCTGTCTTTTGTTTTCATTGATATCACTCTTAATCAAACGTATGTTCTTACCTGGTGTAAAAAAATGGTTGGGATAAAAAGTGATCTTCCCAACCGCTGAGCGAAAGCTATTTTTCTTCTGATTTTGAGTCATCATGAGCTTGATCAGAACTTTCAGTTGATTTCTGATCAGCATCAGATGCAGCAGAATCGTCTTTGTTATCATCAGATGCCTTGTTACCGGCATCGGCATTGCTGTTAGCTGCCGGAGTGGCAACAGCTGGCTGCTTAACTGACGCAATTGCGCTCAAGTCAAACACCAGATAGATGCCGTCACAATCCAATGTAACTGTCTTTTCAGCTTCGTTGATTTCATCAACCACACCGTGAAGACGACCGATAGTAATAACCTGATCGCCCTCCTTGATCTTTGAAAGTTGTTCACGACGCTTTTGTTGTTGCTTTCTCTGTGGACGGATCATTAAGAAGTACATAACCGCAAACAGGACAACAATCATTAAAATTGAGTAATAAGATTGATTCAATATTTTTCACCCACGCTTTCCATAAGAATACTTTACCAAATACGGCCTCAATAGTCTATACCTAAAAGTTTTTTGCGTTTGGCTTGTTATAGCCGTACTGTTCAAAAACTTCAGCACGAAGATCTAATAGGTTGTCATCCATTATTGCCTGTTGAACCCGCTTCATCAAATGAATCAAGTAATACAAGTTATGATAACTGCACAAACGAAGACCAAATGTTTCATCAGTTTTAACCAAATGACGAATGTAGGCCCGTGTGTAGTTACGGCATGTATAGCAATTGCATTGATCATCCAAGGGTGTAAAATCACGGGCATATTTGGCGTTTTTGACAACTAAACGACCGTGGGAAGTCATAACCGTCCCATTTCTCGCAATTCTGGTTGGAAGGACGCAATCGAACATGTCAATTCCTCGAATAACACCATCAATTAATGAATCAGTGGCCCCTACCCCCATCAAATAACGGGGTTTATTTTCAGGCAAAAGGGGACTTGTTGATTCCAGAATCCGGTTCATTTCCTGCTTAGACTCACCAACTGACAATCCACCGATTGAGTAACCGGGAAAATCGAGACTGACCAAGTCTTGGGCTGATTGCTTACGCAAATCTTCAAACCCGGCTCCCTGAACAATTCCAAAAAGTCCCTGCCAATCAGGGTTCTTGTGAGCTTTCAATCCACGTTCTGCCCATCGACTTGTTCGTTCAACAGACTTCTTAACATAGTCGTATGACTCAAAAAACGGCGGACATTCATCGAGGCTCATCATGATATCGGGTCCAAGATCATTTTCAATTTGAATCGCCTTTTCAGGGGATAAAAACATCTTCGAACCGTTGATTTCATTTTTAAAAGTGACACCCTCTTCAGTAATGTCACGATTTTTTGCAAGGGAGAAAACTTGGAAACCACCGGAATCCGTTAAAATTCCTTTGTCCCAATTCATAAATTTATGAAGGCCACCAGCTTCTTTAACAATATCTTCACCTGGGCGCAGCCAAAGGTGGTAAGTATTTGCCAAAATGATGGTTGACCCCATCTGATCCAATTCTTCCGGAGCAAGGGTTTTGACTGTTGCCTGGGTTCCAACCGGCATAAACATCGGCGTCCTAAAAGTTCCGTGGGGCGTTGTGATTTCGCCTAATCTGGCACCTGTATGCTTCTCTTTTTTGATCAAGCGATAAGTTATCGCTGGTTGCATATAATAATCCTCCTAATGAATATACATCGCATCGCCAAAACTGAAGAAGCGATACTTTTCGTCAATGGCATGCTGATAAGCATTTAAAATGTTGTCACGACCGGTGAACGATGCCACCAACATGACCAGTGTTGATTTTGGAAGATGAAAATTGGTAATAAATGAATCAACAACTTTCCAGTCATAGCCTGGTTTGATGAAAATATCCGTCCATCCGGAATCAGGGCGAATCTCACCATCAAATTTTGTGCCGACGGTTTCCAAGGTTCGAATCGAAGTCGTTCCCGTGGCGACAATCTTTCCGCCGTTTTGACGAACTGAATTCAGTGTTTCGGCGGCTTCTTCTGATAATCGATAAAACTCACTGTGCATTTTATGGTCTTCGATGTTTTCTTCATCTACCGGTCGGAACGTTCCCAACCCGACGTGAAGTGTCAGATAAACTAAGTGAACACCTTTATCTTCAACCTTTTTCAAAAGCTCTTTAGTCCAGTGAAGACCGGCAGTCGGTGCCGCAGCAGAACCCATTTTTTTGGCATAAACCGTTTGGTAGCGATTGGGATCATCGAGCTTTTCTTTAATATATGGTGGTAGCGGTGTTTCGCCAAGCCGTTCCAAAATTTCGATGAAGATGCCGTCATATTTGAATTCAATTTCACGGCCACCATGATCCAGTTCTTTCGTGACAACCGCTTTTAGTTGGCCATCACCAAAGTTGATTACAGTACCGACTTTGGCCTTTTTAGCGGGCTTCATCAAAGTCTCCCAACGGTCCCCTTCAATGTTATGAAGCAGGAGCACTTCCATGTGGCCGCCGGTATCTTCTTTAACACCGTAGATCCTGGCAGGCATCACTTTGGAGTCATTCATCACCAGGGCATCCCCCGGATTCAAATAATCGATAATATTATAAAATCGCCGGTCTTCCATCTCACCGGTATCTTTATTCAAAACCAACAGTCGGGATTCGTCACGATCTTTAATCGGGGTTTGGGCAATTAATTCATGAGGAAGATTATAGTCAAAATCTTCAAGGGTGTAATTTGTTTTCAAAATGTTAATTCCTTTCGTCCTTATGAGGCATCGGATAGCTCAAGTGAGCATAGCCTTTGGGGGTTACAATTCGCCCGCGTGCGGTCCGTTTGATCAAACCGATTTGGAGCAGATAGGGTTCATACATTTCAGCAATCGTGTCGGTTTCTTCACCAATATTTGCTGCTAACGTGTTTAGCCCAACCGGGCCCCCATCGTAATACTTGATCATCGTCGTTAACAGTTTGATATCGGTATCGTCCAATCCCAAGTCATCAACCTTTAACCTCGACAGTGCATAACGAACAATCTCCAAATCAACACTGTCCTTATCTGAAACTTGGGCAAAATCCCGAATCCGTTTCAGCAAGCGGTTGGCAACCCGAGGCGTTCCCCGAGATCGAAGTGCAATTTCATGGGCGCCGGATTCTTGAATATCAATTTGAAAAATGTCGGCAGTCCGTCGAACAATGTCTTCCAAATCAGAAGTCTTGTAATAGTTCATATGTTCAACAATCCCAAATCGATCCCGCAAAGGTGCAGACAGCATCCCCGCCTGAGTCGTAGCGCCAATCAATGTGAAAGGCGGAAGCGGAAAATGAATTGGGTGGGCACCGGAGCCCTGTCCGACAATAATATCCACGAAGAAGTCTTCCATCGCGGAATAAAGCATTTCCTCAACCACTTTGGGAAGCCGATGGATTTCATCGATGAACAGGACATCCCCTGGCTGAAGTTCATTCAACAGGGAAAGCAAATCACCGGGCTTATCAATTGCCGGTCCACTGGTTGTGCGTATATTAACACCCATTTCGTTGGCGATAACCATTGCCAAAGTGGTCTTACCAAGTCCAGGGGGCCCATACAACAGAACATGGTCCAATGATTCCTCACGCTGCTTGGCAGCCTTTATATAGACCTTTAACTCGTTTTTAACGTCATCTTGTCCAATATACTCACTAAGCAGTTGGGGACGAAGTGATTTTTCAATGTTGGTTTCGTCGGCATCCACATTCTCTGGAGATATCAGTCGATCATCTTTTTCATTGGCCAATCTATCATCTCCTCATTCCTAGTGCATCAATAGTTTTAATCCTAAGCTTAAATACTGGTCGGTGGACAGACCGGTTTGTTTGGCCAAATCCGGTTCAATGCCATCAATTTGTTTAGCACCATATCCCAAAGCTTCCAAGGCAGATAATGCATCTGAAAGCTCTGGTGTCTTTTCGCTTTGAACGCCAACCTGCCGATTATCAACGGCTGTTGTTGAAATGTCGTCTAGTTTACCCTGCATATCCAAAATAATCTGGCGGGCAGTTTTCTTACCAACACCAGGAAATTTGGTGAGGAACTTGACATCCTCATTATTAATGGCTGAAATCAGCCCATCACGGTCATTGCCGGCAAGAATTGCCAACGCACTTTTTGGACCGATTCCAGAAACTGAAATTAATTTTTCAAAAATTTGTTTATCTTCAATCGTCGCAAAGCCAAACAATAAGATTGCCGTGTCACTCACAGATTGATAGATGTATACCCTAATCACTTTTTGATCATCCACATTGAAATGGTATGGATCAGCGGTGTTGATCAAGTAACCAACCCCACCAACCAACAACACGATATGGGTTGGCGTAATATCAACGACAGTACCTTCCAAGAATTCGAACATCAGTTTCTCCTCTTCATTAAAACGTATGTTTGCCTAATAAATTGTAACATATCACCATTACGGGCGGGCAACATTTTAAATGATCTCCTGGTCTGTATGATGAGGATCCTGAATTCGTTTGAACATCTTTTCAATCTCTTCGTTGGTAAATTTAACCAATACCGGCCGTCCATGTGGGCAGTTATATGGGTTCTCACATTCAGGAAGTCGTTTGAGCAATGCCTTTGCCTGAAGCTCATCAAGATGATGGTTGGCTTTGATTGCCCGCTTACAGCTCATCATGATGGCAGTTTTTTCGCGAAAGGCAGCGACTGAAATTTTATGGTCGGATAAAATCCAATCAATCATTTCTTTGATTGTATCTTCTTCCTGGCCTGCCTTGAACCACATTGGGTGCTCACGGACAATAAAACTGTTTTGGCCAAATTGTTCCAGATGAATCCCAAGCTGATCAAGTAAGTCCATATGATCGCTGATGAGTAAAAAATCGGACGTTGAATAATCCAACACGATCGGCACCAGCAGTTTTTGCTGGTCATCGGAAACTTCGCCAATTTGTTTTCTGTAAAATTCATAATTAATTCGCTCTTGGGCGGCATGTTGGTCAACCAGATACATATTATCGGCGGTTTCAGCAACCAGATAGGTTCCATGAACCTGACCGATATAATTTAAATGTGGAAAACCGGTTTCCACCACTAATTCGGACTGCTCAGGTTGATCAAGGTCATGGCCCTCCTGTTGATTTTGCATGGAGCTGTCAACTGGATTGCTTTCAAACACGGGCACGGAGCTGGGTTCGTTTTTTAATAATTCATCAAATTGGTTCACTTGTGAACTGTCAAGATCATCTCTTGATTTGACAACCACCGGCGTCACATTGGTCTGACTAATTGTCGGCACCGGTTCTGAATCCACTGCAAATAACGGCGGATTGGTGTTGACTTGTTCATCCGTTGAAACACTGAATTGATGAGGTGTTGCGTTAAACGGTTTCTTAAAGTCCCTGGTAGCATCCGGGATCAGCTGTTTATCACGAAGCATGTCATAAATGGCATCTGAAATCAGCTTACCAATTGCCGGTTCATCACTGATTCGAACTTCCTGTTTGGTAGGATGGACATTCACATCAATCAATGCCGGATCGGCATCGATTTTGATAACGGCAATTGGAAACCGGCCAATCATTAACTTTGAGCCATAACCGGCAATCACAGCCTTGGTAAGTGGAAAGTTGCGAATGAACCGACCATTGAGAATCAGTGAAATATAATTGCGGCTTGAACGGGTCAATTCGGGCAGACTGACAAAGCCACTGACCTTGATATCAAGATCTTTGCCTTTGATCGGCTGCATCTTGGAAACCGTTTTGACACCGTAAATCGCGCCAAGCACCTGAAGCAGGTCACCCCGACCGGAAGTTCTCAACAACTCCCTGCCGTTGCTGATAAACGAAAAAGCAATTTCTGGATGACTCAGTGCAAGCCGGTTAACAATATCAGAAATCTTGGCGAGTTCAGTATTTGGCGAACTTAAATATTTCAGTCGAGCCGGCGTGTTATAAAACAACGAGGCAACTTCAACGGTTGTCCCCTTTCGAGACTCCGATGCCTTCTGCTCAACCAATTTACCGCCCTTATACTCAACCTCGGTTCCGATTGACCCAGTAGAAGTTTTCATCTTCACATTGGCCACTGAACTGATACTGGGCAGCGCTTCACCACGAAAGCCCAGTGTTCGAACCCGGAAAAGGTCCCGTTGTTCAGAAATTTTACTGGTGGCATGACGAAGAAAAGCTGTTTGAACTTGGGAAGAATCAATTCCATTCCCGTCGTCAACCACCTTTATCAGCTTCAAGCCTGAATTCTCGACTGTAACATCAATTTCAGAGCTGTGTGCATCTATTGAGTTTTCGACTAATTCTTTAACTACTGATGACGGTCGTTCAACAACTTCTCCAGCGGCTATTTGATTAGAAAGAATTGTCGGCAGCTTATGAATTTCGTTCAAATCGATCACCTTAATCTCCGTTTATCTTCTGTTGCCATTTATATACTTGATTCATGATTTGCATGGGTGTTTTAGACATCAAATCCAATTTCTTTAATTGTGACACAACTTCAGCTTGTTTATCATCAATTTGCTCAAGTGGAAAAAGTGATGTTTGCTGTTCAGCAGCTTGTTGAGGCGCTTCTTTGGGTGCTGATGGCTTTTCATGCTGTTCTTCGGCCTGCTGTTCCAGCTTCGTCAAAATGTCGTTTGCGCGGTGTAAGAGGCCTTCTGGCAACCCGGCTAATTTTGCTACATGAATACCGTATGATTTATCGGCAGGCCCTGGTTGGATCTTATGCAGAAATACCAGTTCACCATTTGACTCAGTCGCCCCAACGTGGACATTCTGCAGACGTTTCAACGATTCGTCCAATACGGTTAATTCATGGTAGTGGGTGGAGAACAAAGTCTTTGCCCCAATATTGTTATGAACATACTCAATAATTGCCTGAGCCAATGCCATTCCATCATATGTTGCAGTCCCCCGGCCAATCTCATCAAACAAGATTAAACTATTGGGAGTCGCATTCTCAATGGCGTCATTTGCTTCTTTCATTTCCACCATAAAAGTACTCTGACCGGAAATCAGATCATCGGCCGCACCAATCCGCGTGAAAATCTTATCGAAAACAGGTAGTTTTGCCTCTTTTGCAGGAACAAAGCAGCCCATCTGATTCATAATGACACACAGCGCCATTTGACGCATGTACGTACTCTTACCAGACATGTTTGGCCCGGTAATCAATAAAATACTGGTGTCTTCATCTAAATTAACGTCATTAGGTACATACTGCTGATGACCGAGCACCTTCTCGACAACCGGGTGACGACCGTCTTTGACATCGACAACATGTTTGGTTGTGAGTGTCGGCCGAACAAACCGGTATTCTTCACTGACGGCAGCAAAGCTTTGTAGCACATCAATCGATGCCACTGAATCCGCTAAATCCTGGATCCGCTTAATTGATTGTTTGATATCATCACGAATTTTGACAAACAGCTTGTACTCCAAAGTTTTGCTCTGTTCTTGGGCTTCCAAGATTAAGGCTTCTTTATCCTTTAACTCGGGAGTTGAGAATCGCTCGGCATTTGCCAAGGTCTGCTTTCGCTGATAGCGGTTGGCTGGGATCTTGTCCAAATTGACCTTGGTCACTTCAATGTAATAACCGAAAACGTGGTTAAAACCAACTTTAAGATTGTTAATTCCGGTCACTTTACGTTCTTTGGCTTCCAGTTCTGCAAGCCATTTTTGACCATTGTTGGTTGCATCACGATACTTGTCCAGCTGTTGGTTATAGCCATCTTTGATGACTCCGCCGTCAGTCACTGAAATCGGCGGTTCTTCAACAATCGAAGAATCAATTTCATTCACAATATCATCCAAAGGGACAAGGTTCTTCAACATATCCTCAAAGCTTTTGTCAGCAATTTGTTCTAAGATGTACTTAATTTTGGGTACCTGTTTAAGAGATGTCTTCAACTGAATGAGGTCTCGACCATTAACGCTGCCAAATGCAATTCGGCCCGCCAAACGTTCCAAATCGTACACTTTAATTAATTCATCCTGAAGTTGGTTGCGCTCAAAATAGTGATCCAGTAGAACTGCAACTGCATCATGGCGTTTATTAATCATGTTTCGATTAACCAATGGGCGTTCAATCCACTGTTTCAACTTCCGCCCACCCATGGCCGTTTTAGTTTGATCAAGAAGCCACAATAAAGTGCCTGATTTTTTTCCAGTCCTGATGTTTCTAAGCAATTCCAAGTTGTATTGTGAATTATGGTCAAGTTCCAAAAAATCGGATGGTTCATAGACCACCGCTCTTTTTAGATGCTGAAGGCTTCGCTTTTGGGTCTCTTGAATATAATCCAGTAATCGTTTCAGCACCTGCTTCATCAAGGCATCGTCAACATCTTGACTTAAGTAACTGACCGAAGAATTGACTGGTAAATCAGATTGATGGGAAATGAGAATTCCAAGTTTCTTAACGGTCTCCTGAATCGCCTCTGGCAAGTCCTTATCAACAACAATTTCTTTGGTCTGCAAAGAAACCAGCTCATTGACAAATTCTGCTTGAGTGGTTAGTTTGGCAACTTTAAGTTCACCGGTGGACAAATCTGCGTAAGCAAAAGCATACTCATTGTTTTTTCCATCATAAACCACCGATGTCAAATAATTATTCGATTTAGCGTTTTCACTGCCAACGTCAACTTGAGTCCCGGGAGTCACTAGTTGAATGACTTCACGTTTGACCATTCCTTTGGCCAGTCTTGGATCTTCCATCTGCTCACAGATAGCGACTTTATAACCCTGATCAACTAAAATGTCGATATAGTTTTGAACAGCTTTGTGCGGTACCCCGCACATTGGAACGGGATTATCGGCATTCCGGCTGCGATTTGTTAAAGTTAATTCCAATAACTGGGATCCCTTAATGGCGTCGTCGTTGAACATTTCATAAAAGTCACCGAGCCGATAAAACAAGAACGCGTCAGGATACTGGTCCTTTATTTTTTGATACTGTACCATCATCGGAGTTAATTCTTTTTTTGCCAACTGAAAGTCCCCTTAAATTCCAACTGAATTTTGTTTCAGCATATCATGCATTGTTGCTTATTTGTTTATAATTGATCATCAGTCATCGACACTGTTTCGATGTGGGTGGCGTGACCAGTCTTATCATCGATATCAATGAAACATCCGGAAATAATTCCACGACCAGTTTCCATTACCTTAAAACGTGCTGGCCGTTGGTCTAAGAATCGTTGAATAACACTGTCAGGCTGCATCCCCAGCATGCCGTCAGCGGGTCCGGTCATCCCAGCATCAGTCAAAAAAGCGGTCTTTCCCGCCAAAATACGGGCATCGTTTGTTTGAACATGGGTATGGGTGCCAACCACAGCAGAAATTCGGCCATCCAGATAACGGGCAATTGCAAGCTTTTCACTGGTTGCTTCGGCATGAAAATCCATAAAAATACAATTTGTGGTTTTAGTAATCTCATCAACCAATTCATCCGCTAACGCAAACGGATCATCCAGATTATCCATGAACACTCGGCCCTGGAAATTCAAAACAGCAAGTTGTTTGCCATTTACATTAACCATGGTATATCCCTTACCGGGAGTCGTTCGTTTAGGAAAATTATATGGCCGGATTAATCGTTTGGCATCATCGATAAAATCTAATATTTCATTGTTACTCCAAGCATGATTTCCCAGTGTCACAACATCGACGCCGTCACTCATCAGCTGTTTATAGATACTTAAAGAAATGCCACGGCCCATCGAAGTTGCGTTTTCACCATTGACAATCGTCACCTGCGGTTTAATCTCTTGTTTTAACTTCGGCAGAAAGTCGCCAATCATTGAAACACCCTTGTCGCCAACCACATCGCCGATAAAAAGAATTCGCATTTATTTTTCCTCGATACTTTCTGATTTATATAAAATAATTCTAACATTTATTAAAAGAAAAAAGACCAGAGACTCTGATCTTTTATCTTGCGTATTCGACTGAACGAACTTCCCTGATAACTGTGACTTTAATGTGACCAGGATACTTCATTTCAGTTTCAATCTTTTGTTTAATCTCACGGGACAACACAATTGCTTGTGTATCCGTTATATCTTCGGGTTTTGCAATAACTCGAATCTCTCGACCCGCTTGAATCGCATAACTCTTTTGAACTTCGTTAAAGCTGTCGGTGATCTTTTCGAGGCTGTCAAGGCGATGAACAAAGCTTTCAAGTGATTCGCTGTGTGCTCCTGGACGCGAAATCGCAATCTTTTCAGCAACAGCAACCAATTCGGAAATGATTGTTTCCGGATTATGGCCTTCTTCATATCCTTTGATAGCATCAATGACAACTGGACTCTCATGATACTTTTTGGCGAAATCAACCCCAACTTGTACATGTGACCCCTCAACACCATTATTCGCAGCTTTACCAATATCGTGTAATAATCCTGCGCGTTTAGCTAAAGTAACATCCTCACCTAATTCTGCTGCAAAAGCACCTGCCAACTTAGCGACCTCAATTGAATGACTAAGCAGATTCTGCCCATGATCAATCTTAAAGTTAAGTTGTCCAACTAATTTGATCATATCTGGACTCATAGAATGAATTCCCAAGTCGAATAACGTTTCTTCACCAATCTCTTGGATCCGTTCGTCAAGCTCTTTACGGCTCTTTTCGACCATTTCTTCAATCCGTGCCGGATGGATTCGACCATCCTTAATTAACTTCTCAAGTGTCATTTTAGCAACTTCTCTTCGAATTGGATCAAAGCCGCTGAGTACAACTGCTTGTGGCGTGTCATCAATAATTAAATCAATCCCGGTTAAGGTTTCGAAAGTCCGAATATTCCGGCCTTCACGACCAATAATTCGTCCTTTCATATCTTCATTTGGAAGACTCACAACAGAAACGGTTGTCTCAGAGACAACATCTGCTGAACTTTGCTGAATTGCTTCAATTATCAGATTCTTGGCATTTTCATCAGCTTCCGTCTGGGCCTGATAGTAACTTTCCTTTACCATCCGTGCCTTTTCATCAGCTAATTTATCGCCAGTTTCTTTCAAAATCATGTCACGTGCTTCAGATTGAGTTAAAGCTGCAACTTTCTCAACTTCGGCTTGGCGTTTTGCGATAAGTGAGTTTGCTTCATCTTGTTGTGTAACTAAATTCTGTTGTTCACGATTAATCTTCTGCTCTTTACGATTTAACGAGCTCTCACGACGTTCGAAAGCACTGTCTTTCCGATCAAGAGCTTCCTCACGCTGCAGCAAACGATCCTCTTGCTTTTGGATCTCCGCACGACGAGACTTCAGTTCTTTCTCAACTGAAGAACGGTAGCGGTGATTTTTCTCCTGAGCTGATAACGTTGCCTCTTTGACAACAGTTTCAGCTTTTTTCTTAGCATCTGCCAAAATTCCTTTGGCAGAACCATTAGCGGAGTCAAGATCTTTCTCGTGGATCTTCTTTTGTGCAGACTTGCCGATTACAAAGCTTAAAATACCAACAAAACCAACAACAATTATAGCGATGATTGCGAGGATTATCCCAGCCATGGTCATGGCTTTTCACCTCCAAATCATCAAAAAATGATTATTTCTAAACCAATTAATAGATGTTATTTGATTATTGACACAATTCTTATTTTAATGTTTGTTATCACTAGTGTCAATCATCTTTGCGTAAGGCACTCCGGCAGTTGTATATAACAAGATTCATTTGACGAGAAGATTTTGTTTCAGAATGTTTCACAAAAGCCCATCGTACCGTGATTGGATAACAAAAATGGGCGCCCCCCATGTAAGAGCGTCCATTCGAAAATCTATTGAAATTGGTATTGGTAATTTATTTGCCAATATCTAAATCGATGCTGTCAACTTTGGTTCCTTTGGAAGAATCAGTTGAATCTTCTTTTTTGGAATCCTTCTTGTCAGCTTTTTTATTGGTAGTTTTGCTTGAAGACTTTTTTGTGTCATCAGTCTTGTCTGGCATTGTATCGTCAGGAATATCATATGCTGCTCTGACTTTTTTCATAATCTCATCATACATATCCTGATGCTCTTCCAGGTAAGTCTTGGCGTTCTCACGCCCTTGGCCAATTCGTTCCTCACCATATGAGTACCACGAACCGGATTTATCGATAATATCCTTGTCAACGGCCATGTCGACTAATTCACCAGATTGAGAAATTCCTTTCCCATACATGATATCGACTTCGGCACGTTTAAATGGCGGTGCAACCTTGTTCTTGACAACTTTAATTCGAACACGGTTACCGATGATATTGGTACCATCCTTGATCTGTTCGGCACGGCGGATTTCCAGCCGAATTGTGGCATAGAATTTCAGTGCTCGCCCACCAGGAGTAGTTTCCGGATTTCCAAACATCACACCAACTTTTTCACGAATCTGGTTGATGAAAATTGCAATCGTTTTAGTTTTACTGATGGTTCCAGAAAGCTTTCGAAGTGCCTGAGACATTAACCGGGCTTGGAGACCAACATGGGCATCTCCCATTTCGCCTTCGATTTCAGCACGTGGAACCAGTGCGGCAACCGAGTCAATCACGACAATATCAATGGCACCACTGGTAACCAGTGCATCCGTAATTTGAAGCCCCTGTTCACCGGTATCAGGCTGAGAAAGCAGCAAGTCATCAATGTTGACGCCAAGATGAGTCGCATACACTGGATCCAAAGCGTTTTCTGCATCAATATAGGCAGCAGTCCCGCCACGTTTTTGAACTTCGGCAACGGCGTGTAATGCCACCGTCGTTTTACCTGAACTTTCAGGCCCATAGACTTCTACAATTCGTCCACGTGGATATCCACCTACACCTAATGCGTCGTCTAATGCCAATGAACCGGATGGAATGGTCGAAATTTGAGTATCGGCCTTATCACCCATTCTCATAATTGACCCTTTTCCAAATTCTTTTTCAATATTTTTTAAGGCTTTATCTAAAGCTACTTTTCTTTGGTCAGCCATTAAATTCCTCCCACTATCCTAAACGGAAAAGTTTACTAATTAACTATACTAATGATTTTCCAAAAAAGCAATAAAAATGCGAACAAAAGTTCGACTAAAAGTTATTTATTGATCATATCCAAAGCCATCTGCAGCCCAGCCTGAACTGATGCCGCCCTGATCTCATTGCGTTCTCCATCAAACTGAAACTTCTTGGCATACGTCTTTGCTGTACCGTATGCAATTCCAATCCAGACGGTTCCGGCAGGGTTGCCTTCAAGCGTATCCGGGCCGGCAACTCCGGTAAATGAAACCCCCAGATCTTTGTCCATGATACTACGTGCCTGATTTGCCATCCAAATTGCAGTTGCCTCACTGACAACGCCATTTTCTTCAATGACATCACTTGGAATGTGCAAGAGCTGCTCTTTAACCTGGTTTGAATATGTTACAAATCCCCCCTCAAAAACTTCCGAAACACCTGGAACATTACCGAGGGTACTCTGAAATTCTCCTGCAGTCAGGCTTTCTGCTGCAGTAATCGTAATGTGCCTGGATAAAAGTTCATTCACTAATGTCTGTTCTAATGCCATGTTGATTGCTCCCTCTATTCGTTAATTACGGATAACCAGTCAAAATTATTCTTTTCTACTCAAAAAATACAGAAATGCCGGAAGACTCATTTTCATGAACCTTCCGGCAGCTGTTGGACTTAAAATGAATCTGAAAAAACTGAACGGTTTTGGACAAAATAGTCAATACCTGAATAAATTGTGAAGAATAAGCAGGTGTATAACAGGATTAGTCCCATCGGAATATTAATGGCGTCAAATAAAACGTTATTCAAGAATAACAAAATGATCGCCAACATTTGTGTCGTTGTTTTGATTTTACCTGGCCATGCCGCAGCAATCACCTGACCCTCGTTTTCCACGATGATCAACCGCAATCCGGTAACAGCAAGCTCACGGCAGACAATAATCGCTGCAACCCAAGCTGGAACATCTCCGAGACCAACTAAAAATAGAAATGCGGTCATGACCAACATCTTATCAGCAAGTGGATCTGCAAACTTACCAAAATTTGTGACCAGATGATTCCGACGAGCAATCTGACCATCCAAAAAATCGGTTAAGGAAGCCACCACAAAAATGATCGTTGCAATTAAACGGGTCATACTGATTGACGTTCCCGCCCAAACCACACTCCCGGAAAAAATTGGGGCAGCTAAAATGATGATAAAAAAGGGAATCAAAATAATTCTAAACATTGTTAATTTATTGGGTAAATTCATGTTCAACCTCCAGCAGATTAATAACTATTGGCAGTGCCGGTATTGCTGTTATTACTGCTTGTGCCAGTCGTACCGGAACCGCTTGTTGTACCAGTTGTGCCTGTCGTTCCAGTAGTTGATGAAGTCCCACTGGTGCCGGTAGTTCCAGTCGTACCTGTCGTTCCAGTCGTGCCGGTAGTGGTTGATGACGAACTGCTGGTTGCTGAACTCGAGCTTGAAGCAGAGGAACTTGCTTTACCAAATTGCAATGTGATTACTCGAACCTGACTGGAACCACCATTGAGTGGAGCTGCCACAGTCAACTTTTTACCACCTACCGTAATTTGAGTAGCTTCGGCATTTCCAGCATTAATCGTCACGGTACTTGTTGTGCTAGGTAAAGAAATCGTGTGGGAATTGCCGCCGGTTAATGAAGCCTGCCATAATGAAGTGCCATCAGCAGAAACAGAAGTCCACGCACTTCCTGTACCGGTTGCCGCAATTTTTAACGGCGTTTTCCCTGAAGTTCCGGAGACCCGGTAAGTAATATTACTACCTGAGGCAGTTACTTTCTTAAAAGTAATCCCCTTTGCTTTCTTAGCAGTCTTGGTCTTTTTGGAACTGGACGATTTTGAACTGGCAGATTTATTTCCAGAAACGGAAACCTTGCTTGTTTCGATCTGAGTCTTGGCAGTATTCCGAGTACTTTTAGCCGCCGCAACCCAAATAGCGATCAAAATGACCAAGACCACGACCGATACAGAAATAATCGGAATATAACGGCGTAGTTTATCATTTCGTTCCTCGACTTTGCGTTGAGCAGACCGAGTCTCAGGGTTGTCGTCATTTACCCGGTCAACATATTCCGGATCTTCAGTATCAGGCAGCTTGGTATCAAACTGACTTAACAGATCCGAGCCATCAAGGCCAACCGAATCTGCGTACTGTTTGACGAACGCCCGAACATAAAAATCACCTGGCAACGCATCAAAATCATTATCTTCAATCGCGATGAGATAACGTTTTTGAATCTTCGTATTCTTTTGTAAATCATCCAAAGTGTAGCCCTTTGCAACTCGGGCATCATGTAGTTTTTTTCCAATTGTTAAATTATCTTTTTCGTCGCTCATACTCATTCTCCATTGAATTTTTTGTGTTCTCTTTAAAGTATATCATAAGGTAAACTGCTATTATTTTAAGTAATTGATAAAGTAAGAATTATAAATCAATCATTTAACCCTTAACGATTTTGAATCAAAACTTCTTGAACAGTTACCCTACTCAAAAAATCATTGGCAATTGCACTGACATCTGCCAAGGTCATTGATTTTAATATCTCAACTTCATCATATATTGTAACAGGTTCACCTATGAAGCCGTCAAATTGACCACTAATTGCTTCTTCAGAGTCCATCATCTCGATGTAATTACCGAAAAGCTCGTTTTTTTGCAATTGAAATTCATCGGATAAGCTGTCGATTTTCTCGGGAATGTCTGCAATAATCTGCTTTAATCGTTTGATTAATTCACGCGGCTTGGCCGTATCACAACTAATGACCGCAAAATGAAAGCCACGTTCATTTTCAAACTCCCATGAAAACGAATCATCAATGATTTCATCATGATACAGTTTATCATATTCAACCGAGTTTTCACTAAGAAACAAGTCAAACATGACGGAGAGGGCAATCTCATATTTAAGGCCTTCACGACCTGTGGGTACTTGATCATTTCCTCGCAATCCCAGTGTTACTTTTGGCCTTGAGACATCCATTTTTGACTGTTGAATTGTTTCGTCACCAGTTGACGGGAGTTCAACCAATCGCTTAACTCTAACTGGCTTAGGAACTTGTTTTCCTGCCTGATTATCTTCAATCCACCGCAGTGTTTCACTCGGATCTAATTTGCCCGTAATGAATAGGCTCATGTTTTCCGGACGGTAAAAAGTCTTGTAGGCCAGTTCAACATCTGCCAAAGTAATCTTTCCCACAGAAGCAACATCGCCTGCAATATCTTCAGATAGAACCGAGTTGGGGTACAGACTGGCGATCGTTTCAAAATAAGCTTGATTATCCGGATCATTTTTATACATATTAATTTCTTGGTCAATAATCCCTTTTTCACGTTCAACTTTTTCTTGTGTAAAGTATGGAATTTGGACAAAATCCAATAAAATATCCAAATTATCTTTAAAGGATTCTGCCGTGGAAAATAGGTAATTGGTTTTTGTGAAACTAGTAAAGGCATTTGAACGTGCCCCTGTTTTATTAAACAATTCAAAAACATCGTAGTCTTTTTTATCGAACATCTTATGCTCTAAAAAATGCGCAATTCCAGCTGGTTGAATAACCTTTTCGCCATTTAATAAAAATTGACTGTCGATCGAACCGTAATTGACACCGAGAACAGCGGTTGTTTTGTTAAATCCGGCTTTGGGCTGCAAGTACACGGTTAAGCCGTTGGAGAGGGTTTGAACAAATAATTTTTCGTTATAATTTGGATAATCAATTAATTCCATTGTTAATGCCCCCTGCTGTTCAGCTGAAAAATAGCTCTCAAAGACATTCGCTTGGCAACTTCAGAAATTTGTTTTCGAGTAACCGCTTCAACTTTATCTTCCCATTGAGAATCGCTTAAACTAAATCCCATGATCTGTTGAATATACTGTTTTTCGATAAGAGAGCCGAGATGATCGACTTCAGATCTGTGTTGATTGACAAGTGCCTGTTTAACACCATCCAACAGTTCATCTGAATATTGACCATCAATCAGCTGGGTCAATTGATCAGCCACCATTTCAGTTACCTGATCCTCATTAGCGTAATCAATCCCCGCCTGGACAGTATCCATTCCGACCAAAGAATTGTAGCTGCTGTGAATGTCATACGCCAAACTGTGTTTTTCACGAACATTTGTAAATAGCAAAGATCTACTCGAACCGCCAAACAGCTGGTTGAAAATGACTGCTGGAAAATATTCATCATCACCAAAGTAGATGGGCAATTCATAAGCGATACTTAATACTGACTGAGAACCTTCGATATCTTTGGCCGCCCGCTGAACATCATCAACTGGGCGTGGCTTCACTTTAAGCTCATATACCTGAGGGATTCGATCCGAAAATGATTGGAAATGCTGAAATCCATCTGCGACAAGCTTCTCATCGAGATCACCGCCAATTAGAATCGAAATTTTTGCTTGGAAAAGAACCTGATGATAAAAATTAAACAGACTTTTTGAATCAATATGACTCATTTCTTGAGGGGTACCCATTAAGAAATTACCATGATCAGGATCATTTGCGTAATACAATTGTTGTAATTGTAAGGTTGAGAAGAACCCTTTATTATCCTGGATCGAATCCAAATAATTAATCATGTTGCTTTGATGGATTCGAAAATAGGCCTGATCAAATTGTTGACCGTCAACGAAGGGATCTTCAATCATCTCTTGCAAAAAATTAAGAACTTCAGAGGTTAATTGACTCTTCGCGGGAAGGTATTTGTCGCTGGGAAAGGTAATCGACACCTGAAGGGTATGCTGATTACCATATCGAAGGACTGTCACGCCAAAGCTTGCGCCATACATTCTTGATAACTGACGTGAGACCAAAAGCTCACTGTTGTATTTTGCAGAACAGTTTTCCAAAAGCTCCGCCAATAATGCCAACTTTGCATAATTTTCATGTTGGGCTGGAAAGGTAAAATTGATCAATATCTTGCTGTTTTTAAATTTAGTTGTTGGGATGGTTGTTAAACTGACCCCTTTTGCGATCTCGTATTTCACTGAGTTTCCTCCTCAATTAGTCACAAATTTCATAATAAAATAAAAACATTAAAATCTCAACCAAAACCATGAATTATAAGGAAAAATAGAGAATTACCCAAGAATCATTTCATTACAAGGACAAACTAAAAAAACTTCCAACCTAAATTGAAAGTTTTTCTAAAACGGTTATTTAACATTTTTCATCAAAGGACTGTCCCGATCTGTTCCGAACCACTTCATGTTGATTTTGTGAAGTTCACCATTTTTGGCAAGACGGTTCAATCCTTGATCAATCTTTTTCTTTAATACAGTATCGCCTTTACGCATCCCAACGCCGTATTCTTCCTTGGGAAACTCGCTTGGAACCGATTTGAAGCTTGATTGGTTTGGCTGGTGTTCCAAATAATATCCTGCATAAATACTGTCAATCAATAATCCTTGAATCCGGTTTGCATTCAAGTCAATGAACGCATCAGTAAACGTGTCGTAAAGAATTGGCTCATGGCCCTTAATCTTATCTTTGAGCAGCTTTGGCTGATTATCAATATCCATTGCACCGGCTGAACCGTTTTGAACCCCGGCAACTTTCCCCTTCATATCTGCAAAACTGTTGATATGCTGGTTCTTTTTGGAAACCAAGACCTGATCATTGATCAAGTATGGTTCACTAAATGTGATCTTTTTTGCTCGTTGTGGATTGATTGAAAAACCATTCCAGATCAGATCAATCGTCCCATTTCGAAGTTCCGTAACGTTCATCGACCAGTCAATCGGCTGGAAGTCAACCTTAATGCCATACTGCTTGAAAACTGCTCTGGCAAGGTCAACATCATATCCAACAATCTTACCGCTCTTAGTTTGAAATCCCATTGGCACAAAACTGTCATCCAGCCCAACAATAATTTTCTTCTGCTTGGAAACAGTTGACCACGTATCCGGATTCTCTTGGGAACCTTGACGGCTGACATAGCGGACACCACAACCGGATAAACCAACTGTGATCAGGAGGAGACTGGTAATCAATAATAATCTTTTAAATGCTTTTAACATTTTTACCCCTCCTACTGAATTTGTTCAACCTGCTGAATTTCATCGGCTACGTTTTTGGCGAAGTCCATATCATGAGTGACAACGATTTGGGTCATTTCCTGCTTCTTTAAATCAAGAATGATCTGAGCAACCTCATCTCTCAATGCCGGGTCCAATGCGGATGTTGGTTCGTCGTAACAAAGAATCTTAGGCCGCATTGCAAGGGCTCTGACAATCGCCACCCGCTGCTTTTGCCCACCGGAAAGTTGGAAGGGATACAGATCTTCCTTGCCTTCCAATCCCAGCCGACTTAACAACTCACGGGCATATTTTTTAACATCGTCCATAGATTCTTTTTTGACCATTGTTGGGGCCAAGGTAATATTACCAAGAACCGTCAAGTTAGGAAAAAGTTGGTAATCTTGGAAAACGACGCCGATAATCGTGTCCTTTTGAGTCGTATTGGTCGGATCAAATTGCGTGCCATTCCAGAAAAACTCGCCTTTATCAACTGGCTCCAAACCAGTTATACAACGTAGTAGAGTTGTTTTACCGGCTCCAGAAGGACCAACGATCGCCATAATTTCATTATCTTTGACTGTCATCGACAGATCATCAATGATTGTCCGACTGCCGAATCGTTTCGTTAAATTTTTAATTGCTAACATTGTAATCCCCTCCTATCGCCAAACACTCTCACGTTTTTCAATCAACTTCAAAACAATTGTGCAGACCGCAGTCAATGCCAGATAAATAATTCCGACCAAAATCAGCGGCAACAGCGTGACGTCCCTTGCAGTCGCCACGTTTCCGGCCCGAAGCAGATCGCCCAGTCCGATGACATAAACCAAAGATGAATCCTTAACCAGGTTAATAACTTCATTCCCAATTGACGGAAGTACGATTTTAAAGACCTGAGGAATCACAATCTTTCGGATCGTTTGGCCGTAGCTCAACCGAAGCACCTTGGCACTTTCGAACTGCCCCTTTGGAACTGATTGAAAGCCACCTCTGAATATTTCACCAAAGTAAGCAGTGTAATTCAGGATGAAAGCAAACATCGCTGCATCATAACGTTGAAAGACAATATGAATAATTGGCAAACCATAAAATACAAAAATCAATTGCAGTAAAAGTGGCGTCCCTCGCATGATCCAGACGTAAAAATTAAGTAACCAAGTCAGCGGCTTGAATTTTTGAATGAGCCCAAGTCCAACCAACGCGCCTAATGGGATTGAACAAATCAATGTCCAAAAGAAAATTGATAAAGTCATTTTGGTTCCCGATAATAATGCTGGTAAAATTTCTTCAATATATTGAATCATTTGACATCCCTCCATAAAAAAATCCCCTTGAGTAATAAACGATACTCAAGAGGACGATGGTTTTCGCGGTTCCACCTCAATTCGCAGCAGGCTCACACCCACTGCCTCACGAAGTTCAATATTATTGTTGGAAATAAAAACGTCCTCTTAAGCCATCATTGACTTAAGAGGACGAATTTATCGCGGTTCCACCTCTGATTCATTTTTCACTCACATGAAAAATCTCAAAAGGTTTAGTATCAAAAATACTAAACTTCAGCAATAACGTGCTTACCGCTTTTTCCTACTAAATTCAGAAAAATGACTCACAGATGTGACGACTTTTAATTAAATACCCAACTTCCACCTTGATGGGCTCTCTGTAATTTAAAATAACAATCGGTTCTGATCAACGTCTTTAAAAATCTTTAATTAAGTTAAATTTATCATAATCGTAATTTGGTTTCCCGTCAAGGACTTTTATCCTTTATGGAACCAATGGCCAACTTTTTGCCAGAACGACGGCTTCTGTTCGTCTTTAATTTCCATTAACGGAACGGACTCACCAACCATCCGACGAGCGATATCACGATAACCTTGACCTGCGGGATTCTCTGCTTGTAGAACAACTGGCTCACCATTGTTGGAAGTCGTAATGACTGCGTCGTCGTCAAAAACAATTCCCAACAACTCAACGCCAAGATGATGAGTGATTTCATCGACATCCATCACTGAACCGTCTTTCATCATATGTTGACGAATCCGATTAATTATCAGGTGTGGTTGTTCCTGAAGTGGATGTTGTTCGAGTAATCCAACCACCCGGTCAGCATCACGAACAGCTGAGATTTCAGGTGTCGTGACAATAATCGCGCTATCGGCTCCGGCAATTGCATTCATAAATCCTTGTTCAATGCCGGCAGGACAGTCGATTAAAATAAAATCAAAGTCCGGCTTCAAATCATCAACGATTTCTCTTACCTGGTCTTCATTTAATGCTGTCTTATCAGTGTTTTGAGCTGCCGGCAGAAGATAAAGCAAATCATCAAATCGTTTGTCCTTTACCAGTGCCTGGCTGAGCTTTGCGCGACCATTTGCAACGTCCACAATGTCATACATAATCCGATTGTCGAGTCCAAGAACAACGTCTAAGTTACGCAGGCCAATATCAAGATCCAAAAGACATACTTTCTTACCCATCATGGCCAATGCAGTTCCAATATTGGCCGAAGAAGTTGTTTTACCAACTCCCCCCTTACCTGAAGTTATAACGTAAGCCTTACCCATTGATGACTCCTCCTATCTGATTGTAGAACTTGGGATTAATCTGTTTAAGATCCTCAAGCTTACCATAATCCAATACATGTAAGTCGTTCACGTAAATGACTGTGCCACTGTTCATTTCCCGCTTGGTGTCAGCAAGAATTTCAAACTGTTCGCCGATCCGAACCTGTTGAGCGTTATGTACATCCCCAATAATCATTTTATCTTCAAGATCGGGTGCCCCAGCTTGGATAATTCCTTCGACGTTTCCCAGGACAAAGATGTTGCCGCCAACGAATAATTTCCCACCTTCATGGACAGTTCCTAAAAATAACACATCACCTTGGATGTGTTCTTCTTGGCCATTACGAATCACCTTATCAATAATGTGGACGCTGGTTTGCTCGAGAATCCGATTCGACTCTTCTTTAGTGATGACGTCGGAAGTAATCTTATGAACAGAGAAGTATGAATAATCAGAAAAGATTTTCTCAATTTCAGATCGGTCTGCGGCCGGCCATAAACGCATTCCAGTATATATATCAAAGGAAATCGCCTGTGGATTGGTCGAAGCCGTCTGGGTTTTTAAATTATCCAGAAGTTTTCTAAGCGACGCAAAAATGTCTTTAAGATTGGCATTCTCGTCTAAAATTATTTCATACCCATCCTTGGTGCCTTTCAAAACGGCTGAATCGTGCATTGTCTACTCTCCTTCTTATTGCTTATGAGTCCTATACAGTGTCTCAATCGGAAGGTAAACAATTGCCAACAAAACCAGATTGAGAGCGAGTGTAGGTGCCAATGTATTCACCAGGAATTGCGCAACTGACGCATCTGTTTCACCAATAAACGCATTGGCAATATACCCCAAGCTAACCAAAACTGTGATTCCTAAAAAATACACCAAAAAGCCACTCAGGAAATTTGGTGGCAGGATTTGGTATACCGTTTGACACAAATAAACAACTAACGGAAAAATAAAAACATTAACTCCGAGTAGTCCCGTATAGTACATATCAAATATGAATCCGATAACTGCAGCCCAGGTATACAGGTGTAGTTTCTTAACGTTGCCGAAAAATGCCGCCAAGATTAACCAGAGAACCGTCAAGCAAGGAACCATTGAGTTTGGATATTTGAAAAGAGTTCCGGAAAGAGCTTGGCTGATGGAACCATCAAGAAAGAATGCAATAAATTGACCAATCACAAAATATATTGCAATGGGAACTTTTCGTTTCACCTAATCGTCCCTCCCATCAATCTCTAACTGCTACTGATACAACTTCAATGTCGTTCAAATTAGCAGCCGGCTTAATATATACTTTTTTTGCAAGACCGTAATCATCTTGAGCAACTTTAGAGACCGTGCCGACGTATATTCCCTTGGGAATAACGCCGCCCAATCCACTGGTTGTCACCCGGTTTCCGACTGACAGCTTTGCTTTTGATGTAATGTTTCCCATAATGATACGGTTAGATGATGAATCATATGATGTAATAATTCCATTCACGACTTTTGAATTGTCGCCAAGGACCTGAATTGCAAAACGGTTTGAATTCTCAGCAGTATTGGAAACCAAAACAACTTTACTATTTGTTTTGTTAACTTCGGCAACCGTTCCAATCAACCCAGGACCGGCAATCACCGGCATGTTTTTCTTAATTCCGGAAGCCTGACCCTTGTTAATAATAATCTGACTTGCCCAAGATGAGGGTGTCCGAGTAATAACAGCAGCATTAATTTTCTCATAGCCTGTCAACGTGCTGCCGACATTTAATTGACGTTTTAACTGTTTGTTTTCACGAGTCAAAACCTGATCTTTAACCTGTGTTTGGGTCAACTGATCGACTTTTGACTTGAGACGTTCATTTTCCTGGTATGTGTTTAAAAGATTCTTAGTCGAAACAAACCCGTGATGAATTCCATTCATTGGGGCTGCTACAATTCGGTCGGCAAATCCAACAATATCATTTCCAAATTGTTGTACCAACGGTGGCGTGCTCCGTTTGTCTCGAATGGCAACCGATAATGTCATTAAACCAAAACTAACGATCAAACATACTACGACAATTACAAGCTTTCGACTGGAGAAAAATTTTTGCATAATTGCCTCCATTCGTTAATCAATAATCAAGTATAGTTACCTCTTTAATTATTGTTTTTTCTTCATAACATTGATGCTCTTTAAGGATTCTCCAGTACCAATAGCCACACAATCAAGTGGATCCGAGGCGATTGAAACAGGAACTTGAGTAGCTTCTGCAATCACATCGGTAATGTTTCTTAATAAGGCCCCACCACCGGTGAGAACAATCCCATGGTCAATCACATCAGCGGCAATTTCCGGTGATGTTTCTTCAAGGGTTTCCTTGATTGTTGCAATGATTGCCATAACTGATTCATTAATGGCCTTATTAACATCAGTTCCACTGATCTCAACCGTTGTAGGCAGACCAGTTACTAAATCACGGCCGCGAACCGGAATCGCTTTAATCTCTTTGGCAGCTTCGGCAGAAGCAGAACCAATATCAATCTTGAGCTGTTCGGAAGTTCGCTCACCAATGAGCAGATTGTACTTTTGACGGACATACTGTGCAATCGCCTCATTCAGCTTGTCGCCAGCCATTCGAACTGAACGACTGGAAACGATTCCGCCTAAAGAAATGGTGGCAACATCAGTTGTTCCACCACCGATATCAACAACCATGCTACCGGTTGGATCCATAACTGGAAGACCGGCACCAATTGCGGCTGCAAATGGTTCTTCAATCACATATGCGTCACGGGCACCGGCAACGCGGGTTGCATCAATCACAGCCCGCTTTTCAACAGCAGTGATACCGGTTGGCACACAAACCATCACATAAGGTTTGCCTGATGAATGTCCCAATGCCTTTTGGATAAAGTACTTCATCATTGCAACGGTCGTATCGTAATCAGCGATCACACCGTCTTTCATTGGCCGAACAGCCTGAATACTGGCCGGAGTCCGGCCGATCATTGCCCGAGCCTCTGATCCAACGGCGATTACCTCGCCTGATTTTGTGCTTTTGGCAACTACTGACGGTTCACGAAGAACAATTCCTTTTCCTTCAACGTAAACAATCGTATTAGCAGTACCAAGATCAATTCCTATGTTTTTTTCCCCAAGTCCAAACACGTTATCCATCCCTTCGTTGTCTATCAACTTAATTTAGTTCGTTTTTTATAGATTAATTTATTATTGTTTAACGAAACAAGTATATCATAACGCGTCCAAAAATAAATAAAATCAAGAGAAACGTAAGCTGATTTAATAGTTTATTTGAAATTCATACCCGGATTCTTAAGAAATTTCCGAACATCCGATATGAAATATAACGAACCGGTAATTAATAGCATATCGTCAGGCGTCAGTTTCCGTTTCAATTCAGAAATGGCCGACTGCCAATCATCGATTGCGGACACATTTTGCGGACGGGTTTGCAGTTTGTGTTCCAATTTTTCCGGATTGGCTGCCGCCCGTTTACCCGGTCCGGCGAACTGGGTTAAGACAATCGAAACATTTGGAACAGTCGCCATTTTTTCGACCATTTTATCAGCCTGCTTGTCTGCAAGAATTCCCATTAGCACATAGATATGGCCTTTAGGAAAATCGTTTTCAAGAGTATCCACGATCAGGTCAACAGCAGAAATGTTGTGAGCTCCATCCAAAACAATTGCGGGACGGGTCGCAATTGGTTCGAACCGTCCAGCCCACCGAGTATTTCGAATACCACGACGGATTACCTCAGAGTCTATGGGCTGATTGTGGAGCTTTTGGTACTCATTATATGCTTGGACTGCCAAAGCTGCGTTATGGGTCTGATAATCCCCTATAAGGTCTGTCTGTAATTGATGAAGATGAAGATTGGATGAATCAAAATCAAAACTTTGAACCCAATTTTGCTCACCTAAATCATTAACATGAAAATCTTTGCCCAAAATCTTAATGGGACTGTGCTTTTTAGCCGCTTGATGAACAATTACTTCCAGCGGATCCGGATCAACTCCGCCAACAACTACCGGTACGCCTTCCTTGATAATACCGGCTTTTTGAAAAGCAATTTTGGGTAATGTGTCACCCAAAATATGCATGTGATCCCAGCCAATTGACGTGATCACCGATACCTTTGGAACAATCACGTTTGTCGAATCGTACAAGCCACCTAGGCCAACCTCAATGAGCACAATATCTGCATGACCTTCTGCAAAGTATTTAAACATCATAGCCGTCACAATTTCAAATTCCGTGGGGCCACCTTCCGGTAATTCGGCGTCAAGTTTTGCAATCGTGGGATACAATTCCTGTGTCAACCTGAGGATATCATCGTCGGAAATACCAACTCCATTGACACTGATTCGCTCATTAAACTTGACCAAAAACGGTGAAGTAAAGCTCCCTACCGTTTTCCCTTCTGCCTGAAAAATATTCCGCAAAAAGGCGAGTGTTGAGCCCTTGCCGTTGGTGCCGGCAATGTGAATCGCATTAATCTTTTTATCCGGGGCACCCAATTCATCTAAAAATCGACGCATCCGCTTCAATGTCGGAATCTTCTTAAACTTTGTTCTCCCATGAATAAAGTTAAGCGCCTCGTCATATGTGTTAATCATTTTTTTCTCCTTAAAAAACGCGGGTAAAATGCAGCTTCAAATCCTGATCTTTCACCAGGAAACAGCATTTCATCCCACGTTTTTTGAAATTAGCGGATCATAGTTGGTTCATTTTTACATCTCACTGGAAATTTGTTCAAGACGTTCCTTGGCTGCATCCAACTTCGATTGATAATCAGCCTGTTTGGTTTTTTCTTCTTCAACAACGGCTTCAGGCGCATTGTCCACGAAGCGTTTATTTGCTAATTTTTTGTCTGAACGGGCCACTTCGGCCTCAAATTTATCAACATCTTTTTGAACCCGGGCTTGTTCATCTTTCAAATCAACCAATTCTGCTAATGGCACAAAGATCGTTGCATCCGTAATCACGGCAGACATTGAAAGCTTTGGTGCCTCAATATTTGCCCCGATTTCCAATTTCTGAGTATGACAGAACCGGTCAATATATTCACGGTTGGACTCAAAAATTCCCTTAAGAGTTGCGTTGTCTGTTTGAATCAGCATATCGATTGGTGAAGAAAGTGGTGCGTTGGCTTCGTTTCGAATGTTCCGGACGGCCGTGATCAAATCAATGAGTGACTTCATCTGTTGTTCAGATTCCGGATCGTTCAGTTCTTTATGATCAACCGGGTATGCTGCGGTAACCAATGACTTTCCTTCGTGCGGCATCATCTGCCAAATATATTCAGTTACAAATGGCATAATCGGTTGAAGCAGACGCAATGTTTGATCCAAGACATAAGCTAAAATGTTTTGGGTGTTTTTCTTCAGCCTCTCATCATCGCTGTTGAGTGCTTCCTTACTCATTTCGATGTACCAGTCACAGAAGTCGTTCCAGATAAAGTCGTAAAGATAGCGATCGGCTTCACCAAAATTGTACTTTTCAAACAACTCTGAAACGTGATTGACGGTTGCATTCAAGCGGCTCAAAATCCATTTGTCGGATAATTGCCATTCGGATTGATCAGGCAGCTTGGGTTGATCGATTCCATCCAAATTCTTGATAACGTATCGACTGGCATTCCAAATCTTGTTAATGAAGTTCCATGCCGAATCCATCTTGTCATAGCTGAACTTCAAGTCTTGTCCAGGTGTTCCACCAATGGATAGGAACCAACGAAGCGCATCAGCACCATATTTATCAATGACGTCCATCGGATCGATTCCGTTTCCAAGTGATTTGGACATCTTCCGACCCTGTGAATCACGAATTAATCCATGCAGTAAAACATCTTTAAATGGTCGTTCTTTAGTAAATTCCAAACTTTGGAAAATCATTCTGGAAACCCAGAAGAAGATAATATCGTAACCGGTAACCAGTGTATCGGTTGGGAAGTATCGCTTCATATCTTCGGTATCTTCAGGCCAGCCCATGGTTGAAAATGGCCAAAGCGCTGACGAGAACCAGGTATCCAAGACATCAGGATCCTGATCCCAGTTTTCCGGATCTTTAGGTGCTTCCATACCAACGTATGTTTCACCGGTTTTCTTGTTGTACCAGGCAGGAATTTGATGACCCCACCAGAGTTGACGAGAAATAACCCAGTCATGAACATTTTCCATCCATTGTTCAAAGGTGCCTTCAAAACGGTCTGGGAAGAAGTTAACCTTATCATTCGTATCCTGATTCTTGATGGCCTGTTCGGCAAGTGGCTTCATCTTAACGAACCACTGAGTTGATAAGCGGGCTTCAACTTGAACACCGGTCCGTTCGGAGTGACCAACGGAATGGACAATCGGATCAATAGAAATCATTAAGCCTTCATCCTGAAGATCTTTTACCATTGCTTTTCGCGCTTCGAATCGATCCATGCCTTCATACTTGCCGGCGTTTTCATTCATTGATGCGTCTTCATTCATGGTATTGATTCGCTTCAGGTCATGACGATTTCCAACTTTAAAATCGTTAGGGTCATGGGCTGGCGTGATTTTTACCATTCCAGTTCCAAAATCGGGGTCAACGTACTGATCGGCAATAATCGGCACTTCACGATTAATTAATGGCACAAGTACCTTTTTGCCGACAATATCCTTATATCGCTTGTCGGAAGGATTGACGGCAACCGCAGTATCGCCCATCATCGTTTCCGGACGGGTAGTGGCAATTTCAATATAGTCCTTCCCATTGAAAGTGGTTCCATCGGTAAATGGATATTTGACATGGTAGAAAGCACCCTTATCGTCTTTATGGATAACTTCAATATCGGACAATGCCGTTCTGGCCTGAGGATCCCAGTTGATAATATATTCGCCACGATAGATCAAGCCTTTTTGGTAAAGGGATACGAAGACTTTTCGAACTGCTTTTGAAAGCCCCTTATCCAAAGTGAAACGTTCACGACTGTAATCGAGTGAAAGGCCGAGCTTGGCCCATTGTTCTTTAATCGTTCGGGCGAAGTCATCCTTCCATTCCCAGACCTTTTCGACAAATTTTTCACGACCCAAGTCGTATCGGGAAATTCCCTGCTTTCGGAGCTTAGCCTCAACTTTAGCTTGAGTCGCAATTCCGGCATGGTCCATTCCTGGCAGCCACAGTGTATCAAAGCCCTGCATTCGCTTGCGTCTGATAATCATATCTTGAAGCGTTGTGTCCCATGCATGACCCAGATGAAGCTTACCAGTAACATTTGGCGGTGGTAAAACGATTGAAAACGGCTTGGCTTTTTTGTCTCCACTGGGAGTAAATACCCCTTCTTCAAGCCATTCGTTATAACGGCCATTTTCAACAGCAGTTGGATCATATTTCGTGGACATTTCTGGTTTTTTGTCTGACATGACATTGCTCCTTCCAATTTTTAGATCAAATTTATGTAACAAAAAAACACCCCATCCTGTCATTAGGACGAAGTGCTCGCGGTACCACCTAAATTGGGCTCAAAAAAGCCCCACTTAAATATCATAGTAACGGTCTGATAAACCGCCTCGTTTCGAAATAAAACGAGAAGCTCACAAGTTACCTTCACTCGGTATTTGGTAAAAACCTCGCAGCAATGGTTTTCTTTCTTAACCCAAAATACCGGCTACTCTCTTGCTCAACACTTTAATTTAATTTTAATCTTAACCAAATATGGCTTAATCGTCAATACGTTGAGCAACTTTTTTCAAAGCATTCAACGCATCATCGTAGTCCGGTTCATCATGAATCTCCGAAACCACTTGGCGATAAATAATTTTCCCGGTCGCATCGACAATGAAAATGGTCCGTGCCAAAGCCCCAAAGTTAGGCAAATAAAGCTTCAATGCGTAACCTAATGAAAGGTTTTCATCAGACAGCATTTGCAAATTTGTGACGCCTTGCGCAGCACACCAATTTTTCTGCTGCTCAATCGTATTATTGGAGATTGTCAAGAAACGCACGTCAGGAAACTTGTCGGCCTCCTGATTAAACTTGCGGGTTTCCATTGAACAAACCGGTGTATCAATATCGGGAACAGTCGAAATCAACGTGATTCGGCCAATAATATCAGCCGTTTTCACTTTGTTGCCATTTGCATCCTCGAGTTTAAACTTTGGCAATTGTTCCCCAACTTCAGGTGGATTGCCAAACATACTTTCTTCTTTACCATTGATAGTGATTTTCATAAAAGCACTCCCTTGGTGTAACTACTTTATACATAATGTAGCCTAAACTGGTTAAATGCGCAAGTATCGAAAAATTAAAGAAGTTCAGCAAAGACATCCTGATTTTGATTCAGGAATTCTTCACCGGGTTTAATATTAGTGATTTCAATGTTATCAATCGCTTTTTTCATCAACCCTTCAACATCAATATACTGTTCAAATTTCCGAGACTTTTCCAAACTTGGCCGCGTTTTTGGTGCTGGGGGTGTGAAAATTGTACAGCAATCCTCAAATGGAAGAATAGAAAGATCATAAGTATGAATTTTTTCTGAAATCTTGATGATATCAGTCTTATCCATTGAAACCAACGGCCGCAAAACCGGCATCGTGGTCACATCGTTGATGGCCATCATGCTTTCCAAAGTCTGTGATGCGACTTGACCCAAAGCTTCACCGGTAAAGACGCCATCACAATGGCGGTTCTTGGTAATTTGAGCAGCAATTCGCAGCATCATCCGTCGTTGAATCGTCATTAAATAACCTTCGGGGACTTTTTCCTTAATGGTTTCTTGGATCTCTGTAAATGGCACTTGGATGAACTGAATGTTGCCTGAATACTTTCCCAAAACAGAAGTCAGCTGTTTGGCCTTATTCAAAGCCTGTTCGCCGGTATAAGGCGGACTGTAGAAATGGATCATGTCAATTTTGACACCACGCTTCATGGCTAAATAAGTCGCCACGGGCGAATCGATTCCACCGGAAAGCATCATCGTTGCGCGACCACCGGTTCCGACTGGCAAGCCACCAGCGCCGTGGATCTTTTCAGATGAAAGAAAAGCGCCATTCATACGAATTTCCACCCGAATCGAAATGTCTGGGTTCTTAACGTCAACCGTAATTCCATCAACGTTTTCGAGAATGTAATCACCCAGCATGTTGTTAATCTGGTTGGTATCATACTCAAAGTGTTTATCCTGACGACGCGTATTAATTTTGAATGTTGCTCCGTCATGATATTGTTCCTTGACCATTTCCAACGCGGTCTTCTTGATCACATCCATGTCCTTATCCAATTGAACGGATGGATAGAAGTTTTCGATCCCAAAAACGCCCTTCAAGGTTTCGATGACCTGTTTGTCATCTTCGCCATTCAAGGCAACGTGAAGACGGTCGCGTTGTGCTTTGACTTCAAGCTTTGGAAATGGGTGAAGAACAGCTCTGACATTTTTCCCAAGCTGCTTGATAAAATCTTTTTTATTTTTGCCCTTTGTGGACAGTTCGCCGTAACGAACCATAATTTCTGTATAGTGCATATTTGCTCCTAACTTAATTTGTCAAATTCTTCATACAACTGATCAAATACTTTTACGAATTGTTTGGCTTCATCAAGCGTATTGTGATCTCCAAGTGAAATGCGAACGGCACTTGTGGCAATATCATCTGGAACCTGCATGGCATTTAACGTGCCGGATTCAGTGTGATCCTTCGACGAACAGGCACTTGTCGTAGAAATATAAATTCCCTGTTTCTCAAAAGCATGAACAATGGTTTCACCACGGACACCCTGAATTGCAAAACAAAGGATGTGCGGAGCAAACGTTGCGTCATTCTTTGAGAAAATCGTGACCTTATCAAATTTACTGATATGATCCATAATTAGCTGCTTAATTTGGCGCTCGGTTTCAATTGCACTCGGTTCTTTTGCAAGTACCAGGCGAATTGCTTTTGCCATGGCAACGATGCCAGGCAAATTTTCGGTTCCCGACCGCTGGTTCTTTTCCTGACCGCCACCATTCATTAATGGTGCGATACGACGACCACGACGACCATAGATAAAACCGGTTCCCCGTGGTGCATGGAACTTGTGACCTGAAAAGGCAGCAAAATCAGTTCGATCGTTAAAGATCTGATCCTGAATGCCCTTTCCAAGGCCTTGAACCGCATCAACATGAAAATGAATTTTCGGATAATTCTTCAGCAATTCTGCAGCTTCTTGAATTGGTTGGATAGTCCCAATTTCATTATTCACTGCCATAATTGAAACCAAAGTCGTATCCGGACGGATTGCTGCTTTCAAGTCAGCAATGGAGATCCGGCCTTCATCATCAACTGGCAGATAGGTGACGTCATAGCCCAGCTGTTTGAGCTGTTCAAATGAGTTCCTTACTGCAGCATGTTCAACTGATGTGGTAATCAGATGTTTCCCAAATTCTCGCTTTTCAATTGCGGTTCCTTTGATGACCCAATTGTCACCCTCGGTTCCGCCACTCGTAAAGTAGATTTCATCTGGATGAACATTCAACAAATCGGCGATCTGCTTTCTGGACTGCTCCAAGAGATTAAACGCCTGTTCACCAAAGTTATGCAAACTTGATGGGTTGCCCCAAATTTGTTCGCTCACTTTATTATAAGTGTCAAGAACTTCAGGTAATACTTTTGTGGTGGCACTATTATCAAAATAAATCATTTGAAACCTTCTTCTCTAAATTTATTGGTTCGACTCCAACAAATATAACTCTCATGATGATACACCCAAAGGCCTTTTGTAACAAGCAATTTGGGTTAAACATCAACAAGCAGTAAACAAAAAGTGAGGCTGAAGAATCCAGTTCAGCCTCACCTGATGAATCAAATTATTGTTTGTCTTCTTTTGCTTTTCCTGATTTGAATCGTTTCTTAGCACTAAAATAGTCATCTTTGATCTTGTCAAACATTCCGGACGACTGTTTTTCCAATGCTTTTGAAATGATATTCAAGCTTTGCTCATAATCATATTTTTGGTCAAAATACATCTGAGCAGTTTTACTGGCGGCGGCAATTTCAGAGTCACTGCCGATAAACCGGTTAGCGTACTGAATCGTTTGTTCTGCCAGAGTTGCATCGTCAATCAACTGATCGGTCTTTTCCTCTAATGTATCCATATCAGACTGAATGATAATAAGCTGCTTGGAGATGTCATCAACATCGATCTTAGGTTGATTCATGGCATCGTCCAAGTGGTTAATTTCTCGAATGACCCCGGTGAACGTTTCTTGGTAGTCATCTGACAATCCAGGTAAATTATGGTTGTCTATCCGCCGTTTCTTATTACGCATTTCCAAATCAAATTTGGACAGCGCGTTGCGGGCAGCCTGTTCTTGTTGGGGAATCTTGACAGTCGACTGGAACAGATCTTTTTGCTCTGATTCAATTTGTCCTAAGTCTTTCATCATTTGCTTCTGATCGCTATTGATTGTTGAAAATACGGCAGTGCCATTTTGCATGGCGTCGACAGCATCCTGATACTTCTTCTCAATTGTCGAGATCTGCTGGTCATATTGATGATTGTTTTCAATTTCTTTGTGATTCAAAATATAACTTTTGTTAAGTGCCTCAAGCCGCAGCTGAAGATCGCTGTTTTGCTGGCGAACATGTTCAATATATTCACCGATAACCTTGGTGTCCTTTTCCACTTCTGGTCGGGCTTTGAACTCTTTATCAATTGCATCATACAACTTGTCAATTCGATCAGCGATATCTTTGGTAGCCTTCTCAACTGAATCAACATCTAAAGTCTTCAACTTGTTGGTATTGACTTTCAGTTGATCACGAATTCCCTTGATGTCATCGGTAAACTTATCATTTGGAAAATTGTATTGTTTGTCTTTAAGTTCCTTATAACCAGCTTCGATCTCATCAACTTGATCAACGAACTCTTTTGAGATCATTTGATATAACTTGGGAATCCGATTCATATACGATTCCATTTTGTCGGTTGAAGAATTAAGATCATTCAATACATCTTCAGCACTGTTGGGATCGCCACTCTTGGTCAGCTGGGTAAACTCGTCAAAGGTCCCCTCAATATCAGAGAGCATCTTTTCCAAATTATCAATACTTGGGCCAAATGACTGGTTCTTGTTGAGAATATCCTCACGCAACCGTTTATATTTCTTTTCCAGCTCTTCAACTGCCAGCTTATGTTGTTTGTTCAAATCATAAAGCTGGGCCAAGCCAGCTTGGATTTCTTTTAAAGTAGAATCGGCATCAGAGATGGCCTTGTTGGCACTTTCCCAGTCGCTTCTTGTTTTGAGAAAGTTAATTCCCTTGCCGTCTTCCTTAACTGCCGCGATCCCCTCATCAATATTTGGCAGCATCTGGTTCTTGTAATGCTGATACTTGTTGTACAACTGATCATATTTCTTGTGAGATTCACCCGTTAAATTCATTTTCTTAGCAAGTGCAAACTCATCATCCAGCGGAATTTTGTTCAAGTCCCGTTTGTTCTCATAAACATCGGTTGCCATTTTGATTGTTCGTCTTTGATAAAAAACAAATCCAAGGTAACCGGCCCCAACAACTACGATGATTCCAATCAACAAAGTAAGCATTCGATCCCATCCTTCAGAAATAAAGATATTAAATGGTACATTATTGTAGTAAAATTGCCCAAAACAATTTAATATGTATGAATAGCAAATAAATGTGCTCTAAGTTGAATTATATCATAGTAGAATGCTTTCACCATATTATTTTTAAAGTGAGGAAGACAATTATGCAAAACGTTACCAATCTCGTCAATCAACAACTCGATGCCCTCTTAACCGGGGAGACTGATTTGATTTCAAATATGGCAAACGCCGCTGCCTTATTAAACGTGACTTTGGAAGATATTAACTGGGTTGGATTTTACCGTTACGTTCCTGATAATGATGAACTCATCCTCGGCCCATTTCAGGGAAATGTGGCATGCATGCACATCAAAAATGGTGACGGCGTGTGCGGGACTGCTCTAAAGGAAAAACATTCTCTGCGGGTAGCCGACGTCCATCAATTTGCAGGTCACATTGCCTGTGATGCCAATTCCAATTCGGAAATCGTTGTCCCATTATTTAAAGACGGAAAAGCAATTGGCGTTTTAGATATCGACTCACCAATTCTCGATCGCTTTTCAAGTGAAGATGAACAAATTCTCAATCAGTTTGCCGATATCTTCATCAAACATGTTGACTTCAAGTAGAAATCTTTATACAATGGTCTTTGTGTAAAATAACGCAGCAGTAGACGGTAAGCTCGTCAACATGTTGTTGCCATTCAATTGGTTCTGCAAGTAACTCAATCGGCTGCTTGAGCGAAAGAGCAAAGCAACATGCACGAATACTAAGTCTACAATGGCTTATTTTACTCCAAAAAAATATTGGAGGATTACTTATGTCAAGATATACAGGTCCAAGTTGGAGAATTTCACGTCGTTTGGGTATCTCTTTATCAGGTACTGGTAAAGAACTTTCACGTCGTCCTTATGCTCCTGGTGATCACGGTCAAGGCCGTCGTTCAAAACTTTCAGAATATGGTTTGCAATTACACGAAAAGCAAAAGCTTCGTTACATGTACGGACTTACTGAACGTCAATTCAGTAACCTGTTCGTTCGTGCCGGCAAGATTCGTGAAGGTAAGCATGGTGTTAACTTCATGATCTTACTTGAAGAGCGTTTGGATAACATGGTTTACCGTTTAGGTTTGGCTACTACTCGTCGTCAAGCTCGTCAATTAGTAAATCATGGTCATATCACTGTTGATGGCAACCGTGTTGATATTCCATCATATGAAGTTCAACCTGGTCAAGTAATCTCCGTTCGTGAGAAGTCAAAATCTCTCCAAGTTATCAAGGATGCTGTTGAAGCTGTTGTGGGTCGTCCACAATATGTCAGCTTCGATGCAGACAAGCTTGAAGGATCATTAGTACGTCTTCCACAACGTGAAGAACTTGATGCTGATATTGATGAATCACTTATTGTTGAATACTACAACAAGTTGGGTTAATAATTCAGCTGGCGTTTTGCTTAGGCAAAACGCTTTTTTTGTGTCTCCAATTCCCATGGTATAATTTATGAAGTTTATATTTTAATCACATTAAGTTGAAAGGAGGATGATCATGCAACAACCCCTCGCCTACAGAATGCGTCCCACAAAGCTCGAAGAAATCGTGGGCCAACAGGATTTGGTTGGACCCGGTAAAATTATTGAACGAATGGTTCGCGCTAAGATGCTGTCATCGATGATCTTATATGGTCCTCCCGGAACCGGAAAGACCAGTATCGCCAGTGCGATTGCAGGATCAACCAAATATGCCTTCAGAATGTTGAACGCTGCCACCGATACTAAAAAGGATTTGCAGGTTGTCGCTGAAGAAGCCAAAATGAGCGGTACCGTCGTATTGCTTCTTGATGAAATTCATCGTTTGGATAAAACCAAGCAGGATTTCCTTTTGCCATTACTGGAAAGCGGTTCGATTATTTTGATTGGTGCAACGACTGAAAATCCTTACATCAATATCAATCCCGCAATTCGATCAAGAACTCAAATTTTTGAAGTCCATCCCCTATCGTCCAAAGATATCCAAAAAGCCCTCACCCGTGCATTGAAAGACACAGATAAAGGGCTTGGAAGTTATCCAGTCGACATCTCGGATTCGGCAATGAACTTCTTGTCAACGGCAACCAACGGTGATTTGCGTTCATCCTTAAACGCTTTGGAGTTGGCGGTCAAGTCTACCGAGAAAAACAGTCAGGGTCGAATCAAAGTGACCCAGGCAATCGTTGAGGAATGCTTACAGCGAAAGGCACTGAATTCCGACAAAGACGGTGATGCCCACTACGATGTGATTTCTGCGTTTCAAAAGTCAATCCGTGGCTCTGATACTGATGCCGCATTGCATTACGCAGGTCGATTGATTGAATCCGGCGATTTGGTTTCGATTATGCGACGGCTATTGGTTATCGCGTATGAAGACATCGGGTTGGCCAATCCTAGTGCCTGTCAACGAACAGTGGCGGCAGTTGACGCTGCCCGCCAGTTGGGACTGCCAGAAGCTCGAATACCGCTTGCCAACGCAATCATCGAACTGTGTCTCAGCCCAAAGTCTAATTCGGCCATGACCGCGATTGACGGTGCGCTAGGCGACATTCGATCAGGTAATTACGGTGATGTCCCATTACACTTGAAAGACGCCCATTATAAAGGTGCCAAAAAGTTGGGCCGAGGTGTCACTTATAAGTATCCCCATGATTTTCCAAACGACTGGGTCAAACAACAATATTTGCCTGATAAAATAAAAAATGCCCAGTATTACCACCCGAAAGAAAATGGGCGCATCGAAACGGCCCTTGGGGAACAGTATGAAAAGCTTAGAAAATCTTCGGGACATAAATAGTATTGGAGTGTAACTATGATAATCAATATTTTGGTTGCTGTAGCTGTGCTGATTGCCCTTTACATCGGCTATTACCTGCTATCGCACCTTAAAAAAACAATGTTCAATATTTCGGTTCAAGATGATCCTCGTTTAAAGGGAGCGGCTAAAAATGGTGGAATTATGTTTATCATTCTGGCTGTTTTAGGGATTATTTCACTCATTCTTCAAAATGATATTTTGATATTGGTTGTCCTTTTGTGGATGACTGCACATGGCCTCGTGGTCGAGTTTGCAATTCTTAACGTCATTAATCATAAACAGCAGTGATATTTATTTCTTTGTATTTTATCCAAAGTAAAGTACAATTAAGTTAAACAGATAGAAATGAGGGTGGGCATAATGTTACAACAACAATATAAACAAATTTTAGTCCCAGTAGATGGATCATACGAGGCTGAGTTAGCTTTTAAAAAGGGTGTAGCAGTTGCGATCCGTAATAATGCATCTCTTCACTTAGTTCACGTTGTTGATACACGAGCATTTCAAAATATTTCAAGCTTTGACACATCAATGGTTGAACAGGTTACCGATACCGCAAAGGAAACTTTGGATAAATACATCGAAGACGCTAAAAGTGCGGGTCTGAACGATGTCGATTACTCAATTGAGTACGGTGCACCAAAGACGGTCATTGCAAGAGATATTCCACAAAACCTCAACATCGACTTAATCATGATTGGTGCAACTGGTTTAAATGCCGTAGAACGATTATTAATCGGATCAGTTACTGAATATGTAACAAGAACAGCGGTTTGTGATGTCTTAGTTGTTAGAACCGACTTGGATAACAAACCTGCTGTCAATCCAAGTAAACATGTTTAACATTCATTCAGAACTACGATTCAAAATGATTGATTAAATACCAAGCACCCAGAAATGCTTACATACTCCTTGGGTGTTTTTGTTTCACATCTATTTAGGACTCATGGAACAATATAAAAACCGATTTTCCAAGTAGACCCTTCCGGCTACTTGGAAAATCGGTTTTTCTTTAAATCTTTATTATTTAACAAAAGTTGGATTCCCTTCATTCTTTGATAGTTCGTTCTTTACCATCTCAACAATATGGGATTGATTCCGGTTCATAATTTTCTCTGCCAAGTCTGTATTGCCACGCAACTCAGCAATGAACATGGCGGCAAACTGTTTCATTGTCGCCTGAATTACCTGCCCCTTGGCATACAAACACTTGGACTCCAATTCAGCCAACACATCAGCTTTATAGATCAAATCCTGTTGAGTCAATTGATGCAGAATTTCATGAATTAAACAGGACGCCGTGTCATATTTCCCGAGCTCAGAATAAGCGGCAATTACATCGATGTATAAATCAACGATGACACACATGTTGTGTTTGCCCTCTTTTTTAACTTTTGAGAGAATTTGCGCACTCGCATCAATGAAGTTCTCAGCCCGGCTTAGTTTCCCCAGCTTCTGGTATGCCAAACCAATTCCCAAATTAGACCACGCTTGGTAAAATGTTGCTTCGTCAGCACAATATTGAGTCAATTGAAGATTGAAATTATAAATTGCCTCATCGATATCATCATTAATATAAAGTTCAATAAATCCACGATAACAATGATACTTACACTTCATTGTCTTGGTATTCAATCTGTCACAATCAATTTGATCAATGTGATTTTTAGCTTCGGCGTACATATGATTCCGCATATCATCTTCGATGTAAGAAAAAACTTTGTCGCCATAACTGGAATTTTTGGCAACATCCGTAATTAATAGATCCAATTTCCGACAAATTGCAGCCAAAATGTCAAAGTTCGGACTCGTATTTTGATTCTCAATCGAACTAACAGTCGCCTGGGTACAAATACCTTCTGCAAGTTGAACTTGGGACATCCCCTTCGCTTTTCTTGCATTCCGGATCGTTGACCCAGTGAGCACCATTGTCATCAGATCACTCTCCTAATAGTTAACCTACTCAATATAGAACTTATGTATCATATTATAATTGTAATGAATAATCAAGAAGATTTTACTAATTTGTGAGTGCAGATTCCTCATGAAATTCACAAGTTACCAAGTGATCATTAACGACGCCAACCGCTTGCAAGTAACTATATACGGTAATTGGGCCCATGCGTTTTAATCCCATTTCTTTAAACTCTTTCACAAATTTTTCAATAAAATTTTTGTACTTGACCGCTTTTGGCGGTTCCGTCAATAAATGGTCCATCTGAACATCATTTACCGGTCCCCAAGTCGCGTCCAATAGTGCACTGGGGTCCGTCTGAACAACTTTGGCATTGGCGATAATCGCAGCTACTTTCGCATGATTCCTAATAATGCGTTTATCATTACAAAAGGCTTCTAGATCTTCTTGATTACAGCCAGCCAAATAATCTATCGAAAAATTGTGGAATACAGTATCCATCCCGTCTTCAAACTTTAAAACAGTCGAAAATGTTAAACCTGCCTGCATAATTTCCAAACATAACGCCTTAAATAATTTCTGGGGATCCTTTTCGGGCCGTCCCCAAACCGTATCATGATATACGAGCAATTCTGGGCTGTCGGTCGCCCAGGGACATCTTTTAACCATTTTCCCACCTCCTAATGATTAATTACGACAAATTATAAATAATTCTGCAAAGAATTTAGCAAAAGTATCCATCGATCACGTTGATAATTGACATGAAGGTTTGAAAGCCGAAATGCCTGATCGGTTACCTGACCGCTTGTGCCCAGCATTTCCATTCGAACCATGGATAACCGGCTGTCATCCGTCCACGAATACACTGGACGCCCGGTGGCACCAACAGAAGCGATCAAAAATGGGTTGGCGGTTAGGTGCTGAAGCGTATAAAAATCAACGTTATATTCTCGAATATTACCAAAATTGAGCATCGTGACCAGTCCGATATGAATTGAAGGGATTTGGTGCTTGATCTGTCGTAAAAATGGATATCCGACTGAATGAACCCGATGAGGCAAAACAGTTAGACCAGCTTTGAATTGATCTGCAAATCGGGTGCCCATGTGACGATCGCTGTTATTGGTGACCTTCAACTCAATAATTAACGGCTGCTTGAGCCGGTTGGCGGTTTTTAAGTAGTCAGAAAACATATCGACATGATGATATTTTTTGATGGTTTTCAAACTCAACTGATCAATTTCTTTGAGACCGTCCCCAGGGATCCGCAAATCGTCATTATGCGCACAGATAAAGTGATGGTCCCTGGTTTCTTGAATATCCATTTCAACAAATGGGAAATGATAACGGCTGTTTTGTTTTAATGCAGCAATCGTATTCCCCTGGGCATTGTGATTGATCACCCCTCGATGGACGATAATTGTTGGCTTTGAAAATGAAGGCAGCAATTGCGCTTGAGTGATGCCCGCAGACAGAGCCGCAAAAAGAACCAGTGCAACTCCATAAAGAGCCAACAAATAAGTACCGGATAACTTCTGGAATTTAACAGCCAACAAACGACTGACGATCAAAATTTCAGCAAACGGAGCCAAAGTATCAATTAAACCCTGTGAAAGCAAGAAAAGTGCCGTGTTCTCAACATGTTGATTGACCCACCCCAATCCAATAATAAACAGACAAACTCCCACCAGCATGGCGATCACAATGAAAATCTTATATCCATAGTGTTTGAGGGTTACTAATCGAGCCGTTTTCTTAAAAACTTGAAACGGGTGATCACCGTCTGCTTGAATAACATCACGGGCAAACGCTGAAAAATAAATCCCGATAAACGCCATTACAAAATACACAACAATAGCCGTAATGGCGATTGGATACCGATTGACAGTAATCCAAGTAAACTGACTGCCTGAAATTGGTACAGAAAACTTGATGTAATTTGAAAAACCAAATAACCCCAGTGGAATCATCAGCACAAATAAATACACAGCACTTCCAAGTAAAGCCAATAATGACCATGGTCGCCGTTTAATGCCCCTACCTGCTGTTTTGGTAATACCAAAGTAAAAGAGTGCCACCAGCAGCAAAAACATTGTCAGCGAGCAAAATACAACAGTTGTGAAAGTTTGATAGGCATTTAAAAACCTTCTCATCAACAACATTAAGCAAATCAAAGCACCTGTCAGATAATAATATAGTTTTGTTTCATCTTTCCCCATGTTAAGCTTCCCTGCATGCAAAAAAACCGGTGGCAATTGGTTGCCCCAGTTTATTTTTGCTTATTTATTTTTATTGATATCTTGATCACGCGGTGGCAATGGTTTGAAATCATACAAAATTTTAGACTGGCGTTCAAATTCATCAATTGCCAGCTGAATCAGCCGATCAATCAATTCAGAGTATGAAATGCCGGATGCCGCAAAGAGTTGTGGATATAAACTAATATTGGTAAATCCTGGTAAAGTGTTAACTTCACTCATATATGGTTTGCCGTCCTGAGAAACAAGGTAGTCAATTCTCGCCATCCCTTTTAATCCCAAAGCACGGTATGTGGTTAACCCCATTTCCGTGATTTGTTGGGCCAGCTCGTCAGAAATATCAACGGGTACGTCGAACTGAACCTGACTGGCGTCGACAAATTTATTGTCATAGGTGTAAAAAGCATCATTGGCGGGCACTTTGATTGCCCCAATCTTTGAAGCAATCGGATGGTCATTACCCAAAATGGAAATTTCAAGTTCTTCCGGCCCTTCAATTGCTTCTTCAACCAGAACCTTGCTGTCATAACGGAAAGCATCCCGAAGGCCTTCAGAATATTCATCCTCATTTTCAACCTTGTGAATTCCAACCGAGGAACCCTGGTTAGCGGGTTTGATGAACAAGGTAGTTCCTAATTCATCGCTCAGATTTTGATAGGAATATTGTTCAGCAGTCAACGGTGTCACAACTTTATAACGGGTTGTGGCAACTCCGGCAAGCGACACAATCTTCTTGGTGATGTCCTTATCAAATGACATCGCAGAGCCTAATATCGGCGTTCCAACGTATGGCTTGTGGAGTAGTCGCAGCAAGCCTTGAATTGTTCCGTCTTCACCCAAATTACCATGAATGATTGGGAAGAAAACATCAATATCGGATTCTTCAGCTAAGTTGATAATTCGAGCCAATGGATTCTTGGTATCCAATTTTGCCAATTCTTCCTTGGCGACTTCATCTTCGGGCTCACCGTCGAAAACTCGAGAAGATGCATCATGATCCAAAAAGAAACCATTCTTCGTCATTAAAAATAAGCTGACGTCGTAACGATCCTTGTCCATGGCATCATAGATATTATGTGCGGAACGCTTGGAGACGTCATGTTCTGAGGAGTTACCACCGAAAATCAAGCCAATATGAAGCTTTTTATTTTTTTCCATGAATTCTCATCCTTTTATAAATTCGTATAGTTTCCAGAAACCTAAGTATATCACGGATATTAAAAGTTGAAAACATTTACAATTGCTTCTCATGGGATTGTTAGTTTGCCCTCATATTACCAAATTATTCGCGTTTTAACTGCTTCTTACTGAAAAGATAGCGAACAATCAGCAGCATAATCGCCGACACAACAACCATGGCGACAATCATTGGAAATGGATCATAGGAACCGGTTGAACGGTACCCCAGGACAAACTTGGCGAAGTTGGCAACCCAGGTCATTTCAAAGTCATGATGAAGGATGACCCTGGATGCAGCATACATCAGTGTAATGTACCCGACGATCGGGGTCACAATCAAAATAATTCTTTGAATGAACTTGGAAAAGAGCGTCAGAAAGTTTCCGATCACCATCCCTGCTAAGGCGCCAACAACCAGCAACAAGCCGCTGAAAATAAAGTTAAACAAAAACGCCACAATTGAATTATGAAAATACCCGGCATAAGATGACATAAAAATATTCGTGTTTCTTGCATGGACCAGTGGCATCAAGACCAAATACTGATAGGCAACATTAAAAGTATTCCCGATTAAAATCAATAATCCATTTACAACAATCTGGGAATTAAAGAATGTCTGCCTGGAAATGCCGTTTTGAATCAGAAATTTAAAGTTTTCATAGGATAAAGTCGAAATGGCAAACATATAGACACCAAAGGCTGCTGTTACCCATGTTCCACGCATCTGTTCAGCTAACGAATAATCACTCAAGGACCCGGAAATCAGTGAAAAAATGAAAGGCAGTACTAGGAATGCCACGAATAAAAACACATACATTTCTGCCAGACCGATAATCTGTTTTCTAAAGAGAAACTTAGTGACCTTGTTGGTCTTCATGTTGAGCACTCCCCTCATATTGATTGGTTAGAAAAATGAACAGTTTCTGTAAATCAAAGTTTGACAACTGGATCGTGTCTGGCAAGACTCGGTCATCTAAATCACCATATACATAATCAGCGCGAATATTTCCCATCGTATCATGACCAATTACGTTCAGACCTTTGGTATATTGATCGACATCTTTTTGTGGTCCAACCACTGAATGGGTCTTGGCCAAGACATCTTCAACGGGCTGATTCAAAATGACCCGCCCTTGGTCAAGAACAATCACGTCACTGATGATATTGGCGACTTCTTCTATCAAATGAGTCGAGACAATAAAAGTACGTGGGTTATCAGCGTATGACTGAATCAATTCGGAATAGAACAGTTCACGGTGATTGGCATCCAATCCCAACACCGGCTCGTCCAACAGCACAAACTTAACCGGAAGACATAAAGCCAAAATCAGTTTAAAAATCGAGTTATAGCCTGTCGACAGTTTCCCGAATTTTTGATTGACGTCCAGTCCGAACTCTTTAATTAGGCGGTTCGCCAATTCATGATCGAAACCACCATAAAGGGATTCAGAATCTTTAATGATCTGCGTCAACTTCCAGCCATTCGCATAAAGATTGACTTCACTCATCAGATACATCAACCCTAATTTGGAATCATTGTCGCTGACATCCTCTGAGTCAATCTTAATCTGACCGCTGTCCGCAAAATTTCGATTGGTCATGATGCTCAGCAAAGTACTTTTACCAGCACCGTTTCGACCCAACAATCCATATATTTTATTATCTTCAAAAGTTAGGTTGATGTCTGATAAAACCCGCTTTGAACCGAACGCTTTTGAAATGTGACTGACTTCCAATACGGTCATTTTTGGTAACCTCTTTTCACTAATTCTAATAACTCATCTTCGGAAATATCCAAGTTCTGTGCCTCACGGACCAAATTCACAACAAACTCATCAAAAAAGCCATTTCGTTTTTCTGCCAAGATCCGTTTTCTAGCACCCTCTTGAACAAACATTCCCAATCCCCGTCTTTTTTCGATCAGATTTTTGGAGACAACAATGTTCATCCCTTTAAGGACGGTTGCCGGATTGATGTGAAATTCCTTGGAGATCTCAGTCGTTGAAGGAATTTGGCCGCCTTCTTCAAATCCGCCGGACGCAATGGCATCCTCAATCTGTTCCGCCACTTGGCGGTAGATGGGCTCTGAACTATTAAATTCAAACTTCATTATTATCAACCCACTCCATCATGTTTATCATTTATTTTTCCACCTTGGTCTTTGGAACCACGATTCTGGAATAGATCAGAACCGTCACTGCAAAGTAAATCAAATACAATATTAAGAAACCACCTGTGGTTATGGCAAACGTTTGGTAAGCACCGCCGATTAACAAGCCGCTCCGAGAAAACATTTGCAGGCCAAAAGCCACATCAATGATTCCTAAAATTCCTGGAAGTGTGAATAGTCCCAAAATTTGAACCCAAATCGACCGTTTTAAAACGGATCTTCGAGTACCAATTTTGTTAAGCATATCAAATCGAATCTTGTCGCTGGCAGCACCACTCAAAATTTTAAACATCAGGCAGCTGGCAAGCATGGCAAGAAATGCAATTCCCAGGAAGATTCCCATGAACTCAAGACTGCCAAAAACACCTTTCAAAAGCTGGTAGGTGGCAAATGACCCGCCAACCAACTGGTTATTTTTAGTGCCATATTGTTTTGCCTGCAGGTTGGTAATTTTTGTTAAGGTTGTTGTCGCCGCATCCATGTTATTAGCGCGCACCATCAGCAGCTGATTGGTTTTGGCAGTGATCCGATTAAATGAATTTGCACTGACCACCTTAATTTTGAAAGCTTTGGCATCTGGGGCCTGTAATCCCCAAAGTTCCTGATAAGCACCGGAATCGTTATGCCGGTACTGCGCAACTTGAGCCGTTGAAATTTTCGCCTTTAACGTCGCTTTGTCAACGAACTCAGAATATTTAATCGGTTGTTTCTGCAGCTGATCTATCCGATAATAGACACTTTTGGTTTGGGGATCAATTTTCTGTTGGTACGTAATCGTTGATTTATCCTTGATCTGATCAACCAAAGCATTCATTTTTGAACTTGGATTAGTAATCCCCACCGAATAATATCCATTGCCTTGGGCTAATTTGGGAACCATATTTTGAAAGCCGGTTCCGACGGTAATTGCCCCCAATGCCAATGCAAACAAAAGTGAAACAACCGACAGAATTTTTGTGTAATCACGGATTCTAAACTTTAATTGGGCCAGGGTAAAGCTGTTCAGCCCTTTTGTATTCATCTTGGAACGTTGAATAACTTGGAGCAGCATCACAAAGAAGGAATTGAATACAAAATAAGTGCCCAGGACAATTGTTACCAACCCGATGGCAACCGCCATTAGTTTCAGCTGCTTAATATCATACATCGCATAGTAACCGCCGGCCAATAGCAAAATTCCTAAAATTGCCTGCACCCATAAGCTAACCGCTTTAGGTTGTTTCCAGTCACTTTGCTGACTAGACCGTAACAGTCGCAACGCAGAAGTTTTAACGAAGGTTCTGGCATTCAGAAATCCGGCGATAATGAACAGTACCAAAAACATGATGACTGTCGTCCACATTGCCGGCATGTAGAAAGCCGAAAAATGGGTTAACGGCATGTGGATCTGACTGGCAAGAAAACGGCTAAGAATTTTGGTGAAGCCAACGCCAACAATCAAACCGATGATTGTTGAAATCAACCCGATCACAACCGTTTCCATCGCAATAAGCCTGCTGATGACTCGCGATTTGGCACCCAACATCATAAACAACCCATAGTCGTGTTTGCGCATACTCATTAAAAAGTTGTTTGCGTAAAAGACATAAACCAATGTGATAATCGCCAATAACACGGAGCCGAAGATAAACACGAACTTGGCACTCTCGCCCACTGGACTATTGGTGGTAAATTGATCATTGGTTGAAATGGCTTCGAACATATAGAAAATGGCTGTCGTGATAATCATCCCCGAGAAGAGGACTAGATAATCTTTCCAACGAGCCTTAATTCCTGATGGCGAAATCTTACCTAACATAACTAAACTCCTTTGATTGATTACTGTTCAAACGTTCCCAACTTTTCAAGGATTTCTTGATAAAAATTATTTCGACCCTTATCTCCTGATTCAATTTCATCACCAATTTGACCATCTTTAATGAACAAAATTCGTTTACAGAAACTTGCTGAGAATGGATCATGGGTAACCAATAGGATTGAAACTCCTTGGTTATTAATGCCGCTCAGTGTGTCGAGCAGCTCTCGAGCATTAGTGGAGTCCAGCGCCCCCGTTGGCTCATCACCAAAGATAATTGAGGGGTTTGAAACCAGCGCCCTGGCTGCAGCAACCCGTTGCTTTTGACCGCCTGACAATTGATTTGGGTATTTGTCAAGCAAGTCTTCAATGGCCAATTTAGTTGCTGCAGTCTTCACTGCGGGTTCAATCAAAGCTGCTTTTGTATTTTGCAAAGATAGCGGCAAGGCAATGTTTTCCTTAGCAGTCAAGGTTTCCAGTAAATTAAAGTCTTGAAATATGAAGCCCAACTTTTTTGAACGAAAATCTGCCATTTGATTTGAAGAGAAATTGGTTACGTCCTGGCCATCAATTTCAACTGAACCGCTGGTTGGTTGGTCAAGGGTCGCAAGGATGTTCAACAAAGTGGTCTTCCCAGATCCGGATGCTCCCATAATCCCAACAAACTCGCCCTGGTCGACTGACAAGTTGATTCCCTTCAACGCCTCATAAGGCCTAGCGCTGTTCTTATCATAGGTTTTGTGTAAATCTTTTGTTTGAACAATTTTGGTTGTCATGATACTCCTCCGTGTATTAGTTAATTACTTGTGTAACTAACTATATGGGTAACCAACGTAAAAGTCAAGAAAAAAACCAGCAACATTTTCCGGTTGCTGATTTCCATTCAATATCAATTATTTAACGTTGTCCGTATTAATCACGTTTTGAGTCCCACGTTCAGTGATGATTGAAACCAAAACATTGTTAATCATTTGAATCTTCTTTTCATCCGGAATATCAATACTGATATCATGTTGCAGCTGCGAAACAGCCGCCTTGGATATCTCAACCGCCCCTTGGACAATGATCTTTCGAGCGGACAAGATCGCAGTAGCTTGTTGTCGCTGAAGCATCGCACTGGCGATTTCAGTTGCATATGCCAAGTGGGTCAATCGTGTCTCCAAAATGGTCAATCCGGCAACTTCAAGTCGATCCTGCAATTCGGCAGTGAGTGCTTCAGACACTTCCGTAGCGTTGCCTCTCAGTGTTAAAATGTCAGTCTTCTCATCAAAACTGTCGTATGGATACTGGCTAGCAATATGCCGAATGGCAGATTCACTTTGAATCTCAACAAATTGTTCATAATCTTCCACGTTAAAAATGGCTTTTGCCGAGTCGACAACTTTGTAGACAATTACTGCCGCAATCTCAACCGGGTTACCTTTTGAATCGTTAACCTTGATAATCTGACTGTTAAAGTTACGAACACGGAGTGAAATTGTCTGCTTGCTTGTCAATGGCACTGTCATAAATAATCCCGGTGTACGAATAGTCCCGATATAGTTACCGAAGAAAGTAAGAACCTTGGCTTCATTTGGTTGAATAATTGTCAATGAACTGGCAAACAGCAGATCAAGAATAATAATGGCACTGCCCAGAACAATTGACATAACTGAGCCACTTTGACTACCTGCCCAGAGCAGATAACCGCCAACGCCCAACAATAGGATAACCGCAATTAATCCAAGATATCCATTAACATGAAATACATTTTTTTCTTTCAAAAAAAGCCGCCCCCTATATAAGCGAATTAGTATTTATACTACTAATCCAAGTATATAGCGGACGGCCCTTAATTGATATTAATTACTTAACATTCTTTTCTGGCAAAACTGCACCCTTGTAGTGATGTAAAATCCATTTTTGGGTTTTGGTAGACTGGAGAACCTTAACCAATTTCTTGATGGCAGGCTTCTTTTGGTCACCTTTACGAGTTGCAATGATGTTAACGTATGGCGAATCACGCTTTTCAATTGCAATTGACTGCTTGATAGGATTCAAACCGGCACCAACAGCATAGTTGGCATTGATGACAACCGCATCACCTTCACCGTTCTTATAAATTGTTGGCAAAAGTTTTGGTTCATAACTGTGCTTGAATTTCAGGTGGCGAGGGTTTGAAGCAATGTCACTGAAATTGGCTGAAGTAATGTTAATGCCCTTCTTAAGTGTAATCAAACCGGCATCTTTGAAGATTTGTAAGATACGGCCGTAATCGGGAACGTTGCTGCTGACAATAATTGTTGCACCCTTCTTAAGGTCTTGGAGCTTCTTGACCTTCTTTGAAAATACAGCGATTGGTTCCAGATGAACACCACCGGCATTCACTAAAGTGCCGTGGTTTTGCTTATTCCATTGTTCCAAGAAAGGAACGTGTTGGAAGTAGTTGGCGTCAAGTTCACCATTGGCAAGAGCCTTGTTAGGCATTACGTAATCTTGGAATGTGGTGATTTTAAGGTTAACGCCTTCCTTTTTAAGTTCTGGCGCAACATGCCGTAAAATCTGAGCATGAGGAACTGCGGAAGCACCAATCTTTAAAGTGGTCATTTTTTTGCTGGAGTTGGATGATGATGAACAACCTACCAGTAAAAAGGCGGTAAATACAACTGCGAATAAACTTAATAATTTCTTCTTCATGTGAAACCCTCCCAATTATTATAATGTCCGTTTGTCAGTGATCTTAACGAAAACATCACCAACAAATTGGACGATAAACACAAATAAACAAATAATGACTGTGGCAACCAAAGTAACGGTGTTATTGCTGGCTTGGAAGCCGTCTTGGTAGGCAAGATTTCCAAGTCCACCAGCTCCAATGGCACCAGCCATCGCGGTATAACCGATCAACGAGATGGTTGTAACGGTTGCTCCGGCAATTAAAGCCGGTTTGCTCTCTGGCAGCAGAACTTTGGTAATGATTCCCCAAGTGGTTGCGCCCATTGACTCAGCGGCCTCTAAAACGCCTGAATCAACCTCACGGAAATATGACTCAACCATCCGGGCATAAAATGGTGCAGCTGAGATGATCAGTGACGGTAACGCAGCCCGCGGTCCAATAATCGTCCCAGCCAACTTCATGGTAATTGGCAGTAACAGAATAATCAGGATAATAAACGGAATTGAACGGAAGATGTTAACAAACAATCCGACAATCCAATTGAGAATTCGAAAACCAATTCCAGATTTATTACGCGTCTCGTATAAGATGAGCCCTAAAATAATTCCTAAAATAACAATTGCAACCATTGATAACAGGGTCATCCAAACCGTTTCCCAAGTTGCCGACATCATTGCACCCCAGTCGACATTATGAAACTGAAAATAAGACTTGAATCCAGTTGTGTTAGCCATGATGAATCACCTCCGTTCCGACACGCAACTTCTTGAGGTATTCAAGCGCTTCATTAATTTGGCTGTCGTCACCGACAAGCTGAAGATCAAGGGATCCCAACGCCCCTTCCTGAGTTTGATGAATAGCACCGGAAATAATGCTGATCGTCAAGTCCGGGAAGCGTTTGACAACATCGGAGACAATTGGTAACTCAGCTTGTGGCCCATGGAATACCAATCGGATAATTTGGCCATCCGGATATTTTTTTACCAACTCTTCAAGCGTCATTGTGTTGTCACTTTGTTGAGGTGTGAACTCTTCACTGACAAATTTCTTGGTAATTTCCTTTTGAGGATGACGAAAGACCTCAAACACTGATCCGGTTTCAACAACCTGGCCACTGTCCATCACGGCAACCCGCTCACAAGCCTTGGCAATTGCATGCATTTCATGTGTAATCAGCAAAATTGTCAAATTCATTTCCTTGTTAATCTTCAACAGCAGATCCAGGACTTCGTTGGTTGTATCCGGGTCCAAGGCACTGGTTGCTTCGTCGGAAATTAAAATTGTTGGTTCATTGGCTAACGCCCTGGCAATCCCAACCCGTTGCTTTTGACCGCCGGATAATTCAGATGGATAGGAATGCTCTCTGCCTTGCAGCCCAACTAGCTTAATCAGTTCTTCAGCCCGTTGTTTACGCTTGGCTTTTGGAACTTTGGCGATCTCCAATGGTAGGGCAATGTTGTCCAAAACCGTTCTGGACCACAACAAGTTAAAATGTTGAAAGATCATACCAATCTTTTGTCGCTGCTTTCTCAACTGACTTCCATGAAGCTTGGCAACATCAGTACCATTAATGTCAATTTCACCAGTCGAGGGCGCTTCAAGCCCGTCCAACATTCGAACCAAGGTACTTTTTCCAGCCCCGGAATAGCCGACAATGCCAAAGATTTCGCCATCGTTGATTTCAATGTTGACATCATTGACAGCTGTCAGGCCGCCATCCTTCGTGCTGTATTGCTTAGATACGTTGTTAAATCGAATCAATCTGTTCACCCCTTAAATATAAAAAAAGCTTTCCATCTTTTTACAAGTAACTGATTACTTATAAAAGGACGAAAAGCTTCGCGGTACCACCTTTATTCGTTACTGTTTTTCAACAATAACCTCAAGAGTTTATAAAACTCAACGAAATAATGGTCGTTACCCATTACCGGCTTGCTTGTGCTCACCGATCCATTTTTAATCAAGACCATATTCAACAGTTGCAACCAACCCTTTCTCACCAACTTCGGGCTCTCTGAATGATTTCTAATTGTCTACTCATCTTGTCATTTTTCTATCATTAAACTATTAGTTAGTCTACCTAAAAAAGGTTCAACCGTCAAGCGCTTTTACTTTTGAATTTTAGCAATCCATGAAGTTGCTTTGTCTGAACCGTTCAAAACTGAAGGATCATTAACTGCGTTACTGTTAACTGCAGTTACTTTTCCGGCTACTGGGCTGGGAATATCTGAAACAGCTTTGTCAGCTTCAACATTCAATAAAGTGTCACTAGTTGTCAGTTGAGCACCAACTTTAGGAAGAGAAACAAATGTGATATTTCCCAACTCGTTTTTGCCTGCTTCAGTCAAACCAACAGTAACTTCCCCGTTATTGTCTTCAGTCCAGTAATATTTTGTATCCATCATTAATTCCACCTTTGTATTTTTATTAAGAAAATTCTTTGTCTTCTCCAAACATGTAACTCTTATTATGATACTGCATCGACATAATTAATCCAATTCCAATCATATTTCCAATCAACGCCGAACCACCGGCACTGACAAATGGCAATGGAATACCGGTCAATGGTAACAGACCAATACTCATCCCGACATTTTCAAAAACATGAAATAAGATCATCATAATAACGCCAGTTGAAATGTAAGCATAAAAAACATTTCTCGTATCGAATGTAACCTTAATCATCTGATAAATCAACAGAAAATACAGCAATATTAAGATACAGCTGCCAATGAAGCCAAAGTTTTCGCCAATGACTGAAAATATCATATCAGACTCTCGAACCGGAACATAAACGTGAGACTGATTAAACCCGGTACCAAATATCCCACCGGATCCAATTGCCTTCATGCTTTGCCAGAGCTGATATCCCTGGTTGGACGTATCCGCGGAAGGATTAAGCCAGGTGTCAACTCGAGCAAATTGGTATGCTTGAAACCCGAATTTCTCCAGCAAATGGCGTCCGGATTCCGGCACAACCAGTGCCAATACGGTACCCGCCAATCCAAATATTGTGATCACCGATGGCAAAATAATTCTCCAAGTAACCCCGGAAACAATAATCAAGCCTCCAAGAATGGCAAAGAAAACCAACATGGTTCCAAAGTCATTTTGCAGCTTCAGCAAAACAGCAATTGGAATCGTCCACAACAGCATTTTCCCAATCAACAGAAAATCACTTCTAACTGTTCGGATTGGGTAGTTGTCATTATGTTGCACGATCACCCGGCCCATCATTAAAATGTAGGCTGGCTTCATGACCTCAGACGGCTGAAATGTCAGTCCAAATAAGGAGAACCAGCTCTTGGCACCTGTGTTGGCAAAATATGTTCGACTATATAAAACCAGCACACTGGCCAAAAGTGCAATCCCCAACCAATAGGTAATTGGTGCCACTTTCCATAATTGCTCGGAATCAAACTGCATGATGATGACAACCGCCACAATTCCGATCACATACCAAACCAATTGGGAAACAACCTGTCTCAAAACGCTGGTAGAACTTGAATCATGAGTTGCAGCAACATAAATCGATGCCAGCCCAATCAAAGCCAACATTAAAACGCAGAAAATAATTCCCCAATCGATTCGAGATTGGTCATCCTTAGAGGTTCTTCGACTGGTATCCAAATTAGACCCTCCTCATTCACAATCGCCAACTTAATGGTGAAGATGAAAATCTTTTATTAATTGTGTCACACCCTCATCGAAGGTCTTAACGTGAAAGGCCTCGTTGTGGGTATTAACGGCTTGAAACTTATCCTCACTCAGCTGCTTAACTGAGCCGATCATTTTTTTGCCGATAAATAATTCAGAGATACTATCTCCGTTGGAATCTGTTCGATCTTTAATTTCAACATTAATACTTTTATTTGCTTTACTCATCATTTTCTCCTTGTTCAAAGATCATTTAAGATGCATCGACTTTCGGTATTCATCTCTTGCATCCTTGTTCCTAAAAATCGTGAAGTGATCAGGAACAGGATCGAAGCCGCCTTTAACAAACGGGTGGCAGCGAAGTATCCGGGCAATGCCCATAATGGCTCCCTTAAGCGCCCCATGCTTATTTAGCGCCGTGACCATATAACTGCTGCACGTTGGATAATAACGGCACGTGGGCGGAAATAAAGGCGAAATGAACCGCTGGTACCCATGAACAAGACTAATCAGAATATTTTTCACTTTGACTCCTGTTATTTTTGATCTTTGGCCTTCAATTTAGGGTTTTTAATGTAATGCTCCAAAAGAATTCCGGCACCTTTGGCAACGTTATCCAATGGATTTTCTGAAATAATGACTGGAACGGTCAATGCATCTGCAATGACCTGATCAATATTACGAAGCAATGCACCGCCACCGGTCAGCATAATGCCACGGTCGACGATATCCGAAGCCAATTCAGGTGGAATGACTTCCAGGACCTTTTTGGCACCGCTGATAATCAGCTGGACAGTATCATGAATTGCCTCGGCAACTTCATTACTGTCAATCGTAACGGCACGAGGCATACCAGAAACGGCATCCCGACCTCGAACTTCCAATGTTTTGACATCAGAATCATCCTTTTTGGCGGTTCCAATTTCAATCTTAATTTTTTCTGCAGTATGCTCACCAATAATCAGGTTATGTTTCTGCTTGATATAACCAGCAATCTCAGTGTTCATCTTGTCTCCGGCTACCCGAATGGACTTGCTGGCAACGATATCACCCAATGAAATAATTGCAATATCACTGGTACCGCCACCCATGTCAATAACCATATTGCCTCGTGGCTGAAAAATGTCCATTCCAGCACCAACAGCAGCAACTTTAGGTTCTTCTTCCAAATAAACCTGACCGCCGCCAGCTTTTTCAGCAGCTTGCATGATCGCATTGCGTTCAATCTCAGTAACGTTCGTAGGCGCACAGATCATAATCTTTGGCTTTGACATGAACCCTTTAACATCCAATTTGTTGATGAAATAGGTCAGCATTTCCTCAGTAATGTCGAAATCCGAAATGACGCCGTCTTTTAATGGGCGGATTGCACGAATATTGCTTGGCGTTCTTCCAACCATCCGATATGCTTCAGAGCCGACAGCCAATGCCTTGCCAGTCCGAGTGTCAATTGCGACAACTGATGGTTCGTTTAATACTATTCCCTTCCCGGCAACGTAAATGAGTACGTTGGCAGTTCCTAAATCGATTCCAATGTCTTTTGCCATCTGTGTACATCCTCCTGAAAAACTTTAATCTCAAAAAATAATTATACCACATAAAAGTTGCGTTTCTAATAAGCTTCCAAACAATAAAAGGTTGAGATCAAGTAACGATCCCAACCCCCAAAAAATTATGAATGATTCTTAAGCGATTGATTCAAAACAATTGAATCCTGTTCAACATTAACTCGTTTAATTTCAGCACCTAAATTGGCCAGTTTTTTGTGAAAATCATGATATCCACGGTCAAGATACTGCAGGTTGGTAACAGTTGTATAACCACTTGCTGCCAAGCCGGCGATAACCAATGATGCGGCAGCACGAAGATCTGTGGCAGCAACTTCGGCGCCATTAAAATCGGTAGGCCCTTCCATCACGACAGTGCGACCGGAAATCGTGTATTTAGCATTCATTCGGCGCAATTCTTCCATGTGCATGAAACGATTCTCAAAAACCGTTTCGGTCATTGAACTGCTCCCGTTAGCGGTTAACTGAAGGATCGTCATCTGCGGCTGCATATCGGTTGGGAAGCCTGGATGCGGCATTGTCTTAACATCAACGGGTTTCAGATTATCATGACCGATGACGCGGATCCCGTCATCGCTTTCGTCGATGGTAACACCCATTTCACGCATCTTTAAGATGAGTGGCTTGTTGTGTTCGGGAATAGCACCGGCAATCATGACGTCACCACGTGTAACAGCGGCAGCAATCATGAATGTCCCAGCTTCAATCCGATCTTGAACAACTGCGTGTTCAGTTCCATGAAGTTCTGGAACCCCTTCGACTCGGATTTGCTCAGTTCCGGCACCAATGACTTTGGCCCCCATTTTGTTCAAAACGTTTGCCAAATCAACAATTTCAGGTTCACGAGCAGCATTTTGAATAACTGTCCTGCCCTTGGCCAAGGTGGCAGCCATCATAATATTCTGAGTAGCCCCAACACTTGGGAAATCCAAATAGATTTCGGCTCCAGTCAAGCCATCCGGTGCATAAGCTTCAACATAGCCGTCATGCTGTTCAATTTTGGCACCCAAAGCCTCAAAACCCTTTAAATGCAGATCAATTGGTCGCGAACCAATCGCACACCCACCGGGTAACGCAACCTTGGCATGGCCAAGTCTTGCCAGAAGCGGGCCCATTACAACAATTGATGCACGCATTTTCGAAACGTATTCAAAAGGCGCTTCACTCGAAATGTCTTTTGAAGCATCGAATGTGATTTCATTATTCGCTTCATCAAAATCAACCTTTAAATTCAAAAAACGTAATACTTTGTTCATCGTATACACGTCAGACAATAATGGCACGTTTGAAATAACCGTCTTTCCTTCACCGGCAAGAATTGTTGCGGCTTGAATTGGTAAAACAGCATTTTTAGCGCCATCAATATGTACTGTCCCGTGAAGTGGTTTACCACCATGTACAATAATTTTATCCACAAGAACGCCTCCTACATCACTTAATTAGGTACATCAAATTCTGAATGTTAAATATTACAGAGAGGAAAAATGAACTGCATGCGTACCCGATTGCAATAGAAACGAGCACGATTAGCAACTTCCCCGGCATTGCCCTCAATGGGATATAACGCTCGATGTGGATTTCTTGAACGGTCCAAAACGCCATTGCGATAAACAAAAAATATGTAATCAACGTGATCAGCGCTTGAATGCCAATTGTATTCATTTGAGTCTCCCCCAATTCACAGACAACTATATCATAAAGACGCGAACTTGTCTTAACATTTCGGTTTCTTTTTACAAATTGTAAGCATAAATTGCTATAGTATCCTCTTAAGGCATAAATAGAGGTGAATAATATGCAATTTTCGTGGGAGAAAACGGAAACATAAATACATCATTCACAAATAACGATAAGGGAATTTTACCGCGATTACATCAATAGTTCAAGAATAAAAACTAGACATCAAAAAAGCTGCAACCTCAGTGGGTTGCAGCTTTTAAAATATCTTAATGGTTCCCGGAAACCGCAATCAGACAATGTCGTGATTGATTACTTTCCGGCAACGTTGATACGGTTAACTGCTCGGCGAAGAGCAATTTGAGCACGATCAAGAGCAGCTTTATCCTGTCGTTGACGGGCATCGGCAATTCTCTGTTGCGCGTTCTTTCTTGCTTTTTCAGCACGGGCAATATCAATATCATTTTGAGTTTCGGCACTATCAGCAACAATCGTTGCAACGTTGTTGGAGAATTCAATAAAGCCACCGTTGACAGCAATATCGTCTTCTTTTTCGTCGTATTTGACTCGCGTCTCATCAACGTCAAGCGTTGCAATAATTGGAACGTGATTAGCCATAATTCCTAGTTGTCCCGACTGTGTTGAAACAACTATCATACTAGCAGTATGCTCGTAAACTTTTCCATCGGGAGTAACGATACTAACGGTAATAACTGAATTATCAGCCAATTAGAATCCCTCCTTAGTTTGCAGCACTCTGCTTTTCGTCTTGTGCTTCCTGCTTCATTGCCTTGGCTTTTTCGACAACATCCTCGATTGGCCCACAGTTACGAAATGCATCTTCTGGAATGTCATCATACTTACCTTCAAGGATTTCCTTAAAGCCCTTAACAGTATCCTGAACTGAAACGTATTTACCAGGTAATCCGGTAAACTGTTCAGCAACTGAGAAGCTTTGAGACAAGAAGAATTGAATTCGACGAGCACGGTTAACAATCGTCTTTTCCTCGTCTGACAATTCATCCATACCAAGAATTGAGATGATATCTTGAAGTTCACGATATCGTTGAAGCACATGTTGGACTTCAGTAGCAACTTCATAATGTTCTTGACCAACAATTGCGGGATCCAAAGCTGATGATGTTGAAGCCAATGGGTCAACGGCTGGATAGATACCTTGTTGAGTCAAAGAACGTTCCAAGTTGGTTGTGGCATCCAAATGGGCAAATGTTGTAGCTGGTGCAGGGTCGGTATAATCATCGGCAGGCACATAAACGGCCTGGATAGATGTAATCGCACCTTTTTTAGTTGAAGTAATCCGTTCCTGCAACTGACCCATTTCAGTAGCCAATGTTGGCTGATAACCAACGGCTGATGGAATACGTCCAAGCAAAGCAGAAACTTCAGAACCAGCTTGAGTGAATCGGAAGATATTATCAATGAACAACAGAACGTCTTGGCCTTCACGATCACGGAAGTATTCCGCAATTGTCAAACCAGTCAGGGCAACACGCATACGTGCACCAGGAGGCTCGTTCATCTGACCATAAACCATGGCAGTCTTTTCAAGAACTCCTGAACCCTTCATTTCGAAGTACATATCATTACCTTCACGAGTTCGTTCACCAACACCGGTAAACACAGAAATACCATTGTGTCCTTGAGCGATGTTATGAATCAACTCCTGAATCAAAACGGTTTTACCAACTCCGGCACCACCGAACAATCCAACTTTACCACCACGAGTGTATGGTTCCAATAAATCAATAACCTTAATTCCTGTTTCAAGAATTTCAGTTGATGGATTCAATTGGTCATACTTTGGAGCCTCGCGGTGAATTGGCCAACGCTCTGCGTCAGGGCCAAATTCTGGGCCGCCGTCGATTGGTTCTCCAAGAACGTTAAATACTCGTCCAAGAGTATCTTTACCAACAGGAACACTGATAGATGATTCAGTATTATCTACTGTCATCCCACGACGAAGTCCGTCAGTTCCATCCATCGCAATAGTACGCACGACACCGTCACCTAAATCAAGGGCAACTTCAACGACAAGAATCTTGTCATCTGAGACGTGAATATTTAAAGCAGTGTTAATTTCTGGTAATTTATCGTCCAAGGAGAATTCAACATCAACAACTGGTCCAATAACTTGTATAACTTTACCAGTAGAACTCATGTTAGTTAATTCCTCCATTCAAATCTTTTCTAATGACTAAGAGCTTCTTGACCACCAGTGATTTCAGTAATTTCGGTCGTAATTGCTGCTTGTCGAGCCCGGTTATACTTCAGCTCCAACGATGAAATCAGGTCGTCCGCATTATCAGATGCCGACTTCATTGCTGTAGAGCTTGAAGCATGTTCTGAAGTTTTGGCATCAAGGATTGCCCCATATACCAAGCTTTCAGAATATTGAGGCAAAATGACATTCAAGACTTCTTTTTCAGAAGGTTCAACATCATATTCAGCACTCATTGGCTTAACCACAATGTCCTGACTGGCAGCCGATGCAATTGCTTCGTCATCGATTGGAAGCATCTTTTCTGCTCGGAATCGTGAAATAAGACGGTTAACGAAATGCTCGTAACAAACATATAATTCATCAAATTGATCTTTATCATACATTGATGTGACCATCTTAACAATTTGACGAACCTCATTAAATGTTGGCACATCGCTAACACCACGATATTCATAAGAAACGTTATCGCCGCGCTTCTTATAAAAGTCTGATCCAGTTCCACCAACGGCCAAAATTTGAAAATCGTTCGAACCCGAATGCTTTTCAATAAATTCGTTGGCTTCACGGATAACGTTGCTATTGTAACTACCAACCATCCCACGATCGGATGTGATAATTAAATATGCGCTTCTCTTAGTCTTAGACTGATCTTTATCAGCTGAATGACCTGAGGATTTGTTTAGCCCATCTAAGATGTGAGATTGGGCTAAATGCAATACAACAGATTTGATTTGGCTTGCATATTCCGCATAACTAACCGTATGCTTTTGGATTTGGTTTAGTTTTGCTTGAGAAACCATTTCCATGGCATTGGTAATTTGCCGCGTCTTCTTAGTAGAAGTAATCCGATGTTTAACATCGTTTAGCGAAGCACCCATGTAATCTCACCCTCCTTAAAACTAGTCATTTGAAGCAGCTGATTGATCATCATTTGATTGTTGATCACTTTGCTTGCTTGGTTGGAAAGTTTTGTCAAACTCTTTGATTGCAGCATCCATTTTACTTGTATCAGGCAATTGACCAGTCTTGGCGATTCCATCCAACAAATCTTTGTGGTTTTGATCGAAGAAATCAAAAATTTCTGTTTGATATCTCAAAATATCATCAATTGCAATTTTGTCCAAGAATCCATGGGTTAGGCAATAAAGAATAACAACCTGTTTTTCAACGGAAATTGGAGAATGAAGCGGCTGCTTCAATACTTCAACAGTTCTGGCACCACGATTCAACTTGCTTTGAGTTGCTTCATCAAGGTCGGAACCAAATTGTGCAAATGATTCCAATTCATGATATGAAGCCAAATCAAGACGTAAAGTACCGGAAACTTTCTTCATGGCCTTAACCTGCGCGTCACCACCAACACGAGAAACAGAAGTACCAGCATCAACGGCTGGGCGAACACCAGAATAGAAACTATCGGCATCCAAGAAGATCTGTCCATCAGTAATGGAAATAACGTTGGTAGGAATATAAGCTGAAACATCCCCTGCTTGAGTTTCAACAATTGGCATCGCAGTCATTGAACCGCCACCCAACTTATCACTCAACTTAGCAGCACGTTCCAACAAACGTGAGTGGGTGTAGAAAATATCACCAGGATAAGCTTCACGACCTGGAGGACGACGAAGAATAAGTGAAAGTTCACGATAAGCATCAGCCTGTTTTGATAAATCATCATAGATAATCAAAACGTGTTGACCCTTGTGCATGAAGTATTCACCCATTGTAGCGCCGGCATAAGGTGCAATATAAAGTAATGATGCTGGTTCTGATGGTCCGGCTGAAATAACAGTCGTGTAGTCCATTGCACCATACTTCTCAAGGGTACTTACGGCTGTACGGACAGTTGATTGTTTCTGTCCAATCGCAACGTAAATACACTTCATATTCTGACCCTTTTGGTTCAAGATCGTATCAATGGCGATTGAAGTCTTACCAGTTTTACGGTCTCCAATGATCAACTCACGCTGACCTCTACCAATTGGAATCAAAGAATCGATCGCTTTAATACCAGTTTGTAATGGTTCGAAAACGGATTGACGATCCATAACACCTGGAGCCTTATGTTCAATGGCTTTGTGATCGTCGGCCTTAATAGGTCCTTTACCATCGATTGGTTCACCGAGTGAATTAACAACTCGTCCAATCATATCGTCCCCAACGGGAACTTCCATAATTCGGCCGGTTCTCTTTACGGAATCACCTTCACGAATACCTGTGTCGTCACCTAAAATCATGATACCAACATCATTGGCTTCAAGGTTTTGTACCATTCCATAAATGCCGTGACCGAAGTCGAGCAACTCTCCAGACAACGCATTTTCGAGCCCATGAGCACGAGCAATACCATCACCAACATATGTAACGATACCTGTTTCTTGAACGTCGAGCTCGTTCTTATAGCCTTGTAATTGTTGCTTAATAAGAGCACTGATTTCCTCAGCTTTAATGCTCATAAGTTTCACCTCTTTAAATAGATATCGTTAATTCAACAATAATTCTTTGACTTTATTAATTCGAGTTTGAACACTTCCATCAATAATGACATCTGATGATCGGATAACAACCCCACCAATCAGTGACTTATCAACTTTCGTATCAAAAATGGCTTTAACCGCACCAACTCGTTTTTCAAAAGCTTTTGCCAAGCGATCGAGCTGATCGTCGTTAAGCGGGGTTGCAGAAACAACCTGTGCTCGAACAATCTTCTTATCGTTTTCGTAAATCTTCTGGAACTGATCAATAATGTCCAAAATTTGTGGAAAACGTCGATAACTGGCAACAACCTTGAGAAAATTATTAATAAAATCTGATGCACTTTTGGTGATAGGAGCCAGGACTGACTTTTTTTCGTCATCTGAAACTCGAATATCATCGAGAATATCAATCAACTTCGGATTAGCAGCAAAAATCTTACGTAGTTCAATCAAATCAGCATAACCAGTCTCAAGTTCATCAGAATCACTTAGAACTTCAAACATGGCTTTTGCATATTTTTTTGAAGCGCTAATATCATCTAATGTCATTTCTGCTTACCCAACCCTTCAATATAAGAATCAACAAGTCCTTTTTGATCATCTTCGTTTAATTCTTTTGAAATAATCTTGGATGCAATATCAATAGAAAGGCTTGCCACATCTTTTCGAGAATTAGCCAAAGCTTCCTGTCGCTGTTGTTCAATATCCTTTTCAGCAGAACTCTTAAGATTAGATGCTTCATTTCTGGCATCTTCAACGATTTGATCCCGTTGTCTTTGTCCATTCTGTTTGGCATTGTTAATAATACCGTTCGCGTCATCACGCGTTTTATCTAATTCAGCCTGACGTTTTTGTGCAAGTTCAGCTGCTTTGGTACGTGATTCCTTTGCAGAATCAATATCATTAACAATTTTATCTGAACGGTCTTGCATCATCTTCGTAATTGGCTTCCACGCAACGATCTTGACCAACCACATTAAAACAAGGAATGTGATCATGACAAACAGCATATCACCAACATAAAGCTGAGCTCCAACTACTGAATATGAAAACATCAATCGGCACCTCCTTCTCTGTGTATTTGACTAAACCAGTTATTACTTGTTCATAACCAGTAAAGCAACAACGAAGGCGATGATAGGCATAGCTTCAACCAAACCAACACCGATGAACATGTTACTACGAAGTTGTCCGGATAATTCTGGCTGACGTGCCATACCTTCCAACATCTTTGAAATTAAAATACCATCACCAACAGCTCCACCGATAGCGGCACCGGCCATTGCAATACCTGCAGCAATTGCTCCCATAATTAAAAATCCTCCTTAATAGTCTCCAAAATATTTTTGCTAATCTTCAAGTTCGAGCTTTCGTGAAATATATACTGATGATAAAACCACAAAAACATAGGCTTGAATACATCCAATAAAGACTGAGAAGCCTGTCCAGGCCAGCTCAAGGATGAATGAAACAATCCACATTACCGCTCCACCATGCGACATACCAAGAATTATTCCAAGAAGCATTTCACCCGATAGGATATTACCAAACAGTCGCAAACCTAACGTTAAGAAATTAGTAAACTCCTCGAACAAATTGATTGGCAGGAAAAATACGAATGGTTTCAGGTAATTCTGAAAGTGTCCCTTGTAACCTAATTTACGAATTCCCAAAAATTGGGCAAGCGTCAAAGTCATAAGAGCCAAAGTCATCGTAATCACCGGATCAGAAGTTGGACTTTTGACATATGTTACACCGGAAATATCGATATGCAAGAAGAGTCCTTGCAAGTTCGCGATAATGATGAACATAAACAGCGTAAAGCCCCATAAGCCTAAGGTTCTACTTGTTTCTCCGGAAATTGAGCTTCGAACAATACCATTAGTAAAGTCTACCGCATATTCTAAAACATTCTGTGCTTTGCCCGGCTTTAAAGTTAAATGCCTCGACAACGCATAAACAAGGACTAAAACGACAACGCAGGCTAGTGATATTGAAATCATATTACCAACATTAAATGTCAGTCCTAAGAATTCAAAAGTAGAAGCAGCAGAATCTCCCACAAAATCTCACCTCTTTCCTCGACATAATCACGCATGCAAATCAATCTGGTTTTGGTCCAGAAGACATTAATACCAAAGTGAAACATTGCGATGGTAATGAACACAGAACTGCGTTCAAATACAATTGAAATCATACCACCATTCATTACAAAATTCAAAACAATATTGACATGGCAACTCCCCTTTAGCAGTAGCGTTGAAGGCCATGTTGGACACCTGTATGATATGTCCAAAGTGAACAACCTGTTAATCTATAACGAAATACGCATCAAAATGAAAACATTTTCCAAATTATATGGGATAACCGCATTTTGTGGGTTCCACAAAATTCAGACCAATTGTCGGAAACGTTCCAAAAAATAGGGCTGAGACAAAACATAAGTTTTGTCTCAGCCCCATCTCATTACTTCGTACCAAACAAACGGTCACCAGCGTCACCGAGTCCAGGTACAATATAACCTTTGTCATTTAATTTTTCATCAAGTGCAGCTGCATAGATATCAACATCTGGATGAGCCTTTTCAAGTGCTTTTACACCTTCAGGTGCGGCAACTAAACAAACAAACTTAATGTTTGATGCGCCACGCTTCTTCAAGGCATCGATTGCCATGATTGAAGAACCACCAGTTGCAAGCATTGGATCAACAACAAAAATCTGGCGCTGATCAATATCTGATGGGAGCTTAACAAAATACTCGTGAGGCTCTAACGTCTTTTCGTCACGATACATGCCAATGTGACCAACCTTGGCTGCTGGAATTAAATCGAGAATTCCGTCAACCATTCCGATTCCGGCACGCAAGATGGGAACAATGGCAACTTTCTTTCCGGAAATTTGCTTAGCGTGGGCAATACCTTCAGGTGTCTCAATATCAACATCTTCCAGCGGCATATCACGAGAAACTTCGAATGCCATTAAAGTGGCGATTTCGTCAACAATTTCTCGAAATTCCTTTGTCCCACAATTCTTATCTCTGATCAATGACAACTTGTGTTGAATCAACGGATGATCCATTACTTGAAACTTACCCATTATATTCCAACTCCTTTTTATATTCCGAAATAATTGTATCACATATAGGGCTGGGAAATTCACACAAAAAGGGCTTGAAGCCACAATTAGTTTCAAGCCTTCAATTATATAATGATTTAATTTAATCTTTTATTGGATGGTCGGCAGTTAATTGTTCAACCTTGGCAGCAACATCCTTCAAGTTGCTTTCATCAGTCGGATTGTCAATCACTTGTAAAATCAAATTGGCAACTGCTCTAGCATCGTCTTCTTTGAATCCACGAGTTGTAATAGCAGGTGTTCCAAGACGCAAGCCACTTGTCTTTGAAGGTGGCAGTGGGTCATTAGGAATTGACTCTTTATTGGTGGTAATGTGAACGGAGTCCAAAATGTTCTGTAAATCTTTTCCATTTAAGGAAGTCTTAGTGAGGTTGATAGTCATCAAATGATTATCAGTTCCACCAGTCAGAACAGAAACGGTCTTGGAATTCTGGAATACTTCGGCCATTGCTTTGGCATTCTTGATAATTTGCTCACCATATTCTTTAAATGCAGGCTGCAAATCTTCATAAAAGGCAGCTGCCTTTCCGGCAATGACGTGTTCAAGCGGGCCGCCTTGGCTTCCAGGGAAAACAGCTGAATTGATCTTCTTGGCATACTTTTCTTTGGCCAAAATCAAACCGCCACGGGGGCCTCGCAAAGTCTTATGGGTAGTAGTTGTGACAACATCCGCCACTGGAACTGGACTTGGATGTAACCCAACGGCCACCAATCCGGCAATGTGAGCCATGTCGACCATTAAATATGCACCAACAGAGTCGGCAATATCACGGAATTTCTGCCAGTCAATAATTCGGCTATATGCAGATGCGCCGGCAATGATCAGCTTTGGTTGAACGATTTGAGCAATTCTTGCAACCTCATCGTAATCAATCAGCTGGGTCTTCGGATCAAGACCATATGAAAATGAATCATACAACTTACCTGAAAAACTTACCTTCGCACCATGGCTTAAATGGCCACCGGCATCCAGTCCCATTCCCAAAATTCGATCGCCCGGCTTAAGAAATGCTGCATAAACCTCTTGATTTGCTTGGGAACCTGAGTGAGGCTGCACATTGGCATATTCGGCACCAAATAATTCTTTAGCGCGATCAATCGCCAATTGTTCAACGACATCAATATACTCACAGCCGCCATAGTATCTTCGGCCAGGATATCCTTCAGCGTACTTATTGGTAAGTACGGATCCCTGGGCAGCCCGAACAGCATTTGAGACGATATTCTCAGATGCAATCAGTTCGATATTATGTTCCTGACGGTTCTCTTCGTTGGCAATGGCATCCCAAAGTTCTGGATCCTGTTGTTTATAATCGTAGTTCAACTGCTCCACCTCACTAATTTATTTGGTACAAATAAATTATAACTGGTTAAAATGCATTTGCCCAGCAGATTTGTTCAATCTATTCATGTAAGCCTCTCCAATTCCTTCTGGGCTTATCCCCTGGGTAAAAATAATTTTATATGCAGGGTGATTGTCAAAATCACGAAGTTCTGCGAAAAGGTCGTGGGCAGCAGAAGCGGCGTTTTTACCAAGTGAAATCACGTCCACATTGTCGGGCCAACTGATTGACTTAACAACATCGTCAAACGCCATCACACCAGTCGGCTGAGGATTTTTTTGAATCCAAGCGACAACATCATGCCAATCATCATCAGGGTCAACGATATAAACCTGGGCATTCGGCGCGTAATGTTTATACTTCATCCCCGGAGCCTTCGGTGTTTGCTTTGCGCCAACATGGTGAAGCTCATCAATGACAGGGCGGTGAATGACCGCCTCAACGTCCTCTTTGGTTACAGCACCAGGACGCAGAATTGATGGAGTTGTCACAGACATATCCAAGATAGTTGATTCAACCCCGACAGACGTTGGACCGTCATCGACAATCGCAGCAATCTTGCCATTCAAGTCATGATAGACGTGTTGAGCTGTGGTGGGGCTTGGCTTTCCCGATGTATTGGCCGAGGGGCCGACAATCGGAACACCGGCTTTGGAAATCAAATCAAGTGTCATCTGATTGTTTGGAAATCTGAAAGCAGCTGTATTCAGTCCACCGGTCACCGTTTTTGACAAGGCATTTGGTTTCAATTTAAAAATCATCGTTAATGAACCCGGCCAAAACTTTTTCATAAGAGCCTTCGCTTCATCTGAAAACGGCTCAGTATATTTTTCGACCATGGCAATGTTAGATACGGTCACGATCAATGGGTTGTCACTGGGACGGCCCTTGGCTGCATAAACCTTCTTAACTGCTGCTTCGTTAGTAGCATCGGCGCCCAATCCATAAACTGTTTCAGTTGGGAAAGCGACTAACTCACCCTGTCGGATAAACTCGGCGGCCTTGTCCAACTGACTGCCTTTTAAAATTAAAGTTTCCATATTATATAGCCTTCATTTCTTTACTTGAATCATTCGTTGATGTCCAGCCACATCGTGTTTGGGAATCACTTGAGCAGTGGGGATTGCCCATTTAAAAATCGAACTGACAGGGGATTCCTGCCTGAAACCAATCTCCATATATAGCTTGCCGGAAGTGTTAAGGTGGTCTTTCAAGTCTTCCGCAATTTTCCTGTATACGGCAAGTCCTTCATCTTCAGCGTATAGTGCCAAATCAGGCTCGTTGTTGATCACACTTCGGTCCATATACGCTTGCTCATCCTTTGCAATATAGGGTGGATTTGACACGATGATGTCAAATCCACCAGTGATTGAATCGAAGACGTCACTGAGGACAAAGTTAATTGCGGTTTTATTGGCAAGTGCATTGTCTTTCGCAACCTCAATTGCCTTTTCGGAAATGTCACTTGCAGTCACATTCCACTGAGATCGAAATTTTTTTAGGGCAATTGCAATTGCACCGCTGCCTGTCCCAATATCCAGGACCTTCAAACCATTCTTGGAGTTTTCGGATAAAACCCAATCAACCAATTCCTCAGTTTCAACCCTGGGAATGAGTACATCGGGCGTGACCGTTAACGTTAAACCATAAAAATCGGCTTTGCCAACAATATATTGAGGAGGAACTCCCGCCATCAGCTTCCCAACTGCAGATTGAAACTGCTGCCATTGGTCGTCAGGCATCCTGGATTGATACTTAATCAACAGTTCCGTGGCTGATAAATTAAATAATTTTTCGAGTAGAAAGTCAACATCGTACATGTCTATGTCAGATGCATCCTTAACACGAAAAGAAGCCCACTTCCGGGCTTCAAAGTAGGTCATTTTTGTTTGGTTATTCATTGGTTAAATTCTCAAGTTTCTTCGCCTGATCTGAAACGATCAGCGCGTCGATGATTTCATCAAGTTCACCATTCATAATTCGATCCAACTTGTTCAAAGTTAAGCCGATTCGATGGTCAGTTACTCGGTTTTGGGGATAATTGTAAGTCCGAATCCGTTCTGATCGATCACCAGTTCCAATCGCTGACTTACGTTCAGCGTTGTATTGGTCTTGTTCCTGCTGAGCATAGTAATCATACACTCGAGCCTTTAAAATCTTCATAGCTTTTTGACGGTTTTGCTGCTGTGAACGCTCATCCTGCATCGCAACCACAATTCCGGTTGGTAAATGAGTCATTCGAACAGCGGATGACGTCTTGTTGATATGCTGACCACCGGCACCGGATGATCGATAAACATCAACCCGGATGTCCTTTGGATCAATATCAATATCAACATCTTCTTCTTCAGGCATCACACCAACTGTCGCAGTCGATGTATGAACCCGTCCGGCGGATTCAGTAACTGGTACCCGTTGAACACGGTGGGCACCATTTTCATACTTCAGCTTTGAATAAACCTTATTACCGGTAATCATCAAAACGATTTCCTTAAAGCCGCCGACTTCAGTTTCATTCTTATCGATGATTTCAACTTTCCAGCCCTGACGTTCAGCATACTTTGAATACATACTAAATAAATCAGCAGCAAACAAACTTCCTTCATCCCCACCGGCAGCACCATGAATTTCCATGATGATGTTTTTTTCATCATTCGGGTCTTTGGGAAGCAGCATGACCTTCATTTGATCTTCCAATTTTGCTTTTTGATCAGTCAAACTGGAAATTTCATCTTTAACCATTGTTTCCAAATCAGAATCATCAATCTTTTCACGGAGCATTTCTTTATCGTCATCCAGTTGCTTGCTGACTTTTTGATACTTTTTAAATGCAGCAACCGTGTCTCTCAGATCAGCTTCTTCTTTAGATAGCTTCATAAATTTCTGAGTGTCGGCAATCACCTCTGGATCACTGATTAACTCATTTAACTCATCATAACGATCAACGACTGATTGTAATTTGTCGAAAATTTCGTCCATTTAATATTCCTCACTTTGTTACTTGATTGGTGGATTATAGTAATGCTTTCTACAAACGGGATAATAGGATTCATTACCGCCCATTTGAATCTGCTCACCTTCATAAACCGGTTCGCCGTCATGGAAGCGAAGGTTCATGATGGCTTTTTTACCACAGAACCAGCAGATCGTTTTCATTTCTTCTATTTTATCCGCGTACAACAATAAATATTTTGAACCTTCAAACAGGTTGTTCTGAAAATCGTTTTTAAGGCCAAATGCCATCACCGGCACATTTAATTCATCAACGATCTTGGCCAGTTCCATAACATGCTTCTTCTTCAAAAACTGGGCCTCGTCAATTAATATACAACTGGCATGAGGATTCAATTCCTGAACCAAATCGAATACATTGGTATCTTCATGAATGGGTTCTGCTTTTCGTTCCAAACCGATTCGTGATTCGATCATCCCCTGCTTTTCACGGGTATCCAACGCACTGGTCATAATAATAACACTTTTGTGCTGCTCCTCGTAATTATGAGCAACTTTGATAATTTCGATTGTTTTGCCGCTATTCATTGCACCGTAACGATAAAATAGTTGAGCCAAAATATCCACCTTTTTCCTTTAGAGCTTCTCTTCCATTATACAGAAAAAGATTTGAAAATCGATAATAATGAGAAAATTATCACGGACACTCATCATTACAAATTTGATTTGTTAGTGAAGCCTTAAGCTGCGAGCTTATGTATGTTCAAAAAGTTTGGCATATGCTAAACTTAATGGTTGATTAGTATCATTAAGTACTTCATTTAAGGGAGTAAATCTTATGTCATTAAAAAGTTCAATTGCTACTGCAGCCGGTAAGTCCTCCTACTGGTTTCTGCACACATTCTTTAAGGGCGGCAGCTCGCTTCCCGGAAAAATTACCAAACGACTTGATCCCGATATCTTGGCCACCCTCGGACGGGACTATGATGTCATCGTCATTACCGGGACCAACGGCAAAACATTAACCACTGCGCTGACTGTTCAAGTGCTAAAAGAAAAGTACGATAATATTTTAACCAACCCAACCGGGTCAAACATGGAACAGGGAATCATTACCACTTTCCTGCATGCTCCAAAATCCAAAGGAAAGCGGCCGTTGGCAGTTCTTGAAGTGGATGAAGCAAACGTCATCATGGTCACCAAATATATTAAGCCGAAAGCTTTCGTTTTCACCAACATTTTCCGTGATCAAATGGATCGTTATGGGGAAATCTACACAACTTACAACAAAATTTTAAACGGTGTGGCTTTGGCGCCAAATGCCACAATTATTGCAAATGGTGATGCACCAATTTTCCATTCGAAACAATTGCCAAATCCAATTGTCTATTACGGCTTCGACAATCAACCGGATGGAGACATTAAAGCAACCCCCAATACTGATGGTGTGCTTTGTCCGCAGTGTCAACACGTCCTTCACTATCACTTCATCAGCTATTCTAATCTGGGCAAGTATTTCTGCCCAAACTGTGGATATGAACGTCCAGAACTCAACTTTGCCTTGAATAAAATTACCGATCTCACACCCAAGTCATCGAAATTTGAAATTGACGGTGAACCCATCAAAATTGAGATTGGCGGTGTTTATAATATTTACAACGCCTTGGCAGCGTATTCGGTTGGTCGTTTCATGGGTGTCTCACCCGCCCAGACCAGAAAGGCCTTTGAACAGGGTAAAAGTATTTTTGGCCGCCAGGAAGAAATCAACGTCGATGGAAAACTGGTCACACTGATTTTGGTGAAGAATCCCGTTGGATTGAATCAGGTGATTGACATGATTTCAACCGATAAGGATCCATTTACATTCATCGGCCTGTTAAATGCCAACTATGCTGATGGAATTGATACCAGCTGGATCTGGGATGGTGATTTTGAACGGCTGCCAAAGATGAACATCAAACAATTTATCACCGGTGGCGAGCGATACAAGGACATCACTTATCGTCTACAGGTTGCTGGAGTCGATCCAAGCAAACATTTGGTTGAACCAGACTTGGATAAAGTTGTTGAAATGATTCCAAAGGCGCCAACAAAAAAGGTTTATATCCTCTCAACCTACACAGCTATGCTACACGTAAGAAAAGTTTTTGCAGCGAAAGGCTTTATCAAAGGAGGCATGGGATAATGGCTTATTCTTTAAACGTCTGTCATCTTTATGGTGATCTGATGAACACTTATGGTGATTTGGGAAATATTTTAGTTTTAAAATACTTGGCAGCCAAAATGGGCGTCGAATTAACCTCTGAAGTTGTCAGTCTGGATCAAAAATTTGACCCGGATAAATACGACATTATCGTATTTGGCGGCGGCCAGGACTTCGAACAATCTATCATTTCTAAAGACATTCAATCTAAAAAGCAAGCCTTGACTAATTTTATTGAAGATGACGGTTCCGTGGTTGCCATTTGCGGCGGCTATCAACTGCTGGGTCACTACTACATTGGTGCCAACGGCGAAAAGTTGATGGGAATTGGTGCTTTGGACCATTACACCGACAAACAAAAAGACCATCGTTTCATCGGCAATGTTGTTATCGAAAATGAAGAAACCGGTGAAAAGTACCATGGTTTCGAAAATCATCAAGGAATTACCTTCCTCGGTAAGGGTGAACGCCCTCTTGGAAAAGTCCTTGAAGGGCATGGGAATAACGGCCAGGATAAAACTGAAGGTGCGATTTATAAAAATGTTTATTGCACCTACTTCCATGGCCCAATTCTCGCCAGAAATAATGATATTGCAAAACACGTTTTGATGAATGCTTTGAAGAGAAAGTATCCAAATGCAGACCTCGAAAAGCAAGCTGAGCTCAAGGTTGGCGCAACATTTTAGATCATTAAAGGAGCCATAACAATTGTTATGACTCCTTTTTGATATTTGCAATTAATTATTTGTACGAACATTTTCCTGAACAAATGTCCTGATCAGTTCGCTTCGATATGGGAAGAACAATTTGTTGCTGGCATCGGGATGAACACGATTGGACAAGAATACCAGCGCTTTATGAGTTTGACGGTCGACGACGATCAAAGTGCCGGTATAGCCGGTGTGGAGAATATACGGATGCCCATCAAAATGACGAAGAATCCATCCAAAAGATCGATTCTTCATGTGACCGGGTGTCTGATCGATAAAAAATTGATTCATCCAGTCAGCCGGGAGAAAATCGGGGTATTGAATATCCCCCAACATCCACTTGGAAAAGTGAATCAGGTCATCCAAAGATGCAAATAGTCCGGCAGATCCACAATCTGCTCCTAAAATCTGTGCTTTGGGGTCATGAACGGTTCCATGAATCAGGCCTTTCCCCGGTATCAACTCTGTTGGAACCACGTTGTTAATCTGCTGTGGCGAAAACGTTGCATGATTAAGTCCCAGCGGCTGAAGAACGAGTTCACTGATGAGCTGTTGCACGGGCTCGCCCATGACTTTAGCAGCAACCCAACCCAAAAATATAAAATTGTAGTCTTGGTAGTGAACAACCTTGCCAATATCCGGACCGCTTTTTAAATTCAGTAATGCCGGTATCAGTTCTGATTTGGACAACTGGTTTCGGTTGGGGATATAGCCGACGATATCTGACGTGTGAGTCAACAAGTGGCGAATGGTCACTTCTGGTGACTGCCACTGAGGAAAATACTTACTAAACGAATCGTCTAATGAAATCTTGCCTAATACAAGGAGTTTTAAAACCAAATTGGTTGTTCCGATAACTTTCGTTAGAGAAGCCAAATCATAAAGTTCACCCTCATGAAGCGGCAGCTGGTCAGGAAGAAGTTCCTGCTTACCAAAAACATCGGTTTGAACGCCGTCACTATCTACTATTCCGTAGCTTACGCCAGGGACAATTCCCATATGGACAAATTGATGAATCTTCGCGATCGTATTGGGATATTTCATCAACAGGTTCCTTTCGTTATACAAATTGATTGAATTCATTGTACCGCTTTTGTTTTCTTCTTGAAAGTTCCGACGAGCCGTCAACCCAGCAAATATTTTGGCCGGACAGGACCCATATTTGTTACAATAAGATACGTAGTACTTCAATGACAGGAGGAAAAGCAAGTGGCAAGTAACTCAGACACAATTTATCATGTACTTTCATATATTAAAGCCCACCCTGACAAAGTAATGAATAAGCCCGCGGCATATGACAATGTCGTAGAAATGTATTTGGACGATACCGTTAAGCTGGGTAATCCGGAAATTTATTTCCCCAAGCAAAAGCTTGAAGTCAACCGCATGTCAACGGATTTTATGTCGATGTACAGCGATTTGTTAGACTATTTCCACGACAAAACGAAAGTCAAAGACGCAAATTACCATGAGTTGTGGATTACAACTTCACATTTAGTTGATCGGCAAAAATACTTAGTCGACCTGTCTTTTGAATAACCGGCCGTCATAAAGGAGAACAACGCTTTGGTTAGTACATTATTTGATGTTATTACAAAATTATCGTCTTATGCGATGGTGATTTTTTTCGTGATGTTTGCCTATTTTAAAGTGACCGGCAAACATGGCAAATATCCCTACGGCAAATATGCCTTGGTGTCACTGATACTACTTATCGTTTTTGGGACCCTGTTTTTTAATTCACCAAAAGGAAAACAAGTTATCAAAAAAGGAAATGCAGAGCAGGCAGAACGAACAGAGAAAACTGTTAAACCCACTGCCAAACAGTCAACCAAAAGTACTCAAAGCTCCGTTAAACAAACTCTGGATAAGACACATGCCCTTCTATTCAATCATCAAGTTAAGTTCACCACGAACAAGTCCGTTCTGACAATCGAAGTAACGGATAAACGTGATACCGTCGGATCATTCAAACTAACTACAGTTGAGATTCTTAAAGCTATTAAGAATTCTAAATACGATCAATATCAACAGTTTAATATTATCTTTAATCGCAATGTTGGTAACGGTAAGAAACGAACCATTCTTAAAAGTATGTTCACCAAAAAGACTTTGGAGAAGTTGGACCCGGAAAAGGCTGGACCAGATCAGCTAAAGGCCAATGCGGATAGTTATTATGAAGCAAAATAGAGAACATTAAAGTGGCTGTGAGGAAAATCTCACGGCCACTTTTTTTGCCCTATTTTCTTGTCAGTTGATAACTTTCATCAATCAAATCCCGAATCTTATTTGAATCCATCTGTCCCAGCCTAATAGATATCCAGTTGTTTTTGTTCATATGATATGCTGGCAGGAAGCCCGCCATGCCCCGGCGCAGCTCAACTTCTTTGGGATCTAATTTAATATCCATAATCTCTTCAGATCCTTCTCCTGAAAGGCCTAATTGGTTCTTCTTAACGGTCATGACAAGACCATACCATTTCCGGTTGTCTGTATGTCTGAGAACCGCAAAACTTGGATACTTTTTCCATAAATATTCCGGTTGCGTCTGATATTTATCAACCACATACTTCATAACATTGTCACGTTTCATTTTAAAAGAGCCCCCAATGTCATTCTCCTTAAAACAAACTATACATCCATTATGACCTTTCTTTAAGTTAATGAACAATGATCCACATATTTACTGGAAATCAACAAAGTCGCGTGACAAGCAACGAGAGCTTGTCAGACGGCTTTATTTGAGATATTGGGCTTGTCATTAATGCAGCAAAGGCTTGCCCACTCAACAATACTTTGGCTTAACTTTTAGCTAACTCCAAACAAATTTATGGGATTGATTTTACATAGCAAAATCAATTAAAATCTACCACTAAATTTTTCGTACATAATCATTGAGACGATTAATAGTGGCTGAATTTACTTTACCAATGTGCACATGACCAGAATAATCAATGATGTATGAGTTAGAGATTACTACGTACTCATTCATGACTATATTGATTTCAAAGATCTCTTCTTAATAGAACATAGATGCTCCTTGTGAGTGTCTTTTTACAACTATTAATAACTTACAGTCTTTAACTCCAACTGAAAAATTCGAGTTATAATTTAGTTTACCCAAAGTTTTCACCATACGCGAACAAATTCTAAGAAAATATGCAACAAAGGCTAGGTTCATGGGAATATGAGCTCCGGCGAACAGGTTGAACGACCCAATTTAAAAAGGAACGCTGCAATCCTAACTTTTGACAGCAAACTGCTTCCAGAGGAGTATAAAGCATTGCAACAAGCCAACGCCCAAGACTTTATTGACTCGTTCGCAGTTCCGGCTCACTTAGCAAGCATTGTGAAAGAAGAACCTCAGCACTACTTAGATAATTAAAGCAATGAATAACGATTTTGTGTGGCTATGACCAAACGCTGAAGTCATAAAAAGCTGAAACTATATTGAGGAGTAAAAAGATATGGCAAGACAATGTGCAATCTGCGGGATTCAAATAAAGATTGGAGACCCACGGCTACAGATATACAAAGCGTTTCTTTGCCAGCGTGATGGATATACTTTGTGTAGAGCTCTTGGCTACCAAGTACCACCAACATTTATGGAAGTTGGGAAATTAGCTCTCATCACTGCTGAATATGCAAAAGAAACAGTCTCGAATTACAATTCAACACCTCATGAAGAATCACCAATAAATAAGTCAGTGGCTCCGGCCCCTACTTCAACAGCTACACATACACCTGTTAATCCAGCACAAATCACATTTAGAAAACAAATTACGTTTGTCACTGGAAAAAAGGAAATTCAAGCACCAGGACTGTTTAATCTTGGGAAACTATTCCAGTTGCAAAACGGTACTGTTATGTTCACCACCAAACCGCCTTACCAAACATTCCATATCATTTCAATGAAATTTGATGGCCCTAATTACCATGAAGAAACCAAAACACAAACAAAAGGTGAAACAAAGAAAAAGCGCCACGGACTGGCAGGTGCTGTTATTGGTGGCGTCTTAACCGGTGGGGTCGGGACAATTGCTGGTGGAGTTGTCGGCCACGGAATGGGCAAAGACAAAATTTCATCAAACACTAACTCTCGGACACTTAATGTCGAAGATCCCTCCCGGCTTACTTTAGAACTGGAAGAACTTTCTACTGGAAACAAATTTGTCATCGTTTTAGCAGCTTATCAAAAAGACTTCGATAAAATGCGTAACCTGCAAATATTCCCCAAAGAAGGCCATACAAAGCCAAAGCCACAGCGAAATGCTAAGAACCCAGAACCATCAGACAGCAATAATCTTGAAGAACAACTTGCAAAATATAAGTCACTCTTGGATAAACAATTAATTACCCAGGAAGATTACGAAGCAAAGAAGAAACAATTACTCGGGTTATAAAAAAGACACATTTCCTTCTCTGAACTGAACCCCTTGAATTCGAGAAATCTAATTCAAGGGGTTCAGTTCATTTTTGACAATTGAGGTAACTTTTTTATTTCAAAATACTGCTAATCAAACTCACAGCTTGATATTTTGGCTTAACTTTTGGCTAACTTTTGATGATATTTCATGACATTCGGTGACAACGCTAAAAATAAAAAAGCCCGGTCTCATAGGCTTTTGACAGCTTATAAGACCGAGCTAAGAACAACAATTGGGTATACTGGGGTCGAACCAGTAAATTACGGATTCAGAGTCCGTTGCCTTACCATTTGGCGAATACCCAATGAATATCACAACTAAATATATTATAGATTTTTCGTGGTTTTGTCAACTTTATATTTAAGTTTCCTCTGTTGACAAACGAGTCTGATTTAGATAAACTATTATAGTGAGTTTGATAGCATTGCCCGCTGGTCAAACTGGTTTAAGACGTCGCCCTCTCAAGGCGGAGTTACGGGTTCGAGCCCCGTGCGGGTGATAATCGTTGATATGACAATGATAAGCAAGGATGTTGGTCAATTTGGTCGACATCCTTTTTTTATCAGAACTTCTTAGACATTTTCAGTAAATTGTCTAAATAAAAATGCGAAAACAAAATCAGCCTCCCCATCTGATCAAGGTGGTATTATTAATTCAGAAAATCTAGGAGGTTTCATCATGGAATTGACAGCTACAGATTATGAAATTTTAAAAGCAATTTATACCGGTCGGGTATCATCAGGGACACCGGTTACTCATTTCGTTGATTATTGTGACAACGTTATTGGTGGCAATCCAAAGCCATTGGTTGACGCGGGCTACATTGAAACTGAGCGAAACGAAATTAACGGTCTTACTGAAAAAGGGACTAAAGCTTACGAAGACCATGCCGCCCAAGAGTCGAACAAATAAAGTAAAAAGCCATCATCTTTAAATCGAATTTGAGAATTTCTCAAATCTGAAATAAGGTGATGGCTTTTATTTAACTGTTATCCTGCTCTTTTTCAGCAGCTGTCGCATCAGGAATAATCACCGTAAAGGTAGTCCCCTTGCCCAACTGTGACGAAACTGAAATCTTACCGCCATGCGACTTAACCAACTGATGGACAATTGCCAGCCCAAGGCCCGACTCGCCATACTTGCCGGCTCGCCGTGAAGCATCTGCTTTGTAATAACGTTCAAAAATATTTTTCTGCTGATCCTGCGACATCCCAATACCAGTATCGGCAACCTTGATAATCGTTTCATTGTACCCACGTTCACCAGTAACCGTGATTGTGCCTTTATTGGTAAATTGAATCGCGTTGGTAATAATGTTAAAGACAATCTGGACAAACCGGTCATAATCAGCATAAATTGACAGGTCCTTTGGTGCGTTCAAAACAAGCTTGTCCTGCGATTCTTCCGCTTTACTGGTTAGTTGGTCGGTCACGTTCACAAGGACCTTTGCAGCGTTAAAATGACGCTTATCCAGCTGAATAGAGTTGGAACGAATCTTTTCATAATCCAAATTTTCGTTAACCAGCCGAATTAATCGTTGCGTCTCACTACTCATTAAGTCAATACTCTTTGCTCGAGACTCTTGGGGAATCACATCATATTTAATTCCCTCCAGGATCCCGGAAATCGTTGTCAAAGGCGTCCGCATTTCGTGAGCAGCATTTGCCAAGAATTCTTGACGACGTTCTTCCTGCCGTTGAATTTCATTGTTGGCTTGTTGAAGTGACTGGGTCATATGATTGAAATCAACAATTAATTCGCCAATCTCATCTTTGCCGCCAGGAGTCAGCCGAATCTGATAATTTCCGTTTGACACCTGGTTGGCCGCACTTCTAAGCTTGCTAATTCGCCGATTGAGTCGTCGGGCAATGAAATAACTGACAAACATCGAGATAATCAAGGCAACAAAAAGCGCCTTCAATAAGTCACGGTTAATCCGGTTAACGTTGGAATTAACGTCGGAAATAAACGCGCCAACCGTTACTGCAGCCACAAGTTTTTTCTTATAATAGTAAGGCTTGAGGACTTCAATCATTGCCGGTCGCGTTTTACCGTTACTCATCTTGAAGTTTTTATTGTTAACTTTTCGAACGATTTGATTTTTGCGTAAATGTTTCCAATCGTTTTTGGTAATCCGTGGAGCAACCCCGTTATTGGGATAAATGACTTGATCCCGTGGGCTAAATACCGTGAAATGGACCGACTGGTTTTCCAACAAGGCCTCAGAGTTCTTCAGCTTTTCTTCGTCAAAAGCTACTTTAGCTTTGCTTTTAGAACTAATTGTCAATGATTGCTGAATCAAACTATCTGAATATTTTTCTAAATTATGCCATGCCTGGTCATAGACGAAAGTTTTTGACATTCGTCCGAAAGAAAATCCAAGTAATAAAATTGTGCAGGCAATTACCAGAAAAAACGCCAATAACTGCTGATAAATCATTTTCATTTCTTATTGTCCACTTCACTATCATCAAATTTGTATCCAACGCCCCAGACGGTTTGAATCACTTGAGGGCCAACTTTTTCAATCTTCTGACGGAGCTTTTTGACATGGGCGTCAACGGTTCGTTCATCACCGTAATATTCATAGTTCCAAACCATTTCCAACAGCTGCTCCCGTGAAAATACCTGGCGTGGCTTTTGAGCCAATGTCTTCAATAGATCAAATTCCTTAGGGGTCAAATCGGAGATCCGTTTATCATCCAAATACGCTTCACGAGTGTTGGTGTTCAACCTAAAATGATCGGTCTCAATATCAAAAGTATTCTTGGCTTTCTCCTCAACTTCTTCATCGCTTTCGCTCTCAGTATGGGCTCGTCGTTGAAGCGCCTTAATTCGGGCTACCAGCGTAATCGGTGAAAACGGCTTAGTTACATAATCGTCGGCACCCATTTCAAATCCCAGGACTTGGTCGCTATCCGAATCGCGGGCGGTCAACATAATAATTGGAACAGTCTGTGATTTGGCGCGAATCTCTTTGGCCACTTCCATGCCATCTTTTTTCGGTAAATTAAGATCCAGTGTAATCATATCCCAGCTGTCGGGATCTTCGTTAAATTTGTCAACGGCCTCAATGCCGTCGTAAGCAAAGGTGACATCCCACCCTTCCTTTTGGAAAAACATCTGCATCATTTCAGATACAGACTTATTATCTTCAATCATCAACAATTTCATTATTAAACCCCGCCTTCAATAGCTTATCGCTTCTAAATTCCCTCGCGTCCAATGTTTTCTTAAATGTTGTTGGGAAATTGATTCTAGTTTCCCGGTCCATGGATCATTGTAATAATACGTTTTTCGATTAAACCCTGTTAATAAAATTAAGCTGGATTTCAAATTATCCATTCCGGCAACCCTTACCAGAATTGGTCGTCGGCGTAGCAGCTGCTTATCTAATTTTCTAAAATTAACGCCGTTCAAATCACGAATCGAATGGGTTTTGGAGATGATTAAATCACTTAACTCCATTAACGTTCCAGCTGACCCATGCCACTTTTCAACCTCGGCTTTTAGCGCAGCGGGTTCGACCATCGCACCTGAACTCTCAAGCAACATCAAAATTGCCGTGCATTGATTGTCAATGTCGGACTGGGTTGCCTGTTTAATTGGTGCAACATCAAGTCTCCTGAAAGTCTTACGGATATTTCGCTTCGGCAGCCATCCTTCGAGATCTCCACAAGTAAAGTGATACCAAACTAATTTATTAAAAAAGCTGATTTCATCAACCAGAAAATCCTGGGCTTTGATGCTGTCTGGAACTTTAATTTTGTTTTTTGGATTAACGTTTTTCTCGTTACCATTCGCCAAGTACCAATGTTCGCCGGGAATTCTTCTTAACCGGACGAAAAATCGGCTGGTCTTTTCATTTGCAATGGTTGTTTTTTCCAATCGACTCACCTCATATATAATCCATTTTAACAATAATTGAAGAAACTTGCTTGGAAACTCGCAATATTGTTATGATAGTAGCGTATATGTTTATAAATTTAATCATGCAAAGGATGGCTTACTTATGTATAAAGGAATCGCATTTTTTGACCTTGACCATACTTTATATAATGAACAGACACGTGTCGACCCTGAAGTGGCCGATGCAATGCACCAATTAAAGGCAAATAACGTTCTCCCAGTGATCTCAACCGGACGAAACCTGTTTGAAATCCCCAACACCATGAAACAAACTGGAATTGACACGGTTGTCTCCGCAAACGGCAGTTATGTTATCTTTGAAGGCAAACCAGTCTACAAAGCCCTGATCGATAAACAAATCGTTGAAGATTTTGTTGAGTTCGCCAAATCCAACCATGAAGCCACGACCGTCATGAACAGTACCGGCGCAAAAATCAATTTCATTAACGATATCGTTCGCGGCAATTACAAGTTCATCAACTCAAGAATGCCTAACTTAGGTGTGGAAGATTTCATCAAGAAGCAGGAAGTTGTGATGATGCTGATCAATACCAAAGGGCCAGACGATCATTATATTAACCACTTCAAAGACAGCCTGACATTTTTCCGAAATACGCCGTTTAGTATGGATATTGTGCACATTGGAAGCTCTAAGAAAAAAGGCATTCAGGAATTAATTGCCAATGCCAAATTAGATGGGATCCCGACTTATGCATTTGGTGACGGTAACAATGATATTCCGATGCTGGATTTTGTCGATCATCCGGTTGTGATGGAAAACGGATTGCCCCACGTCAAAGAATACGCTGAATACATCACCACTAAGAATACCGACCACGGAATTGTAAATGGCTTAAAACATTTCAATCTGCTTTAAGTCGGAATGCTTCTAAGTCTACCCCATTTATGATATTATATAATTTGTATCGGGGTCGTTATGGATTCGACGGGTATAGGTTGAGTCTGGATTGCGTTTCGTGCAGCGCCACGTTAAACCGCCCAGTTTATTATAACTGCAAAAAATAATAACAATTCTTACGCTTTAGCTGCCTAATAAGCGCTTAACGTAGATCCTCCTAACTTCGCCCATGGGTTAGATCTGGGTCCTAAATTAAATGGGCTCACGCAGTTTGCTCCCACCTGAAGCGGACTGAAGAGACTAATCAGGTTAGCCTGCTGTGGGTGCCTTGATTTATGGCGTTTCAGTAGGTGAAATTCAAATAATAGATCTATGAACGTAGATATCTGGGTGGCAATATGCTCGGACGCGGGTTCAACTCCCGCCGACTCCATTGAATATACAAAAAGTCAGCCAAATCGATGCCTAATTGCATTGATTTGGCTGACTTTTTTTAAAGTAAATCAATTCGGTCGTTGAACCAAGAAAATAGTAAAATTAAATGTATGAGAATCTGTTAACTTTAGAGAATGGATATCAACCCGTCTATTCCTATACCGCAACTATATACAATACATGAAGGGAAATAAGCTTATGAGGAAAATAACAAAGTACGCAATAACCGTTGCATCAGCAATCAGTTTTATGGCAATATCCCCAGCACCAAGCAATGCCGCTTCTTGGCATTATGGTACCCCAAAGATTCTTCGGGGGACATACCAACGAACTCAATATGCAGGATCAGGAAAATACCGGTTCAAGTTTCAGACAGGTGTTCGTATGACGCCAACAACCTTTACCGGATTTGGTCTTGGCGATCCCTTTGCATTAAACAGGGTCAGTTATAAACAATATGGCAGATATACTTACCTGATTCGAGGCGTGGAATTTATGTACTCCCATAAAGTAAACCATGTAAAAATCGTGGCTACACACTATAAATTAAAATATCGTACAACATATCCATATAACGACAAGCACTACTCCAAAGTGTATTATCGTTAGAAGCCAAAAATGGGAGACCATTAAATTCTAAAATTCATCGATTTCCAGCTTTTCAATTTCAAACCATTCGGGGATAAATGAACCTGAGGCAATTACAATTACTTTTAACCCAATTCAGAATTCCTGGAATAGCATTTAAAGAGAAGCATTATTTTTCATATAACCAGCATCTTTCAAAAAATATTTACATTGAACTGACAACATGCTATACTTTTTGTCGGTGCCAAACCACGGTGAGTAAGTAACGATCGGCGCGCAAGCGTTCAGAAGGTCGAAGCTACTTGCCATTTTTTTATCTAAAGAAATATTTAAAATCACCTGCAACCCATTCTTCAATACATAGGCTCATAACCAATAATGTTATACTCGACTCGTAAATTCATCGAGGGGGAATAGTTCATGCAAGATCAAACACCATCACGACAGCAACGAAAACAGACTAAAAAAGCACAGAAGAAATCCAAGCACACCAAATTAATTGTGTTGTTAACTGTCTTGGCCATTATCCTGGGTGGCTTTCTGTATGTCGGCCACCAGGTTCATGAATTAACGGACGCGCAACGCCAGACCAACACGATTTTGGATAAACCAATTAAAAATACAGTGGTTAAAATTGTTCAGCCAAAATTGCCTGAGGAAGTTCGGCCACAAGTCATTCGAATTATTCAAGAAGAACCGTTATACCGTATTCAGCAGGCAGCTGACAATCCAGAACTGTTTCAACAAATTGCCGACAAATACCAAGTTCCTGAAAATTACGTCGCACCGGCCAAACAATACTGGTTCAGCCAGCAAAATGATGCTTTGAGGTCGGACATTTATCATGCTAAGCTGATGCAGATTATTTCGGAACTTCAAGCATTGAATAATTCCAGTCAGTCATGAAATCGGGGGATATTTACATGAAATTTAAATCACTTTTTTCAATGATCGTGGCTGGGACAGCTTTGGGAATTGGAATGACAATGACCATGCCCTCCGTGTCCGCTAACGGGTATCAAAGAATCAAAACAAGTTGGGAATCTTCACCCACTTGGTTTCAAGTGAAGTCCCAATATAAACATAAAAAAGTGTACATGTGGAATAGTAACCACACTAAAAAAATTCTACAATTAAACAATTATCCAAATTCCAACCGGAATCGTAATCATACTTATACCTATAAACACAATGGCAAGTTGTCAGTCTACTATGGAATCAATGGCTGGACGCCAAAGAATCATTACACCCGAAAAGGAATTGTTTGGGGCGGGTATCTCCGACCGGGCTACAATACGAACTACAAGGTTTGGAACAATCTACAACTAGGCAGATTCTCAAACAACCAGGAATATGCCAAGTACATTCAAGAATCACCTTCCCAGCGATTTTCTAAAAAGGTATTAAAGCTGTTTCCGAACACGCCATTATCTTGGAGACTCAGTAGCGAATGGAGCGCATTCCCTATCCAAACAGATCCAACTACTGGGATTAAATCGTTGCCATCATTTACCGATGTTATTGTTTTGCAATCAGTCAACAAATACTTTGACCGTGCCTTTTACAAAAATAACATTTCCGACAGCCAACGATTAAATCTGGTTAAAAAAGCACTGGATAAAGCAGGCTACGATCAGGCAAAGCGCAACACTTTAAGCGACTACCAAATTGGCATTTTCTACTACGACAAACATCATCAAGAAGCCGCCGACGAATATCCGGGAATTATACTTGCAAAGCCCATTCAAAAATAGCTGAAGACTATTCGATCTTAGGCAGAGCCAACCAATGGTTCTGCCTTTTTATATACTAAATTCAAGCATTAAATAAGCGAATCCAAAGCTCAACAACCAACTCAACTATTTTTGAGTTACTTTTTCGGCATAATCATGTAAAATATTAATAATATTAAATTTCAATTTATGAAATCGTATTGGAGACGGGAAAATGAAAAAAGCAATCGTGCTTGTCATGACATTCATCACAGCAATATCTCTTGCAGGCTGCACACTGGGACAGAGCAAGAAGTCCTCAAACGCTCAAAGCTTCAGCAACAACTCACTGAAAGCCAAAAACTTCCAACTAAAAATTACCAAAACGACGGTCATCCCAGCCGGTGAAACCGGAAACGAATTTGGTAAAAAGCCAATTTTTGCCATTTGGTATACGATCAAAAATACCAGCAATAAAAAAGTTACGCCGGTTTCCGCAGCCTCGGTACTGCACGCATACCAACCAGCTAAGTCTAAGAAGCGATTGATTGCTGCCCCACTTCCAGATGAGAAATTAGCATCCAGTTATAAAGTCAACATCAAGAAGAATCATTCAGCCAAAGGTTCTATGGCTTGGAATCTATACGACACAAAATCACCAATCAAAATTTATGGCGTCAAATATGGTACAAACCAAACGATTGGCATTCGAACTTACAGCATCAAGTAGTATGAATCAGTACCTCATGAACCACAATGAAAAACAGCAGAGCTGACATATGCACAAGTTTGCATATATCAGTCTGCTGTTTTTTTACCTCTCTTATTCATGCGTATCCAAAAAAGGATTGGAAATAGACTTCCAATCCTCTCAAACATATCTTTATTGAACACCATGCTTCTTCAAGAATTCACTTAATGGAATCAATCCCTCTGCGTAGTTACGTTTCTTGAAGTCGTCAATTGTCTTTTGATCGAACTTATCAGGATCCAAAGTCAATTTTTCAACCGGAATTGGTCGTTCATTGGTAATTTTGACATCGATCAGCACTGGCTTGCCGGCTTTGGTCTCCTCAACAGCCTTGTCAAATGCTGGTTTCATCTGGTCAACGGAAGTTACGGTAATGCCAAGCATCCCTTGAGCTTCCGCAACTTTGGCAAAATCTGTCTGCGGCAAACTGATGCCAAACCATTCATGATTGTCATCTTCCTGCTCATCTTCAATGAAACCAAGCGCATCGTTAGAGAAGACAACATTGATGATTGGCAGCTTGTAGCCAACTTCAGTGCTCAAATCCTGCATCACCATTGCCTGAGCACCATCACCAGCCATGTTAAATACCTGACGATCCGGATAACTCAATTTGGCAGCAAGTGCTCCTGGGAGACCAACCCCCATTGTCGCAAACAGTCCGGATGTGATCCAAGGCTGGTGGCCATTGGTTTTCAGAAGACGGACCGCGTTTTGAGTGACATCCCCCACATCAATTGAGTAAATGGCATCCTTTTCAGAAATCCGGTTTATCTCTTTAAACGCCGGTTCAAATCGCAATTTGCCTTCGGTCCGGTTCATCATGTGATCATTGTATTCATGCCAGTTGGTAACATTGTCAACATTGGCTGCATACCAATCAGATGGTGCAGCTTCCTTACCCATGTCGTTTAATTTCTGCAAGGTCTTCTTGGCGTCAGCTAAAATAGCCACATCCGTCTTATGACGTTTGCCAAGGACCTGAGGATTGTTATCAATCTGGACGAATTTAACATCCGGCTTGAACATCACCTCTGCAAATGGGTAGTTGGATCCAACAAACAGCATCAAATCAGTTTGTTGAAGTGCCTCATTGGCTGGCTTTGAGGCAACTCGGGCTGCTGAACCGAGTAATGATTCAAAGTCATACGGAATAATTTCCTTACCAAGTGCAGTCGTAATCACCGGAATTTGAAATTTCTTGGCGAATTCCATGACTTCAGCTGCAGCCCCATAAGTGCCTTGACCGACATATAATACCGGCTTTTTGGCTTGATAAATGAGGTCAAGCACTTGTTGAACCTGGTCATCTGATCCGGCTGACAGTTCAGGTCGGGCAAAGTTAGCGGCAGCACTGTAATAACCATCTGCCGGGATTTCTTTATTGGTTAAGTCATTAGGAATTGTGACAAACGCCGGCCCGTGTTGGGCAAATGCTCGGCGAATCGCTTCATCCAAAATGTGTGGCAGGCTCTCAGCGGTCATAACGGTTCGAGCATAGACGCCCGCATCTTTGAACCAAGGGTTTTCATCAAATTCCTGGAAGAAGTCCTGGTTCATCATTGCTTGTGGGTTTTGGCCGACAATGAATAAAGCCGGTACTTTATCTGCCATCGCATCGTAACCACCTTGATACAAGTGGGTTGCACCGGGTCCGGCTGAGCCAAAGGCCACGCCGATCTTGCCGGTCAGTTTGGTATCAGCAACGGCTGCCAACGCGCCAACTTCTTCGTGTCGGACATGAATATATTTGATTTTATCTTTTTCAGCATCTAATGCATACATTAAATTATTAACGGTTCCGCCGGGAATCCCGTAGACATGATCAACGCCCCAACTTTCGAGCGTTCGTAATGCGGCAATCCCAGAATTAATTGTCTCTGCCATAATAAAAACCTCCTGTGAGTGAGCAACTTTTTATTGATCATGGTTATATTAGTTTTGTACAATCAAAATTACAATCAAATCGACTTTTTAATTGTAAACGCTTCATTATCAGTGAAAGAAACAACCATGCCAATCTTTAAATTAACCCATTTAAGGTTATTCATTTTATGTTATGTAAGAAATGATATTTGTGTTAAAGTAATATTATAATTATTAGAGGGGGAAAATAGCTAAATGCTAAAAGCCTACATAGAATTTTGGACAAAGATTGGCGCGCTGAATGCAAAAGCCACCAGAAAACAATTTTGGGTCCCCTTTATCGTCCACAGCATGATTTTATTAATTCTGCTTATTTCGACCCATCAAGTCGGCAGCTTTATTCACGGACACGTAATTGCTCTAAATCCAATTATCGGTTATTCTGATTCACTTCCTTCAAACATTTTGTTTTTTGTCATTATCACACTGACTTTATTTGTTGGATTGGCAACGTTCACCAGCCTCTGTCGAAGGTTGCACGATGCCGGGTTTTCCGGGTGGTGGGCGGTGGTTGACCTATTGTTCATACCATTTTGGTGGGGACTGTTGATTCTGATAATCGCCTTGCTGCCATCAAAGGAAGATCCAAGATGGCCGACCAATCAATCAGACTTTTAAAATCCATCCGCTGTATTCATTCCCCCCACAAAATTAAGGAGATATCCATCATGCTCAAAACATATCTGCAATTTTGGACCAAAATGTTTGTTGGTCGTGCCAAAACGACTCCTACCCAATTCTGGGTACCGTGGATCGTCAACTTTGCGATCGCATTTTGTACCACTTACCTGATCAAAAATATAACAAACAGTCACGAACTTTCATTGATGTTCTTATTCCCGAAAATGAATAGTGTGTTGACCGTTTTGATTAATGGGATTTCACTCATCCTGATCGTTATAGTCTGTACCGCAATGTTCACATCCTACTTACGCAGGATGAACGATGCAGGTATTTCAGTTCTGTGGGGGATTCTGCCGCTTGCAATTCTACCGGTCAAGTTAGCCCCTATCGTCCTGGTGCTTGCCCTTCTGCCATCCAACAAAAGCTCCAAACATCTGATCAATCAATCAGAGACCCACAAAGTATTGTCAAAATAAATTAGACACTAAAAATCCAACCATCAATTGATGATTGGATTTTATTTATTCTTCAAATAACTTCCCAGCTTTAGGGTCTGGATCCAAAGCCCAAATCTTTTCAATGGTAATGATACCCTCAACTTTAAAAACCGACAATTTCCTGTTAGTATAAATCTTGCTCATACATAAAATGATATGGAGTCCTGACACAAAGCTTTAATAATGATTGACGGGTGCACTGTTGTTTAGGTATAGTTATAAAGTTCGTAATCAATTCATGCAACAAATGCAATGTTTTATGGCAAGAAATGATTCAATCATTTCCATTCTTCCATAACTGATGGCATTGAATGCTGAATACATATTTTGGAGGATCACCATGAATGAAGCTACAAAGTTTTGCATAAGCTGCGGGAAACAGATCCCATCTGCCGCTCAGTTCTGCCCATATTGTGGAAAGGAACAGGTGAGCTTGAGCGATGATAATAGTTCTAAACCCAATCTTATAAAACAATCGACCGCTCCAGAACCGCAGCGTCATTCCCCAGCCAATTTGGATCACAAACAACTCTGGTATAAGAATTGGATGATTTGGGCGATTATTATTCTCGGGGTTGGCCTTGTAACTTGTATCGCAATGCTGAACAATGCTAGAACCACGGTTGTTATGCAGCCAGCAGCGAGTTCGAAAGCCAAGAAGAAAGATATTGCAGTAAAGAAGAAGGATCCAAATGAAATCCCGTCAGATTCATTAACTCATCCTTCAAAAGTGGGCCAATGGAAAAATAGCCCAATCATTGGGAAAGCAACATTGATTGGTCTTGGGGCTAAACCAAATACAACTATAAAAGATGGTCCACTGTCGATTAAGTTTAAGCATGCAGAGGTTGATAAAGTTCATGCAAATACAGAAGATCAGCTTGAGCAAGCCAGTGATACATTTAGTAAAGACAATATGCCTAAAGACTATAATCGGATCAAAATTGAATATATCGTAAAGAACAATTCAAATCGGGCAATTCAGTTTGGTGGAATTAAACAAGTTGTTTACTCAAATGGCTATCAAACCAATTTTGATGATGATTCGATGAGCGATACCGGTTCAACTGACGAAATTTCTTCGAATGCGAAAAGAGTAGAATACGCACTTATTTTGCTTGGAAAATCAACGACCGCTCTGAAACCATCCTCAATTAAAATTTTAACCGATGAATCAGAGGATGCAAAATCATATGATACAGTTGCTGATGGCATTACATTTTCTGAAGATATCTTATATCATGGTTAACAGCATACAAAACAAAAAGCACCGGTTCATCTCAATTAATGAATCGGTGCTTTATTTGATTCTCTACTCTTCAAATATCTTTCCAGCTTTAGGCCCTGGATCCAGAGTCCAAATCTTTTCAATTGTAATGACCCCTGCGCCTTTAGGAACCGGGAACTTGCCCTCAGCCCATTTAGCGGCTTGGTCATAATATTCACCATCGGTATAAATCTTGCCAGTTCCGCCAAAACGGAACCCTTTCAAAGCTTTTGCATTGGCAACGGCGACAATTGCTTTGCCGTTATCGTTGATGTTGGCTTGAGTTTGGCCGCCCGTCATTTCGTTGTAAATCAGATGTTCATCGTCCAAAACCCGCATTGAGATCTTTGGACCAACATCTGGATCACCATCCGCATTAACTGTTGAAATATATGATAATTCTCCGGCAATCATATCTTTCATTGCCTGATTCAATTTTGCCATCATAACATCTCCCCTTAATTTAAGTAAGCTTATTTTAGAACCAGAAGATTCAAAGGGCAATCATTTACCCTTTTGACGTGGATAGGCAACGATTTCAAATCGACTGAGAATTTTCTTCAAAAATGTGTGCATCAACAATTTCAAAACTATCCACCCTACCAAGACGCCAAACGTGTTGGTCAAGACGTCGTTAATATCAACCCATCTTGACAAACCGACACTCAGATCCAAAACTAATTGTAAAAGCTCAATTGTCACGCTAACCCCAAGGCCTGTCAGGAGTACTTTTCTCAGGGTAAATTTTGGGAGCAGCAGACCGACATACATGCCCATCGGCAGCATCATGATTACATTTTGATAGAAATCAGCCGTTGTGCTCCAAAATGGGATCAGATTAATGGGGGCCGTTTCGATCATGATTGGTGACACCTGCTGTGGTCCGACAAACGCATAAGATGTGGGCGCTAGTGTCAAATAGCTGACGACCAATATATAGACCATCGCTGAAAGGATTGTGATCAGCTGACACCAGGTTAATCGCCGTAAATTGCCCGACTGCATCTTAACCCAAACCAAAACACCGGTAATATTTAATAAATACGGAAGCCATTTCATCGTCATTTCCCACCTTTCTTTCGTGAATAATCAGCAAATTATTTGATTTGTTAATTTCATTCTAGAAAGCGCCGGTTAAGCGAAACTTAAATGTTAAGGGAACATAATCAGCTTTAGAAAAATGTAATTTATGAGTTCTTGTCATTCGTTACAACTAATGATACTTTTAACAGTATCATCATTTTTGGAGGCATAAAATGGATATTGTTTTAGCAATTATTTGGATCATTCTAGCAGCTGCAATTTTTGTCATTGTTGCGGGCGCATTTTACTTAATCTACAAGAATGCGCGTGGTGAACAAGCCCCGTTTAAATGGCGGCATCTGTTCGTTGCACTGGCAATTCTCAGCTTGCTATTCACCTTATTCGGTGGTCTACTATCAATTCTCAACAATCTGCAATACGGCAACCCCTAAAATAACCGGGTTGTTTATTCATTTTTGAAAGCGCTTTACAAGACTTCCATTGCCCAAGCTGATATAATAGAAGTAGGTTATATAAATAAGTAGTTATAACTAATTAAATAACGAAGGAGTGTCCTACTTATGGCAACTATTATTTCTGTTTCTGATTTAGCGAAGTTACCTGAACTGCAAGCACCGGTGATTACTTTGAATCTTAACTTACGTAAGCTTTCGTTTGACCAAAGTGAACAACTCCGAGTTAAGAACATGCTTAAAAAGATTCAAAAAGAAATTGGTGCAGGCATTGAACCATTTATTACCGACGTGAACGACCTTACCCGTGAGCAATTGCCTTATGAAGGCATGACTGTCATTGCTGATCATCTTGGTAAGAATGTCTATCATCTGATACGAACAAGTGTCGATGAGGCTGACTATCGAATTGAGGACTCAATTGATTTTCTGTTACTACTGAGTGAAGCCCCCAACATGGATTACACGTTAATTGAACTTAATCGTGATAACAGTAAACTGTACAGTCTATCCAACAAACGGGTTGCCCCACTCGAGATCAAAGATTACCCATCCACCGTTCAAGAAGCTTTGGGTGAGGAGCTCCGTGGCGGTGAATTGAACTTTAGTGCCCGGGGTGGCAACGCACAATATCATGGGCATAACGAAACAACCCAGGAAAAGAAAATCGACCAGGAACGTTATTACAGAGTCATTATGGACTTCCTGAAGGGTGACCAAGCATTAGCAGCTCACCAATTCATTTTGATGGGATTGAGTCAAAATATTAACTTATTCAAAAAAGTTAATAACGGCCTTAATCTTGCAAGGGTTGAAATCGATCAATCAGTTCAAAATCAATCGGCTACCGAGATCGCCAATCTCGTAAATACAGCCATTGAGAAAGATAACCGTGAAAACACAGCTGATGCAATTACGAAGACTTTCAAGGACAAATTATTTACTGACTTCACCAATATTCAAAATTTATTGAATTCTCAGGATATCAGGCATCTATTTGTTGCATCCCGAGATGAAATTAAGAATAATGATCCTGAGATTTACGGCCAGGTTAATCAAATGATCAAACAGGCCTTGTCTCAAGATGCCAATGTCACAGTGGTCAACGAAGATCACAATGCCCCACTTGTTAGTGCGGTCTAATCTCATATTGTTTTGAAGAATGTAAACAAAAGGAACGGCAGCTGCCGTTCCTTTTGCGTTTTCCATGATCTATAGACGCTGACGAATATCTTTAGCAATTTTATCAAGGCGATCATCATTTTGAACCTGCGAAATTTTATACCCGATGAAATACGGAGACGTTGCATAACGAGGAACTACCTTGCAATAAAACTGGCCGGCCATCTGATAGAAGAATAAATTATACGAAGTCAGTCGGCCACCCATATAATCGTTGAGCAAATATTTGACGACGACTTGAACGGCATCTGCCAGTGAATCAATTTGAGCAACCCCCGGAATGGCGATGTTGATTTCCACAAATCCAATAATTGGGTTGGTTGACAGCGTCATCTCAACTTGATCATCTTTGACAATTTGGACACCAGTAAAATTGGATTCGTCAATATTCTGGTAAACATCATAATTGTTCAACCCAACAATTTGAAAATGAGGATGACGCAAGCTCCCACCCGATAACGGACCAAAGCTTTTATACATAATCGTACTGTCATATTTATTGGAAATAATCATCTTGTGCCAGCACTTGAAGGCAAACTCGAATACTTCCCGGTTTTGTTCGACGGAATATGTTGACGGTCCACCATTATGCTCGCTGGACTCAATCACCACGGTTTGAAACGTGTCTTCCAACGTTCTAAACTTATTGACCAGCCAGATGCGGTCCTGATCCTGAGCAAGAATATTTGTGAGATGCTCGACATCGCAAAATGGACAGTAGCCTTCAATATGGCGAATATTTTCGGGCTTTCCCTGGGCAGCCTGATAATCAAAAACAAGCGGTTGATTTGCCAATACTTTCACCCTTCTTTCTTTTCCAACTTTATGTGTACATTATATTCGAAAACAACCTTCAACTGTCAAATAACGGCCATTCTGTCCACAGCTTGGCCAAATGCCTATCATTAATCGTATTTTAGAGCTAATCAAAAATATAGATTTTTTTTGCATTATTGTCGTTCTGGTCTATTGTTCTCATGCCAAATAAGTATATAATACATACAAATTCGTTCATCACTTATACATATCAGAGTCAGGGGGCATTCTATGGGAAAACCAATCACCGTCACACTTACACTACTCAGCACACTGCTATTATCTGCGTGTGGAACTTCCACATCGTCTAAAAAACAAGTTGATCATCACTTTGACAGTCAAAAAACGGCTGCGGAATACAAACACGATCGGGAAGCTGAAGGCATCAATCACACTAATTTCAATTCCATCAACATCGGTGACATTAATGACGGTTCATACGGCTCAACTGAAGATGAAGTTATCAAACTGTTCGGCACCCCTTCAAAAGTCAGCAGCGTTTCCGTGAGTGGAATCACAAAGAAGACCACCCAATACACATGGGAAGATGTTTCCGCAACCTTCCCCGTATCAAAAGTCAAAGTCCAATTTCTGAATCACAAAGCGGTGGGCAAATCTTACACCCCTGCCGCCAAACGTAAGCAACGGATCATCCCCAAATCAAAAATTGACAAGTTGGGATTGGGAACTACATATCAGGCAGCCATCGATTCCCTTGGTACGCCAAACGGTGAATCGGTTACCGGTCAAGGACCAATGTCGGGCAAATACTTACTTTACGTCACTGACAGTAAAGGCACGGCCTATGATTTGACATTTACTGACGATAAGTTAAACAATAAATTCAAAACTTCGATATACTAGAGATGTACATGACCCCAACATTTTATAGGAGGCTACAAAGATGAAAGTCATTAACGTTGAATTGTCAGTGAAACCGGGAATGCAGAAAGATTATGAAGCATTCATCGATGACCTGGTTACCGGTTCTCGAAATGAAGCTGGAAACATCAGCTATAACCATTTCAAGAAACTGCACAGTGACACCGAGTACGAAATTATTGAGCATTGGAAGGATGCCGACGCCGTTGAGTCACACAACGGCACCCCCCATTTTCAGAAATTCCTTGCCGGAGTCGGTGACTTCTTAACTGAGGATCCAGTCATCATCAGAATGGATTATAACGAATAAATAATCCTAACAGATCAAACTATCAATAAATTTTAAACAACATTGGAGAAATTATGAATAAAAAAGTAATCGCAACTCTCGCAACGATCACCCTTGCTGTTTCAGCAATGCCAATCTCGGCAACTGCTGTTCAGGCAAGTTCAAAAGTTCCAAGTAAAATGCGCGGTGCCTGGTACCAAAACCTGGCATCAATTAAAGACCCAACGTTCGTTAAACTAACTTCCCGCTCAATTGACACGGGAACCCGCTCATCCCATCAAAAATGGAGTGGCAGCAACTTTTCAATCAGCAAAACAAAAAGTGGTTGGTACAAAATGGGCTATAAAAACATTATTACCCATTACTACAAAGTTAAAAAGATTAAGATCAGTGGTAAATATCGGACCGCTCTTTTGGACAAATACACACCTTCTTCACACTATGCCGAAGTATATGTTCGCAAGAACGTGACATTACCATTAGGCGACTCACAATACTTTTTACATTAGTCATTTAGCGGTTCAAGACAACATCTTGGACCGCTTTTTGTAAGCACCGAATGATTGTGATTTTGGTGTAAGCGCTTATAATATGGGTTAGAACACTTGGGAGGTATTGAAATGCAAAAAGATGAAAGATGGAATAAGCCAGTGCTGTATCAAACCGAAGCAGTTAACGATGAAGGCTTAAACGGCCACGCCTACGTCCCCGACGGAATCAAAGTCGAAACCAGCAATCCACTCAATTCAAGGCCTGGCACCAATCCTGAACAGTTGCTCGGCATGTCATTGGCAACTTGTTTGGAAGCAACTCTGCAGGCCGTTGAAAGAGAACACGGCGTTCCCCACACCGCCGAAGTACACGTTAAAGTTGCTTACATCGGTGAAAGAGCTGAATATCAATTTTTAGTTCACGCCCAGATCATGGTTAAAGGTGTCGACTTTGAAACCGCTGATAAATTTGCCCAGGAAGCTGAAAATCGCTGCCCAGTATCAAAATTATTAAAGAACAGCGGCAACTACACCGCAGAAACAGTCACCAGTTTTGATTAAAGTTAAAACGCTGGTCTTGCCTAAGATTAGCGTTTTTTGTTTGCCGGAATGTTCTTCATTTCACTTAAATAGCTGGTAAAAAGTCCAATTAAGCTGTAATATTTAGTTAAAATAATTAATTAATTGGGCAAATTATTCAAGATTATTCGGATATTTAATCTTTTTATTAATTTGGACAATTTTCTAATATTATTTTCAGTTCAACCCGTTTTACTGTATAATCATTCTAAATGATTTAACTAAATCTCAGGAGGCATTCTTTTATGGATAGAAAAATCCCTAATATTATGGGTACTCAACATCCAGATAACGCAGGAGTTCCGTTCTTCAAGCATAGCGATAACGCATTTGTTTCCGCATTTCGTGAAATTGACGAGGCTTACCAAAACTTTTCTAAGCTTGATGCCGACGAATACATGTGGGACTGGGAAGGTAAACATGCCGATGCATCAGTTATCGACCGTTTATATTCTGAACACTACGACTATTTTAAAAAGCATCCACTTGGCAAAGACAAGTTCTTGACTTTCCGTCTGCCAAACATTTGGGAAGAAAAGGGCTACAGCCTGATGCAGGCAATGACAACCATCTTGTCTGCTGAGGATTTTGCTTACGATCTTGGGTTCAAGGAACGCCCGTTATTCGAAGCAATTTTGCCAATGACTCAATCTGCCGATCAATTGATCGCTATGGAAGACAAATTTGCCAGCCTTTCTCACTACAAGTCAACTGAGTTTAACACTGGGCACAAAGATTCAGATACACTTCAAATGATTCCATTGTTTGAAGGCTTTGAATCACAACTCCACGCCCCACAAATTTTGAAAAAATATCTTGAAATGTACAAAGACCACTTTGGCCGTGAATTAAATTACATGCGGGTCTTCTTGGCAGGATCCGATTCCGCACTTTCAAACGGATTCTTAAACAGTATCATTGGTAACAAGTTGGCGTTAACCGGCTTGGCTGAATTTGAGCAGGAAACCGGCATGCCGATTTACCCAATCGCCGGAACAGGAAGTACCATCTTCCGTGGCGGCTTGTCACCAATGATGATTGACCGTTATCTCGAAGAATTCCCTGGTTTGAAGACCGCAACTATCCAGTCGGCATTCCGTTATGACTATCCGCTGGACGTTGTTGAGCCAGCCATCATCAAGCTGCGTGAAGGCCTTCAAAAGAGTCAATTTGATATCATCAATCACGATGATCAAGAGATGCTGTTGGACATTGCAAAGAAGGCCGCTGGTGAATACCACGAAACCTTGGATCCGCTGATCAACGACTTACAGCCAGTCTTTGATTCATTCCCTAAGCGTCGGGATCGTCACCAACACGTTGGGATCATCGGTTATTCACGAGATGTCGATGGTTACAAGATGCCTCGTGCGATCACCTTTACCGGTGCTCTTTATTCGGTTGGTGTTCCACCAGAGTTCCTCGGAACCGGTCGTATCCTCAACAAACTAAGCGAAAAAGAATTAAATACGTTGCTGAAGTATTATCCAAACATCAAGCATGATTATGCTCACGTTGCCAAATACTTCAGTAAAGAAGCATTAGACGCCCTTCAAGCAAAGAATCCTGCTTGGAAAGCTGTCGATGAAGATATTGAAGCTGTTGAGAAATTGTTTGATATCAAAGCCGGCCCTGAAACACCAGAGCAGGAAAAACATGCAAGATTAGCTGCCGATTTGGTTAAGATTTCCGATAAAGAAACCAAGACCACTTTGATCGGCCGTCAAGCCATTTTAAGAAAGTTCCTTGGATAATCAAAAATCAATCCAGCGAAATAAGACGGGAAATCAATTCGATTTCCCGTCTTTTTACGTGGGTGAAGTTATATAATTAAGTTTAATGAATTAACTGTCTGGGGGATTGATCATGGAAAAGTTAAAAGTCCGGTTAGATGCATTTAGTGATGCGGTAATTGCCATCATTTTGACAATCATGGTGTTGGATTTGACGCCCGTGTTAAAAGATAATATGAGTGATTACCTGCTGTTGACAAAGGAAATTGGCGTTTACATCATCAGCTTTGCCTTTGTGGCCAACAACTGGTACCAGCATGCCACATTATTCAATGAGATCGATGATATGAGTTATCGGATTATGCTTTATGATTTCTTATACCTTATTCCGCTGTCCCTTACCCCGTTGGCAACCAACATAATGGCCAGCAACACAACCAGCATCACCGTCGTGGCGTACGGAATCTTAGTTGCCATTGTCGGACTCTGCTTTAGAATCCTGGCAAAAGCAGTTATTCATTTTCAATATACTGATAAATCACAAATGCGTGAAATTTACACAAAGATTTATGGCAAGCACAACATTTACTTTGCATTAATAAATGTTGTACTCATCATATTCGGATATTTCTTCCCACAAATTGTCCTCTGGTTCTTTTTACCCTACCCACTCGTCTACATGGTCTTCAGCAGTTCCGACCGTCAACAAATGTATGACGCCGCTCAATTAACGTCGGATCAACGGGAACAATATCTACAACTGCCTACCGGTGAATTAAAGAAGTTCAGGCACATGGTTGAAACCCAACCGACTTCTCCCGACACTCAATCTGCGGGTCACTCAAATGCCATCCGTAATCCATATAATCATTGGCTTGACCGACCGGTGAATCCTGAAGCCGAAGCCCCGATGTCTCAGGGCCATGCAGATCTTGACGACCTTAGAAAATTGCGCCGTGAGCAGTGGCAGCAATTTGTTTCCGACACTAAGAAACAGTATGACTTTAAGAACAATCCAGTAGAGGCCTCAAAAAATCTTGCCAACGCTGTAAAAAAGCATGCCCGAAGTGAACAGGAAAAGCAGCATCAGAACCATAAATCCAACCGGAACTAACCCTGTAAAAAGTGAGTAAACTTTCTATTATTTTTTAGCATTTAGCTTTATACTGAAATTGTAGGTATATCACTTACGTTATATTCATAATTGAAGGAGATAATTCTTATGATTAAGAAAAGTATCATGCTCGCAGTTGCTGCGCTTAGTTTCGGCGGATTCTTTGCTGTATCACAAGCACCTGCTACAAACGCTGCTGCAGGCGCCAACATGCCTGGCGCAATGACTTATCACAAGACAAAGATGACTGCTAAGATTGGCAGTAATTACAAGAAGTTTCAATTAACCAACCATGCAAAGAACAGCAGCTTCAAAAATATTAAGACAATCTCATGGAAGAAAGCCGGTTTGAAGAAGGGCTCAAAGGTAACCATTGATTTATATGCTACCCAAGGCACCCAGTACAACTGGTACAGAATCTCAAAGTACACAACCAAAAAGACTGCTAAAAAAGCCAAAGTTCAAAAGTACTGGGTATATGGTCAAGCTTTGGTATTGCCAAAGAGTACCAGCAACATCGTTAGTTTTGCTTATTAATTAGTTTCAAATCGTTTTTAATCCCGTAATCAAGTGATACGGCCTACACAAATTAGAAGGAATGATTTAATTGCATAATTTTCAAAATGTTTCAAGTTGTACTGCCTTTTTAGCTGGTAAGAAGGCAACTGTTGATGGTTCAACAATGATTGCCAGAAATGAGGATGCCGGCGGCGGAATTAATGCCAAACGATTTGTAGCTGTTAATCCCGAGGACCAACCTCGGGAATACATATCGACATTTAATCAGTTCAGAACGAAATTACCTGACAATCCACTTCGTTATTCATCAACACCTAACGCGGACGTGAGTGATGGTGTTTGGGGAGAATCAGGTATCAACACCGATAATGTTGCGATGAGTTCAACAGAAACCGAATTTACCAATACTACCATGTTGGGACTGGATCCTCTGGTTCCCGATGGTATCGGTGAAGAAGCCATGTTGACGGTCACCTTGCCATATATTCATAACGCCCGCGAAGGTGTTAAACGCCTTGGTGCTTTTATTACCAAGTATGGTACCTGTGAAAGTAACGGAATCGCATTTTCCGACTCTGACGAAGTATGGTATTTTGAAACGGTTGGCGGACATCATTGGGCAGCTGAACGCATCCCCGATGATGCTTATGCGGTTGCACCCAACCAAACCGGCATTCAAGAAATTGATTTTAGTGATCATGATCATTTTATGTATTCCGATGACTTGAAAGAATTCGCCGAGAAGAATCATTTAAATAAAGCACGGAACGGTTTTAATTTCCGAGACATCTTCGGGGAAGATACCCAAGCCGATCACTACTACAACACCCCTCGTGTTTGGTATGGTCAAAAGATGTTCAATCCAGAAATTGAACAGGATCCTGAGAGCCGGACCATGCCATTCACTCGGGTAGCTGATCATTTAATCTCAGTTGAAGATATTGCTTTCTTCTTGAGCAGCCATTATCAAGGAACTGATTTTGATCCTTATGGCAAAACAGGCACCGAAGAATCCCGTCTTCGTTACCGTCCAATCGGCATGAACCGGAACCAGGAAATGCACATTCTCCAAATTCGTCCAGGCTTCCCTGCTGAACACGCAGCTATTCACTGGTTGGCAGAAGGTGTCAATGAGTTCAACGCGCCAGTGCCATTCTTTGCCAACTGCACGGATACCCCGGACAACTTCAAGAACACCCCATTGCGGACAACCACTGAAAGTTTCTACTGGTTAAACAAGTTAGTTGCGATGTTAGCTGACCCATTCTTCGCAGAACATGATCTGGAAGCAATGTTTGCTGTTTCAGAAAGCCGCAAATTTGGCTTTGCAAACGGCCGAGCAGCCGTCGCAACAGCTGATGCTGAATTCAAGAATATTGCAGCCGATAAAGTTCCCGAATGGCATAATCAGGTTAATGAAAAAATTGCCAATACCATTACGGAAAACGTCAAGGACCTGCTCCATCAGCTATTATTAATGAGAGCTGAGAAGATGGTGCCAACGTTTGAGAAGGGTGGAGAATTGTAGAGTGTGACGAGCAACGGTTTGACACGTAAAGCTAAGGCCTTTTTTATTGAAATCCCGGGTTTGGATTTTGATAAAAAAGTCTTAGATTGTAGTGTCAGTTGCGTCGGAACACGTTTTGGAAGCCGAAGGGAGCAAGAAAGAAGGTTTCTTCACTTCCTATTATAAATCAAATAACCAACCAAAAAAAATGGATTAACCTCTCACTAACCCGAGAAGCTAATCCATTTTATTATCCAATCACTTAACCATATTCGTCTTAATCCGATCCAGCGGAATCTCCCTTGGCGTAAATTTCTCATTTGTCTGCCCAAGTGTCAATGCAAATGCAGGCTTGAACCCATCCGGAATCACGTCACTTGGGATTGAACCCAAGCTGGCCATATTATAGTTAGCACCTAATCCCTGATCTTCGACAGCTAATTCCATGTTGTGGACAATAGCACCGGCAGAGATTTCATCAGCCGCACTATCGGCTTTGATAGAAACGACAATCACAGTTGGTGCTTCATAAATGCCAGTCATCTTGGATAAAACTTGTGGATCTTGAATCACCGTCAAGCGATAATCGTCATAACGCCCCATCCCAACAGGACCGGCATTTGCGGCTACCAGAATTTCGTGGAGCTGATTATCACTGATCTGGCCTGAATATTCACGAATTGCTTTACGAGATTGAATCATTTTTAATGTTTCCATTTACTATTCCTCCAATTTTGATTCCATCTCTATTGTAACCGCTTTTTTAATAAAATTAACCAATTCATTTCACCTGGAAAATTTACTTTAATTTGATACACTCAAGTTATTAATAATCACTCAGGAGGTTTCTCATGACTAACTATAATTTCTTACAACCAACAAAATTACGAAACGGTGTCACCATCAAAAACCGGATTGCCATGTCACCGATGACCGAGATGTCCAGCTTTGAAGACGGCTCAATTACCAATGATGAGGTCGACTACTTCCGCCTACGGGCTGGCGGTCCCGGCATGATCATTACTGGATGTGCCAACGTTAATGATTTGGGCAAAGGCTTTGAAGGTGAACTCAGTGTTGCGCATGAGAAGATGCTCCCCGGTCTATCTCGTTTAGCTAACGCAATTAAGATCAACCACACTAAGGCAATCCTCCAAATTTTCAGCGCCGGCCGCATGAGTAACTCGCATGTCCTTCGCGGTCGTCAAACAGTTTCTGCCAGCGCCGTCGCTCCCGAACGATTAGGAGCCGAAACACCCCGCGCCCTTTCAAGTGAAGAAGTTGAGCAAACCATCAAAGATTTTGCCAACGCCACCCAACTTGCCATTGATGCCGGCTTTGATGGCGTTGAACTTCATGGTGCAAATACGTATTTGATGCAGCAATTCTTCAGCCCTCACTCTAACCGCAGAACAGACGACTGGGGCGGATCATTGGAAAAGCGGATGCATTTCCCCTTGGCAGTCGTCGATGCCTGTGCAGACGTTATTAAGCACTCTGATAACCCTTCTTTCATTCTGGGTTACCGAATTTCACCTGAAGAAATTGAAGAACCTGGGATCAGGCTGGCTGACACATTAGCATTGGTTAAAAAATTAAACAAAAAACCAATTGATTACTTACACATTTCTTTGGCGGATGCCTGGCAAGGATCAATTGTTGACCGCGAGGACAAACAACCGCTATTTGAAAAAATTCAAGAAGTTCTGGCTGATGATTTACCACTGATGGTCGTTGGTCACTTGGCATCCCCTGCTCAAGTCGAAAAATTAATCGACTCCGGCGTTCAATTTGCCGCCATGGGCCGTGAGTTAATCCGTGAGCCGAAGTGGGTTCAAAAGGTCGAGGCTGATGACGAAAAGGCCATTCGCTATACCTTCTCATTGCGCGATTTGGATGAGCTACAAATTACCCCACCACTGTTGAATTTCTTGCGAACTGCATTTAAGAAGGGCTTTCCAATTTCCACAGATGAGAAACAGATTCGGATTTAATTTCAATTTTGCTTACCCCAATGAGAAGTAATTTGATAACTACAAATTGCAACTATTACAATGTATCCCACCCAGGCACAAATTAATAACCCGCCAAATAATAATCTGTAGTAATCAATTAGGAACATCACACCAGACGCTGCTATGATTAAGCCATACAAACTTCGCAATTGTCTCACACTCTTTTCAAATCATTTTATAAAATCATTCTCCCATAAAAATGTGAATAAATTATGATCTCGCAAACCAAACTGTAACATTCCCCCAATCCCAAAGCTGACAAGCAAATCAGCTTTGGGTTTTATTTTTCAATCATGTTCCCCTTGACGGTTAGAACATATGTTCGTATATTATAGCCATGGGGGTGTTTAACATGATTCGAGAAGTTCCACGGGATCAATGGCTTTACAATGACCGCGGTATGATGAAGTGGCTGGGTTATTTTCTAAGTGACCACAACCAGGATATGACCGACAAAAAAGTCGAGGAGGTCCCGACTCATCGGCTCCCGGAACAGGATCCAGAAGTGATCGACCGCATCTTACAAGACAGTTGGCAGAACTCCAAACAAATTACGCTTCAATTAAATGATGACGGCTACTTAAACGTTTATAATATAAGTGGTATTGTAATCGGTGCGAATGATAATTTTATCTATCTTCAAACCGATAAGATGGTTACAATAAATGTAAATGATATTCGCCATGCGAAACTCAAAGAAGGAAGTAAGCCAATTTGAAACAGACCATTAGTGTCCCCTGCACCAACAACGAAATTACGATTATGGTTGACTCAATCAACTACCAGTATCTGGCACTCCGCCGAGCATCATTAGACATCGCACCACTTGATTCGGTCAACGTCACTTTAACCGATGAGGATGTTGACGGCCATGCCTATTACGAGGTTGCCGGCTTTAGTGTCGCCCAGTCAGCCCACTTGGAATCCGTTGACCTGGTTCCCGGGGATTACGTCGTCTACCGTGCGCTTCCGGGCAGTGAGCCAAGCATGGTCATTCAGCTGGTAAACAAGTTTGATCAAGCAAATTAATTGGAGATGACAGTTATGAACAAAGGGACTCAATTATTTGTGGCCACGATTGCCTCACTGGGATTTCTTGGAGCAGCCACAACAACTCAAGCGGCAACCTGGCATAATGGCACGCCAACCGCGCTTCGCGGTCACTGGAAGAATAAGACGATTAATATCGGCCGATACTTTGGTATGAAAAAGTTTTATAGTTATGAATCTGTGCGGGTGAAAAAGAACAGTGTCAATGCCTACCTCACCCAATCAGCCGGTTGGCACATCAAGAACACCAAGTGGAAACACGTTGGCTCCAAAGCCTACACAATTGTTGGCACTAATGAACTGAACGAACTGCGCAAAGCCCGCTTTACATTCAAACGAGTTGGTCACGGTTATGTTCATATTTATTATGATGGTATGAATATTGCAAAGGGAACACCGTTTTCACCGTATTTTTATCGGGTATCCAAAAAAGCATAAATGACAAGTGGAATTGCAAGAGATCAATTGCAATTCCATTTTTATTTCTAAATTTAACATTAGCAAAAATCTATATACTTGTTGCAATTCCCCTTTTTTAAAATTACACTATTTAGAGTGCCATTTTTAAAAATACATAATCGGAAGTGCTGTTCATGTCGAAAAAAATTAAATATGCCTTATTTATCATGGTGTTCGGGGCATTCTTCGGAATTCTCTGTTCAACCCTCATGAACGTTGCCCTGCCGACTTTTATGAAAGTATTCAACGTGCCTTCAGCAACGGTGCAGTGGATTAGTAACGGCTACATGTTGGTTAACGCCATCATGATCCCTGTGAGTGCCTACTTCACCAAGAGGTTTACGTTCCGTTCACTTTTTATTGCATTTACCGGCGTTTTCCTGTTGGGAACTCTTGTGGGCGCCGTTGCCCCTAACTTCTTCATCTTAATTGTTGCCCGGATGATCCAGGCAATTGGTTCAGGAATGATGATGCCACTGGTTAACACCTTGGCAATTCGTTATGCTGAACCTGGCAAGAAAGGCGCGGTTATGGGAATAGTTGGGTTGGCATTCAATTTTTCACCAATTATCGGGCCAACCCTTTCCGGAATCATATTGAATTTCTTTTCTTGGCGATACTTATTCATTTTGGTTATTCCATTCATCGTCATCGATTTAATCTTTGCATTGAAACTGTTGCCCAAAGTGCCAACGAATCAAGAACCAGCCTTTAATGTGGAGGGCTTAATCACCGTTAGTTTGGGACTGTTGGGATTACTTTGGAGCTTTTCAAACGTCAGTCAGTACTCAATTGAATCAATCACCGTCTGGCTGCCGTTTGTCATCGGTGTTGTCTTGATCACCATCTTTGTTTTGACGCAAAAGGATTCCGATCATCCCTTCGTCAACTTGAATGTTTTTAAAAATTCGCAGTTTACGACTGCAACCATCGTTAATTCGTTAATCGTTTCAACTATGTATGGAAACACGATTCTCCTACCCCTATTAATTCAAACGATCATGGGCCAAAGTCCGATCATTTCCGGCTTGGCATTACTTCCAGGTGCGGTATTAACCGGGTTTATGTCACCAGTCAGTGGCCGATTATTTGACCGATATCCGGTTCGAATTATCGTCACAACCGGAATTCTGATTGACTGTTTTGGAACCATGATGCAGGCGTTCATTGATGTCAACGCATCGGTGGCTATGTTGACGGTGGGCCAGACCATTCGACAGTTGGGATTAGTTTTGATTCTCATTCCCATTCAGACTCAGGCACTTTCGTTTCTACCCAATGAGATGATTGCCGACGGTGTCGCAGCATTTAACACCTTGAGACAAATTGCCGCTTCGTTTGGAACAGCAATTATTGTTGCCACCATTAATATCACAAGTCATGCATTCATGGGCCACGCCCACAATCAGCAGATAGGCATCCAGGCAGGCTTTACCATGTGCCTGGCATTCCTGATCATAGCATTATTTATGTCTCGCAAGCTGTACACGCAACATTCGTCAACACCAAAAGCGCATAAGCATCCCCATGAAAAATTGTCGCATATTTAGTTAGCCCATCAGAAAGGAGCCCTGGTATGACAAACTTTGTATTTGTATTACTTCCTGCCATCTTGGCTGGGATTGTGCAGGGAATTACTGGGTTTGGCTCAGCAATCGTTTTAATGGTTTTTCTGCCAACTATCCTGCCAATCCCCCAAAGTGCAGGTGTGGCGTCTCTCATTATGTCAGTTGCCAACATCATGCTGGCTTGGCGGTATCGTCACAGCGTAAAGTTCAAACGGATTATTTGGCCGTTTCTTGTCTATGCCAGTGTCGCCTTCATGGCGTTAAAATTGGTTGACCAAATTGATGTCCATTTGCTGAAAGCCATGCTTGGCGGCTTACTGGTTGCTTTGTCACTTTACTTTTTATTCGTTAAATCAGAGACGAAAAAGCACTATCCAATTTACATAGCCATTATTTTCATGGTTGTTTCTGGTTTCTTTAACGGTCTTTTTGGAATTGGCGGCCCATTAATGGCGCTTTACTTCCTGTCATTGGCCGAAACCAAAGAAGAATACTTAGCCTGTATTCAGACTTTCTTCCTAATGGATCAATTGTATATAACAAGTGTCCGGTTCTACAACGGTATCCTTGGTGTCAATGATATCCCGCTCATTTTGTTTGGTGTCGTAGGTGGTGTCATCGGAACAATGATTGCCAACAGGGTAACTGTTCACATGAATATTAAGATGATCCAAACTTGTGTGTTTGTGTTGATTGGGGTTAGTGGACTGTTTTATTTGTTTCAATAAATATTTTCGTCACTTGTTTATGCTAAAGGCATCCATTAACACAGCTCGGTTTGAGCTTGTTAGTGGATGCATTTTTTGATTGTGGTTGGTTCACTGTTATTTGGACTAAACGTGCTCCGACAGCCCTGATCCCTGCTACATAAGCCAAAAAAACTAACGATGAACAAGAAACGTTCATCGCTAGTTTTTTTAACTTATGCTCCGGGATCAACCCGGGCTTAGTCGCACTCTATCCTTGTGCCTTCTCTGGATGTCCTTGAAGGTAAATGACGTGGGTATTCAAGAATTCTTCGATACCGTGACGACCATCGTCTCCACCGATACCTGATTCTTTCCAGCCTGAGTGTGAACCATTCATAGCTTCAAAGTTGAATCGGTTGATGTAAGTTTCACCATCTTCAAGTTCGTTGGCAGCACGCATTGCGTTGTCCAAGTTCTCGGTGAAGATTGATGAAGTCAACCCGAAGTCGGAATCGTTTGCCATTTCAATGGCATCATCCAAAGTCTTAAAGGTCAATACTGGGAGGACTGGGCCAAAGATTTCGTCTTGAACGATTTCTGAATCTTGCTTGACATTAGTAATAACAGTTGGTTCGTAATAGAATCCATTTTCGATGTTCAACTTGTGACCACCGGCTGTGATCTTGCCGCCAGCTTCAACGGCACGGTCAACCATTCCGGCAACCTTATCCAAAGCTTCTTGATTGATCAGTGGACCCATGCCGACGTTTTCGTCTTTCATAACGTTGCCGACAGTGATCTTTGACATCTTGTCTGATAACTTCTTGATGAACTCATCTGCGACATCTTCTTGAACGTAAACCCGTTCACAGTTGTTGCAAAGTTGTCCGTTGTTATCAACTCGTGAATCGATAATTGATTGAACAGCCAAGTCAATGTCAGCATCTTTGCAGACAATGGCTGGAGCTTTACCACCTAATTCAAGTGATACCTTAGCCATGTGAGTAGCAGCACCGGCCATTACCCGTTTACCAGAATCAACAGAACCAGTCAAGCTGATAATGCCAACCTTCTTGTTCTTGGTGAGTTCATCACCAACAACTGAGCCACGACCGGAAATAATGTTAACAACACCCTTTGGAATACCAACTTTTTCACAGATCTTAGCAAATTCAAGACCCAAGTTTGGTGTGTCTGAAGATGGCTTCATAACAATGGTGTTACCAGTTACCAAAGCTGGACCCATTTTACGAGCAATTAAGAAGAATGGGAAGTTCCATGGTAAGATTCCGGCAGCAACACCAATTGGTTGTTTAGCAATCATGATGTTTTCGTTCTTGTTGTCGGATTGAAGAATTTCACCTTCATATGTTCGAGCAGCACTTGCCATGTAGTCGAAGTAATCTGCTGAGAACATAATTTCAGTTGTAGCTAATGACTTGATCTTACCTTGTTCCTCTTGGAGCATTTCAACCAAGTGATCTTTTTCGTTACGAACTTCAGTAGCAACATCGTGCAAATATTGACCACGGGTTGCGGCTGGCACTTTCTTCCATGACTTTTCAGCTTCATATGCAGCATCGATCGCTTCTTTAGCTTCTTCACGGGTTGCAGCTGGAACTGTTGAAATCTTTTCGCCAGTTGATGGATTAAGAACAGTAATTTCATTGCCTGACTTTGAATCCATGAATTTTCCGTTAATGTACATTTGATAATGTTTTAATGCAACAGCATTTTGTGCCATAATATTTTGCTCCCTTTCAAGATACCTGTCGGCAGCAGTGTAATTGAACGCCATGTGGCAGGAACAAATATTTTTTATTTTTGATGTTACTTTGTTGGTGCTTGGGTTTTACTTTGCTGAAACAGACTAAGCTTATGATGAATTAA
>NZ_AZEA01000030.1 GCF_001435575.1 Lentilactobacillus sunkii DSM 19904
TATCGGCGGGACTTATGTCCCGGCCCCTTTTCGAGGATCAATTTTGCTGTTTTATTAGATTTTATTGATATCTCATTCCGCCATCAACCAGAATGGACTGACCAGTAATATAGGCTGCGTCAGGGGATGCAAACCATGAGACGACTTTGGCAACATCTTCCGGAGTGGCCTCTCTGCCCAGTGAAATTTCACTGAGGCAGTCGGCTTGTTGCTGCTTGATTGAAATGCCTTTGATTTCAGCGGTTCGTTTGTCGATTCCGTCCCGCAATGGGGTTCTAACGATGCCTGGATCGTAGGCGTTAACAGTAATTTGATCTTTGGCTAATTCCTTTGATGCGGCTTGGGTAATTCCCCGAACACCGAACTTTGAAATTGAATAGGCACTTTGCAGAGCGGATGCTTCAACTCCTGCAAGGGATGCAGCATTGACAATTCGACCACCGTTACCCTGTTTTTTGAATTGTTCAGCGGCGGCTTGGGTTCCCCAATAGGTTCCCAGCAAATTGACATCCAGTAGTCTGCGAATGTCTTTTTCTGCAGAATTGACAATTTCATCGATAAAGGCAACACCGGCATTGTTTACATAAACAGCAAGTTCACCCAAATCGGAAACTGCATTTTTGACTAAATCAAAGACGCTTTGACGATCCGCTACATCCAAGTGGTATGACTTGGCCGAATACCCTGCTTTTGTTAAATCATCTGTCACTTTGTCGGCAGTTTCACCGTTAATGTCTGCCACGGCGATCGCAAACCCGTCTTTTGCCAAGCGATGTGCGATACCTTCACCAATTCCTTGTCCTGCGCCTGTTACGATTGCTAATTTTGTCATTTCATCCGCCCCTATTTTTATAATAAATTCCAAATTAAATTAAAAAACGCTTCTGCAGTATACACTGCAGAAGCGAATAACACTTTACCATTCTGATTTATTTAACGATTGCCCGTTAAATCTTGATAACCATCGATTGATGATGGTGTGTCTGTTAACGGGGACCAATCCGTTCACTGCTCATTAAAAACTCACAATAACCAATCATCGGCCATGTTCATTCAAGTTGAATATTGGCTCTCATCAACGCCAACTCTCTGACAAACAACTATAAACTACTTACCGATTCATTTTGTTTAAACAATTATCATTTAATTAAAATCGAATATAGCAGTCATTTTTTTGTTTGTCAACGATTTTTGTTAATCCGCTGACCGTGGATTACTCTTTTGACTGACCGGATAACACATCACGTCGGCATCGAGGATATCATATTTTTTCATGAGGGCGTGTTCAACTTTTTCGCCGATTGCGTACGAAGTTTTCAAATCAGTATCATCAGCCAGGTAGATCCCAATTTTCATGACAATTTGGTCTCCCAGCCAACGGGGTTCAATTCCTTGAATTCCCAAAATGCCGGGAATTGTACTGATTGTTTTGCTGTAACGCTGAATGTCTCTTGGATCAAAACCTTCACTCAAACGCATAATTGTTGTCCTGAAAATACTGATCGAAGAATGGAGAATTAAGCAGCCGACAATCAGGGTTGCAACCCCATCAAGCCATTGGGCACCAAGATAAGCACCGCCAATGGAGAGGAATGTTCCAAAGCTGGTCCAGGCATCACTTTTCAGATCTTGACCCGATGCAGCGAGTGATTGGTTTTTCAACTGGATTCCTTTGATGCGGTTAAAACGAGCCAGGATTGAAATAATCCCAGCAGCAACGATACTGACACCCAGCGACCAATAATTGGGTCTAATGGTATGGCCGGCGAGGAAACGTTGAACAGCAAATGCACCGTCAACGAAAATTTGGATACTAACCGCAAACATGATCGTGGCGGAAAGCAATGCCGCAATATTTTCATATTGCCAATGTCCCATGACATGATTGGAGTCCGGTGGCCGTTTGGAAATCTTCAAACCGATGATCAAAATGGCTGCGCCACAAACACCGGTTAGGTTATTTAATCCATCGGCAATCAAAACCGTTATTTGTGCCATATACCCAATAATCAGCTCAGCGACCATGATTGCTGAGTATGCGCTCAGGTTGACCCAAGTAATTTGTTGAGCTTCTTGTAGTTTGTAAAGTCTATGCTGACGGTCTTTTTGAACATTTCGGCCAGCATCATATTGATTTGTATTCGCCATGCTGTCACTTCCCAAATCGAAAACCTAAATTGGCTGTGATCGTGTTTGGTGTCGGTCCTGACAAAGTAATTTTTCCAAAATGTGATACTATCACTTATTATATCGAGTTTGTTAAGAATTTGTAGTCATATGCTTTCAAATGTGGAAAATGATTTAAAGTTTGCGTTTAGTTTCCGTTTTTCGCAACGAACCGTTTATTAATGCGTGTTTTTATGCTATTATGAATCAGTTAATTCAATTAAAGGGAGTTTATTATGACAGTTTACTCTGGAAAAACCATCCAAGACGCCGTAGAACAGGGTTTAGCCGCATTATCACTCACACAGGACCAGGTGGATGTTACCATCATCCAACAACCTAAAAACGGATTTTTAGGTTTCGGTCGCAAACTTGCACAGGTTGAACTTGCCAAAAAATCAACTGATCAAACAATTACTAATACTGATAAATCAACACCTAATCAGACATCTGATACTCATAACACAAACGATGAGAACGAAAACACTATTGATGTGGAAGAAGTTTCTCAAAAACTTGCCAACTATTTAAATGATGTCCTTGAAGCAATGGGATTCTCGTTCAAGTTAAAGCTGGATTTAAAAAATCGTCACTCGATTTACATTGATATTGATACCGACCAGGAAAGTCGTCTAATTGGACGTCATGGCCGCACGATTAATGCGCTCCAAAATCTGTCGCAGATCTTCATCAATCGGCTTGGTGCCAACAATGTCAATGTGGAACTGGATACCGCAAACTATCGTTCCAGAAGAAGCGAAGCGCTTATTCAATTGGCTGATAAGACAGCCCGAAATGCCATTGCAAATGGAAAGCCGGTCTATCTTAACCCAATGCCGTCATTTGAACGGAAACAGATCCATACTGCTTTGGCTGACAACGGCCACGTAATGACCTATTCAACCGGTAAAGAACCTCACCGGGTGATTGTTGTGGCACCAAAATAGTTCTTAAAACTGATTGACAAATCAGTAACGATAAAATATTATGTAGGTAATCATTCTTATCTTAACTAGGTAAAGTAGTCAAAGTGCTTTATCCATGCTATCTTTTTTTGGCATGGAGTGGCGCTTTTTTTGTGCTTTTAGATAAGTTTTGTGTTTAAATTGGAAATACGATTCAATTATTTGTGGAGGGAAGCTTAAATATGGTTTTAACAACAACAGAATTTGATACGATTGCAGCCATTTCGACTCCGCCTGGTGAAGGTGGAATTTCAATTGTTCGGATTAGTGGTGAGGAAGCATTCGATGTCGCCAAGAAGCTTTATCGAGGTAAGAATCTCGATAAAGTCACCAGCAATACCATCAACTATGGCCATATTGTCGATCCTGAAACCAACGAAGAAATTGATGAAGTGATGCTTTCTGTTATGAGAGCTCCACACACTTATACCGAAGAAGACATTGTTGAAATAAATTGTCATGGTGGGATCGTTGCGACAAATCGCATTCTTCAACTTGTTTTGAGCTATGGTGCCAGAATGGCCGAACCGGGTGAATTTACCAAGCGGGCATTTTTAAACGGCCGGATTGATTTGTCTCAATCCGAAGCCGTCATGGACTTGATTGAAGCTAAAACAGATCGTTCAATGAAGGCTGCCATCAGTCAATTGGATGGAAACCTATCTCATCTTATTAAGCACTTGCGTAAAGATATTCTTGATGTTCTTGCTCAAGTTGAAGTTAATATCGATTATCCTGAATACGACGATGTGGAAACCATGACCAGTAAGCTTCTACGGGAAAAAGCCACGGATGTCCATAGCCGAATTGTCCAACTGTTGAAGACTGCAAAGCAGGGAAAAATTTTGCGCGAAGGCTTGGCAACTTCAATTATTGGCCGACCAAACGTTGGTAAGTCAAGCTTACTAAACAATTTACTGCATGAGGATAAGGCAATTGTGACGGATGTCCCCGGCACCACTCGTGACGTTCTTGAAGAATATGTTAACGTCCGTGGCGTTCCGCTGAAGTTGGTTGATACTGCCGGAATTCGCGATACCACTGATAAAGTTGAAAAAATTGGTGTTGATCGTTCAAGAAAAGCAATCAACAGTGCTGATTTGGTACTACTGGTGTTGAATGCCAGCGAACCCTTGACCAATGAAGACTTGAAGCTGCTGGATGCAACCAAGAATAAGCAGCGCATCATCATTCTTAATAAGACGGATTTACCCTCCAAAGTTGATATGGATAAAATCAAGTCCTTATCTGATGGCAACAGTATTATTTCGACTTCAGCCATTAAAGCCGATGGGTTGACTCAACTTGAAGAATTAATCGCCAAAATGTTCTTTGATGAGGGCATTGAAAGCAGTCAAAATGACGTAATGGTTACCAACGCCAGACATATTGGCCTGCTGAATCAAGCTAAGCAAGCTCTGGAAGATGTTGTTAAGGGCCTTGATGACGGGATGCCGGTTGATCTGGTACAGATTGATATGACTCGTTGCTGGGATTTCCTTGGTGAAATTACCGGGGATAGTTATCAAGATGAATTAATTGATCAGTTGTTCAGTCAATTTTGTTTAGGAAAATAATCCGTTTCACGTGAAACATTTGGAGGAAAAACAGTGAAAAGTTTACGAGTTAGCGATGTTAAACAAAAATATCGCGGCCAAGATTATGATGTGATTGTCGTCGGAGCCGGTCATGCAGGCTGTGAGGCCGCTTTGGCCGCAACCAGAATGGGCAATAAAACCCTTCTGCTCACAATTAATCTTGATATGGTCGCATTTATGCCATGTAACCCATCTGTAGGTGGTCCCGCTAAAGGAACCGTTGTCCGCGAAGTGGATGCTCTGGGTGGCGAAATGGGTAAGAATATCGACAAGACATACGTTCAGATGCGGATGTTAAATACCGGTAAAGGCCCTGCCGTTCAGGCGTTGCGTGCCCAAGCTGATAAGCATGCTTATCATGCTGAAATGAAACATACGATCGAAAATGAACCTAATCTGACTCTGCGTCAGGGAATTGTTGATTCCTTGATCGTTGAAGACGGTGTCTGCAAAGGTGTCATCACCAACACAGGTGCTGAATGCTATGCAAAAGCTGTTGTCATCGCTGCCGGCACCGCTGCTCGTGGAAAAATCATCATTGGTGAATTAATGTATGCTTCCGGCCCCAACAACTCTCAGCCGGCTGAAAAGCTTTCAGGCAACTTGGAAGAGTTGGGCTTTGATTTGGAACGTTTTAAGACTGGAACTCCGCCACGGGTTGATGGAACCACAATTGATTACTCAAAAACAGAAGAACAGCCTGGTGACGAGAAGCCGCATCACTTTAGTTTCGAGTCATCCGACGACAATTATTTGGCCGTAAAAGATCAGTTATCATGCTGGTTAACCTACACCAATGAAACCACTCATAAAATCATTCGTGACAATCTCGATCGGGCACCAATGTTTACCGGTGTTATTGAAGGTGTTGGTCCCCGCTACTGCCCATCGATTGAGGATAAGGTTGTTCGATTCGCCGACAAGAGCCGTCATCAACTGTTCCTGGAACCCGAAGGCCGCCATACCGAAGAATGGTACGTTGATGGCCTTTCAACTTCGATGCCTGAAGAAGTTCAGCAAAAAATGATTCATTCAGTTGTCGGTATGGAAAATGCCCAGATGATGCGTCCCGGTTATGCGATTGAATATGATGTCGTTGCGCCTTATCAGCTGAAGCCAACGTTGGAGACCAAGATTGTTAAGAACTTATTTACAGCCGGTCAGACGAACGGCACTTCAGGATACGAAGAAGCTGCCGGTCAAGGCCTGATTGCCGGTATCAATGCCGGTCGCCGCGCCCTTGGCAAAGGTCCTTTCGTTTTGAAACGGAACGAAGCCTACATCGGCGTTATGATTGACGATCTGGTAACCAAAGGAACTAAAGAACCATATCGTTTGTTGACCAGCCGGGCAGAGTATCGTTTGCTTCTGCGGACTGACAACGCCGATATGCGTTTGACTGAAAAAGGTCATGAGATTGGCTTAATTTCTGATGAGCGATATGCGAAATTTGTCGCAAAAAAGAAAGCCATCGAAGCTGAGTTTGACCGCCTCAATAACATCCGGATCAAGCCTTCCGATGCAGTCAATGAATTCATCAAGGAACATGGCGACAAGCCGCTTCAAGACGGGGTATTGGCATCGATTTTCCTTCGCCGGCCTTACGTTGACTATGAGACATTGATGAGATTCATTCCGAAGTCAGAAGAAACACCGGACCGTCACGTGGTTGAACAAATTGAAATTCAAACGAAATATGCCGGCTATATCAAGAAAGCCGAGCAAAGTGTTGAAAAGATGAAGCGGATGGAAGCCAAGAAGATCCCTGATAGAATCGACTACAACGCAATTGATGGAATTGCCACCGAAGCGCGTCAAAAGCTTCAAAAGATTCATCCTGAAACAATTGCCCAGGCATCCCGAATTAGTGGCGTTAACCCTGCGGATATCGCAATTTTGAGCGTTTATATCCAACAGGGCAGAATTAGTAAGCTTGCGGAGTAAGAGCCACACTGATTAGTCAGCTGCTGCAGCTTTTCATATTGATATCAAGAAATAATTAAAAATAGGGTTGGGAGCATGATTGCTCCCAACCCTATTTGTTAACTTAACTGTTGTTGCTTATTATGGATCGTACTAAATAATAATAGACTGATGCCCATGCAGGCCATGATCGCAAGTGACATCGGCAGGTAAGTTCCCGTTCCCATCAATCCCACCAAAGGCGACATAATCCCACCAATGGCGTTTTGAGACAGGCCGAGCATAGCGGAAAGGCCACCGTTATTATGCAGACTCAGATTCATGATAATTGAGGTGGTTAGGGTGAACAGCATCCCGAACTGCGTAACGGTTAGGAATACCAAAGCAATAACCAGGAACAGATTATGCAGGAACAATGCGCTGAGGGTTAACAAGACGGATGTGATAAACGTTGAAGTTAAAATGAACTTGGTCTGATTGGATTCCGAAAATCTCCCTGCTAAAGCTCCTGGGATGACAGACCCGATCGCAATTCCAATTCCATTGAGTGCGTACAATAAGCTGAAGCTTTGAACGGACATATGAAAGAAGTTTTGAAAGACAAATGAAGAGGCAGAAATATAGCTGAATAAACCACCGGATACCAGTCCTGTCGCCAGAACCAGCCTGACAAACCGTGAATTTTTCAGCAAGTTAAACATCTGACCAATCGATTTTCCCGGACTCCCTGAAATTCGGTTTTCCGGCGGCAGCGTTTCTTTAATGCCAAGCCAAAGCGCGAGGACCAGGACAAAGCCAATTCCTGCCAACAGAATGAAAATTCCCTGCCAGGCAACGTAACGAATCATGAATCCACCGATCACAGGTGAAATAACCGGAAAGATACCATTTACGGCTGAAAGCATGGAATAAAATTTGGTTAACAGCGGCCCTGAGAACATGTCTGAAGCGATCGCCCTGGAAAGCACCTGGCCGCTCGCACCTGCTAGCCCCTGAATGAACCTTAGGATGATCAACAGGTAAACTGAGTTGCTGTAAGCAATCATCAGTGAAACCAAACCGAAGATGAAGAAACCAATCATCAATGGTTTTTTTCGTCCATATTTATCGCTCAGCGGTCCTGAAATCAATTGTCCAAGGGCCAAGCCAATCAAACAGGCACTCAAGCTCAGTTGAATGAGTGACGGTTGGGCATTTAAATCACGCGTCATCTCCGGTAGTGCAGGTAAATATAGGTCAATCGACAGTGGACCGGTTGCGCTGATTGTGCCGAGGATAAAGATCAGCCAGATTTTGTTTTTGAGTTTTGGAGTCGAATTCATGTGTTTACCTCTATTCCCAAATGGGGTCGTCCCAATTATCATACAATTTGATACGGCTATGAACAATAAATTAGGGTTCCGTTAATTATCGGTTAAAATGTTGTCATGGCGGGCAAATGTGATAGAATTAATAGCGATTGCGTAAGCTAACCGCTATGGGATAGCATGCATTCCTAATTGTGTACTTCACAAAGGAGCTTTTTACATGAAAGTATTTAAAGAAATAATGAGTTGGGTCATTCCGATCCTTGTCGGTCTGCTTGTCGCTTTGCTGATTCGACAATTTGTGTTCACTTTTGCCAGAGTTGACGGTCCTTCAATGGAGCCCAACTTGGTCAATAAAGAACGGCTGATTGTCTGGCGGCACGCGAAGGTCAAGCATTTAAGCGTTATTGTGTTTGATGCCCACGGTGAAGATCCAACTGCTACCAAGCCTAAAACAGACTATGTTAAGCGGGTAATCGGACTTCCCGGAGACACAGTTTCCAGCAAGAATGGAAACATCTACGTTAATGGAAAAGTTGTTCCTCAGAAGTTTATCAGTATGAGCGAGCGAACAACCGGTACCGGTAATTGGGATTTGAAATCATTATCCAAGAGTTGGAGCAAAAATACCAACGCAACCCGGGTTCCCAAGGGTGAATATTTCGTGCTTGGTGATCATCGAAGTGTCTCTAACGACGGCCGTTATTGGGGATTTGTTCCCAAAAAGAAAATTACGGGTGTTGCCAAGACTTTCTTCTGGGAAACTAACAAAACTAAACGAACGAACGTTAATAGCCTAGGCTACTAAAGGGTATGTAATAAATAATCTCATTAAAGGATCTCAATTGCCTTTAGTGAGATTATTTTTATTGATTGTAAGATACCAATGTCGGCTTATTAGTCACATCCAGGATTGTAATGCTGCCATTGTTGGGCTGTTCAACATAGGGAACCTTGTCCGTGTACATGGACGCCACGTTTCTTAAAAAAGTTCCATGTGAAACAACCAGAGCACTTTGGCCGTCTTCCAGTTCGTCTTGAATATGCTTAATGGCGGCTTTTATCCGCGTTTCAAGGTGGGAAGCAGTTTCTGCTTCATGGAACGGATCGGCATCATGCATAAAGTCGCGCATTTTAATCAAACCATATTGTTTAATCAACGCGTCCTGGCTATGATTTCCCAAGGGCCCACCAATAATATTCCAAGTTAGTGTGCTGTCGACTCCTTCAAAGGAACCAAAGTAGATTTCTCTGACATCTTTATGAATTTCCTGGGTGATGTTTTCCGAATGATGATTATTTTCTAAGATAATATCCAATGTATGGATAGCGCGCATCATGTCAGAGCTCACAGCTAAATCAAAATGGACATTTTCAAGCTTTTTCCCGGTGGCTGCTGCCTGCGCTTCCCCCTTTTCAGTGAGGGGTGAGTCAACCCAGCCTTGCATTCTGCGGAATCGGTTAAGTAAGGTTTGACCGTGACGCACGAAATAAATTTTTTTCATATTGAATCCTTTCAGAAGGTTTTCTCTAGATAATTATATAAGAAAAGGCGGCAAACAACACCCTTAATCGGAAATTTTGGGAACTTCACATTTTCGTCATACTTATTTAAGGCTGATTTAAGCTGATAAAACTATTATAAAGACAATCAATTTGAAAGATTAGTTGGTTACTAAGTGAACGACTCCTCCAAAGTATGTCACTTAATCAATCTTACATCCCCTCCAAGATATAAGATTCCCCTCTAAATATAAATATGATTTGTAGCAGCGCCTGGGCAGAGTCTCTGGCGCTTTTTTGTGGTCTAAATCCAATTGGGATTATAATAAAGTTAGCTTGTAATGATTGGAGTCATTTAAATGGATCATCAATTAACTCGATTAAGTAAACGGTTGTCGTTTATCCTCCGCCACCATCCTGATAAAATCGGCATCAAGCTGGATCGGTATGGCAGAGTGAATCTACAAACGTTAATTCAAAAATTTAATCAGCACTTTGGCACGCCGATCAGTGAACCATTAATTCGAAAAATCATGAGGGAAAGTGACAAGCAGCGGTATGCGATTGAGGGGAAGACGATTAGAGCACTATACGGCCATAGCATCCCCGTAGAGCCGTTAACACCGCCGACTGAACCTCCTGAGAAGCTGTATCATGGAACGACGCACGCAGCCGCTAAATTCATTGTGACAGAAGGACTCAAAAAGATGGACCGGGATTTTGTTCATCTATCAGCTAACCAAAAAATGGCAATTCAAGTCGGACAAAGACGTGATCCGCATCCGGTCATTTTTGCCGTCGAAGCAAAGAAAGCCGCTGATGAGGGATTCTTATTTTACCCGACTAAAAGCGGTATCTGGCTGGTGGAAGCAATGCCGGCAAAGTATTTAACAATAATAGACCAGTGAAGGGTCCAGGTGATATTAAATGAGCAATAGAGACGATCAAAAGAAACCAAAACCAATGAAAATCAGAAGACCAATGCAGGGAAACTGTCCAAAGTGCCACCGACCAATGTCGATTAACTATGGGATGAACAGGTGTCCGAATTGCGGGTTTATATTTAGGTCGAATTTGAAAGTAGAGTAGAGAGTGACGAGCAATGGGTGATGCGGTTTCTAAGGGAACTCTGGCTGAAACCCAGGTTTTGGGTTTTAGTCAGAGTTCCCTTAGAAGTTAGCATCAATTGCGTCGGAACTCGTTTCACGCAAGTTTAAGCACCCCACCCAGAAACTGCCATTGATGAACGAACTTTGTTCATTGATGGCAGTTTCTTACTTATGTGTAGCGATCAGGGTCGTCGAAGCACGTTTTGACGAGGCCTGGGTGGCCCCGGAGCATAAGGGAAGCCTGCCAATGATGAATGGGTTTTGTTCATCGTTGGCAGGCTTTGCTTATGCAGTAGGGGTCAAGGCCGTCGCCAAGTAGGCTAGGCAGGCTTTCAGCCGACCGTCGGAACTCGTTTCGGTTCGGTTCAAGCAACCCACAAACAAACATCATATACCAACTAAATCCACGCAATAGCACCAAAAAACGCTATCCAAGTAGTCTAGTCAAACTTTCCCCAGGCCGCTGAAACATGTTTTCTATCAGGTTCAATGAACCCAAAATCACCACCGCATCTTAATAATTTCAAAGGATTTCTAAAGCTTTCCCCAACCCTCCTCGAGATACCTCCTTCTTAAGTCTCAATTAAGGTTCCCCACCTATTCTGACAACATCAACTATGAAGGGAGGATAAACAAGCGATCCATCTAGATCAAACCAACAAGATTCTCAAAACGAAAGGAAGCTATTCAATGAAAATTAAAAAATATTTAGTTACATTTGGTGCTGCAGCCGCCATGGTTGCCCCAACATTTTTAGGAAGTGTGATTGCCAACGCGGATACCGTTCCGGCACAACGACAAGAACAAGGTAGAAAGCAGGATTCGCCTAAACAACAAACAAATGGCAATCTAAACCAAACTGCACGTGAAACCGGCAGTCAGTATACAAACGACAATTCAGGCTACAACGTGACCGTTAAGGCAACCAACTTGATCAACACCCTGCATTACAACGTTAAAACCTCAACGGACAGCGGCGCATCAAGTGCCGATCCATTCTCAATCAGCATTTATAAAAACGGTGAACTTTACAAAACAATCAGTTCATCTAACGGAACGCTGAGCGGCAGCCTGTGGGTGGGCTCAGGCACATACTCAATCAAAGTTTATACCAGTAGTGCCGCCAGCCATTGGACAGGTGGCTTAGCTACGTCATAATTTGTAGCGTTCTTATGGGATAAAGTTTTCATTTAGGTCAAATGAAATCAAAATGGGTAGATCAAAAGGCGATTCAGAATCCTTGAATCGCCTTTTACTGTGTCATCAGAACTATTTTTGCTTTGACATTTCCCCATTTCGTTATATTATTAAAACAGCCAATGACTTTATTGGCGAATTGAATAAGTAGTCTGGGGTGCCCTAATCGGCTGAGAAAAACCCATTGAACCTGATGCAGTTAGGACTGTCGAAGGAAGAACGAAATTCTTTTTTGTGTGAGCTAATAGATATAAAGTCGACTAAACTTTTACTCTGTTCCCTCTTTCTTCGAGGTTTTTGAAGAAAGGGGGATTTTTTATTTCAAATAATTCGTAAGTAAGAAAGACAGAGTGGAGGAATCAAAATTGACAAGTAAAGAAGATCTGCTCCAAGCAGTTGATGATAATCAAGATCAGCTGTTATCCATGCTGGACCGGCTGGTTTCGTTTGAAACGATGTCACCGCCGGCCCGTAATACAGCCGCAATCCAACAGTTTATTGATGATGAGTTGACCAAGATCGGCTTTCAAACAAAGCGGGTGCCGTTCTATGAGGGGGATGAACTGTTATCTGCTGAAAAGAAGGGAACTGATTCAAGTCAATACCACAGTTTATTGCTAAATGGCCACGTTGACGTGGCGACGGTTGATCGGGATAGTTGGAATACCGATCCTTTCAAGTTGACCAGAGAGGGTGATCTCTTGTTTGGCCGTGGCGTGAGTGATATGAAGGGCGGCATTGCCAGCTTTATGTATATCTTCTCCCTGCTTTCAAAGCTGAAAGTTGAACTGCCTGGTGACTTGAAGTTCCAGTCCGTTGTTGGTGAAGAAGCCGGTGAGGCTGGCACGAAGACCCTTTTGAAAAATGGTGAAAGCGCCGACTTTGCGGTTGTTGGTGATACCAGTAATCTGAATTTTCAAGGCCAGGGTGGTGTGATTACCGGCTGGATTACCCTTAAGAGCCCACATATTTATCACGATGGTAATCGGGCAGCGATGATCACCACTGGCGGGGGCTTAAAAGCAGCCAATATGATTGAAAAAATGATGGTTGTCATTCAGGCATTGGAGAAACTGGAACGCTATTGGGGAATCACCAAGCGTTATCCGGGGTTTGCGCCCGGAACCGATACGATTAACCCTGCTTATATTAAAGGTGGTCTGCACCCTGCCTATATTCCAAGTGAGGCCAAGTTGTGGATTACGGTTCATTTCTACCCTAACGAAAATGTTGACGACATTACTAAAGAAATTGAAGAACAAGTTATCGCAGCAGCCAAAGCTGACCCATGGCTCCGTGACAATTTACCAACATTTACATGGGGTGGCGACTCCCTATTGGCTGATAAAGGTGAGGTCTTCCCTTCACTGGAATTGGACCCTGAACATCCGGGGATGAAGGCATTGGAGAAGAGCTTTGTTGACGTGGCCGATAAAATGCCAACAATCGGAATGTCACCCTCAGTGTCTGATAGCGGCTGGTTTGGGTATTATCATATTCCGGCAGTTGACTTTGGTCCCGGTACGATGGAGCAGGCTCACAGTGACAATGAAAGCTTAAGTATCAAGCAATTGATGGAATATACAAAGATTATCGCAGCGTTTATTTATGACTGGTGTCACTCAAAAGGAGAAGAATAATGAAAAAGAAATTTCGTTTACAGGATATTATTTTATTAGCAATTATTGCAATTGTGTTTGGTGCTATTTTTGTTGGAACAGATTATTTGTACAATTTCGTATCGATGGCGATCGGTCCATTCGCGAATGAAGCCTTGTTTGGTCTTTGGATCATGGCCGGTCCCCTTTCCATTTATCTGGTTCGGGTACCTGGTGCCGCTGTTGTTGGTGAAGTCCTCGGTGCCGCAGCCGAAGTCATTTTCGGCGGCATCTTCGGAGCTGCTGCTCTTATTTCCGGAATCGTTCAAGGTATCGGAAGTGAGCTTGGATTTGCACTCTGGGGCTATAAGAACTGGAGCTGGCCTGTTTTGACCACCTCCGCCGTTACAACCACTGTGGTTTCATTTGGATATGAACTCTTCCGTCTGGGGTACGTTCATTACCATCTGCCAATGATTTTGGCACTGTTCTCGGTACGGTTCATCTCAGTGTTCTTCTTTGGAGCCGTCTGTGTCCGTGCCATTTTCAAGATGTTAAGCAGATCCCAAGTATTGAAACAGATTGAATCAAAATAATTCGACTGACCTGTTAAGATTGAGAGTCATTTGAAATATGAGTAGAAATGGGACCAAGACGAAAATTCGTCTTGGTCCCATTTGCGTCTAGATAGCCGTTGTTACTTGATTAGCGGTTTGGACAATGTTCAAAAAGTTCTTAATGATTTGCCTGCCCACTCTGGGATCGGTCATGATCGATTCAGGATGGAATTGAACGCCGTAAACCATATCGTCTGGATTACTAATTGCCATAATCTCGCCATCTTCAGTGATAGCAGTCACCTTTAAGTTGGAAGGAACTGACTTTGGATCAACGATTAATGAATGGTACCGGGCGGCTTCAAAATGTTCAGGGCAGTTGGCAAATAATGGATCGGTCTGCACCAGCTCCATCTCTGAAGGCTTCCCATGCATTAATCGTGGTGCATGGATGACCTTGGCACCATATGCCTGGGCAATTGCCTGTTCACCAAGACATACGCCAAAAATCGGCACTTTTCCCAAGAAAGCCTTCAAGATGGCAGGCATGTTGCCGGCGTCTTCAGGGCGGCCGGGTCCAGGCGAAAGAATGATGCTTTCAGGATTCATTTTCATAAGGCTTTCAACATCGATGGCATCATTTTTAATGACTTTGATCTGATCGGATGTTTGAGTTCCAATTAATTGGTATAGGTTATATGTGAAGCTGTCATAGTTATCAATAAGATAGTGCATCTGCAACGCCTCCCTTTTCAGCTGTTTCCTGTAATGCAGTTACGATTGCTCTGGCTTTGTTGTTAAATTCCTGATATTCGTGCTTGGGGATGCTGTCAGCGACGATGCCCGCAGCACTGCGGACGACCAGATCTTCGCCCTTTCGATAAGCTAATCGAATCCCAATACACATATCGAGGTCGCCATCAAACCCGAGATAGCCGAGGCAGCCACCGTAAAGACCATGCTTGTTGTTTTCGAGTTCGCCAATGATCTGCATAGCTGATATTTTGGGTGCGCCGGATAATGTTCCCGCCGGCAGTAATGAGTTGATGATGTCGATTGAAGAAACCCCTTTATCGACGGTGCTTTCAACGACTGATCCCATGTGCATGACATTTGAGAACTTGAGCAGGTTCCGATAAGCAGTGACGTGGACGGAACCGAATTTGCTGATGCTGCCCAAGTCGTTTCGGCCCAGATCGATCAGCATATTGTGTTCAGAGAGTTCCTTTGGATTATGCTGAAGCTCTTCGGCAAAGGCATCATCTTCTGCCTTGTCCTTCCCACGCCGCCGAGTACCGGCCAAGGGATAGGTAAACAGGGTCTGGTCACGTTTGGTAATCATGGTTTCAGGTGAAGCCCCAATGGTTTCGAAGTCGTTGTGTCTAAAATAGAATTGATATGGGGATGGACTTTCTTTGAATAAAGTTGGCGTTGCAGCGAACAGTGAGCCAGTCATCTTGGCATGCTGTGGATTAGAAATTTGGACTTGGAAAATATCACCGTCAACGATGTGTTGCTTGGCTTCTGCAACTTTCTCGGTAAATTCGTCTAATGTAAATTGCAGCTTAAATGGTGTCATGGTAAACATCGGTAATGGTTGTTGGTCTGTCACCTGGGTGATCTCATCTTTGAGCTTATTGAGGTCTGCTATTACCAAATCATATTTTTCATTTAGCTGATCGGACGGAATGACTTTAGTTAGTGTGACTTGCTTGGTCGTATGATTGTAGGCAATGACTTGATCGATTAATAATAGGTCAACATCATTTAATTGCATGGGGTCGTCCACCGTTGGCAAATTTGCTGTGGTGGCATACCGGGCATAATCATAGCTGAAATATCCGACTAGTCCTCCGGAAAATGGTGGTGTATTGGGAATCTTTGGCATCTTGTTATCCGCTAAGATCCTTTCCAGGACTGGCTTCAGATTAGTTGTTTCATGTGAAACATTTCCTCGATCATCCGTTGTGGTCAGCAGTCCATTTCGATATGCAAGCGTCATGGCTGGATTTAAACCAATGAAGGAATAACCATCTTCAGTCTTCTTCGGCTTTCCAGTTAATAGGAAACAAGGCTTGTCTGGCTGGTCAAACTGCTGAGTTACAGCAATGGGGTCAAAGTTGTTCATCTCGAAATTAATTGAAATTGGTATAGCTGGAAAATCCTTTGTATAAGTTTGTAATTGTTCAATATTCATAATAATGTCCTCCGATTTGTTAGTCCGTTTCTGAAAATACTAAAGTCGGATTTGCCATCGTTTTCTTGAGGTTTTCATATTTGTTTCCTCCGGTTTGTGTCTAAACTGCATCTCAAAAGTTTTTTGTATAAAAAAATCCGCCCATAACAAACTGAATTGTTAAGGACGGATTATTCCGCGGTGCCACCTTAGTTCAACTAGCCAGGAAAGACCATCTACCATATGTAGATCATATCTTTTTGCCCAATCACGCTTAGCAAGGGACTAACATCCCTCCGGCAACTGACGTATGCCAACACGTTTCTTCGTACTCGATGACTTTCGGAAGAACCCTCGGCGGTCCATTTAATTATCAGCTTCCGGCCGCATTCTCAGCAATAGCGACTCTCTTTACGTGCTTAACAATCTTGATCTCCACTTCAATGGTTTACTAGGACGGTATTTAGTTGTCATTTAAATTACGCCAATTATGAGAAAATGTCAAGAAATTAATTTTTCGAACTTTGGGGTTGACACATCTTGGAATTCATTATATGCTCAATGCAATTAAAATTTAACTTTCTTAGGAGATTCTAATCATGATAAAAATTAATTCAAAAATTAATCGATTTTATTACTATTGGTACGCTTAGTGTTCACACCGGACAGGATGTGGGCACTCACTCACATCCTGTGCGGCCAATAGTATTTCATCATGATTACTTACTTCGGTCACACAGTTATTTACCAAAATACTGCGGGACCAATTTTTTTACCCAAATTTCTACTCCCGTAGTGTTATACACACTGTGGGAGTTTTATTTTACTTAAAAATACGCCAAATATAGAAATGGAGATAATATTTATGATTATTGTAATTAAGAACGGACACAGCAGCATCATTGATGAGATTAAGAGTCGTTTCACTGAAACCAACGAGGTATTTGTTCACAATAACCGAGTGGCAATTCAAGGGATCAGCGAAAAGGATTTAAACACTGAAGAAAAGAATGCAATTGATCTGATTATCGACAACGTTCCCGCTGCAGTTCAAGGTAGTCGCCTATTTCATCCCGAAGATACGATTGTAACCACACCCCATAGTCAAATTGGGGGTGACAACTTCACCATGATGGCAGGTCCCTGCTCAGTTGAATCTGCTGAACATGTCATGAAAATGGCTGAAGTTGCCAAAAGTGGCGGCGCAACAGTTCTTCGTGGCGGTGCATTCAAGCCACGGACCTCACCATACTCATTTCAGGGACTTGGCGAAGATGGGTTGAAGTTCCTCAGAGCCGCTGCCGATACATTTGACATGGATGTGTTAACCGAAGTCATGGATCAGGACCACGTGGCAATGGTTGAACAATACACTGATATTTTCCAGATTGGTGCCCGAAACATGCAAAACTTCTCACTTTTGAAGGCTGTAGGTAAAACTCAGACTCCAGTAATGCTTAAACGAGGGATGTCTGCTACGATTGATGATATCTTAAATGCAGCTGAGTACATCGCGGCCGGTGGCAACCATAACATCATCATCACTGAACGTGGAATTCGAACATTTGATAACAAATACACGCGAAACACTCTCGATGTTGGTGCAGTTCCGGTTCTGCAAAAGTTAACCCACTACCCAGTAATCGTTGACCCAAGTCATGCTGCCGGCCATACAGAGTTTGTAACACCAGAAGCTTTGGCAGGCGCAGCAGTTGGTGCAAGTGGTTTGGTTGTTGAAATCCATGATGACCCGGCCCACGCATTCTCAGATGGTGCCCAAGCACTGAAGCCGGATGAATACCGTGCAATGGCTCAACAAGCATTCGCCATCCGAAAAGTCGTTACAACCCCAGTCGAACAAAAAAGCGAGGTCAAATTATGAAGATAATCAAAGTCGAATTACCAGATCATACGTACAACGTGGAAATTGCCAAAGGAATCTTAGGCTGCACCGGACAGCTGGTTTCAAGCGTTTGGGATAAACGTAAAATTGCCCTGGTTAGTGACAGCAATGTTGCCCCTTTGTACCAAGCCCAAGTTGCTGAAGCACTGGAAGCAGTTGGTTTCATTGTCCACGAGTACCAATTCCCAGCTGGCGAAGCATCAAAATCACTAGAAGTTTTAGCTGATCTTGCCCGGCAGATGGCTGACGACAGCTTCAACCGTGACGATGGTGTGATCGCCTTAGGTGGTGGCGTTACCGGTGATTTGGCCGGATTCCTGGCGGCAACGTACATGCGGGGTATCAGTCTGATTCAAATGCCAACCTCATTACTGGCGCAAGTTGACAGTTCAGTTGGTGGCAAGACTGCGGTTGATTTGGATTCGACCAAGAATATCATCGGTTCATTCTACCAACCTGACTTGGTAATTATCGATCCCGATACGTTAACGACCTTGAAGAGGCGTGATTTGGTTGAGGGTTACGGTGAAATTGTAAAAGTTGCTGCATTATCGGACGGTGATTTATGGAACCTTGTTAAATCCATCAATTCGCCGGGAGACATTTTGGCAAATGGTGAAGAATTGAGTATTCATTCGATTCAGTACAAGGCAGATATCGTCATGGGTGACGAAAAAGAAGGCGGCCTTCGTCAATTGCTTAACTACGGCCACACAATTGGTCATGCAGTGGAAGCCTTGGCTGATGGCGGATTGCGCCATGGTGAAGCCGTCAGTATCGGGATGATTGCCATGCAGCAGATCTTCGAAGATAAAGGTCTGGCTGTTTCGGGAATCACTCAGGAACTGCGGGAGCGTTTGGAAGCAGTTGGTTTACCGGTAACTTCAGATTTACTGGATTCCGATGAAGTTTTTGATAAAATTAAGAACGATAAGAAGAACCGCGATGGTCATTTGAGCTTAATCTACGTCCATACAATTGGTGGACCGGTTATTAAATCAATTCCAAGTGACCAGATTCAGGAATTTCTCGACATCAAGGCGGTTAATGCATAATGTTTCATGTGAAACAACCCGTCTATAACCATAAACACCAAGGACTTCATAGACCTTGGTGTTTTTTTGTTGGTTTGGAAACTTGGAGTTAATCTTGGTGGCAAGATTACCGAAAGGAGAATTTAACCATGTCAGGTGGGCGTTCAATCTTACCATATATGATGCTTATCATCATATAGCAATTAATAGACAAAATAAGCCAGTTTTGGTAACTGCCAAAGCTGATTTTAGATTTTCATGAAAACCGGCGAAAATTTTTGTTACCTATTGTAAAAAATGGTAACCTCAATATATAGATGCTTTTCGATTCGTATTAAAAGGGAGGCGGAACAAGTGGCCAAACCCCGTCCGCGAGAACAAACATATGAATTTACAGATAAACCCTCCTATCGTGAATGGCTCATCGAAACGATCCGAGCAGCGTTGCCGGATGGCTTGGAGTTGGCGGCCAGCAATTACGCCCGATCAACCGCCAGTTCATACTGGTTAATTAAAGGCTATGATGAAAACGACCAGGTATACTGGCTGACGCTTCGGGTTGCAACCCACCGCCTTTGGCTGCAAAATGCACATCAGATTGAAGTATTATGGGAGGAACCTGGAACTTTTGGCGATTTGTTCAATGCAGTTTCGGATCATCTTCACCCCGAGGCAGTCCAGACTGCCAAGTTCACATTAACGCCACTGGACATTGCCGTACTGAATCTTTTGATTACACTTGAACACCACAAACTGATATGGTTCATCAGGATGATACCTGACATTGCCAGGGCACATAAGGACAAGCTCTTTGATTTGGAAAGCGATTTTCTGGATTGTCAGCTGCTGCTGGGTGACCGCAACAATGCAAATAACTTGCTGCTGCCAGTTGATGTGCCGGCTTTTCATCAAAAACTTGCAACCTTTTTCGGTGAGAACCTATTATTTTCACAGTTTACAAAGCATTCACTACTTAAGCTCCTACCCACCAACCAATGGATTGAGCCGATGCTTGATGAACAGGGCAATGATGGTGAATGGGAAGATGAAATCAGACAGGCATACGGCCAGGAATTTGTCGATATATGTCACCGTGAATTGAAACACCAAGAAAAAATGTATAAGAAAACCACTTAGTCAAAATTGGCTGAGTGGTTTTGTGTCTAAACTAATTAACCTGCGATTTTTCATTCCGCTTATTTTTAAATAAATACCCGAATCCCCGAATGGTCGTTAACATTTGGGGATTTTTTGGTTCTACTTCAATTTTCTTCCGCAGGTTGCTAATGTGGGTGTCGATGATTCTCAGTGTTGCCCCAGTGGTGTTACCCCAAACTGCAGAGGCAATCTGAGTTCTGCTGAGGACAGTGTTGGAATTACTGACAAAGAATAGTAACAATTTATACTCAATTGGACTCAAGTTAAGCTTTTTCTTACCATTGTTAACCTGGAACTTACTTAAATCGATTTTGAGGTGACCCACCATCAAACTTTCAGATTCCTGGCTTTGCTGATTGAGTTGGAGATTATCCTTATTTTGATAAACCCAAATTTTTTGAACGATCCTGGCAACAATCTCATTCATGGGTTCCCCGGAGATGTAATCATCCAAATGATAATCCAATAGGTAGGAACAAATCGTTTCCACTGAGCGTTGCTTCTTATCTAATAGCAGAATTGGTCCGGCAATTTGACTGCGCAGGATTTGTAGTTCCGAGTCGTTTTCCGGTAGCTTTGTGGTATTTAAGTCCCAGACCACTCCGGAAACTTGTTGAAGTAGATGGTCAAGTGGTTCAAATGAAACTCGGGTATTAATTTGAAAGGCGGCAAGCAGCTTCTCGAGCTTATCCGCCAACTTTAAATTTTGGCTGATCAATAAGATTTCCAATGGCATCCGGTCTTCCTCCATAGTAGTTAAATTGTTTACATCTTAAGTTATGCCATACTTTTTACCAAAAATGGACGGTTTTACGATACTTTTACATAAACGAAACTCGATATTTACATGCTGTTGTTATATTGAGAATGTACTTAAATGAGTACTAAAAAAACTTGGGTTTTCATTAGGAGGAAATCGAATTATGAAAAAAAGATCCTTTTTTTCAACTATTGTGGCAGTAGCAGCTGTTGGAGTTTTACTTGCGGGGTGTGGTTCATCAAGCAGTTCAAAGTCAAAGAAATCTTCAGCTGATTCGAATGTCAAAATCACAGCCGTTGGTTCAACTGCTTTACAACCATTAGTTGAACAAGCAGCAAGCAATTATCAAAAAGCAAATAAGGGTGTTAACATTTCAGTTCAAGGTGGCGGTTCAGGTACTGGATTAAGTCAGGTTCAAACCGGCGCTGTACAAATCGGTAACTCAGATATCTTCGCAGAACAACAAGATGGTATCAAAGCAAAGCAATTAGTTGATCACCAAGTTGCAGTTGTTGGTATGACGCCAGTTGTTAACAAGGATGTCAACGTAAGCAACTTAACCATGGCTCAATTAAAGGGTATCTTCACTGGTAAGTATACTAACTGGAAGCAAGTTGGCGGTAAGGATGAAAAGATCACCGTTGTCAACCGTGCCCAAGGTTCAGGTACTCGTGCAACATTTGAATCAGCAGTCCTTGAAGGCGCAAAAGCAGTTAAGGCTCAAGAACAAGATTCAAACGGTACTGTTCAAAAGATCGTTTCAAGCACACCAGGTACTATCAGTTACTTAGCATTCTCATACGTTAACAACAAGCTCAAAGCATTGTCAGTTAACAATGTAAAGCCAACTGATGCCAACGTTACAACTAACAAGTGGAAGATCTGGTCATATGAACATATGTACACTAAGGGTCAACCAAACAAAGCAACAAAGAAGTTCTTGGACTACATGGATTCAAGCAAGGTACAAAGCAGCTTAGTACAAAAACTTGGTTACATCAGTATTCATGATATGAAAGTAACTAAGAATGCTAGCAATGCCGTTTCACAAAAGTAAAAGAGATAATATGAAGTGACCCCCTAAGTTG
>NZ_AZEA01000031.1 GCF_001435575.1 Lentilactobacillus sunkii DSM 19904
GTTTTAATTCATCATAAGCTTAGTCTGTTTCCGCTATATAACCGAGTGAAACAAAAAAAGCATTTATCACATGGTAAAACCACAAACAGAGTGTGACGAGGGCTGGGTGGCACGGTTTCTAAGGACACTTTGATTGAAGCCCCTAGGCTTGGGGCTTTAATTAAAGTGTCTTTAGAAGTTAGTGCCAGGCCCGTCGCCAAGTAGGCTAGGCAGGCTTTCAGCCGGCCGTCGAAACACGTTTCTGCTATATAACCGAGTGAAACAAAAAACATTTACCCCATAGTAAAACCACAAACCAATCATGACAAGACACGGCAGCTAGATCGTAGATACAGGTTCTAACCCCATAACTCAAAAGTGCCCATGAGCAATAATCGCTCATAGGCACTTTTTCAACTATTTACTTAATCTGATCAACAGCATCCAATGTATAGGTACCGCCAACAACAGAAATCAAAACGTGATGTTTTCCTGAAGACAAGCCACGGACAACCGAATTTTCAGTCCGGTCGTCACCTGGTTGAGGAATGCGGTTTGAGTCAACCGTCACGCCGTCAACAACAATCTTTAAGCTGCTTTGGGTTTCTTGAGCACCAATAAGTGAGAATCCCGTGCCGGTAAAGTCAAACGCAAAGCTTGGTTCCTTGCTCTGATCGGCAGTTGCAGTCGAAAGCGTTCGATTCCACTTAGTATTGCCTAAACCACAGACATGGTTCCACTCACCAGTGTATAAAACGGCGGCATCCAGATCATCAATTCGGTTGGAAATGATGGTTCCTCTTGAAAGCTGTTTAACGGTCAATTGGCTAATCTGAGTATGATAATACCCGCTGCCAAGTTTGACACGACCACTGTATCGAGGATTGTTCGTATCCGTGTATTTAAATACCACTTTACCGTCAATTGAAGCTGTCAGTTGATTACCGTCAGCCGCAAATTTAATCTGATGGGTAGCTGCGATATCCAAAACATCCACGTGATCCAAAGCGACAATCTGATCGTCCTTGATCAACTCACAAGCACCATCGATATAGACTTTAAACACATAAGGTGCACTTTCAAGCCGTCCTTTGACATCGGTCAATTCACGCAAACCAATTCCAAAGTAGTTTCCGGTTGGCGAATTCTGTAATGTTTCATGATCGAATTTCATTGAAACGGAAACTTCATAATCAGACCACTTATCGTCACCAACGGTTAAGCTTGGGGCAAAGGAGTACTCCCAGTCGTTGGCTCGTTGATTCTCGGTAATGACCTGTTCGAGAACATTGTGACCATCTTGGTTGGCAATTTCAAAAGCACCACCCTGGTCGGCAGTGAATCGGGGCGTATTACCGCGTAATTTCAGGTAGTCATCGGGATAACCAGTATAGCTGAAGTCATCTTGATACAACACATTATCGGCATTTTCAATTCCTAATGTTTGATCGGCATATTGGCTTTCAAATCGATGATAGACAACCTCGTTATCATCTGCGAGGTCCAAAGTTGTTGCCGTGACAATTGAATGGGGATTAACCACAATCTCAGCTTTTCCCTCAACTGGAGAAATGGTTTCACGAATCTGCTTCATGCGACTGTCATAAACATCTTTAGAACTCTTGGGTCCAATGCTCTGCCATATTGTGATTTGCTTGGTTTCCGCATTGCCCATATTTTTAACATCAATTTCGTAAGTTCGCGATTCACTGCTGTCATTATCCAAAATAATCGAGTAATCGTTCTTATCAGGGGCAACCAATGTCATATAGCTTGGTGCCTGACGGTTATGGTCCAAATTTTCAGTACCACCAACTTGGCTGTCACATGCGCTCGTCAAATATCTCCAAGCACCTTCATCAGCCCAGCCAGATTTGGCAAAGTCCGTAAAATGCTTCATGCACTGCAAACCAATGTTATCGACTTCATAATAGCCGGACCATGGGCGATTGGCGTTGATTAATTCCTTATGGCTGTAATTAACGCCGGTATAGTATGCCGAAACTGCGGGTTGGAAAATGTACAAACTCCGGCGTGATTTAACATAACTCTTGATCAATCGGTTGGCGACATCCAAACCGCTTTGACGACCGCCAATACCATCCCCGTTAGTGGCTCGAACCCGATATCTGCCCATTGTCATTGGCGCGATACCTTCACTGTACCAAACTTCATGATGATATTCGTCTGCCAATTTGGTGAATGGTTTGTTCTTGCCATCATCAGTATTGTAATGGAAACCAACTGCCTGGACGCGGTCACGTAACTCCTTATCAGCAACCATCATGTCACCGAAATCACGCTCATAATTTTGATCAGAAGCAATCATCTTGATCTGATTATATTTTTCAACCGGGAAATCATTCGGAAACTCATCATGATCGTTCGCAATCCGATCCGCAAACCACTTAATCCACTTAATCATTGGATGCTTGGTTTCATTACGATCAGGATCAATGTAATCAATCAGATACCCATATGTTTCATACGCCGCAACAATGGTCTTCTTGTACCACTGGTACATGGGTTCAAACGCCTTTTTGTCGATGTTGTTATCCGGATCGGATGACTTCGCATTAAACCAAAGTTTCCGCAGCCACCCGGGTTCACCCCATCGAAGAATTGAAGTCTTTAATTCCGGCTGAATTTTCTTCACGTCAGCAATTAATTGAAAGCCGGCGCCTCGGCGAACGTTTGCGTTTTCGGTTGCCGAACGAACCGTGGCCGGTTCAGTTCCTGAAGAAGTATTGGCATCATCACCCATTTCTACTTTGAGCATTCTCATCATTGGATGTTTACCGCCAAACAAAATTTGAAGGATTTCATCGTAGCTGTCACGATGTTCCCATTTATAATCAAGCAACAGCCTTGATGAGTTGTTGCAGCTCAGGTAGCCAAATCCCTTGAATGTATTGGCATCCCCAGCATTAAGCTCCAGCTTGTCGCCATCAATTGCAAAACTTGTTCGATTCATAATTACGCTCCTTTATCATATCGAGTGTCTCAGCCATTTAGTAAAATAACCCAAATATTCAACAATCAGAATATTTGGGTTATTTCTTAATGCATATTAATCGTTATTATTTACCTGCTTTGTAATCCAAAGGTAGTGATGTCCAACGCTTCTTGAGGAAGAAGGCTGCTGCCTTAGGCTGACGGTCACGGGTGAAGATTCCCTTCTTATTACCGTTAACACGCATGTTACCTTCAACGGTCTGGAAGTCGGCCAGGTTCCATGGCTGTTCACCACGAACGAAGTCATATGAATCAAATACTCGGTCAAACATGTCGAGTAATTCGATTTGATACTCTTCACTCCACATGATCGATGGCAGCTTGTGCAGCCCGGGTTCGGTATCGGCACCATATTCAGAGAAGACGATCGGCTTGTCAATGTCAGAATTCTTCCATTCGTCAAGTTCTGCTCTCAAGCCGGCTTCACCATCTGAAATTTCATATCCCCACTTATGGTACCAGCCTGGATAACGGTTCAGTAAGTAAAAGTCAGGGAATTGAAGACACTTGGACTTTTCAAAAGTATCGTCTTCATTAAGCGTAAATGTTCTTGGACGTTTTTCTGGGTCCAAATCTTTAGAATCATTGAACAACTTGGTAAAGTATGGAACCGCTGAATCAGTTGAGGTGTCGGGTTCGTTGCACAAGCTCCATGCCAGGACACTTGGGTGATTCTTATCACGCTTAATCATATCTCTTACTTGATCAATGTGCTTCTTGTACAGTTCATCGATCCAATCACCATCGAAGAATGATTGATCCAAACCACCTAAGAAGCTGGCAGCAGCCATCTTAAATCCAACGGCAGGCACTTCATCGGTAATCAAAATTCCTTCACGATCAGCGAACTTATAAACTTGTTCGTCATATGGATAGTGAGAACTTCTAAATGAGTTGGCACCAATCCAATCCATCAAGTTCATATCACGGCGTTCAACGTTCAAATCAAATGCTCGGCCTGCATAGATACTGTCTTCATGACGACCAAAGCCTCGAAGGTAAACTGACTTGTGGTTGACCAGAATTTCATGGCCTTTAATCTCAATGGTTCTCAAACCAATTTCATCAGAATATTCATCAACGGCCTTACCGCCATCAATCAATTCAAACTTGATTGTGTATAAATAAGCATCACGGACCTGCCACAAAGTTGGATTCTTAACAACCAAGTCGCCAGATTTGCCTTCACTTGTTGCGACAACATTGCCGTCTTCATCAGCAAGACTAACTTTTACATCAGCATCTTTAGTTGCTTCAACACTATAATGAACAGTTGCCTGATCATCGCTGACTTCATAAGTGGTTGAATAATCGTAGATATTTTCTTTAGGCACTGCCAATAGATGCACACTGCGGTTAAGTCCTGAATAGTTATAGAAGTCAAAGAATGGTTTTGCCATTTTCTTGCCGTTCTTCAACGTAGCTGTATCACCGGCTGGCAAAGCGTCACGATGAAGTTCGTTGTTCATCTTAAGAGCAACAATGTTTTCCTTGCCCAACTTAACAGCGTCGGAAATATCAGCAGTGAATGGAAGAAAACCGCCTTCATGAGAACGGATTTCCTTACCATTTACGTAAACCGTTGCTCTGTGGGTAGCGGCCCCAAAACGTAATTGAATGGCTTTTCCATCCATGTAGGTTGGCACGAAGAATTTCTTTGCATACCAAAAGTCGCCCGTGTATTCACGAGAATCCTTATCAGTAAAGAAATCATTAAAGCTGGCAGGAACCGGCATCTTGATTGGATCATCAAATCCGGTGGTCCATCCCTTTGCTTCTCCCTGTTCGGCTGGGTCAAACTTGAAATCCCATAAACCGTCTAATTTTTGATCTTCACGAAACTTGTTAGTAACTGGATAAAGTAAACCTTTTTCCATTATAAAATCCTCCTAGGTTGTCAAAGCGATAGTTGAACATGTTTTAGCAAGCGCTTTCTTTCATACATTGTCTTAATTTTACTATATTATTGGGTATAGTCAATAGATTTTAGTAAAACTATTTTTTATTTTTCCCGCAACAAGATTACGGCCAGTCAAGGATCGGATTGCTATTCATCTTTTGTGTTACAAATAAAGTCAGAATTATTCAGCGGCATTTGCTGATCTATGTAATTATTTAGTAAAAAAGCGACGACCCTGTTTGGTCATCGCTTACTACAATATCTATAAACTGCTCTCCCGTTCCATCAATTCGGTCGAAATAACCGTTAATTCAGGAACTTTCTTTGGATCTTTAATTCGATCGTCCAACATCTCGATGGCCCGCTCACCCATCAGTTCGGTATGAACGTGCACCGTGGTTAATGCTGGGCTGGTATACTTGGCAATCGCAACATCGTTAAAGCTGATGATGCTGACCCGGTCGGGAACGGAGATATTTTGCTGCTGAAGCGCCCGCAAAACACCCACAGCCATCGAGTCACTCCCAATAAGAAAGCCATGGGGCAACTTGTCGCCCAATTGTTTAATCGCGGTATTCATCAGTTCAAATCCGGAATCAGGTCCAAACGGTCCTTGGAAAACAAATGCATCATTGAACAATCCCTTTTCAGAAAGGTATGAGTCAAACGTTTGAACTCGGGGATCACGGACACCCTGCTTCTCTGTGACCGTCGTTTCCTTTCCGGCAATCATTCCGATATCTTTAATGCCAAGATCAATGAATCGATCAATTATTTTCCGAACAGGCGATTCAAAGTCACTGCGGATACTGTCACAATCGTATGCCAAATAATTTTCACCGATAAACACCAGTGGAATGTCATATGATTTTAGACTCTGAACTTCGGTTTTATCAAACTTACCAACCGCAATCATGCCACTCAGATTTTTGACCCGATTCTTATCGATTGAATCAAATGTCAGCTTTTCGACTCCTGCACCCAAACTGGCAGCTTTGTTCTCAATACCATATTGAATTTGAAGGTAGTAAAGGTCGGTTAATTCTTCTTTGTCGGAATGCCATTGGACAATTCCAATCTTCTTGCCACCCTTTGGTACATGGCGGTTCTTCTTCTTATACTGGAGCTTTTCTGCAACTTCCAATACTCTTCTTCTGGTATCTTCCCCCACTGAAAGTGTATCGTCAAAGTTCAGAATTCGTGAAACTGTCGATATTGAAACTCCCGCTTCACTCGCAACATCCTTAATCGTTGTCATTTTATCACCCATAACATTTATCGTCAGATTTGAATTTATTATTAAACATTATTCGCATTAAACTCAATATAAGTCTAACACTTCCCGTTACCCCAATAAACAATCATGCATACAGCCATTCATTTTAAATAGAAAGAACCCATGTATGCATAATAGCATATACAGGTTCACAAATGAATTTTGATTAGTAAAAATCGACAAACTTTACGATTCCGGAACTGTTCTTCGGCGATCGTTCGAAAGTAATTTAATCAATTCAACAACCCCAAGTACTGACGCAATAATGCCCGCAATCATAAATAGACTGCGATCGGTACCACCAACATTGATGGCCTTGCTGACGTAGGGGCAGAGAAAATTGGCGCCGTTCGTGCTCAGCATCAAGATGGTGGTGGCATCGTTGCCATATTTTTTGGGAACAAATGATAAGCCCTTTGAGAAAATGAATGGGATAAACAAGCCAAAGCTGAAACCAACAGCAAAAGCACCGATGAAGCAAGCAATTGCGGATGCAGCCGTACTGATCATAAACACGCCAATTGCCTCAATTGCAATGGCCATTACTAATGTGGCTTTTTTGGCAATGGATTCTACGTAGCCATAAATCAGCCCACCAATAATCGTTCCAACAGACATAACGACTACAGCACTTGAGCCGACTGACAATGCGCCAAAATTATTGTTGAGAATATAAGTCGGAATTTTAACGTTCACGGTCATATAAAAGACCATTAGGATAAACATGACAACCCAGTAGTAGCCAAACTGAATCTTGGATGAAAGTGAGATCTTAACATCGCCATCATCGGTGGTCTTCAAACTGTCGGTATCATATCGAACCTCTGGGACATAGACCAAATATAGTACGAACAGGACGATACTGACCAGATAAATGCTGAATGCCATTCGCCAATTGCTATACATCAATATCAAGCCAACACCCAAGGCACCACCGGCGGCACCCAGCCCTTGAAAAGTATTTTGAAAGCCCAATAACCTTTCACGCTGCTGACCACTGTAGAGTCGATCAATCAAACTGATACATAACGTATTAAATGCACCAATTCCTGCCCCCATGATTGCCCGCGCAACCAGTAGGATCGACACGTTTGGCGCGAGCATTGAAAGACCCGCCCCCACAGCTGTCAAGGCAGTCCCCGCAAGAACCATCTTCTTGGTGCCGATTCTTTTCACAATGAAACTTGCAACGACAATCATCAATGCCATTGTGAACGAAGGAATCGTCACGGTTAGTTCTGCAGTCTCCGATGAAACTGATGAAAATTGTTTCATTAATCCTGGAATTGTCGCAGCAGTTGCTCCAGTGGACATTGGTAATAATGACAACATCAAGATGGAGAATCCCATCATTTTTGAGTTACGATTCATTGTTAAGCCTCCTATAAACCCCTAAGTGGAGCATCTTTCCCCGCTTTTCGTTTATTATATGACAATATGAAAAGCAGGTACATAGATTTATGAAAGATTTTCATAATGTAAGCGTTAAAAATGAAAATGTTTTGAAACCGGCCATACCGACAGGCTTTCAAAAGACTTTTTGGAGGGCAAAACAAATCCCCCCAAGCAAAAATACTCGAGGGGATGGGATCCTTTTACGAATGGGGTTCGTTTGTGATGTCATGTCAGAAATAACATCCGGATCTCGTCATACTATACATCAAATTAGTATTTCTTAAAAGGCATTCAAGAGATTAATTCATCACTTTTACTTGTTCAGCCAAACGCGCATTTGTCCGTTTTCACGGTTGGCCCGTACCATAGTGAGTTCAGTGGATTTGGATGCAACCGGCTTGCTTGCGTCCATGTAGAGTGGCCCGTCAATTGAGTCAAGTTCCTGCTTTTCGGCAGCAACCTGCACCACACCAACACCATCCAACAGCTTTTCATCAAAATGGTAATCGGTCTTGGCATCAGTGGCAACCTCATATGAAGAAAGGGGTGCTTGGTTGTCAGCTTGTTCCGCAGCGTAAACGACTGGTCCACGTTGAATGGCAACTTTGCCGAAATCCTTACTTACCCGGTTGTTTGCGCGCATAATCTTAACATTCATGTCCAACTCCAGATCAATGGTCAATGACTTGGCGTCAACGTCAACATAAATGAAACCATCATCGACTGGCAATGTGGTTACACTACCATTAATTTCCAAAGTGAAGTTTGCTGACCAATTAGGAATCCGGATGCCTAATTTAAATGACTTTTCATCAGGATTGGAAATTTCATAATGAATATCACCGCTCCATGGGAAATGATTGGTTTGAGAAATCTTCAAGCCGTCATCAAATTCTGCATCGTTTGAAATAAACTGGTGTGACAAGATCGTATCGCCGTTTACGGTGTACAGGTACTCATCAACTGAAGCGATCAAACGAGCCAGGTTGGCAGGGCAGCAGGCACAGCCAAACCAGTCGGCACGGTGAGTCAGGACGTGTGACTTACCAGGGTTCCCTTTTGAAGCAGCTGGATCGGCTTCAAGCGGGTTGACGTAGAAGAAGTGCTTGCCATCAAGGGCCATTCCACTTAACGCGCCGTTGAACAATTCTTTTTCAAGAACGTCGGCATACTCACCCTTAGCGTGAATGTTAAGCATCTGACGAGCAAAGAATGACATTCCAACTGAGGCACATGTTTCACCATAATCGGTATCATTTGGTAAATCATAGTCGTAGGTAAATGCTTCACCAGTGGTTGTCTGACCAATGTTACCAGTAATGTACATCTGACGTTTTACGATATCATTCCAGAAGCGGTCACAGGCGGCTAAGAGATCCTTATCACCAGTGTAGCGGGCAACATACGCCATTCCCGTGCAGAGATAAACAACTCGGACAGCATGACCATGAGGAACCTTTTGATCTTTAATTGGTTCCGCTGCTAAATAATACTCGCGTTTAAAGTCACGCATACCAGCAATCAGGTCACGGTCGGTACTGTCACCATCAGCTTTAATTTGTTTTTCAAAGAAAGCAGGATCTTGTCCACGTTGATTCAAGAAGTAGTGAGCCAAATCAAGGTAACGTTTCTCACCGGTTTCTTCATATAAACGGGCCAAGGCTAATTCAATTTCGGGGTGACCATCATATCCAGGAATTTTGCCTTCTTCAAGACCAAAGTTCCGGTCAATGCAGTCTGCCATTCGTTTAGCGATATCCAAAGCTTTTTCGTTGCCCGTCTCATGATGGTATGCAACACCAGCTTCAATATAGTGACCCATTGTGTAGAGTTCGTGTGACTGTTGAAGCCGTTTGAATTTACGTTCTGGGGCATCGATTTGGAAGTAAGTTGATAAGTAACCATCATCATCTTGAGCTTTCGCAATCAAGTCAATTAAGTTATCAGTAATTTTCTTCAAATCTGGATTTGGATGATACCCAAATGAGTATGCGGCAGCTTCCAACCATTTGTATACATCAGTGTCTTGGAATGGGAAACCATAGTGATGACCTTTCATTTCGCCAGCCGCAATCTTCAAGTTGGCAATAGCGTGGCTGTTCTTGTCCTGACCATTGTTTTGAGGATCTTCTGAAATTGAAATGTCAGCTTCATCGTTCATAACTTTCCATTGATATGGAAGGACTTCCTTAACAACGAGTTCACGATATCTTTTCCAGAAATCGGAAGTAACTTTGACGTTATTTAATTTTGGGGTTGTATAAACTTGCATAATTCTCTTTCCTCCTAAAATGTAAAATCAACATTGAAACTAAGCTTGAGCAGCTTCTGCTTCCTTGGCAGCTTTAGCATTACGGGCTGCAAGATCAGCCTTAACAACTGGTTCATGCTTTTCCCATTTACGGTACAAAATCATCAAAACAACACTGATTGCGTAAATGATGATTGGAACCCAGACAAATGTGAAGCTGATACCACTAAGGCTTGATGCTGATTGAGTTGCTTGAGCGGCGTTGAAGCCAAATCCTTTAAGAAGCATTGAAGCAATGAATGAACCAAATCCTGAACCCATTTGGATACAGAATGAAGCACCAATGGCAGTTAAGAATCCGTTGGCACGGACACCGGTCTTCCATTCACCAAAGTCAACAGTATCACCGACCATGGCAAAGAACATTGTGCAGGCACTACCAGAACCGATACATGCGACACACCAACCGATTAATGCAGAAGTAACGTTTGTACCTGCAAAACCAACCCATGCTTGACCAACCATTGTCATAAGCAGGAAGAAGATTGTGGTTCCCCACTTGTGCATGAATTTAACGAAGAATGGAACTGAAGCCATCCCAATAACTTGGATGATAGTGAATCCGTTGAAGAATGAAATTAAATCTTTACTGCCCATATTGTACTGGAAGTAATAAGGCATTGAAGCGTTACGAACGATAAATGCAGTCCAGTAAGCCAGGTTGGCAACAACAATTAATACCCAAGGCCAGTTACCTTTAGTGGCTTTCAAACTTTGCTTAATAGTAATAACTTTTTCGCTTTCAATATTCTTTTCACGCATATCCAAGAAGGCAACGATCAAGAGGATGAAAGCAACAATTGAGTAAACACCAACGGCTAAGGACCAACCTTTTTGTTCGTTACCACCACCGAGTAAGCCGGCAAATGGAATGATAAAGGTTACGGCGAAGAAGTTACCAACGTTACCAAGTACCAAACGAATTGAGTTGGCTTGCATCCGGCCATCAGTACTTGAAGTCAAGTTGGGCAATACCGAAGTAATAGGAGTTGACATAGCAGTATATGATAAGTCAGCCAAGATATACATAACGCCGGCATATACAACTTTTGCTGTGCCACTCAATGCTGGAGTGGTGAACAGTAACCAGACGAAGATGGCAAATGGTAATGACATCCACAAGAACCAAGGACGGCTCTTACCATATTTACTGTGAGTGTGGTCAACCAGGATACCCATGACAGGAGCACCAATGGCATCGAAGACACGACCGATTAATAGTAAAACACCAGCAGTCCCGACTGATAATCCAAAAACGTTGGTGAAGAAGTAAAGCATGTAAGAACTAATGATACAGTACAATAAGTTACCAGACATATCGGTAAAACCGTATGTGATCTTTCTGTGCCATGGCAAAGTGTCATTGTTAAGTAATGCTTGAGCACTTGCTGTATTTGAATCTACGTTTGCATTTGAGCTCATGATAATTCCTCCAAATAAATAAATTTTATTGAATCGCTTACATGATGAGGTGAAAAATTATTGCTAATACATTGAAACCATTTTGACTAAAAAGTTGGTGAGCTTCTAAACCGATAGCAAATTTGAACCATGATCTTCAACTCCCTTTCATCAAGAATGAAACGTTCAAAACATAACTTGTTTTAACAAAGTTAATAGTAAGCGTTTCCAAACAAGAAAAAAAGGTCTATAATAGCAAAAGAAGTGATGGTATCCGACCAGTTGCAATATAACGCGGTCTTTGGGTAGCGTTATGAGGCCACTATTAGCACTGTTTTGAACATTTGGTAACCATTTCCGACCTAGCGGAAATATTACTATTATGTATGTTTGGTGACCGTTTCCGACATCGATAGGAGGTTGGCTTAAAATGTTGTTCTCAACGTTCACAATGGAAAAAACATTACTATATTACAAAGGCGGTGAATTCCTTGCACATAAGGGTTGGCATCACCGCAGGATGTACCATAAAGGCGATTATGAACTGATTCTTTGTATCAAAGGTCCCATCTATCTCCAAATTGGTGATATGAGATACACCCTAAATGCTCACGAAGTCCTGATAATCCCACCATTTACCACATTCTATGGTTATCAGGATTCGCCCGGCGACGTTGACTTTTACTGGGTTCATTTCTTCTCTCAGCATAAGGAAGACACACTTGAAGCTGATGAGGGAGATTTAACAGAGCAGGTCAAAGCTAACAAGAACACCGCCAAGAAACGGCAAATCTTCTTACCGCGAACCTTTAAGCTCGATGATTATGAACAAGCAACGATTCTCATCCACCAAATTTTGTCAATTCATAATGAACTTTCCTTCATTGAAGAACGAGATTATCTGGTATCTGCCCTTCTGATTCAGCTCTACAAATCATATTTCAACCGGCCGGACTCCAGTGAAGACAGCTCTCGAATTAACAACCTCAAGGAATGGATCCGTGCCAACATGTCGAGTACCCTGACGGTTGCCGAGATTGCGGACAGGAGCCACCTCAACCCGGATTATTTGACCAGATTGTTCAAGCATTGCACCGGCATGACCACGCTCCAGTATTTAAACCACGTCAAAATTGAAGTGGCAATTCTTCTACTGATTCGGACTGACATGTCAATCAAGCAGATTGCCGACAACTCGTACTTTAACGATCCAAAAGTCTTTATGCGCCGTTTCAAGAGTGAAACCGGGCTTTCGCCGACTGAGTATCGGAAGTCCTACAACTTGATTCATCTTAATAATCCCCACGTCGATCCACAAATCCCAATTCCAAAGCGGATCGCTGACTCAATTGATTACATCCCTGAAAATGGCGACATTCCAGAATAATAGGAGGAACTATCTAATGAAATTATTTACAAAAAAATTTGCCGGTCAGTCCATCTTGTCATGGATCTTCCAGCTTGCACTCATTTATGTTGCGTGGCAGGTAAGTACCCATGCAATGGCAAATAACATGACAACCATTACAATTGCCGCTGTATTATTACTAGCTATTTACTGGAGCTTTTCACTTGATCGAAGAAGCCGCAACAATAAGTAAACATGCTTTCGTAACCCGCCCATTCATGTTAGTATCAACTTGACGCAGATACATAGATGGGAGTTGAAGAATATGAGAAAATATATTAAAAATGGCATGGCAGTCCTTGGACTTCTTGCCGGGGGAATTCTTCTTGGCACATCAACGACAGCCAATGCTGCCCTGACACCATCAAGTTCTCAGCCAACCGCCAATATGGTTGACGTCTCAAGCTGGCAGTCCAATTTGACGGCCGCAAATTATCAAACACTTGCACAAAATGGCGTTACCGCCGTTACAATCAAGGCTTCAGAGGGTACCGGCTATACCAACCCCTACCTGCTTCAACAAGTTCAATATGCGCAACAGGCTGGATTAAGTGTTAACTTTTATCACTTTGTTCATTTCACATCGGTTGCCCAAGCTCAGGCTGAAGCTCAACAGTTTATCAATTCTGTTAAATCAGTTACCAGTTCAACTAATGTTGTCATGGTTGCCGATTTTGAGTCTTCAGAATTGGCTGGGGTTTCAAAAGCCCAAAATGATGCAAATTTAGCTGCGTTTGACACTGCGTTGAATCAAGCCGGTTATAACAAGACTGATTTGTATACCATGGCCAGTTGGCTTGGTGTTCATATCGACACCAATACCACCAACCAAGGTTGGATTGCCGATTATCCTGGCACACCAACCGGTAACAAGTATCCAAACGCCAACGCATGGCAATGGGCATCTGATTACAGATTCCCATCCATTGCGCAAAACCTGGATGTTAGTCAAATGAATAACAGTTATTATTTGAATTCAGGAACCGTTACACCATCAAATAACGGGACTGGTGGATCATCGAGCAGCAGTTCAAGCTCTGCTTCATCCGCATCGTCGGCATCTTCAGCCAGCTCATCCTCAACTTCAAGTAAGAACTCGAAGAACAAGGGATCGGTTGTCTTGGTACCTGGTCCATCGGCTGGTAAGCAATACTCAGCAGCCCGATCCGCATCGGTGAGACTGGTATGGCGGTCAGCAATGGGTCAGCATTACTACACCACAACCAAGGGTGCTCGTTACTCCAAACACTTAGGCACCCGTTACGGGTACAACGCTGATCTGCCTGATGTTACCTGGGTAACTGATGCTCACGAGAAACTTTATAAGAAGAACACAGGCAAGTATGCCATTTACTATCACGTTAAGAGCACCGTTGGTAATCACGGCGGCTGGATCTGGCGTGGTTACCTAACCAGTGGCAGTAATTAGTTTGAAAATAGACGACTTATCAAAACACAATTTTGATAAGTCGTTTTTGCTGTCTAAAAGCCAGAATTCTCACGCCATTTATGTACATGCTAATTTCATTTTTCACATAAAAAGCCTCCAAGCTGGTAGATATGATTTCATCTATCGGTTTGGAGGCTTTTGATGTATATTATTAAACACCTATTTCAAAATATTAATCAGTTCCGCATACTGTGAATCCATCCAGCTCACATAATCTTTATCAGCTGGCAAGGTTTCGGTTACAGGCAATACGGGTACTTTGTTCTTCTTAGCGAGTGCAACCAGATTATTAACTGTCTTACTGTCCACCTGCTTGTTAAAAACAAAGAAGGCAATTTTATGATTCTTAATGCCGTTTTGCATGGTTCGGATTGTTTGTGGTGAAGGATCGACGCCCTTTTCCGTGTCATTTTCAAAAGCAGGGTCACCAACTTTAAAGCCAGTTGCTTCAAGTGCGTAATCAAACACTGGTTCACTGACATAAACGTCTTTGTTCTTCTTAGTTGAGGCAACCTGCTTCAATTCGGCAATCTTGGCATTGATTGGCTTCAATGAAGCAATGTACTTCTTAGCGTTCTTCTTAAAATATGCCTTGTTCTTTGGCTGCAGCTTACCCAATTTGTCAGCGATCGTATTTGCCAACTTGGGCATCGTTGCCGGATTATACCAAAGGTGGGGATTATCGCCATTCTTTTTGTTCATCAAGTCTTCGCCGACTTTGATGTAATCAACCTTGCTGCTATCCTTGACCAAATTATTCATCCAGCCGTCATAGCCAATTCCGTTGGCAATCACAATTTTAGATCCAACTGTCTCTTTAGCAACCTTAGTTGAAGCTTGGTAATCATGGGGGTCAACGTTGGGGTTAGTGATAATTGAAGTCACATCCCCTTTATTGCCGGCAACCGCTTTGGCAACCTCACCGTAAAAATCCGTTGTCGCAGTGATTTTGATTTTACCGTTGCTGGATGCAGAATTACTGGAACAACCTGCAAGACCGATCCCAAGGGCAACGACAACAAGTGCTAACAATGCTGCCTTTAGCCCTGATAATTTATGTAACATGAAATATCCTCTCCTCTGCAAATAGTAATGGTTACTCTTTGATAATAAGCTAAAAGGTTTAGGATGTAAAGCTAATTTTCATGAATTTGATCAATCTTGAAATCACAAATTACCGTAATTCGTCAACACCAGCTTGTAGAACTGACTCATCGTATATGATTGATGAAAATACTTTTTACCACGGTTCTTATAATAACCGTTCGGATCAGTGTGATCAGATCCACCGAGATAATGGGCAACTGCTCTGTGAGACCAGACTGTCCCCTTGCCATCGTAGCAGGCATCATTTGGCTTCAGGTGATATTCCTTCAATATATAAGCTGTGTAGTAAGCTGCATTTTCCACTTCTTCGGCAAAGGACTTCTTATGATGCATTTGAACCTGCTCAAATTGAACAAAGCGGGCATTCCCAGGATAACCAACTCCCCAACACAGGTATTTAGTGCTGGCAATATTGATAATGTGGCCACTATCAACGAAGGTGTGAACAAAGGCATTACGGTAGTTCTTCTTCATATAGGCAATTTCACCCCAAATATTTGAACTGGAATTACCAGTTTCGTGAACAACGACACCCTCTGGTTTGTTCTTACCATGACGGTACTTATTGCGGGGGAATCCACTCCAAATCTGTTTGGAAACACTGTTGTGTTTAATGTTATGACTCGCAATGTAGTTGTTTACTTTCGAACTACTGGCCTGTGAATTCACAGCCCCCATCATTAATATTGAAATAACTACTGTAAAAACTGTTAGAAAGACTTTTTTCAACATCCCATTTGTCGCCACTTTTGAATTATTTTGAAAATTTTCATCTAATTTCAATGTTAGTCTTTAAGCTGATTTTTTCAACAATTAGCCATGCCTTTCCAGATTGATTTCCGCCAAGGTGTAATTAGTGGTATCACCCTTTTTCCAGTTGTATGATGTAAGCGAATTCAAAAACACTGTGAATTTACTTATGAGGAGGAATTTATCTATGACAAGTTTTGACAAACGTGGATCAGATGACCGCTTATTATCACCTGATAATTCATTATTAACCATCATTGATTACCAACCGGTTCAAGTCGGCTCAATCGGCTCGATGAGACATTCTGATTTACTTGAAAATGCCTCACTGGTAGCGAAAACAGCCAAGCTTTACAACCTGCCGATTATTCTTTCAACTGTTAATGCCCATAATCAGCGTAATTCGGATACGGTTAAACCAATCAAGGACGTTGTCGGCGACATCCCTTCCTATGACCGTTCATCAATCAATGCCTGGGAAGACAAAGATTATAACGAAGCAATCAAAGCCACTGGCCGAAAGAAAATCATCATCCTTGCTTTATGGACTGAAGCATGTTTAACCTTCCCAACTCTGGATGCGATCGCTGAGGGCTACGATGTCTATCCGGTTGTCGATGCAGTTGGCGGCACTTCCACCATTGCTCATGAAACAGCACTCCGCCGAGTAGAACAAGCAGGCGCCCACCTGATCACCATTCCACAATTATTGTGTGAATTACAGCGTGATTGGAACAGACAGGACACCGTACCTGGATTCGTGAAGTTACTTCAGGAGAATGGTGCGTTCACTAATCTATAAAATAATTGTTACCGATGCAAAAAGATCATTGAGCTGCCAAGTTGGGCACGTCCAATGATCTTTTTCGTGTTTTGGAATCTACTATGTTAATTAATCGTTATTCTCTTCAGAAGAAGCGGCTTTCGCTCTGCCCAAAACAGGACGGAGAAAATGCAGTCCAAGGCCAAGAACGGCACCGGCAGCTGCAGGTACGACCCAGTCCATTCCCAGACTGGCGAATGACAGGACGTGCTGCTGGAAGGCACCCAGAGCTTGGCCGAAACCACTTTGGCTAACGACTGGTGGGAAGGCAGCCACCATGTCCAACAAGGCTGGAACGGTGGTGAAACCGACGACTAAAGCGTAAACCAATGGATCACGGTCGAACAATGGTGAGAAGACTGACAACAGGATCAAAACCATGGCGAATGGATATAAGAACATCAGCATTGGTGTTGACCACTGGATGATAGTATCAAGACCAAAGTTGGCAGTTCCAAATGATGCCAAACACATAAAGCCTAACCACCCACGGTAACTGACCTTCGAGAAATGATTGTGAAAATCTTGGGCAAAAGCGGCAACCAGTCCAACGGCGGTTGTCAAACAAGTAACGGTCAACAAGGTTGCAAGTAATGCATGACCGAATCCGCCAAGATAATAGGTAACCAACTGGTTGAAGGCAACCCCACCATCAGCGGAAACTTTGTATGTTGAAAGGGTGGTTGAGCCTAACCAGATCAATCCAAGATAGATCAAACCGATTGCGGCAGTCGCAAAGACACCGGCTTTGGCAGTGACTTTGGCATTACTGCTGGGTTTCGTTTTACCAAGCTGACGGACGGCAGTTACAACGGTAACTCCGAACGCCAAACCAGCCAGGGCATCCATTGTGTTATAGCCTTGCAGGAAACCGTTGAAAAATGAATCATTCTTGTAAGCAGCGGTAACTGCCTGCTTCCCGGCAACACCCATTGGGTTAGCAAATCCTAGAGCAAAAACACTGAATAATAGCACTAAAAAGACAGGATTCAAAACTTTACCAACCGATGTCATAACATTGGATTCTTTGTAAGAAACCAGAAAAGCCAGGCCAAAGAATACGGCTGAGAATACCAGTAGGCCAACGTGGGCCATTGATGCCGGCAATAATGGCTGAACCCCAACACTGAATGGAACCGTTGCGGTCCGGGGTGTTCCGAACAATGGGCCGATGGTGGCGTGAATCATAACCATGAAGGCCAAAGCAAAGACTGGGCCAAGCGGTTTACCAATATCATAGACCCCTTCCGAACGGGTGACACTGACTGCCAATACGGATAATAGCGGCAATAACACCGCCGTTACCAGAAATCCCAGGGCTGCCAGCACCCAATGAGCACCTGCAAGCTGTCCCAGATGAATTGGGAAAATCAGGTTGCCGGCCCCAAAGAACAGGCCAAAGAGCATTGAGCTGACCACAAAGTAGTCACGTTTTCGTAATGGGTTTGGATTCAAGTCGTGTAATTCTTGCATAAATGTATATCTCCTTTTGTTTTCAATATTTTGCGAATTTCGATTCTAATCTGACTAATGTCAATCTGGGATTTCATTTCCACCAACTCTTTTCTTAAAATGATTGATCAGAAAACTATGTACTGAAGAAAAATAAAAAGCGCCCCTAATCCAGCTAATGCTGAACTAAGGGCGCCTACTGCACTGTACCACCTTATATTTGCAGAATTATCACTAAAACTGCCTTTCACGTACGGCCTCCAAGAAGCGATACGCTAACACGATAATGGGTGTCACCAATGCACGTTACTTATCATTCTTCGGTACATCGCTCAAAAGGGATTTTCACGTTGTTGATCCTGCTTCCTCTCACCAAACGAAGCTCGCTTCAGGATGTCACAACGCTACTCAACTTTCTCACAGCGTTTTCTAATTATTTAACAATTATACTAGACGTCTCACAGCACCATGTCAACATGTAAATCCGAAATAATTTCGTTTGCAAATAAAAAAGAATTTTGGGAAGCGGTTTCATTTCAGCCCCGATATGCCCTATAATGGAATTGTATGAAATATTTGATAGGGAGTGAGTTTATGTCAAAAGTATTAATCGCAGGTAGGATTCCGGAACACGCAATGAACATTCTCAAGGATGCCGGCTTGGATATTGATGTATTTGATGATAGTCAAAACCTCATCACAAAGGATGAGTTGAGCAAACGGGTTGCCGATAAGGACTTTTTGATCACACCACTTTCCACAAAAGTTGATTCTGATGTGATCGACGCAGCGCCAAACTTGAAGTTGATTGCAAACTATGGTGCCGGATTTAATAATATCGACACCGAGTATGCCAAATCAAAGGGTATTCCGGTTACCAACACGCCAAAGGTTTCAACCACTTCAACGGCTGAAGTCACATGTGCGTTAATGATCAGCTTGGCTCACCGGGTTGTTGAAGGCGACCAACTGATGCGGACAAAGGGCTTCACCGGCTGGGCACCACTATTCTTCTTAGGCCATGAACTAGCAGGCAAGACTTTGGGAATTATCGGTATGGGTCAAATTGGCCAGGCCGTTGCCAAGAGAATGCATGCATTTGACATGAAGATTCTCTACAATCAACGTCACCAACTCGATTCAGCAACTGAAGAAAAGTTGGGTGCCAAGTTCGCCAGTGTTGACGACATCGTTAAAAACGCCGATGTCATTACCCTGCACGCTCCTGCAACCCCTGAAACCCACCATCTGATTGGTGCCGAACAATTCAAGGAAATGAAAGACAGTGCAATGCTGATCAACGCTGCTCGTGGTCCACTGATTGACGAAGCTGCTTTACTTGATGCTTTGAAGAATCACGAAATTGCAGGTGCCGGCTTGGATGTTTACGAGGCTGAACCTAAAGTCGATGACGGATTCAAGTCATTGAAGAATGTCATTTTGACACCTCATATCGGTAACGCAACTGTTGAAGCACGTGATGCGATGGCTGAAATTGTTGCTAAGAATACTGTTGCGATGGATAAAGGTAACAAGCCTGACTACATCATTAATGGTGTCGAACTTTAATTAATTGGATAAAGGAAACGAGATCGGGAAATTTTTCCCGGTCTCGTTTTTTTAGTTTCACTGTTGTGTCCGTTACTGCTTACCATGGCAAAATCCCATCGTTTTCCGTAAACGTACCATTCAAATTATTTCGGGCATCACTTGCCAATTTGATAATCTGTTGGGCGCCTTCTTGGACCGACTGCATCCCTGCCGGTGCGGGCTGATTAGTATCCCGACCACCAAATCCGGTTGCAGTCCAGCCAGGATTCACTGAATTAACCGTAATATTGGTATCAGCTAATTCTTTGGCAAACGTGATAGTCGCAAAGTTGACTGCAGCCTTTGAAGACTGGTAACCCAGAGAACTCACGTTGTAGAATCTTGAATGAGGATCCGATGCCAACCCCAGTGATCCCATATTGCTGGAAACGTTGATAATTTTGCCTGACTTGGATTTCTTCAACAATGGAATAAATGCCTGAATCATGCTGACCGTGCCAAAGAAATTGACATCAAACTCTTTACGAATCGTGTCGGTAGATAAAGTTGCAGCATCCTCGTGATTATCCAAGGCGATGCCGGCGTTATTGATCAAAATATCCAAATAACCAGTATTTTCAGTCACAGTCTTTTTTGCTCTTTGAATATCATCTGGATTTGTTACATCGAGTACCAAGAGATCAGCATGATACCCTGCATTTCTAATCCGATTGACAGCTTCCTGGCCGCGTTCCCGATTACGAGAGCCGAGCAGAATAGGATGACCTAGTTTCGCTAAGGACATCGCCGTTTCAAAGCCGATCCCCTTATCGGCACCGGTTATTAAGGTTAATGTCGGTTTATTTTCTGCCATTTTGTTGGCCTCCATGATAGTTTTTTTACTTCTTCACAAATCGCAGCAAAACAAGTTGGATGATGCTCACAATCAAGAAGACTATGCCAAGGACAACCTCAGCGGCCAGTCGATTAGACATTGTCTGAACTGCACCACTGCCGTCAACTTTTCGCAGCATGAGAAATAATGCTATTGCCGCAAATATAACGATCAGAATTAAATTTGTAATCCACCAGGCCCTTCGTTTCATGTTGAACGCCCCCCGTTTTAATCAACTCCTTGAAGTCTTCACAATTATCATGGACTGCTTGTATTCTGGAGTCAATGAAATAGATGGGTGTATGGTGCCCTAGTGAAAACGTGCGTCAGTCGGCTGGCTCCGGCCATTTAAGGGCCTTCAGCAATCATCCCCAAAGACAGGATCACAACTTCTATCTAGCAGAAACGTGCTTCGAACGGCTGATCCCGGCCATTTAAGGGCTTAAAGCACTCATTCCAAAAACAGGGATCGCTACTGCTATCTAGCGGAAACGTGCATCAGTCGGCTGGCTCCGGCCATTTAAGGACCTTCAGCAATCATCCCAAAACCGGGGGATCGCTACTACTACCTAGCGGAAACGTGCGTCAGTCGGCTGGCCCCGGCCATTTAACGAAACAAAGCAATCATTCCAAAATGAAGTGCAACAGAAAAGTTAGACAAAGA
>NZ_AZEA01000032.1 GCF_001435575.1 Lentilactobacillus sunkii DSM 19904
TGGATTCACCAACAACAGTTGACGAAGAGCCCAAATTTTAAACTAATAAATTAGTCTTCAATTGGTGTAACGTTAGCAGCTTGTGGTCCACGGTCGCTGTCTTCAACGTCAAGGGTAACTTTTTGGCCTTCGTCTAATGACTTGAAGCCGTCTTTGTTAATAGCTGAGAAGTGAACAAATACGTCACCATCGTCAGTAGTAATGAAGCCATAACCTTTATCAGCGTTGAACCATTTAACAGTACCTTGTTTCATAATATATGAAACCTCCTTGCGCTTTTAGCGCATAATTATATTTTAATGCATCAAGTTGCAGTGATTCCAAGGAGTTATTTCATAAAACTATAAAACAAATACCTTTGAAAATCGAACTCTTAAACACATTAGCTATAATATACCAACATCCTAACTCAATGTCAAATTAGATCGAGATTTTTTCAAACTTATGAAGCTTGTGCCTGCTTTACAGCGACAGGTTCAACCTTGATGGCATCTTTATCTTCAACGACTTTGAAGTCTTTTGCGTCCGGATTCTGCAGATAACTATTTGTTAATTTATCTGTAATTTCCTTTGTGATGACTCTGTGCATTGGACGAGCGCCAAGTTCCTTGCTGTAACCCATGTCAACTAACTTATTCTTGGCATCGTTGGTTACATCAAAGTGAATACCTCGTGACTTGTCGACTAAGTGGTTCAAATCAGCAAGCATCAAGTCGAGAATCTTCAGTAGATCAGGCTTGGTTAATGAGTTGAATTGAACAATGTCGTCAATTCGGTTCAAGAACTCAAGCTTGAAGTATGGCTTTAATCTGTCAATGACGTTTTCTTTGTCATCGACGTCGTTTTGACCGGCATTACTGGTCATAATGATGACGGTGTTGCTAAAGTCAACGGTTCGGCCTTGAGCATCCGACAAACGACCATCATCCAAAATCTGCAGCAACAGATTTAATACATCTGGGTGAGCTTTTTCAATTTCATCCAATAGAATCAAGCTGTATGGGTGACGACGAACCTGTTCGGTCAAACGGCCGCCTTCTTCGTAGCCAACGTAACCAGGTGCAGAACCAATCAACTTGCTGGCACTGATCTTATCCATATATTCTGACATATCATATCTGAACATGGCTTTGGTGGTACCAAATAATTCTTTGGCAAGTGCTTTGGCAGTTTGGGTCTTACCAACTCCGGTAGGGCCGACAAACAGGAAGCTGCCGATTGGCCGGTTACCTTCAGTAAACCCGACTCGGCTACGACGAATAGCGGCAGAAATAGCATCCAATGCTTTGTTCTGGCCAATAACTTCTTTCTTCAAGTCCTTGTCCAAATTATTCAGCTGGTTAACTTCGTTCTTGTTAACATCAGTCACAGGAACACCAGTGATTCGTTCAACAACAGATTGAATAATGGCAGGAGTAACCTTTGGTGTTTCAACCTTGGTACCATTGTCGATATTCTTGATCTGTTCTTCGACTTTGTCCAACTTGTCACGTAACTTCGCAGCCTGTTCGAAATCGTCTTTCTTGGCTGCTGCGGCTTTGTCTTTTTCAAGTTGTTCAGATTCCTGCTGTAGAGTTGACTTGTCTTTGGTAAGAGATGAACCCATGGCAACCTTTGCACCGGCTTGGTCAATTAAGTCAATCGCTTTGTCCGGGTTCATTCGATCCTGAATGTAACGGTTGCTTAATGTGACAGCTGCCTTTAAAGCATCAGCAGTATATTGAACGTGGTGGAATTTCTCATATTTAGGAGCCAAGCCTTTGATAATGGTCAAAGTGTCTTTTTCACTTGGTTCATTTACCATGATTGGTTGGAATCGACGGGCAAGTGCCTGGTCTTTTTCAATATCACGGTATTCATTGCTGGTAGTAGCACCGATTAACTGGAAGTCGCCACGAGCCAACTTTGGCTTTAAAATGTTGCCGGCATCCATCTTGTCACCTTCACCGGTTGAGCCTGCTCCGATAATCTGATGGATTTCATCAATGAATAAAATGACGTTCTTATCTTTAGATACGGCGTCAATTAATTTCTTCATCCGTTCCTCAAATTGGCCACGAATACCAGTCCCTTGTACCAAGGAGACAACATCAATCGAGATGATCTTCTTGTTGAGGAGCTTTTCAGAAACATCGCCGGCGACAATCTTTTGTGCCAATCCTTCGACAACGGCCGTCTTACCAACACCGGCTTCACCGATTAAGACAGGGTTGTTCTTGGTCCGGCGACTGAGAACTTCTTCCATCTGTTCAATTTCTTTATCACGGCCGATAACCGGATCCAACTTGCCGTCTTTAGCCATTTTAGTTAAATCAGTTCCATATTCATCTAACAAACTTTTCTTTTGTTGAGGCCTGCGTTCTTGAACTTGAATGGGTTGTTGATTTGATTGCTGACGACCGTTGGAATCCGACATCGCATTCCTGAAGAATGGGTCGTTGAAAATGTCATCAAAACCGTTAGTTCCAAAAATATCGTTATTCATATGCAATACCCCCGTATTCTAAATGATTTTTAACGTTTATTTTAAAAAGTGTTCAAGTGGGGCGAACATTCATTCCCCTCTCGAACAACTATATAGTATCATATATTTGTAATGTGTTCAAGATTTTAGCTCAATATTTATATGTATAAAACGCCTTTATATCAACGTTCTAAAAAATATTTCAAAATAAAATTAGCACTTAATTGTATTAAGTGCTAACAAATTAAGTAATGCTATTTAACTTATATCAAGTACAGCTAGTCAGTTATTTCAAATGTAAATTCAACTGAATCTTTGAGCGTGTCATGGACTGTGCACAGATGAATGGTATCTTCGATGAATTTATCGTTGCCGGCCTTATCCAAGTTGGTCTTACAGGTTAATTTGACATGAATGCTTTTGACTCGTGACGATTTATCCGGGAAGCGTTCAGTTTCACCCGTAACCTCAACTTCAAATTTTTCGATTTTGACGTGGGAACTGGGACTGTGAACTATCGATGCCGCACTGGCACCCAGACATGCACCAACTGAACCGAGCAGATACTGAACTGGATTGGGACCGGCATCGGTTCCCCGAAATTTGGTTGGTTCGTCAGCAACGAATTGGTGAACGCCGGCTGTATTGATGGTTTGTGAGCCGATGTCGCGTAATGTGGTATGAACATTATAAATAGCCATGATAAATTTCTCCCTTTAATTATGATTTGGTTTACACTCTAAATATATGTTATTTTGTAGACAAACAAAACAGAAACGCTTACGAAAGGTTAACCAATTCAATGAAAACACTCATACTGATTTCCCATCCCAAATTCGAAGATTCAAGTACTCAGCAATTTTTGAAAACCAGTTTTTACTCACTTGATGATGTGAAGTATCAGGTCATTGATGAACTATATTCAGAGACTGACGGCATCGATCTTGAGAAGGAACAGACCGCTCTAAAGAACTTTGACAGGATCGTTTTTCAGTTTCCAATGTATTGGTATTCATCTCCGGCAAGTCTGAAACAATTTATGGACGATGTCTTTACCCGAAACTATATAGTAGCCAACCGATCATTGAAGACTAAAGAACTGGGCATTGTGGTCACACTCGGGGATACTGAATCTGATTTTCAAGCAGGCGGTGCCGAACAGTTCACGATTTCAGAATTGCTGCGTCCATTTCAGGCATTTGCCCATAAAGCAGGGATGCAATATTTGAAACCGTTTGTTGTGAACCAGTTCGCCTACATGGATCCTGATCAGAAAGAAAAATTGTTGGTTGATTATCTGCAGTATTTGAGTGCGGACATGCCGTTAAGTTTGGCGAGCCGTGAAAAGTGGCTGGTGGAACGACTGCAGGCCACCAAGGAAAGTAAAACCGATGATCAGCAGCAGGCAATCGACTTGGTGATCAATTCGATTGAGGATCAGCAGAATAATGTGGAAAGCTTAAAAGAAGACGTCAAAATGATTCGGGATCAGGAGGAATAGCGGATGAACGATACGACAGAGTGGTTGATCAAACAGCTGTCAGAGCTAAAAAATGAAGATCAATCCTTTATTAACAAGTCAATTTACCAAGGGGCAATTGAGCTCACAAAAGAACAGGAAAAAAGAGCCCAGCAGTCTCAAGATGAGCTGGACGGAAGGGTGTGGAGCCCAGACAAGTGGTAGAGTGCGAGCGAGAGCGGTTAGCAACCGAAGCGTAAGCGGACTTCGGGGAAAATCGAGTTTGATTTCACCCGAAGTTGACTTACGTGCAGGTTGCTGCTCTCGGGAACACGTTTAGAGTGCGACGAGACCCGGGAGGCCCGGTTTCTAAGGGTACTTTGGTTTAAACCCTGGCCTTGGGTTTGAATCAAAGTACCCTTAGAAGTTAGGGCCTGGGTCATCGGAGCACATTTAATCCAAATAACAGTAAACCAAAGCCCAAAGCCCAAAGCCCAAAGCCCAGAGCCCAGAGCCCATCAACCCACACCACCCGCAAAAACCGTGCAGACACACCCCCAAGTGTCACCACGGCTTTTTTCATCCAATCAGTGATAAACTATAACCGATAATAATGTGAGGGGTGAATCAAATGGACATGGTATTACTACTTACCATCATCTTGGCAGCCGTGGTGTTGGCGAATATATTGGCACGGCATATTACGGTCATTCCCCTACCGTTTTTCCTGATTGTATTGGGCGGATTATTGGCAGCACTTCCAGTTTATCGAAATTTTGAACTGGATCCCTCGACGTTTGCGCTGGCAATTATTGCGCCGATGCTGTTCAATGAAGCCCAGAACAGTTCGAGATTTTGGATTGGCCGGTCAATCACCAACATTTTGTCGCTGGCTGTCGGGCTGGTATTAGTTACCGTATTGGCGGTCGGATCAGGGCTGCATATGGCGATGACCATTTTGCCGCTCACCTTGTGCTTTGCACTGCTGGCGATTGTCACGCCTACCGATGCTTCAGCGGTTAATTCAATTTTCGAGGCAAATCCAATTGCTGAAGAGCAGGCCGGAATTCTGCAGCATGAGTCATTGTTCAACGATGCAGCCGGTATTGTGCTGTTTGATTTATCATTGACCGCATTTGTTTCCGGAACCTTTTCATTAAAGCTCGCCGTTGGCATGTTCCTTTGGGAATTTCTGGGTGGGTTGTTATTTGGTAGTCTGATCGGAGTTGCCATTGTCAGTGCTCGATTGTTCCTGATTCGCTACAATGACGATACGCCGCTTATCATGGTGCTGATTCAACTGATGTCGCCATTCTTGGTTTATTTATTAGCCGAAAAATTAGCATTGTCAGGCATCCTGGCGGTTGTGGCTGCCGGATTGGTCCAGGGTTCTGAGAGAGAAAAGCTTCGATTAACGTCTTCGCGGATGCAGCTGGTTACCAGCAATGTCTGGGAGATCGTATCCGGCGTTTTGTCTGGAACAGTGTTTGTGCTTTTGGGTCTGTCATTACCGGAAGTTATCAAGGCACTGCACCAGTCACCAAATCCGGATTTGAATATTTTTAAATTAATTTTGATTGGTGTCGGCGTATACCTTACCAAAGGATTGCTGCGACTGGTTTGGAGCCGTTACATGATCAAACGTCGTGTTAAATCGAACCATGAGTGGCGTGACAGCCTCGTCATGGCGCTTAGTGGTGCCAACGGGACAATTACCTTATCACTTGCCTTCTCGATGCCTAACACGGTCAACGGGCAGCCATTTGAGTTCCGGGGCATTATGATTTTTATTGCCGCGGTGGTTATTTTGACCAGTTTAGTAATGCCGACAATTTTTGTGCCGGTTATTTTACCAACCCAAGATAAGGCAAAGCCTCGTTATCGCTGGGTCAAACGGATGATTCAAGCAGCAATCAGTGATCTTCTGAAAGAAAAAGAACATCAAGCTGAAGCGCAAATTGTCATTGATTCACTGCAGCAGCAGTTGGTGCTCGATAGTACACCGAATTTCCATCTGCGCAGGCAGCTGATGGGGGATGCCCATCGAGTTGAACTCAATACGGTTAAACAGATGTTTGATGACGGCAAAATTTCAGAAGATGAATTGACATATTATACAAAGTTCTTGAATTTAAACAATTTTTCCGCAGATGAAAAAATCTGGAAAAATGTTTTGCTGAGAATTAGATTTAGTCTTCACGTTGGCAGATTGTATAAGGATTTAAATCGGGCACAGGAGGCTTTTCTGACTGCCCCGGTGGCCTTGGAAGAGGTTTACTGGCGTGAACAGTTCGAAAAGCATGGTGAAAACATTTTGCCGATTGAAGAGGCTGGCTTCAACGCCGTTATGGACTTCTTGAAAACCAAACAGGGTGATAACGGTGTTGAGACCAACATGGTTAAAAGATTCTATCGAACCCGGCATAGGAGAATCAACGGGGAGGATGTCGATATGAACATCGTGTACCAAATGTTCATGCGAGCCTTCCATAGTGAATACGAGCTGATTCAAGAGTCGCTGCAAAACGGCAAGATTGATTCCGCCCTAGCAGAAAAATTACAGTCACGAATTTCAATTGATGAAATGAATTATCTCCAGAATACGGAGGTGTTCAGAGATTAGAGTGTGAGCCAAGCCGTTTAGCTTCCGAGCATTAGTGTAATAACGGTCTTTAACGCGCTCCTTTGCGTTGAAGGCCGTTATTGGACTAAGCGGAGAAAGCTGGCTTGGCGAACACGTTTCGGCTATATTGCCTAGAACCCAGAACATAACATTCTGATAAAAAGTAATTCCACCATATTTCAGTAAAACGGCCATCAATGAACAAGAATCGTTCATTGATGGCCGTTTTGGCCTTATGTGTAGCGATTAGGGTCGTCGCCCACAGGACTAGGTGCTGCACGATGTTTGCGGCCGTCTGCGCTCTATTCAAAAAAATACCTTTACTTCAAGTACACTCGAAGATATAAACTCAAGATGTGAATTTGAAATAAAAATAAAAGAGGGTAAATCATGAAGTATCGAAATTTAGGCAAACAAGGTCTCAAAGTAAGTGAATTAGCGTTGGGCAGTTGGATGACCGATGTCAGCGATTCTGCAAAGCAGGATCTTGCCGACCAAAGCTTGAAACTCGCATATAGCAAGGGAATCAATTTCTTTGACTGCGCCGATGCGTACAGTGGTGGGGCGGCTGAACGATTTCTGGGAAAAGCACTGAAAGAATTTCCGCGTAAAGAAATCGTTCTTTCAAGTAAGGTCTATTTCTCGACAGGTTCTGGTGTAAATGATCGTGGCCTTTCAAGAAAACATATTATGGAATCCATCGATCAGTCATTGACCAACTTACAGACCGATTACTTGGACCTTTACTTCTGCCACCGTTTTGACCCCAACACCCCGTTGGAAGAAACGTTAACTGCGTTGAGTGATTTGGTCGATCAAGGCAAGATTCTTTACTATGGTGTCAGCGAGTGGCGGCCAGTTCAAATTTTGGAGGCTCAGTTGGTTATTCAAAAGTTGGGCTTGCATCCAATGTCAGTCGTTCAGCCACAGTACAATATGTTTGATCGTTACATTGAACATGAACTGATGGATGTTTGTGGCAAATTTGGATTGGGAATCGTACCATTTTCACCGCTGTCTCAAGGGCTGTTAACAGGGAAGTACCGTAAGGGTCAGAAGATTCCTGCGGGTTCCAGAGCAACATACCAGGATCAGATTCAAGCGTTGTTAACTGATGACAATTTGGATAAAGTTGAAGCACTCATTAAAATGGCCGGCGAATTGGATACTGATTTGGCAACCTTTGCCCTGGCATGGACAAAACGTGATCCTCGAATCAGCAGTTTGATTACCGGGGCAAGCAAGCCGAGTCAACTGGAAAATAATCTTAAAGCAGTTGATTTACAGATTCCGGAAGAATACTTTGGCCGGATTGATAAGCTGTTTGGATTCAAGAAGTTTGAACGTCACATCGGATAAAAACAGGCTGACCGCAATATTGAACTTTTCGGTCAGCCTGATTCATTTTCTATTTATCTGTTGAAGTGTCTTCTGGATCCGGATATCCCGGTGCCCAGTGATTAATTGGACCAAATTTGTGACCGACTTGAATTTCGTTTTCGATGGCAATATCCACAAACTTCTTAGCAATCCGAACAGCAGTCTCGACATCGTTGCCTCGTGCCAATTCAGCTGCAATACAAGCAGAAAGGCTGTCTCCGGTACCGTTTTTACGATCGGTATCGAAGAAGTCACCTGTCAGCCAGAAGCTTTCGCCTGACTCAAGTAACACATAGTCGGACACTTCTTTTTGACCTGGATGGTGATGGCTTCCCTTGATCATGATGTTATCGGCACCCAAATCTTTGAGTTTTTGAGCGGCCTTGATCATGTCATCTTTGGTATTGATTTCCATCTCAGCCAGCTTTTGGGCCTCAAAGAAGTTGGGGGTGATGACAGTTGCTAAAGGAATCAACTCGTCACGAAGCGTCTTATAGGCACTTTCTTCCAGCAGCATGTTTCCGTGTTTAGTGGTAATAACGGGATCGACAACCAACGGACCAAAGTCGTATTTTTGATAATTTTTGATGACCGTTCGGATCAATTCGGTATCAGCCAGCATCCCGGTTTTACTTGCTTTAACCTGATAATCGTCGGCCAAGTCTTTGAACTCCTGGTCGATAAATGAGGTTGGCAGCGTCACAGAATCATGGATTCCATAGCTGTTACCGGCAACCGCTGCGGTCATAACCGCGGTCCCGTAGATGTGGCGCCTGAAAAATGTATGTAAATCAGCTTGCATGCCTGCGCTGCCATCGCTGTCAGAGCCTGCAATTGTCAATGCTTGTGGGTATTGTTCTGTCAAATTAATCACCTCAACTATTCATTTAATTATTAAGGATACCACATTTAATTAGAAATTATACAGAAACCGCAGATTGATTTGCGTTCCGACCTAAAGTTGTATTATAATAATTTAGTCTATTGGAATTATGAAATCGTAATACAAAATAAGGAGAGTCTAATTATGCGAATTTGTCATCCACACGGCGTACAAGGACGTCGTCCAGTTAACCGTAAAAAAGATATCAAACGAAACAAAGAATTATCAGACTTGCAACATTTCTTGAAGCAAAAGCCTGCTAAGTAATCGTTTGTAAAAAGCCAACCGGAATTTTCCGGTTGGCTTTTCTTTTACTCTGTTGCAACGGCCTCGAATGCTTCAACATCCTTTTCAGTACCAATGATGGTCACAACGTCACCTGCTTTAGTGATTGTTGATTGATTTGGAATAATGGCACCTTCCTCGTCAGCGTGAGAAAGGGCAATTACAGAAATTTTATATCGATTTGTTAAATTCAGTTCATTGAGAGTTTTATTAAACAGTTTTGGATTGGTCAATTCGAATTCAACAACCGACAATTCTCCCTTTAGCTTCAAGTCATTGAGAATTTTCGGTTCCATGACGTGCAGGGCGATCCTTTCGCCCATGTCGCGTTCAGGCTGAATGACTTCATCCGCACCCAGCTTTTCCAAGACTTTGGCATGACGGGCATTCTCAGCTTTACATACGAGGTGTTTGACACCCAGTTCTTCACAAATCATGGTGGTCATGATGCTGGCTTCCAAATCCGTTCCGATGGCAACAAAGACGTTGTCAAAGTTACCAATTCCAAGCTGTTTTAAAGCCAATTCATTTTGAGTGTCGGCAACAATGGCTTCGGTGGCCGTGTCCCGAAATTCATTGACTCGATTTTCATTTTTATCAACGACTAAGACCTCTTGATCGTGTTCCAGTAAGGTGTTGACGATGCTGGAACCAAAAAGGCCGAGGCCGATGACGGCGTAATTTTGTTTCATGTGGGGTGCTCCTTTTTTTGTTGGTTCATTTGTGGTTTAGATTCTTTTGGTTATATAAGGTATGAAGCTTTTATGTTAGTTACTGCTCCCTTCGTCCTCTGAAACGTGTTCCGACGACCCTGACCCCTACTGTGTAAGTCTGAAATTGTGATAATGAACTAAAACCGTTCATCATCACAATTTCAGGCTTACACTCCGGGGCCACCCGGGTCTCGTCACACTCTTACCGAAACGTGTTCCCCAAGCCAGCTTCCTCCGNTCTGAAATTGTGATAATGAACTAAAACCGTTCATCATCACAATTTCAGGCTTACACTCCGGGGCCACCCGGGTCTCGTCACACTCTTACCGAAACGTGTTCCCCAAGCCAGCTTCCTCCGCTTTATCCAATAACAAGTCCCAATGCGAAACCCGCATTGAAACTTGTTATTACATAAATGCTCCGACGGCGTGACAATGCCTAGTAGCTAACCGGCTTGGCTCACACTCTTACCGAAACGTGCTTCCCAGAGCAGTAACCTGCACCTAAGCCAACTTCGGGAGAAATCAAACTCGATTTCCCCCAAAGTCAGCTTAGGCTCCGACGGCCATGAAATTGCCTAGCCTACTTGGCGGTTACTAACCGCTCTGCTCAGCACTCTTTACCCGATCATCACATTCTCCTCCGGATACCTGAACGCATCTTCCGGTCGTTTTGACGTTAACAGTGAATACATCACAGTGAAGATTCCGACTCTTCCCATGAACATTAATACGGCGAAGATCAATTTGCCGATGACGCTCAAGTGGGCGACTAGGCCCAGGCTGAATCCGGTTGTTCCAAATGCCGAGACGACATCGAACATAATATATTCGAGTCCCTGTGTTTTTGGAACTGTTTCAGTGAATGTTAGTATCATGGTCGCTATCGATAAGACGACTGCAACCAGAAAGACCAGTGAAAGTGATCGGGTGACATTATCGTTACTGAAACGTCTGCCCCAAAACGTTGCGTCCCGCTTTCCACGGAGAGTTGACCACACTCTGATCAGCAGAATTCCGACCGTGGTGGTTTTGATACCACCGGCGGTTGACCCTGGGGTTCCACCAATTAGCATCAAGATCATCGTAAAGAACGTACCGCCCATCGTGATGTGGGTGACCGGCAACGTGTAAAAGCCTGCCGTTCGTGGGGTTACAGCCAAAAACCAAGTATTCATGATGCGTTGGAATGTCGTCAAATGGCTTCCTTGGCTAAAATTACCCTCAGTCAGCATATACACAACAAAGCTGAGGAGAATCAATCCCAAATAAGTCGTCAGGGCTAATTTGGTATGCAGGCTCAATCGGTGGTCTTCGTGATAGAAGATGATATCTTTCCAGACCAGGAACCCCAGTGAACCTGAAATAATCAAAATAGTCAGGACAAACAACAGGTATGGATCGTTTTGGAACCGCTCAAGACTGTTGTCATACAAATCAAAGCCGGCGTTACAGAAGGCACTGATTGAATGGAAAATACTATACCCCAAGCCCTTCACAAAGCCATAGCGGGGATAGAAATCGATGAATATCAATCCGGTGCCCAACACTTGAATTGCCAATGAAATTCGAACAACCAAAAAAACAACCGTGCTGGTATTGGCAAACGACGACAAGTTCAATGATTGTTGCGTCAGCAAGCGAGTGGTCAGATCAACTTTTCGTCGCATGAAAACAAACAGCAGAACGGCAAAGGTCATAAAACCCAAGCCCCCAATTTCCACCAGCATCAAAATCACAATTTTGCCAAAGATGCTCCAATGTAAAGCAGTGTTCACCACCGTCATTCCTGTGACACAGGTGGCCGAAGTCGCGGTAAAAAACGCGTTGATATAACTGGTCATGTGACCGGATTTACTAGAGATTGGTAATGACAACAAAAAAGTTCCCACGAGGATAATGATAAAGAATCCCAATGTTAATATCTGCGGCAGTGCCAACCTGGTCTTCAAGTTCAATGAATCAGAACCTTTCACTTAGCAAAACTGCTAATTTCTAAAATGAATTACACCTGTATTATCGCACATTCCCAGAATCCACCCAACTCCATGGCAAAAATAGACTATAATATTGTTAAATACGTGATTGTGAGGGATAGATTTTATGCTGATAAAAAATGTGCATATTGAAAACGCTGAAAAAACCAGCGACGTCAAAATTGAAGACGGCAAGTTCGTTAAAATTGGTCCTTCAATTGAGCCGACGGATGGCGAACAGGTTATCGATGCGACGGACAAATTATTACTTCCACCATTTGTTGATCCGCATGTCCATCTGGATGCCACCCAAACTGCCGGTGATCCTGAATGGAACCAGTCCGGGACACTTTTTGACGGTATTCGAATTTGGAGTGAGCGAAAGAAAAAGCTCACAATTGACGATGTGAAGACTCGGGCCAAGAAAGCCCTTAAGATTCAAGTTGCCAACGGTATTCAGTTTGTCAGAAGCCACGTTGACGTGACTGATCCGGATTTGACCGCATTGAAAGCCTTGATTGAAGTCCGAGATGAAGTTGCCGACCAAGTTGAATTACAACTGGTCGCTTTCCCACAAGAAGGAATTTTATCCTACCCCAACGGTAAGGAATTAATGATTGCTGCAGCCGACATGGGAGCCGACGTCATCGGCGGGATTCCTCATTTTGAGTTTACCCGTGACTACGGTGTCGAATCGCTGAAGTTCTTGATGAAGGTTGCCGAGAGCAAAGGTAAGTTAGTCGACGTTCATTGTGATGAAATTGATGATCCGGAATCCCGCAACCTCGAAGTTCTGGCTACTTTGGCACTTGAAAGCGGCATGGGCGATAAAGTGACGGCCAGTCACACGACCGCCATGGGTTCATACAATGATGCTTACACCTACAAATTGTTCCGGCTGCTTAAAATGTCTCATATTAACTTTATCGCCAATCCGTTGGTTAACACCAATCTTGGTGGCCGTTTCGATACGTATCCAAAGCGTCGGGGGATGACCCGGGTAAAGGAATTATCTGAAGATGGGATTAATGTCGCATTTGGTGAGGATGACATCAAAGATCCTTGGTATCCAATGGGCAACGGTAATATGCTTGATCCGGTTGAGATGGGAATCCACGTTGGGCATTTGATGGGTTACGACGATATTATGAATTCATATCAATTTGTTACCACCAACGCCGCAAAAGCGATGCATGTTTCCGGCCATTATGGCATCAAGGTTGGCAAGCCTGCTAACTGTATTATTATGAACAATAATAACTTCTATAACGCTCTCAACGAACGCTCAGAAATTCTATACTCGATTCACGATGGCAAAATTTTGGTTGAAACAAAGCCAAAGCAGGTTACAAATCATTTTAACGATTAACAAAAAATACACTGAGGTTACTCCTGAAAGATTTCTTTCAGAAATGAACTCAGTGTATTTTTTAATCAAGCCTAATTGGCTTTCTTTTTCTTCACGACAGTCGACTTCTTAACTGCAGCCGGCTTTTTCTTGGGAACCATTGCAGCTTTCTTAGCGGCAGCGGCTTCCTTGCGTTTCCGGGAACGTTCCTTCAAAATGTCTTTGAGGGCAGTGATGTCTTCTTCGTGCAGATCCTTCCAAGATTTGTATGAAGTGTTGGTGTCGGTATCGGTGGGCTTAAGGCCAGTATCCAACCAGAACAAGGCTTCAGTCAGACTTGGGAAGTTGTGCATCCAAAGCGTCTGACCATTCTCGGAGTCAAATGCAACGTAAGAACGGGCGTGGCGCTGTAAAAATGTATGCTTTCGAATTTTGAAAGCTTCGCGTTTCCTTGTTAACCGATAATCAGGTAAAATGTATTTACCTTGTTTTTTTAATCGGGGAAAACGTTCGTTTATTTGATCAGACTGGTCTTTTAGAAGCGCTTTGGCCTCTTCAACCGTGATCAATGTGGCTTTAGTTTGGGTCATATTAAATTTGCCCCCTTTATTTAACATTTTCGCATAGATTTATCTAATTGCAAAGTAGATAGAAACATTATAAATAATAATTAACATTTTTTCTTAAATTTTTACATTAGGAGCCGTCATTTTCATGAAATATTATGCAGTCAAAAAAGGAAGAAAGACTGGGATTTTCACAACCTGGCCGGAAGCAGAAAAAAAGGTTAAGGGATTTTCCGGTGCGCAATATAAGAGCTTCAAGACCCGTTCAGAAGCCGAAGCATATTTGGGTGGCCAGAAAAATTCCACAAGTCCCCTTAAATCTCACAAATCACATAAGCAACATAAATCTCATCCCAAAAGTAAAATAAAAAATGATGCAGCCGATTATCGTGGTGAAGTCATTGTATATACTGACGGAGGCTCCAGAAATCACGGCAATGTCCGTGGTGGACACGTCAAAGCCAGCGATAAGGCCGCTTGGGCATTTCTGATTAAAGAAGGTAATCAGAAACATTCAAAGTCCGGCGGTGAGTTTGGTGCCACCAACAACAGAATGGAGATTATGGCCCTTCTGGAGGCACTTAAGTATCTCCGGAGTAAAGATATGCAGGATGACCAAATCGACGTCATAATGGACTCTAAGTACGTCCTAGACGCAATTCAAAAGGGATGGCTTGCCGGATGGCGTCGTCGTGGTTGGACCAAGGCAGACGGCTCAAAGCTCCAGAATAAACAATTGTGGCAGAGCATTGATGCCAATCTCAGCCATTTCCAAAAGATTCAGTATTACTGGACCAAGGGCCATGCGGATGACGAAGGCAATATCTTTGTCGACCATTTGTTGAACAAAACGATGGATAAAATGGGCAAAAAAAGTCCTCAGCCAACTGGAACTCATCAGCCGATTAACCAACCGGCAAACAAGCCCAGCCACACTAAGGACCGGGCACCTATCAAAAAGTCCAAGCAGGGACCACGGACCAGCACTTCAGTCAGTGATATTGAAGAGAGCCTCAAGCAGCTTGGATTATTTGATGATGACAACGATTAATGATGCATATGATTGGTTGAGTGATAACGGCGATCAACTTCTTTACTCCAGAAGCCACCGGATAATTGGACCGGTTCTTGAACCATGATAAAAGCATCCGGGGAGATTTCTTTAATTTGTTCCATCAGCCGGCGATCTGCTTTTCGTGGAGCCAGAATACTGAGAACCAGCCGGGCACCGGCACGGCCTTCAGCACGGCTGACAGTGACACCGTAACCCAGGTCCCGCAACTTTTCAGCCAGCTGTTCATTATGGGCGTGAATTGGGTTGGTTGGATCAATCTGAACGGTAACTTCAAAGTTGACATAGCCAAGCGCAATTTTATCTTCAATGATGATTCCGATGTAAATACCAACCCCAAACCCGACCGCATATGCGGCGATGTTTAATGGGCTGTCAATGTGCTGCAGGGCAATGGCCAGGGCCATCACGTAGATGAACTCTTCACCGACCGCCACGATTGGTGCCAGGAATTGATGGCCTTTAACAACCAGCATGGTTCTGAAGGTATTAATCGAAATGTATAAAGCGTTTAATACAAAAATTGTGACTGCAAGTTTCATTAATTGTTTTCCTCCCGATTGCTTTATATTTAGTTTATCACTTTTGCAAATGATATTACTAAAAAGGACGCTATATCCTATTGGAATAGGCATTGATAAATTGTTAACGTTGACAACTATTGTATTTAACGGTATTCTATGATTTGAATAATATTAAAAAGTAAGGGTTGCTGACCTAATGAATAATATTAATTTAATCCCATATCTGACATTCGAAAACACCAAGGAAGCCTTGGATTATTATCAGACTGTCTTTGGTATCACGGATGTTCAGCGCGAATCACCAACTGAAAAACAGGCAGAAGACATGTCACTTAATGCGGATGTCAATCTCGACGACCTTACACTCCAGGCAAGCTTTAAAGTTTTAGGCAAGCAGGTTTTTTGTGCTGACAGCTTTTTAGGCAAGCCCGTTGTTTCATCATTGATTTCGTTAATGTTTGAAGTTGACCTGCACGATTCCGATGCGCTTTCCGATCTTCAGGATTTATATGAGCGGGTTGTCGAATCCGAAGAAGTCAAAGTAATTGTAACTTTTGAAAAGAAATCGTCCGGCAACAAGTACGGACAGATTGTAGACAAGTATGGCATCACATGGATTTTTAACGCGGTAAAGTAGTTCAAGGCAGTGGTTGGGACTGAAAACATGATTATTGTTTTCGGTTCTTTTTTTACAAAGGGGTGCTTAAAATGACCGACTTTTCAAACATCAAAGGGGTATTATTTGATCTCAACGGCATTATTACCGATTCCTGGCTCTATCACAGTAAATCCTGGCGACAGGTAGCTGAAAGTATCGGGATTCAGTGGAGTTCCAAACTGGAAGAAGCCATCAAAGGCCGGGACCGAATTGATTCACTTAATGCGATTCTTAAATCAGGGGGAATGGAGAACCGGTATTCCGAGCAAGAAAAAGAAGCATTTGCTGATAAAAAGAATGATATTTATCAGCAAATGCTTGAGATTATGAACCCGAAAGATATTTTACCGGGGATTCATGATTTTTTGGCTGAATTGCGCCAAAATGATTATCAAATGATTATTGCCTCCGCATCGGCAAATGCGCCTAAAGAAATTAAAAAGCTTGATTTGGAAGACTATTTTCCACTGATCGTTGATCTTAAGGAAATCAAACATAACAAGCCGGCTCCCGATGTTTATCTGAAGGCGGCTGAAATGCTGAACCTGGATGTGGATCAGTGCATCGGCATTGATGATGGTATCGTTGGCGTTGAATCAATTAACGCTGCCAACGTTGTTTCAATTGGTATCGGTGATCCGAAGGTGTTGTCCATGGCCGATATCAACTTCACTTCGACCAAAGATTTGACCTTGACCAATATCCGTCAGAATTGGCCTAAGTGATCGGTTAAGTAATGCTTCAAGACGACTGCCTGATTATTCTCGCGGTCTTTGGCACCGTAGAGGAGAATGACATTAGTTGTTTTTAAATGTTCACCGATTAATTTGATAAAATCCGATGTCTTTGGGTTGTCGTCAAGTTCTGCGATATACTTGGTTTTGAAATCCGGAAATTTTTCAGGATCATGTGAGAACCATTTGCGCAATTCTTTTGATGGGGCAATTTCTTTTTCCCATTCATCGAGCTTAGCGTTGACCTTTGAAATTCCCCGTGGCCATAAGCGGTCGACTAAGACTCGGTAACCTGACAAATCTTGTGGTTTATCATAAATTCGCTCTAATTTTAATTCCATATGATGACCTCCATTATTATTTTGAAAGGGATGGTTGATTTGGACCAAGACCCATTTTATTCCAGCAGCACAACTGACCAGATTTCCAAACAGATGTTGGGGATGCTGCTTACATATGATTCTCCAAAGGGACGCGTCGGCGGTTGGATTGTTGAGACTGAAGCCTATATGGGGCAAAAAGACTCTGCTGCCCATGCGTTTAAAGGTAGGCGGACTGCTTCCAACGAGCCGCTTTACGGTCCTCCGGGTACAGTGTACATCTATTCCATCCATGGGCGATATCTGCTGGATGTGGCAGCTCAGGAAAAAGATACCCCTCAAGGAGTGCTCATCCGAGCCATTGAGCCAACAATCGGCTTGGATATCATGGAACATAACCGGACCCGCCATGGCGTCGATTTAACCAACGGTCCCGGAAAGCTGATGGAAGCTTTTGGTATCAGCGACAAAACAATGAACATGGAAATCTTTGGTGATAGTAAATTGAACATCCATCAGCGAGATAAAAAGACCCCGGCTCTAATTGAAGAATCCAATCGAATTGGGGTCGCAAATCAAGGCAGTTGGGCAACCAAGCCGCTGAGATATTTTGTTAAGGGCAATCCCTATGTTTCAGGAATCAAGAAACGTGATGTTAATTTGGATACGCACGGTTGGTGCTAATTGTTTCGGTGGGCAATCTTAGCTGACACCGCACTTGCGATGGCGCCGACAATATCATCAATAAATGTATTGGATGTGCCGTCTTTGGCTTCGTCCAATTTTTTTGTAATCCCGGTTTTCTCACGGTCGATATAACCATAATTGGTAATGCCAATTGTGCCATAGATATTGGCAATGTTAAGGGCAATCCCTTCGTCAACACCGAAGACGCCGGAGTCGTTCATGATAATACTTTCAAGAGGTTCCTTGATTTTGCCTTCCGTGGCCAGTCGATCAAGTTCCAAGCCAACCATGGCGTTGTTCAAAACTTCCCGCTTGTGGAGGACATCAAGGGTATCTTTTTTGACCTCTTCCATTTGGATATTGGGGACATATTCTTTTTGAAGATTGTAGGCCATTTCGGCGATATCTTCATATGTAACACCACGTTCTTTGAGCGTCTCAGTTACAAATTTGTAGGCAGCGGTGTCAGGAAATCTAAAATTTTTGTTGTTCATGATATCATTCCTTTCTTTACAAAAGATGGAACAAATTGGTGCCTAATGAGTTCTATAATTTCATTTTAGTATAAACAAACGGCCGGGACAAATTCCCGGCCGTTTTGTTTAATTTGATATTAAAGTAAATATTTAGCATCAATGTCAGGGTCTTGAGAAGTCAAGATCTTAGGACCATCTTTGGTGATTGCCAAAGTGTGTTCGTACTGAGCTGAAGGAGTTCCATCAGCTGAGACGTAATAAGTCCAGTCATCTTTCTTGTCGTAACGATCGGCAATTTCCCATGTACCTGTGTTAACCATTGGTTCGATGGTGATGGTCATACCTTCCTTTAAACGAAGGCCTTGACCTGGGACACCATATGCAGGAACGTTTGGCTCTTCATGGATTGAAGGCTGGATACCATGGCCGATCAGTTCACGGACATCACCCATGTGGTTTTCGTCTTCAACGTAAGTCTGAACTGCGTTACCAATATCACCGAGACGGTTACCGATAACAGCTTGGTCAATACCGAGGTATAAACCTTTGCGGGTAACTTCCATCAATTTCTTGATTTCATCACTCACGTCACCAACGGCGTATGTCCAGCATGAATCACTTTCAAAGCCGTCTTTGTTAACACACATATCAACCTTGAGGATGTCGCCGTTCTTCAGCTTCAATCCTTTACGGGGAATGCCATGGGCAACTTCATCGTTGATTGAAATACATGTGGCAAATTTGTAGCCGTCAAAGCCCATTTCTGAAGGGTAGGCGTTATGTTCCTTAATATAACGGCGGGCAAACAATTCAATATCCCAAGTATCCAAGCCGGGCTTGATCATTTTGCGGAGTTCCTTATGAACACCGGCCAAAACTGCCCCTGACTCAGCCATCTTTTCAATTTCACGTGGTGATTTTAATGTAATCAATGTTTTACTTCCTTTTTTTAATCAATCTTATTAAGCACTAGTCTATTAAAACATAAAAAATGGCCAACCGGCCACATTTTAACTTATTCCATCAATGATTCCCTTTTGGAGGGCTTCCAAGATTAATTTAACTTCTGTGATCTTTGAATCAACCAGGTATTGCATTGTTTCGTCCTTATCTTTCTTAGCGGAACTCATTTGATCATTTAAAAACTTGAGTTGTGAATGAAGATATTCTGTTAAGTTCATGGTATCACCTCTCCAATTACTCTTTATCTATATTATATCCTAATAATCAATAGTTTACATTAAATCGGAATTTTTACAAATGTTTTGTTTGTAGATTGTAAAGATTCTAATGTAAGACCTATAATGATAACAGGAGGGGATAAAAATGGTTAAAAATATTTGGTTGCGTTGGTTCTTTGTACTGTTGTATTTCGTAATGGGCATCCTTTTGTATATGGGCATGAACATGGTGGTCATGTATCTGATGGTCCTCGGGATGTTTTTGGAAGCTTTGTTTAGTTTGATTGGGTATTATCATAGCAAATAAAATAATCGTGAGTGGATCCGGAGGTGACCGTAATGACAAAATATTATCTGGGTGTCGATCTTGCCGGCACAAACATTAAAGCTGGATTGTTTGCGGATAGTTTTCAAACAGTTAAGAAAGTACATAGACCGACACATGAAGAGCAGGGGGCAGATGCAGTCCTGAACCGGATTTGGTCATCCTGTGAAGATTTGATGGCCGATGCCGGTGTCACGTCAGATGACATTGCTGCAGCTGGATTTGGCATTCCCGGCCAGATGGATATCCAGAAAGGCATTTCCATTTTTTCGCCGAACTTTACCGATTGGCAGAATGTTCCGGTTGTTCAATGGTTTCAGAATAAGCTGGGCAAACCGGTCTTCATTGATAACGATGTTCGAGTTCATCTATATGGTGAGACCACTTTTGGGGCTGGAAAAGGTCATCAAAATGTCGTCCTGGTCGCGATTGGTACCGGACTTGGGGCTGCTGTGATGATCGATGGTCATGTGTTGTATGGTGCATCGAACAGCGTGGGGGAGATTGGTCACATGAACATGTATCGACACGGACGACCATGTGCATGCGGCAGTTCCGGCTGTTTAGGACGGTATGTGTCTGCACGGGGAATAGTCAAAACGATGCACGACAAACTCTCTGAAGGACAAACGAGCATCGTTAGTCAGTGGGTGGTGCAAGGTGAAGAGATGACAACGAAGCTGATTTCGAAAGCTGTTGCCCAGGGTGATGAAACGGCCACAGAAGTGTTCAAAGAAACCGGCGAGCTGTTGGGATTTGGTCTGAGCAATGTCATCAACTTGTACAACCCTGAAGAACTCATCTTAGGCGGTGGGGTGTCGGCTGCGGGTGAAGCTTTGTTCAAGGACACTCGCGAAACCATTGCCCATCATTCGTTGCAGGTTGCCCAAAATGCATGCAAGGTGTCAATGGCGCAGTTGGGTGATGAAGCCGGAATGATCGGTGCGGCAGTGTATGCTAGTCGGAAATTAAATAGATCGATGTAAAAAGGCATTCAACCGGTTATGGTTGAATGTCTTTTTGGGTTGGTTGTTTTTGGTAATGTTGTTTGGTATTTAAATGGATGGTAACTGTTAAAGGTACTTTAATTTAATCTTCAAGGGTTTCAGTCAAAGCATCCTTAGAAACTGCATCTCCCATTGCTCGTCGCTCACTATTCTGAGGACAGCTCCGACGGCCGGCTGAAAGCCTGCCTAGCCTACCTGGCGACGACCCTGGTCCCTGCTACATAAGCAAAAGACACCAACGATGAACAAAGTTCGTTCATCATTAGTGTCTTTTACTTATGCTCCGGGACCAACCAGGTCTCGTCGCTCACTAAACGTGTTTCGACGACCCAGATGCTAACTTCTAAGCCAACTTTGATTCAAACCCAAAACCAGGGTTTAAACCAAAGTTACCTTAGAAACCGCAT
>NZ_AZEA01000033.1 GCF_001435575.1 Lentilactobacillus sunkii DSM 19904
CATAACAGTGTGACGAGCAACGGGTGATGCGGTTTCTAAGGGTGCTTTGACTGAAACCCCGGTTTTGGGTTTAAGTTAAAGCGCACTTAGAAGTTAGCATCAGTTGCGTCGGAACACGTTTCAACTGGGTAGCCTAACCGCCACCACCCAAAAAACAAAAAAATCAAAACCAACGAAGGCTGAAGGCAAATCAAATGCCCTCAGCCTTCCTCAAGTTAAAATACTCATTTAAAATTCGACTCAGTTAATCATAGGAGGTTAATCATGGATGAAATAAAACATGATCTTCAAAACCCATCAAAGGCAACTCATGAAGATTTATTCGGAAAAGGAATCACGTATCTTTGTATCGGATTTGTGAGTCTGCTGGTTATTTCAATTCTGTACTTCATCACAACTCGAGGTTTGGCAACCTTTACAACCAACCACGTGAGTTTATGGAAGTTTTTATCAGGCACCAACTGGAATCCGGCAATGCTGGATAAACATGGCAATCCTGAAATTGGTGCTTTGCCAATGATTGTCACTTCATTTAGTGTTACGGTCCTGGCAGCTGTTGTGGCTACACCGTTCGCACTTGGTGTTGCGTTGTTTATGACGGAAATTGCCCCTGAAAAGGGAACTAAGATTTTGCAGCCAGTAATTGAGTTGCTGGTTGGGATTCCTTCCGTTGTTTATGGTTTTATCGGTCTTTCAGTAATTGTGCCGTTAATCCGTCACTCATTTGGTGGAACCGGATTTGGTATTCTTGCCGGAACTTTGGTTTTGTTCGTCATGGTGCTTCCAACCATCACGTCATTATCGGTCGACAGTATCAAAGCAGTTCCAATGTTTTACCGATCAGCCTCGTTGGCACTTGGTGCAACCAGATGGCAGACAATCTACAAGGTTGTTCTCAGATCTGCAACACCAGGAATCTTGACTGCAATTATTTTCGGAATGTCACGGGCCTTTGGTGAAGCACTTGCCGTTCAAATGGTTATTGGTAACGCGGTTCTCATGCCACATGGTTTACTAACACCATCATCAACATTAACCAGTCAATTAACGACCGGGATTGGTAACACTACCATGGGAACATTGCCTAACAACGCCCTTTGGTCACTGGCATTAATTCTGTTGCTCATGTCATTAGTATTTAACATTCTGGTTAGAATTATCGGAAAGCGGGGGGCCCTTAAGAAATGAATTCTAAAACAAGTAATAACATTGCGACAGGTGTTATTTATTTCCTGGTTGCCTGCGTCCTTGCCATCCTGGTTTTCTTGCTCGGATACATTCTGATCACTGGAATTCCTCATGTTTCATGGCACTTCCTGACATCTGCCGCCCAATCATTTGCCGCTGGTGGTGGTATCCGGGATCAATTATTTAACTCAATGTATCTGTTGGTACTGACTTTAATCATCTCTTTCCCAATCGCTTTGGGATCAGGCATTTATTTATCAGAATACGCCCCTGAAAATTGGGTCACAGGTGTTATTCGGACTGCCGTTGAAGTTTTGAGTTCGTTACCATCAGTTGTTGTTGGTTTGTTTGGTTTCCTGTTGTTCGTTGTGAACTTTCACATGGGCTTCTCAATTCTTGCCGGTGCGATTGCCTTGACGTTCTTCAACCTGCCATTGCTGACCAGAAGTATTGAGGAATCCCTTCAAGATGTTTCCCAGCTTCAGCGTGAAGCGGGATTATCGCTTGGACTTTCTCGATGGAAGACGATCACTGGGATTGTCCTTCCGGCTGCGCTGCCTGGTATCTTAACAGGAATTATCCTCAGTGCCGGACGGGTATTTGGTGAAGCCGCTGCCTTGATTTACACTGCCGGTCAAAGTGCTCCAACCGTTAATTATGGTGACTGGAACCCGATGGACAGTGCCAGTTTCTTGAACTTTATGCGACCAGCCGAAACTTTGGCTGTTCATATCTGGAAAGTTAACACTGAAGGGGTTACCCCTGATGCAGCCGCAATCTCAAGCGGGGCTTCAGCTGTGTTGATCGTTGTTATCTTGTTGTTTAACCTGTTGGCCAGAATGCTTGGCCGCTGGTTATACAAACGAATGACAGCTACTAAGTAGGTAGGAGATTAATATGCAAGAATATGATTACAACAAAACTCACATTATTGATATTCCACTGGAGCTTGCCATGCAAACCGACAACCTGCAAGTGTTCTATGGTGATAATCACGCCATGCATGACGCCAGTCTCCAATTCCCCCGTCACCGAATCACGGCTTTGATCGGGGCATCTGGTTCCGGCAAATCAACTTATCTTCGCTGCTTAAACCGGATGAACGATCGAATTGCCACTGTTAAAGGCAAGATTATGTATCGTGGGATGGATATTAATACTAAAAACATCAATGTGTACGAGGTTAGAAAACACATCAGCATGGTGTTTCAGCGTCCCAATCCATTTGCCAAATCAATTCGTGAAAACATCACCTTTGCATTGAGGCGAAATGGGATTAAGGACAAGACTGAACTTAACAAACGGGTGGAAGAAAGCTTAAAGGCCGCAGCACTTTGGGATGAAGTTAAAGATGATCTTGATAAGAGTGCTTTGGCACTATCAGGTGGTCAGGCCCAACGATTATGTATTGCCCGATGCGTTGCCATGAAACCCGATATTCTCCTTTTGGATGAACCGGCCAGTGCCCTTGATCCAATTTCAACTGCGAAAATTGAGGACACTTTAATGGAGCTACGAGAAAATTATTCAATTATCATCGTGACCCATAACATGCAGCAGGCTTCACGGATTGCCGACTATACGGCTTTCTTCCACATGGGCCACGTTCTGGAATATGATGTCACTGAAAAAATCTTCACAACACCACAAATTAAAGCAACCGAAGACTACATCTCTGGTAACTTCGGATAATAAAGGGGAATGGACAATGCCAAAGATAATTACAAGTAATGATGTCCATTTGAGTTACGGCTCAAAAGAAGCACTTCACGGAATCAGCTTGGACTTTGAAGAACATGAAATTACTGCCCTGATTGGTCCATCCGGATGTGGAAAATCGACTTACTTGAGATGCCTCAATCGGATGAATGATTTAATCAAGGGAGTTAAAATAACCGGCTCGATGAAGCTGGAAGGAAAAGACATTTATGCACCGGGCGTGGATATTGTTGATTTGCGTAAACGAGTCGGCATGGTGTTCCAGCAGCCTAATCCATTTCCATTCAGTGTCTATGAGAATGTCGCATACGGATTGCGTCTTGCCGGTGAGAAAAACAAGCATGTCTTGGATGAACGGGTTGAAACCAGTCTGAAACAGGCGGCCATTTGGGATGAAGTTAAGGATCATCTCTATGACAACGCACTTTCGTTCTCTGGTGGTCAACAACAGCGGATCTGTGTTGCCAGAGTGCTGGCAGTTCAGCCTGAAGTGGTTCTCTTGGATGAACCAACCAGTGCCCTGGATCCAATTTCAAGTTCCAAGATTGAAGATACCCTGATGAATATTCGTCATGATTATACAATCATCATCGTGACCCATAATATGCAGCAGGCTTCACGGATTTCTGATAAGACCGCGTTCCTGCTAAATGGGGATCTGGTTGAATTCAGTAAGACCGAGAAGATGTTTATTCACCCTGATGATGAAAAAACCAGTGATTACCTGAACGGAAAGTTCGGCTAGGAGGATTATATATAATGAGAGAATTATTTGACGACGAGTTAAAAAAGCTGCACGGCCGCTTCGTAGAAATGGGTCTGACAATTAGTGAGCAGATTTATAAGTCAACGACTGCATTTATCGAACATGATAAAAAAGCTGCTCAAGAAGTTATTGACGCTGATGATGAAACCAACGCTGATGAAATGAAACTCGAAAAGCAGGCACTGAGTCTGATTGCCTTACAGCAGCCGGTGGCAACCGACTTCCGGGTCATCATCAGTATTTTGAAAGCCAGTTCTGATTTGGAACGAATCGGGGATCATGCGGTTAGTATGGCTCGTGAAACAATCCGAGTGAAGGGTAATCCACGGATACCAAAGGTTGAAAAGCAGATTGCCAAGATGACCGAAGAAGTTCGGAACATGTTGGAAAGTGCCTTGGATGCCTACGTGAAAAGTGATGCTGATGCTGCCAAGAAGTTATCCGACAACGACGTCAAAGTTGATGAACAATATCTGTTGATCCGGGATGAAATCACCGAAGCCGTTGAGTCTGATACAGCAACCATTGCTGCCAGCTCAAGCTACTATATGGTCATCAAGCTTCTCGAACGAATCGGCGACCATATTGTTAACTTGGCTGAATGGATTGTTTACTCAGCTGCCGGTCAAATTGTTGAGCTTAATCCTGGGAAATCGAATCCGGAATTGGTTGATAAGCTGTATTCAGAAGCCATTGTTAAAGATAAGGGTGATTCAAAGGACAATAAAGATAGTAAAAATAATAAATAGTTTCGTCCAAAAAGGTGGCTGGGATATTATTCCCAGCCACCTTTTTTCGTGAAATTGAATTAATTTTATAAAATATCTATACCCCAATCAAATATTGGGATCAAATTAAATAATGCCACCACGCTAAATTATGTGTATGGCAGGTTAGTGGACAATTGCGGTCACTTTAGAAACGCGAGTGGCCGTATAACGCCTGTAGTAGTACGGTTGATGCTTGGGTTCGTTGAGACAGTCGCCGACCAGTATTTGTCTTGAATCGGTGTTAGTATGCCATCGTTGGTCTCGCTAGCGTTTGTTGTTGAGTTGGAGAAAGCTGAAACCAATCGTATTCCTAATAGTGATATGATCCACTTTGTAATCTTATTTATGATCATTCCCCAAGTTGAATAATTTTGTTCCCAAAAACTGGATTCGTTCTGTTAGTGTAGCTTGTTAATTGTTTTTCGAAATAATTGTGAGAAAATTCTTCAAATATTTTTCTCCTTTTGTTGACTCTTCGCATATATGGAAGAAAAAATGAAAACCCATTCCAACATGCCATTACCAATTGAACAAGGTATTGTAATATATTTGTAAAGTGCTATAACCAGAAATGGGTTNCTCTTCGCATATATGGAAGAAAAAATGAAAACCCATTCCAACATGCCATTACCAATTGAACAAGGTATTGTAATATATTTGTAAAGTGCTATAACCAGAAATGGGTTCAAAAAATGTAACTCATAGAAAATTACATTTTCTCCACTTACTAAGACAACATGGATACCATTGATTGGTAAAGTAAATAAATATCGTGTGATAATAATGGGGATATAAAAGTGAAAATTCAACAAAAAAAGAAAAGGACAATCGCCCGTAAAGTCATTTTAACATTCATTTTGGTTATCTTCACATTAGCTGTGTTGTTAACAGTTCCTTCTAAGAATGCTGTTAGGTCGACGATGGCCATGACGGGTGCCTCATTTACGGCAGCTGTAAAGTGCAATCCCAAGTATGATGAGCGAGCCAGTAAGTATACTCACGAAAATATCTATATAATTCCTGAAAGGTATGCTTATTCCGTTGGATACGGATCCGATGTCAGGATGTTTACCGTCAAAACATACTTACTTATCTTTCACATTGCCTATCCTACCCAACCGGAAGTATAAGTTGATACTTTAAGGTCGGTTTTGAGAAAGTAAAAGACGATGTGACTGCTAAACTAAAGTGAGCCAGTTTTGATCAATAAGTTTGATCCAAAAACGCTCAATAAGATTGAGCCACCTTGGTTATTATCAAGCTTATTCCAGTACAATTAACAGATACAGTTGTACTGGGGTTGAAAAGGAGATCTAAGCGATGAAAAAAATACTGAAAAGAAGTTTATATGGAATAATAATCACCCTGTTGCTTGTCATCATTTTCCTTACTGTGTCTACAAAGAATGCGGTACGAGCGAACCTGATGGCTCATGGAGTATCACCGATTTCCGCTTTTAAGTGCAACCCAAAGTTTGCTCCAAAAACAAGCAAATCGTTGGAAATACCAGTATATTATGTTCCCGAAAAGTTTGCCTATAAGGATAGTACAACTGGCGTTCATACCTCAACCTTTGCTATAAGGACTTATTTAGGAGTGTTTCATATTGCTGTTACTGCTGATCAATATTACGGGTAGTTGAAATGGGGATATAAGTTATGAAAAATAAACGCAAGAAGTCTTTAGTACGAAAGGTCATATATTCAATTCTTGTGATTGCATTGTTATTATTTCTAGTATCAACAATATCACCGAAAAACGCTGTCCGGGCGACCATGTTAGTGCACGGAGCCTCGCCGGTTTCAACTTTTCGATGTAATCCCGTATATGCTCCCAAAACTAGTAAGAGCCTAGGAGAAAATCTGTATTCTATTTCAAATAAGTATGCTTACAAAAATGGGTATGGAACCCAAATCTCGTTATTTCACATGAGAACTTACTGGGGGATCTTTCATTTTGCAACACCAACAATTCCTTTTCTACCTTGACTTGTGACAGAACTTAACAGGTATAGGAAACTGGTTAAGAATATCTCCTAAGAACGCTAAGAACGCTGTCCGGTTGACAATTGCGTTCTCGGGGCATCCTGTAAAGGCCATGCAATGTGATCCAATTCATATTGACAGTCGGCGTCATGGACTAAAAGACACGATTTATGTTATTCAAAGTAAATATTCTTATAGAAGCTCAGATATAACGGTACCTCAGCGGTCAGTGTTCAAAGTTCGAAAGCTGTTCGTCTTTAATTTTGCGGTTCCATCAGTTTATCCAGGTTAGGTATCTCACAAGCTTCATGCAAAACGACTCAACACCTTATTAGATGTTGAGTCGTTTTACTGTCTATTGGAAACATAATAACTGCTCGGAGCTGATATGTGCAAATATCATAAGTGCCATGTTCTGATACCGATAGCCGGTTTGCTACGAAATAATGCACTTACGAAATTACTAATCCCATCATCGTTTTACTTGATCAAGCGTAGAAAAAGATCCGGTCAAAACTGAAATTCAAGCAGCTTTAACAGGATCTAATCTTTGACTAATTTTTGTTTGATTACGTTATTTTGCAATGATGATTCGGCCAGCATGCTTGGAATCAAGTAACTGGTGGCCTTTAATAACACTATCAAGTGAGAATGGCAGTTTGTAGCCGATTCGAATCTTGAGCTTACCGGCTGCCATCAGTTTAAGCATGGCGTTTAAGGCATCGTCATCCGAAATTTTTTGAGTTGGGTGAATATGGTTGAAGGCAACTTTCTTATCGGTTGGTGCATCGTTATCGGCCACACTGGCAATAATGCCACCATCTTTGACAATTTGAACGTCGCTTTCGGCACCATTTCCATTCAACGCGGCATCAATGACGACGTCAGCGGTGTCTGCCAATACCTCTGAAGGATCTTCCTTATCATAGGCGACGTATTTCTCAACGCCCAATGATTTAACGTATTCTTCGTTAGCACTTGAACCAATGCCGATAACTTTGGCACCCATGTCCAAAGCAATCTGAGCGGCAAGAGAACCAACACCGCCGGACGCCCCTTTCACAACAACGGTTTGCCCCGGTTGAACCTTGCCAAACAGATGAACTCCCTTATAGGCGGCAAGACCGGGGGTCACGATTCCGGCTGCGGCCATGTAAGGAACACCGCTTGGAATCAGCACAGTATTTGAATCTTCTCCGATTGAATACTCGGCATATGAGTGATGGCCATGGGCGACTACCCGGTCACCAATATCAAATCCAGTGACTTCTTCGCCGACTTTTTCAACGAAGCCTGCCACATCACGGCCGGGGATAATTCGATGATCAGTTGGCTTGAATTTTCCAGCCCGTTGTAAAGCTTCAAAGTTATTTAAGTTGAACGCTTCAGTTTTAATCAAAATTTGGTTCGGTTTAATTTGTGGTGTCGGAACTTCATACTCCTGAAATACTTCTGGACCGCCATTTTGTTCGTAACCAAATGCTTTCATCATAATCGCTCCTTAGTTTGTAGTCTCTACAAACTCAGTTTAATTCATATATAAGTGAAAGCAATTAATTTGAACGCTGTCATGGCTCCAGTAACGGTTTTCAACATTGCTCATTGATTAAGCTTTTTTGGCAGGGGAACCTTTTCGAATTGCTCGGTTAATCAAAAACAGGAATCCCAGCGACAGAGCCGCAAAAACCACTGACCCAATGCTGATTCTGTCCAAACCTACGATGCCTACCATGCTTGAGGCACTCGCTGATCCCAATGAAATACCAAAGTTAAAGAAAATCGAACTGAGGGATGAGGCGAATACCAGTGCTTGTGGGTACTCTTTTTCGGCAAGGTTCAGGAAGTGAATTTGGACCGGTGAGTTGATAATCGTCACGATCAACGTCAAGACAAGGATGATTGCCAACCCGGCAATTTTACTGTGAAGCGCAAACGGGAAGACGGCCAGCAGGAGAATATCGGCAACATAGAATAGTGGGGTTTTCTGGAGACTATTTGGCTTCTCGGCCATCATCCCGGACAGCCGATTACTGATAATACTCATGATCCCGATGATGAACAGCAGCCAGTTCAAACTTTGAGTGCTGAAGCCCATCGAAGTCGTTAGCAATGGCCGGATATACGTATAGTAGCCATACATAGTTGCGGCGGTGAACAGAACCAGGAACACCCCATAATAAATTCGTGGGTCTAATAATATGGTAAGTTGATTTTTGATCGTACTCTTAGTCTGCTTGACCTTCTTTGGTAAAATCTGAGTTAAGAGTAGGAAGGTACAAATGCTGATAACCGAAATTCCCCAGAAGGTGTAGCGCCAACCAAAACTCGTACTGACAGCCACGCCAATCGGGACACCAAAGACAGAGGCGATACTGAAGCCGGCGAAGATCCATGACACCAGGGATGCCCGCTTATCACGAGGGGCAATGGTGCTGGCGAAGGTCATGATCAGTGAAATGATGGATCCGGCCGTGGTGGCGGTGATAATTCGTGAAGCCATCATGGTGAGGTAACCAACAGACAGAGCACTCAGGGTATTTCCGATCAGAAAGACAATCATCAATGTTAATAACGTCTTGTATCGGCTATATCGGCTGGTCAGAATCGTCACAAAAGGCGTACTGACGGCATATACCATGGCAAAGATGGTTACCAGATACCCCATGGTTGAAATTGGTGTGTGAAACTGTGCCGATAGATCGGGCAGAATTCCAACAACGATGAATTCGTTACATCCCAGCATAAAAGCGACGAGAACGAACACTAATGATTGAACCTTATACTTCGTCACGACAAACCCTCCAGATGATAATTGTTTCATGTGAAACTCCCTATCAAATCATATCACAAGAATGCGATGGATAACGATTGTAAGAGCGATAGATGACAAAATTATCAGATAAGACTAAAACACCCCGGCATTTGTGAAAATGCAGAGGTGTTTTAGTCTCATTGCTAGTTGTTAGAACCATACAGCGGCCTCATAATCCCAGTGATTTTTACAAACATGGCAGTTAATTGGCAGTTTTGAATTGATTATTCCAGTTACACTGTGTTCATCGAATCGATTTGATGCCAATAAATACCATGAAGGAGACGCACTTGATTAGTCAAACTAATAATTATGAACCGGCACTGAAAGCCTTAAAAAAATACCCCAAACTTGATCAATGGATTCAATATCGTCGGTTAGAGATTACCCATCCATATTATCCTGGCCGTGATGAGAATATTGGCGGTGGTCGGCCCATTAATAAAGTTGACCGACATGTCGAAGACCAAGCAATTCAGTTAAGCATGGACCCAAAGCTGATGTATTACCAGTATGTCCAGAAATCCGTGCAGGTCTGTTTGGACTTGGCTGATAGTGAGACACAAAAGATTATCGAGGAACTATATTTTAAGCAAACCGATTTAAATTCAGAGGGCATTGCCCAGAAGTTGCATATGTCACGGAAGACCTTGTACAAGCGTCGGAATGCATTCTTGGAACGTTTGAATGAACTGATGAGTACCATTAAAGTACCCAACTAATACACAAATTGGTAACAAAGACGACAATTTCTGCTGGCTAAAGTTGGCATACTAATATTGTGGGCTGATTAAGAAACCGGCCTCACTTCCTAAGTTATCTGGAAAGCCGACATTCGCAATGTGGGCTTTTTTTGTGCACTGATACGGGGGATAGATAGCAAGGGAAACTAAATTATAGGAAAGCAAGTGATTGATATGGCAACAACAGAAGTTGCAGATATTTCAAGTTATCAAGAAGATACAGTTGCATTCATGCAGGAATTAGGTAAATATGCCAAAAGCGTGATTGTCAAGATTACTGAGGGTTCCGAAAGTGGCGATGCCTATGTGAACCCGAAAGCAAAGGATCAAGTTGCCAGTGGTTTTAAAGTCTTTAAAACCGTGGGTGCTTATCACTATTTAAAGGCCAACTCACAAAAGTATGGGGCAGCAGACCCGGTTAATGAGGCCAAATGGTTCATTAAAAATCTGAGTGCCGTTGGTTTAAATAAGAAGACGGTTTGTGCCGTCGATGTGGAGGACGCGTCGTTAATGCAAAATGCAACCGCAGATGTTAATACCTTTCTTCAGTATATGGATCAGCAGGGTTACAGCAACCTTGTGGTCTATGGATCAGCCAGCTGGTTCACATCCGGCCGAATTGAGCAGGATAAGCTCTATAAGAAGACGCCGATTTGGGTAGCGTCGTATGGAACTGATGAACCGGGTGTCGACCATGCCAATGCCTGGCAGTATACCGATAATGGTCACGGACTGCATGTGGACTTTAGTTATGACTTTGATGGCACCTTGCTGGGCGATCAATCAAAGTCAAACAATGGCGGTGATACACCAACCGATGCCTTACATCAGCATGCTAAACAGGTTTATGACTATTTTAATCCCAAAGAATTATCTGATGCGGCAATTTGCGGGATTTTAGCTAACTTCCAGCATGAATCAGGAATTAATCCTGATCAGTGGCAGATTGGCATGCCCCATACCTGGGCAATGAGTTCTTCCACTGGTTATGGGATTGCCCAATTTACGCCCGCTGGTAAGATTAAAGCTTATGCCGATAAAGTTGGCAAGGATGTGAGTGATATTAACACGCAACTCGACTACGTCTGGAGTCAGATCACGGCTACCGGTGGCTTTTACGGTGGTGGTAAGACTTTAAAGCAATTTGCCCACGATACTGATCCGAAAGTCGCTGCCCTGGACTTCTTACAGGGTTATGAAATGCATTCCAAGTCAACGGATGCGTTGGCGGACAGACAGAGCAAAGCCGCCGCTTGGTGGACTCTTTATAACAAAGGCAACGCCGGCACCTATGGTGATGGTGGCAATAACAATGACGACGATGTGAAAAGCACACCGGAAGGCTACACCATTCAAACCAAGGGTCAATTCACCTTTAATACCAACTGCCGGGTTCGCAACACCCCAAAGATGAGTGATGCCGGTTTGGCAACGTATAAGACCGGCCAGACCGTCAGCTATGACCAGAAGGAAAAGAATGATAATCACTTCTGGTTATCATATTTAGGTGCGACTGGTACCCGACACTACGTTCCGTATGCCAATATTACCAAGAACACGTACTTTGGGACGGATACCAATCCCGGTGACCCCATTAAGAAGCAACAGAAGTAACCAAGGGGTGACAGAAGGACACAAAAAGTACCCAAAATGGTGACAAAGACGACAATTTTAGCTGATGTTTTCATTGCATAATAGGTTTTGTGATCAGGCAGGTTATTATTGGAGCTCCAACAATACCCTGATGTTTCAAGGATAGGCCGGACTTTTCTTGAAGTAGATCACCAACGTGTTAAATGAAAATCGTTCTTTAAAAGACGTCATTGAACCACGGACGAACTAACAAAAATAAATTTGGAAAGAAGTTTTAAATTATGGATACAACTGCAGCACAAAATACACCAGATGGCTATTCAATCAGCATGAATGGTTCATTTACTTTTGAGGAGAAATGTAAAATTCGTCAATCCGCCGAAATGAGTGATGCGGGGATCGGCGAAGATGTGACCGTTGGCCAAACCCTTTATTACACTGGCAAGGAAAAGAATGGTGATCACTTCTGGTTAATCTATACCGGAGCTGATGGTTCAACTTTATATGTTCCCTACGCTAATATCACGTCTGGCGAAATGTTTGGAACTGACAATAATCCCAGCGACCCCATTGAATCGTCAGATAATGGTGGCGGTGGCGATAACGGTGGTGGTGGCGACAATGGGTGGCAATGGTGGCGGTGGTTCAACCACCTTGGATTTTGTCACTGATTTGGGAGGTGTGTCAGGGACTGATGATAGTAATTCTTCAGTTAATGATGCTGCTTTCCAGAAATTATATGACTTGACTCAATCTGATTCGACGACGCGAACGGTCAATATTCCCGCCGGGGTTTTTATGATTAATCGACCTAACATCGGTTCGAACATTGTTTTCCAAGGAAATAATGGGACCGTATTTTTAGGAACCATTACTGACAGTCGTGACTCTGGGGGACACTCTGGAGCAGCCTTTATGTACAATGCAGTTTCCAATGTTTCTTGGACAAATGTAACTTTCAAAGGAATTAATTTTACTGATACTGATGGCAAAGAGAATGTTTATCGAATTGTTCATAACATCTTCCGAAGTTCTTACATTAGTTTTAGTCAGTGTACTTTCGATCAAAACGAATCCAATGGTGGCCACTCCCTTGATTTAGGTGGATCTAACAATATTACCGTAAGTAATTCAACCTTTATTGGTGTTGGTGGTAGTGCTAGTGGATTAAGTGGTAACGAATTCTATAAAGAGGCTATTCAAACTGACTATGCTTACGAAGGTGGTGTAAGTGCCTATGACTCTAGTCAAGAGTACACACTTGAACCAACCCATGATGTTACGATTGACCAATGCAAGTTTTTGCCACTTTACACTGATAGTAGTGTAAGTTCTTTGGCCAAATACGCACCGCAACCAGTCGGAACACATGTGACTCAAGATTATTCGGATGTTGTTAATAATATCAATTTAACTAATTCTGAAGTAATTGATGTTAAACCGGCTAACTATGGCGGTTATGGGTTTTATGCACCTATTCATTTCCCAAACAGTCGCAACATTACCATCCAAGGAAACACTATTGAGCGTCGAAAGACTCAAGTTTCACCCAACGTCTTTATGTTTTATTCTTATAAAGAAGGGTCTCAACCGACTGCTAACACAGGATTTAATGTGAACAATAACCAGATTTATAACATGAATCCACAACTTGTCCATGTAGATGCTAGTGCAAGTGGTAATGAACTGGCACCACTGGATTATGCACCGGCCTATGCACTGTTTGCGGTTGCTGGTGGACATACAATGGATGATATTCATTTTGATAATAACTCAATTTATACGTATGCCTCAATGCTTACCGCTAAAAATCAGGATAACCATTCATTTGCCGAAAAGCAAAAAGATATTGATGATAGTGATAATTACCGGGTTAAAGGAGTTGGCGCTACGACCTATGATGATACTGGCACCCAACGTTATACTAAGTCTGATGATGGTGGCAGTGGTAACGAAGCCGCTCATGCGTCAACAACGCAGAATATTGTGGCAGTTCTACCAACTGGGGAGACGGATGTTGTGGCAACGGTTAACGTTCAACAGGATTTGCCTTATAATTACTCGCTTTCAAGCTACAACTCATATTCACCGGCTTTTAGTGATGTTCCAGTTGGTCAAGCAACTTCTGATGGAAACGTTTATGTTCCATATATTTAGGGCCACGTAGAGTTCATATTAGTATAGTGATAATGTTGTTGTGTGTATCTTCCACGCATGCAATAATAAAATAAAAAGGGGCTGTTTATGATTCTGGAACAGTCCCTATACATAATTCGATTGATTGCTTCAAGGTATTATTACGCTATTAATTATTTTGACACAATTACTAAATTCGAGATTGAGCGAGAATAGGTATATGCTTGACCAATATTAAGACCAAAACCAACTTTAGGATATTCAGGGTGACTGGCAACAAGGGATTTAATTCCCTGCTCAATTGGGATTGCCAAGGCATTAATATAGCTATTTCCCGATATATTAGGATTATATTTAACTGCTTCAAACCAGCTGCTGTTATAGTCTTCAGGAATGCCATAGCTTTCTGCATAGCTTCCAGTTGCAAGACCGAACTTAGAACGGATTGAAGTCCAATTGGGATCGCTAATAGTTGGATTGTTTTGTCCATAATGCTGGTTGTAAGCGGCATAGTTCATTAGATTTGTGTCAAATGTGTAGGTGCCTGCTAAATCCTGCTTAACTTTTTGCATTACCTGGTCCTCAGCTGTTTGTTGCGGCATGGCGAGAAACTCTTTGAATTGTTGCTTGAGAATGGCAGTATTAGAAGTACCATTCCCGGTTGGATTAGTAGTTGCAGGTGTTTTGGAATTGACTCCGGCGGTTAAATAGCCGCGCCAAAGGATCCCGCTGATTGTCTTAGCCCCATTAGTGACGTAATAGTAGACTCCCTTTTTACTGGTGTAACTAGAACGCATCAGGATACTTTTGGAAACATACCAAGTGGTATTGGGATAGTTCTTTAAATTGTGTAGTTTACGAGTATGGGTTGGGTTATAAATGTATGCTGATTGGTGACTGGTAGCGTGATAGGGTAGATTGTCACGGTTAACGGATTTAACCCAATGGTAGCGGGCCGAGGCTTGGGCAGGTTTTGCCTGAGTGGTGGTCCCCAGGAAGCCTAAGGTGGTTAAAGCCGTTATTAAAAGTAAGATACTTTTCTTCATAAAAGTTCGCCTCCAAATTTAAATATAGTATAGCACTTCAACTAAATTCCTATAGCCAAAATCTTGATTCACTGATGCAATCGGTACAAAATCATGCATCCTTAACCCATAATTTGCGAATCCCTAATCATTGATGCTATATTTTTAAGTCCAATAAGATTTAAAATAGCCATAGGAAGGATGATCGATGATGGACGGATATTATTCAGGTGCCGGAACGACGTTAAAATTTAAGCTCAACTTAAAAGATAAATTTCATGCTATCCAAACATTTTACGTTGGGACTGATGATATTTATACCATCCAGCGACGACGCAATGATTCCGATGGTGAACTGCGAGATTTGACCTTGAGTCGATTGATCATTCAAAAGGATCGTTATGGCAACCTAACCGGAAAAGCCAAACAGTGTGAAGCACCCATGATACTGGTTGGGTTCGGCCATTCGCAAGTTTTGCAATATTTTACTCACGGCCCAAATCACACCCCATATTTTTGGATTGCCACCCGTGGCGCTCAGACTAATTTGGATAATCCGGATCTTGATTCTCAGGACCTGACTCATTGGCCGACCCAGCTCGCCAGAGTCCGGTATGTTCCAGGAGCCAGGTTGGATTACACCGATGCAACCCGTCTGATTAGTCTGAAATATGCAAATCATTTGGGAAAATCAATCGGTGATCTCTTGCGGATTGAGGGATCTTTGTCCCGAGATCAATCAAAGCTGCTGATCGTGACAATCAACACAGATAAACCGCGCAAAGCCAGCTTTATTGAATATGATAATGAACGATTGAATCAAGCACTAGATGAAGTAGAAGAAACTTCCAAGCCCTATTTGTCATGTGACTCAGCTGCTGTGAGAAATGCCAGTATAGGAGAAGGATTGAGACCCGGATTTATCAGTAATCGGGTATACGCGCTCTCTTACTATGGGTCAATTCAAGGGGTTGCTTTAGATGATAATGACGATATTTATTTCTTGGGAAGCAACACCGATAATGATGGCCTGATGCTCAGCCGGATCAGTTGGGGTCAGCGTGCGGCTGCCCACCAGATCGTCGACAATTCAAGTTGGAAATCCGGAAAAACGGAAGGCGAAGGGATTCAATTATCCGGTGATAACGTCTTGATTGGGATTACCAGTTATCATCGCTGGACAGTCGTTAATCAAATTTATTCTTTTCCAAAATCAGCATTCAAAGCATAAGAAAACCGCGACACATCAATGAATTTCATTAATGTGTCGCGGTTATTTTTGTATTTATTAGTAATGAACTTTATGAAGCGTTGCCGTTATTCAAAAACCCATCATAATAACTGACCGGTTTATAAAGGTAAGGCAATACTTCAGTATCGTTGTCATTAAACGACTGAATTTCACGTTCATTCGCTGGTGACCACGATGTATCGTTACCACTAGTTTTTAAGACTAAGTTGGCAAAGGTCATGTGGATTTGGTTGCCTGGATTGAACATGGGATTGTTGAATATAACTTGATACTGGCCTTGCCATTTACCATTTTCGTAGTGATACTGGCTGAAGCCGTAACTTGTGACATAGCGGTAATACTGAGACTTGGATGTATCGATGAGCTTTAAGATGTTACTTTGATGAGCCTCGTTGCTTACATTGCCTTGAAAGGTGGGTGCGACGTACCAAATGCCATCTTTCAAGGTTGGCTGAGTATTGGAAAGCTTCAAGATGTTGCTTGTGGGAACGTAGCGTAACCAACGATTCAAATCGACCAATGAGAGGTTATGGTTTGGGCCAAAGCCATTACCATAAACGTGTGTGATTGGACCGCTGTTATATGTTGCTACTTGAGCGTTGGGATCAGCGAAGTCAAAGCCTCGGCCACCGAAAGGCATGACAGATACTTGATTGACGTCATAGGTGGCGATTGGCTTGGCACCGTTTGGTAATTTAGCCAAATCCAAGACTGCTGAAAAAGCGTTGATTTCTTCCCAATTACCGCTGGTGGCGTTGCCATTGAGGATGTCGATCATTGGCACGCGGACCCAGTGATTTGGTGCGTCATAAACCTTGCGCATGATAATCCTGGCACCATTGTGATTGCCGTAGTTCAACATTTCAGGAAGATAGGGATGATCCTTTTTCAAATAATTGAGGACTCGTTTTTGGTCGCTAAAGGATGGTGTTTTGCTGAAACGACTGATGCCATCTTGGTTAATCTTGCCATGAATTCGACCTGATGAGGCGTAGATGCCGGAAGCATTCCACTGACCAATACTATGGGACGCGCCGCGACGGAATGCCCGGTTGGATAGCAGCACGTTTAAGGTTGGGTAACTGTAGAAGCCTCCCCTATAGTATTTCCCTTGAATCAGCCGTCCATGCCAGACGTAACCTTTGATTTTATTATTAGCGCTGTGAACGTAATAGTAACTGCCAAAGTAGTTGTGAGTTTTGATGGTAACCCGCTTGGTTGCGTAAAGATTCGTTCTTGGATAGTTCTTCAAGTTGTGAAGGGGCTGGGACAAAAGTCCCAGTTAACGC
>NZ_AZEA01000034.1 GCF_001435575.1 Lentilactobacillus sunkii DSM 19904
TGCTTCGACAACCCTGATCGCTACACATAAGCGGGAAACGGTAATTAATGAACACAGACCGTTCACTAATCACCGTTTCCCGCTTATGCACCGCGATCACCCGGGTTTTGTCGCACTCTGGTTCTATGGCAAGTCATTTCCCGCTGCGAAGTACAGGTCATACCATTCCTGTTTGGTCAGGTCGACGTCTGCACCTGATGCGCTGTCCTTGATATGTTCTGGGTTCATTGTTCCCAGCAATACTTGGACATGGGCTGGATGTCTTAAAATCCAGGCTGTTGCGATGGCGTTCTTTGACACATCATACTTTTTGCCCAATTCTTCTAATTTATCATTTAACTTCTTATATTTTGGATCGTTAATGTACATACCGGCAAACAGGCCATAGTTGAATGGTGACCACGCTTGGATCGTCATATTCTTACGACGTGAGTATTCCATGATTCCACCATCATGCATGATGCTGCCATCATCGATCATATTAACGTGCATGCCTTCCGTTACCATACCGGAATGGACCACGTTGAATTGTAATTGATTGATCAGCAAACGTTGACTGATCCACGATTGGACCATTTCAACCTGTTGTGGATTGAAGTTTGAAACACCAAAGTGACGAACCTTTCCTTCGCGTTGCAATGTATCAAAGGCATCCGCAATGTCATCGGCTTCCATCAGTGGATCTGGACGGTGTAGCAAAAATGAGTCCAAGTAATCAATCCCCATCCGTTTCAAAATCCCGTCAACCGAGTCAATGAGATGTTGCTTTGAAAAGTCGTAACGGGCGCCGAATACCAAGCCATCATGACTTCGTGCCGGATCCAAAATAATGCCGCCTTTGGATTGAATGAACAATTGATCTCGTGAAATGTTTGAGGCGTTTAGAGCTTCTTTGAACTTTTTCTCAGATTCGCCACCACCATAGATATCAGCTGAGTCGATAAAATTAATGCCGGTATCCACTGCTGTTTCCAGTGTTTTGGCAGCGTCGGCAGTTTCCATGCCAGCCATACGCATGATGCCGAGTGCAACTGCAGATGCTTCGAAATTTGTATTACCAATCTTTACAGTTTTCATGAACATCCTCCTTCGTTAATTACCTTAATTATACGGCATCGGCTGCTCCTTTCCAAAGGTGATCGGCTGGAATATGTTATAATTCGGGTACTTACAAACGAAATGAGGAACCAATTTGAGTGAAAATACAATTATCGAATTGATTAATCAATACGGCTACCTCGGAATTGCTTTTTTGATCGCGATTGAGAACATTTTTCCGCCGATTCCTTCCGAGCTGGTCCTGGTATTTACGGGCTATCTAACTGTCACCAGCAAGATGACGATCTGGGGTTCGATTCTCGCAGCAACTTTCGGCGCACTAATTGGGGCGATTGCTCTTTATGGTGTGGGACGACTGCTGAGCGTCAAGCAAATTGAAAAATTAGTGTCTGGGCGAATGGGAAAAATCATTCGATTAAAGCCCGATGATATTGAAAAATCCGCGAGATACTTTAACAACCATGGCGGCAAAGCGATCTTGTTGGGGCGCTGTATTCCGGTGGTTCGGAGTTTAATTTCGATTCCGGCTGGAATGACAAATTTCCCCTTCAGCCGGTTCATATTACTAACAACTATTGGAACTTTGACTTGGAACACGGTTTTAATACTGGTTGGCCATTATGCCGGCCGGGCTTGGGGGCAAATCCTGGGCATCATTGATGAGTGGCTGATGGTCATTTTGGTGGTTGTAGTTGTAATTGTGGCCTGTTACTTATATTACAAATTTTCCAGAAAATCTGCATAGTATTTGAAAATGGACTGGCGATGAGCCGGTCTTTTTTATTTTTTCTAAACTTTTCCCAAATATTCCAATAATATCCACACAATCTTCACAAGTCTCATGTGGATATTTGTTATGCTTGATATAAGCAATGCACCACGAAAAAGAACCCCCACACGAGGAGGCCAGATATGAAATGGTATAGTTTGGAATCACCTGATATTTTAGAAAAGCTTGGTACAAGCCGGATCCACGGCTTAAATGATGAGCAGGCACGTCAGCGGATTGAAAAATATGGCTTAAACGAGTTGGCAAAAGAAGAGCGGGAACCAGCTTGGAAGATGCTGTTGAAAAGCTTTAAAGAACCATTGATTGTGATTTTGCTAATCGCAATCAGTTTGGCATTGGCAAGTGCCGCCTATGATTTTTTTATTAGTGGCGATCAAGGCCACGCAATGGCTTCTGTGTACGAAGCGGTTGCGATTGTTTTAATTGTGATTATCAACAGTGGGCTCACATTTCACCAGACCAGAAGTGCCCAAAAGTCATTAGATGCATTATCCGACATGCGTCAGCATCATATGAAAGTCCTTCGAAACGACAACTGGATATCTGTTTCAGCCAGTCACCTGGTTCCCGGTGATATTGTCAATGTGAAGTCCGGTGATTTTATCGAAGGTGATCTGCGTTGGCTTAAAACCGCCGAGCTTCAGATTGATGAATCGCATTTAACTGGGGAATCAGATGCTATTCAGAAGACAACTGATGTTATGCCTGAGGATACGGAACTGGGTGACCGGACTGACATGGGCTATTCAGGATCGATGGTCGTTAACGGCAACGGAATTGGCGTGGTTGTCGCTACTGGGATGGCTACCGAATTGGGTAAAATTTCCGGGTTGATGCAGTCGGTCGACAACCAGAAAACACCAATTGAAAAATCAGTCCATGGATTGAGCAAGAAGTTGATGATCATTGCTGCCGTGATTATCGCAATCACGATTGGCTATGATTTGGTTAAACAACTGATTCAGGTTGGCAGCATTTCTATGGATAGCATTGGCGGTATTTCAGCCACAGCGATTGCCATTGCCGTGGCCTCAATTCCCGACGCCATGCCGGTGGTTCTCTCAATTGTGCTGACGATAGGCGCGAAGATGATGGCGAGTCAAAAAGGATTGGTCAAATCATTAAGCAGTGTGGAGACATTGGGGTCCACGACCTATATTGCATCCGACAAGACTGGAACGCTGACCAAGAATGAAATGGCCGTCACCCGATTCCTCGCCAATGGCAAAGTGTATAACGTTGAGGGTAACGGCTATACACCAATTGGTGAATTTATTAGAGAGGATGGCCAGCCTACAGATTCTCGTGATTACCAACGATTTTTGGAAGTTGCCGTGTTGAATAACGAAGCTGAAATCAAGCCCGACGACAAGCAGAATTGGCGGCCATTTGGTAATCCAACCGACGTTTCATTGGTGGTCTTGGCAGCCAAGGAACACATTCAACGGGCCGATTTGTTAGCCGATAAAGGCGAGCGCGATATCGACATTGTCCGGATCTTCCCATTTGATAGTACCCGGAAGATGATGACGGTGGTCATTAAAGAAAACGGTCGGTATTACAGCCTGACCAAAGGGGCACCTGACGTCATCAAACCGCTGACAAAATTTGCCTTGATTCATGGGCAACAAGTGGTAATTGACCTAGCTGCTGAAAATATTGAGGAAGCCATGCTGACATTTGCCAATGACGCGTTGAGAACCATTTCAATTACTCAGCGTGAAATTACCAAAGAAGAAGCCTTGAACGCGTCAAGTACTGATCTAGAACGTGATTTAACCTTCCTTGGATTGGTCGGAATTATTGATCCGCCACGCGAAGAAGTGAAAGTAGCTGTGCACAAGTTGTCTCAGGCGGCGGTCAACGTAGTCATGATCACTGGCGATCATGCCATGACGGCTAAGGCGATTGCCAGACAATTGGGAATTATCCAATCAGATGACGCTCGGGTCATCACCGGCCGAGATTTGGAAACAATGTCTGATGCCCAATTGGCGGATGCTGTTTTGGACACCAGGGTGTACGCTCGCGTGACGCCCGAACACAAACAACGGATCATTAAACAGCTTCAGGAACATGACCAGGTTGTCGCCATGACCGGAGACGGGATCAACGATGCTCCGGCGTTAAAAGCGGCTGACATTGGGATTGCCATGGGGATTAACGGAACTGAAGTGACGAAAGATGCTGCCGACTTAATTTTACTGGATGATAAATTTACAACGATTGAAAAGTCCGTAGAATCCGGCAGAACCATTTTTGCCAATATTCTTAACTTTATGCGCCATGAATTGACCACCAATGTCGCCGAAGTGCTCTCACTTTTGCTGGGTGTATTCCTGATTACGTCCTCAATTGGAAATGTGACCGAAGTAACCCCAACCCTGACAGCTCTGATGGTCCTTTGGGTCAACATGGTGAGTGATTCACTGCCGTCATTTGCACTGGGGTATGACGAAGCCGAGTCGGATGTCATGAAGCAAAGGCCCCGTGATGCGCAAAAATCGATTTTGGCAGATGGCATGCTCCGGCGGGTATTGTTCCGCGGTGGAGTCATGGGGGCGATGGTTTTCCTGGCGTTTGTTTGGGCAGCAAGCCAGGGATTATCGGTGGCCCAAAGCCAGACAATTGCATTCTTAACTTTGGTATTTGGCCAGTTGTGGCACGTATATGATGCCAGAAGTGTAAAAACGCTGTTTGACAGAAATCCGTTTTCCAATTCGAGATTGACGTTGGCAGTAGCCTTTGCGGCGACTTCTTCCATATTAGTGACGCTGATTCCGTTCTTTAATAATGTCATGGGAACTGCGCCACTATCAATGACGATGTATCTGATCATTATCGTTGTTTCAGCAATTCCAACTTTCATCATCTCGGGAGTTAAGAAAATGATTTCGAATAAACGTGATTCAGGGTTGTCAGAATCACTTCAATTTGATAGAGAATAGATAAAAGGACTGGCATCTGCCAGTCCTTTTATACTTTGATTGAAATAATTTTAATTTTGTAGGTCAGCTGTGGTGCGGATACGGTTACCACATCACCGGAATGGTGATTCAATAACGCCGCACCGATTGGGGATGCAATTGAAATCTTGTTGTGATCGATGTCAACTTCGGGTGTGCCGACAATTTCGTAGGTGTCGGTTGAATGGTCATCCATGAATTCGAAAGTGACGGTTTTGCCGATTTCAACAGTGTCGTTGTCGGATGGGGTATAAACCTGGGCATATTGCAGTTGCTTGCGCAAAAAACGCAACCGGCTCTCCAAATGTCTCAGGTCTCGTTTGGCGGAGCTGTATTCGGCATTCTCGGACAGGTCGCCAAGTGCTCTGGCGTCCGCAAGATTTTTGATTTTAGCCGGCCGGGAATTTTCGAGTTCACGAATTTCTGCTTCAATTTTTTCATAACCATACTTGGTAATTTTATTAAAATGAGGTTCCATGGATTGTTCCTCCTGATGATTTCCAGTATACAACATGTCAGAATTATAGCCAATAAAACCAAATTCTTATGTAAATCAAGCAAATTTTGACTATTTTTACAAAAAAATATCGTTTTTGATAGGCAAAAATTGGCCCAAAATCAGATTTCAGAATGCTTTTATATAAGCGTTTGCTGATGATATGTTATGAGAATATTACTAAAACGGGTTTGGGTTTAACATGGTTGTAATTTTCTGGACACCTGCCTGTAAATAGCATGGAGTATATTCTTCAGTGTTGATTAAACACGAAACGAAAGGATATTATATTTCATGAGATTAAAGAAAATCATTATCGCATTAATGACTGCATTAACTTTCTATGGCACTATGAACGTTGCCGCATCCACTGAAATCGCTGAAGCTAAAACTACTCAAGTATATAAATCACATCTATCAAAGGCTAACCAAAAAGCCAAGAACTGGATCGCGTATCACGAATCACGCGGTTCATACCATGCCCGCAATGGTCGTTACATCGGCCGTTACCAATTAAGTGCTTCATACTTACATGGTAACTACTCAAAGGCAAACCAGGAAAAGACAGCTGATCATTACGTAAGTCAACGTTATGGTAGCTGGGTTAACGCCAAGCATCATTGGAAAGTATACGGCTGGTATTAAACAGCAGCTAAATTAAATAGAATGTTTAAAGTCGAAACGAAACGGGTTTCGGCTTTTTTATTCGGAATTTTTATGATTGTTAGCGTTATTATTCGGAAACTCCGTTGTTATTGCCAAAAATTCATGTTAATATATTATTATTGTTTAAAACACGAATAAAAGGGAGAACATCATGAATAATGTTTCTGTTTCAGGTGGTAAATCACCAGTTCGTAATGCAATTTTAGGTTTTCAACATCTTCTTGCTATGTATTCAGGCGATATCCTGGTTCCATTGTTGATTGGTGGGGCACTTGGATTCAACGCTACTCAGATGACTTATCTGGTTTCAATGGATATCTTTATGTGTGGGGTTGCCACATTGCTCCAGATCCGTCGGACACCAATCACAGGTATCGGCCTGCCGGTTGTTTTGGGATGTGCCGTTGAGTACGTTGCGCCGCTGCAGTCGATTGGTAAAAACTTCGGCCTGGGTTACATGTATGGTGGAATTATTGTCGCTGGGCTGTTTATCATCATTATTGCCAAGCCGTTTGCTCACATGCGGAAGTACTTCCCATTAGTTGTTACCGGTTCTTTGATTACTTTGATCGGTTTTACATTGATGCCAGTGGCATTCCAAAATATCGGTGGCGGGGATGCGACTGCCAAAGCATTTGGTAACCCAACTCACTTGTTCCTTGGATTCTTTACCGCATTGGTAATCGTTGTCCTCAACATTTGGGCAAAAGGGTTCCTCAAGCAGATTTCCATCTTAATTGGAATCCTGGTTGGCTCAATTGTTGCTGTTCTGATGGGAACCGTTAATTTTGCTGCTGTTGGTCAAGCTGACTGGGCTCAATTGCCTCAACTTTTCTACTTTGGAACTCCCAAGTTTGAATGGTCGTCAATTGCAACCCTGATTCTGGCTGCCTTTACTTGTATGATCGAATCAACCGGTGTGTATTTCGCCCTGAGTGATATCACCGGCCGTAAGCTGGAAGACCGCGACTTGGAACATGGTTACCGGTCAGAAGGGATTGCTGCCATTCTTGGTGGGATCTTTAACACATTCCCATATTCAACGTTCTCTCAAAACGTAGGAATTGTTCAATTATCAGGCATTAAAAAATTAACTCCAATCTATTACTCAGCCTTCATGCTGATGATCCTTGGCTTAATCCCCAAGTTTGGTGCCATTGCTACTTTAATCCCAGCCTCAGTGCTTGGTGGTGCGATGCTTGTCATGTTCGGGATGGTTGGCGCTCAGGGAATCAAAATGTTGTCACAGGTTGAATTAAACAACAAGAACTTGTTGATCATCGCGATTTCTATTGGATTTGGTTTAGGTGTTACCACTCAGCCTCATTTATTCCAATATCTACCAGCCACCGTTCAAGTTATCATGAGTAACGGAATGGTTGTCGGAAGTTTCACTGCGGTTATCTTGAACATTTTATTGAACCACACTTCTTTGAGCAAAAGAGTTGAAGAATAATTAAATAGGTGCAAAATAAAAGGTCAGCGAAATTAATCGCTGGCCTTTTTGTCGCTTGATATTTAGTTAATTAACGCTTTGGCACATACTCATCAACGTACTCAGAAATCAAGTTGAGCAAATCTGTCACTGGTTCGGACGTCTGCTTGTTCTTGATATATGAAATACCGAAGTTGGACGTGAGCACATCGGTTGGAATCTTAACGATATTGATGTGTTTCTGCTGTTCGTCGGTCAACCGACGTGGGTTGGCAAATGGTTCCGGTGTGATAATTGCACCCACATGTTCCAATGCAAGATCTGACGCCAAGTGCAGGTCGGGAACTTCAATGTTAATATCAGCTGAAACACCGATGTCATTTAAGAAGCTGGTAACTAATCGTTGATAGTTATCTTCTTGAGGGGTTCCGATAAAGTTTTCACCAGAAAGCTTGGTAAGATCAAGATCCTCGTAATTCAGAAATACTTTTCCTGGCTGATACAACTTGGAAGTCTCGGGGATGATTAAGACCAATGGCAACTGAGCGACTGGCTTGTATTCAACCTTGTGGCTTTGAAGTGCATGGCCAATGAAGAAGTCCAATGTTCCAGATAACAAACGCTTCTCAGCATCCCGACTGGTCATTCTGGTGATTTGGGCGTGGATGTTGGGGTACTTATTATAGAAGCGAACAAGTACCGGCTTGTAGAGGTCGTTAGTCACAACCTCATTAGAAGCGATTGTCAGGTGGCCGTACTTGAACTGTGACAAATGAGTCATTTCACGGTCAAGGTTGGCACGTAGTCGGTTTTCTTCTTGCAAGAAAGCCAGAAGTCGTTCGCCAGCGTAAGTCAGCTGAATCGGATGAGATGATCGATCGATTAATTTGACGCCAAAGTTCACTTCGGCATTCTTTATAACTCGACTGATATATGGCTGAGTTACAAACAAAGCTTGAGCGGCTTTGGACATGTTACCCTGTGCTTTAATTTCTTCAAGAAACGAAAGTAATTTGCTGTTCATAATTGTAATTCTCCTTTGAAGACCTCTCGCCTTTTAGTTTATCTTCTAACCAGATTATATGATATTCTAGTAATATATGCATGAATAGTGACTTCTTATTGTTATTATCCGACAAAAAAGCTACAACCAAGTATAGCAAATTCCAACTCGAGCAGTAAAGGACATGAACTTATTAACGCTCGTATTATATCAATCTTAATATTTGGTTAGGATAATTAACATTACTATTAGGTACTAGAACAAAAATGTCAGTATTCCGGTAACAAATCGTGACTTTTACCTGATCAATGGTAAAATAGCTTCATAACTTTGCATATTAAGCAAAAACAGTCTATCAGAAGGGGGTTCCATCTATTGAGAATTGAGCAATCGCCCGAATTTCAAATTCATTTGCAGACTTTGAGAAGTAAGGAACAGTTATTTCTTGAAACAATTTATAATGTTGGAAATGGTCACTTTGGTGTTCGTGATTCAAATCCACTGCAGGGAAACAGTCCTGACTTCATCGGTTCCCCCGGTTTATTCATTAACGGCTTTTTTGATTATAAGGCCGTCTCCTATGGCGAGAAATACCGGGGGTACCCGGATAACAACCAAGTGATCAATCGGCTATTTGACCCCCGATACATCCGAATCAAGGTGGGCGACGAGGATTCATTGAAGGACCACTTTCACGTTGAAAATATTGATAAAAACTTAGACATGCAGACCGGCTTACTGCATGAACTCTTTAGTGTGACAACACCAGACAACCGTAACTTTAATCTGGTTGTTGAAAGCTTTGCCAGCTTGAGCAAACCAAATGTATACGGCGTGCGGTATTCGATTATTCCAACCAATTTTTCTGATGAGATTGAAGTTATTAAGGTTCATGATTACATTAATCAAAAAGTTCATCATCAAGAAGATGACATTCGGGTTGCGGATGATCTGGGGCAAATGCAGCTGGACTTCATTCCTGATAATGGTCAACCCAGCTATTTGGTGACCACTTTTCGAAGCCAGCAAGGCATTATTTTAACGTATAAAGCCAATGAGAACTTTGCGCCAAATCCGAAAATTGAGTATTTTAAAGATGCTAATAATCATTACGGATATCGTAGTAAATACTTTGCCAAACCAGGGAGCTCCAAGGATTTTGAGTTTCTATTTGCCATTGGCGATATTCATCCATTGGTTAACGCAAATATGTATTCTGATCAATATTTGTCATCTCTGGATAATTACATTCTCGATACAACCTTCAAGTCTGAACTGATGGCGTCTGCTCAGGTATGGCAGACATTCTGGCTTCACAGTGATGTTTCGATTGACGGTGATCCGGCTTTACAGCTGTGCGTTCGGTTTAATTTATTTGAGCTGAACCAATCTGCCGGCCGGGACGAACAGACTGGCATTCCTGCAAAAGGTCTGACCGGTAACGGATATGGCGGGCATTTCTTCTGGGATACCGAGATTTTCATGCTGCCGTTCTTCACTTATACCCAGCCAAAAATTGCCAAGGATCTCTTGATGTTTAGATACCACACGCTTCAAATTGCCAAGGAGCAGGCCAGTGATTTTGGCTTGGGGAAGGGTGCCATGTATCCTTGGCGGACAATCAACGGATACGAGTCCAGTGCCTATTGGTTGGCCGGCCAAGCCCAATTCCACATCAACGCCGACATTGCTTTTGCGATTGAACAATATTATGAAATTACCAGCGATGAGAGCTTTATTCGCAATTATGGATTTGAAATTATTCTCGAAACGGCAAGATTTTGGATGGAGTATGGTAATTACGCCGAATTGGGCGGTAAACGTCAGTTTGTTCTTAACCGCGTAACCGGACCTGACGAGTACAGTGCTTTGGTGGATAATAACTATTACACCAATGTTTTGGCTCAAAGCAACCTGCGTCTGGCCGTTAAATACGCCCGTAAATTCAAAGGCGATGACGGCATGCTCAGCCGATTAAACGTCACGGCTCCTGAAATTAAGGAAATGGAAGCCGCAGCTAACGCGATGTACCTGCCTTATGATAAGAAACGAAACGTCAAGCTCCAATTCCAAAACTTTGAACAGCTGCCAAAGATGGACATTGCTTCAATTGATCAAAGTATGTTCCCACTACTACTGCACTATCATCCACTGATGCTGTATCGGCACCAGGTTAACAAGCAGGCAGATACCGTGATGGTTGATTTCATGTTCCCACAAGGCAATACCCTGGATCAGCTGAAAGCCGACTATGAGTTCTATGAACCGATTACAACCCACGATTCCAGCCTCTCTAAGGCGATCTATGCCATTATTGCAGCCCGAATCGGTAAAGACCAGCAAGCCTACGATTTCTTCTCACAGGCCGTCCAAACTGATTTAATGGATGTCCACCACAATACTAAAAACGGTATTCATGCAGGTAGTTTGGGTGCTGCATGGGAAGGCATCATGTATGGGTTTGCGGGTATCGTCAATAACGCTACCAGCTTCAGTCTGAAGCCTCATTTGCCAACAACGTGGAACTGCCTCAAATTTAAGGTCCATCTGTATGGCAGTGAGTTTAAATTTACAATTTATCAAGATTCTGTCGAAGTTGAACTGCTCAGCGGAAAGGGTGCCGATATCAGCGTCTATGACGATAAGAAACATCTGACACCCAAGAATGCGAAGGAAACATGGACTTACTCCAATCAATTCTGAAGAAAGTATGAAATAATGACGACTTTTTTGGAAAATAGGCGAACTTTGGTTTATCATTTGTTATGATAGTGTTATGCAAATTCATCGTTAGTTATTGAATATTTAAACAAGCCTCGGACCATTTTGGGCTAGTCAATTTATCAGACGTGAAAGGGATGCACTTTATAATGAAGAAGGAAGCTCGCCAATCCAAAATTGAGCAGATCATCAATCAATATACAATCACAACGCAGGACGAACTTATGGAGAAGTTAAAGGTTGCCGGCATCAATGTCACCCAGGCAACGCTGTCAAGAGATATCCGCGAGATGCAGATTGTCAAACAACCGGACAGCTCAGGAAATTCTCGTTACATGATTTTCAAGTCAGGTAATCAAAATGAAATTGAGCGCATGTATCGGATGATCAACGGCACGGTAACTGATATTCGTCAGATTCAATTTGTAAATGTGATTCATACCCAACCAAGTTACGCCAACCCGTTGGCGGCGGTCATTGATGACCTCCACATGGAAAATGTGTCGGGAACGTTGGCAGGGTACGACACAATCGTAACCTTCAGCCCATCGGTGGAAGCTGCTGTTGAAATTAATGATTTATTTACGAAGCATGCCAATCCGGATTTGTTGGTGTCGAGTATCAAAGAGTGAGCGACGAGCAACGGGTGATGCGGTAATATAAGCCCCCAGAATTAAAATCCCGAACTTGGATTTAAATTCTGGGGGCTTATATTGTTAGCATCAGTTGCGTCGCCGAGTAGGCTAGGCAGGCTATCGCCGGCCGTCGGAGCTGCAGCAGTCATACACTAAGTTAAAGCAGAGTTGTATCGCCATGTAGACTAGGGGTATCACCGGTTACATTGCATTCAGGGTTAAGCAGGCTGTCATCGGAGCTGTCCTCAAAGGCATCAGCCATACACGAAGTTAATGGCGCGATCAACCATGGCCACCAAGCAAACCACAAAAACAAGGAGCTTCAACACGGACAAACACCCAGTTGAAGCTCCTTTTATCATACATAATATTTTGTATCCGACTAATTTAGTTTAATGTTTCCTACCAAACTTCCGATAAACAAACCGACCAAATTCGAACAGAGCAAATATTGCCATCCATGCCAAGCCGATGATACTCAACTTAATTCCCCAAGATAACCCGGGAGTTTGGTATGTCAGCTTGATAAAATGTCTACCAACTGGAATTCTGGCACCAACAAATCCCTTGTTGACCTTGAAGACGTCACCGGGTTGGCCGTCAATTTTGAGATGCCAGCCTGATGAATAAGGGATGGAGGTTGTCAGAACCCGGGTCCGTTCAGTTGCGTCAGTGTATCCGGAAACTGAGTTGTGTGTTACCTTCTGATTGGTTAAGCCGGCCTTTTGCAAGCTATGGATCTGCTTGTCGTAGTTCTTGTTAAATGGAACGGCCATTAATTTCACGCTCTTAAACCGCAGCTGTTTGACCCCTTTGAAATGAATCGTGAATGCCCGTCGGACCTTGCTTGAGTAGCCAAGATTCAAAACAATGTGCTGTCGGTCTTCATAATCCGAAAGGTTATTAATTGGGAGCTGACGAATAAAGTTAAAGCTGTCGGTTGATTGAGCCCACAAAGTGTAGGCACCAAGATCAGGATACTGCAGAGCCTTTCTGAATCTGTTGATCTTTTGCAGCTTGGAGACTGGCTGACCATCAATGATCGAATCAGCAGTTAATGTATTCAATCGATCCATAGTGGTGTGGCGAGTTCTTGAAACACCATTAATGACCAGATACAGTTCACTGTTCTTGTATTTCTCAGGATTGTCGATGTTGAGCTTGTACGATAAGTGTCGGCCCTGGGCATCGTTGTCCATCAAATGGAGGCCGTTTGCGTTTTCGGCTTTGTTTTGTTCGATAACTTTGACGTTTTTGGCGAGAACATTTTGCAGCGGCTTGCTATTTGGATGGATCCCCGTGGCTTTCCGCCATACGTTGACCTTGTTTGCCGGAATGCGGGTCTTGAAATCTTTAGCAGCCTGACGATATCGACCGTTTGGTGAAATTCGCATCCGATCCAGAATTGCTTTCATCGGCGTATCGACAATGTGCTGATCAAAGACTTGGGTCGTGTAGCTCACCGGTTTGACCGGATTGCTTGGTTGGGTTAGCGAAACACCATCAACCGGTTTGCTGACGACGGCGCCCTTTAGCAATGCCTGTTCTCGCTGCAACTTCGACATGTTATCGTAATTCACATCAGATAGGACATGAACTTGTGTGTAAGCCAACGGTAGCGATAGATCCGACTTGAGCAAAATGGTTCCGGAATGATTGCTTAAGCCGCTGACCGGTTGTTCAGGATAATCCAAGATGTTTCCTGCTTTATTTCTGACAAAGTGGAAACCATAAGGAATTGTCTGTGGATTCTTAAGGATATCGGTTTTAGCAAAGATATATTTAACCCCGAGTAAATTCAGAAGGGTGGTTCGACCGTCACCTTCGCCGATCACTGAGTTGACAACGGCGCGGGCATCGCCAAGTGATCGGGTAAACTTAAAGACATTTCCATTTTGAATGGAATAATAAGCCCCCAAGTCATGCGTGCCGAGGACCATTGGGATGTTGTTGCCGGCGGTTTTGTGGGAATAGTAATTACTGATAGTTGATGTCCGGTAAAAGTCGCCATGCTTTGGAAGCGCCTCTTGGGCACCGTCGTAGTACTTCCTCAGCCACTGGGTTGCGGTGCCGGTTACCAGGTTTGACTTAATGTTTCGACTGCTGTTGGGACTGAACCAACCCTGACCGGCACTGATGGTGCTGATCAAAATCATCCCGGTTAAAATCCAGCCGGTATGTTTCGGTGAAATTTTGAGAGTCGTCTGGCAGACAATTAATAGTAAGAAACTTAATAGGATCCCGTATGATATCAAATCATTTTGGGGGATGTTCAGCGTGAATCCCTTGGTTATCCAGACCAGGACAATCAGACTGAAGCTGGCAACAATCAGCCAGGTAATGTCACTTCTGGTTAGCTTTGGCATTTCATCGACAAAGATCATGGTTGCCAAGCACATCGGCAGAACAATCAGGAACAGCCAACGGTTGGATGGTGTCGACATGGCGTTTGCGATGGCACTGAACTGTGGGAATAGCAACGCAACGATGGTCAGGGTGATAATGAAAGCCAACGCCCGGAATTTCTTGAAATGTTTCAGGATATAAACCGCAGCTAAAAATGTCAGTCCACAGGAATTTAGTACCAGCCAGTAGTCCTTGGTCGTGGTGCTGGTGATGATCTGGTCAGGCAATGAAAGATAATACTTGATTGGATATAGCAGCAGACCGTTGGCAAACTTGGCATGATAGGCAATTCGAGTTGATTGCAGAACGGTTAGGATTGTCGGCAATAGGACAACGCTGGCGGTCAGCAGGCCGCTGAAAATGGCCTGGGCCAGGCAGTAAAGGGTCTTGACCGGCTGAATTTGATCGGGATGCTTGTGGCGAATCGATACCCACCGGGTGACCAAATAAACGAGAGATCCAATGGCAAGCATATAAGCAAAGTAGAAGTTGCTGATTAAAGCAAGTGAAACGGAAATTGCCAATGGCAGCCAACTGCCCCTATGTAAGACTTTCTCAATTCCCATGGCCAATAATGGGAACAAAATCATTGGCAGGATGAAGAATGGGTGGTGCATTGAGACATAGAAGTTATATCCGGAAAATGTGTAAATAATTGTTCCGATTAACCTGCTGTGGGTACTTAGATGCAGTTCATTGGCCCATGCGAGAAACGAGAGACCAACACAGTAAAGCCGCACTAAAATTAACAGCTGAAAGCCCAGTTCCAATTTGGATGCTGGGAATAAAGCGATCAGATAACTGAACGGATCACCCACAACATAAAATGCGAAAGTTGTCAGCTGATCCGCTCCCGCGCCAAGGTTCCACGACCAACCCGTTAAGGACTGGTGAGCAGTTCCTTGAAGGATTCGCTGGAATTGCGCCAGGATTGGAAAATGCTGGGCAATCCCATCGATATTCCAAATGAGTGTTTTACCTGCCAGCCAGGGAATCGTGTAGGTGGCGAGGCAGACGATCGCAAATGCAATTGAATAAATGATATAAGATCGAAGCTTATAAGACTTCTTACGAGAATCAATTCTCGGTTCCATTGAGATTACCCCCTAATACATACCCCATTTTGCCCGTATCTGCGTCGATAGACAAGGGGCTTCACTGATTTTTAACTTTTGTAACATAGTTCTCTTGCTTCTGAAATAATGTGCATGAACATTCATTTCGTGTTTTTAGAGAGCTAGGTAAAACGCTTTTACTGACAATGTTTTGGTGGATTGATGATTTTTAAAGATGAATTTTCTTTAACCAAAGTATGAATATTTTATGAAGTGACAAAATATTTATACCAAACAGATGAGAACAAAAGATGAATATTGTGAAGAAACTGTTATAATTAGTGCATTCATAATTCTAATCAAATTGTTATGTTCTCATTTAAACATTTTGTTTTGTATAATTAACCGAAAGAACCGCTTTGTGAAGGGAATAATTAGCAGGAACTTTCAAAATATGTAAACGCAATCATTTTGGTTATTAATTGTGTTAGTTTTTTCACGTTTGTAATGTCGAAAAACAAACGGTAGCGTTTTCAAAAGGGGTTATGATGTATTTGTATTAAGGGAAGAGGAGGTAACAAAATGACAAGTCCAATTCATGTAACATCCGAAATCGGTAAGTTAAAAACAGTTTTGCTGAAACGTCCGGGTAGAGAAATTGAAAACTTTACACCTGACATGATGCCCCGGTTGTTATTCGATGACATTCCATATTTGCCAATTGCCCAGAAGGAACATGATTACTTTGCCGATACTTTACGAGACAACGGTGTCGAAGTATTGTATCTTGAAAAATTAGCTGCTGAAGCTTTAGACGCTGGTGGCGACAAAGTACGTGACGACTTCTTGGAGCAAATGTTGACCGAATCCGGATATGCAGCAGGAACCATTCATGATGCATTGAAAGAATATCTCGACAGTATGAACAATCAAGACATGGTCAACAAGATCATGGAAGGAATCCGTAAGAACGAAGTTGATTTTGTACCAACAGACTTGGTAAGTGCTGCTGAAACAGAAGGCTATGAGTTCTACATGGATCCAATGCCTAACCTATACTTCACCCGTGACCCTTCGGCAAGTATTGGTGAAGGATTAAGCATTAATCACATGACATTCCCTGCAAGACAACGTGAATCACTGTTCAACGAAATCGTGATCAAGTATCACCCACGTTTTGCCAACAAAGGCGTTCATGTATGGCGTGACCGAAACCACGATACACGTATCGAAGGTGGAGACGAATTAGTCTTGAACGATCACGTAATGGCAATCGGTGTTTCTCAACGGACATCTGCCGATGCTATCCAAGATATTGCTAAGAGCTTATTTAAAGAAGGTCATTTTGACACTGTTATCGCCATCAAGATTCCGCATAACCATGCGATGATGCATTTGGATACTGTGTTCACAATGATTAATTACGATCAATTCACTGTTCATCCAGGAATTTTAGGCGAAGGCGGCCACATCGATACTTGGACAATCACACCAGGTAAGAATGGCGAACTCAACTTGGACCACAGAACAGACCTCAAACAAGTGTTGAAGGATGCGCTCAAGTTGGACGACTTGGACCTGATTCCAACTGGTAACGGAGATCCAATCATCGCCGGCCGTGAGCAATGGAACGATGGATCAAACACATTGGCGATCGCCCCTGGTGTCGTAGTTACCTACAATAGAAACTACGTATCAAACGATTTGCTTAGAAAACACGGACTCAAAGTGCTCGAAGTTATCTCAAGTGAGTTGTCAAGAGGACGTGGGGGTCCACGTTGCATGAGCTGCCCTATTGTGAGGGAGGATATCTAGAACAGAGATAATATGAAGTGACCCCCTAAGTTGT
>NZ_AZEA01000035.1 GCF_001435575.1 Lentilactobacillus sunkii DSM 19904
GCTGATCAACTTGAGTCAACAAAAACTTTTTTGTTGAAATGATTTTGTTGAGCGCTTCGTTTAAATCAGCATCTATTAATATATCTAATTTGAACCCATCCGTCAATAGTTAATTTGAAATTAATTGATGGACCACTCTGATTGCTCAGTTCAAACAAACATTGACCCCTTTTAAATCAAAAGAAAAGAGCAGGACGTTTATGTCTTGCTCTTACATTGGATCATTTATTTTAATTCCGGTGCATCGGTCTTATACAAATTCATTGTCGACTTACCATCATTTTTAGCTTCAATGCTGGTTGGATGTTCTTTTTGTGCTTTCTTCAAGTTATCCAACGACTTCGTGTACTGATAAGTGAAGTCTTTGCGATTCACTTTTTTGAAGCCTTTTGGAGTATAGAACCTTAACAGGTCTCCCCAGATCACACGATCAGACAATGACAGCTCAGTTGTAACATGGTTTTGAATACTTGCCAACTGCCGTTTTTGCGCAGCATTAGGTGTAATCTCCTTGCCTGTCTTAGTTAAATAGACATCAGATCCAACTTTCGTATATTCAGGAGTCACAAAGTCACCATCTCTGAATGCAACTCGTTGATCGTGCTGCTTGGACAGCAGATCGGTCCCAAATTGAATCGTGTTATTGTTCTTATCACCCAACAAATGGAGAATTGTCGGAAGAACATCAATCTCTCCTCCGTAAGTGTGATTAATCCCGCCCTTCAAACCTTGGGCATGAATCATAAATGGCACTTTTTGGAATTGAGCTAGATCATAGTTAGTGATCGTTTTTTTATGAAGTAATTGGGCAATTGCCGGTCGATGGTTATTTGAAATACCATAGTGATCCCCATAAATGACAATCATGCTGTTCTTCATGAGTCCGGTTCGCTTAAGATAATTCATAAATTCTGCGAATGCCTGATCCAGGTAATGAGCAGTCTGAACATAAGGGTCAACAGTCTTATCCCCCGTTTTGGTGGCAGGGAAATCGGTGTTTTGCTTATCCAGCAAGTATGGGTAATGATTGGTTAAAGTAATAAATTTGGCATAGAACGGCTGTGGCAACTGTTGAACATAGTTGGCGGCATCCCTGAAGAATATTTTGTCTTTCAAACCATAGCCAACACTATACGAAGGCTTTGTTTTATAGTATTGGGAACTGAAGAAGTAATCGTAGCCCCATGATTTGTAGGTACTGTCACGGTTCCAAAAGCTTGGAACATCCCCATGGAATGCCGCAGTTGTGTAGCCACGCTGATCTAAGATTGCTGGAGCTGCCTGGTACGTATTTTGCGCCCCATAGGTCACCATGGCGGATCCTTGTGGCAATCCATAAAGAGAATTTTCCAACATCATTTCAGCATCGGAAGTTTTCCCTTGGGCCACTTGATGATAAAAGTTATCAAATCCAATGGTATTTTTATTGTGGAAGAACGCATTTAGATGAGGTGTGACTTCACGTCCATCAACCTTGTAGTCAATGAGGAATTGTTGGAAACTTTCCAAATGGATAATGAAAACATTTTTCCCTTTTTCCTTGCCANAAACATTTTTCCCTTTTTCCTTGCCAAAATAAACCGGGTTGGCTTTAGCGCGGCTATGGTCCAAATATTTTAGAATACTATCCATATCACTTGCTTTAGCTTTGGATCTGGTAGCTGATTCCTTTTGCGTCTGATATATATTAAAAGCTGCATATTCATTGAGACCTAAGTATTTAACGATGTAATTATTATCAAAAGTACGGGTCAATAACCCTGATCGGTCCATATTTGCGAGTCCGTATTCGCCGCCCATCAGAAGAAACGAAACAAGTGTAATGAGCATTGCATACCGTTTTTTAAAAGGTTCAGCGTCGATCCTGATAATATGAAAAGCCAATAAACCGACCAATATAACAATATCCAGGAAAATAAAAAAGTCACTGAAATGAATGATCTCAGCTAAACTCTTCCCCAGGTTGTTTTGAACATTGCCGCTGCCTTTGATAATGCCTAAAGAAAGAAAATCAGAAAATTCACGATAGTAGACAATATTGGCAAAAACCCAAATGCTTTCCAAGGTATCAATAATCATCATCAACCAATACGATAAACGGCCACTAAAATACAGAGCAATCCCAAACGTCAGAAGAGCAGCGGGAAGTGGGTTGATTGCCAAAATAAATTCCTGCATGCCGCCTTTAACACCTAAAGTGAATTTGGTTTGGTACGCAATATAAGTCTTAATACAAAACAATATGACAATCAGCAGGAAAAAGCCGATTCTTGTGTTTATAAGATTTGAAAAACGATATTTCTTATCCGTTAACATTCCTGTTCCTCCAAATATTTCCAATAATCAGTTACTTGACTTGATTATCAGAATCATCAACTTTATCTGGTTTGACCAATAATGCGCCGGCCCCAGCAGCCATTCCAAAATAGTACGTTAAAACTCGCCATATAATCATTGCCAACACCAGTTTGCTGTTACTGGAAATGAAACTGTGAAATAGTGATTCAAAGCTAAACTCAGCCCCACCTGATCCTCCGGGAATTGGGAATAACGAAATGATCATGACAATCATGATGTGTAAGCTGGTAACCATAATCACATTGACACCGGTGTATCCCAAGGACAGCATAATAAAATATGGAATTAAGTAATAAAAGAGGAGTTGGAAAAATGTGAGAATCACCACTTTGAACAAAAGTTTCGGTTGTCTACCAATCCGAACACTTTCTTCAAACAAATTGTCGATTTTTGAGTACATTGTTTCCCTCATTGAATAAAACTTTTCGTCCTTTATAAACCATTTTACAGGATGAAAAAGTAATTTGGCCAACTTCTTTGTAAATGATGGCCAGTACATAATCATTAACAAGCCAACGATCACAAAGAAATGAATCAAAAAACCAAAAAGGACAAATAAAGCCAAAAAGTGCAGTTTGCTGGCCACAAAGTGAAACCCGATGATCAAACTTATAAAGAAGTTGACCACGATCATCCCTTGATAAACCACAAACTTCATTAATAATGCCGAACTTGCCCGGCCACCGTCAATACCTGTCTGAAGCATGACGATCAACTGTCCGGGCTGCCCACCTGATGAAAACGGTGTAATTCCGTTAAACAACTGTTCGACTAAGGGCACCCTAAGTGCATCCTTAAAAGTGAAATGGGCAACTCGGTTGGAAACGAGGACTTTTGTAATAACCCCTTCAATCAGCAAATAAGCACAGATACACAAAAAGGCTACTAAAAGCCACCACGGGTTCAAAGTAAACATGTCATGGACTAACACACTGAGCTTAACGTCTCTCATTGAGTATGCAATAATTGCCAACCCAATGATTACCATCGCAAAAAGGGTAATTTTATTATTTCGTGACATTATTAACCTTCCTTAGACTGTTGATTATAAAAATCATACCAAACTTTGGCTAAATGGTTTTCAGAATAACGTTCGCTGGCGATTGTGGTTTCCCTTTTTAGATCCGCCAATTTGTCAGGGTTCAAAAGAAGTTCGTGAAGCTGATTGTTCATCATGTCTTCGTTATCAGCCGGCAGATAATAACCCCCGATAATTGATTTATAAAGATCCAAGTCCCGAAGCATCACAGGTGTATTTGTTGAAAATGCCTCTAGTACCGACATTGGAAAAAGTTCGTTGTAAGACGGTAAGAGGAACAGATCAGCCATGTTATAGTACTGCACCATTTTTGACCGGTCGATAATACCGGGAAAAGATAGATTGCTGGGTGGATTTTTGACAATCTTCTCAAGATCGGCATAACCTTCAGTAATTTTTCCAAATGAAAAACCGCCGGTCCAGATAAATTGAACATTTGGATTCTGCCTTGCCAACTTTACGAAGTCCAATACACCCTTTCGTGTTTGGATTTGGCCGCTCCCCAACACTGTGAATCGCTGAGGATCATAGCCATGCTTCACCCGCAAAGAGCGTTTTGTCCGATCGTCAACATCATAAAATTCGTCTTTGCTGACAAAATTTGGAATATACGTAATCCGATTTTTGGGAATCCCATAATTTTCCAACTTGGGAATGAACGATGGATTAACCACGACGATATGATCCATCCGTTTGTAAAAAGCAATTACATATTTATAGAAGATTGATTTAAAAGGTTGAGGGATCTTCAGGCTGCCCTCCAAAGTTTCCGGGATAAAATGAACATAGCCGATTTTACGGCCCCGCTTTTTGGAGAATGTTGACAGATAGAAGCTGGGATTGATCGTGTGATAATGGCTAATATCTGCCGGTGCATAGCTATTAATTTTGATTGCAAACTCATTGGGAAAATGTTCTTTCAGCATTCTCACCAACTCTAAGTATGCACTGCCGACCCCCTGTCCCTTAACCTTATCGGCGGTTGAGAACATATTAATCTTTAACATACAAACTCCTTATGGAAATACTATTCGATGTTGGTTGTCGCATCGTCTTGAAGCTCTTGTGAAACTGCAACCGATCGATAAAAATCAATCACCCGTTTACCAAATGTTTCGGCAGAAATCGCAGTCAGTTTTTTCTTTAAAATCTGTTTGGCCTTTGGCGTTGTGGTGTTAACCTCATGCTTGAGATATTTAGTTACAATTCCCACAAACTCGTCATCCTTGTCAAATGTTTGCCCAAGTGTCTCAGAACTTAACAAGCCATTTGTATAATCACTTGCCGAAACGACCACCGGAAGTCCAGCAGCCATGGCTTCAATATAAGTAAGTCCCTGAGATTCTGATTTGGAAGTGGAAACAAAGACATCACAAGCCCGATAGAAGGCATTAACGTGGTCGTTCTCTACTTCCCCGGTAAAGATAACATGATCATCCAACTGCAATGCATGAACCTGGCTCATCAAGTCATCTTTTGCCGGCCCGTCACCAACAATCATCAAAACGGTATCGGGAACCCGTTCAAGAATCTTCGGCAGATAATCAATGATTTCGGAAATGTTTTTTTCATACGCCAAACGGCTGATTGAAAGCATCAGCGGTGTATCTTTTGAAATATGATATTCTGAACGAATATCGGTCTTAATCTCTTCGGCATACATATCAACATCAATTCCGGTTGGAATAATGCGCATCTCACTTTTGACACCATAATCGGTCAGCTTATCCAACACCCGATCACTGGGTGCGATGACCCCTGACAAATGATAGCAGAACGCCAAAGTACCTTCTTTGACATGGACCGGTTTGAGCAGCTTCCCGTTTGCGACATAGTGGAGATAATCTTCATACATCGTATGATAGGTATGGACACACGGAATGTTTAAATTCTTTGCCACAAATTTGCCAATCATCCCCATTGAAAATTCGGTCTGGGTATGGACAATATCAAGATTTAATTCTTTGGCAATTTCATAAGCTTGAAACAACCCCCGAACAGCAATTCGTCGGTCAGTAAATGAGATAAAAGGAATGCTTGAAAATCGGAAAATATTTCGTTCATATGTGTCTTTATCCACGTGAGGGTCTGTCGTGGTAAAAATGTATACTTGGTTGCCCTGTCGTTCAAGGGCATTTTTGAGCGTTTTAATCGAGGTTGCAACACCGCTAACCTGTGGAAAATATGTATCTGTAAAAATCCCAATATTCACGGTTGACACCCCTTTCTAATAAATGATCGGCTTGGACCTGTTCGTGAAACACAAATCGTGCCATTACCCCACGTAAACGCGTTGTCTCACAATCATTGTAATTATATTTGTTTAGTTCTGGTATTGCAAACCGCCAAAATAAAAAGAACAAGCCGTTAACAGACGTTCTGACGCCCTTAGCAGCTTGTTCTTTAAGTTATTTATAAATCTATTGGATATGATTAGTTGCCTGACGTATGAATGCGGTGACTTCTTCACTGGTGCTTGCCATGGTAACAGCTTTATTGGCAAGAGTAACCATTTCTCTTGAATCAAGACGTTTAATCAACGCCCGTGACTTGAGGATAGAGGAAGCACTCATTGAAAACTCATTGAGGCCCATTCCAACAAGAATTGGAATGGCCGTTTGATCTCCCGCCATTTCACCACACATGTAAGCGGGAAGATTATTGTCGTGGCAGGCGTCAATAATATGCTTAATCAATCTCAACACTGCCGGATTATATGGTTGATACAGATAAGATACCATCCGGTTACCACGATCGGCAGCCATAATGTATTGAATTAAATCGTTGGTTCCAATGCTCATGAAGTCAACTTCATTAGCAAATTGATCGGCTAATATAGCGGCAGCCGGTACTTCAACCATAATTCCGATTTTGATCGGCTTTACCGGCACCTTTTCTCGAATCAGCTTGATCCGTTCCTGATTCATGACGTTCTTCGCTTTTTTCAGCTCATTAATCGTTGTGATCATCGGAAACATCACGGATAAGTTGCCAAATGCAGAGGCGCGTAAAAGCGCCCGCAGCTGGGTCCGGAAAATATCCGGCTTGTCCAAGCTCATCCGAATCGCCCTATAGCCTAAGAATGGATTGGCTTCTTCAGGCACATCCAGATAAGGCAGGTCTTTATCACCGCCAATGTCCGCTGTTCGGATAATAACCGGTTTGCCGTGCATCTTCTCCAACACCGTTTTGTATACCTTAAACTGTTCATCTTCTGTTGGCAGATGGTTGGAATCCATGTATAAGAATTCGGTTCTAAACAAGCCAATCCCCTCGGCACCATTTTCAATAGCGCCGCCAAGGTCTTCCAACGTTCCGATGTTCGCAGCAATAATTGGATGTTTGCCATCAGAAGAACTGGTTGTTTCATATTTAAAACCAGCCAGTTTACTTTTGCGTTGGCGATAATCAGCCTGTTTTTGAGTATATTCATCTTTTTGTGCATCGGTGGGATTCACAATTACATTGCCGGTTGAACCATCAGCAATCACAATGTCGCCATTCTTGATCTCCGAAAGATCACCTTTGAATCCAACAACTGCTGGAATTTCCAGTGACCTGGACATAATTGCTGAATGAGATGTCCGCCCGCCCATATCAGAGACAATACCCTTAACATATGTCGGGACAAATTGGGCAGTGTTGCTCGGTGTCAAATCATGGGCAATAATAATGACCTGATGATGAATCAGTGCAGGATCAACCAAAGGAACGCCCAACAGATGACTCAATACCCGTTTGGTAACATCACGAATATCAGTAGAACGCTGCCTGATATACTCATTATCCGTCATTGAATTAAAAATCTTGATATAACCGTCAGTCACTTTATTCAAAGCATACTCGGCGTTTACTTTTTCCTTTTCAATGGTAGACTTGACCCGCTTGAGCATCTCGGGATCAGATAAAATTGCTACATGAGCTTTAAAGACCTCAGCTTCATTGCTGCCGAGGTCTTCAAGGGTTCTTTGTTGAATTGTTAAAAGTTCATCTTTTGAGACATCAATCGCAGCATACAGCCGCTTAATTTCATCAGAGGCATTCGTAATGCTCCGCTTTTTAAAGCTAAGATCAGGTTCAGTTAACCTAAATGCAGATGCAATGGCAATCCCATCACTTGCAGCAATCCCCTTAAACTCTTTCATGAAATTATTCAGTCAGTCCTTCTGCTTTCATTGTTTCACTAATAGCATCGATTGCTTCTTTTTCGTCGTCGCCGTCTGCTGTGATGGTAACAGCTGCGCTTTGGCCGACACCAAGTGACATAACGCCCATGATGGACTTCAAGTTAACTGACTTTTCTTGGTATTCAAGGGTAATGTCTGAGTTGAATTTACTGGCAGTTTGAACCAACAATGTTGCTGGACGTGCATGAATTCCTGTTTCTGCAATGATGTTGTATTGACGTTTTTCCATTATTAATCAATCTCCTCTGATAAGATTATAAATTTTGAAGGTTGTTCTCAAAATTTAAATTTAGTTCTTTACTTAATTAAGAATAGCAATATATAAGGGAAAATACAAGTTTAAACTTAACCGCTTACAGTGTTTTTTAAGAAGTTTTGTTTTGGTCATCTCTTTCATAAACGTACGTAATGACCCCACCCTCGGTTGCGGACCCAATAACCCGCTTGCGATGGTCAAAGTTCATATATGCCGTTTGGAACTGCATAAACGATTCGGGCTTCACTTCAATCTTGTCAATTTCTCCGGATTCCAGCTTATTCAGTAGTTGGTTATAATCGGTACTCGCTTCTGCCACAAGACTTCATCTCCTTTCAGCTTCATTGAAGTTCAATTACTTGATTACACATAATCATGTTGTATAATTAATCTCAAAGGTCAAAGTTGGTCAGTAACTTTCAGATCCTCCTTGTCCTTTTATTTCTATATTAAAGGAGGAAAGCAATTAATGCTATGTCAAAATTGCCATAAGAACCCAGCAACGATTCACTTATATACAAATGTGAATGGGCAAAAGCAAACAATTAACCTTTGCCAGAATTGCTATCAACTCCTATCCAATAAACAACGTAATACAGGAGGTGCTCAAGATATGGCTCAAGATCCATTCGGTTTTGGTGGATTAGATGACATTTTCCGTGCAATGCAAGGCGGAAACGTTGACCCTACCAATGGTCAACAAGTGCCACCAACCCAACCAATGGGACCAAACAATGGCGGCCCCAACAGGCCTCGAACAGGTGGTCAGGGAGGCAATTCACTCCTTGGTCAATATGGTATCAACCTGACTCAGCTTGCCAGAGATGGCAAAGTTGACCCTGTCATTGGCCGTGACAATGAGATTCAACGTGTGATTGAGATTTTAAACCGCCGGACCAAAAATAACCCCGTCTTAATTGGGGAAGCCGGTGTTGGTAAAACTGCCGTTGTTGAAGGATTAGCCCAGGAAATTGTTTCCGGCAACGTTCCTTCCAAGCTTCAAAATAAACAGATTATTCGTCTTGACGTGGTTTCACTTGTTCAAGGCACTGGAATCCGTGGTCAGTTTGAACAAAGAATGCAGCAGTTGATCAAAGAAGTTCAGGATAACCCGGACATCATCTTATTCATTGATGAAATTCATGAAATTGTTGGTGCCGGAAATGCTGAAGGCGGTATGGATGCCGGAAACGTTTTGAAGCCAGCATTGGCACGAGGCGAATTTCAGTTAATCGGTGCCACTACTTTAAAGGAATACCGTGATATTGAAAAGGATTCAGCATTAGCCCGTCGTTTGCAGCCGGTAACGGTTGACGAGCCAAGTCCCGAAGAATCTGTCAAGATTTTGAAGGGTATTCAAAAACGTTACGAAGATTATCACCATGTTAAGTATACTGATGACGCGATTGATGCAGCTGTAAAGCTGTCCGATCGTTACATTCAGGATCGTTTCCTTCCTGATAAAGCCATCGATTTACTTGATGAAGCCGGTTCACGAAAGAATTTGACCATCAATGCCGTTGATCCTCACACGGTTGATGAAAAGATTCAAAACGCCGAAAAGCAGAAGCAGGCCGCTCTTAAGAGTGAAGACTACGAAAAAGCCGCCTACTACCGTGACCAGGTAACCAAACTTGAAAAAGCCAAATCCAGCGATTCCGTGGATTCTGCAGATACACCAAAAGTAACTGCCCAGGATATGGAAAAGATTGTTGAAGAGAAAACCGAAATTCCTGTTGGCGAATTACAAACCAAGGAACAGCAGCAGCTTCGTAACTTAGCCCCTAACCTTGAAAAACACGTTATCGGTCAAAATGAAGCTGTTGAAAAGGTTGCTCGGGCAATCCGTCGTAACCGGGTTGGCTTTAACGGAACCGGACGTCCAATCGGTTCATTCCTGTTTGTCGGCCCTACCGGTGTTGGTAAAACTGAAATGGCTAAGCAGCTCGCTTATGAATTGTTCGGCTCGAAGGATTCCATGATCCGGTTTGACATGTCTGAGTACATGGAGCCGCATTCAGTGGCTAAGCTGATCGGTTCACCTCCTGGCTATGTTGGGTACGAAGAAGCTGGTCAGTTAACTGAACAAGTTCGTCGTCACCCATACTCATTGATTTTACTCGATGAAGTTGAAAAGGCCCACCCTGATGTTCTTCATATGTTCCTGCAGATTCTTGACGATGGTCGTTTGACTGACAGCCAAGGACGAACGGTTTCATTCAAGGATACCATCATTATCATGACCAGTAATGCCGGCCAGGGTAATGCGGAAGCCAACGTTGGTTTCGGTGCAGCGGCAAGCGGCAAGACTCATTCAATTATTGATAAATTGACTGACTACTTCAAGCCTGAACTGTTGAACCGTTTCGATGACATTGTTGAGTTCCACTCATTATCAAAGGATAATTTGATGAAGATTGTTTCTCTGATGATTGATGACGTCAACGGCATGCTCAAGCAGCAAGGATTGCAAATCAATGTGACTGACAAGGCCAAGGCTAAATTGGTTGACTTGGGATACAATCCAGCTATGGGTGCCCGTCCACTTCGACGAGTCATTCAAGAGCAGATTGAAGATAAGGTTGCTGACTACTACTTGGATCACGAAAGTGCTGCTACCTTAACAGCTGACGTGGACAGTAAAGGTAACATCGTTATCAAGAGTGAAGCAAAAGCAAAGGCTTCAACAAAAGCAAAACCTGATACTAAGAAAACAGATAAATAAGCTTTAATCAAAAGCGATCGGGGAATCTATTCCTGATCGCTTTTTGATACATAAGGATAAGTAAAAAACATTGGAAAATGCCTTGGGCCCATACGGATTATGCTATAATTTTTAATAGAAGATTTAGATGGGGGTAACGAACTGATGAAGTTTGTGGACTGGCTTAAGCAAAAATTGAATACGTTTGTGTCACCGCAATCTCGTATCCATGGTAATCGCAGGGGTCGGCGTCATGACTACCATCAAAGGAAGCGTTGGCACTCACCTGAAAGCAACATAAGTGAAGATCCACAACTTGCTGACACTGATAATGAGCCTACAAAGCCTTACTATACAGAACCTGGTGATGAGTCAACAGATGATCAGGTTATTGTTCCTTCCGAAGCCAAAGAAGTGCCAAAAATTGAATCGCAGGTAACTTTCTTTTACGTGGACGAAGATAACCGTGAAATTAAGGAACCTGATATTTTGATGGGTAACGCCGGCGACCGGCTTTCCCTTCAATTCCCAAGCTTTGACAAGTACTACTTGGTGTCAATCGAGGATTTCTCAACTTATTTTGAAGACGAAGATCAGGAAGTCACTTTACGATATGGGCTTAAAAATGGACTGCCAGTTATCGTTTATTTTGTCGATATCGACACTGGTAAGATTCTGCATCATGTTCGAATCCTCTCCGATAAGCTTGGCAAACCTTATGACATTCATGCCGAAAATATTGAAGGTTACCGAGTTATCAACAATACCGGGCAGACCTATGGTTACTTTGACGATCAGACGCACGGTGTTATTTTTTACTATCGTCGAAATGAATGGAAAACAGTTCAGCCGGTTGAATACTATATCCGCTTAAAAGCAAACCACAACGTTTTCGATGAACCAAACGGTCAGCCTTTGAAAACTGGCCTGCCGGCAAATGTTATCACAAAAGTTTTTGCCCGCATCGACTTGACGGACAAGCAAAGCTGGCTGAACATTGGTGGCTTCGAATGGATTGAGAATTCTAATTTGGAACCAAGCGATCCGCCAACCAATCACGTCATCCCACCCATCACCAAAACTTCACGAAATCCGGTGATGCTGTTTGGAACCATTGACTTCGTTGTCGGACAACCAATCGACGTCTTTGATGAACCTTATGGAACCGCAGTTGGTGCCTTGGAAGACGGCAGTCGGGTTTCAATTAAAGCCAGGATTGTGGATGACCAGGGATTGATTTGGTATGAACTGGCTGATCAATCGGTTATCTTCAGTGAATATGTTCGAATAGATGAATAATTAAAAAGGTTGAATCCAAAACAAGAATGTTTTGGGTTCAACCTTTTATTGATCTGGTGATTAAGTACATGGAAAAATGGTGACATTTTATAGATTCTTATCCATATTAAATGTCAGCTTCGACAATGTCAGTCCCTTTTCAATCAACTGATGATTGAAATGTTCAGTGGCAATGCGCATCATTTTGACAACTTCATGATTTTGTTCTGTCAGATAGTTGGTAAGCTCTTCACCCTTCAAACCTTTACTTTCATCAATCGTATTTTGAACATGGCGACGCAGCTTTTCCTTGGAATCAGTCAAGAAATCAACGTCGTCTTGAATGAATTCAGAATAATGGGATTCCACGAGCATTGACAACTTACGATACATCCAGTAGGCGCTCACATCGTCGCAATGTACCGGAGTGTTAGCGTAGGTATCATCAGTGTCCGTGGCGTTGGCAAAGAATGGCACGTATGGTGAAAATGCAGGTACACCAAAGCATAACCACATAATTGCATTACTATTGTTGTCAATGTCATTGCGAATCTGAAGAACGTGTGAGTTCTGGGTCCTGTTCATTGAAATTGGCCGGAACAGTGTCTTGGTGTCCTCATGAGCTCTGCTGAACGGATCGTAAGGAGTCTCGTTATAATGTGAACTCAAAATATATTCGACGTCCTCGACGCTGATTTTATGATCAGTATGACAGATAAATGGTAGATTTGAAGAGGTTGGTGACTGCTCAATTTCTGGATTCAAATATTTTTGGCCAAACCAAACCCGAGGAGTGTTGTAATGACGGTCCTTCTCATTATCGGTTCCAAAAATATGACGGAAGTTAAACCCTTCTTTGTCAGTATTCAAATGATACTTTTCAACAAATTTCTCAATTCCATCAGAATACATGAAGTTATCCGGATCGTTGAAATCAACCTGTTGAATGGCAACCTGGTTGGCAGCAATCGCGTAAGCATCATCGGGAATCCGTTGAGCTACCCAGTGGTGGCCGGTGACAATTTCCATGTACCAAACTTCGTTATTATCACTGAACAAGACACCGTTGCCTTCAGGTGAACCATATTTCTTGATTAAGTCACCCAGATATTTGACCCCATCCCGAGCTGAGTCGATATATGGCAAAACCATTGACTGCAAGGAATCTTCAGCCAGACCATCTTCAACCAGCGGATCAAAGGCAAGTGCCCGTTCATTACCGTAAACACTCTCAGTCGCACTCATGGCAACGTTCTTTTCGTTAAAACCACTTTCGGCATAGACACCTTCTTTATCAACTTCCACATTGGGGGTCAATGAATAACGGTAAGCTTTCTTTGGCAGTGGTGCTTTGAAACCGTTTTGGTTGGAAGCCCACTCGCCTTTTTGTTTGCTGTTGGCCTGTTCAACGTAAAATCGTTGAGGTGTCAATGGCAGAAAAGTATCGTCGTTTCTGGCGATCATGGTTGAGCCGTCGATAGAAGCCTTTTTACCTACAAGAACTGTTGTACATGCTGATAAATGTTTGGAAACCATCATATCTCTTCTTTCAAAGTTTAATTATAGTTTAGCAGTTAATTTAACATCCGGGTACTTATCTTTGAACCAACGCAGCGCAAATTCATTTTCAAATAAGAACAATGGATTACCGGCACGATCTTTAACCAGCAGATTTCGAGACGACGACATCTTTTCATCTAATTGGTCAGGTTCAATCCAACGGGCAATTTTATGGCCCATTGGATCCATATTAACTTCAGAATTATATTCATTCTGCATTCTGAATTGGAAAACTTCAAACTGCAATTGGCCAACTGCCCCAAGAATGTAATCATTGGTGGTATAGGATTGGTACAATTGAACAGCTCCTTCTTGAACCAGCTGGTCAATCCCTTTATGAAACGACTTTTGCTTCATGACGTTTTTGGCAGAGACTCGAACAAATAATTCAGGCGTGAACTGCGGCAGTTTTTCAAATTCAACTTGTTTCTTGCCGGTATAGATAGTGTCGCCAATCTGGAAATTACCAGTATCATATAAGCCAATAATGTCGCCGGCAACCGCCGTCTTGACGTTCTCACGCGTATTGGCCATAAATTCGGTCACGTTGGACAGTCTGAGCTTCTTTTGGGTCCGGTATAGGTTAACGTCCATGCCCTTCTCAAATTCGCCGGAGCAGACCCGTACGAAGGCAATCCGGTCACGGTGATTAGGGTTCATGTTTGCTTGAATTTTGAACACAAAGCCGGAGAAGGTATCGTCATCAGGTTCAATCACGTGGCCTTCTTCAGTCTTGTGAGCACTTGGTGCCGGTGCATACTTCAAATAAGCGTCAAAAAATGTCTTAACTCCAAAGTTGACCAAGGCTGAACCAAAGAATACCGGCGTCATATCACCAGTGGCAATCTTAGCTTCATCAAATTGATTGCCTGCCATATCCAACAACTCAATGGCATCCTTGGCATCTTGGAACTGTTCATCTTCTGCGAGCTTGTCATCACCCACTGGATCGTTGTTGTCATCCAAGTCGACAATTTTAGTTGGCTTGTTGTCTTTATCATGGTTATACAGTTCGACATTATGGTTATAACGGTCAAAAATGCCCGTCAGAGTCTTACCCATGCCAATTGGCCAATTCATAGGATAGGCCTCAATTCCCAAAACATTTTCCAATTCATCAACTAAATCCATCGGCTCGCGGCCATCACGATCCAGCTTGTTCATAAACGTAAAAATCGGGATTCCACGCATTTTACAAATCTGGAATAATTTCTTGGTCTGCGGTTCAATACCCTTGGCTGAGTCAATCACCATGACGGCTGAATCCACAGCCATTAAAGTCCGATAAGTATCTTCAGAGAAATCCTCATGCCCAGGAGTATCCAAAATATTAATTCGCTTGCCATGGTAATCAAACTGCATCACCGAACTGGTAACGGAAATACCACGTTTTTGTTCGATTTCCATCCAGTCTGATTTGGCAAAGTTACCGGTTTTTCTGGCTTTAACCGTTCCAGCCGAACGGACAACCCCACCAAATAAGAGCAGCTGCTCAGTGATGGTCGTTTTACCGGCATCAGGGTGAGAAATGATCGCAAATGTCCGGCGGGTGCTGTCTTCCTTTTCTAATTCTTGAGTATTCATATTTACTTCCTTTCAGACGAGTCAATAACTAATTAATTTTAACACGTTTCACGCAACTCTCCTAGAGCGATAGCGGAATCCAAAGAAATAGGACCCATGCGAAAGTGGTTCTACAATATCTGTTGTTGGTA
>NZ_AZEA01000036.1 GCF_001435575.1 Lentilactobacillus sunkii DSM 19904
GGCTTGTTCGGATTAAACTTGTAATTTGCCAAGTACAAAATAAATTTTAATAGGAAATAACATTTTTTGAATATTTCATATTACTAATATTAAATAAGCACTATAATGAAATCGGTTACTTTGTAACTCTTTGCGGTAATTCCTTATTATCTTAGTCTATTATTTGGAGGAAAATTTTATGAAGAAATGGAAATTTGTTTCAATTGTAGCTATAACTTTCTTATTATTGGATGCATCCGGAATGGTTGCAACCGCAGATATGACTAGCAACACCAGTGTCGGGGTCACACCAGGATCATTATCAATCGATAGCGTGCCAGACTTGTCCTTTACCAGTAATGTAGCTAATATTGCTAATAATGCCTCTACTACTGTTAATTTAAACGATGCTGGAGATATCCACACCACTGATGATCAAGGTGAAGGTACTAACACTAATTGGACCTTATCAGCAATGCCAAATTTCAGTATAGGAGCATTTTTTTTATTTAAATTACACTCTAACGCCACTTATTACTTTTACTATATCTAATATAATCACTTTAATCCTTCTATCTATGGATATTTGAATTATAATGCAGATAAGTACAACAATAAAAACAAAAGCCGAATTATTAACCTCATAATTAATTGCTGCGGCTATAGCAAGCAAAATATGCAACAGAACAAATTTTGCTATATTCATTTGTATCTTACCTAATTTTTTTATATGAATATATCTGTACAGGAACACACTAAAAAATGAAATTGCATTAGCAATAGCGGCTCCATAAACACCAATCCACCTAATTAAAGAAACAGTTAATAAAACGTTGACAATCGCACCTAACAAAGTACTATAGAAAACTCCAACGGTATTTTTACTTGCAGTATATAGTACACCTAAAAATCCGGATGTGATTGTATAAATTGATACCAAAAGCATAATTGGTATTAATTTCCATCCACCATAGTAATCAGTAGCCAAAAGGATTCTTATCATTGGCTTCAGGACTGACAACATACCTAATGAAAACAAAAAAATCAAACTTATAATATATTCAAATACATTAGATATGAACTCCCTGCTGTCTTTACTATCATATTCCTCAATAGCTGTCATTTGCCAAGACTGAAAGAATATGCTTGTCAAAGTTGTAACCATCGTTGGAAACCTATTAACCATGGCATAGATACCATTGGCACTTGCTCCTATAATCATAAGAATAAAAAAACGATCTGATGCAGAGTTGAGCCACCATGCAAAGGTATTAGGGATTAATGGGATACTATACACACACATTTCTCGAAATAATTTTATATCAAACCATTTAAGGCGGATTTGCTTAATGATGGGTGTAGAAATAAGAAAATATATAATTGCCGCAATTTGACCGAGAACCATAGCTTCTAAATATGAACTAATCCCCCCATGAAATATCACTAAAAATATAATGTTCGAAGCTCCCATAATAAAAGTATTAATTATTCCAGCAACTGCAAACGTTCCTACTCGCCCAATTGCTCGAACATAATTCGATATCAATCCAAAGAAAGTCGTCACAACTAATAATAATGTTGCATCCAATATAGGATATTTTGAAATAAATGGGGCCACAGCCAATCCAGTCATGAAAGCTATTATTGAAATAATAGTCGTAAATAATAAGCCTGTTGAAAAAACCCTTTTTTTATCTTCAGATTCATCCAAAGTAAATCGAAAAACGCCATCTACCATATCTAAGTAGATAAGTGGGGAAACCAATCCAATAATTGTAGTAATGAAATCTGCTTTACCAAATTGAGAAGTTGTTAGAGTATACGAATAGACAGGGATAAGAATAAACTGCATCAATTTACTTCCCAAATTACCTACTGCAAAAATTGCCGAATTCCCAATTAGCTTCTTATACCTATTCATATGTTTGAATTACCTTCTCAAAATCGCTGAAATGTTTATTGGCTTCATCTTTCAATGCAATTAATGTCCTATCATCTATTAATGTATATTTAATATTCTTGTTTTCATTTATGTTAGTTAATTTAGCATAACTTTGTTGAGGAAAGAATGATTTAATTACGTTTTCCGTTTTTTTACTATAGCTAACTACAAATGTTGGCTTTTTGAAAACCCATCCTAGAATCATTGAATGATATCTTGTAGCAAAAATTTTTTTTGATCCGCTAATAATTTTTAAAGATTTGTATATATTACTATGCTCCACTATTCGGATATTCTTACTAACGCCTATCAATCTATCCTTGATTTCTCGAGCTTTCTTTTTATCACCTTCATGATTACAAAATGACATTAATACAACTTCATTGCCTCTGCTTATTTCCTTCTTCACTTGGTTACAAACAAATTGGGTATACATTTTATCAACATAAGAGCCAAACCTTTTTGTATTAATAACAGAAAACAGCACATAACCCGCTTTATAATTATTTTGGACAGGGAGGTTAAACACAATATCAGGAAAATAGTTTACATCCCCACAATTCTTAAATAAGTTATATGAGTATTCATCTCTAAATGATATTGATTCAATGGACTTAAAAAAATGCTGGTACTTTATTAGTTGTTTGTGAGAAGAATACGGGCCAAAGTTGCTCCCAATGACTAGATAATGTTTCACACGTTTCGCAATTATCATTCTGACTAAATAATCCACATTTAAAGAACCATTAGATGGTAACATAAAAATAGAGCCACCTAATTCTAAATATACAGGGTATCCTTTGGCAATCTGGATTAACTTGTCATATTCTGATCCTTTTAAGGGATAATTAACTTTGACACTGACCTTATTAATTACACGGTCAATCAAAGAATCCCGTTTATTTATTAAGTTAACATTACTAATTCCCTTAAAGACAGAAAAATTTTTCCTTGTAGTATATATATCGAATTGCACCTTCGGGAACTTTTTAGAAATTATGTATAAAAATAGATCGTCCCCTAAATTAGTTTCCCAATAACCATTAATGAATATATGCATTATTATAACCTCTACTATCTATTATATATATTTTTTTAACTGAAAACAGCATCATCAATCATGCTGTTTTCCAATTTAAATACTTTAATTAGCTGACGTATTTATTCATGTTAATAATCCAAAACACTTTCCCCTGTTTATAAAACATAATTTAACTTATTATTGTAGACATTTGCCAATAATACTAGGGCCTGTCTGAAAACTATTTAATCCAAGTTAAAATAGTGGTCATGTATATCGATTCCAAAAAGACATGCGCTAATTTATCATAACGCGTGGCGATACGTCGATAATTCTTGAGCTGGTTAAAATAATTTTCGATCAAATGGCGTTCGAAATAAACATAATAGTCACACGGTCATGGCTGCTGGGCATTACTTTTCGGCGAAATTGTATATTGGCCACTTTTGGCTTCAATATATTGACGTAACGCAATTGTTCCATAAGCTTTATCAGCGATCATTGGCTTAGATTACTACCTTGTCCAAATACTACAAGTTTATAGGGAATTTTTATCAACCAATTCAATAATTGTTATCAATTTTCTCAAATTCGCCTCATGACAAAATTGCCTGCCATTAAATTAAATCATTCGCAATATGCTCCTTATAAACGTGCCATTGTTAATGCTTTGACCTTAAAATCAAATTGCGCCTACGTCAAGTTTTGGTACTAAAAGAATTAGCCGTTTATCCTAATTCTTTCGGTGTTATACCAGTTAATGTAATTTTCAACTCTGAGGACTAAGTCCTCAAAACTAGTAAAACGTATTTGGAAAATAAATTCTCGTTTAAGTAGCGAATGGAAAGCTTCGAGCGGACCGTTATCATATGGATAACCTTGTTTGGAATATGAATGCCTAATCAGGTGTCGCTTTAACAGTCCTTCATAAGCAATACTGGTGTATTGTGAACCCATATCAGAGTGCAAAAAGGTTGGCTTAGAAGCCCTGCTCAAGGCTTGCAACAATGTCTTAATAATCAGTTTCGATGCCATCTCCTTGCCAATGTTGAAAGCGATGATTTGCTTACTAGCTTAGTCAAAGATGGTACTTAGATAAACCCAAGTGCCTGGTCTTAGTTCTAGGTAGGTTATGTCAGCACGCCAAATAGTTCCAATTGGATGGTTCTTAATCAAGTTAGGCCGTTGAGAATAATCTACATGAGTGCCTGGCTTCTTAAAACGCCGCCCCATTAGTGATCGAATGCCTAACTCCTGCATTAATCGGTAGACACGATTGGGCCAATGACTACACCAAGTCTTCTCATGGCAATTGTGATCCGAGAGTACCCATAGGCTTTATAATTATTTTTCCAAATTTCAAAGATCTGGCTTTTTAAAATCGTATCTTGTTTATCATGACGACTTATCTGATAGTATTTCCAATGATAATACGTACTTTTAGAAAGCCCTAAGGCTTTCAAGATTATCCAGAGGCGGTGTTTACATAATTGTTCGTTGATAAAGTCTATGGCTTTAACTTTGCCTAATGCCTTCCTAGTAACACCGCCGCTGCTTTTAAAATTTCATTTTCTTCCTTTAACTGCTGGTTTTCTTTCTGTAGTTGCTTGAAGGCTTCAACACTCGTTACGCCACCGTCAGGTAGTTCAACTAATTTGGCCCGCTTGATCCAATGACTGATGATGGTTGGATGAGCCCCATATTCACTGGCTAAGGATTTCTTTGAACGATTTTCATTTTGATAAAGCTTAACGATATTGTTTTTAAATTCATCTGAATAATATTTCATAAAAACCCCTATTCTAATTTTTATCATTATGACACAAAATCTAATGATTTTGGTACCAAATTTCAGTATAGGAGCAAATAATTAAACTTGTACTGAAGAACTAGACAAACTAATTTTAAAATGTTTCAAACATTTCAAAATTTTAACACTTGGTATAATTATATTATTAGGAAAAGTCATAATTATTTTAATAAATATTATTTGATCCTTCGTAAAATTATAATTAAGCATCTTCCCCAATTCAGGATCCATCAAATCTTTCTTAATAGTCCGAATATCACTTAGAAAATCATCTTTATAATTAGTTTTAACACTATCTTGTCTCAATATATTAGTCATTGCCAATCGAACATTCCAATACTCACCAATTAACCTTCTTTCTTTATAATCTAAACCATCTAATAAATTTACAACTTCAAGTATATAGTTTTCAAATAACGCATTATTCAATTTCATATTGGGGAAATAATGATGCATAAGTGAATCTCTATTTTGAATATATTCATATACCTTATTTTTTAATAATTGAACTTTTTTACTATGTAGCAAAACATGACAGTTGAAGATTAAGTCCTCACCATTAAATATATCTGTAGGAAATAATATCTTATTTTCAATTAAAAATTTTCTTTTAAATAATTTGGCGTAAGGACCAGAGGGATATTCACTTGTCTTAAGACTCTTTGTATTAACTTGGAGCACGCTTAAGATCATATTTTTTAACATGTTTTTCCCACTATAAATAACCATATCATGATCATTAGAAACATTAATTGATGTAGAAATAACGTCTAAACTTGGTCTTAGTTTCGCCTGTTCTATCATTTTAGAATATGCCTCTGGATAAATTCGGTCATCGTCATCTATAAATGTGATATAATCTCCCTGAGCAGTTAGCATCCCCATATTTCTTGATGCCCCAACCCCATTATGATTATTGAAGATGATTTTAACTTGCTTGTTTTTCTTCTCGACTGTTTTAAGAAAGTTTTTAGAAGCATCCACTGAACCATCATCTATAATAATGATCTCCTTTTTACACATTGCTATAGAAGCAATACTTTCAACTATTTTTTCTACTCTTTCGGTACAATTAAAGGTCGGAATGATTACACTGAGTAGCATTTTGGCACTTCCTTTTAATAGACTGGAATATTAGTAAAGAAATGAAACAGATTAGATATGCACAACTGGAAAAATGGAGATATAAACACCATCCTTTTAACATTAGCATAACAAATAACAATGCCAATACATATAGTCACAATACACATTGAGAAAATTAAATATCTTATGTTTAACCTAATTTTGGATATATATCTAGCCACATAAATTAATGCTAAGAAAGTAGTCACTAATATGTATCTGTTAAAAATCATTGACGTAAATATCAATGCAAATTGTACAAGTGACATAAATAAGAGCATTCTTCCAAATTGTGATAATCTATATTCCCTAGATAATTGGCTGAATACAATTAATGCCATAATTAACACTAGAATTGTCAGCAATCTTTCTAAGAATATAAATAAAAGCCCATTAGCAGAATGCTGCATAAAATCACTTGAATAGGTGTTTGTCATATTCATAATTTGAAAGATTGGATTGCCACTCCCCAACGACGAGTTAGAATCAGTAACGAACCTGAGATAAATAGCAAGTAGCAACATTGGAAATAGTATTTTGGAAATTGAAATTTTTTTAATACATGCTACGTAAATAGCTAAAATAGAAGCTAAAATAATACCAGGGTGAAAAATCATTGGAATTAAAAACATCCATACATATCTTCGATTTTGAACTTTTTCAAAATATTCATATACGATAAGTCCAAATAAAGAACATGCTAAAGACCATCGCATAGTGCTTGCTGTATTTAAAAAATTATATAAAAGCGGCAAGGGCAAACTCAAAAATAGAGCTGTAGATCCACTTATTTTACATCGTTCTTTTAAGTCAACAAAGGGAAAAAATAATGAAAATAGACAAATCACCGTATTAATATAAGGTAGTAAATTAAAGTATGCTGTTTTTGAAACCAGCATTTCTAAGGCTATGAAACCGATACTTGATGATTGATATCCAATTAATCCATTATTTTGTGAAAGCATTGAAAATTCCTGCCAATTTGAAATTGAACGCAGTTGGCCAAGTATTTGAAAATATCTATATGCATCATCCGCCACTGAGGGAATATAGACCAACACTAATAAACTAAACGTCAGCACCGCCCATAATAATAACCAATACGTCTTTCTCCCTCGCATGAGAAAAGATAATGCTAAAATTGCAAAGCTGGCAGGGATTGGTAGAAAGATATACAGCGCAATCAGTACTAATATCATCAAACTTTCCCCCAAACTTAATTATTTCAAATTCCCTTTTACGGCTTTAACATATAATTCTTGATATTTTTTTGACATCACTTCATCACTAAATATTATTTTAGCTTCTCTATATATTTTTTTTTCTTTATTAACTAACTTAATTACATTCCCAAAGGAATTCACAAAGTTATCAGTATCATTATTTTTAAATAGTTCACCAAATGATCCTTGGTGAATAATTTCTTTATGGCTTCTAATATCCGAAAGTAATAGTGGTTTGCCAAAAGACAATGCCTCAAGAGCTGCCATGGGTAAGCCTTCTGAACGGGACGCAGAGGCTACGATATCTGCTTTCTGAAAAAAAGGAACGGTATTTTTTTTAAATCCAGTAAATACTATATTGGGATATTTTCTATATTTTTCCTTTAAAGCTTTAAATTCTGGACCGTCACCTACCACTTTTAAAGTTACTTTATAATTAACAATTTGCAAAACAGATCTAATTAAAAAATCAACATTTTTAAGTTTAGATACCGATCCAACATAAACGATATTAATTTTTTCCCCTTTCAAGCCACCATTAATCGTTATAGCATTGTTAAAAGAAACACCATTTCTTATGGATAATGGAGTAAGGTTTGTTCTTTCCTTTAAATCCATACTCACTGATTCTGAGCAAGAAATATCTATTAGTTTTCTAAATAAAAAGCAATGAAGTCTAGCTAAAAGATTCCCCTTGCATTTTCCGAATGTCATCGGATAATCTTCAAAGGGATTATTATGAATTGTCGAAATATTCACCACATTTTTACGTTTAAAAAGAACATTAACCATATCTGGAAGTATGCCATGAGAATGAATAATTAATTTTTGGGGATCATCATTTAAAATCATTCTAATCTTTTTAATCCCATCGATCATACTTCTTTCACTATAAACTTTAATGTCAATATCTTGAAAATCGCAAATTATGGAATCAAGTCCTTCTGGTTTAAAAGTAACAATGATTGGATCAAAAATGCTCCTATTTAAGTTTTCTACAATGTGAAATAAAACATTCACCGGTCCACAACGCTTAAGAGAACGTATTAAATACACAATCTTTATTCTATTATTCATTAACAGTTTTCTCCATATACAATCAATGACGCAAAATCCTATTATACAAAAACGCCCGCATCTTTTTAGGAATTATGATGTTAAACATCATGATAGTGTCAGAGATAATTTTTTCCTTTCGATTTATAATTCCCAGTTTTTTAGAATTACTTTTTAATTTAATATATCTTTGAAAATACTTGATTCCCCCACGCCGTTCATACATTCCATCACCCACTCTAACCAAAACAAGATCATCTGGTAAATTATGAAAGGCATACCCTCTCACTATCATTCTGTTCCAAAGGTCATAATCTTCAAAGCCACCAATATTTTGATAATTTCCAGCTTCCCTGATTGCTTTTACTTTAATCATTACTGTGACATGATTAAAGGGGTTACGCCATTTTATAAATTCAGAAATTTGTTTGCTATCAACTGGAACCAATCGCCGACTAAGTATTTTGCAATAATCATTTTTAAATTCACAAATTTGTCCGCCTAATAAAACAGTCTCAGGATGTTTTTTCAAATAATTAATTTGTAGCTCAAACCTATTTGGTAAGTTAATATCATCGGCATCCATTCTAGCTAACCATTCTGTTGAAACATATTGGGAACCCTTTCTTAAAGCATATCCCAGTCCATGATTTACGGGAAATATTAAACTAATAATATTTCTATTTTTAAATGCAAAATCATTAATGACCTTAGAAAGTGATAGCGGAATTGGGCCATCCTGAACTAAAATAATTTCCTTTGGGCAAATAGACTGATTGTACACACTATTTAGAGCCATTCTAAGAAATCCTGGATTATCATTTTTATAAACAGACATCAACAATGAAAAATTAGAAGATATCATCCTTTTTGCCTCTTACTATTAAGCATATCCCAATATTTTTTAAGCCCGTATGTTATAGAATATCTGGGTGAAAAGCCTAATTGTTTAATTTTGCTTACATCAGCATAAGAATCCCTTATATCTCCTTTTCTCTCATTCTTATAAGCAAGAGTGATTTTCTTACCCGAAATTTTTTCAAAAATTTTCAGCACTTTATTAAGGCTTGTTGGAATTTCTGTTGCAACATTATACACTTCATGGTTTGCTATGGGATTTGCAGAAAGAAGTTCTAGGGCTGAAACAACATCACTAATATAGGTGAAATCTCTAGTCTGTTTTCCATCGCCAAATATAGTAAATATGCTATCGTTCATTAATGAATGGCTAATTAATGAAAGTACTCCAGAATATGGAGACTTAGGATTTTGTTTGGGCCCGTAAACGTTAAAAAAACGAGTTGCTACGGTAGGTATATGATAGAGCTTACCATAGTCGATTACAAACCTCTCACTAGCAAATTTATCAATTGCATATGGAGAAATTGGATCAATTGCCGAAGATTCACACTTGGGAAGTTCCGGATTATTTCCATACACGGCAGCAGAAGATGAAAACAAAATTTTTTTAACTGGAAGTTTATTAACACGAACCATTTCCATAACATTAATATTTGCATCTTGATTTATCTTATGAGTTTCACATGGACGAGATATTGTGTCTGCTACACTAGCCACCGCTGCTAATAAAAAAATATAATCGAAATTCCATTTCACTAATAATTTACTCATAAAGTTTGTATCTGTAATTGAGTGTTTAAAAAAATGCAATTGTGTTGATTTAGGAAGATTTTCAATTTTTCCCATTGAAAGATCATCAACAACAACAATCTCGTTATTTTCTATCAAATGATCTGCTAAATTAGATCCAATAAATCCTGCACCGCCAGTTATTAATATACGACTATTTTTAATACTTACCATGCTATCGAGCGCCTTCTCCTGAAAAAATAATTTTTATCGTACTTATAAATATTTTCACATCAATCCAAAAACTCAAATGATTAATATAATAACAATCTAATTTAGCCTTTTGGCCAGGATCAATATCATATCCCCCGTTAATTTGAGCATATCCACTTAATCCTGGCTTAATTCTTAAACGCTTTTCAAAGCCTGGATATTTATGTGAAAATTCTTCAGTAAAATTAGGTCTTTCTGGACGTGGCCCGATAAGGCTCAAGTCCCCCTTTAAAACACTGAAAAGTTGTGGCAATTCATCAATCCTTGTTCTTCTAATAATTTTTCCAACCCTAGTTACTCTAGGATCATTTTTTTGAGCCCATTGCGCCCCATTCTTTTCTGCATCCATATACATAGATCGAAATTTAGTAATTACTATTTTTCTTCCCATTAGTCCTACACGAACTTGTTTATAAAAAATTGGACCATGTGATTCACATTTCACTGCCACTACAGTCACCATAACTATGGGAAAGGTTAAAATTATTAGCATTAAAGAAAACAATATATCAAGTATTCTTTTAATAGGCAAATATAATGAATCCACTTTAGGCCCAATATTTTCCTTATAAAAATCTTTGAAATATATATTATTTTTATCATGAGTACTTTGCAAAGCTGTTTTTCACCCCTGTAAATTATTATTTAAAATATCGCCAAAAAAACTGTCCCTTCAATTTATTAATATTATTAATCGCAACTTCATCTCCATTAATAATATTTTTCGCATTATTCTTAAATCTTTTTGTATATGGAACTCCATATTCATGCGTAAGTTTTTTAAAAGCATTATTCATTTCATATTTACGATTAGGTAAATCATGAGCATCTGAAGCAAAAATATTTGCCTGTCCAGTCTGAATTAATTGTTTACTAAATTTCTGAACTTTGTGGCCAAAAGTTCCAACATAACTGCCAGCTGTTATTTGAGAAAGGCAACCCTTATTTAACAAATCATACAAAATGTCTGGTTGTTTCATAATTTTGGTATTACGTTCTGGATGAACAATGATTGGTATAATTCCTCGTTGCATAAGTTCATAGATCATATTACTGGTATAACTTGGGACATCATCATCCGGAAATTCTAACATTAGGTATCGTCCCCCCTCATCAGCAAATAAAATATCATCTTGATCAAGAGCGGTTAATAAATCGCCATTTATTCTAACTTCCTGCCCAGGGAAAACTTTGAGTGGAATTTTGTGTCTATCAAGCTCCACTTGAAAATCTTGTGTTTGCTGAATAACTGCTTTTTTGTGATTAAGATAAACACCATTCATATGGTGAGGTGTTAGTAATGCATAATCGATGCCATCTCTTACTGCATCATTAGCTAATTTCAAAGAAATATCCATACTTTTAGACCCGTCATCCACCCCTGGGAGCAAGTGACAATGCAAATCAATCATTTTATAATCATATCCCTTGGTAACTATTTACTCTTGTTATCATATCCATAACCGTACCCATAGCCGTACCCATAGCCATACCCATAACCATACCCATAACCATTCTTAGGTGCAACGTCATTTAATACATAACCTAATAGATTGGCTTTAACCATTTTTAAGAGCTCAATTGAGCGCTTTATAGCCAATTTTTGTGCTAATCCTTGGCGCACTACCAGCACTACCCCATCAGCCTGAGCTGCAATAATTTGCGTATCAGTAACTGATAGTAGTGGCGGAACATCTAAAATAATCACATCATAGATTTTCTTAAAATAAGAAATTAATTCTTTCATCCGATTAGACGCCAACAGGTCTGATGGATTAGGTGGAATGGGACCACTAGTGATCACAGATAAATTATCAATCTCCGTTTTTTGCACTACTGAATTGAAATCTATATCAGTGGATAAAGCCGTGGATAGGCCATTGGTATTTAATAAACCAAATGTCGTATGTAAAGTTGGACGTCGCAAGTCTGAATCAATAAATAGAACCTTCTGCCCTTGCTGAGCCCAAATGACCGCCAAGTTAGCGGAAACAGTTGATTTTCCCTCGCTAACTGCCGAAGAAGTAAAAATAATTGTTTTTAATTTTTGATTAACTGCTGAAAAATTAATATTTGTCCTAACTGTACGAAATTGTTCAGAAACAATATCTTTAGGATCAACATCAGTAATTAACTTCACACCGTTTCTTAAAGTATCAGTGGAAATTTTTTTCTGTTTACGACGAAAAATATTCATAATTTTCTCCTACATAATTAAAATTTAAACTCTACGATGCTTTGATTTGAGATGCTCGCCATGTCGTTCATCAGCAAAACGTGAACCGCGTATTTTACGAATTTCTGCTATGTGACCTAGATTAGTCAATCTTAACTCATTGGTTAAAAATTCATCATCTTTAATTGTTGTATCTGTTAATTCTCTAATGAACGCATAGCCAAGACCAACCAGCAAACCAACTACTGCCCCAGCTAGAAGAATTATTGAAGTCTTGGGAAACGACTTCTGTTTTACAGGCGTCGCTTCAGAGACAATTGTGACATTATTAATACTCATAATTCGACGAATCTTTTGCTTGAAAACCTTCGCAACTGTATTAGCGATTGCGGCTGACTTTTGTGGATCATCACTCTCCACGTTTAAAGTAAAGACCTGTGAGTTTTGTTGATTAGTAACAGAAATAGCTCCCTGTAATTGTTTAACGCTCACATCATAAGGAGTCCCTGTTGATTTAACAACAGCTGGCCGTGATGCTTTAATTAAGTGACGATGACCATTTGCTGAAACATGGTATCGAGCCTTTCGTGCTGAACGAATTACTTTGACAGGATTAGCTAATCGCTCACTAGCTGTTTTCAAAACCAATTGGTTTGTAATGATATCCTTATAAGTACTGATCATTTGAACATCAGCTTGCTGATCCTGAAAAGCTGCCCCTGGAACTGAAGTATCTTTTTTTTGATTAACCAAAATTTGAGCAGTCGAAGTAAACTGGGGTGTAATAACAAACTTCTCTAAACCAACAGCAATAATTAAACAAAGGATAAAACTAATTATGATAAAGATAATATGTTTACGAATAATCCCTAATATTTGGCGAAGGTCCAAATAATTTTCCATGCTGTCCTCCAAAAAATTTATATATAGAATTAATAACGCGTCAATCCTAAATTATTTCGAATAATATTTGATGATTTTATCAATTCAGATTTTGAAACCACTTCAAAATCTTGGCCACCAATTTCCTTACCTACTCCTTGAACATGATCAGAAACAACATGGTTACCAGCTTTACGATAGTTTATTGATAAACCAAACATTTGAGAACGATTCAAATCAGTTTGAGCTTGGTTAGAAATTGTTTTTAAAAAACTGCTAGACAGGAAAGTCCTATACGAAAACGATTTTTTTAATAGGCCTGTTAAAATCAACCGTTGACGTAATTGTCGTCCATAATCACCTTGGGGATCACTGTACCGCATACGGGAAAACTTTAATGCATCATTCCCGTATAAATGATACTTCTTTCCCTTAACAAAATGGTCTCCTAAATATGTAAAAGTAAGTGGTGAAACTACAGTAACTCCGCCAACTTGGTTGATAGCTTTTTTTAGCCCTCCCATATTAACTAAAACATAGTAATCAATCGGGACTTTTAAATATTTCTGAACCGTATCGATAGATTCTTTAGTACCACCATAAGTGTAAGCAGCATTAATTTTAGCGGGAGAATACTCCGAATACCCAGATAAATTAACTTTCATGTCGCGTGGCAAACTCATCATAACAGTTTTCTGTTTTTGAGGATTAATTGACATAATAATCATCGTATCAGTTCTCCCCTTATACGTGCGACCAAGAGCGCCTGTATCAGTTCCTAAAAGTAAAATAGAAATAGGGCGTTTATTATCAATTAACTTGCCAGCGTTTCGTTCTTTATGAGCATTCGCTTTTTTGTAAACAATAGTGGTTGCCCTATAAATATTACGATAGGCAATTCCAGCAACACCTACCCCTAAAATCAATAACAATAATAGAAACAACCAAAATATTTTTTTGAATTTATATTGATTATGTTTTCTATGATTATGCAAATTCTTTTTAACAGGCACTTTCTTCATACGCTCCTAACTTAACCAAAGCTTAAAATTATAAATACAGCCCTAATTTTTACATTTATTTAATAAATAGTCAATTGTCATTATATAACTAAACATTTCATTATTTCTGTCTACTAATTAACTACAAATTTTTAAAATGGGAATGGCTTTAATACAAAAATAATGCTAACACCCAGATAATAATAAACGTTTTAATGTGGCAAATTACAAGTTTAATCCGAACAAGCC
>NZ_AZEA01000037.1 GCF_001435575.1 Lentilactobacillus sunkii DSM 19904
CCGTGATGAAACCCATGTCCCACAATATCTGCTTGACAAGCATTACTACCGTAAGCATGGTAAGAACGCTTACTATGGTCAAAACAATGTCAAGTCAAAGTCACACGCGGAACACGAATAATTAGTTACCAAATATCGAAGAGGATCTGCCTTGGCAGGTTCTCTTTTTTAGAATAAACTAAAAGATATAGATGAAGTAGAGATAGATAGGGGTGAATAACATGATTAACAATTACTTTTTTGACTTTGATAAGACGTTAGCCGACAGTGGCGAGTCTTCAGTGATTGCTACTAAAGAGGCGTTTAAATCCATGAATTTGACCGTTCCGGACTCTGATACAATTTCAGGGTATATTGGTATCCCAGCCAAAATATCCTTTAAAAAGATGGCTAAAGAGCCATTAACTGACGATCAAATCGTAAAGTTAACTAATAAGTTCTTATCAATCTACGCCGAGGTAGAGGATGCAAATACAAAACTATTCCCCGGAATATTAGATATGCTGTCACAACTAAAAGCCACTGACAAAAAGTTATATGTGGTATCGAGCAAGAAAACCGATGAGTTAGACAGGAACTTAAGGCATTTGAATATTCGATCATATTTCGATGACATTGTCGGCTATGATTTGGTAACCAACTATAAGCCTGCTCCTGATGGCATTATATTGCTTCTCAAAAAGTATGATCTAAAGAAAGATGAGAGCATGATGATTGGGGATGCTAAGTACGATATTCAAATGGGTAAATCTGCGGGTGTAAGGACTTGTGGAGCTCTCTGGGGAGCATTTGATGTGGATAGCTTAACGAATCAGGTACCTACTTATTTAGTTGATCAACCCGTACGTATTGTGTCATTAGCATGAATGGAATTATTAACTCACAAATCCGATTTAATATGTACTGTTGTATTTGTGACGTTAATTCTTGATAAGAATATTTTGACAAGAAATGTTTGGTCCGAATCTGCTTGAATTAGCAAATTCGGATTTTTTTAGACTCAATTGTGATACGGATAACAAGCTAAATGTTCATTAAATTGATTCATACCGGATCAGATTAACATAAAACGGACATAATTATCATATAACACTCTATAAAAGCGTTTACATAAGATATATTCTGTATATGAATTTAAATTAGTTGATACTCAGATATGCAATATGACAATTACAACGTCTAAGTAACAATTAATTATCAGTTATTTGATAAAACAAGTTAAAGAGAGGGATTGTGTTATGAATACTTTTTTGGTTATTGATATTGGTACTTCAAGCATGCGAGGAATTCTTTTTGATATAAGGGGGAAACGACTGTTTAAGGATCAATTAACGTATCAACCTGAATATTTTAAAGATGGTGGTGTTTTACAAGACGCGCAAGTATTTTATGATCATTGTTTGAATATAAACAAAAAGTGTGCCGAATATGCTAAAAGCAATGGGTACAAGATTGTTGCAATTTCAATGACATCACAACGATCTTCGCTTATTCCTGCAAAAAATGGGCAACCGACTGATAAGGCGATTATGTGGCAGGATACACGAGTAAATAAACTTGTTAAGGTTTATTCAGCTTATAACGAATTCTTTGTTAAGAGATCCGGCAGTCGATTAAATGCGGTATATCTTGGGGCAAAAATTAGTTGGCTGAAACATAATAAACCAGATGTATATGATCAATCTGATAAAATGTTCAACATTCCTTCCTATTTGATTTATCACATGACCGGAGAGGCTTCAACCGATACAACATATGGAAGTCGAACCAATCTAATGAATATTAAAACTTTGGATTGGGATACGGAATTGTTGAAAATTTTAGATATTAACCGTGATAAGCTACCTAAGATTGTCAAGCCTGGCGAGGTCTGTGGAAAGATTACTAAAGATTACGCCAAGCTTACAGGGCTTCCAGAAGGGACTCCATTAGTTTCTGCTGGTGGGGATCAGCAATGCGCAGCAATGGGTGAAGGTTTGTTGAACAACGATGCAGTATCAATCAATACTGGAACTGGTGGTTACATTATTAAAAATATCGATGAACTTCCAGAAGTGTTAACCGATCATTTAATTTATAACTGTTCATCAGTTCCTAACAAGTATATTTTAGAAATCGATTTACTTGCATGTTCTTCAATTCTAAATTGGTTTATCAAAAACTTTTATGGAGATCTCAAGGGTAATTACGACCAAGTGAATGAAGATCTAAAGAGTTGCTATGATCAAAATATTAATGTTACTGCTCTTCCATATCCTAAAGGAAAGTCTGTGAACACAAACGACACTCGTATTAGGGCGGCATTTACTAATATTGGTCTTTCAACAACTAAGCCAGATATGCTGTATGGATTGATGACAAGTTTGTTCGTTGAAATTAATGATGGTATTGATATTTTAAGATCGTATGGTCCAATATCGTCTGTAATCATTGGAGGTGGGTTAACAAATAGTAAGATTATGAATCAAATGCAAGCTGATGCTTACAACTTAAGAATTCATAAATCTCCTGTAACTGAATCCACTGCGATCGGAGCGCTAATTTCAGTACTGGTAAACCAAGGGGTTTATCCAACATTTGAAGATGCTTATCGAAATGTTGTGCATGGAGAGTCTGAAAGCTATTCTCCAAATAAAGACAATGTTGAACTGTTTATGGAACTTAATGAACGGAAGCAAGAACTTTATTCAGCATTAAAAGGGACCAAAGCTGGATATTACAAAGTTGATAAGAATCAGTTTAAGGAAGATGATAAGGTAGAAAAACAAAGCCATCATAAAATTACCATATAATCATAAAATTACCGTATAAAGTCATTGAAAACTAACGTAAAGATTCCATAATGGAGTTGTATTAAAAATTAAAGGAGGTATTTCACAATGTCATCACCAAAGAATATTAAAGAAGTTACACCAGAAGTTTGGGCAAAGAATGTTTTCCCTGAGTGGGGAACGTATTTAAATGAAGAAATCGCAGATATGAAAGTTAAAGAGGGTAGTTTTTCACTGTGGTGGTTAGGATGCATGGGATTTTGGCTCAAAACCCATGAAGGCACGAATTTAGTCGTTGATATGTGGAATGGTACCGGTAAGCATACTCACGGCGATGGGAAGATGCGTATGGGTCATCAAATGATGCGTATGGCCGGTGTGCGTCAACAACAACCAAATCTCCGTAACAAGCCTTACGTTATTGATCCATTTGCTGTTAAGGATGTTGATGCATTACTTGTTACACATACGCATCACGATCACTTGGATATTTACACCGCTGCAGCGGTTAATGAAAATTGCCCGAAAGCAAAATTTATTGGCCCACAAGGTGTTGTCGATGAATGGATCGATTGGGGTATTCCTAAGGAAAAGACAATCGTCGTAAAGCCTAATGATACGGTTACTGTTGGATCTACCAAGATTACTGCTCTTGAGTCATTTGATCGAACAGAATTAGTTACAGAAGATGACCCTAACGTTAAGCTTGAAGGAACCATGCCACAAGATATGTCCAAAATTGCTGTCAATTACTTAATTGAAACATCAGGTGGTAATTTGTACGACGCTGGTGATTCCCACATGTCAAATACATTCACTAAGCACGGTAATGAACATAAAGTTGACGTTGCATTATGTGCATATGGCGACAATCCACGTGGTATCACTGACAAGCTTGATGATTCGCAAGTTCTTAGAATGGCTGAAGATTTAAAGACAAAAGTTGTCATTCCAATGCACTGGGATATTTGGGATAACTTCTATGCTGATCCAAAAGATATTATTCGGCTCTGGGATCTAAAAAAGAATCGGCTTCAATATAAGTTCAAACCGTACGTTTTGCAAGTTGGCGGGCACTTTAACTTCCCTGAAGATAAAGACAAATTCGAGTATATGTATGATCGTGGATTCCATGATGCATTTACTCATAAACCTGATCTGCCATTCCCTGAATTACTTTAATTGGTTTAACAGATTAGCTTGCGTACAAGGAGGAAAAAACTATGGCAAAGCCTATGTTACAGGTTGCTCTAGACACAAAAGATTTACCAACAGCCATTGGAGTCGCACGCCAAGTTGTTGATGTTGTTGATGTTGTTGAAGCAGGAACTTTATTGATTTACGAAGAGGGATTAAGTGCTGTAAGAAACTTACGTGCTTTAGCACCCGATAAGATCATTTTGGCTGATACAAAAACAGCAGATGCTGGCGCCGATGTTGGAGCAGAATGCAAAGAAGCTGGTGCAGATTGGATGACCTGTATCAATGCAGCAACCGTCCCGACAATGAAGTCTGCTCAAAGCAAGATTGAGGTTCAAGTAGAACTCTATAAGAATTGGACAGAAGAACTTGCTCAAGAATGGCTTGACGCAGGCATCGACCAGGTAGTTTATCACCAAAGTCGAGATGCCAAACTTGCCGGACAGACATGGGGTCAAAAAGATCTCGATGAGGTTAAAAAATTAATCAGTATGGGATTTAAAGTATCCGTTACTGGTGGGGTGAAGCCTGAAGTTCTGAAGTTGTTTGAAGGTGTGGATGTTTATACATTTATTGCTGGAAGAGCCATTCATGGTGCAGCTGATCCTCACGCTGCTGCTGTTGAATTTAAGAACGAAATTGACCGAATCTGGGGATAGTTGAATAAGAGATTTAGTCATCCAACAGTTGACAATGAATGGAGGGCTGTTAAAAGCAGTCCTCCATTTTTAGGAAAAGAGCTTATTGACCGGCTATACCATTTGAGGTGACAGTTAATGATCAACAATTACTTTTTTGATTTTGATAAGACTTTGGCAAGTAGTGGCAATGCGTCTGTTTCTGCAACAAAGGAAGCATACAAGTCAATGGGTTTGACGGTTCCCAACACTAATTCCATTCTTAGTTATATGGGAATTCCAGCCGAAATTTCCTTTAAAAAAATGGCTGTTGAAAAATTGGATTCTAAACAAATATTGCAATTAACGGATAAATTTAGATCTATTTATCAAGATGTGGAACTTCAATCCACAAAGCTATACCCAGGGATCTTAGAAATGCTTCAACAGCTGTCACACGAGAAAAAGAATCTTTTTATAGTTTCAAGCAAAAAAACTGATGCTGTTAAACGCAATTTAAAAAATCTCAAGATCATTGGTTTCTTCAATGCTGTTGTTGGGTTTGACATGGTCAAGAATTATAAGCCCGCACCGGATGGAATTTTATTACTAATCGATATATATCATTTGAATAAAGTTGAATCTATTATGGTGGGTGACGCAAAATATGACATTCAAATGGGTCATGCCGCAGGTGTGAAAACTTGTGGTGCATTGTGGGATGCGTTTGATGTTCAAGGTTTAACTAAGGCTCATCCAACATATTTGATCGATCAGCCGAAACAACTTTTAAAGCTTGAATAAGGACTGAATTTTTAATGAAATATATGGGAGGTTAAGGATATGCTGCAGTCGTTTATGAATATATTTACTTCTTTAGGGGATACGGTTGTTGTACCAATAATTATTTTTATCGTTGCTCTCTGCTTGAGGGTTAAAGCCAGGACAGCGATGATGAGTTCACTTCTTGTCGGTGTTGGTTTGACAGGATTTGGATGGATCATTAGTTCATTTACACCAGTCGTTACAAAGATCATTAATCAAATGATCAAAACCACTGGTATTAATCTGCCAGTGGTTGATACTGGGTGGCAAACTAGTGCCTTAGCATCATTCCATTCTACAGTTGGAATTTCATTTTTCATTGTTGGATTGATTCTTGAAATTGTCTTGTTCTTAATTGGTTACACAAAAGTGTTCTTCCCAACAAATCTCTGGCAAAACTGGGGGTTCATGATTTGGGGAACTGTTGCATATGCGGTAACTCATAATTTCTGGTTGTCATTAGGACTCAGTATCTTCTTAATGCTATACATTTTGATGGTTGCCGAGATTCAATCTGATCGTTGGTCTGATTACTACAAGATCAGTAACGGCACCACAGCTGCTTTGCATAATATGGAGAACGCAGTTCCTGCTATTATTCTTGATCCATTATGGAATTTATTCGGACTTAATAAGGTACATCTAACTCCAGAGGCCTTAAAAAAGCGTCTCGGAGTATTCGGTGAGCCAACCTTTATTGGTGCAGTTTTAGGAATTATAATTGGATTACTTGGTAATATTTCAAATCTAGGCAGTCTTTCTGCTTGGGGACAGATATTGACGTTTGGTATTCAGTTAGCTGGTGTTATGACTATTTTCCCACTAGTTGCACATTTGTTTGGTAGTGCTTTCAAACCACTAACAGATGAAATTACTGAGCGTTACATTAAGAAAAATGCTGGTAAAGCTACAGAGAGTGATGCTATCAAGAGCAAAAAGCGTTGGTTCCTTGCGGTTGATGATGGTGTCGGTTATGGAGAATCTGCTACAATTATTTCCGGCGTAATTCTTATTCCTATCGTTGTGGTTTTAGCTTTCATCCTTCCTGGGAACAAGACAATACCTGTTGTTGATTTGGTATCAATTCCATTTATGGTTGAATCGATGGTTGCAGTATATCGTGGGAATATCTTAAAGGTTCTTTGCACTGCAACAATTTGGTTAGGTGCTGGGCTTTATGCTTGTTCATATATGGCACCGATGTACACTGCTTCTGTAGCGCATTTTGGGGTCGTAGCAGCGACTGGGGCAGCTTTGATTGTTAGTTTCAACGTGATGGGTCGTCCTTTAAACGCATTAATATTTGCTGCTTGGATTTCAGAGAATCCTTTGTGGATTGGTTTGACAATTGTTGTCTATGCTTTCTTCCAGATTCTATTGAGAACTAAACGTCCTCAAATTTGGGCATACCTTAAAAAGATGTCAGATAAAAATAAGGTTGATTATGATGATGGCAAGTCTTCAAAAGATACGGTTTCCAAAGGAGCTGTAACGGACAATCAATAGAGGAGTGCAATTTAATTAAGACAGCTCTTATAAATAGATGCAAGCGTTAGGACTGATTTACTACTGCTTGCATCTATTTCGTTGTCGCGACTGAGATTGAGGCTTTACAATTGTTCTTGTATCTGTGGTAAATGATATTGATGCGAGATGATATAATATCATTAAACTACGAACAAGAAGAAATATGTTGTTGCACACTATGAAATTAGCAAAGAGGTACAGGTTGCCATGAAAAACTCGATAAAAAATATTGAAAAGCGTCGAATGGAATTACTACAAATTATTAAAGATCAAGGAACGGCAACTGTACATCAACTTGCGGTTGACGTTGGTGTGTCAGAGATGTCCATTCGACGGGACTGTAGAGTATTAGAAAAGATGGGAAAGATTAAAGTATCATTTGGACATGTTGCTTATCATGACCAAAACGATGACCAAGCGGATATGCCTCAAATAAGTCATATTAATGATAAGATATCTCAAGCAGCCGTTAGTTATGTTGATGACGATCAAATGATTTTTATCAACTCAAGTAGAACGGCAATTAAAGTTTTGGATCATATTGAAGATAAGCGGGTTAACATCTTAACTAATAATTTACTAGCAGTTGGGAAAACGATAAATAGCCAGTCAAATCTGGTTCTGAGTGGTGGTGAAATGCGTTCAGGTTCACGAATATTAACTGGTGATATTGCTCTTGAGTCTTTTCGGAATATTCGTGCTTCAATCAGTATGATTGGTTGTGCCGGTCTTGATTTGAAACATGGGCTAACAACCACGAATATTCACGAAGCTCAAATTAATCGTTTAATCATTAAAAACTGTCAAAAGTTAGTTGTATTAGCCAACTATACAAAAATCAATAAGGTAGCTAATTTTGCTATTGGTGACTTAGATGATATCGATGTCTTAATAACTGATATATACGCGGATGATAACTGTATTAAGCGAATCAGAAATCAAGGTGTAGAAGTAATTCAAGTTCCAGTATGACTTTTTTCTAAGATAATTTGTTTGAACTTGAGACTCTTCAATTGTTGAATTGACAACGATTGAGGAGTCTTTTTGTTTGCCAGAGCAAATAATCTTTGAAAATTATTGAACAAAGCCTTGACGTTACGAAAGAAAACGCATACAATCATAATTGTAGAAAATGGTTAAGCGGTTAAGTAAGAAAAAATAAAATTAACTAATAATCATTTTTGCTGATATAGGCCTATATATCAAGCGTTCGACCTCATTTTGCACTCATTGTTCACTGAGTAACATTAGCTATAATGTTAACCGTTTAACGGAAACTACGGCAGCTGATGAAGCTCTGATTTGTTTCTAGGAGGATTTGAAAAATGTTATTTGTAAACCTCAAGGACTTTGATGCTTCTGATTATTCGAGAATATTGGAGGCGGTTAATTTCCTCAACACGACTGACCTAACTAAAACTCCGTTAGGACGAAGTCATCAATCTGGTGAATCATTTTATTGCCAAACTTTGGAATATCAGACGGAAGATATTAATAACTTCCAGTTTGAAATTCATGAAAAGCGCTTGGATTTACACTACATCGTTAGTGGGGAAGAACAGATTGACGTATCTCCTGATACCGCATTTGTCCCTGTCACTGAGTACAATCCGGATCGTGATATTCAGTATGTTAAGGAACCAAGCCATTATAATAAAGTCATTTTGCATGCTGGAGATTTTGTACTGATCGGGATGCATGAACCGCATCGGACAAATGGAATGGTTGATGGAAAGTCAGCAGATGTTAGAAAAATTGTTCTGAAGTTAGGGAAAGAATAGGAAGCAAATATAGGGAGGCTTAATCATGGAAGATCATATGAAAGCGATATCCAGCAAATGGACTGGAAAACAAATGATGATCTTAGCCGGAATCTGGCTAGCGTTTTTAATTAGTTTTATTACTCGATTGTCTTGGTCGACAATTATGCCATCAGCAATCGATTCACTGCACTTCACGGTTCAACAAGGTAACACTTACGTTACTGCATTCTACATTGGTTACGCGATTACCGTGTTGCCTGGTGGTATGTTGGCAGATAAGTTCGGATACCGGAAAATGCTGTTGGCGGCGGTTTTAGGTAACTTGATTGTTATGACTGCCATGGTATTCATGCATGGATACTGGGACGGATTAATTCTTCGTTTCGCATTGGGACTTGTAAGTGGGCCTGATCTGTCAGCATGTTTGGGAATCATTACTGAATGGTTCGATGTCAAGAAGCGGGCAACCGCAACTGGAATTTTCAATACCTGTACTTCATTTGGTCTGACAGTTATTAACCTTTATGCACCAACTGTTTTGGTTCATTATGGTTGGAGAGCCGCTTTAGGAGTTACTGCATTCTTCCCATTAGCTGCATTTATATTCTCCTACTTTGCCCTAAAGGGTAAGCCGCCTTTCCCACAACAGTTTGTTATCCGTGAGAAGAACGGTAAAGTTGAGACTGAAACTGCAATGATGCGTTTGAAGAAAGCCATCAACAACCGAAGCGTTTGGATGTTAGCAATCACCGGATTGTTTGCAACTGGTGCAAAATGGGGCGTTACCAACTGGGCTAACTTGTTCATTGTTAAGAGTCTCCACTTTGACTTAGTCACAGCTGGTAAAGCAATGTCTCTCTTTGGAGTCACATCTGTTATTTCTATGATCGTTGCTGGTTGGATTTCTGATCATTCAAAATGGTCACGGCATGCATGGGCCGCAATCTTCATGGCCATCTTTACACCAACGATTGTTGGATTTGCCTTCATTCCGCATGGAAGCTTTGGTTGGCTGTACTTCTGGACCGGAGCCATGGGTGTAGGTGCCTTCATGTTTAGTACCATTACCAACAACTTATCTGTTGAAGTTGCTCCAGCAGACCAGCGTGGTACCGTTTCAGGATTCATCAATGCATTTAACCAGGTTGGCTCCTTCATTGCACCGGTTATTCTTGGACAAATCCTGGCAGCTACAAGCAGTTATGTTACATCGTACCTGATCATCGCTGCATTCCCACTGATTGCCGTGGTTGCATTGATGTTCGTACGTGAATCTGATGCAAATCAGGTTGTAGAACCCGTCACTAATTCAGAAGAAAAATAAAGGGAGAGACTTAATCATGGAATTTGGAAATAGTAAAGATCATAAATACAACGCAGTTATTCAGGAACGGATTCAAACTGCACTTGACTGGCTGGATGCTCGTTCAACCGAAGAGCTCTTAGCTGAACCAATTGGCAACAAAGAAATCGCTGAAGGTGTTGAACTTCGATTCCAATCATATGACACCCGTGAATATGCCACTATGAATTATGAAACTCATCGTGAGCACATTGATATTCATTACATGATCAAGGGTGCTGAATGGGTACGCTGGGCAGATGCCGGTACAGCCGATCCTGTCAGCGAATATGATCCAGAGGTAGAAATTCAATTCTTTGGTCACCCAAAGACACCGCATGGGAAAGCATTGTTGACTGACCGTCATTATGCAATCTTCTATCCGGCTGACTTACATGCTGCTCATGGAGTAGTTGATGGTAAAGTAAGTCATAACCGCAAGCTCTGTGTCAAAATTTCTACAAAAGTAAATTAGATCACTTTCACTAATTGACTCTTAAACAGCAAATATCCAATTGACGGGCAATCTGATTGATCTGATGATCAAAACATGGTTGCCCGTTTTATATTGGAGTGATGTTGGAAAGCTCTGTGCTTTTTATACGGAATTGTTTTATAATCATTGAAGTAGTTTTTATCACGAATAAAAGAGAATGAAATGTTGGAGGAAAAGTTGTGGAAAAGCTCACAATTAAAGATATTGCGCGGTTGGCGGACGTCTCCACGGCTACGGTCTCAAATTACTTAAACGGTAATTATTCAAGAATGTCGGAGAAAACACGAAAAAGATTATCTGACATGATTCGAGAGACAAACTATGTACCGAGTAGTGTTGCCAGAGGATTAGCCACCAATAATAACAAAACAATTGGCGTATCGGTCGCCGATATTACTAATCCATTCACATCGACTGTCCTTTCGGGAATCTATGATGCATGTGGGAAGCTGGGATATACGGTTGTGTTTACTAATGCCAGCAGTGACTCTCAAATTGAGATTGACAATGTTAATAAGCTGAAGCACCAAGAAGTATCAGGACTGATCATTGATCCAGTCGATGCAGAAAATGCAATTTTTAAGACACTGAATAATGATTCCACTGTTATGATTGACCGTCAGGCTGCTGCTGTTCGTATTGATTCAATCGTTACCGACAACTTTAACGCTGTTAGTCAATTTATCGGAGACATGAAAAAAAGCGGCTATGCTGATGAAGATCTATATTTCATCAGTTGGCCACTTCAAAATGTAAGTACGCGAATGGAACGTTATCGAGGATTTAAATCTGCGACAGGGATTACAGATGACAGCCATCTTATTTTGGTTGATGATGTCGGTGATAACGAATACTTTGTCAGTCAAATCAAGCAAATCATGAATAAAAAGCGAAATGGCAAAGTTGGATTCTTTACCATGAATGGACGGGTTCTCCTGCATCTCCTAAAGGCGATGCAGAAGCTTGGCTATCGTTACCCTGACGACGTTGGAATTGGCTCATATGAGGATTTGGATTGGATGGAGATCATTCAACCTGGTATCAGCTGTATTCATCAGGATTCATTTAATTTGGGAGTTAATGCCGTTAATACTTTGGTTCATAAGCTACAGGATGAGAAGACTAAGCATTTTGTGCCTCAGTTGATTGAGGTTCCTACTATGATTAAGAAGCGCGGATCTTATTGATCGGCGCTTTTTTGACTGTCATTTAATCTTGATTATTAAAAAATAATCAAAAGAATCATTCAATATTCCATTTGAATCGTGTGTTATATTAATGGTGGGTGAGGCAAATGTCTAATCACATTATTACAAAAGCACAGCGTTCAAGGAATATGTCGCATATTCACTCAAAAAACACTAAACCGGAAGTTGTGTTAAGAAAGGCACTCTGGCAAAAAGGCGTTAGGTACAGAAAGAATTATAAGCGTCTTCCAGGAAAGCCAGATATTGCGATTACAAGCCACAAGATTGCCATTTTTATTGATGGCGAATTTTGGCATGGGTACAATTGGAAGGTTAATAAAAATCATATTCATACTCACCGAGAATATTGGATACCTAAGATCGAAAAAAATATGGCGAGAGATAAACTCGTTACCGAAAAGCTCCAAAATGAAGGCTGGACAGTTCTTCGGTTTTGGTCAAAAGAGGTTTTGAAAAATACTGATTACTGTGTGGAACTAATTTTATTCAATATGAGAGATGATTAAACAAATGGCTCAATCTTAGGGAAAATCCTATGATTGGGCCATATTACTATTCATCATCAATTTGAGAGAGATCGATCGGATCTTTCTTTATAAAGCTTTCGAAGGAACCGAGTGGAGCAAAATCAATCCAGACATCAGTCTTATTATTTGGATCTTTGTGCCACAATCTGACACTGTCAAATCCTTTTTGTTCAAGGATATCCATCGTTACATGTTGTCTTGGCTTTAATTTTAAGACATCATAAAGCAGCCACTTCCCAAGTGCGGACTGAGGTGCAGTTTCAAGTGCTTTAAATCCTTCCTGACCAACTAATGCATCATAAATTTTTCCATCTGGAAGGTGAAGTTTGAGACTTATTGAACTTTGACCGGTATTCTGCTTGAATGCTTTGTAGTTGGTTATGTCAACATTGTCGTTAAACCAATAAGGATATTTTTCCTTAAATACGGATGGAATTGGAATATAAACTTCGGCTTCGGGTCGGGGAGTATCAGAATTTTTATTTTTTGGTTTTCCAAAGGAGGCATTTATACCGCTTGCTTGCATTACATCTTGACGTTGGTATGAATACAAGGGTAAAAAAATGTCATCTCGTGTTGGTTCTCTGCTTGTGTGTTTGAATTCAGTACTAGCAAAGGCATTTCTTAAAAATTCAAAGGGGTCCTCCATAATCTCAACCGGAATTTTTTCAAGAAGTGTGGAATCATCATTTTCTCCGAATCTCATCCATATCTGGCTGTCGCCAAATGTATATTTGTAATCTTTGATGCCATCAGTAAAAGTTAATGAAGTGTTTGTCATTTTCACTGGATGAACTTTATTCATATCGATCAATGGATAGGCAGTTTCTTGAATTTCCATTTGTCCTTCGTCACGAGTTACATAATGATATATGTTTTGATCATCACTTAATCCTAATCTTCCATAATCAGTGATTAATCGATCGTTTTTAATCTCTGACAATTTATTTGTTAGGTCGTCGGCTTTTTGATTTTGGATATACGGATCTAATTCATTCCGGTACCTTTTTAATTGCATAACTTTTTGGAATGATGGATTACTATTTAACCAGGTTTTAATTCCAATTCCAATTCGATCTTCATCAACCACCGAAAGAATATCATGAGGTGTGTTTCCGATATCAACATTTTCAGAATTAAAGCTGCGTGCATAGATTGTTTCTTGAAATTTCGAATCCAGATATGGTGCTCCCGTTTCGCTTGCCTTCTGGTTGAACATAGCCGAAAGTGAGCCATACATACGCACAAAATCCACATATTTTTTTCTTTGCTCGCTTGAGTATCTTTCCCATATACTCATTTGAAACACCCCATTTGTATATAATGGGGCCGGGACATAAGTCCCGCCGATAA
>NZ_AZEA01000038.1 GCF_001435575.1 Lentilactobacillus sunkii DSM 19904
CATTCTATGGCGACATTCCATGTGCCCCAGCTTTGACTAAGAAGCAGATTGAAGAAGCTTATGAATTAAACACTGGTAAAGTCATTGTTGACGAATTTGAACGCCGTGGTGTCGATCCAGATGCTGTGCCGGCTGTATTGGTAAGCCAACACGGACCATTTGCATGGGGCCCAACGGCTGACAAGGCTGTATACAATGCCAAGGTATTGGAAGTTTCAGCAGAAATCAGCTACCACGCATTACAATTAACTCGTGATGAAACTCATGTCCCACAATATCTCTTGGACAAGCATTATTACCGTAAGCACGGTAAGAACGCATACTATGGCCAAAACAACGCCAAGTCAAAGAGCCACGCGGAACACGAATAAATAAGTGTGCGACAAACCCCGGGTGATCCCGGAGTGTAAGGTAGAAAATCCTGTGATGAACTTGTTCATCGCAGGACTTTTTATCTTACACAGTAGGGATCAGGGGTGTCGGAGCATAGCTCAAAGGCCGGAGAGAGCAGTAGATCAAATAACAAACACAAACCCTGGAGTACAATGAAAAGCAGTCAATGATGAACGGTCTTTGTTCATCGTTGACTGCTTTTTCTTGTACAGTAAGGCCCTGGGTCTCCGAGCATAGCTCAAAGGCCGGAGGGAGCAGTACATAAAATAACAACTTCCCCGGAGCACAAGCGAAAGAAGCTAATGATGAACGAACTTTGTTCATCGTTAGCTTCTTTTGTTTGTGTAGCACCAAGTAGGCTAGGCAGGCTTTCAGCCGGCCGTCGGAGCATATCTTAGAAGCAGTTAACAACATACAAAACAAGACCGCATTACTTCCAAAGCCAATCATTTGCCTCTCACCAATTTCCGCCTTATACTCACCAAAAAAGAATGATGGAGGCGACAATCATGGCTGAAAAGCCTTTAATTACAATTTCAATTCCTGCTTATAATCTGGGATCATATCTTGCCAAAACCTTGGATAGCATTTTGAATCAAACGGATCAACAATTTGAAGTGATCCTGGTTGATGATGCATCAACTGATCGGACCCCAACGACAATTGAACAGTATGCTGCGAAGGATAATCGAATTAGAGCCCACTCTTTTCCGTCCCATGAAGGGGTTTCAAAAGCTCGAAATTATGCAATCGATCATGCCAAAGGCGATATTATTGTCTTCGTTGATGGGGATGATCTGCTCGAGCCCGACTACTTACAGGTAATGGCGGAAGGATTATCCGATCCGACAATTGATCTGGTTGCTGTGGGATACAATTGGGGCTGGCGTGGCAGTGGATCCAGTGAAGGCAAGTTCCGTTCAGTATCTAAAACCAACGCCTATGCGTCGATCAACCGGCGTGGTGGTGATTTCGGCGGATACACCTGGAATAAGGGATTTCGGATGTCGATTATCCGTGATCATAATATTCGGTTTGACGAGTCACTGGCGCTTGCCGAAGACTTATTGTTTACGGCTGATTATATTTTTGTGTCCCATAAATTTTTGTTCTACCCAGCTGCCTTATACACCAAAGTCAGCCGTTCTAACAGCATTATTCACTCTGCAACTTGGCAGATGCGCAGTAAAGAACAAACCGTTCGTCAGCATATTGACGACATGGCCCACAAGATGGAGCCGTAAAATTTGTGTAAAGATTGCTCAGAGTCTTTTCATTCCGGGTGGGTTTGGGGTAATATTATTCCATCTGAACAAATCTATTCTCGGAGGTCACTTTGGTTTTGCCAAAATCAGCCAAATCACATCAACGACAACTAAATAGAATTTTCATTGCAATTTTGAGTATTGTTACAGCATTGACACTGAGCAGTACAACAATCAGTGCCAAGAAAGCCAACCAACAGAAATTTGAGGCCAAGGAAGCCTACGTGATGGACGCCAAGACTGGTCAGGTTCTTTATCAAAAGAACGGCAACCACAAGCGCCCAATTGCCAGCCTTTCCAAGCTGATGACTTTGTATTTGACCAAGAAAGCTATTGATAACCACCAAATTTCCTGGGATCAAAAAGTACCAGTGGACGCTGAACTTCGTAAGATGAGTAAAAGTTATGAAGTCGGTGGTTTCCGGATTAAACGTTCCAAAGAATATACTGTTAGAGATTTATATAAGGCCGCATTAATTGCGTCATCCAACTCATCTGCAATTGCCCTTGGAAAGTTGGTTGGCGGCGGGAATAATACTGAATTTGTCAAAATGATGAACCAACAAGCCCGCGCGTGGAATTTAGACGCCACATTTGTCAGCAGTTCCGGCTTGGATAACACCGATTTGAAAAAGTATCATTATCAGGTGCCCCACACAGGTTCAAAGGCTCAAAATATGGTCAGTGCCAAAGCAATTTCAACGGTTGCGGCCAAAGTGCTTGAAGAATTTCCTGGGATTACCAAATGGAGCAAACAACCGTCCATGAAGGTTGGCAGTCAGGTATTGGTGAACTCCAACCGATTGTTGCCAGGCGAGGCTTTTTACCATAAGAGTACCCATGTTGACGGCTTGAAGACCGGCTTTACTGTGAATGCCGGCCTTTGTATCACCGTGACTTACTGGCATGCGGGCCGGCATTTAATTGCGACCATCATTGACAGCGATACGTTATACACCTCAATGAACAAGATGATAAAAGCAGTCAACCAAAAATATTCACCGACTAAAGTTGCTCTCAAATCTCATGTCTTTTCGATTGACGGTCATCGGGTCACTGCAAATCCGGCGGATGCCAACGCGGTCATCTGGCGCCGAAATGGGACAGACAGTTCTCATGTCGTGAACTATGCCAAGACCAAGGCGCAATTGCCGATTACCAAAGGACAGCCGGTTGGAAATGCAATTGTCAAAATTGCTGATAATTCCAGTACTGCAATGGTCCCAATGAATGCGACTGTCAGTGTTGAAAAGAAACCGACGAAATCTGAAAAGACCAAGCATAAAGTTTCAATATTAAAACGGATATTTGGTTTTGTGGGCGGCATCTTCGGGGGAATTTATCATTTATTCGTGGACTTTGTTAAGTTCATGACCCCTTAACTGAGCAGCCAAGTTTGCCGATACATTCCAAGTGTTTTTGATGGTCTCAAAGCCAATCATGACGTACACTAATACGGTGTTACGTTAATGAGAGGGGAGAGACTGTATGGACAAACAACCAATGGAACCGATTGGGCCCTATGAACGGCTACTGAGCGGTTCACTTCTGGTAATGGCAGCCGGTGTGCTGGATTCGTATACCTATATGCAGGATGGCGGAGTTTTTGCTGGCCTTCAGACTGGAAATTTGATTCTGACCGGTTTGAGAATCGGCCGGGGTGACTATGGCAGCATCATCCAAGCACTCGTATCGTTAGTGATGTTTGCGGTGGGCGTAGCGATTATCCGCGTCGTCCAATATCATTATCCTAACGAACGGGCGGTTACCAGAAAACGGGTGACGTTACTATTTGAAATATTGATTATTGTCGTGGTCAGTCTGATCGCCGGCCGAGTATCGATTTTGATTTCTACCGGGTTATTAGCGCTTGCGGCAGCTTCGCAGCTTCAAGAATTCCGGCGAATGAAAAATGGGCCGTTTACACCTTTGATGATGACTGGAAATGTTAGAACGTTGTCGGAGAGCCTCCTGGATTTCGTCGCTCAAGGCGACATGAAGGCATTAAAAAAGGCCGGTGACATCGTAACGATCATCGGTTCCTTCTTCGTTGGAGCGCTGTTAAACGGCTATTTAATTCAATATCTGCATGGCCAAACCATTTTGATTGCCGCTGTGATCTTGTTGGCAACAATCCTGTTCGGTAAATAACTATTCTGATTTTATCTTCGAATATAAAACCATATCATGGAATTCGCCATTGTATAATGCGTATTCCTTCAAAATACCTTCTTGATGGAAGCCACGTCGTTTCGCTACGGCGCGGCTTTTTTGATTCTTGACGTCGGCTAATAATTCCAAACGGTTCAGGCCGAGTTCAGTGAAGGCAATCTGTTCCAGATGTGTCAGGCACAGTGTCATGACTCCCATGCCTTGAAAACGGTCAGCCAGCCAGTAGCCGATTTGAGCCCGCTGGTTGTCGTGACTGAATTCGTGGAGGTCGATCATGCCGGCTGGCTCGTTGTCGACTAAAATAATGGCGAACCAAAAATCACCATGGGCCATCTTCTCAATCCCATATTGTAGGAACTTTTGCTCATCACTTGGTGCCAGCATTGATTTGGCCCAGGGCAGCCACTCACCTAGTCGTTTTCTATTGGCATCGATGAGTTCCAGCATGGCCTCGGCATCGGTCACCGCTGGAAGTTTTAATGAAATACTGTCGTTGACTTTATCAATAAACATAGAATCCCTCCTGATTGAACTGGTACAATTAAGTATAACCTTTTTTGTAGGAGGAAAAGCTTGTTGAATGAAAAAGATGTTTTGGATCTGCCTGAAGATCTTAAAAAACAGTTGGGTGTCAAATCCGGTGCCCAGGTTGAAGTTCACGTTGGGACTGATGAGTTAAAAATTTCTAGAACAAAGCCTATTGAAGCGCGAAAGCGTCGCTGGGGCATGATTATCCTAACAGCTATTATGAGCGCCGTCTTTGTGGGTTACTTTATGGTCCGAAAAATGTATCAGGTTTCTTTGGTCGGCAGTGAATCCGTCGCAACTATGGTGTTAATGCTCACAACACTAAGTGGTTTATTGAGCTTTACAACTGTCTTTATCCAACTTAAACGTCAGTCCGGTTCGGCTGTTGAAGCTGTTTCATGGCGAAATTTGCCCACCGTGGAGCTGGCGTGTACATTAATCAGCTTTATGCTGCTGGCTGGCCTGTTTTGGATAGCGGGCAATCTCTTTAAGGGAGCATCTTTTGATTTGGTGACGTCAACGGCGCTATTTGCCCTGATTACCAGTGTTGAAGTGCTTGCAATTAACAGTATTGTGCCTCAGTTGTCTTCTCGGCTCTTAACAAATATTTTCATTGCCGTGATTGTCAGTGGTGTTATTTTGGCGATGATCAGTAACCAAAACTTATACTGGTGGAAGCATAATCTCAGCTTCTTGGGAACCAATGAGGCGGTGCATTCCTGGGAGTTCAACCTGGCATTAATCTTTGCCGGCTTAATTCTCGTGGCGTTGGTCGACTATTTATTTGCATCGTTAAAGCGGCTGTTTCCCAAAAGCCGTCAATTGCTGGTGCTGAGAATATTGCTGACACTGTTGGCAATCGATTTAGCATTGGTCGGGGTCTTCCCAAATAATGTTCACATGCATCCGCTGCATACTCGGGTGGCCGGCTATTTAATTTTTTTGGTGTTAACACTGATTTTTGCCATCAAATGGCTGTTACCCGATATCTCCAAAGACTTTTTGCATACTTCCTGGATGATTGCCGGTGCATTATTAGTCGGTGAAATCTTATTCCAAGTGGTCGGGTATTTATCGCTGACCGCATTTGAAATTATGGCCTTTTTGTTGGCATTCAGCTGGTTGGTCATGTTGTTTGAACGTCTGAATGATTATCTTGAACCGATTCAAAACCATAAGTACGTGATTAAATAGTCTGCGGGGGATGAAGATGTTTGAAATGAGTCACAATCAGATTAATCAAGCGCCGATGGAAAGCTACATGCGCAATCAATTCCCATTCTTAGGGCTAAAAACGCCACAACGAAAAGCTGAATCCAAAGATTATATCAAGGCCTCCAAGAAATTACCGATGTCGGCCATTTATACTGAGATCGCTGACCTTTATCGCCGTGATGCGCGTGAATACCAGTACGTTGCCATCGACATTGCTTTTGCCAACGTCAAACGATTGTCTTTCGAGGATCTTCAGCGTCTAACTCAATATATTCAAATCAAATCCTGGTGGGATACGGTTGATACTTGGCGCAAAGTCTTTGGAACCTATGTTGTTATTCATCCTGAACAAAAAGAAGATGTGTTTAATTTATTCTATAAACACGACAACTTTTGGATGCGTCGGGTGGCAATTATCTTACAACTCCTTGAAAAAGATACTTTGGACACAAATCTATTGACCAAGGCAATTACTTACGATCTTGATACCGACGAATTTTTCGTTCAAAAAGCGATTGGCTGGGCATTGCGAAATTACAGTAAGTATAATCCCGACTGGGTTCGTCAGTTTGTTGCCAGCCATAACTTATCTAAACTGGCATTCAAAGAGGGAACCAAATATGTATAACAAAAACCCACTTATTTCAGGTTCCCCCGAAACAAGTGGATTTTCTTCTGGCAATCGATAGATTAGTGCTTGGATGCCAAGTGATGATCTGTAAATCTAAATCCCATCAGGACAATAATAGCAGCGACAAGGAATGATAATAAGCCTGGGATCATGTTCGTGAAGCCGGCACTTGCCATGATTGATGCAAGAATTGTACCAAACACTAACGTCAATAAACCAATCAAGGTGATTTTTAAATTTTCATCCATAAGATCGCGCCCCCATACTATTAATTGTTGCAGAATCACAAACAATTCACAGATAACACAATGAACCGATTCGGTTGAGAAAGGTAAATTGTTTGCGCTTTCTTTACAACTTCATTGTAACGTATCCAACCTGAAATTACAGCCTTTTTACAACATTTAAAAGGTTTTATTTCTGAATAAAAATTAAGGCATTCACTTGATACAAATGTTCTGTCAAACTGGACAATATAATTAATTTATGTAAAAATAAATGTATTGAATTCGACATGAAAAGGAAGTGAAGCCCATTGAAGATTGCGAATCGTTAATACAGAATTTGATAATTAATCACTGTTCGGAACAGGGGTTATTCTGTGCGATTTTGCAATTTTAATGGGGATCAGTTTCAGTAGGTGCCTTTGGCCTACATTGGTTTCTCAATAAGTCTCTTCAAAATCGCCTGCGTGCATGCTGCACTGCAGGCTTTTATTGTGCATGGAATCCCCGCCGAACCTGAATGAGGTGAGATCATGGGAACAATTAAAATAACTAATTTGTCGTTTAGATATGACGACATGCAAACAAATATTTTTGACCAATTTAATTTAAATATCGACGAAAGCTGGAAGCTCGGATTGATTGGCCGCAATGGTCGAGGGAAGACGACCTTTCTCAAGATATTGTTGGGGCAGTTGGATTATCAAGGTGAGATTAACACCGATGTCAGCTTTAGGTATTTTCCACAAACAATTCAAGATCCAAGCCAGTTAACTCAGGATGTGCTGCTCAAGATTGCCGGCTTGGACCCTAGTGAACTGTGGAAAATTCAAGTGGAAATGGACAAGCTGCATTTGACGGATGGAGTTCTGAATCGTCCGCTTGAGACATTAAGCCCTGGTGAACGAACCAAGGCGTTATTAGCGGTGATGTTCACGGATGACCGGACCTTTCAGTTGATTGATGAGCCGACCAACCATTTGGATGTTGAAGGTCGTGAAGTGGTTGCGGATTATTTGAAACACAAGCAGGGCTTCATCGTTGTCAGCCACGATCGGCATTTTATCGATCAAGTGATTGACCACGTTCTTTCGATTGATCGAGCGAAGATTCAGTTATTTGCAGGAAATTATGAAACCTGGGCAGCAGAATACGAACGTAAAAATCGATCCGAACTTGAGCAAAAAAGGCATTTGCAACAAGAAATCAGTCGACTAAAAGCCAGTGCGGATAAAACTGAGCGCTGGGCCGACAGTGCAGAAGGTCAGAAAAAGAAAAGTACCAAGAATGACCGGAATGCTTTCATCGACAAAGGTTTTCTCGGTCATAAAGCCACGAAAGTCATGAAGCGTTCTAAAAGTACATTGAAGCGGACTGAGCATGATATTGACGAGAAGCAATCATTGTTGAAAAATGTAGATGTGATTCCACCTTTAACGTTGAATTACGAACGACCATATCAGAACTATCTTCTTCAAGTTGAGGACTTACAAGTCATGAGAAACGGAGAGGTGTTGAATCAGCCACTCAGTTTTAGTTTAAAGCGGGATCAGCGTAAGGTATTGTTTGGACCCAACGGATTGGGGAAAACGACCATTATCAAAGCGATATTGGGGGACGAGCATATAGTTGCCGCGGGAACGATTTCCATGTCCAAAACCATTCGAATCTCATATTTGACACAAAACTTTGAGTTGATGAAAGGGTCAATGCAGGATCATGCCGACCATTTTGGAATTGCGTTGAACGACCTGCTTAACACGTTACGGAAGCTGGGCTTTGAACGTTCTGCATTTACTGAAGACTTGAAGGACTTGAGTATGGGTCAGAAGCGAAAGGTTTCGCTGGCTCGTTCCTTGTGCGAAAGGGCAAATCTGTATATTTGGGATGAGCCGTTGAATTACTTGGATGTGATTACCCGTGGACAGATTCAGGACATGATCTTGAAGTTTCAGCCGACAATGCTTATCATAGATCACGATGAAGACTTTATTGAGGCCGTCAAAACAGCGCCATTGTTGAAAATCAAACGACCAATATCAAAATGATTTTACATCTCGGTCACTTTGTTATATCATGTCTTAGATATTGTTGTGGGAATTTCAAAGGAGTTATAATGCCAAAACACGCAGTTAAGAAACGAACAGTCAAGAAGCATACGGTGCAAAAATCGTTATTACTCAGCCTCGGGGCAATTGTAGTTGCGGGCTTGCTGATGTTTAACATCGGTAAGGTGTCCCAGGGCAACAACAGCCATTCATCGGCTCCTCGCAGCGCAAAGCAAATCAAAAAGGATAAGTTAGCCAAAAAAGTTGCTAAAATCCATTTGACGAAACATGAAAAGAAAGTCGCAAGGAATTACAAGCTGAACAAATTAGAGACTAGAACAGCCTCGAAAACTCATATCACTGCCATCGGTGATTCAGTTATGATTGATGTTAAACCCGATGTTAAGCAGGTTTTCCGTCACAGCGCAGTCAGTGGTTCAGTTGGTCGTCAATTCTATTCATTACCAGGAATTGTCCGTCATTTGAAGGCAACCGGGCACCTGTCCAAGTACATTGTTGTTAACTTGGGAATCAATGGCCCGCCAACTCAACATGATATTAATTCTGTTTTAAAGACAGTCGGTAAAGACCGTCAGATTTTCTGGATTAATACCAGAGTTCCGCGTCATTGGCAGAATACAACCAACCGGATGATCAGTAAAAATGCCAAGAAGCATTCAAATGTTCATTTGGTCAACTGGTACAAAGCCAGCAAAGGTCATAAGAGCTGGTATGCCAGCGATCGGGTCCATTTGGATCTGACCGGTGAGAAGTATTATACTCGGACTTTGGCTAAAAAAGTTTCTGATGTATTAAATTAAATACAATGAAAAATCGTTTCGATTGCCATTTTGATGAGTGGCTTTCGAAACGATTTTTATTTGAGCAATTGTTGGAGTTCTTCAAAAACAACCGGTAATTGTTTATCTTTACCGGTATCGGTGAAATGGTGACCGGACGGCATCAGGACAAACTTGGAATGCAGGTGCCGAGCCAGGGTTAATGTGTATGGATAAGGGACACTGTCGTCATTGATAGCAGAAATCACTGTGACTTTGCGGATCTTTGGAAGAATCTTTGTGTAATCCATTGGATGCTCAGTAAATGGGTCAAGTTCCGGCAGTGTCCAAATCGGTTCGTCAAAACCTGAGACCAGTAAGACATTAACATTGTGAATGCCGTGTTGATTGAGGTAGTGAAGAACTTGGATACAGCCAAGACTGTGACCAATTAAAGTGATGTTGTCCTCAGCTTTGATGTTGGCATCACAGTATTGATCCCACGCGTTTACATCTGGATGATCAGAGTCGGGGAAGTTGAGCTTTTTGAATGGGATATTTAATTTGGATTCGACCTTGTCTTCCAGCCAGGGAAACCAGTGGTCATTTGCGTTGGACGTGTAGCCGTGGAACATGTAGATGGGCATTGTTTGGGGCTCCTTTTTGACGGATTGGGGTGCTTATGTGTTTTGATTTTATATTGTTGAGCTGCGCTTTACTGTTATCTAGCCAAAACGTGCTTCGACGGGCTTGATGCTAACTTCTAAGGGTACTTTGACCAAAACCCAAGTTCAGGGTTTTAGTCAAAGCACCCTTAGAAACCGCATCACCCAGCCCTTGTCGCACTCTACCACATTTCATGCCTATACGCCATTTCCCAGAAATGCAGTTCGAAAAAGCTGCTTCTTAGGAATGCCGTTTGCATTTTTTCCTGTTCCTGCGCATCGGCTTCTTCGCCTAATTTATCGACAATTTCGATCATTCTTGCCGTGGCGTTTGTGAACGCTTTGCTGTCGTATGTTTCGATGAATTGCTGGTAGACCTTGATTGGTGAGCCCGCCTCGATCAAGCGTTTACCGATTTCGTTGTACAGCCAGTAACATGGTAATAAAGCCGCAGCGGCTCTTGCTGGCGTTCCTTCGTTGAGTTCGTGATACATATGGGTTACATAACTATATGCATTTGGGGCAATTTCTGTTTGATCGATCTCTTGTTGGGTGATGTTTAATTCTTTAAAAAATTCAATTCGAACTTCTTTTTCGCTGTCATTAAAACCTTTGGCACCATCATAAAGGAATCGTTTGATGTCGGGATCATCCATCTGGTCGGCAATCTTACCATGAAGATCCGCAAAGTTTTGAAGGTAATAACGGTCCTGCTTCAAATAATAACGGAAAGTCTGTTGAGGCAATGAGCCTGCAGAAAGCTGCTTGATGAAGGGATGGTTGAAGCTTGATTCCCACAATGGTTGGGATTGTTTACGCATCGTTTCAGTAATTTTTGCCATTAGTTATAACTCCTCGTATACAGTTAGGGACATGTTTTAGAATATTCTACCATGATTAGTATTTGAGAACGAATTCAATTTATATGTGAATTTATGAGCAAAAAAAGATTGATAATGAAAACGGTCTCATGTAAACTAAAAAGGTATCAATAACTGAAGGGAGAGATTATGATGGATCGTTTGAAAGACAAAGTTGCAATTATTACAGGCGGGGTTGCCGGAATCGGGCTTGGCATCGCGGAGTGCTATGTACGAGAGGGCGCGAAAGTGGTTCTGACTGCCAACCATAACGTTGAAGGCGGCAAGAAGGCCGTTGAAAGATTTGGTGAAGACAAAGCTTTATTCGTTCAGCAGGATGTTGCTGACGAAAAAGCATGGCAGGAAACAACTCAAAAAGCCATCGACAAATTTGGAAAAGTTGACATTGTTGTTAACAATGCCGGTATCGGCGGAACAAATGGGCCGTTGGAAGATTTGAGCTTGGAAGATTGGCAGCAGGTCATTGACGTCAACTTAACCGGAACCTTCCTTGGTGAAAAATATGGAATTAAGGCTATGAAGAAATATAGCGGTGGTAAAGGCTCAATCATTAACATTTCATCAGTTGCCGGTTTGGTCGGATTGCCTCTTAGTCCTGCATATTCCGCAAGTAAAGGTGGTAGTCGGCTGTTGACTCATGCAACCGCACTGGCATTGGCGCAGGAGAAACTTGATATCCGCGTCAACAATGTCCATCCGGGTTGGATCGCAACCGATATTGTTCCAAAAGGCTATGAGGAAGCTCTTACTAAAACAATTCCAGTTGGCCACATGGGTGAACCGATTGATATCGGTGAAATCTGTGTCTATCTTGGCAGCGATGAATCGAAGTTTGCCAATGGGGCTGATTTCGTTATTGATGGCGCCCAACGAGCTTAATAATTGATATGAAAAAAGATCCGCATTTGCGGGTCTTTTTGTTATTTCTAAGGCTCAGGGACCTTCATGTTCCGATCGACGTGAGATCTTCCTGTCGCATAGTCAAACTGAATGTTCGGTTGGAGGTTGAATAAATAGACATTGAAGTTCAATGACCGGTTGGTTGAAATCGCCTCCAGATGAATGCCCCGTGCCATTAATTCATTTCCCCGGAAAATTGGCTTGGCGAAAAAGATGACTTTATTGCCACGGCGCAGTGATTCGCGGATTTTGCTTTCAAATATTGTTTGAACCCGCTGATTAGAGAAACTGGTTTGGGTGAATAAATTTTTGGGATTGTTCTGGTCACCAGAGATATCGTTTGGATGATAGACGCCACTTGTGCTGATGCCACCAGAAATTGAGTAGGCAATTAAATGTCCCCGGTTGATAATTGGTTGACCATCCATAAATTTTTGATGCCAGGCAGTTGGCTCAATGTACTGGCGTACCCGGTTTTCATCGGAAACGACATTACGGGGTTCCAGGTAGGCGAGGTTTCCTGCGCTGGTTCGATTAAAGTTATCCAGATCAGAATAAATTACCTTATTGGTTTTCCATGAATTTGGATCTAATTTGGCCTTGTTATGATTCACAAAAACATAACTGGGGTCACCGGAGTGGTAATCCAATTTTGCTAGTTGATCGGTGGCAACACTTTTATTGGTGTGGAAAACAGAGTGGGAAATATTGTTGACGAAAGCAGTTAAACTAGTCGATGGTTGGCCAACTCCCAGCCACATCCCTGCAAGAATAACGATGGCAGCTGTAATTGTCTTTAACCAGGTACTTTTCTTTTTTCGCCGATATGTCTTGTGGTACTTTTTATGTTGACTCATGGTTGGGCCTCGATTCTATATGTAAACCTGCCTTCAAACATACCAGAAAAGCATGTCTGAAGGCAAGCTTGTTGGGAAAGTATGCACATTACCAAGTAGGCTAGGAAGGCATACGCCTGCCTAGCCGCGCATTTTGCCGGGGAAAGCAAAGATGACTTGCAGCCATCATTAGGTATATACGCAAAAAGAGTTGGTTCGTTTTTATATTCGGTGAAAAAGTTGAAACTTTATAAATCATTCAAGTGAATTTGTGTAGTTTGGTGATTTTTTGCTTGATTGATGGAACGATCAAGATGTTTTCGATTGGCGGAGTTTCCCAAAACGTATAGGTTTTCTTTCAGGCACTCATATTCTTTTTCGCTTATTATTACAATATTTGGTTTGTGTTGTCTGGTAACTGTGAGCCTACGTGATTGGTCAACGACATTATCGAAATATTTCACCATATTCCTTTGGAAATCAGTGATATTGATTTTTTCCATTTTGAATTTCGCTCCTTGTCGTAAAGGTTAATCATATCAACGTGCACGGTCAGAAGTCATCTTAGTAAGGATTCCATTACTCAGAATTTTTCAAACCGTTAAGTCTATAATATTTTGTTGAAACGTGATCTTCAACCTTACCTATGAGGTTTAATCCAATAAAAGGAGTATTGATGCAAAACCCGCATCAACACTCCTTATTAAATAAATGCTCCGACGGCCATGAAATGCCTAGTAGCTAACCGGCTTGGTTCGCACTCTGGTTAAGTTTTCCTGCTACATAGACGAAACAGACTAAGCTTATGATGAATTAAAA
>NZ_AZEA01000039.1 GCF_001435575.1 Lentilactobacillus sunkii DSM 19904
GCGTTAACTGGGACTTTTGTCCCAGCCCCGTGTTTTTGTTTATCTTCAATTAGTTGGCAAGAACAGCGGTTAATTTGGACAAGAAGAATTCTAATTCTTTGTGTGTGCCAACTGTCACCCGTATATGATGAGGATATCCCCAAGGTGTACAGTCACGGATGATCACGCCCTGCTTCATCAATTCATCAACAACCGTTGTGGCATCAGGTGCCCCTTCAGGCAGCTTGGCAAAGACGAAGTTGGCTTGGGATGGGGCTACCGTGAACCCTAGTAACCCTAATGATTCAACCAAGCCTTCCCGATCACCCAAAATCTTTTTCAGGGTTTTATCGATTTCGGCTTTATCAAACTGCATTGCCGCAGCAGCCCCGGCAATCGCCGTCCGGTTGGTATTGAAGGGCTCCGTCACAGTATCGTATGCCTGAATGGCTTCGGGATCGGATAACACGTAACCAAGGCGGGCGCCAGCCAAGCCGTAAAACTTGGAAAAGGTCCGAACGACCATTACTCGTTTATGACCGATATATCGAATGAAATTGGCCAGGCTCAAATGATCGGCAAATTGGGCATATGCCTCATCAACAATCACCCAAACATTTTCCGGAACGTGGTCCATGAACGCTTCAAGCTTGGAAGCATCGGTAATCGTCCCAGTTGGGTTGTTGGGGTTGCAAATCCAAATTAATTTTGTCTTATCAGTTATTTTCTGTTCAAATTGATCCAAGTCAAACTGATAATCAGCAGTCAACGGAATTTCAATCACTTTGGCGCCCATCAATTTGGAAACTTCACGATACAAACGGTACGATTGCTTGGCGATGAGCACTTCATCACCTTCATTGATAAACATCTTGGAGATGGTCTCAATGATATTGCCGGCGCCGCTGCCTAAAGCAACGTTTTCCGGCTTTAGTCCGGTTTCGTCAGCCAGAAGCTTCTTCATGTTGACAAAGTCATCTTCGGGATATCGATTCAAGGTGCTGATACTGTGAATCATCGCGTTCTTTGAATGATAGTACGGCGCATACGGGTTTTCATTGGACCCCAATTTCACCACTTTATCCAAATGATACTTCCTGCGAACTTCGTCTTCAGTTTCACCTTGAATATATGGCTGAGTAATATTAACTTCTTTTCGATACGTTTGATCAAATTTAACCATAACTTCACCGCCTTAATCACAAGTTTCTGATATCTACAAGACTATCGTACCGCGAATAAGGCCTGGATTGTGAATTATTGATTGTTTAATTCCACAAAAAAAGTTCATCCTCATTATTGGAGATGAACTTCTTTGAATTACTTTTCAATTGTAACCGAATCCATCACAACGTCTTCGTCAGGCTTATCCTGAGCGTTCTTATCGACCTTGCTGATTTCTTTAACAACGTCCATGCCGTCAATCACTTGGCCAAAGACAGTATGTCTGAAGTCCAGCCATGGTGTGCCGCCATTCTTGTATGCTTCAATGATTTCTTCAGGATAACCGGCGGTCTTCATCTGTGAAATCATGCCATCATCCACGTGTTCGTTGGTCACGATGAAGAACTGACTGCCGTTCGTGTCGGGACCAGCGTTGGCCATCGACAATGCCCCGTTGATGTTGAACAATTCAGGTGAAAATTCATCAGCAAAGTTGCCGCCAAAGCTGCTTTCACCGCCCATACCGGTTCCGGTTGGATCGCCGCCTTGAATCATGAAATCGGGAATCACCCGGTGAAAAATGACGCCGTTGTAGTAACCCTTTTCGGCCAATGCAACAAAGTTCTCAACAGTTTTTGGTGCTTCTTCAGGGAATAACTGAATTACAATATCACCGTGGTTGGTCTTAATGGTTGCTTTGGGTCCCTTTGCGTTCTTTAAATCTAATTGAGGTAAAGTCATCATATATCTCCTTTAATTTCCAATCTTTGTCTTAAATGAGCTTATCACAACCATCACCCAAAGTCTTGAACTTTGATGGTATTTTAACCGTTTTTATGCCGATTCCTGTACAATATGGATAAAAGTTAATTTATGAAAAATGAGGTGTTCAAGATGAGGGTTAATCAGAACCATTGGCGCCGTAACATTTACTTATTTTTGGCCAGTCAATTTCTAACCGGGATCACCAGCATGATTGTTCAATATGCGATCATCTGGTACCTGACCAAAGAGACCGGCTCAGCGACAATCTTAAGTATTGCCACAATTTTGGGCATGCTGCCGATGGCTTTACTGAGCCCATTTGTCGGTCCATTAGTCGATCGTTGGAATAAGAAAGCGTTATTGATCGTCCCTGACGTTGTGGCAGCTATCTTTGCGATCATACTGTCAATTTCAGGCGGCGTCTTTCACGTTTTTCCAATCTGGCTGATTTTTGTTTCGCTGTTAATGCGGTCAATTGCCCAGACATTTCAGATGCCCACCATCCAATCAGTCATCCCGACGATGGTTCCGGATACAGAACTCACCAAAATCAACGGTCAGTTGGGAATGGTCCAGTCAGCCAACATGATTATCGCACCGGCACTGGGGGCTTTTCTATTTGCACTGATCCCGCTGCAATATTTGATTTTGCTGGATGTCTTGGGCGCGATCCTGGGAATCAGCATTTTGATCTGGGTTCAAATTCCAAACAACGAAAAGATTGACGCAGCCCTCCACATGCTCCACAACACCAAACTGGGCGTCCAGCAGCTGATGCATAACAAAGGGCTCTGGTACATTACCATTACCGGTGCGGTCTTCACACTGCTGTATATGCCCGCTGCCAGCATGTATCCGTTGATGACGATGAAATACTTTCAGGGAACGGTTGGCCAGGCCGGCTTTATCGAAGCGCTGTATTCCGGTGGGATGCTTGCTGGTGGTGCAATCATCGGAATTTGGGGCAACTGGCGGGATCGAATGAAGCCGGTGATTATCGCATTCTTTCTAGTTGGCGTTCCCACCGGTTTGAGTGGTCTTTTGCCAGGCAACCAAAGCGGCTTTATGTGGTTTGCCATCCTTAATGTGATTGAGGGGATTGCAACGCCGTTCTTCAGCACACTGCTGATGGCCATGATCCAACAAAGCTATCCGTCGCAACAACTTGGCCGAGTGCTGGGCGTGTTAAATTCCCTGATGAGTCTTACCGGGCCGGTCGGGTTAATCTTTGCCGGTCCAATCGCCGATGCTTTGGGGGTTGAAACGTTGTTCATCATTGCCGGGGTTGGAACGGTTATCTGCGGAATCTTTGCGTTGATGGTGCCAATCATGCGGCAGTACGATATTAAGCTTCAGAAACAATTAGCCAATACCGATAAATAATTTCGATGACTGCTTGCCTTAAAGTCAACTTCAAGGTTTACAATGACCTTGTAAATACATTTAACAAGGAGATCAAGATATGAAATCAACAATGTTTGTTAAACCCGGAAAAGTTGAAATCAAAGAAATTGACAAGCCAACCATTCAGGCAGAAGACGACGTCATCTTACACATTGTCCGCGCCTGTGTCTGCGGGTCCGACCTGTGGGCCTACCGGGGCTTGGAAGATAAAGAACCAAATTCTGAAAACAGCGGCCATGAAGCCATCGCGATTGTCGATCAAGTTGGTGAGAAGATTACCACCGTTCAACCCGGTGATTTCGTGATTGCCCCATTTACTCACGGATGTGGCCACTGTGCCGCCTGCCGTGCCGGTTATGAAGGCAGCTGTCAAAGTCATAACGATAACTTCAGTTCCGGCTATCAAGCCGAATACGTGCGTTACCAACACGCTGAGTGGTCATTGGTTAAGATCCCGGGCCATCCTGAAGATTACAGTGACGGCATGTTAAATTCCCTGCTGTCGCTTGCCGATGTCATGGCAACCGGTTATCATGCTGCCCGGACAGCCAACGTCAAGCCCGGCGACACAGTTGTCGTTGTTGGTGACGGTGCGGTTGGCCTTTGTGGTGTCATCGCTTCACAAATGCGTGGTGCCAGTCGGATTATTGCCATGAGCCGACACGCTGATCGTCAGAAGCTTGCTAGAGAATTTGGTGCGACTGATATCGTTGCCGAACGGGGTGACGAGGCAGTTGCCAAAGTCATGAAATTAACCAACGATTCCGGCGCTGATGCCGTTTTGGAATGTGTTGGTTCTGAGCTTTCAACCGATACCGCCATGAGAGTTGCCCGTCCGGGTGCCACAGTCGGTCGAGTGGGCTTACCACACACCCCCAAAACCGACCTTACCAACTCGTTTTACGGTAACCTCGGGATTGCCGGTGGTCCGGCATCCGTAACGACTTATGATAAATCAGTCCTGTTGAAGGCTGTGTTAGATGGTGACATTCACCCTGGCAAGGTCTTCACCAAGCGATTCAGTCTTGATGAGATCGATGATGCTTACCAGGCAATGGCAAAACGTGAAGCAATCAAATCATTGGTTGTTGTGCAAAAGTAAGGAGTGTGATGAAAGGCGGGTTTGTTTCCGTAGCATAACCTAGGATAACTTTTTGAGNAGCAGCCTTTCAGAACACGTTTTGGCTATATAAAAGTAAAAAACGCAAAGGAGCTGTACAAAACGTTCGTTTTGTACAGCTCCTATTTATTATCACATGATTCAACAGAATTTAATTCTGCTGAGTCTTAGTCATTCTTAATCTTATCAGCAGTCAATCCCATTGCGTTAATCGCAACGATGACTGTCGACATTGCCATAACAACAGCTCCAACGGCTGGGTCCAAGATAAGTCCGGCAAATGCCAGAATACCGGCTGCCAATGGAATGGCAATGATGTTATATCCGGCTCCCCACCAGAGGTTTTGAACCATTTTACGGTTGGTAATTTTGGCTAAATCAAGGAAGTGAAGAATATCACTTGGTTCTGACTTAACCAGGATGACATCAGCGGAATCGATTGCAACATCAGTTCCGGCACCGATGGCAACCCCAATATTAGCTTCTGCCAAACTTGGCGCATCGTTGACACCATCACCGACCATGATGACGTGATTGCCCTTGGCTTGATACTCGGAGACAATCTTTTGCTTGTCGTTAGGCAACAAACCAGCATGGAATTCGTCCAGACCAAGTAATTTGGCAACGTGTTCGGCCGCTTTCTGGTTATCACCAGTCAGCATAACGGGGGTAATCCCGCGTTTCTTTAATCCGTTGATCAAAGCTTTAGCGCCGGACTTGATGGTATCACCTTCAGCGACCATCCCCAAAACCTGTTTGCCTTGAAGAAGGAAGCTGACCGAATTACCTTTGGCTGCCCATTGATCAGCGGTTGCGTTATCAAATGAAATTCCATTTTTGGTTAAATAATTTCCATTAACAATCGTGTAAGTCTGACCATTAATTTCACCCGAAATTCCAACACCGGGGATATTTTGTGAGTTCTCGGCTGCTTTAACAGTGATGCCTTTTGCTTCTGCGGCTGAAAGAATCGCCTGTGCCAGTGGATGAGTCGAGTTACTCTCAAGGGCTGCCAAGTTGCTCAACAATGATTTTTCGTCGCCGTCACCAGTTGGAACAACCGCATTGATGGTAAATTTACCTTCAGTCAGGGTACCGGTTTTGTCCAGCAGGACATGGCTGACATGTTGACTTGCTTCAATTGCCTGACGATTTCGAACCAAAAGACCATTTTGGGCTCCAATTGCAGTTGAACGGGCAATTACCAATGGAACCGCAAGACCCAATGCATGAGGACAAGCGATCACAAATACCGTGACCATCCGTGTGACCCCAACTGAAAAGCCTTGGGGCAACCATGCAAAGAAGGCAATGATACCGATTGACAAGGCTGCGTAGAAAAGATACTTGGCAACGAGATCTGCCAGACCTTCAGCCTTAGATTTTGATTTTTGGGCTTCTGAAACCATCTTCATCACTTGTGACAGGTAGCCAGATTCACCGGTCCCGGTAATTTGGACAGTTAACGTTCCGTTATTATTGGTCGCACCACCGATCACCTTATCGCCAGGATTCTTGTTAACAGCGGCAGATTCACCAGTTACCAAGGCTTCATTAACGGTTGACTGACCATTTGTGATGGTTCCATCGGCAGGAATACTTTCGCCTGCACGAACCTGAAATGATTGGCCAACCTGCAGATCGGATACTTGGACATCTTGGGTTTCACCATTATCAGTAACCAAATGAGCGGTCTTGGGTAAGAGGGCAGCCATTTTTTCAACCGCATCCCCTGCGCCCATCACAGCGTTCATTTCAATCCAGTGACCCAACAGCATGATCAAAATCAAAGTTGCCAGTTCAAACGAGAAATCCATCACGTGGGTTGCTGTGGCTAACAGATTATTGGCAATGAATGCGTAAATACTATAGAAGTATGAAACGGAAATACCCAAAGTAACCAAGGTCATCATGGCTGGTTCTTTGCTTTTAACTTCGGCCCAGGCACCCTTTAAGAATGGTGAACCGCCATAGAAGTAAAGTGCGGTATCAAAAAGCAGAATCGCAATCCCTTCAAACATTGGTGCATTGAAATTCAGAATGGAGACATTGAGTCCCATAATTGGTGCCAGCAATAACACTGGAATTGCCAAAACAACTGACACCCAAAATTTTTGCTTCAGGTTCCCCATGTGCATCATCTGGCCGCCATGCATCATCATGTCGCCTGACATATCCATATCACCGTGGTCCATGTCGCCATGATCCATTTCCATATTCGAATGGCCCATGTTGCCCATGTCCATTTGGGAATGATCCATCTGACTCATGTCGTGATCCATCTTCATTTTTGAATGGTCCATCTTTGAGTGGTCCATGCCGCTCATATCATGATCCATCTTCATGTTATCTTTATTACTTGCCATTTCAGCTATCCTCCTCGCATGTCATCTTCCCGGGAAGACAGTTGCAATCAACCATCTCTGGGGCATCCTTGGCTTTTTCTGCCAAGATCTGTTGTAGTTCTTCAATATCACTTTTTGAAAGTTCACGGGTTTTGATCACCTGAGCAATCGTCGACCCTGCCCGCATCGCACACATATGATCAAACAAATCATCTGCGGCCGCGGACATTGACTCTTTCTCACCGACAACCGGCTTGAAGGTAAATGGTCGGCTTTCACCAATCTGTTCAACAGCGCCCTTCTTAATTAAACGGTGGAGCAGTGTCTTGGTGGTTGAATCTGACCAGCCTTGGAGTTCGTCCATCGCATTAATCAACTCACGGCTGGTTGTTTGACCCATCGTCCAAATGGCTCTCATGACTTCCCATTCGGAATCGGTGATGGTTACGTTTTTTGCGTCTATCATTTTAACAACCTCATTTTTAAATTTTGTATTTAAGTTTACGTTTGTAGCTCTCAACAACACTAAGTCTACATCTGTAACTTATGTGATGCAAGGATTTCTACTTAAAATTTTCTGTTAATACATAAAAAAGTGACCGGAACCCCGTTCCAATCACCTCTCTTCATCGATCAATTTGATTAAAATGTTTTCCCAAGATATCTAAGCTGCGACGTTTGCCATCCATTTCCGCAACATCGGGTAAATGGCCCCAGGTCTCAAAGCCATTGTGTTTGAACAGCTTTTGACTGGGTAAATTGTGGCTGAATATGAATGCGACCAACCCGTCCAACCCTAATCTTACCAGCTGACTTTCAACAAAATCGATTGTCTGCTGGCCCAATCCATGATGACGAAAATCCGCGTCAATGTAGACACTGATCTCTGCAGTATTGTGGTAGGCCGGTCGACCATAGAATGATTCGAGACCAACCCAACCGGCGATTTGGCCATCATCTTTAATCACCCATAGCGGTCGGGTATCGGGATTAAAAGCATCAAACCACGGCTGCCGTGATTCAACCGAAACTGGCTCGAGATCAGCCGTGGCCAGTCGGGTGGGGATGATTTCATTATAAATTTCAACAATTTTTGGCAATTCATCTTGCGTTGCATTTTCGAATTTAATCGTCATTCAGACACCTTCAAACTTTTGATTTTATCCATAATTTTATAGCAACAACTGCTTTGTGACAACGTCACATACCAATGTTAGCTGGCCAGCCGACATGATAAAAAATCAAGCTTCCATATCTAGGAAAGCTTGATTTAGTCGAAAGAATTTTATTTCATGCTGGCTGCCATTCGAATGGCAACCGCCGGATCATTAGCTTTTAGTCGATAAACGACACTGCCATCCTGCCAAGTAATCACCTGAGAAGAAGTGCCAACGTTGAATTTAACAACGCCTTGGGTATTTGGTGCTGGCAACGCATAGTTTTCAAACATATTTACACTTGAGACCGCCAGTTTTTTTGGAGTGGTGTTGTTAACTGGACTACCATGAACACTAATTGACCAATTACCTTCGTTCCAAGAAATGTATTCCTGTCCGGCTCCTGATTGCATATGACCGACAATCGAATGGCCCAAATCAACTTTTGGAAGGCCTTTGATCTCGGAAGCAGCAGTGTAATCCAAGTGGTTTTGAGCTTCAGTAGATGATGAATAACTGCGTTTTGCTAAGACCGCATATGGAGTCTCACTTTTAACGCTGGCATCATTTACTGCCAATGCATCATTTCCAAGACTGTAGTAAATTGTGCTGTTGGCAGAATTGCCTGAGTATCTGATATGAACGTTCTTAGACGTATTGCTCAAGCCAGACTCTTGTGGCAACAAAGTGTCTGTCAACTTGCTCGATAAGTCTTTAGTCAACGATGAAAAATCATATGATTGACTGTCAGATTGAGAACCATCAGCACCAGAAGTTGTTGATGCGCTCTGCTGGCTGGTTGAACTCGATTGCGCTTGTGAAGAACTGTTTTGCATATCTGTTTTAGATTCGTTATTGGAATTTTGTTTACTGGAGTTGGTGTTGCCACAACCTACCAGGATCAGGCTCAGTAGCAAAACGCCACCTAATTTATAGAGTTTCATTATTTTCCTCCAAACATTTTGATCATATTATTGCACATAATTTTTGTTGGCGGTTAAGTATCGACCATCGGCAGTTTCGAAGTAGTATGCACCACTTGCCCGCTTATGGATGGCGGTTACCGATACCTTGGTACCAGGCTGAACTTTAACTACCCGATTGGCCTTCTTGAAGCTGGTAGAATCATATAAATAAATTTTCTTGGTAGTGGTAACGCTCGTAACAACATCGGTAAAGTAAGTTGGTTGAGACGTATCAGCTGATTGAGCACCGCCGATCCACCAAGTGATTGGTTTGCTGGAATTTAAAATTGTGCTGGCATCAACTGATTCTTTTAATGCGGGAACGTATTTTTTGTTGGTATATTGCCAGAGGTCCGTTTGAATGGTTGGCCGTGATGAATAGTTGGCAATCCATTGGGCATCAAAGCTCTTTCGGGCAGTATTGGCATGAGCAGTGGCAAATGATTGGTAGGAATAGAAGACCAGCTTTTTGCCGGTTAATGAGCGCATCTGATTATACCATGCTTTAACCGCGGCGTTGCTTGATCCTGATGTCACATCGTTTTCTTCGTAATCCAATACATAGAATTTAGCGTTCTTATTGGAATTCTGGTAGAAAACATTGGCTTCATTTCTGGCACTGGCTGCACTGGTAAAGGTTGCGTAATCGTACTCACCAAACGGAATGCCATACTGAGTATACAGGTTCGTATTGTTGGTTGCGTATTTATCCTGATAGTTGGCACCATATTGACGCCGATTGATGATAAAGGAAACCTGGCTCTTTAAATTGGAAACTTGTGAACCGGTCAGTTTCCCCTGCCACTCAGAAATATCCGGGATAATCGTTGTGTCTGCTGATGCTTTGGCCGCTCCGAAAAACGAAACTGACAAAATAACTGTCAGTACCGAAAGAATCACAATCCGTACCTTTTTCTTCAATATACTCATTCAAAACCACTCCGCATTAATTTATTTGTTTATACCCAAGTTCAAAATGGATAAACAGTTGTCGTTATTTCACTCAACCAACATATTCCAGAATCCCAGCCAACACAAGGGGGCATGAATTGAATTTTAAAATATTACAGCTGCAAACCGCGCTCTGGTAGGTTTGCGATTGTTTCTTTTCAAGAATGTTATAAATGTGTAACATTACTCAGCAAATATCGCTGCCACAACCATTGATGAATGAATCAGAATACGTTACTTATCCAGCATTGACCCATAACAAAAAGCCTCATCAATATGATGAGACTCCTTTGATCGAGTAAAAAGCTACTTAACGGTTTTCGAAACTGCTTCATTCACAGCATCTTTTTCATCCTGAACTAATTGAACCCGACTATCGATGACACTGATATCCATCTTAATCTCACGGGTCAATCCAGGTGTTGGGATCTTGGGTTCAAAGAATGATTTGAATTCTTCCAAGCGTTGTGGTGTGTGGAAAACACTGGAAATAACGGTAATGTAGGTTGCAAATTCCATGTCGCCACCGACTGTATCTTCAAGCCATTGCCAGTCGTTACGAATCCAATCCCAAGCTGCCTGTTGACCATCGTCATTGGCAAGAACACCGCGGAACCAGGCGCGTAAATCTTGTGGCTTGATGGTATCGGCCTCTTCAAATTTACCAACCAATTCAGCAATCAGCTTAGGATCGGTTGTACTGGTTAATGCTGCGCAGATGTCCTGCTTGTAGCTGGCATCCGAAGTCTTGCGGTAAGCATTCAGCAAGTTGTCAAACAATGCTTGACTGCCGAAGTTCTTGACTTCATTTCTAAGAACAAAGACCCGAACATCAGCTGATAAGTCTGCCAAATGATTTTCATTTTCTTTAAATAACGAATGGGCAGAAGCCATTGCATCAGCGTTCTCAGCATATAATCCGGCACTCAAAATATATGGTCGGGTGAGTTGATCATCGTTGGACTCGCCTGCTTTGGGAGCAAATTCCAAACGATCCAGCTGGGCTGAACTCAGTTTGTCGAAGAGTTCCTTCAGTGCCTTTTCTTCTGGTGACTTAGGTGTCACAAACTTCTTCAAATTGTTGGCAACCCGGTATAAAGCGGCATTGACAATGTTTGAATGGCTGTCAGCAAATCTTGGCAAAAGCGGCACGATGTTGGCATATGAATTCTTCCGGCCATCTGCCAATAAACGCAGATCCTGAAGAATTTGAAGCTGTGAAATTGCATCCAAATCATTCACATGATCAAGAATATCTTTCATCAATGTTTCATCATATTGAATAATGAAGTGGGAATTGTTGCCGATGTTTAAGAAGAATGGCTTGCCGGTTGATTGACGAAGCTCATCATAATTACCGATGGTCAGGGTCTTATCTGACATGATTTCAGGAACGACATCGTAGTTGCTGTTGAGTGGAATCTGCCACTTGCGGCCGGCATCCTTGCCGTCTCCGATAAAGAACTGATGTTGTGACAAGGTCAGATTGCCGTTCTCGACTTTAGCCGTGACAACCGGATACCCGGGCTGTTCCAACCATGAGTTCATGATTGACCCCACGTCTATGCCGGAAGCATCGCCCAATGCCGACCATAAATCAGCGCCGGTTGCGTTATGGAACTTGTGGGCAGTGAAGTAATTCTTCAATCCTTTTCTCAGGGCCTCATCACCCACAAGTGCCCGAGCCATGACCAACATTCTGGCACCTTTGGCATACACGATTGCGGCATCAAAAATTGAGTCAATTTCAGCCGGGTTCTCAACTTGAACGTGGACGGATTGAACCCCATCGGTGGCATCCCGTTGAAGAGCCGCAGGAACATCGGAAGTTTGGAAGACCTCCCAGATGTGCCAGTCCGGTTCAATGGCATCAATGGCAACATATTCCATCATGTTGGCAAAGCTTTCGTTTAACCAGAGATCATCCCACCACTTCATTGTAACAAGGTCACCGAACCATTGATGAGCCAACTCATGGGCAATCACGGTGGCAACTAACTGTTTCATTTCAAATGACGTGTTCTTAGGATCTAACAATAAGTATGCTTCCCGATAAGTGACCAAGCCCCAGTTCTCCATGGCGCCGGCCGAGAAATCAGGTAATGCCAGCTGCCAGGAATGTGGAAGTGGGTATGGTGTTTGATAGAAGTCTTCATAAAATTCAATTGAGCGTTTGGCAATATCCAAGGCAAAGTCCAACTCATCGGCCTTATGTGCCTTAGTCGCAAAGACGCCGACTTTCACACCGCTCTTGGTTGTGGTTTCTTTACTTTGAAGTTCACCGAATCCAAATGCAATCAGATAGGAAGACATTCTCATGGTCGTGTCAAAGTAGTGGACGCCATTTTCAGTCTTGACCTCAGGCATGTTGCTGATGATCGTCTCGCCTTCGTGTTCGTCATACTTGATGGCCAAATCAAAGGTTGCCTTTGCTTCGGGTTCATCGACACATGGAAAGGCTTGACGAGCAGCCGTCGTTTCAAATTGGGTTCCAATAATCTGCTTCTTAACCCCGTCAATTTCATAATATGAAGGATAAATGCCCATCATGGTATCGGTCAATTTGGCGCTAAACTTGATTGCCAAGGTAACCTCACCCATCTTGGGCAGGTCAATGTGAATGGCCTCGTTATTGTCATCGGTTGTAAATGGGACATCGTTACCGTCAGCGGTGACTGATTCGATTGTTAAAAACTTTTGGTGAATTGAGATTGACGATGTTTTCGCCTCACCCGTGATAGTTGATATTCCGGAAAAGTGCTTGTTTTCCCGATTGATATCCAAATAAATATTGTAGTGACTGGGTTGAAATTTTTCGTAGAAATGTGTTAAATGCTCTGCCATGAAGTGCCTCCTTGAGAATTTAGTTAATTATATTATACGACTCTAACAATGCTTATGTCGCCAGAACGAATAAACATTGTACTTTAACTAAACAAACGCATCACAATCTTATCCTGTATCTGATCAGGAATTAACTTGAGAAGCTTGGCAGTCAGGTACTCTTGAAATTTAATCTGATATCGTAACTTCGGCTTTTTAGAAGCTGTCTAAAATCTCTTAAGTAATAGT
>NZ_AZEA01000004.1 GCF_001435575.1 Lentilactobacillus sunkii DSM 19904
GGTCGGCAGTTCGAGACTGCCACGGCTCATTACAATTGAATATTATCAAACGCATAATATTTTGTATGCCGACTTAGCTCAGCTGGCAGAGCACCTGTCTTGTAAACAGGGGGTCGGAAGTTCGAATCTTCTAGTCGGCATTTTGCGGAAGTAGTTCAGTGGTAGAACATCACCTTGCCATGGTGGGGGTCGCGGGTTCGAATCCCGTCTTCCGCTTGTTATGCCGGGGTGGCGGAATTGGCAGACGCACAGGACTTAAAATCCTGCGGTCAGTGATGACCGTACCGGTTCGATCCCGGTCCTCGGCATATTATGCACCCATAGCGCAATTGGATAGAGTGTCTGACTACGAATCAGAAGGTTGTAGGTTCGACTCCTACTGGGTGCATTGTTTTAACGGGAAGTAGCTCAGCTTGGTAGAGCACCTGGTTTGGGACCAGGGGGTCGCAGGTTCGAATCCTGTCTTCCCGATTGATAGAATACTATCATTTTTCATCGCGGTGTAGCTCAGCTGGCTAGAGCGTCCGGTTCATACCCGGGAGGTCGAGGGTTCGATCCCCCCTGCCGCGATATAGGTCTTGGACCTTTAGCTCAGTTGGTTAGAGCAAACGGCTCATAACCGTTCGGTCGTAGGTTCGAGTCCTACAAGGTCCATCGACTCATTTTAATATTGGAGTTTTATACAGCTTTTATGGAGGATTACCCAAGTGGCTGAAGGGGGCGGTCTTGAAAACCGCTAGGTGGGTCAAACCACGCGAGAGTTCGAATCTCTCATCCTCCTTATTATCGCGGGATGGAGCAGTCTGGTAGCTCGTCGGGCTCATAACCCGAAGGTCGTTGGTTCAAACCCAGCTCCCGCAATTTTGGTTCGTTGGTCTAGTTGGTTAGGACGCCTGCCTGTCACGCAGGAGATCACGAGTTCGAGTCTCGTACGAACCGGTTTGGCTCGGTAGCTCAGTCGGTAGAGCAATGCATTGAAGCTGCATGTGTCGGCAGTTCGATTCTGTCCCGCGCCACTTGTTTTGAATATTATTATGCGGGTGTAGTTTAGTGGTAAAACCACAGCCTTCCAAGCTGTTGTCGCGAGTCCGATTCTCGTCACCCGCTTTTTCATATAATGGGCCTATAGCTCAGCTGGTTAGAGCGCACGCCTGATAAGCGTGAGGTCGATGGTTCGAGTCCATTTAGGCCCATATTTTTGGAGAAGTACTCAAGTGGCTGAAGAGGCGCCCCTGCTAAGGGTGTAGGTCGCGTAAGCGGCGCGAGAGTTCGAATCTCTCCTTCTCCGTTTTAAATGACCCGTTGGTCAAGTGGTTAAGACACCGCCCTTTCACGGCGGTAACATGGGTTCAAATCCCGTACGGGTCATTCAAGAAAATATTATATTATCGCGGGATGGAGCAGTCTGGTAGCTCGTCGGGCTCATAACCCGAAGGTCGTTGGTTCAAACCCAGCTCCCGCAATTTTGGTTCGTTGGTCTAGCCGGTTAGGACGCCTGCCTGTCACGCAGGAGATCACGAGTTCGAGTCTCGTACGAACCGGTGGAACAACGAATGCTCAAGTTACTTAGGTAGCTTGTTTTTTTTGCTTAAAATCCTGGTCGGATCGGACGCAATATTCGGTGATCATACTGGTCGTGCCGGTTCGAACCCCACCTCCGGTATTAACTCAAATAAAGTCTGTACTTTTAACCCAAGCCCATTGATTGTAAATCAATAGAAATAAAAAATCCGCAAACCAATGAGATATGTAAAGGATGCCTCATTGATTTGCGGATTTTTAAAATTGTAAATTGTTTATTTGCTTGTTTTCTTAGGAGCTGGGGTGTAATAGGCTTCGTGAGAATAAAAGTTTGGTGAATCACGATATTCTTTAGGAATAAATTCATCAGAACTATTTTTCCAAAGTTCGAAGTCGGAATAATCATCCCATGTGCCCAATATGATACGTTGACTGATATCTTTATGATAGTTAAGCGAATAAATTGAATGCATGCCATCAGGAAGACCATCACTGCGGAGCTTGTTGATTCGGGCATCGAAGACTTTTTGTTGATCGAAATTCAAGTCAAGCGTGGAGAAACTGATAAAGCCCTTCCACTTGTCTTCACCACTGTGACTTATAATGTCATAGAACACAGGTGCCTTAAATACAGAGTCCTTTCCAGAATAATCTAAGAGCATATATTCCCCTGGTTGACTGAGTGCTTGATACATGATTAAATCACGATCAGGATGCTCAGCTTTCAATTGTGTCAAAATTTCTTCATTTCCAAATGTTATAACGATCTGATTGTTCATTTGACCCACCTCCTATATACAATTCAATTATACTTTTTTTCAATATTGGAACCAAATATTTACTTCAATTAAGCGTAAAATATATGTGTATCAAAACATAGGGAGGAATTGAGTTGAAATTAACAGTAATCGGTTTTCTTGGCGGCTATCCTGCTAATGGGAATGCCACCAGTAGTTATCTTTTGGAATCTGGAAATTTTAAACTTTTGATTGATTGCGGAAGTGGGGCACTTCTAAGTCTCGAACAAGTTCTTGATCCGCTAAAATTAAACGCTGTGATTCTGAGCCACTATCACCACGATCACACCGCCGATGTTGGTGTCCTTCAATATTACTGGCAATTGCATGAGAAGCGCTACACAGAGCCAATTTTGCCGATTTATGGGCATACCTTGGATCCGATCAACTTTAAAGGGCTTGATTGGCCGAATTCCACAAAGGGCGTTGCCTATGATCCTAATAAGACCACGCATATAGGACCTTTTGATCTGACGTTTTTCAAAACTCATCATCCTGTTCCGGCTTTTGCGATGCGCATCAAAGAAGCAGCCACTGGAAAAGTCCTTGTATTTACTGCAGATACGGCATATTTCGAAGAGTTGACCGATTTTGTGAAGAACGCCGATCTTTTGATGACCGATACGAACTTCTTTGCTGATAAAACCGGCCAAAAATGGCACATGACATCAACGGAGTCTGGCCAACTGGCTCATGATTCCGGTGCCCATAAACTTTTGTTAACTCACTTGCCCGCCATTGGAAACTATCAGCAACTCAAACACGAAGCGCAACAATCTGCAGGGGCAGATCTGCCCATTTTACTCGCAAAAACGCATTTATCTGTGGATATCTAGGTCAAATTTGATCAAAATAAGGTCTTTATAAGTCCTTTTTGTGAATCTTATGATTTATATAACAATCTCCGATATAATCAGTTCAACAAATGATTATTAGGAGGCAACATATTATGAAAGTTAATTTATTATCTACCCCCAGCTGCACCTCTTGTCGAAAGGCCAAACAGTGGCTCATTGATCACAATGTGGAATTTGTCGAACGAAATATTTTCGCCAATCCACTTTCTGAGCAAGAATTAAAACAAATCTTCATGCTTTCAGAAGGAGGCACCGATGATGTGATTTCCACTCGTTCGTTCGTCTTTGATCAATGTAAGGACAAAATGAGTTCGATGACCATCAGCCAGGTGATTTCTCTGTTGGCGATCCATCCTGAACTGATCCGCCGCCCAATTTTAATGGACTCCAAACGGATTGAGTTTGGTTTTAACGAAGACGAAATTCGTTGTTTCTTACCTCGGGTTACTCGAAAATGTGAATTGGAACAGATGGTTCGAGAAGCACTATGAGGATGAAATCTTAATTGCTTGTTAATATCTATATTTAGCCGTATTATTTACTTAGACAATAATATGATACAATGTTATTATTAATTACCCTCAGATATTGAAAGGGGTGGCTAAATATGGAAATGGAACGAATTAATGAGAATACAATTCGTGTACTGATTGGTAATGATGATCTCGATAAGCGTGGGATTACTGTACTGGATTTACTCGGTAACCACAAGCAAATTGAAAGCTTCTTTTACAGTATTCTGGAAGAAGTTGATAAAGACCATCAGTTTCAAAATAATGATGCCGTCACTTTCCAAGTTCTTCCGAACCAAAATGGCTTGGAGTTATTCATCAGTAAGGATGTAGATATGTCTGACAACGACATGTTTGACTCAGGCGACGCTGATTCACAGCGGCCTGAAAAACGTGACCGGGTTTCTAAATATATCGCTGAACATGCCGATAATAATAAACCACAACCTGTAAGTGATAAGAAAACCAACGACGAGTTTGGTCATCAAAAACGAACAGTTATTCTTGAGTTCGATCAACTCGATGACTTCGTATCGCTTGCCAAGGCATTGCGACTTGAAAATGGGACATCAGATTTGTATCTGTATGAAGGTAAATATTACTTGAAGCTGGAATTGTTCAGCAACGACCCCGTTGACATGGTTGTCAGCGATGAAGTGGCAATTGCCAATGAATATGGTAAGAAGACCACCGTTACTGAAGAAGTCCTCAATGAATATGGCCAACATATAATGGAGAATAGTGCATTAGAGTTGAGCAGATATTATTTCAAGTAAAACTTAATCGATTCACACAAAAACGACAGCCACAATCGGCTGTCGTTTTTAGTATGAGTAATTATTTAGTGTTGTAATGCGCGTCCCTTGATCGTTGTCTTATAATACGTCTGCTGACTTTCCGGATCCCGTGAGGGGCGAAACCCCACCGTCTTTGAAACGATGTACAAAGGACGTTTCCTGGATGCCTCAAATACCCGATAAAGGTATGATCCCAGCATCCCAATCGTCAACAGCGTGATGCCAACCATCAAGAAGAGGGCAAATACCGCAAAATGAATGGTATCCATCGTTGTGAATAGTGACGCGATCAGATAGCCGATCCCAAATACAATTGAAAGACTGCCCAGCCAATTGGCAATCTGGAGTGGGAATGATGAAAACGAAGTGATTCCATCCATTGCCAGTCGGACCATCTTTCGAAGCGGGTACTTCGAGGTGCCCGCAATTCGTTCTTGGCGTTCGTAGGTGACGGCAGTCTGTTTGAAGCCAACCCAGCTGACCATTCCTCTTACAAATGGATCAGCCTCATTCATTCGCCTGAGCTGATGAACGACTTGCTTGTCCATCAGTCGAAAGTCACCGGTGTCCAGAGGGATATTGACGCTGGTCATTCGCTTGAGGACGCGGTAGAAGAGTGATGCAGTGGTTTTCTTGAAGAAGCTCTCGCCATCTCTTGAAAGTCGTTTTCCATAAACAACATCGAAACCTTGATGCCATTTATCAATCATATCAACAATCACAGCAGGTGGGTCTTGAAGATCGGCGTCCATCACAACGACGGCATCGCCTTTGGTATACCGGATTCCCGCTGTAATCGCTAATTGATGACCGAAGTTTCTCGAAAATTGGATCAGGCGGATGTTTTGATTAGATTCTTGATTTTTTTCGATTAATTTAACGCTGTTGTCTTGGGAACCATCATCAACAAAGATAATTTCAAAATTTTGCGGCTGATTGGCAGCAAATTTTTCTAACGTATCGATGGTCGTTTCAATTCCTGCCTCTTCGTTGAAAACTGGCAGTACAATTGAAATCAGTTCTTTGTTTTTATCCATTAAATGGCCTCCTTTTTATTTATAAATTGACGACAGGTCATACAGTACTCCTGATGAGCCCATTCCACCGGCTCCTGACATTGAGCCCCGTTGTTGAGTGGCCTTCTTATTCGTGTTAGCCGACCGCTTCTTAGGAGTGGTTTTGTTATTTTTCGACATTGAAGGTTTTGACCCGGGCTTGCCTTTACCCGATGGCATTTTGCCATTTTTGCCGGTTGGCTTTTGACCAGCTGGTTTTGATGGTGCTGACGACTTTTTCGATTTGGTAGAAGTGCCAGTTCCAGGTCCCCCAACGCCACCCATGGTGTTTGACGTGCTGGTTGACGATTGATACAGACTGGACTTGACTTTGGTAGCATGCTTCTTAATCCAGTTGATAATTGCCGTATTTCCAGATCTACCAGAGTAGTAGAAATATTTCAGATCGCCATTTTTCACCAGCTTTTTAAATTGTGAAAGGGTGATCGCCGGATCGGTACCATTAAAGCCACCCATGGCCATAACCGCTTTGCCGGTTTTAATGATGTATGGGGCCGCCGTTGTTGAATCACTGGTTGCAAACAGGTACTTTGCATTTCCCTGATGTTTTTCAACATAACTGAGGAGTTTCTTGTTGACGGAACTGTTACCCATACCGCCACCACCACCAGGCATCCCACTGCTGCTGGATGTTAATAGGGATGGCCCAGCGGTTGGAATCATCGCTGATTCAGCGGCAATGGTTGGGGTGAGTGACCACCAGGCTGGGGCTGCCATAATCGAAAGAATTCCACCGACCAAAAACGTCTGGAATGCTTTTCCACGGGGAAGAACTGCCAAACCAATCGAGAATCCAATGGCTGCAATTAAGATTGTCCAAGTCAACCATGGATAATAACTGTAGACGTACCAGGATTGAAGGGCCGCCGTTGCAATGATTGCCAACGGAAGCAGATAGAATTTCCAACTGGTTCGCAAGCTGTTTTTAAAGAGGCCGACAAGTGCGGTCAGACCGGTTCCAAATAGTGCAGCGATTGGTGGGGCGAGCATAATCATGTAATAGGGATGAAAGAAACTGGCAATACTGAAGAATCCGTAAACGGGAACCAGCCAGCCGGTCCACAAGATTAATTGTTTTTGTTTAGATGAAAGACTGAACCAACGTTTGCGACGATCTCTGAAGTAAACCAGACCGCCAATTAAACCGAATAACGCAAATGGCAGCAGCCAACTGACTTCTGGTCCAAGCGCAGACTGGAATAGTCTGAATGGCCCGGCAGTCCCGATATTAAAGGCACCGCCACCTCCGCCAGCACCGCCACCGGCACCCATTTTTCCTGGGCCGCCTTTCTTGGCGCCGTTTAGCTGACCTTTCATTTGTTTACCGCCAGGAGGGGTGCCAGTCTTACCGTTTTGTTTCATACCGGTTGGCACTTTTCCGCCGCCGGGCATGCCGCTACCTTTTTTATTCTGGGTCTTGCTGTTCATACCTGCGCCAAATGTACCGCCGGTTCCTGTGGTTTGTCCCAGGAGCCGTTCACTTCCGTTGTATCCGAAAGCCAGCTCAAGCAGTGAGTTTGTCTCTGAACCACCTACATATGGGCGGCTGCTGGCAGGGGTCATATCGACTGAGACCGGATACGCCAGTGTAAAGACCAGCAGTGACACCGATGCTAATGAAAGCTTATAAATCTTTTTCTTCCAGTTTTCATTTGCTGCCAGCCAGTAAAACAAATACATAGCAGGCAAGATCATGAATGCTTGGAGCATCTTGACGTTAAATGCAATTCCAATTAAGCCGAAACTGATCAAGAGTGACCAGATTTTGCGACTGCCAATGGCTTTTTCCAGGAAATACAGGGCCAACATGAGGAAGAACACCAGTGTCGCATCCATGTTGTTAGTTCTGGAATCAGCAACGACAATTGGTGTTAATGTCAACGCCAGCGCACTGAGCCGACCCGCATTCTTTCCAAAATAGGGTTGAACCAATCGGTACATCAGATAAACCGACCCGACTCCGAATAGAACCGAGGGGAGAACAATGCTCCATCCATGGAGCCCAAAGATTTTGGCACTGATCGCCATGAACCAAAGCGCAACTGGTGGCTTATCGACTGTGATGTAACCAGCGGGATCAAAACTTCCGTACCAAAAATTATGGAAGCTTTCGGTCATACTTTTGATTGCCGCGGTATAAAAAGCATTCGCAGATCCGGCTTTCCAGATCTGCCACCCATAGAGGAACATGGCTAACAGCAGGATAACGCCGAGGATCCAATCAAATCTGAACCTGTGTTTTTGACGATTTTGGGTATTTTCAATATATGAATTATTGGCTGCCATAGTGGCGGACCTCCTTTAAAGTTGTTTTGTGGAATACCCAAAATTTTGAAAGCAGGAAATTGGTGGGTACTGTGATCATAAGACTAATGATTGGAATTAATCGACTGTCAATGAGTGGCCATCCACTCGCAAAATGTGCGAACAGGACACTGATCAGCCAGGTAAACACATAGGTTGCATAGTATTTCCAAATGACTGACTTAACCGATGTTCCGGTTTGGAATACCCAGCGATTGCTCAAGGTCAACCCCAACAATGAGGTGATTCCATATCCGATTGCCATTGCCACCGTTGCGTTGGTTGGGTTGAGCAATGCCAAGTAGATTACATAGGTTAAAACCGTGTTAATCAAGCCGGTGATGCCAAATTTAAATAATTGCTTTGTACTTGTTATGGCTCATTCACTCCTTTCTTAATTGCTGAAATGAGTTTATCTGTTCAACCATAAAACAAGCTTAAAACTTTTGATTTATGATAAGTTATGTCTAACTTAGTTGACGGCTCAGAAAAAAACCTTTAATTTAATGACAATAGACAAAAGGACAAATCTTAGAAAACGAGGTAACAATTGAATGAAAGAACTTCATATACTAATAATTGAAGATGACGAAGATCTGGCTAAGAGCCTCCAGCTTTTCCTTGACGAATTTGCACAGACAACGGTCTCCCATGATGGCTTTGAAGGCCAAATGCTGGGACAGGAAGGGATTTATGATCTGGTGGTACTAGACTTGATGTTGCCTCAGGTCAGCGGCTACGATATTTTGAAGCATTGGCGAACCGAGGATCACTTAAGCATGCCGGTATTGATTTTGACTGCCAAAGACACCTTGGACGATAAAGTTCACGGCTTTGAACTCGGAGCGGATGATTATCTGACCAAGCCATTCCACCGTGAAGAGCTGATTATGCGGGTAAAAGCACTGCTCAAACGAAGCGGCCATCTTGGCGATGATAACACGTTGTCGGTCGGTCCCTTTAAAGTCAATTTGAGCAACCGAATTGTCGAGGTTAACGGCAAGGAGCTAGAGTTGAACGGTAAGGAATTCGATTTATTGGTATACTTTATCCAAAATCCCGATACGATTATCACCAAGGATCAAATTTTTGACCGCTTATGGGGATTTGAGTCTGAGACGGCTATCTCTGTGGTCGAGGTCTATATGAGCAATTTACGAAAAAAACTCAAAAAAGCCTCATCCCTTCAGCCCATCAAGACTTTGCGAAACGTCGGTTATATGTTTGAAACGGAGGAATCGGATTGAAAAAACGCGATCCGCAGCAAAAACAGCAGCTATCACTTTTCGTTAAAGAATTGGTGGGGTTTGCCCTGTTATTTGCTGTGCTTGGGTTAGTGGTGTTCTTCTTCTTTCACCAATCAATTTATAAAAATATTGACCAGGGCCTGGTTACCCAAAAACAAAATGTGTTGAGTAACCGTAAAGCGCCGCAGTTTCGGACCGGTGGCGGGAATGCGCAGTCTCCGGCTCCTGCAAAGCCGAATAACGGCGACACGCCATTTCGAACCAATATTTTAGTTTTCAATAAAAAGGGTCAGATTATTAATGCTCAAATGTTAGGTAATCGGATTTATAATTTGTTTATTAATACGGAACTGGATAAATCCGAGGTCAACAAGGTTCGTGAAGTGACATTAATGTCGACGGATAACACCCTCCATTACTTCAGAACGTTGCTGATTAAGGTGCCAAAATCCAATTCAAATCCCATTTATGCAGGAAATTACGTTTTAATCTTAGAAAACATTGATACTGACCTAATGGCGGTCAATAGTTTTAAGCGTTCGCTGTTAATCACACTGTTCTTCTTCTGGATTGTCGCGATCGCAATTGCTTACTACCTTTCCCGATCAAGCATGAGACCGATCATGGAAGCATGGAAACGTCAGCGCCAATTCAGTGCAAATGCCGCTCACGAATTACGAACCCCACTGACGGTTATCCAAAATCAAATGGAGTACATGCTGACCAAACCGAAGACTAAAGTGATTGATCAGGTTGATCCAATTTCAACTTCCCTTGACGAAGTCCGCCACCTGCAGACGCTGACAAACCGTTTGTTGATGCTGGCACGTTCGGATTCGGGAAGAATCGAAATCAATAAGGTGGAAGTCGACCTGCAACCATGGTTTAAACAAATTCTCAAACCGTATGAAGATATTGCTGCCAGTCAGCACAAATCGATGGTGACCGTTCTTAAAGCAGAAGGATCCGGTCATTTAGACGAAGACTTGATCCGCCAGCTTTTAATTATTTTGCTGGATAACGCAATCAAATATACACCTGCCGGGGGAACGGTAACAGTGCTGACACTGCTCGTCCGTGATCGGTTGACTATTGAGGTTCGAGATACCGGAGCCGGAATTCCCGATGCGGACAAAAAACGCATTTTTGAAAGATTCTACCGTTCGGATAAATCAAGAAATTCAAAAACTGGTGGCAACGGCCTGGGATTGGCCATCGCCAAGTGGATTGTTCAGCAGCATGCCGGAACAATTACTGTCAAGGATAACCATCCAAAGGGAACTGTATTTAGCGTTTCTTTCAAGATTTGATCGTTATAGAATGTTTTTCAATTTATGGTAATATTTCTACTAAGCTCATACAAAAAAAGACAAACCAACAATTTCCGAATTCGGAGATGATTGGTTTGTCTTTTATTTTGTAGTTAAAGTTCTAAATCTTATCTTGTTCTGCGGCTTTTTTGATACCTGGAAATAAATCGTACAAGTACGTCAACGGTTCCACTTTACCAACTTTATCTGTATAGACAACCTGGGTAACGTTGTCGTAAGTCAGGGTAATTAAGGATTCGCCATCCTCATCCTTGACCACATAGTATCGGATTCCAAGCTGTATGGCATGAAAAATCAGGCGTTGCGCATCAAAGGAAATGTTTCCCATAGAGGGCAGTAGTGTTGGGGCACCGAGACGCTGTGCCCGCCGTCTTTTTGCAACGGTAACGCCAAAATCCATTAAGCTGTCGTTTTTGATGTGTTTGAGAAGCATCGCTGACGCCGTCAATTCAGGGTGGGTGATAACCTCACTGAAATCGTCCAATGCTTGGAGCTGTTCAGAGTGGGCATGAAGTGATTTTGCCATGCTGATTAATTCTTTAAAAATCTTCATTCCTTCCGCTTCCTTGAACGTTACCTGATCAGGATTTTCAAGGGCCACCTGATTATTGTCGGCAAATGACTGTTGTAAATCATCGGCAATATTTTCATGATCTACTGGAGTTACCAATAAATAGACCAGGAAGAATTTTAGAAAATACATTGCATGACGGCTAAGGCCGTTTGGGGTGAAGGGGGTGTTATCGAGAACTCGGAACTCCAAATAAGAAATGCCTTTTGTCCGGTAATCTTTGATTAATTCCTGCCCGCGTAGTCGAACCGGCCCATAGAATTCTGCTTTTGAATATAATTCATGGTCATCAATTGCACTGTTCAAACCATTAATATAGTGGTCCAAGCTCGCATAGATGGTTGTATCGACTTTGTCTTCCGGTTCATTGACATAACCGTAGATACTGTTTCGAATACTACGGACAGGATGGCTGAGCTGTTCCGGTGTTTTTCCAGAGAAAAAGCCTTTTTCAGCAATCGGGCTGGCACCGAACAAGTAGGTTAACAGCCAACGGTGAAGGACGAAGTTTTGAGCCAGTTGGAAATACAGCGCATTTTTGAATTCAACCAATGACTTGAACTGGTCTCGGTAATGGACGTACAGTCGGTTGATCACCGGCTCAGGAATGCTGAAGTTGACATGAACGCCGGTAATAATTTTACGGGCGACGCCGTACTTGTCGGTTAAATAATCTCGATACTTCGCATAAGCCGGTCGGCCAAAATGTTTCTTGATGAATTCTTTATCTTCGGCATTCATTGCCGGTGGCATACTGAGCGGCCAAAACGCTTCTGACTTATCGATTGAGCGGGTCAGAACAGTCTGAAGGGTATCCAGCTGATCCAAGACCCCGCCGATATTTGGATTGGGGTCGGTAATAATTTCGTTCATTGATTCCGAAAAATCTGATTGTAAGTATGGATGATAACGTCTGGAGCCCAAATTTTGTGGATAGGGCAGTTGACTAAGTCGGCCGTGATTATCGATTCGGTGCTCCTCAATTTCGATACCAATTAGGCTATGATAAAGCTGTTCAGCAACGTGTTCTTCTTGAATGTATGTTAGTAAGTTTTTCAGCATGTTAGTCCCCCGGCCGGATTGATTTACTCACAATTATAAACAAATATCAGCAGAATGGTAGTATTACTGCCGTTCTGATCAAAACGTAAGGATATTTTTAATTTCTAAACAAAATTCGCACTGTTTTCCGTAGATAAATTAGAGAAGGTGAAAACATGCTGATAGCAATGATGAACGAACAATTAATTAACGCGACTGAGCTAACACGCGACATGATTATAAAAGATCAATTAATTTGCCCATGCTGTAAGGAAAGGGTTATTTTTAAGCACGGAAAATATCGAATCCCTCATTTCAGTCACAAAACCAACTCGATTTGTCGACATTTCAGCGAAAATGAAAGTCAGGCTCACTTGACCGGTAAACTGGTCTTTCAAAAACAACTTGAACAAATGGGCATTAAGACCGTCTTGGAATATAATCTGCCGGACATTGAGCAGCGGGCGGATGTGTTCCTACCCGATGAACAGGCAATCTTAGAATACCAGTGCAGTCCGATTTCATATGCGGATATTGCCCGGCGGACGGTCAACTACAAGAAACTGGGGATCGATGTTTTATGGATTCTGGGCGACCGTCATTTAAATGCCGCCAAGCGGTTGGACGGGGTGGCCAAGTTTGCTCGATTTCATACCAAACTGGGCTTTTATATCGTGTTTTATTCGGCAAGTAATCGTCAATTTCGGCTTGACTTTCAAATCAGGGAAGTTTCAGGGAAATTAACCAGTCAGGTGCGTTTATTTACTGATCTAAAGGAACTGAAAAAATTTGTGGGACGCGTCAAACAAGATGCTGCTATCTGTTCTGAACGCCGAAGTCGTCTGTTGATGTTAAATCAGATTAAACGCATTCAGAGAGGCGTTGTGATGCAGAATTCAACCTATCTCGATATGATTACAGCCTGCTACCGGCAGGGGAAGATTTTCGTGGGATGCCCAATCGTCTGCCATGGAAAAAGTGGGGATGGCCTGCCGATTTTTCGGCGTTGCGGCTTGTGTTGGCGGGTATGGATCGTCCTCCAACTCTTCTCAGGGGAATATGACGAGGTGTCCAACCAACAGTTGAACTGGCTGTTCAAACAGTCAGTTCAACTGTTTGGCCAGCAATTTGCCCAAGTTGATGACTATGTCCGGCTTTTCCAAATGGCATTTACAAGCTTCATTTTCAGCTTACGGGCCAATGGTTATCTTCGCCATACCATTAACGGTGTGAAGATTATCCAATCGCCAACTTGGTTTGACAGTTATGATCAAAAAAGGCAATATATTATGACTGAAAAGCCCGTGGTGTGCTAACCTATTGTTAACTAACAATTAAGGAGGACATTATGACGAAAACACAAGAATTGCCTCTTAGAAAAGACGTCCCAGAAGCTTTGACATGGGATTTAACAACAGTTTATTCTTCGGACAAAGATTTTGACAAAGATTTTGAGGAAGTCGCCGCCGGGACAAAAAAGTTTGCCGGCTTGAGCGGTACAATTGAGAAAGATGCCCAAGCATTGCTGACAGCCACTGAGGACTTGATGACCCTCAGTCGAAAATTGGAAAAGGTATATGTATATGCTCAGCTCAAGAACGATCAGGATACCAGTGAAGACAAGTACCAGGCGATGTATTCCCGGGCAGAATCGTTGGGTGCCCAATTTGGGGCGGCAACAGCATGGTTCGAACCCGAACTGCTGAAGATTTCCAACAGCCAAATGGCGCAATATTATCAAGATGAACCCAAGCTTGATGGATACAAGCGTTTCTTTGATCAGACCTTTGAACGGCGTGACCACATATTAGGCAACGATGTTGAAAAGGTTCTTGCCGGAGCTGACGATATTTTCTCATCCGGTGAGAAGACATTTGGCATTTTGGATAACACCGATTTGTCATTCCCAGTCGTAACTGACGAAAATGGCAACAAGGTTAAGCTTTCACAGGGTGTTTACGGTATTTTGCTTGAATCAACGGATCAAAGTGTTCGTAAAGAAGCTTTTCAAAAGTTGTATGAAGTTTACAATCAATTTCAACATACCTTAGCCTCCACTTTGACAACCAATGTGAAGAACCACAATTTTAAGGCAAACATCCGTCATTACAACAGTGCTTTGGAAGCCGCACTTGCCGGCAATGAAGTTCCAACCGACGTTTACGATAATTTGATCAAGGTTGTCAATGAGCACTTGGATCTTCTGCACCGATACGTTGCTTTGAGAAAAAAGATTCTTGGTCTTGATGAACTTCATATGTACGATATGTATACGTCACTGGTTGGTAAAAAATCACCAAAATATACATTTGAACAGTCAAAGCAAATTGCCTTGGAAGCTTTGCAGGTAATGGGTCCCGACTATGTCAGCCACGTAAAAGAAGAGTTTAATGGACGCTGGATCGATGTTGTTGAAAACAAATTCAAGCGAAGCGGCGGCTATTCTTCAGGAACCTATGATACCAATCCTTATATTCTGTTGAACTGGAAAGATAATCTGGATAACCTGTACACTTTGATCCATGAAACGGGTCACAGCATGCACAGTTACTATTCACATCATAATCAGCCATATCAATACGGTGATTATTCAATCTTTGTGGCTGAAATTGCCTCAACTACCAATGAAAACATTTTGACTGATTATTTGTTGAATAAGTTCAAAGATAATGATGAAATGAAACGGTTTATTTTGAATTATTATCTTGATGGGTTCAAGGGAACCGTATTCCGTCAAACCCAATTTGCGGAATTTGAACAGTACATTCACGAACAGGACGCCAAGGGGCAACCGTTGACTGCCAAATTTATGGATGATTATTATCGTGATCTTAATCAGAAGTATTATGGCGACTCAGTGATTTCTGATCCCCAAATTGGATTGGAATGGTCACGAATTCCACATTTCTATTACAATTTCTATGTCTATCAATATTCAACTGGCTTTGCCGCAGCTTCAACTTTAGCTGACGGAATCGTTAACGGTGATCAATCCAACGTTGACAAGTATTTGAATTATTTAAAATCCGGTAGTTCGGACATTCCAACCAATGTCATGAAAAAAGCCGGTGTTGATATGACCAAGCCCGAGTATCTCGAGAAAGCCTTCCAAATTTTTGAGAAACGGCTGAACGAATTTGAGCAGTTGTACAACAAATAATAGTCAAACCACAAAAGCGCAGGTAACTGGGAATTTCCCAGTTGCCTGCGCTTTTGTAGTGGAGCTGACTAATTAAATCGTAAATTCGTTTTTGGATATGGCGCCTTGATTGGTTTGGCTGGCTTTCGGCTTGCTTCCTCAAAGTGGGCAGCGGATCCGAGACTTTTTGCACAGAAGCCAAACAGTGAATTATAGTCGAAATCTTTGATGCGAATGCCACAATCATCAACGTCGGAATTGAACAGGACAGTTGTTGATGGATCGTCAATTTCCATTTCGTGGACGACGCGTTGATCACAGCGGAACATTTTTTCTGCAAGGTCGCTTCTGCGGTCTTCTTTGAACATGTCGACATCCAAACCGTTTCTTTCAGCCAGCTTATACACCAGTTCATCGGTGTAAGGTTCTTCATTGATTAACAGTTCCTTTTGAAGATCCATCAAGAAGCGACGGCCAAACTTTTTGCCTTGAAACGACGCTGCCTTGAAGTCCAAAATTGCGTCATACGGCAGGTTCTGATCAAGATGGCTAAGTTGTTTGTTCTTCGTAAAGTTGTGAAGTATTTTGATGTTCAGCATTGTAACGAATCTAACGCTGATCTGTTTATTTAATTTTTGTGAAATACGTTCGATCGTCTTTTCGGCGTCGTAGCAATGTCGATTAAGTGGATCAACGAATAAATAAATCTCAAGTACCATTATTGCCCCTCCATGTGCAACCGACAACAAAATTAATATACTAATTATTTTCTTCATTAAGAATAACAAATTCTCACACAAAAACAACAATTTTGCTTGAAGTGTGCATGCAACATTGGAAAAATTGGCTAATATGGTAAAATTAAGTCTGATTGAATTTTGTGTTGAACAATTATAGATTGATTTTAACACAACAGATTGGAAGTGTTAGCTTGGTTGAAAATTGGGATGATTTTTTAGTGCCTTACAAACAAGCTGTAGACGAATTAAAAGTGAAGCTGCGTGGAATCCGAGCACAGTTTTTAAAAATTGATGGCAGAAGTCCGATTGAGTTTGTGACCGGTCGGGTTAAACCTGTTGATAGTATCAAAGAAAAAATGGTTAGAAGACACATTTCTGAAGATCGGCTTGAAGAAGATATGGAAGATATCGCCGGCCTGAGGATCATGTGCCAGTTTGTTGAAGATATTTATCAGGTTGTTGACTTACTGCGTAAACGAACCGATATTAATATTCTCGAAGAACGGGATTATGTTCATAACAAGAAGCCCAGTGGGTATCGTTCATACCATATTATTTTTGAGTACCCGGTTCAAATGCTGTCCGGTGAAAAAGTTATTTTAGCCGAAATTCAGGTTAGAACCTTGGCTATGAATTTCTGGGCTACCGTTGAGCATTCCCTAAACTACAAGTACAAAGGTGAATTTCCGGATGATTTAAAGACCCGACTGGAGCGCTCAGCAGAAGCCGCTTTCCACTTGGATGAAGAAATGTCGGAAATTCGTGATGAGCTTCAAGAAGTTAAAAAGCAGGGACCAGACAAAGATGTAAGGAAGTCGTCTGATGAAAATAGCCATCTACAGTAATCTTGGGGAGTCGTCGAACATTGTGGCAACTTCACTGAAGAAAAAAATTGAAGAATCCCCTGATTTGAGTATTGATGGTTTGAATCCGGAGATTGTTATCTCAGTGGGAGGGGATGGGACACTTCTGTCCGCATTTCATCACTATCAGGATATTAGTGACCGGATTCGATTGGTTGGTATCCACACGGGCCACCTGGGATTTTACACCGATTGGCGGGATTATGAGGTCTCCGAGCTGGTTAACAGCTTGGAACACGACAACGGTCAAAGTGTGACTTATCCATTGTTGGATATCAAAGTTAACTACGTGAATGGTGGACCGTCAGACTACGGCCTTGCCCTCAATGAATCGACCCTCAAGCAGATCAGCGGTTCGATGGTGGCTGACGTTTATATTAAAGATACACTATTTGAAAGCTTCCGGGGTGATGGCTTGTGTGTCTCCACTCCCAGCGGCTCAACAGCTTATAACAAGTCAGTTGGTGGCGCAATCATCAACCCAACCCTTAATGCCATTCAAATGGCAGAGATTTCCTCGATTAATAACCGGGTTTTCAGAACGTTGGGTTCACCGCTGATCATTTCACCTGACGAGTGGGTTAAAGTTGTTCCCAAAAGCGCCAATCGAACCATCCTAACCTGTGATCATCAAATTATCTCCAAGGAAGCCGTTGAATCAGTGGAATATCGGATATCAAAACGACGGATCGCATTTGCCCAGTATCGGCATACGCAATTTTGGCGTCGGGTAAGCAATTCCTTTATTGGGAAGGTTAACCTGGATGACTGATTTTACATGGCAGTATACGGGAGAATCACCAATTAAGGTTAGGACGTTCATTATGGGGTATGGGATTACCCGGACATTATTGAAAAAAATTAAATACCATGGTGGACAGACCTTGGTGAACGGTGAAGAGTCGTTGGTCAACCGGATGTTACAGACGGGGGACACCGTTAAAGTTGTTCTGCCTCCCGAACCGGAAAATGACCATGTTGATGTTTCAAATGTCCCAATCGAGATCGTCCATGAAGATCCAAACTTTTTGGTTGTGAATAAACCTGCCGGGGTGGCCTCGGTCCCATCACATAATTATTCGGCGGACTCTTTGGTTAACCGGGTGAAGGGCTATTATCAGCGGCGGGGATATGCCAATCAGAAGATCCATATTGTAACTCGCCTCGACAAAGACACCAGCGGTCTGGTGATATTTGCCAAACACCACTTTGCTCATTCGGTGCTTGATAAGCAGCTTAAGGACCGGACGATTCAAAAAAAGTATTTGGCAATCGTCGCCGGAAGAATCTCCAGCCCTCATTTTGAAATTTACCTGCCGATTGGCAGAACAGAGGATTCGTTTGTTAAGCGGCAGGTGACAGGTTCAGGCAAAATGTCTGTGACTGAGGCTTGGACAGTGTGCCGATTACCTCACCAGACACTTCTTAAGGTTCAGCTGCACACGGGCCGGACTCACCAGATCAGGGTGCATATGGAAGCAATCGGGCATCCGCTGATTGGGGACTGGCTGTATAACCCGGATGACCATTCGATGTCTCGACAAGCATTACATTGTGCGGAACTGACGTTTTACGATCCATTCATGGGGAGAAATATTCACTGTGAAGCACCATTGCCCAATGACATGAAATCGTACATTAATCTGTATAAACTTTAATAGCAATCTAGTAAGCTTCCAACAAAATTTGCGTTTGGAATTTTGACCCGGAAGCTTATTTGTATGGCCGCTGTGATATAATGAACTGCGTTTGTGGAGGATTTTAAGTGAAAAAGATTGATTTTGGCAGAGAATTTGTGAATCAGCATTTAAATTTATTCCGTTGCCCCGTCTGCAAGTTACCATTTGACGAGGTAACCGGATATAGTTTGGTGTGTCCAAATAATCATTCCTTTGATCTTTCCAAGAAAGGGACATTATTTTTTCTGACCAAACAGGCTAACAATGAATATGACAAATCAATGCTTCAGGCCCGCCATAACATATTACAGGCAGGGTTGTTTGACCCGATCGTCAATGAAATCGCCAAGCATCTGAGTGATCAGCCTGAAATAATCTTAGATGTTGGCTGCGGGGAAGGAACCCCGCTTGCGCGACTGCTGAAATTGAGAAATCAGCGGGATACGGCCATTGGGTTTGATATTTCCAAAGATGGCATTAACCTCGCAACACAGCAGCCGGTTGATGCGTTCTTCTGTGTGGCTGATTTGGCCCGGTTGCCGTTTAACAACCACAGTTTTTCGACAATTATTGATTTGTTTTCACCATCCGCCTACGATGAGTTCAACCGGGTGGCCCAATCCGGCGGGAAGCTGATTAAGATTATCCCCAACAGCCACTATTTGTTTGAACTCAGAGAAGCTTTGTTTGGAAAAGGACAGAAAAACAGTTCGTATTCCAATGAAAAAGTTTTCGATTTATTTATGACTCATTATCCAGATGCTTCTATTCATGAGCTTACATATCCATTTTTAATTCCTGAAGGGATGCAGCAGGACATGATGATCATGACACCATTGCACTGGGGAAAAGATCGACAAGCAGACGCTATCCAGAAAGTCGACGGGATGAAATCAATTACCGTTGATGTTTCAGTGATGGTTGCTGATTTTTAAATTAATTGGAGGATAACATGACTAATCACATCGTATTATTTGAACCCTTAATGCCGGCTAATACCGGCAACATTGCCCGGACGTGTGCAGGAACCGACACAGTTCTTGACTTGATTGAGCCGCTGGGCTTTGATATCGACAACAAGCATTTAAAGCGGGCCGGACTTGATTATTGGGATAAAGTCCAAATCAATTATCATAAGAATTTGCCTGAATTTTTGAAGACGGTTAAGGATCCGAAGAACCTGTTTTTGGTCTCCAAATTTGCCAATCAGGATTACACTGATCCCGACTATTCGGACTCCACTCAGGACTACTACCTGCTGTTCGGTAAAGAAACCACTGGGTTGCCCGAACCGTTTATGCGTAAAAATCCTGAAAAGGCAATTCGCATTCCACAAGATGATGATAATATCCGTGCGCTTAATTTATCCAACACTTGTGCCATTGTGATTTATGAAGTATTAAGACAACAAAGTTTCAATCATTTGGAACGAACGCACAAATATGAACATGATAAGCTGAAGTAGGCTACATGAATCCAAACGAGAGGAGACAAGCGATGAAGACCAAACGGACACCAAAGAAAACCGTTAAAAAACGTGGGCGACCACGTAAGTCATCAAAGACAACCAACCGTCAGTCAAGCTTTTTGCGCAAATATGCCATTAATATCATCGGTGGCGTTTGTGCGATTTTAGCCTTGCTAGGGCTGTTCCAGGCCGGCATTGTCGGCATTTTTATGATTAATGTTGCCAGAATTTTTGTCGGAAGTCTTTATCCGCTGTTTCTTTTGTTGGGCGTGGTCGGCGGTGTTTGGCTGGCGGGATTTTCTCGGCTGCCAAGTATCAAGGCAAAATACACCTGGGGAACCCTTTTGGTTTTGCTGGGAGTGCTTGTCTGGCTGACGTTGATCGAGTATGTTCAAGCCGCCCAACCGGTTAACTTCATCAGTTTTAACTGGGAAAAGCTTGTCGATGATATTGTATCGGCAAATGACGATTCAAATATCGGCGGCGGGATTCTTGCAACGATCGTATTCTATGTATGCCATTTATTATTCGGCAAAATTGGAACCGGAATTGTTTCGAGCCTTGTAATTGTATTTGGTGGATTTGTGCTGTTTGACATTTCCTTTGCCAAGATTTTTGTTGCTTTACGGTCATGTTTGACCTTTTTAAAAGCTCAAGCCACCAAGTTGGGTCAGCATCGCACTCAAAAGCGGACAAAAGCCCCTGTTAAGCGTCCTTCTGTACCGGTGGAGGATAATCACCCTCAAGTCGATGAATCGTCCGACAGCACAGATAATGAGCCAAATAAGCTGTCGGGCTCATCAATTACAATTTCTGGGATGCCGGTTACCGAAGCTGATAAGCAGGCCAAAAAGTCTCAGACTAAGGAAGTTCAGCCCAAAGAAGACGAGAAGCCGGATGAAAGTTCCGACGTTGATCTGGTGGATGTTAAAGAGGATGATTCATACAAGCTGCCAACGACAGACTTGCTGACTCAGATTCCCCAAGATGATCAATCCGGCGAATTAAAGTCGATTGACCATAATGCTCAGGTGTTACAGAAAACATTGGACAGTTTTGGTGTCAAAGCCGAGATCAAGCATGTCAGTCTGGGGCCATCAGTAACCAAATATGAACTCCATCCAGACATTGGTGTTAAAGTCAGCCGAATTGTTAATTTGGCCGATGATATTGCCCTTGCACTGGCTGCCAAAGATATTCGGATTGAAGCGCCAATTCCAGGTAAATCTTTAATTGGGATTGAAGTGCCCAACCGAAAAATTGCCACAGTTTCATTCCGTGATGTGGTTGAGCATCAACCGGATAACCATGGCCATGTCCTTCAGGTGCCACTTGGCAAGGATGTCAATGGCAACGTTATTACGGCTGATTTGACTAAAATGCCGCATCTGCTGATTGCCGGATCCACCGGTAGTGGTAAATCTGTGGCAATCAATGGCATTATTACCAGCATTTTGCTTCATGCCAAGCCAAGCCAGGTCAAATTAATGCTGATTGATCCCAAGAAGGTTGAATTAGGTGTCTATAATGGAATTCCCCATCTTTTGAGCCCGGTTGTTTCCGAACCTAAGAAGGCTGCCAGAGCACTTCAAAAAGTGGTTTCCGAAATGGAAAACCGTTATGAGCTGTTTGCCAAGTTTGGCCAGCGGAAAATCAGTACGTATAATGATTTTGTCGCTAAAAATAATCGCGAGAATGATACCAAGATTCAGCCAATGCCCTATATCGTTGTGATTGTCGATGAATTGGCTGATTTGATGATGACTGTTTCAAATGATGTTGAAGCTGCAATTATTCGATTGGCACAAATGGGCCGGGCAGCTGGAATTCACATGATTCTGGCTACCCAGCGTCCCTCTGTGGACGTTATCACCGGGTTGATCAAAGCAAACGTTCCTTCAAGAATTGCGTTTGCTGTTTCAAGCGGAATTGATTCACGAACCATTATTGATACCAATGGTGCTGAAAAGCTTCTCGGTCGTGGAGATATGCTGTTTCTACCGATTGATTCCAACACGCCAATCCGAGTACAAGGGGCATTCATTTCTGACAAGGATGTTTCCAGAGTCGTCAAATTTATCACTGACCAACAGTCAGCCGACTATGATGAGTCGATGATCGTCAGCGATGAAGAAATTAAGGAAGAAGATCAAGAGGATTCCGAAGACGACCTGTTCAACGATGCCCTGGCATTTGTTGTTGACCAGCAAAAAGCCAGCACCTCTCTACTTCAGCGGCATTTCCGAATTGGTTATAACCGGGCCGCCCGATTGATTGATGATTTGGAAAAACGCGGTTATATTGGTCCTCAAGATGGTAGTCGGCCAAGACAGGTATATAAAGAAAAGAGCGAATAAAAAAAGCAGACAGGTAAATTCCTGTCTGCTTCGCGGTTCGTTTGATTAAAGGAAAGTCATGATTGCGGAGATGACCAATGAACTAACGGTCGCAATGATCATGATCCAAACGAATACCAATGTGATTTTTTGAAATCTTGTTCTCTTTTTTCGCGCCAATATTTGCACCACTTTCTCTTGTATTCCATACACAGTTTAACTATCATTATCGTTCAATGCAATATGTTTTGTCAAAATCAGGAGGGTTACTCATGCATATTTCTCCTTGGATGACTGACACGGCGACGTTTTTTATCCAATTATTGATTCTTTTTGTTGTTGCCGGGTTCTTAGTTATTTTAAGAAAAAATCGATTTTTTCGATTAAAAGTCAAAATAAAGCCGTTGGATTTTTGGCCGCCAATCTTGTTATATTTTATCCACGAGATAAGCAGGAGAGGACTATCCGGATCGTTTATTCCGGAAGTGGTGATTGTTTGGCTGGGACTGACTCTGATTGTCCTGATCTGGCAGATTTTCACCAACCCACATCTAACTTATAAGAAATTCTTTGTGACCTTTTGGCGATTCAGCGATTTGTTTTTATTTCTGTGCTGGGTTGTTGTGGGGATTTACGTTATTTTTCAAGCAATTTAATATTTTTAAATATATCGGATCAAAGCAGTCAAAATGCTTTGATCTTTTTTTACGCAAAAAAATGGGAGAACTTCACCACTTTATCCAAATCGCTGACAAATCAATGTTTGCACGACCTTCTAAGAGATAAAATCACGTTAAATAACAAAACTTTTACAAAATGGAGCGATACGTGGTTGATAGTGGTGGATTGTGGTAGAATGTGAATGTAAACTGAAATTGGGGGTGATGACGGTATGTTCATGGGTGAATATCAACACAATATTGATGCCAAAGGACGTATCATCATCCCTGCAAAGTTTCGTCAGGACTTGGGCGACAAGCTCGTTGTTACCCGGGGAATGGATGGATGTTTATTTGGATATCCAATGAGTGAGTGGGAAAAGGTTGAACAAAAAATCGACACTTTGCCCGTGAATAAAAAAGATGCTCGTTATTTCACCAGGTTCTTCTTCTCAGCCGCTGTTGAATGCGAATTTGATAAGCAGGGAAGAATCAATATTCCAAGTACTTTAAGAGAATATGCCAGCATCGAGAAAAAATGTGTGGTTGTCGGTGTTTCCAATCGTTTTGAAATTTGGAGTGACGACCGCTGGAACGACTTTAGCAATGAAGCTGAACAGAACTTTAATGATATCGCTGAAAATATGATTGACTTTTAACAGACACAAAATAAGGGACGGGGGTGATCGAATGTCTGAATTTAAGCATGTGACCGTTTTATTAAACGAAGCGGTTAAGGGGTTGAATATTAATCCTGATGGCATATATGTCGATGCCACTTTAGGTGGCGGCGGCCATACCAGCAAGATCCTTGAACAACTGACAAACGGTCATCTTTACTCATTTGACCAGGATGAAGAAGCAATTGATTACAATAAGCAGCATCTGGCCAAATATATTGAATCAGGGAAATTAACTCTGATCCATGATAATTTTCGAAATTTAAAAAATGCCTTACAAAATGTTGAAGTAACTGGAATTGATGGAATCGTCTATGATTTGGGCGTTTCGTCACCACAGTTTGATGAAGCGGGTAGAGGTTTTAGCTACCGCTTCGATGCCCGCCTGGATATGCGGATGGATCAGGATAATCCAGTGGACGCATGGAAGATTGTGAACGAATGGCCATATGAAAAGCTCGTTCGAATTTTTTATCGCTATGGTGAAGAAAAATTTTCCAAGTCGATTGCCCGCCGGATTGAAGCCGTGCGTAAAGAGCATCCAATTGATACCACCAACGATCTGGTGGAAGTGATTAAAGAAGGAATCCCTGCAGCAGCAAGGCGTCACGGCGGCCATCCGGCCAAGAAGGTTTTTCAGGCGATCCGCATTGCCGTGAATGATGAGCTGTCTGCTCTTGAAGATTCTTTGGAACAGGCACTTGATTTATTAAACGTTAATGGGAGAATTAGTGTTATAACGTTTCAATCATTGGAAGACCGGTTGGTTAAGACGATGTTTAAAGAAAAAACATCTTTGCCGGACCTTCCTCCTAATTTGCCTATTATTCCTGAAGGTATTAAGCCAAAATTTAAAAGCATTACCAGAAAGCCAATTATTCCGACCGAAGCTGAATTAGAAGAAAATCATCGCTCACATAGTGCCAAGTTGAGAATAATTGAACGAATCAAAAAATAGGATAAAGGAAGATTACATATTATGGCTCAAAATAACTTAGCTCGTAACCTAACAGCAGAACCCAAACCGTACGTTTCCAGTCCCGAACACAAACAAATCAAGAAAGTCAGCATCTCAAAGGCACTTAAACTGTCATCATTTGAGAAGCTGTTAATTGTATGTGGAAGTGCTGTCTTAACTGTGTTAATGTTAGTAGTTGTATCGTCAAAAATTGCTTTGTCGAATTCGCAACACGAACTTCAGCATTTGGACAACCGAATTGTGAACGTTCGTAATAATAATACGAATCTAAAACAGCAGATCGGGGAACTGCAAAGTAGCTCCCGTCTGGACAAAATTGCCCACAAGAGTGGCATGTCACTCTCAAACGCAAATATAAGGAATGTTACTAAATGAAGGATTCATCTGATCGTTCCGCAGACAAACTGAATGCCCGTAAAAGCCGGAAAATTGTTGGGATAAGTCTGTTCCTTGCATTTTTCCTGCTTTTTGCATTTTTAGGTACTCGTTTATTGGTCATTGCGGTAGGGAAAAATGTTAAAAACGTCAATTTAAACGACCGAGCAGAAAAATTATATACACAAACACAGGTCCTCAAAGCAAAGCGAGGGTCTATTTATGATTCAGACGGAAACCCAATTGCTGAAGATACCAGTACATATTCGTTATACGCTGTGTTGGATAAGAGCCAAAAGGGATTAAACGGCAAGCCACTTTACGTTGTTAACAAATCAAAGACCGCAGATGTGATATCAAAGTATCTGCCTATTTCGAAGAAAAAAGCGCTTAAGATTCTGTCACCCAAGAATAAACAACCTTTCCAAGTTGAATTTGGAAGTGCAGGCACCAACATTTCATTGTTGACCAAGAAAAAGATTGAAGCTGCCAAGCTGCCGGGAATTGATTTTGTTCAAAAACAGGCTCGGTTATATCCAAACGGGATTTTTTCATCTAATCTGATTGGGGTCGCTGTATCAAAGACCAATAAAAAGACTGGTACTGCTGATCTAATCGGGCAAATGGGAATTGAGAAGGCCTTTAACAAAACTTTGGCGGGCACAAACGGTTATAAAGATGCCCAATATGATGTATACGGGTACAAGCTGCCGGGCAAGCAACAGAAAGAAAAGCCGGTTAAAAATGGCAATAATATTTACACGACAATTGATTCCAGAATTCAGACTTTGCTTGAAAGCGAAATGAGTTCTGTTCAGTCCCAGGTTCATCCAGCAGGTATGAATGCCGTATTAATGGATGCTAAAACGGGTAAGATTGTGGCTGCATCGCAACGGCCGACTTTCAATGCCTCCACCTTGAACGGAATTGGATCGGCTTGGACCAATACATTAACAGCCGACACTTATGAGCCTGGGTCTACCATGAAAGTCTTCACTCTGTCCGCATCAATTAACTCTGGACATTACAACGGGACCGACACTTATGAGTCAGGACGTTATTCAATCGATGGCAAAATTGTTCCTGATTGGAACCCGGCCGGCTGGGGATATATTACTTACAACAAAGGGTTTGCCCTTTCAAGTAACGTTGCGATGGCCCACCTGGAACAGCAGATGGGGCCGAAGACCTGGAAAAAATATATCCAAAGATTTGGATTTCTGAAGAGCACAAACAGTGGCCTGCCTGGTGAGCTGGGCGGTCGACTTCAGTTCAATTATCCAATCGAACAGGCTGACACTTCATTTGGGCAAGGAATTGAAGTCACAACCATGCAAATGATGCAGGCTTTATCTGCAGTTTCAAATAATGGTACAATGATGAAGCCGTACTTTATTTCTAAAATCACAAATCCTGCCAATAACAAAACAATCAAAAAATACGGTAAACAAGTTGTTGGCCATCCGATTAGCGCAAAAACGGCTAAGGAAGTCCGTAAACACATGCAGGATGTTGTTTACAAGTCTTACGGGATCGGTGCGGATTATAAGATTAAAGGGTATCGGGTTGCTGCAAAGACTGGTACTGCTCAAGTCAGCAATGGTGCTGGCGGGTATGCATCCGGTGATGACAGTTATCTATATTCTGTTGCCGGGATGGTTCCGGCCAACAACCCACGCTACGTGATGTTTATCACAATGAAGCAGCCAAAACTGAATGGTTTAAAGACGGCCACCCAATTAATGGCAGAGATTTTCAAACCTGTCATTACCCGGGCACTTCAGAACTCCAATTCCAAGCAGGCAACTGTTAAGCGTCGGGTGCCGTCGGTCACATATCAGACCACGACGTATGCCAAACGAATCATGAACGAAAAGGGATTTGATGTGGTCACAATTGGTGACGGGGATACAATTAGTAAGCAATCTCCAAGCGCCGGTCAATCTGCCAATGAACAAAAGCGAATCTTCCTGTTAACCAACAAGGGCTGGAAGATGCCACGAATTATTGGTTGGAGTAAACATGATGTTGAAACCTTCTGCTCGCTGACTGGATTGAAGCTGGAATCCACCGGAAGTGGCTATGCCGATAGTCAAAGCATTAACTTTGAAAAATCAATTGACACCGGTGACGTTTTAAAAGTAAATTTTGAATAATTAAGGATGGTAAATGTCTATTATGGGTAATTGGTTGACACCTTTATTAAGCACGTTTTTAATAACGGCAGTATTCATGCCGAGTTTAATTAAATATTTTCGGAGTCGTCATGAAGGCCAGATGATTCGAGAGGAAGGCCCATCATGGCATGAAAAGAAATCTGGGACTCCCACAATGGGTGGAATCTTATTTATTATCGCCATTGTCCTAACCGATCTTGTGTTTGGTTGGGTCAAAAATATGCTGAATCCGACATTGCTGATCCTACTGTTTGTCCTGATTGCTTATGGGTTGATCGGGATGTGGGATGACAGTATTAAGCTGTTCCGTCGTCAAAACGAAGGATTAAAAGCTTGGCAGAAACTGCTGGGCCAGATTGTGGCTGCCGTTGTTTTCTCGGCAGTATACATACATGAAGGTTTTCCAATGGCAATTAAAATTCCCTTTGGGGGAGACCTTCGATTAGGTTACTGGTACATTTTATTCATTGTTTTTTGGCTGGTTGGCTTTTCAAATGCCGTCAACTTAACCGATGGATTGGATGGGCTGGTTGCCGGATTAGGAACCATTTCGTTTGCAGCATATGGAATTATTGCTGTTGTTCAACATCAGGTTGAAGTGGCTGTATTTTGTTTCTCGGTTGTCGGCGGTCTATTGGCATTCTTTATCTTCAATCACAAGCCGGCAAAAATTTTTATGGGTGATATGGGATCATTAGCACTTGGCGGTGCCCTTGCTTGTGTATCGGTATTGGTTCACCATGAATTTTCTTTATTGATCATTGGTATTATTTATGTCTGCGAAACTGCAAGTGTGATTATTCAGGTTGGTTCATTCAAGCTGACCGGTAAGCGGGTTTTCAAGATGACGCCGATTCACCACCACTTTGAAATGTGCGGCTGGTCTGAATGGAAGATTGATATCATTTTCTGGCTGGTTGCTCTTGTGGCTTCCGCACTAAGCATCATGACGATTGTATAGAGGTTGGAACAAAACGGCTGGTTTTGTATCCAGCCTATTTGACTATTCAAACAATGAAAAACGAGGGAATATAATGAAAAACATTGATGATTATAAAAATAAACGCGTTTTAGTTCTTGGTGCAGGAAAAAGCGGTACTCACGCAGCCATGCTATTAAAAGAATTAGGCGCTTCTGTGGTCTTAAGCGATTCAAAGCCAAGCTCCGAACTTCCTGAAGTGGCTGAGCTCAATGATGCTGGCATTCAAACAGTGACGGGCAAGCAGGATCCTGCAATCTTGGATGACGGGTTTGATATCATGGTCAAAAATCCGGGAATTCCATATGACAACGCTGTGGTTGCAGCTGCCGTTGATCATCATCTGCCGATCATCACCGAAGTTGAACTGGCATCACAAATTACCGATGCCGAGATTATCGGCGTTACCGGAAGCAATGGAAAAACCACAACCGTTACGATGATCACGAAAATCTTGAATCAGGAGCGTGAGCATGGTCAGGCTTACGCAGCCGGAAACATTGGCATTTCTGCAACGGAAACAGCGAAGAAAGCCACCGCTGATGACACAATTGTGATGGAACTTTCAAGTTTCATGCTTTTGGGTATCAAAACGCTTCACCCGCACGTTGCTGTATTAACCAACATTTTCTCAAATCATTTGGATTATCATAAAACCAGAGAGAATTACGTGAACGCAAAAATGCGAATTACCATGAATCAAACGCCCGACGACTTCTTCGTTGTCAACTTTGATTCCGATGAGTGGCGGGGCTTGAGCAAGCGAAGTGCTGCTCAGGTTGTTCCGTTTGCAAGAACGTCTGAAATTGACAAAGGAGCATACGAAAAGAACGGGAAGTTGTATTATAACGACGAGTTCATTATGAATGCCGAAGACATCAAAGTTCCCGGAAAGCAGAACGTCGAAAACGCGTTGGCTGCGATTGCATGCGCGAAAGTACTTGGCAAATCCAATCTGGCAATTACCAATGTTTTGGAAACCTTCACCGGTGTCCGTCATCGGCTCCAATTTGTTTTGGAAGCAAATGGGCGAAAATTCTATAATGATTCGAAGGCAACTGATATCGAAGCTACCCAGATGGCCCTTGAGGGATTTGATAAGCCGGTTGTGTTATTAGCCGGAGGATTGGATCGCGGATATACTTTTGATAAATTGGTTCCGCAATTCAAAGAGCATGTCAAAGCTGCCGTATTATTCGGAGAAACTGCAGATTTACTAGAAGATTCATTACAGAAAGCCGGAATTACCGACATTCAAAAAGTTGATAATATTGATGAAGCTGTTCCTGCAGCATATTCGTACAGTGATGAAGGGGATATTGTCCTGCTTTCACCAGCGAATGCCAGTTGGGACCAGTTCAAGACCTTTGAAGAACGTGGTGATCGGTATATTAAGGATGTCGAAAAGTTGACAAATAAGCAGGAGGGGCACTAATGCGTTTAATAATTTCTGGTGGTGGTACCGGTGGTCACATTTACCCGGCACTTGCTATTATTGAAGATTTACTCAAACAGGAGCCGGATTCCGAAGTGTTATACGTCGGATCAAAGCGGGGGCTGGAGAGCTCAATTGTTCCGGAGCAGGGAATTAAGTTTGTGGCTCTGGAGATTCAAGGCTTTAAGCGTTCTCTTTCACTGGAAAATTTTAAAACAATTGCCCTGTTTTTAAAGAGTGTTCACGAATCCAAGAAGATCATTCGAGATTTTAAACCGGATATCGTCATTGGAACTGGGGGATACGTTTCCGGTGCGGTTGTCTACGCTGCTGCAAAAGCCCATATTCCAACCATGATTCATGAGCAAAACAGTGCCGTTGGTTTAACCAATAAGTTTTTAAGCCGGTATGTTGACAAAATTGCAATCGGCTTTCATGAGGCAGCTGACCAGTTTCCAAAAGAAAAAGTTGTTTTTGCCGGCAACCCACGGGCTCAACAGGTTGCCAACATGAAGAGCACATTCAAATGGTCTGATATCGAGTTGCAGGATGACGAACCAACTGTTCTGGTTTTTGGGGGCAGCCAAGGCGCACCGGCGATTAACAAAGCTGTTATTAGTTCGATCAATGAGTTTAACCACCGCAAATACCAAGTTGTGTTTGTGACCGGCCAGAAACGTTATCAAAATGTTATGGATTTATTGGACAAGACACGGATCAGCAGTAATATCAAGATTTTGCCGTACATAAATAACATGCCGCAGGTCTTACCAAAAGTTTCACTGATTGTGGGTCGCTCAGGTGCTACCAGTATCGCAGAAATTACAGCTCTTGGAATTCCTGCCGTCCTGATCCCCAGCCCTTACGTGACAGCGGATCATCAGACAAAGAATACGATGAGTCTGGTTAATCGCGGGGCAGCAATCATGATTAAGCAGGATGATTTGAATAGCGAAAGCCTCTTGAAGGCAATTGATCAATTGATGCACGATACAAAGGCACGTGAAAGAATGGCAGCAAACTCCAAACAGCTTGGCGTGGTTGACTCAGCTGATGAGATTTTAAATTTGGCAAGGACTTTAATCAAATAGTTTGGTTATCGGGGGTAAGGACTCGTGGGAAAACAAAATCATAATGAGCAGGATCACGGCTTGTTTCGTGATTTTCAAAATCAAAACTTCAAAAAAATGTGGCCGTTAGTAACACTAATTGCCCTCATTTTACTGATGATGATCTTTATGATTTCGTCTTACAGCCGAGTCAAAAGTGTTAGCGTCACCGGTAATGAGATCGTGAGCGACAAGCAGATTAAAGGCTTTTCTCCCGTTAAAAAGGGAACGTCACTTTTTGCGGTTTGGGGGAAAACAGATAAGCTGGCCCAGTCACTCAAACAGCGCAGTATGCGGATGCAATCCGTTAAGATGAAAGTCGTTCATTTTAACCAAGTCAAGATCAAGGTTGAAGAATACCCGACCATTGGTTATTTATATGTGCACGGCGGATATCAGCCCATCTTAAAAAGTGGCGTCATTATTAAGGACAAAGTCTTAAATCCAAAAGCCGGCTTTCCGGTTTTGAAAAAATTTAAGAATCCAGAAAAATTGCGTCGGACCATTAAACAATATCGAAGAATCAGTCCACCGGTGAGAGCCGTTATGAACACCATCAGCTTTTCGCCATCCAAAAGTAATCCTGATCGAATCTTCATTCAGATGAGTGATGGCAACAAAGTGTATGCTTCAATCAGCACTTTTGGCGATAAAATGGACTATTATCCAAGCATCAATTCCAAGCTAAAAGTTAAAAGTGTGATTAATTTGGAGGTGGGTGCATACTCATATCCGATTACGAAAAAGAAGTCTTCTTCAAATACGACCACTACGCAGGGTTATTAGAGTCGATTAGTCTTTTTCGAAGGTTATCATTGTGTTAAACTTGTGTTATGTTCAGAAAATATTCTAGATGTGGAGGTTCCTTACATATATGGATAATTCGGGTTTATATGTGGGACTTGATATAGGAACTACCTCAATAAAAGTAATTGTTGCAGAAAAAGTAAAAGGGCAATTGAACGTTATTGGTGTGGGGAATCAGCCTTCCAATGGGTTGAGTCGTGGTGTGATCGTGGATATCGACCAAGCTGCCGAGGCAATTCGAAGTGCTGTAAATCAAGCTCAAGAAAAAGCAAGTATTGAGATTAAAGACGTTATTGTAAGTGTTCCAGCGAACATGTTACGGATTGAACCATGTAATGGGTTGATTACATTAGATGATCAGTCACGTGAAATAACCGAAACCGATGTCCGCAACGTTGCGGCATCAGCTTTGGGAACAAGTTTGCCCCAGGAACGAGAAATTATTGATATTCAACCGGAAGAATTCATTGTTGATGGATTTGATGGGATTAAAGACCCTCGGGGGATGGTTGGTGTCCGCCTTGAGATGCGTGGTAAGTTAATCACGGGTTCCAAGGGCATCATGCACAACTTGGAAAAGGCTGTTGCCAAAGCCGGCTTAAACATTATGTCGACTGTTTTAACACCGTTAGCTGAGAGCCATGTTGTGTTAAATGACGGCGAACAGGACTTTGGAACAATCATTGTTGACTTGGGCGGCGGCCAAACAACTGCCTCTGTCATCCACGATCACCAGTTGAAATATGCCACAACCGATCCAGAAGGTGGTATGTTCATAACGAAAGATATTTCAATTGTTTTGAATACATCAATGGAAAATGCTGAAAAAATCAAACGAGATTATGGCTATGCCGATTCACTCCAAGCTTCAGCTGATAACGAATTTCCCGTGGAAGTTGTCGGTCAATCCGAACCAACTTACATTGATGAACGTTATCTTGCCGAAGTGATTGAAGCCCGCTTAAGTCAAATATTTGACCGGATTAAAGATCGTCTGAATCAAATTCAGGCACTTGATTTGCCAGGTGGAATTGTTTTGACTGGTGGTGTAGCTGCACTCCCAGGAATTGCCGAATTAGCCGCTGACCAATTCAACACTAATGTCAGGGTCTATATTCCTGATCAGATGGGATTGCGACACCCGTCCTTTACAGCTGCACTTTCACTCGTATCATATTTTGCCGATTTGGCAGACGTTGATATGATTGTTAGGTCAGCTGTTGGTGCAACTTTAACCAAGGCTCCTCAGCTCACTCAACCGGAACCAGCTTCGACACCTGTTTCTGGCAAGTCTAAGAAAACTAAGAAACCAACTCAAAAGAAAAAACGCGGTGAAGGAATCAAGAATTTCTTTAGTGATTTCTTTGATTAAGCACTTAAACGGAGGGAAAAGACAATTATGGAATATTCATTAGATTCCACCGATAATCACGGTGCAAATATAAAGGTTATTGGCGTTGGCGGTGGGGGAAGCAATGCCGTTAACACAATGATTAACTCAGATGTAAAGGGTGTTGAATTTATCGTTGCCAACACCGATGTTCAAGCACTTGCAACATCAAAGGCTGAAACCAGAATTCAACTTGGCCCCAAACTGACTCGTGGATTGGGAGCAGGTTCCAATCCTGATGTTGGTGCAAAGGCGGCCGAAGAAAGTGAAGAAGCAATCACTGAGGCACTGGAAGGTGCAGACATGATCTTTGTCACTGCCGGAATGGGTGGTGGTACCGGTAACGGTGCAGCCCCAATTGTAGCTAAAATCGCTAAGGACCAAGGTGCTCTTACAGTGGGCGTTGTTACCCGTCCATTCAGTTTTGAAGGACCACGTCGTGCAAAGTATGCCGATGAAGGGGTTGCCCAACTAAAAGAAAACGTTGACACCTTGATTGTTATTTCCAACAACCGATTACTTGAAATGGTTGATAAAAAGACGCCAATGATGGATGCCTTTAAGGAAGCCGACAATGTATTGCGTCAAGGTGTTCAGGGTATTTCAGACCTGATTACCAGTCCCGGATATGTTAACTTGGACTTTGCCGATGTTAAAACAACCATGCAGGATCAAGGTTCTGCTTTGATGGGTGTTGGTACAGCCAACGGCGAAAACCGGACTGCTGAGGCAACTAAGAAAGCCATTTCTTCACCACTTCTTGAAGTATCTATTGATGGTGCAGAACAAGTCTTGTTAAACATTACCGGTGGACCGGATCTTTCATTGTTCGAAGCACAAGATGCTTCAGACATTGTATCCCAAGCTGCAACCGATGACGTTAACATTATCTTTGGTACCTCAATTGACGAATCATTGGGTGATGAGGTTCGGGTAACTGTTATTGCCACAGGCATTGACAAAAAGAAAGCTGAAAAGGGTCGAATGGCTTCGCGTCGGACCAGATCAGCTCGTCCACAGCCAACTGCCCGTCCACACAGTGACCGACAAGCTCCTGAAACTGATCAGCCACAAAGTAACTCAAATTCAAAGAGTGATCCACTTGGTAACTGGGACATCCGCAAGCAGCCAGCTGCAACTCGTCCGGCTGCTCAAGATGAGTTCAGTGATGTTGAGAAAAAGGATTTTGATCCTTTCCAACCCGACGTTAAATCCGATGATTCAAAGTCAGATACCAGTGATGATTCTCAAGACGATATTCCACCATTCTTCAAGCACCGTCGTCGTGACAAATAATTTTATTTGACCGGTGTGAATGTTTGGTGAAATGTGAAAGGACACGAAATGCCAAAATTTAATTTAGCTAATTTTTTTGGGATGGATACAGACCAACCAGAAAATCAAATTGATAAGCCGGCGGACAACGTTGTAATGATGAACAGGCAAGAGCCTGAAACAAGTAGCATCATTGTGTTTGAACCTGTTAACTATACGGATGTTGACACCATTGCCCAAAAATTATTGGAGGACAGTGCTGTTATCATCAAGTTGGATAAATTGGATAACAATTCAGCTGCCAGGATGGTCGATTTCTTGAATGGTGTTTTATTCGCAATTCACGGATCGATTAATCGACTTGGCAGAAACATCTTTATTTGTTCACCAAAAAAATTTCAAGTAACTGAGTAATCTCGACAAATTAAGGAGCAACCTATTTGGCAACATTTGTTTTTTACGCAATTTGGCTCATCAATAAAGCCATTAGTATTTATATGTTGTGTATTGTGGTATATGCACTGATGAGTTGGTTTCCGAATTCTTACGGAACAGCAATTGGAAGATTTTTAGCCCGGATTGTTGAACCGTTTGAAAGTCTGTTTAACTTTGCAACAATTGGAATGATTAGTCTCGCACCGATTGTTGCTCTGGCAGTACTCTCATTTGTTCAAATGGGAGTTAATTATTTGGGGCAGCTGCTTTTAGGTTATTAGCAAATTATGACCGTTTCAGGCAGAGGGGGAAATATCTTGGTAGACACAAACATTTCGCAACACTACCGACCGGCTGAATTGCCTTTTTTAGAGTCAATTGATAGTCTCAGCGGGAGAGTTGCAAATGAATATCGACCGATCCTTACTGATTTTTTAAATCCTAGACAACTTTATATACTTGAAACAATCGTTAACAGATACGAAGGTGTCTCATTTCAAACTTTTGGCGGGTACTCTTCTGCTGAATTAAAACGAGCAATTGCTTTTCCGGATTATTTTGTTCCCAAGGCTGATGACTTCAACATTACTGCATTTCAGATTGATTATCCCAGCAAGTTTGCCACACTCTCACATGGTCAAATTCTCGGATCGATTATGGGAACCGGGATTGATCGGGATGTGATTGGCGATATCGTTACGGATGGCTTGAATTGGCAATTTATGTGCGAATCAGAGATGGCCGATTATGTTCGAGCTCAAGTTGATCGGATTGGGAAAATTAAAATCAAATTGAAAGAAATTTCACCTGAAGAGATTATTATTCCAGTTGATGAAAGTGAAGAAGTTACGACAACCGTTGCTTCTTTGCGGGTTGACGCTTTAGTTAGTGAAGGATTCCACATTTCCCGTCACCACGCCAAGGAATTGGTTGAGGGTGGCATGATCAAAATTAACTGGGAAGATGCCGGACGTCCTGATCTGGAAATTTCCATTCAGGATATTATTTCCGTTCGTGGTTTTGGCAGACTGGTTGTTCAAGATATTGCCGGCACAACTAAAAAGGGTAAGATTCGAATTGTATTGAAAGTATATAATCGAAATAAATAGGAGGATTGAATCACTATGGTATTAAGTCCACAAGATATTCACAACAAGGAATTTTCAACAAAGTTACGAGGCTATAATGTTGACGAGGTCAATGATTTTCTTGATCAAGTTATCAAAGACTATCAGATCATTTTACAGGAAAATAAGGATTTGAACTCTCAATTGAATGAGTCCAAGGACAAGCTTTCTTACTTCAATGATTTGAAGGATTCTTTGAACCAATCCATCCTAGTTGCCCAGGAAGCTGCCGACAAAGTAAAGACCAATTCAAAGAAAGAGGCCGAAATCACCAGTCGTGAGGCCCAAAAGAAAGCTGACGACATTTTGAATGCTGCCAGTGATAAAGCTGATGCCGTTCTTGAAGAAGCATCTAAGCGTGCGAAGAAATTAGCGATTGAAACAGATGATCTTAAGAAAAACACCCGGGTATTCCGTCAACGTCTTCAGGTCATGCTTGAAAGCCAACTTGAAGTTATCAAAGGCTCCGATTGGGACCGATTAGTTGAAGAAAAGCCAACTACAACTTATGAAGATATCGAAAAAGTTGTTGGAAGCCTTGACAAGACTGCAAACCCAGGGGTAGAATCTGAAACTAAACAGAGTAATGGTGCCGAGGCAGTTGAAGACACTCCTGTTGCGGATGATTCAAAGGAAACCGTTGTGATTTATCCAGATGGCAGTACAAAAAATGAATAACTAATCGATTAGAGAACAGAAAGTTATTGACTGATACAACAGCGAGCTGAAGAAAGTGGAAGTTCAGCAGTCACCAGTCAGTAAATCGATCACCTCTAGTACATAAATCGATTATCTTAAGAGATAGAATTGTAAAATTCTAAAATTGGGTGGTACCACGAAGACTTCGTCCCTTGTGACGGGGTCTTTTTTTGTAGAGTGTGAGCTGGGGCGGTTAGTAACTGGAGTCTAAGGTGGTTCCACCGGGAATCGAGTTTGATTTTCGGTGGAACCACCTTAGATGCAGGTTACTGCCCCAGCGAGCACGTTTCAATAGAGTGCGACGAAACCCGGGTGTCCCCGGAGCATAAGGTAAAAGATTGAATGGCAAACGGTTTGTGTTTGTCGTTGAATCTTTTGCATTATGCAGTAGGGGGCAGGGTTGTCGAAGCACATTTTCGCCAGGTAGCAGTAGAAAATAAACTTGTGGTCTTAGACACAGGTTACTGCACCACCAGAACCATCAGCAACCAAGTACCAACCACACCAACACACCATTACTCCAAATAAACATAACCATGAAAGGAAGTTCAGCAATGCGGGTAAAAGATACGTTAAACTTAGGCAAAACCAAGTTCAAGATGCGCGGTAATCTTCCTGTTAAAGAAGTCGATCGTCAAAAGGCTTGGGAAGACAATGATGTTTATCAACAAAGACAAAAATTAAACGAGGGTAAACCAACTTTCGTGCTTCATGATGGGCCTCCATATGCCAATGGTGATATTCATATGGGCCATGCAATGAATAAAATTTCCAAGGATATCATTGTTCGCTACAAATCAATGACCGGTTATCGTTCACCATACGTTCCCGGATGGGATACTCATGGCCTTCCAATTGAGCAAAAGTTGACTCAGGCCGGGTATGACCGCAAGAAGATGTCAACAAACGATTTCCGTAAATTATGTCATGACTATGCATTGAAGCAGGTTGAACGTCAAAAAGAAGAATTCAAACGATTGGGTGTTTCTGGTGATTGGGATAACCCATACCTCACTTTAAAGCCTGAATTTGAAGCTCAAGAAGTTCGAGTTTTTGGTGCTTTTGCCAAGCGTGGATTGATCTATAAAGGTAAAAAACCAGTTTATTGGTCATGGTCATCTGAATCAGCCCTTGCCGAAGCCGAAGTTGAATATCATGACATCACTTCTCCAACTGCATTTTATGGTGAACATGTTGTGGATGGAAAAGGCGTCTTGGATGACGACACATACATGGTCGTTTGGACAACCACCCCATGGACGATTCCAGCCTCTGAAGGAATTACAGTTGATGCCGGTTTTGATTATTCTGTTGTTCAGCCTGAAGGCGAGACCAGAAAATTTGTGATTGCCACTGAATTGGTTAATAAAGTTGCCGAATTGATTGGCTGGACCAATGTTAAGACAATCAAGACGGTTAAAGGCCAAGAGCTCGAAGGCATCTTAGCTGAGCATCCATTTGATCACAGCCGTAAATTATTAACGATGTTGGGCGATTTCGTTGACCTTGAAGAAGGTACCGGATTAGTCCATACCGCTCCTGGTTATGGTGAAGATGACTTTAACATCGGCCGTAAATACGGTTTGGATATTTTTGCGCCAGTTGATGATAAGGGATACTTAACCAAAGAGTCTGGCGAAGACTTTGCAGGTGTTTTCTATGACGACGCTAACAAGATTGCCCTCGATAAATTAAAGGACGCCAACTTGCTGCTTCACTACATGCCATTGAAGCATAGTTATCCATTTGACTGGCGGACAAAAAAGCCGATCATCTTCCGGGCAACGCCACAGTGGTTCGCTTCAGTTGACAAAATTAAAGATGAAATTTTGAAATCTTTGGATGACGTTGAATTCTTCCCTGATTGGGGTAAGGTTCGATTAGCCAATATGATTAAAAACCGTGGTGACTGGGTTATCTCACGTCAACGGGTTTGGGGTGTGCCACTTCCAATCTTCTATGGTGAAGATGGAGAAGCCATCATTACCGAAGAAACTGTTAACCACGTTGCCGATTTGTTTGAAAAACATGGTTCTGACATCTGGTTTGAAAAAGATGCCAAGGACTTATTGCCTGAAGGTTTCACCAGCGAGCATTCACCAAACGGCAAATTCACTAAAGAAAATGACATCATGGATGTTTGGTTCGATTCAGGTTCCTCACATCAAGGTGTTTTGGAAGAACGCAAAGATTTAACCTATCCAGCTGATATGTATTTGGAAGGTTCCGATCAATATCGTGGTTGGTTCAACTCAAGCTTAATTACCAGTGTTGCGGTTTCCGGAAAAGCTCCATACAAGCAAGTTGTTTCTCAAGGATTTACCCTTGATGGCAATGGTCATAAGATGAGTAAATCACTTGGCAATACCATTGCGCCAATCGATGTGATTAAGAAGATGGGTGCTGAAATTGTCCGTCTTTGGGTAACATCTGTTGATACTTCAGCTGATGTTCGTGTAAGTACCGAGAATTTTGTTAAAATTTCTGATTCTTACAAGAAGATCCGGAACACGATGCGGTTCTTGTTAGCCAACACTTCCGACTTTGATCCTAAGGAAAACACCGTTGCTTTTGACGACTTGGAAGCTCAAGATCAATACATGCTGGTTCTCTTCAACAAATTCCTTGCTGATACCAGAAGCTACATGGAACGATATGATTTCTTGGACTGGAACAAGCGGGTTGTTGAATTCATTACCAACGATCTTTCTGCATTCTACTTGGATATTGCCAAGGATATTGTTTATATTGACAAGCAGGATGGTCACAAACGCCGTTCAATGCAGACCGTTATGTATGAAATTACGGTTGGCTTAACCAAGCTGATGACACCTGTTTTGCCACATACAACTGAAGAAATTTGGGGCTTCCTTCACGAACCCGAAGAATTTGTTCAATTGACTGATATCCCTGAACCAAAACAGTTTGACCATGACGCTGAAATCTTGGCCAACTGGACTAAATTCAGAAGTTATCGTGATGATGTCCTTAAAGTGCTTGAAGAGGCTCGTGACGCTAAGAAGATTGGTAAATCATCCGAAGCCGCATTAACAATTTACGCCACCAGTGAAGTTGCCGACTTAATGAATAGTTTGAACACTGATCTGGCAACTGTTCTGATGGTTTCACAATTAGAAGTAAAAGACTTCAAAGATGCTCCTGAGAATAGTACCAAGTTTGACAGTGACGGTTTGGCATTGTTGGTTGACGCTGCAGTTGGTAAGACCTGCGAACGTTGTCGTTTGGTTCGCCAAGATGTTGGTGCCGACAGCGACTATCCAACATTCTGTGCATCATGTGCAAAAATTGTCCGCGATCAGTTCCCTGAAACTGCAAGCGAAGGCTTCGAAGAAAAATAATTTGTTGATTTAGCTGATGATAATTTAAGATTCATCAAATTGTGTTTCAATATTTATCATTTAACATTAAAATGAGACTATGACGATTTATCGTTGTGGTCTTATTTTTTTAAACGTGCTTCAACGGTCCTGATGCTCACTTCTAAGTGCACTTTAACTAAAACCCAAGACCGGGGTTTCAGTCAAAGTACTCTTAGAAACCGCATCACCCGGACCTTGTCGCACTCTATCGAAACGTGCTTCGACGGTCCCGATGCTAACTTCTAAGTGCACTTTAACTAAAACCCAAGACCAGGGTTTCAGTCAAAGTACCCTTAGAAACCGCATNAGGGTTTCAGTCAAAGTACCCTTAGAAACCGCATCACCCGGACCTCGTCGCACTCTAGGAGGATGCTCTTGCTTACCGGAAAAATTAAAAGTTACAACCCACAAAATGCATTTGGCTTTATCACTCAAGACAGCGGTGAAGATGATTTGTTTTTCTTCAAAAATGCTTTTCCTGAAGATCAATATGGCACCATTCAAATCGGCAGCCCGGTTGAATACGTCGTTGTTCAAGGACAAAAGGGGTCGCAAGCTGCCAAAGCCCACGTTACAGACAAATAACCGTCTTGATTGCAAAGATCAGGCTTTATTTGTAGAATGTTAATATTAACTAAAAAAGGTGATCGAGTTGGATTTTGAAGAACGAGTAGTTGGCAGTGAAAAAATTTACGATGGTGCCATTATTAATGTTGAGAAGCAAACCGTTAAGCTGCCTGATGGTCAGACTTCCTTTCGGGAAATTGTTCATCATTCTGGTGCGGTCGGTATTCTAGCCCTCACTAAAGACAATAAGATTATTCTTGAAAAACAGTGGCGGGCCCCTGTTAAGAAAACCACTATTGAGATTCCTGCCGGTAAGGTTGACGGCCGGGACAGCAGCTTTCATGACACAGTTGTCCGGGAACTGAACGAAGAGATTCGTTATGTTCCAAAAACGATCAAAGAACTTTATGGCTTTTATTCATCCGTTGGCTTTTCTGATGAGTTTATGAAGCTCTATCTGGCAGAAGATTTGGAACCAGTCAAAAACCAATTACCACGTGATAAGGGCGAGTTTCTTGAAGTATTTGAAAAAACGATGGATGAAGCCATCCAAATGATTGCGGACGGCGAAATTCAAGATGCAAAAACCATTACTGCAATTCAGTATTGGCAGTTAATGCAAAAGTAGGTGACCATTTAACTTGGCGATCGATGATAACAAAAAGGGTGATGGGAAGCCATTAACCCGGGAACAGTACCGAAAATTAAAGCTTCAACAAGAAGAAGATTTTGAAGCCCGCGATAAACGGCGGGTACAGGTTGAACGGGAATATGCCAGAAAGCATCAACAAGGAGAACCAATTGCACAACCTGAACCTCAGCCAACAACCCGTGCCCACGAAAATGTTAAGCCGGCAGAAGATTTTAAGACACCGCGATGGCATCGAATTAATCGTAAATTGAATTGGACAATCACAATCTTAATTTTGTTGATGGTGGTCGTCTTTTTGGTGTTGTTTTTTGTTAACTAAGGAGAATTTAAATGACTTACGGAATTATTTGTGCAATGGACGAAGAACTTGCAATCCTGAAAGAAGCCTTGTCTGGCGAACAAACTAAACACTATGGCAATGCCGATTATTATCTTGGCGCTATTCATGGTCAACAATTAGTGATTGTTAAATCAGGAATTGGTAAAGTTCAAGCTGGAATAACGACATCGACTTTAATTAATGCGTTCCATGTGGATGCGGTGATTAATTCGGGCTCGGCTGGTGGAATTGGTGATGGCTTATCCGTGGGTGACATTGTTGTTGCAACTGAAACAGCCTATCACGATGTCGATGTGACCACTTCTGGTTATAAAGTGGGCCAGCTGCCTGGATTTCCAGCAAGATTTCCTGCGTCTGACAAGTTGGCTGCCAAAATTGTTAAAGCTGCCAAGAATAGCGGCGTTCCTGCTCATGAAGGCTTGATCGTTTCGGGCGATCAATTTATTGCCGATAGCAACAAAATTGCTGAGATCAAACGTAACTTCCCAGATGCCCTTTGTTCGGAAATGGAAGGGGCAGCCGTTGGCCAGGTTGCCTATCAAAATAAGATTCCTTATGCTGTTATTCGGGCAATGTCGGATGTTGGCGATGAAAATGCTGAAATGAGTTTTGATAAGTTTATTATCATTGCCGGGAAAAAATCCGGTCAGATGTTGATTGACCTCTTTAAGAACGAGTGAATTTAGGAAGTGAAAATAGTGAAAGAAATATATTTGGACAACGCTGCTACAACCCCGGTTTCCGAGGAAGTTTACACTGAATTGATGGACAAGTACAAAAACATTTATGGAAATGCTTCAACACTATATGGATTGGGACGCGAATCCAAAGCAATTATGGAGAGTTCCAGAGATATCATTGCCAAAAGCATTAACGCTGATCCCGACGACATTGTCTTTACAAGCGGTGGCTCAGAGAGTGATAACACTGCGATAACTCAAACTGCTATTGCCCGGAAATCACTTGGGAATCACATTATTACGACGGCAATTGAGCATGAAGCCGTTTTAAGGCCCTGTGAGGCTCTTGAAAAGATGGGGTTCAGAGTTACCTATTTACCGGTCGATCAGTACGGAAACATCTCATTAGACGACTTTAAAGCTGCATTGGACGATGACACCATCCTGGTTTCCATTATGACTGGAAATAACGAGGTTGGTTCTGTTATGCCGATTCACGAAATCGGTGAGATTTTGAAAGACCATCAAGCCTGGTTCCACACTGATGCGGTTCAGGCTTATGGTTTGTTGGATATTGATGTTCAACGCGATCACATTGACATGCTTTCAACTTCCGCCCACAAGATTAACGGGCCTAAGATGATTGGTTTCTTGTATCGTCGCAAGGGCGTTAATTTTCCAAGCTTGATCAAGGGTGGCGATCAAGAAGAAAAGCGTCGTGCCGGCACTGAAAATGTTCCTGCCATCGCTGGATTTGCCAAAGCAGTTGAGACGATTACTTCCGAAGAAAAGGCTCACCGTCAATCCAAATATTTGAAATTTAAGCATTATATTGCCGATAAACTAAAGGCAAATGGTGTTGAGTTTGAAGTCAACGGCCGGATTACTGAAGATAATTTAAATCATGTGTTTAATATTTGGCTCAAAGGAGTTTCAACCTACGTGATGCAGACAAATCTGGATCTCGCTGGGATTGCTGTATCCGGTGGTTCGGCATGTACTGCCGGCAGCATTGAGCCTTCCCACGTCCTGGTTGCAATGTATGGTAAAGACAGCCCACGCATAAGTGAGTCAATCCGAATCAGCTTTGGGCGGTATAATGAAATTGAAGACCTGGACAAACTGGTAGATGCAATTACCAAGATTGTTAATCGGGTAAAAAACAAGGGGGTAAAGATGTAATGGCATTTTCAAAAACTGGTAAGGTAAACGGTGACGATACAGTTTATGAATTGAAAGACAACGTTAAGCGTTTCACCTTACGTGATTTAGGATTTATTGAAGGTAAAACCGGTGTCTTTTCGTTGGAAAAATCACTCGATCCAACGTCACCTTATAACGCAAATTATAAGTTCAAAATGAAGGTTGATAAAGAATTGACCGGTTTCAGAATGGCGATTACCACCGGTAATGGTTTGGAAAAGGTCAACATCTTCAACAACCCGGATACTGAACAAAGTGTTGAACAATATCAATTTATTATTAACGATCTGATTGATCGGGATGTCATCAAAAGACAAGTGTGATGAGCGTCAATTGCGTCGAATTAAGTTTAATCGAAGTAACCATGACTTTTGCATAAACTAAAAAATCATTTGCTTAACAGCCACCAACTCAACCAAATGAGTTGGTGGCTGTTTTATTTTTTCGAAAACCATTGACACTGTAATACAAAAGGAATAAATTAGACAATAATTAAGATATGATGATAAACGGATAAGTAATGATCTTATGAACAACTCAGAGCGCCACGTTCGTCTGATGATTTCTTACATATCTGAATTGTAGAAACCATACTTAGTTACAACGCTTATCACCTGCTTAATCAATATTTTAAGGAGGACACATATACATGGCAAAACAAAAGTTAGAAGATCTTGATTGGACCAACCTTGGATTCGCATATCGGGATTTACCATATAGTTATAACGAGGAATTTAAGGATGGCAAGTGGCAAAATGGTGGCTTGACCACTGACTCATCGTTAACCTTCAACGAAGCAGCCGAAGACTTACATTACGGTCAGGAAGTTTTTGAAGGGATGAAGGCATATCGTACAAAGGACGGCAAAATTCAGCTTTTCCGTCCCAACATGAATGCAAAGCGTTTCAACAATTCGGCTGATCGATTAGTCATGGAACGTTACCCAGAAGATAAATTTGTTGATGCTGTAAAGCAGGTTGTTAAAGCCAACGCAGACTTTGTCCCACCGTACGGTACCGGCGGTTCACTTTACATTCGCCCGTTTATGGTTGGAACTGAACCATTAGTTGGTGTTTCACCTTCATCAACCTACACTTTCCATATTTATGCCACTCCGGTTGGTGCCTATATCAAAGGGCTTCATCCAATGCCATACATGGTCAGCAAGTATGACCGAGCCGCATATGCCGGAACCGGTCAGGCCAAGACAGCCGGTAACTATGCCGGTAGTTTGTTAGCCGCAAAGGAAGCCAAAGATAACGGCTTTGCTGGTGAACTTTATCTGGATCCTCGTCAACATAAGTACATTGATGAATTTGGCGGTGCCAACTTCTACGCTATCGGCAAAGATGGTAAGTTCTACACCCCAAAGTCTCACTCAATCCTGCCTTCAATCACGAAGAAGTCAATCTTACAAATCGCAAAAGACTTAGGATTGGATCCTTCCGAAACCAACATTGACGTTAATGATCTTGATGAATATACAGAAGCAGGGGCCATGGGTACTGCCGCCGTTATTTCACCAGTTGGTTCATTAACCAATAATGGCAAGAAGCATGTCTTCTACAGTGAAACTGAACCAGGACCCGTTACTCAAAAACTTTACGATACATTGTTTGGTATTCAATCAGGTGATGTAGAAGATAAATATGGCTGGGTTGTTCCAGTCGAATAATGATTAAATGAAAGTTGGCTGTCGTCATTGACGATGGCCACTTTTTTGATGTCAAAACGACCTGAAAGCGATTGACATTTTCGTCATCAAACATTAGAATATTAGAAATTGGTTAGACCGATTAAATACTTACTACATATCCTCAGGAGGGACACTATGGCAAAAGCAAAACCGGCAGCACAAATTGATTGGGAAAACTTGGGATTCGATTATATGGATTTACCATATCGATTCTTAGCCCATTATAAAGATGGTCAATGGGATGATGGCGAATTGACCGAAGACGGAACGTTACATATCAGCGAAGGCTCGACCGGACTCCACTATGGTCAGGCTGATTTCGAAGGACTCAAAGCATACCGAACAAAGGACGGCAGCATTAATTTATTCAGACCGGATCAAAATGCTCAACGGATGCAAAGATCCTGTGCCCGTTTATTAATGCCGGCATTCCCGGAAGACAAATTTGTTGCGGCAGTTAAAAAAGTGGTCGCAGCCAATGCAGATTACGTACCGCCATACGGTACCGGTGGGACGTTATACTTACGGCCGTTGATGATTGGGGTTGGCGGCAACATCGGCGTTCATCCCGCACAGGAATATATCTTCACTATTTTTGCAATGCCCGTTGGCGCCTACTACAAGGGTGGCTTAAAGCCAACGAATTTCACAACTTCATACTACGATCGGGCTGCTCCTCATGGGACTGGTCAAAGCAAAGTCGGCGGTAATTATGGTGGTAGCCTGCTTCCTGGAGATGAAGCCCATAAAGCCGGGTATTCTGACGTGATTTACCTGGATCCAGCAACTCATACCAAGATCGAAGAAGCCGGTTCGGCCAACTTCTTTGGAATTACCAAAGATGACCAGTTTGTGACACCCAAATCAGATTCCATTTTACCAAGTATTACCAAGTACTCACTACTTTATCTGGCAGAACATCGCTTGGGCTTAAAAGCAGTTGAAGGGGATGTCTTCATTGACGATCTGGATCGCTTTAAAGAGGCCGGCGCTATGGGAACGGCAGCTGTTATTGCACCAATCGGCGGGATCGAGTATAAAGACAAGCTTCACGTTTTCTACAGTGAAACAGAGGTCGCTCCGATCACCAAGAAACTATACAATGAGTTGACTGGCATCCAATTCGGGGATGTTGAAGCCCCAGAAGGCTGGATTCAAAAAGTTGAAGTATAAATGATTTTGACAGAGGCTGATTTCCCTACAATGAACGGGAAACAGCCTTTTTCTGAAAGAAAGATCGGGGGCAGGTACATTGATTAAAAGAGAAGGTCATTCACATACAGAGTTTTGTCCCCATGGCAGTGGTGATGATGTCGAGTTGATGATTCAAAAGGCCATCAAGTTGGGCTTTAAAGAATATAGCATTACCGAACATTCGCCGTTGCCGGAAGAATTCGCCGATTTTTACCAGGGTCAATTGACAGGTTTAACGGAAGCGTCAATGGCTGCAGCTGATTTGGATGCCTATTTTGCCAAAGCTAATCATATGAGAGAAAAGTATGCTGATCAAATTAAAATTCACATTGGGTTTGAAGTCGACTATCTTGCCGATTTTACCGACTGGACACGTGAATTTTTGAATCAGTATGGTCCTCAAACGACTGACAACATTCTTTCGGTTCATTTTATGAAAGGTAAGAATGGTAAATATTGGTGTGTTGACGATACCCCCGAGGACTTTCGAGAAGGGCTTTTGAGTCAGAACCCTCATTCACAAGAATTATATGCGGCATATTTTCACGAGGTCTTGGCATCAGCCCAAGCTGATCTGGGTCAATATGCCCCGAACCGAATCGGCCACATGACGTTGATTAAGAAATTTCAGGATCTGTTTGATTTGGACCGGAAATTCTCATCAGATAATGGGCAAATCATCACTTCAATATTGCATACAGTTAAAGAGCAGGGCAGAGAACTGGATCTGAACGCTGCCGGACTTTATAAACAATTCTGTAATGAACAGTATCCAACCTATTCCATCATCAAGATGGCAAAACAATTAAAGATTCCAATGGTTTATGGAAGTGACGCCCATAGCATTGATGATATTGGCCGCGGATACAATGGCGTGGTTTCTTTAGCTGAATAAATGGCTTGACTTTTAAATGGTTCATGATATTATATGAAGTTAATAAAGATAATTTAATAAAATAAGGTTTTGATTAGAAAAAGTAATCGGCATCTAAATTAAAGAGAGCTCCGTGGCTGAGAAGGAGTATTTTGAACCGGTGAACACACATCTATGAACCAATCGGTTGAACATAGTAGGCCGGTTCGCATGTTTAGCGTTATCAGGGTTACCATATCTGTTATCACAGGATGACTAGATATTGGCAACGTAAGGCCGGCTACTGTGAGGTAGCGGCAAATTGAGGTGGAACCACGACTTTAAGGCGTCCTCGAAGACTGGATATCAGTTTTCGAGGACTTTTTTTATAGAAATAGGAAGTGAGCATGATGAAAAATACTAATTTACCCAGTGGGACCCGTGATGAATTTGGAATCGAAGCAGAGGTCAAAGAAACAATTCAAAACAAACTTTTTAAGACATTTCGTCAGCGGGGGTTCAGAAAGCTGACGACTCCCGTACTGGAATATTCAGATGTTTTTAAACCACTGAGCGCGGAAGATTATCGACCATACCAACTGTTGGACGATCAAGGTGAGCCGTTGGTGTTGCGTCCCGACCTGACGCTTCCGGTTGCCCGGGTGATGAGTACGACGGGAATCGAATTGCCGGTTAAGTGGTATTACGGCGGCGACGTTTTCCGAGTAAAGAAACAACTATCCGGCAGTTATAATCAGCTTACCCAAGCCGGCATTGAAATTGTTGGCTACAAAGGTCTGAAAGCAGACTGGGAGTGCTTGGAGGTTGCCCTTTCCGGATGCAAATCCATGGGAATTGAAAATGTCACCATTGAATTGAGTCACGCAAAATTTGTGGATACCTTAATTGAACAGCTGGAACTACCAGATCCGACCAAAGACAGTTTGAAACAGGCGCTCTTTGCCAAAGATCTTAGTAAATACAGCCAGTTGTCCCAGCCACTCAGTGATACGCAATTTGGCCGATTCTTGGGTGAATGGCCATGGTTGTTTGGCAACTTTGATACAGTGATGGCTGTTGTTGAAACCTTACCTGAAATCGATGGCCTTCAGTCCATTATCACCAGTTTGAAATCGACTGCAGCCTTTATTAATCAATTATTTCCTGAGGCTAACGTTACGCTTGATTTAAGCATTCCTTCACCGCAAAGCTATTACACGGGCATGGCATTTCGTGGTTTTACCGACAAATCGGCTGGCTATCTGTTCAGTGGCGGTCGATATGATGATCTGTTGACGAATTTTCAAAATGTTAAAACATCAGCTGTTGGTGTGGCTTTCGATGTTGATGCGTTGGTTGAACGGACGAGTTTACCGGATGACCAACCCGGCGCGTTGATATTTTTCACCAGTGATCAATGGCAGCAGGCAGAAGAAACATTGGCAAAGGTCCCTAATTCGACATTGTGTCTGACGGACAGCTTTGAATCAGCCCAACGGCTTGCGGCCAGTTCCAACAGTCGCTTGATCGATTTAACAAAAAGCAGGTGAAAAAATGGAACGAATAAAAATTGCCCTTACAAAGGGCCGTACAGAAGATCAAGTTGTCCCGTTACTTGAAGCAGCCGGTATTAATTGCGACGGCATCCGAAATAAGCAGCGGAGATTGATATTTGACGAAGATCCCCGCTATGAAATTATTTTGGTGAAGGGACCTGACGTTCTGACATATCTTAATAATGGGTCAGTTCAAATCGGCATCGTTGGTAGTGATATTTTAACCGAGCAGGAAAATTTCCAATATGCGATGCTCGATCTCGATGTTGGTAAATGTCGATTCGTCCTGGCATCAACCAAGAATTTTAATCCACAAGCGCATCGGCGAAAGATTATCGCAACCAAGTATCCAAACATTACCAAACGGTATTTCCAAGGGATTGGCGAAGACGTTGAGATTATTAAAATTGAAGGATCCGTTGAATTGGCCCCTTTAATTGGATTGGCTGATGCCATTGTCGATATTGTTGAGACTGGTAATACCCTCCGTGAGAACAACCTTCAAATATATGCCAAGCTGCAGCCCGTCAACACTAAAGTCGTCGTCAATCGGCTGGCTTTAAGACAGTATCAGCCGCAGATCAAAGAATTGATCGCAAACCTGGAAAATGCCAACCAACAGATGGTTCAGTCGAAACTAATCAAGGAGTGAGCAAAATGAGAACAGCAACAATTTCCCGCAACACAAAAGAAACCCAGATTGAACTAAGCCTCAACCTGGATGACTATTCAAACATTCGAATTGATACAGGGATTGGTTTCTTCAATCATATGCTTGACGCATTTGCCAGACACGGCCGTTTTGGACTGGTTGTCAAGGCCAAAGGCGATTTAGACGTTGACCCTCACCACACAACCGAAGATGTTGGGATTGCATTGGGCATGGCACTCAAAGAAGCGCTCGGTGACAAGGCTGGAATTGAACGCTTTGGCTCTGCCCTGATTCCGCTTGATGAAACCCTCAGCCGGGTCGTCATTGATCTTTCCGGACGATCTTATCTGGTATTCAAAGCTGAATTTGAAAATGATCACTTGGGTGGATACGATACCGAAGTAACCGAAGACTTCTTCCAAGCATTTGCTTTTAATGCAGAAATGAACGTTCACGCAGAAGTCTTATATGGAAGAAACACGCATCACAAAATTGAAACACTGTTTAAAGCACTGGGTAGATCACTAAGAGCAGCGGTTACCATTAATCCAGAGATTAAGGGGATTCCATCGACCAAGGGGGTTATCTAATGATTGTGATCATTGATTATGATACTGGGAATACACGGAACGTGAAGAATGCTTTGGATTATCTGGGCGTTCCCAACCAATTATCGGCTGATCCCAAGCAGATTTTGGCGGCTGATGGGCTGATTTTACCGGGCGTAGGAGCGTTTAAAAAGGCAATGGATTCTCTTAATGAACGGGGACTGGTGACCACAATCCGGCAGGCAGCCGATAAAGGGATTCCGATGCTGGGAATCTGTTTAGGGATGCAGCTGCTTTTTGATAAAAGTTTTGAGTTCGGTGAATCGGCTGGATTGGGCTTGATTCCCGGCGAAGTTGTGCCAATTCCTGCCAACCTTGGGGTCAAGGTGCCACACATGGGCTGGGATAAGAATCAGTCACAGCAGGCCGATGTTTTGGCGGACAAATTTAATGGTCAGTTCAGCTACTTCGTTCATTCCTTCTATGTTGAGACAGCCCCAGAAAATATTTTATCGACAGTCGATTATGGGATTGAGATTCCCAGTATCGTTAGAAAAGACAATGTTATTGGATTTCAATTTCATCCTGAAAAAAGCGGTGAGGTTGGATTAAATGGATTGGCAAAGTTCAAGGAGATGGTGGAAAATGCAGATTATTCCCGCAATTGATTTAAAAAATCAGCAAAGTGTCAGATTATATCAGGGTGATTTTAAACAAACCACAATTATCAACGACTCGCCATTGGATCAGGCTTTGGCAATTGAAAAGGCCGGATTGGGAAATCTTCATCTGGTTGACCTCGATGGCGCAAAGTCAGGTCGGCCTGTCAATCGGGCAACAATTGAAGCGATTTGTTCTGAAACCGGACTTCAAGTTGAAGTTGGCGGCGGTATTCGCTCACTTTCTCAAATCAATACGTACCTCACTTCCGGCGTTAACCGGGTCATCCTTGGGTCGGCAGCATTAAATGATCCAACCTTGGTTCAGCAGGCGATTGAGCAATTTGGCGCAGACCAAATCGTCGTTGGAATTGATGGAAAAAATGGTCGGGTTGCCGTTTCCGGATGGCTTGAGCAAAGTTCTGTTGAAATGAGCGAACTGATGGCTTCGATGGTTGCCTTTGGGGTTAAAACCTTTGTGGTAACTGACATTTCTCGTGACGGTACCATGACCGGTCCAAATACCAATCAATTAAAGGGCCTTCAAATCAAGTTTCCTGAAGCAACCGTTGTGGCTTCTGGCGGGATTCGCAACGTGGCTGACCTGAAACAATTGGAAACAGCGGGCATTAAAGCTGCAATTATTGGTAAGGCGATGGCAACCGGCGATCTGCCGCTTCAAGTATTGGCGGAGGTGAATGCCAATGTTGGCTAAACGAATTATTCCCTGTCTGGATGTTGACCATGGGCGCGTCAAAAAGGGTGTTAATTTTGTGAACCTTCAAGACGTTGGCGACCCGACTGAAATTGCGGCTGCTTATCAGAAGCAGGGAGCCGATGAACTGGTGTTTTTGGACATCACTGCCACAAACGAAAAACGCAAAGCAATCGTTGAAACGATTGAGCAGGTGGCGACTCAAGTATTTATGCCCCTGACCGTTGGCGGCGGGATTCACAGCGTCGACGATATGCAAAACTTGTTGAAGGCTGGTGCCGACAAGACGGCGGTCAACTCGGCAGCAGTCAGCAATCCGGAATTAATAACAGAAGGGGCTGAGAAGTTTGGTGCCCAGTGCATTGTGTTAGCGATTGACGCCAAATGGAATCCAGACACACAGCAATACGATGTTTACGTTAACGGTGGGCGGAAACAAACGCCTTTAAATGCAATTGAATGGGCCAAACGGGGTGTTGAACTTGGTGCCGGGGAATTGCTGGTCACCAGTATGGATAAAGACGGCACCAAGAGTGGCTATGATATTGAGTTATACAAACAACTGACAGAGGCGGTTAATGTGCCGGTTATTGCTTCAGGCGGGTGCGGGAAACTTCAGGATTTTGCCGATGTGTTCGACCAATCTCAAGTTGACGGTGCGCTGGCTGCTTCGGTTTTTCATTTTGGTGAATTGACAATTCCAGATGTGAAAAACGATTTGCGTAAAGATGGGGTGACAGTTCGATGAAACCTGATTTCAAAAAATATCCGGACGGCCTGGTACCGACAATTGTGATTGATGACAATACCAAGCAGGTCTTGATGATGGCCTATGTAAATGAAGAAAGCTTTAACTTAAGTATGAAGACGCGACAGACCTGGTTTTGGTCCCGCAGCCGACAGGAATTGTGGCATAAGGGCGAAACTAGTGGCAACACCCAGGAAATTGTCTCGATTGACATTGACTGTGATGAAGATACATTGTTAATGAAAGTGATTCCGGCTGGGCCGGCATGCCATACCGGCCACACCAGCTGCTTTTATCGAACAATTCTGCCGGAGCAGGCAAAGGAGGAATAAGTTATGCAAGATTTAGACGAATTATATAAATTAATTTTGGAGAGAAAAAGCAACCCTGAAAAAGGGTCATACACAGATTACTTATTTACCAAAGGTTTGGACAAGATTCTCAAGAAAGTCGGTGAAGAGGCAACCGAGGTGGTGGTTGCCGCCAAGAACCCATCCGATCCTGATTTCATTCTTGAAGTGGCCGATTTGGCCTATCACGTTGAAGTTTTGATGGCTGAACGGGGAATTACCCCTGACCAGATTAAAAAGGAGCTTGCCGGACGCGAAGGTAAGCAAAGCATTACAAAGGATCGAAAAGAAATTAAGGAGTGGTAGGAATGGTCAAAGAAGCCGTCAAACACTTGGAACCATACGTTCCCGAATTAACTCTGGAGCAGCTTAAGCAGCAAAAGGGCTTGAAAAAGCTGGTCCGGTTATCGGCTAATGAAAATGCATATGGCACGTCACCAGATGTGGCAAAAGCATTGGACAAGTGGCATTACGCCGACTCAAATTTGTATCCGGACAGCAATGCCGAAGAGTTGAGGGAAATCATTGCTTCTCAGTTTGATATCAAACCGAATAAGCTGATTTTTGGGAATGGCTTGGATGAAATCATCGAACTTTTATCGCGGGTTATTTTGGAACCTGGGGATGAAGTCCTTGATCCGGAACCGACCTTTTCCGAGTATGCCCTTCATTCCGAGATTGAGGGCGCAAAACTTAAATCAGTTCCCTTGGATGAATCCGGCAGAATTGATTTAAATGCCTTGACTCGCGAAATAACGCCAAAGACAAAAATGATTTGGCTGTGCAACCCCAATAATCCAACTGGCACTTTTTTGGAGCCCAAGGCAATCCGGTCCTTTATTGCAGAAGTTTCCAAGTCGGTGACGGTGATTGTTGACGAAGCCTACATTGATTTCACAGGGAACGCGCGCGATTCAGTTGTTCCGTTGACGGCTGAGTTTGAAAATCTGGTGGTACTTCGGACATTTTCAAAAGCATATGGTTTGGCCAACTTCCGCGTTGGGTTTGCGATTTGTTCCGAGCCTTTGATTGGCTACTTACAGGCAGTTCGGCTACCGTACAACCTAAGCACCTTTGCTGAAATCGCTGCGACCGCTGCGTTTAAAGATCAGTCATTTGTAGCTGGTGCCGTAAAAAAGATTATTGATGAACGACAAAAATGGGAACATTTTCTGATTAAATCCGGACTCCCATTTTATGATTCCGCAACTAATTTTATCTTCTTTCAAGTAAAGGGTGGCGATGCAAATGCGCTTCACGAATTTTTGCTGGAAAACGGTTATTTACTTCGGAATGGTTTACGCAAGGACTGGCTGCGGGTTACAATCGGCCGACCGGAAGACAATCAGGCCGTTCAAACCCTGATCACCAAATTTCTTGGACAATAATTTTACTTACAAAAAGTAGCATTCATTTCGAGAATGCGTTAATATTAGTTTTACTGGAAATTACGACCTTCAACTCGTGGATTCTCCAGAATCTAATTGAAATGATGGTGGTTTTATGCAAGACAACAGTCAAACTCGGGTTGTTGTTGGTATGAGTGGGGGAGTCGACTCTTCTGTCGTCGCTTATCTGCTCAAACAACAAGGATACGATGTGATTGGCGTTTTCATGAAGAACTGGGATGATACTGATGAAAACGGCGTATGTACTGCAACCGAAGACTATAAAGACGTTGCTAAAGTCGCTAACCGAATCGGCATCCCATATTATTCTGTTAACTTTGAAAAGGAGTATTGGGACCGCGTGTTCACGTACTTCTTAGACGAGTATAAAAAAGGCAGAACTCCCGATCCTGACGTTATTTGTAATAAGGAAATCAAATTCAAAGCATTCTTGGATTACGCTTTGGAATTGGGTGCCGATTACATTGCAACCGGACACTATGCCCAATTGACTCGTGATGCAGATGGTCATAACCATTTACTCCGGGCATCCGATGGCAACAAGGACCAGACATACTTCCTGAGTCAACTTTCCGCAGAACAGCTTGACCGCGTCATGTTCCCAATTGGCAACCTGGTTAAGCCTGATGTTCGAAAGATTGCCCGTGAAGCAGGTTTGGCAACTGCTGATAAGAAAGATTCGGTTGGAATTTGTTTTATTGGCGAAAAGAACTTTAAAAACTTCCTTGGCCATTATCTGCCTGCAACTCCAGGTAAGATGATGACGGTTGACGGCGAAGTTAAGGGTCAACACGATGGCTTGATGTATTACACAATCGGCCAGCGTCGCGGACTTGGAATCGGTGGTGATGGTGTTGACAACCAGCCATGGTTCGTTGTCGGTAAAGATTTGAAGAAGAATATTTTATACGTTGGCAAGGGTTACCACAATCCGTTGTTGTATGCTGATTATCTTGAGGCATCAGACATTCATTGGGTTAACAACCTTGACCGCGGCAAAGATTTCCACTGCACAGCCAAGTTCCGTTATCGTCAAAAGGATACCGGCGTGACGGTTCATATCAGTGATGATGGCAAATCTGTTCGGGTTGATTTTGACGCTCCGGTTCGGGCAATTACACCTGGACAGGCTGTTGTATTCTATGATGGCGACGAGTGTCTTGGATCAGCAATCATTGACGCTGCTTACAAGCAGGCAAAAGAGTTGCAGTATGTATAGTCAAAATAAAAAAGTTGACGTTTTTCGTCAACTTTTTTATTTTGCTCAATATTCATATCTCTTTACACAATTTAATCAGCAGCCGGAACTGCTGGCAGTCATTCCTTTTTTGAATGCTGCCAACACATCGGCTCCTTTTGTAATTTGAACGGCGCCGTCGAGTAACTCTGCGTCATCACTGAGACGAATGCTGTTTGCTTGAAAATCCATCTTCAGGCCCTTTCCTAAAAAGGTTAGGTCATAGTTTGAAGTATAGAAAGGCAAGCCGGCATTGTTTTCTAATTTAACCGGGTAGGCCGGATCCGGAGCATGTATAATAACGATGTTGAAGTTTGCGCCAATGGTACATGCGCCGCCTTTTAACGAGTACTTGCCGCCACCGTCGTCTGCAATTAAGAGCAGGGTTTGATTCTGGAAGCGCGGGCCATTAAGCAGATGGATCATTGAATCTGATAATTGAATTTTTGCCATAAAAAATCACCTCTAATTACATTGTACACAACCAGTCAAGAAGTAAAAGCTAATTTTTAATTAGAAATATGGTGATGTTTTTGAAATCAGGCGATTTTCCTGTCATAATGTAAGAAGCTAAAATTAGTTTTGGAGGAATGCAATTTGACTAAGTTGTACTTTGTTCGGCATGGCAAAACAGAATGGAACCTTGAAAGCCGCTATCAAGGTGCTGGTGGCGATTCACCGTTACTTCCCCAAAGCTATGATGAAATGGATATGTTGGGGAGGCATTTTCAAAAAGTGGCGTTTGCCCACATATATGCCAGTCCAATCAAGCGAGCCCGGGTAACTGCTGCGCGAATCAACCGCAAATTAAAGAAACACGTGAAGATTTCTTTACTGTCACGGCTGGAAGAATTTCATTTGGGAAAAATGGAAGGCCAGAAATTTGCCGATGTTGAGCAGCAATATCCCGAAGAATTCGAAGATTTTCGAAACCATCCCGATTTGTATAATCCAAAGAATATTGGCGGTGAAAGCTATCGGGATGTCATTAATCGGATGACCCCGGCAATCAGTGCGATTGTCAAGGCATATCCGAATGACAATATTATGATTGTCAGTCACGGTGCCGCGTTAAACGCTGAGATCAACGCTTTACTCGAAGTGCCACTCCCAGACCTACGAAAACGCGGTGGCCTTGCCAACACCAGCACGACTATTTTGGAAAGTACTGATGGCGGACAATCCTATCAGTTGATTGACTGGAACGATACCAGTTATTTGAACAAAAAATTAGACCCGACAGATTTGGTATAGGTGACGATATGGCAAATAATTCTGATAAAATCAAAAAATTACAAAAACAAAATCAGGAAAATCAGCGTAATTATACTAAGAAACGTGAAGCGGAAGAAGCCAAGGCTAAAGCTGCCATTCATAAGCTGGTTGAAAAGGTCGATCGAGATCCCAACAATTACCATCACTACTATGATTTGGCAACTTTTCTGGTGGAAGCAAAGGATTATGAACAGGCTGAGGAGCTTTTGATGAAGGCGCTCGGCTTATTTGATAAATCTTCTCAAGATGTTAAAGACACGCTGAGGTTTGGGCTTGGAAATGTGTACTATGCCGCAGAAGAGTACGACAAGGCCATTAAGATCTTTCAAGAGATTAACGACAAGAAGCTCCAAGCTGAATCCTATATTATGCTTGCCCAAAGTTATATGGCAAAAGGTGATAACAAGCGGGCAATGGTTTTCGCGCTGTCTGCTCAAAGTGCCAGACATGACGATCCGGATGTGAACCAGATGATCGGCGATAATTTATTGGCACTCGGTAACTTTGCCCAGGCTGCCGGCTTTTATGACATTGTATTAAAAGCCGAACCAGAAAACGGCAAGGCTAACTTTAACCGCGGACTGGTGGCAATGGTTAACGGCGAAGACTTTGAAAAATACTTTGCGAAGGCCAAACAGTCTGATCCTGATTATTTTAACAAAGGTCAGCAGAAGCTTAAGGATATTGAAAAAGTTATTCAAATTAACAAAGATAAGAAACAAAAGTAATACTTAAGATGAACAAGGAGGACCGTCTTGGACCGTTCAATGGATTTATTTGGCTCAGAACAAAATAATCACGAACCACAATATGTTGATGGCCGATTAAAGGCGATCTTCTTTTCGAGTAACGACAGTTTTTACAAAGTCGTTCTGGTTGAAATTACTGATACAAATGTTAATTGGCCGGAAGAAGAAATTGTTGTCACTGGGAATTTTGGTGACTTGGTAGAAGAAAACAGTTACCACTTCACTGGCAAATTGGTGGACCATCCCCGTTACGGCAAACAGTTTCAGGCCGCCAATTACACCAGTGTCATTGCAACGACTCGCGAAGGGGTCGTCAAATATTTATCCGGTGACCAATTTCCGGGAATCGGTAAAAAGACTGCTGAGAGAGTTGTCGACGTTTTGGGCGATGATGCAATCGAAAAAATAACGGCTGACAGTCGGGTCCTTGATGATGTGCCAATCAGTCCAAAATTACGAACAGCAATTGTTGAAAATCTAAATACCGATGATAACTTGGAAAAAGTGATTGTCGGGCTTAACAGCTATGGTTTCTCCAGTGCGATCGCTTCGGCAATTTATCAAAAATACCATGAAGACGCCTTGAAAATTATTTCAGAAAATCCTTATCAACTCGTTGAAGATATTGACGGGATCAGCTTTAAAAAGGCCGATGCCATTGCGTTGAGATTAGGAATTGTCCCTGATTCCAACGAGCGCATTCGGGCTGGACTGATGTATGCGATTGATGAATTGTGCCTGCAAAACGGGGATACCTATACGACCACGGCACCTTTGATTGAAACAGCCACCAGCGTTTTGGAAGGCAATTCCGATCAGCGGATTCCCGGCAAAAAACTGGCCGAAAGCTTGGTGGAGCTTGCCAAAGAAGGCAAGGTTGTCGGCGAAGAGAATCGAATTTATTTAACCCGGTTGTACAATGCCGAGGTTCAAATTGCCGATCATTTAAATCGAGTGATTAAAAACAAAGACGACGAAGGCAGGCTCAAAGAAGATACCATTAAGAAGCAGCTTCGAGTCGTTGAGACCCAATTTGACATCAATTATGATGATTCTCAAGTTGCTGCCATTGTTCAGGCCATTCAGTCACCTGCATTTATTTTGACTGGTGGACCCGGTACTGGTAAGACCACGATTATCAACGGTATTGTCAACACTTATGCCCGTCTGCACGAGTATTCTTTGGACATCAATTCATATAAGGACAAGCCGTTTCCAATCGTACTTGCTGCGCCAACCGGTCGTGCAGCCAAGCATATGACCGAATCAACCGGGCTGCCGGCCAGTACAATTCACAGGCTTCTCGGATTGAACGGACGGGAGTCCAATGACACAGTTGGAACCAAGGACATTGAAGGTGCGCTGTTGATCATTGATGAAATGTCGATGGTAGATACTTACTTATTTAGATCATTAGTTCGAGCAATTCCCAACCACATGCAGGTGGTTCTGGTGGGAGATCAGGATCAGCTGCCTTCAGTTGGCCCGGGACAAGTCTTCCACGATTTGCTGGTATCAAAGCAGATTCCAGCCATGCAACTCAACACCATTTATCGGCAGGAAAAAGGCTCATCCATTATCCAGCTGGCACATGATATCCATCGTGGCGAGCTATCAGATGATTTTACGAAGAATCAATCGGATCGCTCATTTATTCCCTGCAATGAATACCAGATATCGTCGGTTATTGAGCAGGTAACTAAACGGGCCAAGCAAAAAGACTTTGGTCTGATGGATGTTCAAGTCCTAGCACCAATGTATCGTGGTCGTGCCGGAATTGACCGACTGAACGATGTCGTCCAACAGGTCTGGCAGGGGGATGTTACAGGCAAAAAGTCTGTGACCATCCGTGAGCACACCTATCGGATTGGTGATAAAGTGCTCCAATTAGTGAATAACCCTGAGCAAAATGTCTTTAACGGTGACATCGGAATTATCGTCGCCATGGAGGCCGTTAAAGGTCAAAAGACACCCAATAAAATTACGATCGATTTCGATGAGACTGAAGTCACATACGAAAAAAATGAATGGACCCAGTTTACTTTGGCATACTGTACGTCAATTCATAAAGCCCAAGGTAGTGAGTTCAAGATGGTGATCTTACCGATTGTCCGTCAATTTTCACGGATGCTGCAGAGAAATCTCCTATACACTGCCGTGACTCGGGCCAGCGACTTTTTGATTATGCTGGGTGAAAAAGAAGCCTTTGAGCAATGTGTTCGAAGTGTTTCCGTGAACCGGCAGACCAGTTTGGTCAAACGATTGGTTGACACAGTTGGTCTTACGTCGGAAACCAGTGTTGTCGATGTGAACTCGAGTGCTGAGGATGGTGACTCGGATAAAGAAGTTCAACCGTCTGGGACTGAAAATAATGACCTGCAAGCCGACATCCCCGACCATTTAACCACTGAAGTGATCAACCAAAGCAGGATTGACCCAATGATTGGAATGGATGATGTCACTCCTAAAGACTTTATGAAGTCTTAGCAATATCAGGGAAAACTTATAAAGTTCAGACTAAATTATGTTAAAATTTAAATAAATAGGTAAAGAAGAATACTTGGAGGATATCATGGCCGAATCAAAAACGCATCCCAATCTTAAATTATTTTCTTTGAGTTCCAACCATCACTTGGCTGAAGAAATTAGTAAGGCAGTCGGTGTGCCCCTTGGTAAAGCAACTGTAGAAAAGTTCAGTGATGACGAAATCAAGATTAGTGTTGATGAAAGTATCCGGGGCGACGAAGTGTACATCATTCAGTCAGTTTCCGATCCTGTCAACTCCAACTTGATGGAGTTACTGATTATGGTAGATGCTGTGCGTCGAGCAAGTGCAAAGTCAATCAACGTCGTCATTCCTTATTATGGATACTCACGGGCTGATCGGAAGGCTCGTTCAAGAGAGCCGATTACAGCTAAATTAGTTGCTTCATTTTTAGAGATGGATGGTGTTGACCGTGTAGTTGCACTTGATCTTCATGCTGACCAGATCCAGGGCTTCTTCAATATTCCTGTCGACCATTTGAAGGCCGATACTTTACTGGCCCATTACTTTATCACAACCCATCATAGTTCAGACGTTGTGGTTGTTTCACCAGACCATACCGGTGTTTCCCGTGCCAGAAAGTTTGCCGAACTCTTAAACGCTCCGATTGCGATTATTGACAACCGTTCTCCGGAAGATTCGACAACTGTTCCTGAATCGGTTATCGGTAATGTCAAAGGAAAACGGGCAATCATTGTTGATGACATGATTGATACCGCATTTAAGCTGACAATTGCAGCAGAGACCTTGAAGAAGGCCGGGGCAACCGATGTCTTTGCAATTGCAACCCATGCGGTCTTCTCGGGGGATGCTCAACAGCGTCTTCAAGACTCACCTATCAAAAAGGTGATTGTGACAGATTCAATTAGTATTTCCAAAGCCGATCAATTTGAAAAGCTTGAAGTCGTTTCAGTCGGCCAATTATTTGGCGAGGCGATTTCGCTGATTCATAATCATAAATCAGTCGGTCGGCTGTTCGGAAGATAAAATATTTTACGAGGTGGATTAATTTATGTATAAGGCAAATGACGATCGTTATGAAAACGCAGTAGTTCGCAGAGCTGGAAATTCCGGACTGCAATTACCCGCACTATCATTCGGATTGTGGCACAGTTTTGGCGATGATGCCAATTACGGCGACAGTGAAAAAGTCATTTTGAAGGCCTTTGACCTGGGAATCTTTAGTTTTGACAACGCGTACAATTACGGTCCCGGTTCTGGTGCTGCAGAGCGGATGTTCGGTGAGGTTTATCGGGCTAATCTCAAACCATATCGGGATGAATTAGTGATCACGACTAAAGCCGGTTTCAACATGTGGCCCGGCCCTTACGGAAACTTTTCATCAAAGAAGACCCTGGTCAATGCTTTGGATGGCAGTTTGAAACGGATGGGTTTGGACTATGTCGACGTCTATTACAGTCATCGATTTGATCCAAATACCAGTCTTGAAGAAACTGCCGAAGCTCTGGATGAAATTGTTCGTTCAGGTAAAGCTTTATACATTGGGATTTCCAACTATAATTCAAAACAAACTGCAGAGATTATTAAATACTTTAAAGAACTTCATACACCATTTGTAGTCAACCAGGCTTCTTATAACATGTTGAATCGTGGTGTTGAAGACGATGGCCTGCTGGATACATTGAGCAGCAATAATAAAGCCTTGGTGGCATATGGTCCACTCGCTGAAGGGTTGTTGACTGATAAATATCTCAATGGCATGGATGACGACGTTAAGATTCACTGGAGTAACGAATTTGTCATTAAGCATGGCAAAGACGAATTAGTAAAGAAACTCAATGAATTAAATGACATTGCAAAGAACCGCGGTCAAAATTTGGCCCAGATGTCTTTGGCTTGGCTGCTGCATGATAAGACAGTTGCCAGTGTCGTCACGGGCGCTTCCAAGATCAATCATCTTGAGGACAACATGAAAGCACTCAAGAATCTTGACTTTACGACGGATGAACTCGAAAAAATTGATAAAATTGTTAAAGAATAGTTTGGAAAACAACTAAATACACTGTATAAATTGAGCGTTAAATTGGGATTAAACCGGTTTAATGCTTTTTATTTGTTATAATCTAGACAAAGACATTTGACTGTGAATGGAGAATAAATATGACAAAGAAAGTGACAATTACAGACCTTGCAGCGCGGGCAAAGGTTTCCGTAACAACCGTTTCTCAGATTTTGAACGGCAAAGCTGCCAGATTTAGCAGTAAAACCGTTGAAAAGGTCAAACAGCTGCAACAGGAAATGGGTTATGTTCCGGATTTCAATGCACAAAGTTTGATTAGAAAAAGCGGTCGGACAATTGGGGTTTTGGTTCCTAACATCAACAACCCGTTTTTTAGTCAGTTTTTGCGGGGAATTGAGGCCGAAGCAATTAAGCAGGACTATGTACCGCTTATTTTTGGCTCTAACAACAGCGAGGAGCAGGAGACACACTATCTCTTTGAATCTGTCAGAAGGGCCGCAGACGGCATGATAATCGCTTCTGCGGTGTCTGATATTAACTATATTGATAATATTTTAAATCAAAACGGCATTCCCTATATTTTGATCGATCAAGCCCCAGTCGTTAAGGGTGATCGAGTGGAAGCAAATAATCAAAAAGGCGGTCAATTGCTGGCCGATTATTTGATCAAGAAAGGGCATACCAACGTTGTCGTGGTGGGTGCTGAAAAGCCGACTCTCAATCTTCAGGAACGGCTGGAGGGATTTGCTGACGTGTATCAGAAAAATGGCACACCAATCGCCGATGACCGAATCATTACCACTCAGATGACTAAAAAGGGCGGATATGCTGCCACAGCCGCTGTTTTGGCAATGAAGCCAACTGCGATTTTTGCCATCAACGACGAAGTTGCTATTGGGCTTTATCGCGGTATTGAAGAAGCGGGATTAAAGATTCCGGACGATATTTCAATCGTCGGATACGATGATATTGATTTGAGCGCGTATATTTTTCCAAAGTTGACCACTGTTCATCAACCAGCTTTTGAAATGGGAAGCAGTGCAGCTCAGTTGATTATCAAGCGGATTGAGGATCATAAAGAGCCCCTTCAACAGGTTTCACTTCCAGTATTGCTGATTGATCGAGACAGTGTTCGGTCAATTGGATGAGTTCCGGAAGTTGTGAATCTAACGAAGATTTGGTAAAATTTAGTTAAAGGTTTTAGCACACCATACAAAAGGGTTTATAGGAGGTCATTATGACAAACAAAGTGGTTGTTCTTGGCAGTTTAAATGTTGATACAACATTGCTTATTAATCAAATGCCGAAACCGGGCGAGACTATTAGCGCAATCAGCAAAACAAATTCAGCTGGTGGAAAAGGTGCCAATCAAGCTGTCGCCGCTGCCCGTTCTGGCGCCGTTACCAGCTTTATTGGGCAAGTCGGTGATGATAGTAATGGTCAATTTATGATCGATGCCTTAAAAAATGATGACATCAATACAGATCACGTCGCGGTTGACCATGAGAACGGCACTGGATCGGCCGTTATCCTGCTGGATAGCGATGGGCAAAACAGTATTATGGTATACGGCGGTGCCAATCAGGCGATGCAGCCGGCCACCATCAGTAACAGTGAAGCATTAATTGCTGACGCCGATATTTTGATCGCCCAATTTGAAACACCACAGGCAGTGACGTATGAAGCCTTCAAATTAGCCAAGAAGCACAATGTGACCACCATCTTAAATCCTGCACCGGCCTCTAAAATAATTGACGGGTTGTTGGAAGTGACCGACCTGGTCGTTCCAAATGAAACCGAAAGCACAACGTTAACCGGCCTCGAAGTGGATGATATTGAGACAATGAACACGAATGCTGAAAAGTTTGCTGAAATGGGTGTCCATCATTTAATTATCACTGTTGGTGCCCGTGGTGCGTATTATCACACGCCGGATGACAGCGGATTTGTTCCGGCTTTTAAAGTCAAAGCCAAGGATACAACCGCAGCTGGTGACACCTTCATCGGTGCCTTCAGTGCCAAGGTCAAAAAAGATTTGTCAAATATGCAGGATGCACTGGTATACGCTCAGCAGGCGTCATCAATTACAGTTCGACGACTGGGGGCCCTGCCTTCAATTCCAACCGAAAAGGAAATCAAAGAAGAATACAAGTAATTTTTTATCAAATTCGTGGAATAAACTTCTTTTTTCGTAAACTGTTGCTTTCTTGAAAATTTTCTGGTAGTATATCCAGACGTTAGCAGGAAGTTAATAAATGTTAACATTTCTGCGTCAAGAAAGAATCGTTGATTAACAAATTCAAATTTCACTTTCAAAGGAGTTTATAGCTATGAGCAATAAGTTAGAAATTCTGAGAGAATACCAAAAGGCGTCCTCGAAGCTTGATCAATTAAAGTCCCAAGAAGCAGACAAGATCAAGTCTACCTCAGTGAATACGAGTTCTACCCAAGTAATCACACCACAGTTTGGAAACGAAATGACCCATTTGAATGAAGAGTGTATGCAGCTGAACATGATTCTCGAAGCAATGGATGCTTCAGAAGATTAGTGGCTGTTTAAAAGACGGTATCGTTACATGACGATGCCGTCTTTTATTGTGTGGACTTGTGTATGCCCTCATGTTAAAAATGATGATATATCAAAAGGCCACTGGTACAATCCTGAATTGGATTAAAACCAGTGGCCTTTTTTTATGGATTGTGACGATATTGAGCTGATTAAAAGTAGTCGGATAATAAGGCAACCGATACAGCAATCTTGATTTGATTTCTGCCCTGAAGCTTTGATAGCCAGTTCTCCGGGAATGTCACCGGAGCGAACAGCAGCGAAGCCAACATTGACGTAATTGAACCGATCGTATCGGCATCACTCCCTAAATTGACGGCTTTTGACACGGCAACGTTATATTGCTCGGAATTCATCAGACACCAAAAAACGGTGTTGAGGGTCGCAATCACATCACTGGACGGTTTTATTTTGGTACTGGATTGTCTTAAGAAGTGAGACTCCTCTAATTGCTCAAAAAAGGGCACCTGAGCGGCGAATTCTTCTTTCGAGCGGTAATAGTCCAGGGCTTCTTTAACGGCTCTCAGCATGGCATATTTGTTGGGATTTTGAATCAACCTGATAATGACGTTTGTTAAGATTCCTGAACCAATAAATGTTTTTGGTGTTCGATTGGTGATAGCAGTGTAATCGTGAATCATTTTGACGGTGGCATCATCAAAAGTGTACTGTCGATTTTTGGTCAAAATGAAGAACGCCAATGGCATTAACCGTTTGAGCGCAGTGTTATTGTTATCTGAGTCCAGGGTGCCGCCGCACAATATCGGTTCAACACCGCTTTCGAAGCGTTTGATGGCTTCTTTGGTGGTCTCGTCGACGTCATATGCCCGATTAAAGGGGGTATAGTCTCCCAAATGGTACCATTGCGAGTACCGCATCATCAGATCATAAAGATTGTATCCAAAAGTTAAGCTAACTAAAGCCGCAATTGACATTGACGTATCATCCGACCATGTGCCGGCCGGCACCCCGGTAGCTTGGTGATCTACCATTTGGTTAACGGGTTCGTCAAAGGGATTGCTTCTGGTATCATGTTGAATCGGAAAGCCAAGTGCGTCTCCCAAAGCAACTGCTGTTAGTGATTGAAATAGTAGGTAGCTCGTTGAATACATGGTATTACCTCGTCGTTAGTTTTCGCGGTTGGAAAATGGTTATCGAATCCAAAATGGATACTTGACGGTTTCAAGCATGAGATTGTAAGTTCGTTCACCGAGCTCTTCACCATCAATTTGACCGTATCGATTACCATTTGTTTTTATAAACAGCTGTTTTTCATGGTAATGATGTATAAATTTGAGTCGTAGGTGTCTCTTTAAAAATATCATAGATATAAATAAAATCAATTGCCAAATGGACGGTTTTTCGACGAGCACCAGGTCCAAATGGTCGTCTAACGCCGACGCAGTGGGAACAATATTGATTCCACCACCAAAATAAGAAATATCAGTTGTTGTTAACAAAAAGGTGTTTTTGAATGTCTTTTTAGTTAAATCTGTACCCGAAATTTCTGTGTAGAAGCCTTTAAAATTGTTAATGACGTTTAATATAGCCGCCATGTATGAAAATTTGCCAAAGAATGGATTACTTTTTAGTGATGAATGGTTGGCAAGATGAACCACATTGGCATCAAAGCCAATTCCAAAGTTATTGGTAAAAAAACCGTCTGTGTGATTATCCAGATCAGTATAATGGCCGACATTGATTGTAGTTGGTTCTTTGCAGTTCAGAATATTTGTCAGAGCTTTCTCCCAGCGCAGCGGAATCTTCATGCCACGGGCAAAATCGTTCCCTGATCCAATCGGCAAGAATGAAATTGGAACTTGATTTTCATTGGGATGAGTTTCGTAGTATCGTTTGCAGCCCAGAAGCGTTTCGTGGAGAGTTCCATCCCCGCCGGCAGCAACAATAACTGCGTCCTTTTGATGAGTTGCGTCAATTCGACTGAGAATTTGTTCGGCCAATTCGACTGCGTGGTCCGCGTATTCGGTATATACGGCCTTGTATGAAACATTGGCTGCAGCAAGCCGCGCTTTGATGTCCGGCCATACTTTTCTGGCATTATTGCCACCTGCAAATAAATTGATAATAATAAAATATTTCATCTGAAATGATGCCCCCGGGTTAATATGTTTGATTCAATCACATATTATGTAAAAAAACTTGAGGATCAGATATAAAAATATCCGGTTCTCAAGCTTTCTGATTAGTCACGTTAAGTTTTATTGTTCTTTACCATTCATGATTAACATTGGTAAAATCATCGGATGTCTTTCAGTCTTGTCATAAAGAAATTCCTGAAGATCATCAATAACGGCGCTTCTAATAGAAGACTCAGTTGCTTTCTTAGCGCGCATTGACTTTCTAATGGTCTTAAATACTCTACGGCGACCTTCATCAAGGAGCTCACCGGATTCACGCATGTAGACGAAACCACGTGAGAGAATATCCGGACCGGATTGGATTTCTTGATTATCAAGATTGATTGTGGCAACGACCACGACAATTCCTTCTTCGGAAAGCAGCTGTCGATCACGTAAAACAACGTTACCGACATCACCAATTCCACTGCCGTCAATGTAAACGTCACCGGCAGTGAAGTGACCAGCCATTCGTGCATTATCTTTTGAAAGAGCCAAAACGTCACCATTTTGCATGATGAAGCTGTGATCCAACGGCACACCACATTGTTCAGCGAGTTCCGTATGGATTTTGAGCATTCTGTACTCACCATGAATTGGCATGAAGAACTTCGGCTTCATCAGGCGTAACATTAACTTCTGTTCTTCCTGGCCACCATGACCGGAAGTATGAATGTTGTTAACCCGGCCATGAATCACATTGGCGCCGGCTTCTTCAAGCTTGTTAATGACACTGTTAACGCTGGTTGTGTTTCCTGGAATTGGGTTACTCGAGAAAATAACCGTATCGCCAGGCTGAATTGAAATCTGGCGGTGGGTACCATTGGCAATCCGTGAAAGGGCAGCCATTGGTTCACCTTGAGATCCGGTACATAAAATCAGGGTCTTATTAGCTGGAAGCGACTGCAGTTCGTGTGCGTCAACGAATGCATCATCCGGAATATCAAGATATCCCAATTCACGTCCGTTAACGATGGCTGCATCCATGCTTCGACCAAAGACAGCAATCTTACGTCCATGGGCCATGGCATTATCACAAGCCGTTTTTATCCGTGAAATATTAGAAGCAAATGTTGCAAAAATAATTCGCTCCTGAATATTGTCGAAGATATGGGCAATTGAATTTCCAACCCATTTTTCAGAGTGGGTCCAGATTGGCTTTTCGGCATTGGTACTGTCAGACATCAAACAAAGAACGCCTTCAGCACCCAATCGGGCCATCTCTTGTAAATCAGGCGGCTGGTTGGTCACTGGTGTGAGGTCGAACTTATAATCACCAGTTTCCACAATCACACCGACCGGGGTATGAACGGCAATTCCGACAGTGTCTGGAATTGAGTGGGTGGTTCTGAAGAATGAAACCTTCATTTTTCGGAACTTAAGAACGGACTTGTCGCTAATTTCGTGTAATTCAACGGAATTCAGCAAGCCGTGTTCTTCCAATTTATTTTTGATAAGCGCCATCGCAAGTGGTCCGGCATAAATAGGGACGTTTAAGACCTTCATCAAATATGGGACACCGCCGATATGATCTTCGTGACCATGGGTGATGACCAAAGCTTTGATCTTATCCTTATTTTCAACCAGATACTGATAGTCTGGAATCACATAATCGACACCCAACAGGTCATCCTCAGGGAATTTGATTCCCGCATCAATCAAAATGATTTCATCTTGAAATTGGATACCGTAAGTGTTTTTACCGATTTCGCCCAAACCACCAACGCCATAGATAGCTGCTTCGTTATTCTTGACGTTTAGTTTTTTCATTTATTATTAAACTCCGTTACTTTGTAATCAGGACTACTTTGCTCATATTCCAAGTGCTTTCCTTGGAGGGGCTCGATGAATTCAATATCGTAATCGGTATTGTCTTCAACAAGTGCGTGAGCTTCAACTTCTGTGTCGGCCTCAACATAGAGTGAATGAGTCGTTTCCCGGCGAGGGCTTTCCTTTTTGCTGGGTTGATATAAAACCTTCCAAATCATAAAAAAACTCCTTTAAAATTATACAATTTTTTTGCAGAAACTCGAGGTTTCCTTACGGACAAGTGGTTGTGAAAACACAACTAATAACGATATTCTAACATAATCTAAAAAATAAGTATATAAACATGAAAGTAATCAGCAAACCGCAATGCATGGTAAAATTGAATCAATGAAAAGAAATGGGGCTCGGTTATGAACGTTGATTTAATCATTCAGATTATCATTGGATTGGTTGCGGCGTTTGCTGTTTATAATTTAATCCATTATATATTTGTAACTAGACCGGGAAGAAAACGGCTGGCACTGGCACAGCGAATCGCCAACGAAGCAGTCAAATCTTCTATTAGCAAATTGGTTGAGCAGGAAGTTCTGCTGCCCTTTGACGAAAATGATCTTAAATCTGAGGATATTGCCGAAGTTTGGGGCAGGGGCGTTATGGCCTTTGAGTATCATCTGGCTGGTGAAAAAATTAAAGATTCAATTCCTGAATTCAGAAAGTCATTGTCACACTCTCTTGAGCAATATGGTGACGATCATCATATGCACGCCCATGCCGATGATGCCGACAGGCCCGCGTTTATGGTGACGGATGTCTGGCAGCTCGACGACCGGGTGCATTTTGATGTTGCTTATTTGGTGAATACAACGACGATCGAGTACGTGGATGATTTGAAGAGACTACATTAATTAAGCGGTTGAGGATGATCCTCAATCGGTTTTTTGTTCACGTCGATATTTATCAGCCAATTTTTGACGGACTTTTAAAATAGCTAATAAATTGTGGTCGATGGTTGGCGAATACAGTTCTTCCAAGTCCTTTAATGTGTTAATGATTTTGTTGGCTTTTTGGGGATTACCAAAGTAAAGGTTCCATATTGCAATAATGACTTGTTCACTGAGACGACCGTTCCACGTCAAATTATATCGGTTCACCGAGGTTACTTTGGTCAACAGTTTCTTGGCAGCATATGGATTGTCGATGTTCAACTGAATTTGGATCAAACTTAGGTACATCCCCATCAATGCATCAGTGATATGAAACGGATCATTGTTGGATAAAATATAATTTTGACAATTATTTTCAAAACGATTCACAATTTTGGGGATCATGCTCAATTCATTTTTGCTGGCAGCAATTGGCAGCAAAATACTAGCATCTTTGATTTCTTGAATGGTCCATGTTTTTGACTGGAATAATTTGTTCCATAGATCATTCATAGCAGAAGTCACAATAAAATCTTTGGAATGATAAGCATCTAATAATATTTGTCCAGTTACAGCAATTGACCGAAAATTAGGTTGACTGCTGTTTTTATTCTCGTTAATTATTTTTCCCATTTCTTGAAGGTTGTGGACATCATAGGCAGCATCAAGTTGATGGCGTAATTCCTGGCTTTTGGATTGGTGATAATCATTTTGGATGAATCTGAATTCATCTGCAGACATTGACAAATTATCCAGAACCATAAATAGTTTTTCAGATCCAATCTCGTTGATACCATTTTCAAATCGACTGGCGAAAGATTTGGATATAATACCGGAATAGACTTCCAAAGAAGTTAAACCTTTGATTTTACGGATTTCTCTGACAGTTGGGCCAATTTTTTTCATTAACTTTCTCCTAGTTGCGTATATGCAATACATTTTACCTCGGATGGCTTCAAAGTGGTAGTAATCTTCAATTAATCAAAATTGAAGAAGGTCCTGCAAATGAAAATTAGCAATCACGAATCAAACGTACAAATTTTAAAGGATGTTTCAAGTAATCTTATCAGTACTTTTTGCGGCGACATGTTCTCCTTTGCTCTGGGCCTCATGCTGCTCCATGCAACCGGGATGTCATTGAGCTTTGGATTATCAATGATTATCATGCCAATTGTGACGTTGATCGGGTTGGTGCCAATTGGGAATTTAGTTGACACTTATCGACACAAACACATTTTGGTCATCAGCTTGATGGTCCGGATTATTGCTCTTGTTATATATGCGATAACCATCGGTCATTTCAATGGGACGGGGAAGTTGGGACCAACAATCATCTTTTTAGCAGTCAATTACGTTTCGGTTAACGTCTCCAATTCAGGGTACACAGCTTCTGTTCATGAATTAGTGAATACAAGCCACATTCAAAGGCTCAATTCACTGAGCCAGGCTGCCTCATCATTTGCCTCAACGTTTTCTCCGGTTATTGCCGCTTCATTATATGTTCTGGTCGGATTCCGGTCGTTTATTATTTTTCAATTGGCAGCCCACACCATTGCTTTGATCATACTGGTATCCATGCACTTTCATTATGCAAGCACACCTAAGAAGGAATTGTCGGTTTCACACGAATCACAGCTTGGAAAGTTTAAATTGGGCTTACAATATCTGATGTCTCACAAGTTCTTGAGATATTTAATCTGTGTGGCACTGTTCTTGAACTTCATCTTCGCTGTCACGAATGTGGGGTTACCGTTTATTGTTGTTCAACATTTACATCTGGGTAATCTGACACTTGGAATATTGAACTCCGCGGATGCAGTGGGGATGTTGGCGGGAAATTTGATCATCAGTATGGCACCTGAAATCAAGCAGTTGGCAAAAATTCTTGCGACGACCATGTGTGTCATCGGTTTTGCCCTCTGTGGGATTGGTTGGTTGTTTATTGCTGATCCAAGTATGTGGACCGTGAGAATCATTGGGGCTTTAATGGTGTTTTCAGTTGGCATGTCATTAGCCTTCATGAACACACCGTTTGGCATTTATATGCAAAAGACCGTGCCGACAAGTTTGATGGGGCGGGTTTCTTCAACAGAGATGTCGTTGAACATGATATCCATTCCCATCGGAACCGTTTTTTATTCATTCATTTTTCAGCTTTTTCCAAATGGGTTTGTCTTCATTGCTTCGGGTATCTTGATGCTTGGTGTTACTGGTTTAACAATGCCAACGTTCATCCATACCCGGATGCCCGATCAAGATGAGGATGTGGAGATGGAAAAAGAATAATCATTTAAAAATTTGATTGATTAATAAGCAAAACATTTTGTTTGCAAGTATTATGAAAAAAGCATTGATTACTTACAAAAAATACATTAATTATTGATTCACAATGTATTACAAAAGGAGCTTGCCTCGGATTTATAAGGCAAACTCCTTTTTGTTTGGCTGCTTTAATAAGTGCCTTTCTTCTATATATTGACAACTTGATTCGATGGTTGACATGATCAGATTGGTTGGGATCACCTGTGATCATAAATCTGTTAATAAATAAAGATTTCATCGTCCGTCTTAGCGAACGGATTGTCCTTATTAATATGATCATAGAATAATGTGCCGTGCAAATGATCAATTTCATGTTGGCAGACAATTGCCGGATAATTTTTTAAACGGACCTTGTGTTCTTGACCGTCGACGTCTTGGTACTTCAGGGTAATTCTGGCAGCACGGGGAACGTATCCTTGAATATCTTTGTCAACTGACAAACAGCCTTCACCTTCAGTCAACGCACCACGCTGAACTGAGTTCGATACGATGACCGGGTTAATGATGACATCTTTGAAAAGCGGTTTGCCTTTTTCATCTTCATCCTCACTTGGTACCAAAACCGATGCCATCATTTCTGAGACACCGACTTGTGGGGCTGCCAGGCCAACTCCTGCACGCAGACCTAATTTTTGACATTGCTCTGGGTCCTGACTGACTTCAAGATATTCCATGAGGTCATGTGCCAGTTGTTTATCATCTTTACTCAATGGAAATTTGACTTGTTGGGCTTGTTTGCGGAGAACCGGATCTCCATCTCGTACAATATCTTTCATTAAAAACACGCTAAAGACCTCCGAAAATAGTTTAATCATTAATTCAGCAACTTCTATTCTAACTTAATTCTAAGAAAAAAACTATATTCACAAAGTTGATGTTTTTTCACAAACTATACTCCCGCAAGCGGTTTCAACCCAAATTTTGTCAAGTGTAAATTATATTCAAAAAAGTTGGTTTCATAACAATGAAAGGGCTTGCAAACGTTCGTGAAAAATGCTAAATTTAACTTGTGGTTTAGAAGTGATCAGTTTGTACATCACAAGTCTAGCTTTACAGGAAAGGAAAGTGTTATCTATGGCAGCAAAGAGTAAGCATGTTGTTGATTTTGCCAAGATCAAATCAACGATGAGCGATCCGTATAAGAAACCAGTTCAAGTTATCGATGAAACCGGGAAAATAGTTAATCAAGAATTATTTGACCAATTCAGTGATGATGAACTAGTTACGCTGATGGAAAAGATGGTTTGGGAACGTGCATTGCATGAACAAACAATGAACTTTTCACGTCAGGGACGATTAGGTTTCTATGCTCCAACATTTGGTGAGGAAGCTTCAGAGATGGGGATTGCTCACGCAATGAAGAAACAAGACTACCTATTCCCAGCATATCGTGATTTACCACAATTAATCCAACACGGTGCAACCGTTAAAGAGGGTTACTTATGGTCAAAAGGTCACTATCAAGCTTATGACTACGTACGTCGCGGTGTACGTGCATTTATCCCACAAATTATTATCGGTGCTCAGTATGTTCAATCAGCTGGTGCTGCATTAGGAATTAAGAAGAACGGTGAAAAAGATACCATCGCTTACACATTTACCGGTGATGGTGGTACTTCACAGGGTGACTTCTATGAAGGAATCAACTTCGCAAGTTCATTCCAAGCACCAGAAGTATTCTTCGTTCAAAATAACGGCTGGGCAATTTCAGTTCCACGGAAGACTCAAACCGCTGCTGAAACCTTGGCACAAAAAGGTGTTGCTTCAGGTGTTCCTGGCGTCCAAGTTGACGGTATGGATATTCTCGCAACATACTTGGTTGCAAAAGAAGCTCGTGACTTCGCAGTTGCCGGCAATGGTCCAGTATTAGTTGAAACATTGACTTATCGTTTCGGTGCCCACAGTTCAGCCGGTGATGATCCTAGTCGTTACCGTACTAAAGAAGAAGAAAAACCATGGTTCGACCGAGACCCACTAATTCGTTTGAGAAAAGTTTTGACTGACAAGAAGCTTTGGGATCAAGACAAAGAAGACAAATTGGTAGCCCAATATAAAGATGAATTCAAGGAAGCAATGAAAGATGCCGAAGCTGCTCCTAAGCAAAAGGTTAGTGACTTCTTGAAGCATACGTTTGAAGTTCCAACCCCAGATGTTGCAGCTGACATTAAGAAATTCGAAGCAAAGGAGTCGAAGTAATCATGGCTAAAATGACATATATTAAAGCAATTACCAACGGACTTGACCAAGTATTACAAGACGATCCGAAGACTCTGATTTTTGGTGAAGATGTTGGTAAAAACGGTGGTGTGTTCCGTACTACTGAAGGACTTCAAGATAAATATGGCGAAGACCGGGTATTCGATACACCATTAGCTGAATCAGGAATTTTAGGAATGTCAATCGGATTGGCATTGACTGGCTGGCGTCCAATCCCAGAAATTCAATTTATGGGATTCACAATGGAAGCCGTTGACTCAATTGGCGGTCAAATGTCACGTAACCGATTCCGTTTCTCAGGTGACGTTACAATGCCTATTACCATCAGAACACCATTTGGTGGTGGTACTCATACCGCTGAACTTCACGGTGATTCACTTGAAAACCTGTTCATTGGGATCCCCGGATTACGTGTTGTAACCCCAGCAAATCCTTATGATGCAAAAGGAATGGTAATCTCAGCCGTTGAAAACAACGACCCAGTATTATTCATGGAAAACTTGAAGCTTTATCGTTCAATGAAGGATGAAGTTCCAGATGGCCATTATACTGTTCCCCTAGACAAGGCAAATGTTGTTCGTGAAGGATCTGACATTACCGTTGTTGCTTACAGTGCCGAAGTTAACGAAGCACTCAAGGTAGCAGATAAATTAGAAAAAGAGAACATCTCTGTTGAAGTTATTGACTTACGTTCATTATCACCAATTGATGACGCAACTATCTTTGCTTCAATCGACAAGACTCATAAAGTAGTGATCGCTCAAGAAGCACAGGCTATGGCTGGTGCCGGAGCTAAAGTAGCTTCAGACATTGCTGAAAACGACATTATGTCATTGGATGCACCAATTGGCCGAGTATCTGCTCCAGACAGCATCTTCCCATTTGCTATGGCTGAAAATTATTGGCTTCCAAATGCTGACGATATTGAAGCTAAAGTACGAGAAATTTTAAACTACTAAAATTCTAATTTGTAACAGAAAGGAAGTTAGATCCCATGGCTTATAAGTTTAAACTACCAGAAATGGGAGAAGGTATCACTGAAGGTGAAATTGCTACCTGGGATGTAAAGGTTGGCGACACTGTCAAGGAAGACGATCCGTTAGTAGAAATTCAAAACGATAAGTCTGTCCAAGAAATGCCATCTCCAGTTGCTGGAACCATTAAGAGTATTGAAAAGAAGGAAGGGGAGACCGCTGAAAAAGGTGACGTTTTAGTTGTCATCGATGATGGATCTCCTGACGAACCTGACGATTCAGCTCCTGCAGCACCTGCAAAAGAAGAAGCTGCTCCAGCTAAAGAAGAAGCACCTGCTCCAGCTGCTGCCGCACCAGCCCCAGCCGCTGCACCAGCTCCGGCTGCAGTTACTGCTGCACCAGCTGCATCAAATCCAAATGCCATTGTGAAAGCAATGCCATCAGTCCGTCAATATGCACGTGACAAGGGTGTTGATATCACAGCGGTTCCTGCTACAGGGAATCATGGTCAGATTACCAAAGCTGATATTGACAGCTTCAATCCAGCCGCTGCTCCAGCTGCAACTGCTGCTGCACCTGCAGCATCCGCAGCTCCTGCCGGCGAAGCAAAAGCTGCCGCTGGACAATCAGTTGCTCCTTGGAAGTCAGATCAACCTGATCTTGAAACTCGTGAACCAATGTCACCAATGCGTAAGATCATTGCCAAGGCAATGCGTACGTCTAAAGACATTGCACCTCATGTAACTTCATTTGATGATGTTGAAGTTAGTGCATTAATGGCTAACCGTAAGAAGTACAAGCAAGCAGCTGCTGACCAGGATATTCATTTGACATTCTTACCTTACATCGTTAAGGCATTGGTTGCCGTTATGAAGAAGTATCCTGAGTTCAACGCTTCGATTGATGACACTACTCAAGAAATCGTTTACAAGCATTACTTCAATGTTGGTATCGCAACAAACACTGATCATGGTTTGTATGTACCAAACATTAAGAATGCTGATTCCAAGGGTATGTTTGAAATTGCTAAAGAAATTACCGACAACACTCAAGCTGCTTACGACAACAAGCTTGGCCCAGATACAATGAAGGGTGGTTCAATTACCATCAGTAACGTTGGATCAATTGGTGGCGGCTGGTTCACTCCAGTTATCAACCAACCTGAAGTTGCTATCTTAGGTGTTGGTAAGATTGCCAAGGAACCATACGTTGATCCTGAAGACGGCGAAATCAAAGTTGGCAGTGTGCTGAAACTTTCATTGAGCTATGATCACAGATTAATTGATGGTGCCCTTGCACAAAATGCTTTGAATTACATGAATCAATTGCTTCATGATCCAGCAATGCTGTTGATGGAAGGATGATCGAATAATGGCTGATGTTGAAAAGAAAGAAACAGTAATTATCGGAGCTGGCCCTGGTGGCTACGTTGCCGCAATCCGTGCATCCGAATTAGGACAAAAAGTAACACTGATTGAAAAATCAGATACACTTGGCGGTGTTTGTTTAAACGTTGGTTGTGTTCCTTCCAAAGCTTTGATCGCTGCTGGGCATCGTCTGCAGGAAGCAAATGATGCTTCGACGTATGGAATTACGACTCAACCAGCTTCAATCGATTTTGCCAAGACACAAGACTGGAAGCAAAAGAAGGTTGTTGACCGAATGACCAGCGGTGTTAAGATGCTGCTGAACAAGCACAAGGTTGAAATCATTCATGGAGAAGCTGTTCTGGACAGTGATACTCAGTTACGAGTAATGCCGACAGGACCACAACAATTCATGAGTGCAGATACTGGAACGACCATTCAGTTTGACAACTTAATCATTGCCAGTGGTTCACATCCAATTGAAATTCCTGGATTCAAGTTTGACGGTCGGGTTGTTGACTCAACCGGCGGCTTGAACCTTCCGGAAATTCCAAAAGAATTCGTTGTTATCGGTGGTGGATATGTTGGTACCGAATTAGCTGGCGCTTATGCCAACTTGGGTGCTCATGTAACCATTATTGAAGGATTGGATTCTATCTTGAATGGATTCACCAAAGATATGGTTTCGTTGGTTGTTAAGAACTTGAAGAAGAAGGGCGTTGACATTCATACCAGTGCCAAAGCAATTTCTTCAAGTCAGGATGACAACAGTGTTTCTGTAACGTACGAAGAAGATGGCAAACAAACAACCATCAAAGCTGACTACTGCATGGTAACTGTTGGTCGTCGTCCTAATACTGATGATCTCGGCTTGGAATACACCAAGGTTAAAGTTGACGATCACGGAATTGTTCAAACTGATGATCAAGGCAGAACTGATTCAGAACATATCTTCGCAATCGGAGATATTGCGTCAGGTCCTGCATTGGCTCATAAAGCATTCTTCCAAGGCAAGGTTGCTGCCGGTGCAATTTCCGGTAAGAACACAGCAAATGATTATGTCGGTGTTCCTGCGGTCTGCTTCTCAGATCCAGAAATCGCTGTTGTTGGTATGACTCAAGCACAGGCCAAGGATAAGGATATTGAAGTTTCGACTTCGAAGTTCCCATTCGCAGGTAACGCTCGTGCCGTATCACTCGACGAAGCTGAAGGATTTGTTCGTTTAATCTTCACCAAAGATGACAAGACCATCGTTGGTGGCGAAATCGTTGGACCAGGTGCAAGTGATTTGATTGCCGAATTAAGTTTGGCAGTTAATAGTCACATGAATGTTGAGGACATTGCCCTTACCATTCATCCACATCCAACTTTGAGCGAACCAATTCAAGAAGCTGCTGATGTTGGATTAGGATTCCCAACGCATATTTAAAAAAAGTGTGCGACAAAACCCGGGTTGACCCCGGAGTGTAACGCAAGAAAGCCAGCGATGAACTTGTTCATCGCTGGCTTTTTTGTGTTACACAGTAGGGGTCAGGGTTGTCGGAGCATAGCTCAAAAGCTGAAGGCAGCTGGATATAGGATAACAATGCAAAGAGCAGAAATATCATTTTTCAGAGTTCTGGATCGTCCCCCAGTAGTCTAGCCAGGCTTTCAGCCACTGCGTTCACAAATAGACTTTAAGTGATTGCAATACAACACAGTTCAATAAATATTACCCTTGGGCAACTTTATTGAAAACGGTGAAAACATTTACATGATTACAAACAGGGCACATTTTGATATTTCTAAGATTAATTGAATCGGCAAAAATGACAAACTTTGGTCATTTCTGTTTCACAAAGGCCACATGTATCATATAATAAAGTCAACGCAGAGATGATCGGAGTGAGAATAATGGCTGATGGGTACGAATACCCTTTGATTGACGGCTTGAATGTTGATGAAATTATTGATGTTGTGAATTTTTTTCAGACAGTTGAACAGGCTTATGAGCAATCAAATGGTGTCAAACGAGCGGATTTTATTGATGCTTATCGAAAATTTCAACAAATTGTTCCTTCAAAGATGGAACAAAAACAGCTTGAAAAAGAATTCGAACAGCGATCTGGTTACAGTGCCTACCAGGTAGTCAAAATCTCCAAGGATGCACAATCGATTAATTTAAAGATACACGAGGCATAGAATGGAAATTAACGAAGTCAAACAAATTGATAAGACAGTTAAAGGGTGGCTGCATGAATCTCGAGACAACGTCCTAAGAAAGATTGATACCCGACTGACGGTGGATACAAAAACAAGTCGAAAAGATTTGGTTACAAATATTGATAAGCAGAATGAAAAGTTTTTAGTCAGTAAGATTCGAGCTTTTGATCCTAATGCAAAAATATTGGGCGAAGAGGGCTTTGGCGATCAGGTTCATTCTACGGATGGTCGGATTTGGATTATCGATCCAATTGACGGCACAATGAACTTTGTTAAGCAGCGAAACCACTTTGCGATCATGATTGCCTTATATGAAGATGGAAAAGGCGTTTTGGGTTATGTAATGGATGTCATTGGGAAGCATTTGCTTTCAGGAGGTCCTGATTTAGGAGTCTTTGATAATGGTAGACCGTTACCCCCAATTCAAGATACAACCCTTAGGGAAGGCTTGATTGGTCTAAGTGGCCCCATGGTATTGCACAACGATTATAATATGGTAGATATTGCCCAACAGTCCTTGGGAATGCGCATTTATGGCAGTGCTGGCATTGACATCATCTCAGTTCTTCGGGGTGAATTAGTTGGATATATTTCTTATTTGAAGCCTTGGGACTTTGGGGCGGGCAGAATTTTGTGTCAAACTGCCGGGCTTAAGATGACAACTATTGACGGACAGCGATTAGATGTGTTATCATCAACACCAGTATTGTTAGCAACACGAAATGCACATCAAGACATTCTTACAATCGTAAGTAAATGATCGGACTGTGACAGTTGTCACAGTTTTTTTATGCGAAGATATATGAAGTGACAAGATGTACAACATTCGGTTTGATTTAAATGAAGGGAAGCCAACGACTTGGATACTAAATTAAAAACACGCGACGACATTCGTAACATCGCCATTATTGCCCATGTTGACCACGGTAAGACAACCTTGGTTAACGAAATGTTAAAGCAGTCAGACACACTTGATCAACACGTACAGATTGAGGATCGTGCCCTTGACTCGAATGCCATTGAACGAGAACGTGGAATCACCATTCTCTCAAAGAACACTGCCGTTCGTTATGGCGACAAACAAATTAACATCCTGGATACCCCAGGACATGCGGATTTCGGTGGTGAAGTTGAACGGATCATGCGAATGGTTGATGGCTGTTTACTTGTCGTTGATGCTTTCGAAGGTACAATGCCTCAGACCCGGTTCGTTTTGAAGAAAGCTCTTGAACAACACTTAACCCCAATCGTTGTGATTAACAAGGTTGACCGTGAAGGTGCCCGTCCTCAAGAAGTTGTGGATGAAGTTCTTGACTTATTTATTGAACTTGGTGCTGATGAAGAACAACTCGATTTCCCTGTTGTATACGCATCAGCTATGAACGGTACTTCAAGTTACGATCCTGACATCAGCAAGCAGGAACATACAATGAAGCCAATCTTTGATACAATCATCAAGGATATTCCAGCTCCTATCGATAATTCAGACGAACCACTTCAATTCCAGGTTGCAATGCTTGATTATAACGACTTCGTTGGTCGTATCGGAATTGGCCGGATCTTCCGTGGAACAATCAAGGTCGGTGACAGTGTTACTGTTATGAAGCTTGATGGTTCAAAGCAGAACTTCCGTGTTACCAAGTTAATGGGATTCTTTGGTTTGAAGAAAGAAGATATCGATTCAGCCAAGGCTGGTGATTTAATCGCCGTTTCTGGTATGGAAGATATTAATGTTGGAGAAACAGTTGTTGACCCTAAGGATCCGGAACCACTTCCAATCCTTAGAATTGACGCACCAACTCTTCAAATGACCTTTGGAACCAACACTTCACCATTTGCCGGTCAAGACGGTAAATTCGTCACTGCTCGTCAGTTGGGAGATCGTTTGAAGCGTGAACTTCATACTGATGTTTCATTACGAGTTGAAGATACCGACACCCCAGGTTCATGGGTCGTTTCAGGTCGTGGTGAGCTGCATTTGTCAATTTTAGTTGAAACCCTGCGTCGTGAAGGCTTTGAACTTCAAGTATCACGTCCAGAAGTTATCTATCGAGAAGTTGACGGCACAATGTGCGAACCATTTGAATCAGTTCAAATCGATACACCAGATGAATATACTGGTTCCATTATTGATACCCTTTCACAACGTAAAGGTACCATGCAGAACATGGAAACAACCGATAATGGTCAAACTCGTTTGACATTCCTGGCACCATCACGTGGATTGATCGGATATTCAACTGAATTCCTTTCATTAACTCGTGGTTATGGTATCTTAAACCATACCTTTGAAAAGTACAGTCCTGTTATCAAGGGCTGGAACCCTGGCCGTAAGAAGGGGACTCTTGTATCAATGAACTCCGGCAAAGCAACTACCTATGCAATGATGGGTATTGAAAGTCGTGGTACATTGTTAATTGACCCAGGTACAGAAGTATATGAAGGTATGATCGTTGGTGAAAATAACCGTGAGAACGATATCACTGTTAACATCACCAAAGGTAAGAACCTGACCAACGTCCGTGCTGCCGGTTCCGATGATATGGCTCGGATTAACACACCAACTCACCTTTCACTTGAAGAATCACTTGAATTCTTGAATGAAGATGAATTGTGTGAAGTTACTCCTAACTTCATTCGTTTGAGAAAGAAGATTCTTAACTCAAACACTCGTGAAAAAGAAGCCAAGAAGAAGCGTCACAACTAAAATCAAATTTTAAACGAACCACAGTTAGTCCAATCTGGACTGATTGTGGTTTTTATTTTGCTGTCATTTTCCGGAGAGCCAATTAGTTTGTTAAATTCCCGTAAACCGTTTGGTGATTCAGAAAAGTGAACTTTTAATTATGATATAATGTAGGTCGATGTCCGTACATATTATTTGGAAAGTGGAGTTGGACCAATGGGGAAAGAACGTTTAAAAAATCTTGATTATGTTATCTTTATTCCGTATATCATTATGTCAATTGTTGGGGTTGTCATGGTGTATTCTGCCAGTGCAAATATTGCAATCCAAAATGGTGGGAATCCGCTAAGTTACCTGATTAAGCAGTTGATCTTCGTAGTTTTGAGTGTCGGAATTGTCTTCTTCATGATGAGGATGAATATTAAATATTTACGGATCCAAGGTTTCTTGAAAATCCTGCTTGCCCTGTTTGTTGTTGTTTTAGTTTGTCTGTTGGCTTTCGGAAAAACAATCAACGGAGCTGCGGGGTGGATTCACCTTGGGCCGGTCAATATTCAACCTGCCGAATTTGTAAAATTCTTTTTGATTATTTGGCTGGCTGATGCCATTGATAGGGGACAGCCCGAGATCACCCTTTCAGTTCGTAACTGGTGGGATCAGATGAAGCGGCCGTTATTTTGGACAGTCGTTTTAATCGCTTTGATTTTAAAGCAGCCTGACTCCGGTGGGGCCGCAATTAATTTGGCAATTGCATTCATTTTGTTTAACTGCAGCGGTTTTTCATGGAAACATGCTTTATCGATTATCTATGGCTGTGCGGCCGGAGCTGTTTTGATATTTGAAATGGTTTTAGTTCCCATGGCTAAGTCTGATTCTTTCTCTCATTCTTATCAACTTCAACGGATTGTCGCTTTTACCAATCCGTTTGGGCACGCCCAGGGAACGGGCCAACAAGTCGTTAATTCATATTATGCAATTAGTAATGGTGGATTATTTGGTGTTGGCCTTGGTAACAGTGTTCAAAAAACCGGTTATCTGCCTGAACCAAATACCGATTTTATTATGTCAATTCTGACTGAAGAACTTGGTGCAATTGCTGCTTTTATTGTTTTGGCGTTACTAACTATCATTATTTTGAGAACGGTCCAAATTGGTGTTCGCAGCAATGATACTTATCAAAGCCTCATATGTTATGGTGTTGCAACCTATATGTCAATCCAAACATTCTTCAATATGGGTGGTGTATTGGGTGTTCTACCAATCACCGGGGTGACTTTCCCGTTTATCAGTTACGGGGGATCCAGTATTTTGACGCTTTCACTGTGCTTGGGGCTGGTATTGAATATCAGCAGCAGCCAACGAATACAGCGGCGGGCAATGAAAGTTGCCCGAAAATAAATTCTAGGAGATGTAATGATGACATTGGATATTCAACCAACAACTGGATTAATCGTTTATTTGCATTCGATTCGCCATTCAAGAAATCTTAAGTCATATGGCAGACTTTATTACGTTTCCAAGCGAATGCGTTACGGGTTGATCTATGTTAATAAAGATGATGAAGAAGAAATTACAAAAAAATTGTCTTCACAAAACTACGTTAAGCAAGTTGTTCCTTCACATTTAAACGAGTTGGTTCATGAAGTTGAAGGAAAAACCGATTTGGAAGATGATGATTTGGCGGACGAGGATTATTAGAGTCGAGGTATGGTATGAGAATTGTATCTGGTAAATATGGTGGTATTCGATTAACACCGGTTAAAAGCGATAAGACTCGCCCAACTACTGACAAGGTAAAAGAATCGTTATTTAGTATGACCGGTCCCTATTATCAAGGCGGCAAGTTTTTGGACCTTTTTGCCGGATCTGGCGCCGTTGGCATTGAAGCAGTTTCCAGAGGAATGGACAGCGCTGTGTTGGTTGATCGCCAGTATCAAGCAATTAAGGCGATCAAAGAAAACATCGCCAAGATTCATGCCGAAGACCGGTTTGAGGTTATCAAAGGCAATGCAGAAGTCATCTTGAAACAATTAGCTGAAGATGGTGTGAAATTCGACATGGTCTTTCTTGACCCACCGTATAAGCTCCAAAAGATAACGGAGACGTTGGCAAAACTAAAGTCACTTCAACTCCTCAATGATGGTGCCACGGTGATTTGTGAAACCGACGACCATACTGAATTACCAGATGAGCTCGATGGCTTTCAAGCCATTAAGCAGAAAAATTATGGACTGACAAACTTAACGATCTATGACTATCAAGCGGGGAATAAGCAATGACAAAAGCTTTATATGCAGGGAGTTTCGATCCAATCACGTTTGGTCACATTGATGTTATCAAGCGCGCAAGTCGGGTCTTTGACAAGGTGTATGTTGCAATTAGCATTAATACCCATAAACATGCACTGTTTACAGATGATCAAAGAGCAGATTTCGCTCGGCAGGCACTGGAAAATTTGGATAATGTAGAGGTTCTCGTTTCAGAAGAATTAACTGTCAAATTGGCTCGAAGCTTGGGAGCAACTGTCTTGGTCCGTGGTGTTCGGGGTGGAAGCGATCTGGATTCAGAAATGTCAATTGCCGGGTTAAATGAGAAAATGGATGACAGCATTCAAACTATCTTTATCCCAACTGCGGCAAACTACCGGGATCTTTCATCGAGTATGATCAAAGAAATCGCTAAATTCCACGGCAATATTGATAAGTTTGTTACTGTACCGGTTGTGAAGGCACTAACCGAAAAATATCGGTCATAAAAAAATAGTATAAGAGAGTGGTGGACTGATGAAAAAGTGGTTTAAGAAGTATCTTATTTGGTTTGCCATTTTGCTTTTTATTGCGATTGGGTTTCTGTGGCCGCTTCCAAAATATATCGAAGGTCCTGGCGATGCAGCAAATCTAAGCAAAATTGTGAACATCAAGCAGCACCCAGATAAGCAAAAAGGACAATTCATGTTGATGTCGGTCAGCATTGCCCAAGCAAGGCCGTTCACGTATCTGTATGCTAAATTGAGTCCATATTACTCAATCGAACCTGAAGAGGCCGTTACAGGCGGTCAGGATATGAAAGAGTACAGCAAGGTTCAGCAGATATACATGAACGGATCAATTAACAGTGCAATTTATACTGCTTATCACCAGGCAAATAAAGCTGTCAAAATCAAGTATCGCGGAATCTATGTCATGAGCATCATGAAAAATTCCAAGTTCAAAGATAAGCTGAAAGTTGGGGACGTTGTTGTTGCTCTAGATGGTCATCATTTTCAAAGTTCAGCCGGCTTTATTAAATATGTCAAAAAGCAAAAGTATGGTCAGAAGTTGACGGTTGCCTACAAACGAAACGGGAAACTTCATGAGGCAACTGCACCATTGGGCATGATTTCCAAGCATCGGGCAGGAATTGGAATTACATTGACTGATGATATCCAGGTTAAACCATCAATTCCAATTAAAGTTCACCCTGGCCAAGTTGGCGGACCATCCGGTGGGCTGATGTTCTCGCTCCAAATTTATAGTCAACTAACAAATAAGAATTTAAGACATGGACAAAAGGTTGCCGGAACTGGAACTGTTGACGGGTTTGGAAATGTTGGTGAAATTGGCGGAATTGATAAAAAAGTAATCACTGCCAAGAAGCATGGTGCAAAGATCTTCCTTGCCCCGTACATTAAACCAACGAAGTACATTTTAAAGTATGAAGAGGATCACAAAACCAATTATCAGTTGGCTAAAGAAACAGCAAAAAAATATGCACCTTCAATGAAAGTGATTCCTGTTAAGACATTTGCCCAAGCAGTTTCAGTATTAGAGAAAAATAAATAGCATTATTGATAAAAGGATTAGATAAACTAATCCTTTTTTTCGTATGTACATTTTAGAAGGGAGGTACAGTATGGATAGGATACGTGAGTTCATTGATGAATATCTTTATCAGATACTGATTGGCCTAGTTGCAGTCATTATTATTTTTATGTTTGTTATTGGTGGAATGCTCATTCGAGGAGGCGATGATGCTTCAGAAGGTGATGATCAGAGTATGATCAGAAGTTCAACCAGCACGACGGCAGATTCAGCTTCACAAACATCAACGCCTCAGGAGCAGACCAAGCCAGTTTCGTCAGGGTCAAATCAGCAAATGTACGTGGACGTCAAAGGTGCCGTGAAGAATCCTGGTGTGTACCAAATCAGTGGTAATATGCGGGTGGTCGATGCAATCGCATTGGCTGGTGGGTATAATCGCTCGGCAGATAAGAAGAAAATCAATCTTGCCCAAAAATTGACCGACCAGCAGGTGATCTATGTGCCAATACGAGGCGAAAAGGGCACCCCGGTCACTTCCACAGTAGGTACGGCATCAACACCTGAAGCATCTGAGCAAACGCCCTCAGCGGACGGCTCAGGCTCAACAGCAGATAGCGGATCAACAACCGGTTCCCAGCAAATTAATCTGAATACCGCTGATAAGACAAAGCTCCAGGAACTAACCGGCATTGGCGAAAAAAAGGCCGATCAAATCATTGCTTATCGTCAGGCCCATGGTCAATTTAAAAATATTGAGGAGCTAAAAGAAGTCCCTGGATTTGGCGACAAAACCTTTGCTAATCTTAAATCTTCAATTTGCGTATAGCCCAAAATGCGAATTTGAGATATGATTTACACCAGAGAAGGTGGAATGAAAATGGATAAGCGAATTAAATGGGACCAATATTTTATGATGCAGGCTGTTTTGTTGGCCTCAAGAAGCACATGTGAGCGATTATCCGTTGGTGCTGTCATTGTCAGAGATAAGCGGATCATTGCCGGTGGATATAACGGATCTGTTGCCGGAGATGATCATTGTATTGATGTTGGCTGTTACTTGGAAGATGGTCATTGCGTTAGAACAATTCATGCGGAGATGAATGCCATCCTTCAATGTGCCAAGTTCGGCGAGAGTACAGATAATGCAGAAATATATGTGACGGACTTTCCCTGTCTCCAATGTACAAAAATGCTGTTGCAGGCAGGAATCACCAAGATCAATTACTTGAGAAACTACCATAATAATGATTACGCACAAAAGTTGATTAGTTTGAAGAATATTGAATTAAACAAAATAAAATTGACTCAAGCCGACATGGATAGAGTTCCATTCGAATCCTATTTGTCTGAATAGTTATTAATAAAAACTGGCTCATCTTTCCCGCTGGCGTTATGTTGTTCATGAGTATGGCAATGGCTGGTAATGTTTTGATTGGGCTCGGATTATTGAGCTTGTTTTTTCTACGAATTTTATTATTACGAAATTTGAAAGTCATCATCGCTTGTGTATTGGCGGCAGCTGTATTTTCTGCAGCTTGTCTGCTTTCAAATCATCAATTGTCACAAATCCCTAGTAAGCAATCATATGTTGTTAAGGTTTATCCGGACACAACGAAGGTTGACGGGGCGAATCTAAGCTTTATTGCCAAGCCCGAGGATACCAACCAAAAGATGGTCTTTTATGCCAGACTAAAGGACAAATGCCAGCAGCAACTGTTTAAGCAGAGTGTGGATCCGTTGATGGTTACAGTAGCGGGTAAGCCGTCGGACTTTCTGCCGGCAACGAATGTGAATCAGTTTGATGCTGAACGGTATTATCATCATCAAAAAATCAATTCTTCATTTATTGTTGAAAACATTCATTTTGATGGGTCTCCCCGAAGGCAGACGATTATTGATCGGATTCACATTATTCGTGCACAATTTAACCATTATTGCCAACGACTCCCGAAGACGTTGGGGATATACGCAACCGGTTTGATCAGTGGCTATCGGGCAAATGATTTTTTTGATGAAATGACTGGCGTTCAGCGTTTGGGCCTTCTTCACATTTTTAGCATTTCAGGGATGCATGTAGCTTATTTTCTTTCCATTGTTGATCAATTGATGGCATGGCTGGGACTATCCAAGCTCAAAAAGGCAATTATTGCCATCACTCTACTGGGAGGATATTTTGTTTTTTCTGGTGGCTCGCCAGGGTTGATGAGGGCTGTGATCATGGCAGTAATTGCAATTATCAATCGGCTTTTAAAGCTGGGATTTTCAAGGCTCGATATTTGGAGTACATCCTTGATGATAAACCTGTTGATTTTACCTGAAACCATGTTCTTAATGGGTGTTCAGTTAAGTTATGGGCTGTCACTTGGGTTGATTGCTTCGGAAAAGTTTTCATATATTAAACAAACGATTTTGTTGAACTTACTGACGGTGCCGATTCTGTTATTCAATCTCTATGAATGGCATGTTTTAAGCGTTGCTGTTAATCTGATTGTTTTGCCAATCTTTGGTCAAATCATTTTCCCCTTGGTCATCCTCGGTGTAATTGTTGGAGCCGCCGGAGCTATCTTAACCACTCCAATTGACTGGGTCCTTCATGTCTTTAACGATGGGCTAAACGCCATTAGTGGTCTGCCTGGGATGATTGTGTTTGGGAAACCGCCTTTGGTTATGGTTCTGCTCATGCTTTCGCTGACATTTTTCCTTGCTATCGCCGATCGCCTGTATGCCAAACAGATTTCCTTAGCATTGGTGACTATTTATCTGGGCACATTTTGCTGGATTCACTTTCCAATAAATGGTGAGGTAACGATGTTTGATATTGGTCAAGGGGACAGTTTTTTGATCCGCGAGCCTTTCAACCGGAGCGTGACAATGATTGACACTGGTGGGAAGGTTCAGTTTAATTCCGAATCATGGCAAAAAGGAACCCAGCATTATCAAGCAAAACGATTATCGATTAATTATTTAAAAAGTATTGGTATTTCAAAGATCGATAATCTATGTGTGAGTCACCAAGATGCCGATCATTGTGGTGATCTACCGGCATTCATTGAAGAAATGGCAATTGGTCAAATTATCATACCTTTGGGGATGGATAAGAATCCCAGCTTCATGCAGAAAATTGCCAAGCGACAAAACAAGACCAAATTGCTGTGTGTGAATGATGAAATGCAGGTTGCGAAGCTGCCTGCCACCATATACCACCCGTATTTAGCCGGTAAAGGTGAGAACCATGATTCGATGGTTTTGGGAACTCAAAAAGGGGGACTAAGCTGGCTGTTCACAGGCGATCTGGATCGTCCAGGAGAGCTGGATACAATTGCTCGGCACCCCGGATTGACCGCTGACGTATTGAAAGTAGGCCACCATGGGAGTAAAACATCTTCTGATCCGCAATTTATCACATCGGTTAAGCCGCGGATTGCGTTAATCTCTGCAGGTCGGCATAACCGATATGGACACCCAAACGACGAAACGTTAGTGACACTTAAGCAGCACCATGTCCGAATCTTTAATACCCAAAAACAGGGTATGGTAAGATATATTTATCGAAATAATACCGGGCACTTTGAAACGGTGTTAAAAGGCAACGAAGGGAACTTAGAATGAACTATTCGCAATTAATAAAAGAATTAAACGATGGGGCCCCCGATTCAGTTTATTTGATTTTGGGCGATCAGTCCTATCTTTCACAACAAATTAAAGATGCGTTTACCAAGATTATCCCCGAAAGTGAACGTTCGATGAATATCGGCAGCTATGATATGGAAGATACTTCTATTTCGGCAGCGGTTGAGGATGCAATCTCCGTTCCATTTTTTGGTGAACGGCGGTTGGTGATGATTAATCGACCGTATTTCTTAACAGGGATGCGAACCAAATCAAAAGTTGAACAAAATGTCGATGATTTTCTTGAGTATTTAAAGCATCCCGAGGAATCAACGGTGATGGTTATCTTTGCGCCATACGAGAAGTTGGATTCACGGAAAAAAGTCACCAAGGCGCTCAAAAAAGTTGCTGTTACAGTGGAAATTGGCAAACTTCGAGAGAATGAAATTAAAAAGTTGGTTACTGAAAAGATTACTGCTGCTGGATTCAACATCGATCATGATGCATTGGATAGAATGGTGGAATTGACAGGGGGCAAGCTGACCGCGATGATGAGCGACCTGCCAAAGCTGCTTTTATATAATAATGAATCCAAAGAAATCGGGATCGACTCTGTCAATGGTCTCGTCAGCCGGTCAATGGAACAAAATGTTTTCGATCTAGTTAACAGCGTTCTCCAGAAGAACCCTAAACAGTCGATGGATATTTATCATCAGCTGATTTTGGAAAATGATGAACCCATTCGGATTAATGCCGTTTTGATTCAGCAGTTTCGGCTGTTGCTGCAGGTCATGATTCTGCAGAAGCATGGCTATTCCCAGGGAAACCTTGCTGCGACCCTTAAAGTTCATCCATACCGGGTAAAGCTTGCAATGCAAACGGTTAGAAAGTTTAATTATGATCAATTACGAGATGCATATATTGGACTGGTTGATACCGAACGTCAGATGAAATCTACCAATCGCCCGCCTGAACTGTTATTTGAACTTTTTGTTCTTAAGTTTATGAAAAGTGTGGGTTAAGATATACTAAAACAGGCACAGAAACTGCATTTGCAGCTTCTGTGCCTGTTTTTAGATACAAAAAAAGTTGTTAGCCTAACTAACAACTGGAAAGGTATTATTTTGCTAACTTTGAAGTTAAACGTGACTTGTCACGAGCAGCCTTGTTAGCTTTGATTAAGCCCTTTGATTTTGCGCGATCAATTGCGCTGATTGCGTTAATGTATAAATCCTTAACGTCGTCAGAACCGGCAATTTGTGCCTTTTGGAACTTCTTAACTGCAGTACGGTATGTACTCAATTGAGCAGCATTACGACGTTGTGCTTTTTCGTTAGTTTTAACACGTTCGATAGCAGATTTGATAATTGGCATTTGACTCACCTCCGAGTATTATTCTTAGTAAAAATTATTAAATTTCAACAAGCATCATTATACAAAAATCGGCGAACTATTGCAACCCAAACAATGAACGAATTTCATTGGTAGGCTTGTATTTAATTGGGAAATCCGTTATACTATTTTTTGTGTGTTGTACAAGACCTTCGACTTAGTTTGTCGGGTACCACTTCCGCTTACTCAGTTGTTGGCTTCAAAAAAATTAAAAGGTGGTTATATACTATGGCAATTACACAGACCAAGAAAAACGAAATTATCAACAAGTTTGCTCGTCACGAAGGCGATACCGGTTCAGCAGAGGTTCAAATCGCTGTTTTAACTGCAGATATCAACGAACTGAACGAACATATGCGTACACATCGTAAGGATTATCATTCACAACGTGGACTTATGAAGAAGATTGGTCATCGTCGTAACTTATTGGCATATTTACGTGACAATGATGTTACCCGTTACCGTCAATTAATCAAAGACTTGGGTCTTCGTCGTTAATATTAACATTTCGGGAACGGATTTTATCCGTTCTTTTTTTATACATATTATATTTAAAAAACAGCAATCTTTTTTTGAAAAATTCGGTTTCAACAAAAAATATGTTAAACTAAAAGAAGCTGAAAACGAACGTAAAAAAGAACATATTAATTTTTGAGGTGAATCATGAAAAACGAAATAAAAGTCATGGCAATTGGTGGCGCCCGCGAAAACGGCAAAAACATGTACGCGGTTGACATTAATGGCGGAATCTATATTTTGGACTGTGGTCTAAAATATCCTGAAAACGAATTATTAGGGATTGACGTTGTCATTCCCGACTTTAGCTGGCTGGAAGAAAATAAGGATCGAATTGTCGGAGTTTTCCTGACACATGGTCATGCAGACTCGATTGGTGCAATTTCATACTTTTTGAGCAAGTTTGACGTTCCTGTCTTTGGTTCAGAAATGACCATTGAATTGGCCAAGCTAAATGTTGCTGATTCTGAAGAGATCAAGAGCTTTGATGATTTTCACGTTGTTAGTGACCGTAGTGAGATTGATTTTGACGATATTAAGGTTACTTTCTTTAAGACAACTCATTCAATTCCTGGTTCCCTGGGCATCGCACTGCATACGTCAGACGGCATTATCGTATATACCGGTGATTTTAAGTTTGACCAGACAGCAGCACCGATTTACCAAACCAATTATTCTGCATTAACTCAGCTTGGCGATGAAGGGGTTTTGGCCTTGCTTGACGATTCTGGGAATGCTGAGAATCCCAAGCCAAGTGCTTCAGAAAAGAAAATTGCAGAATATATTTATGACACATTTAATTACCAGAGCAGCCGAATTATTGTTGCCAGTGTTGCATCTAACATTTTAAGAATGCAGCAGGTTTTCAATGCGGCTGCCAGAACAGGTCGCAGAGTTTATCTGACAGGTCATGATTTGGAACGAATTGTAAAAACAGCCATGGGGTTAAACACCTTGAAGCTGCCTGAAGACAATTTGTTGATTGGATCACTTGATGAGCTAAAGAAGATGGCACCGGACAAAGTGGTGATCATTCAGACTGGTAAGATGGGTGAACCAATCAAGGCGATTCAGCGGATGGCCAACAAAGAACAAAGTGATATCAACATTGAGCCTGGCGATCTGGTATTCATTACAACAACACCATCGACTGCTATGGAAACAACCGTAGCCAAAACTCGGGATATGGTTTATCGGGCAGACGGTGAAGTGAAAATGATTTCTGATGAGATGAATTCATCGGGAGATGCGAGTCAATCCGACCTTCAGTTATTAATGAATCTTCTCCATCCAAAGTATGTAATTCCAGTTCAAGGTGAGTATCGACTGCTTGAAGCCAACGCCAATTTAGCAAAAGAAATTGGATATACCGACGATCAAATTGTTATTCCCGCCAAAGGTGATATTATTTCCATCTCGAAGGATGATATTCATCTCGGAAAAGGCGTCGATCTTGCTGACACCATGATTGATGGAATTGGAATCGGGGATATTGGAAACATTGTCCTCCGTGATCGAAAGGTTCTTTCCGAAGATGGGATTTTCGTTGCCGTTGTCACAATTGACCGAAAAAAGAAACGAATTGTTTCAAGCCCTAAATTAACTTCACGAGGATTTGTTTACGTTAAGGCTAACAAGGATCTAATGAAGGATGCTGCTGGAATTATTGAAAAGACGGTTACCAATAATTTAGAGCATAAAGAATTTGATTGGAGCAATTTGAAGCAGGACGTGCGTGAAGACTTAAGCGATTATCTTTACAAGCAGACCAAACGGCGACCTGTTATTCTGCCGGTTATCATGGAAGTTAACCAGCATCACAAACGTTCGAAGAAAAAACAAAAAGCAACTGAAAAAGATTAATTCAAAAACGAGTAATTCATTCATTTGAATTACTCGTTTTCTGTAGATGTCAATAATGGAGGAAAATATGGCTGAGATTGCAAAAAATGATCAGGTCATTTTATTGAGTGCACAAGAAGATCTTAAAGACGGTCGATTCAACCAAGTGATTAACAATGCCGAGCATTTATTGAAAAAATATCCCAACGAATTGGAAATTAACGGCCTGTACGCGAGTGCTCTATATTATTTGAAAAAATATCACGATGCCTATGAGACCGTTCAAAACTTTGCTGATGAGCTGATTGTCTATCCGAAATACCAAGAAAATGTGTTAAACATATTTCTGGCAAATCAAATTTACATGGCAGCAAGGGAAGTGCTGGGTCAGGCACCTTCTGAAAAGTATGAGGAGTGGCAAAGACTGATCATTGATCAAGAAGATCGCTTTCGAAAAGGTAATGGCAACAAATTAGCAGTAGAAACTCGAAATTTTGCTCACCTCGGAGCGCATTCAGTTTATGAACAGGTTCAAGAAATCAAAACCGCACAGAAACTTCCATTAAAGGAATATGTGTCGGCTGCCAAAATTTTGTTAAATGATCCGTTTGGATGGCAGGTTTCAAAAACGCAAGTCTTATTAGAGCTCATGAAAGTAAAAGTTTCTGAAAACGTCCAGCTGTTTTGGATGGACGGTAAAGCCCACACCATAAGTGTTGACGAATTAAAACCATTGGCCGAATACCAATCTTTTGTGAATGTCCTGCGAAAAATAGATGAGAAGTTTGCCGCAGAGGATCCAATCAAGTTGGATCTTCTTGAAAAAATGCTATTCACGCAAAGTAATTATATTTATCCGTATTTTGATAAGGTGATAACCGAACCGGACTTTTGGGCAGATGCAATTGCTGCTCAAACCTTTGGTGGAACAGTATCTGCCAGTGATTCGCAAGAGAAGCAGATGTTATCATGGATTCGGCTGATTCATGACCAAGAGATTAAAATTGGTCTCATATAACTAAATTATTTTCGGAAAATGGAGGGAATCTGTTTACAAACAATTCTAGTATCGATATAATACTTAAGGATTCTTCGAAAATTGACTACTTTGTCTTTTCCAGAAGATGTAGTATAATAACACTTAGAAATGCATTGATGCGAATTGATGTAATTCTTGAAAACAACAGGAGGTTTCATTAATGGCAAAAGAACATTATGAAAGAACAAAACCCCATGTAAACATTGGTACTATTGGCCATATTGATCATGGGAAAACTACTTTGACTGCTGCTATCACTAAAGTATTGGCTTCAAAGGGTCTCGCTAAAGCTGAAGACTATGCCGATATCGATGCAGCTCCAGAGGAACGTGAACGTGGTATAACTATCAACACTGCGCACGTGGAATACGAAACTGAAAAGCGTCACTATGCCCATATCGATGCTCCAGGACATGCTGATTACATTAAAAACATGATCACTGGTGCCGCTCAAATGGATGGTGCTATTTTGGTTGTTGCCGCAACTGATGGCCCAATGCCACAAACTCGTGAACATATCTTACTTGCTCACCAAGTTGGTGTTGATTACATCGTTGTATTCTTAAACAAGACTGATTTAGTTGATGATGACGAATTAGTTGACTTGGTTGAGATGGAAGTTCGTGAATTACTTTCTGAATACGATTATCCTGGTGATGATATTCCTGTTCTCCGTGGTTCAGCTCTTAAAGCACTTGAGGGCGACAAGGAACAAGAACAAGTTATCCTTGACTTAATGGATGTTGTTGATGAATATATTCCAACTCCAGAACGTGACGACAGCAAACCATTCTTGATGCCAGTTGAAGATGTCTTCACTATCACTGGTCGTGGTACTGTTGCATCTGGCCGTATCGATCGTGGTACTGTTAAAGTCGGTGACGAAGTTGAAATCGTTGGTTTGAGTGATCAACCATTGAAGTCAACTGTTACTGGTTTGGAAATGTTCCGTAAGACATTGGATCAAGGTCAAGCCGGAGATAACGTTGGTGTTCTTCTTCGTGGTATCGACCGTGACCAAGTTGTCCGTGGACAAGTTCTTGCTGCTCCTGGTTCAATCCAGACCCACAAGAAGTTCGAAGGTCAAGTTTATATCTTGACTAAAGAAGAAGGTGGACGTCATACTCCATTCTTCTCAAACTACCGTCCACAATTCTACTTCCATACCACCGATGTTACCGGTGTTATCGAATTGGAAAAGGGCGTAGAAATGGTTATGCCTGGTGATAACGTTACATTCCAAGTTGAATTAACTAAGCCAGTTGCCATTGAAAAAGGTACTAAGTTCACCATCCGTGAAGGTGGCCATACTGTTGGTGCCGGTGTTGTTAGTGACGTTAATGACTAGTTTCATTCGTTAAGAGCACACTTAAGCTGTGAGGACAATTCCTCGCAGCTTTTTTTATTCGTAAAGGTTCATTTGAAATTAATTTTACATTTTATGATTAATACGTTAAAATAACAATGTTATGCAATTATGAAATTGTAAAAAAATCTTTTGGTCTCGGAGGAAAAAAGATGTCTGCAAAATGGGAAAAGAAAGGTACCAATGATGGCGAATTAACATTCGAAATCGGTACAGATTCAATTAAATCAGGATTAGATCGTGCATTCAAAAAGAACAAGAACAGTATCCGTGTACCTGGCTTCCGTAAAGGAAAGGTTCCTCGTGCAATTTTCACTAAGATGTATGGTGAGGAAGCATTATATGAAGATGCTCTCAACATTCTCTTGCCTGACGAATACGAAAAGGCTGTTCAAGATGCTAAGATCGAACCAGTTGACCAACCAAAAATTAATGTTGAGTCAATGGAAAAGGGCAAACCATGGGTTATCAAGGCAAACGTTACGGTTAAACCAGACGTTAAGCTTGGCGACTACAAAGGCTTGAGCGTTCCAAAGCAAAACACCCGTGTTTACCAAAAAGACGTTGACGCTGAATTGGAAAAGAAGCGTGAAAGTCAAGCTGAATTGGTACTTAAGGAAGACAAAGCTGCTGAAAAAGGCGATACAGTTGTGATCGACTTTAAAGGTACGGTTGACGGCAAGCCATTTGAAGGTGGCAGTGCTGAAAACCATTCACTCGAATTAGGTTCAAATTCATTTATTCCAGGTTTTGAAGATCAATTGATTGGTCATAAAGCCGGCGATGATGTTGAAGTTAAAGTGACATTCCCTAAAGATTACCAAGCTAAAGATTTAGCCGGTAAGGACGCAGTCTTTGAGACTAAGATTCATGAAGTTAAGACAAAGGAATTACCTAAGTTGGATAACGACTTTGCAAAAGATGTTGACGAAGATGTTGACAGTCTTGATGAATTGAAGGAAAAAATCAAGGACGATCTTAAGTCACAAAAGAAGAGCGAAGCACGTGATGCAATTGAGGATGCGGCAATTAGTGAAGCAACTGACAATGCCGAAGTAAAAGACATTCCTCAAGCAATGATCGACGAAGATATCCAACGTCAAATGGATCAATATCTTGCAGGTATGCAACAACAAGGTATCAATCAGGATATGTACTTCCAGTTAACTGGAACTAAGCCTGAAGATCTTAAGAAGCAATTCTCAGATGGTGCCGAGAAACGGGTTAAAACCAACTTAGTTCTTGAAGCAATCGTTGCTGCTGAAAAGATCGAACCATCAGAAGATGATGTTAAGGCAGAAGTTAAGAACCTTGCAAAACAATATGGTATGAAGGAAGACGCTGTTCGCAGTGCCTTAACTGAAGACATGTTGAAGCATGATATCGCAATCAAGCAAGCAATTGACATGATTGTTGATTCATCCAAGCAAGACGCCAAAGCAAAGTCAACTGAATCAGATGCTAAAGACGAAAGCTCAGAAAAATAGTTTTCTGCGTAATTAAAAGACCCGTTAATTTGACGGGTCTTTTTTTCCGGATAAGCGGATTGATTGCAATTTATACATGGTATGGTAAAGTTACTCTTAGTTGATTATTAATAATATTTAAAGTCCATCTTGGATGGAGGAGTGAATAATTTGTTTGAAGATAACGAATCCAGCGGGCCTATTACTTGCTCGTTTTGTGGAAAAACGCAGGATCAGGTAAAGAAAATTGTTGCCGGTCCTGGCGTCTATATTTGTAATGAATGTATTGATTTATGTAAAGAAATCATTGATGAAGAGCTTGCACCAGAAAAATCATCAGAAGACCTACTCAAAGTTCTGACTCCTGCCCAAATTCTTGATAAATTGAATGAATTCGTCATTGGTCAGGAAAATGCCAAGCGGACACTTTCTGTTGCTGTTTATAATCATTATAAGCGGGTTAATGAAATGATTAGTGAACCTGATGATGATTTGGAGCTTCAAAAGAGCAACATTTGTATCATCGGACCAACCGGATCAGGTAAAACTTACTTGGCCCAGACTTTAGCAAAAATTCTCAACGTCCCATTTGCAATTGCTGATGCAACAACGTTAACTGAAGCAGGGTATGTTGGTGAAGATGTTGAAAACATTTTGTTGAAGCTCTTGCAAAATGCCGACTATGATGTTGAGCGGGCTGAACACGGCATTATCTACATTGATGAAATCGATAAGATTGCCAAGAAATCGGAGAACGTTTCAATCACTCGTGATGTTTCCGGTGAAGGTGTTCAACAAGCTTTACTGAAGATTCTTGAAGGCACAATTGCCAATGTTCCACCTCAGGGTGGTCGTAAGCATCCTCAACAAGAATTCATTCAAATCGATACAACTAACATTCTGTTTATTGTTGGTGGTGCCTTTGATGGTATCGAAGGGATTGTGAAGAGCCGTCTTGGTGACAAGACAATTGGTTTCGGAACTAACTCCGATGAAGCTGCCGAAGTAGATTCCAAGAATATTATGCAATCTGTTATTCCAGAAGACCTGTTGAAGTTTGGTTTAATTCCAGAGTTCATTGGTCGTCTGCCCATTCTGACTGCACTTGATAAGTTGGATGAACATGATTTGGTTCGAATTTTGACTGAACCAAAGAATGCATTGGTTAAGCAGTACCAGAAATTGATTGAGCTTGATGGCGCGGAACTGGAATTTGCTCCAGGAGCTCTTGAAAAGATGGCCCAGTTGGCAATTGCTCGTGATACCGGTGCTCGTGGCCTTCGTTCAATTATTGAAGGGGTTATGCGCGATATCATGTTTGATTTGCCTAGCCGAAATGACGTTTCTAAAGTTATTATTACACCAGAAACCGTTACCGATCATAAAGAACCAGAACTAATCTTAAAACAAGCATCGTAATTCCTAGAAATCTGATGTAAACTTTAGATAGTTTACTGTCAGATTTCTTTTTTATTCACAATTTTTATTATCGAAGGAGTGGTTTCATGGAGGTTCACAACGTCGACCTTACGATTAGTGCTGTCGCAGAAAAACAATATCCAAATACTCAATTTCCAGAAATAGCGTTAGTTGGGCGGTCAAATGTCGGGAAATCTTCACTAACCAATGTCTTGATTAATCGCAACAAATTTGCCCGGACATCCAGCCAGCCAGGCAAAACGCAAACACTCAATTTTTATAACATTGAAGATAAACTCTATTTCGTGGATGTTCCAGGTTATGGTTATGCCAAAGCTTCCAAGGCCAGCCGTGAAAAATGGGGACGCATGATTGAGACATATTTGACCAAGCGAGAACAGTTGAAGGGTGTCATTACTTTGGTGGATGGCCGTCATGCACCAACTGATGATGATATTTCGATGCATAACTGGTTGAAGTATTACAATATTCCAATTTTGACTGTCGCAACCAAGATGGATAAAATTTCCGGTGGTAAATGGAATAAGCAGGAATCACTGATTAAAAAAACGCTCCAGCTTGATGCTAACGAGCCTTTGATCATGTTTTCGGCTTTAACCAAAGCGGGTAAAAATGAAATTTGGCGTTGGATTGAGGGGAGAATGAAACGATGAATTTTGATGAATATCAAAAAGCAGCCAATCGGACATTAATGGGTAATGAGCAGGTTTTGACGAACTGTGCTTTGGGGCTTACCGGCGAATCCGGTGAGGTTGCCGATTTAATTCGTAAATATACTTTTCAGAGCAAAGACCTTAATCACGATCAATTGGTTAAGGAAATGGGAGATGTTCTTTGGTATCTATCACAGATTTCCGAATGGGCAGACATTCCATTTGATGAAGTTGCCACGGATAACATTAAACGTCTGGAAAAACGTTATCCATCACAGCATGGTGGCGTTAATCAGGTAAATATTTAATCAATCTATTTTTTCATATCAAAAGCAGCCATTCCAAAGATGGCTGCTTTTTTTGACGTTTTTTCTAAAAATGGCTCATAATTGTATATTCGACATAATAATTTCGAAAATAATGAATAAAACATAAAAACAGTTGCATTTAATGAATATTGGTGTTAATCTCAATACATTGAATTTTTAAGAAAATAAGAGGGAATATATATGTCAGAAAATAATAAAGTAATTTTAGCTTATTCCGGCGGTTTGGATACTTCAGTTGCAATTCCTTGGTTACACGACAAGGGTTACGATGTTGTGGCCTGCTGTATTAATGTTGGTGAAGGTAAGGATTTGGACTTCATCAAGCAAAAGGCACTCAACGTTGGTGCCGTTAAAGCATATGTAATCGACGCACTTGACGAATTTGCCGACAATTATGCATCTGTAGCTTTGAAGGCAAATGCAATGTACGAAGGATCATATCCTTTGATTTCCGCATTGTCACGTCCATTAATTTCAAAGACATTGGTTCAAATTGCCCATCAGGAGCATGCGACTGCCGTTGCTCACGGTTGTACCGGTAAAGGAAATGACCAGGTCCGTTTTGAAGTTGCCATCCATGGTCTTGATCCTCAACTCGATGTTTTGAGCCCCGTTCGTGACTGGCACTGGTCTCGTGAACAGGAAATCGAGTATGCAAAGGATCACAATATTCCAATTCCAATTGATTTGGATTCACCTTACTCAATCGATGCCAACATCTGGGGACGTGCCAACGAAGCCGGAATCTTGGAAGACCCATGGCAAAGTGCACCTGAAGATGCTTTCGCAATCACTAATCCAATCGAAAACACCCCGGACACACCAACCGAAGTTGAAATCACTTTTGAAAAGGGAATTCCAACTGAACTGAATGGTCAGAAAATGAAGTTTTCAGAAATTATTCAAGAGTTGAATGAAACCGCCGGTGAAAATGGTGTTGGCCGAATTGACCACATTGAAAACCGTTTGGTCGGCATCAAATCTCGTGAAGTATACGAAGCACCCGCAGCAACTGTCTTGTTGAAGGCTCATAAAGAGCTGGAAGATTTGACCTTTGAACGTGATCTGGCACATTTCAAGCCAACCATTGAAAAACAACTTAGTGAACTTGTTTATAATGCATTGTGGTTCTCACCATTGATGGATTCTATTCAGGCATTTATTGATAAGTCCCAAGAAGTTGTAAATGGGGTTATCAAGCTTCAATTATTTAAGGGTAATGTCATGATTCTTGGCCGTAAATCAGATTCTTCTCTTTATGACAAAGATTTGGCAACCTACACATCTTCAGATTCCTTCGATCAAGAAGCTGCCAAAGGGTTCATCAAGCTTTGGGGCCTTCCTACTCAGGTTTACCAACAAGTTGCCCTCAAAAACAAGAATTCGCAATTTGTTAAAGCCGTTACCAAGTCTCAATTAAAAGACAAAGTAACTGTTCACGAACAAAATTCTGCACATACGGGAGCTAAAAAATAAATGAGCACTAAGAAATTATGGGGTGGTCGTTTTCAAGAGCAAGCAGCCGAATGGGTTGATCAATTTGGTGCATCAATTTCGTTTGACCAGTTAATGGCGGATGAGGATATTGAAGGCTCATTGGCTCATGTCAAAATGTTGGGGCATACCAAGATTCTACCTATGGGCGATGTCAACCAAATTGTTGACGGGCTGAATGCACTTCGAGATGATTTACACGCGGGTAAGTTACACTTTACTGTTGAAAATGAAGATATTCATATGAATATTGAGGCTTTACTGACGGATCGGATTGGTCCCGTGGCAGGAAAGCTTCATACTGCGCGATCTCGAAATGACCAAGTTGCGACTGACTTTCATTTGTATTTAAAGAATCGGTTGCCACAGGTGATTGATGAAATCACAACTTTACAAAAAACATTGGTAGAGATGGCTGAAAAAAATGTTGAAACCATCATGCCCGGCTATACGCATTTACAACATGCTCAGCCGATTTCGTATGGTCATTACCTGATGGCTTATTATCAGATGTTAAAACGTGATAAGGAACGATTTACCTTTAATATGAAGCATACTGACATTCTCCCTCTGGGGGCTGCTGCACTGGCGGGGACAACTTTCCCAATTGATCGTGAATATACTGCTAAAGAATTGGGATTTGGTCAAGTCTATCCCAACTCACTGGATGCAGTTTCTGACCGAGATTTTGCGTTAGAATTTTTAAGTAATAGTTCAATTTTGATGATGCACTTATCTCGTTTTTGCGAAGAAATCAGCATGTGGGTCAGTCATGAGTTCAAATATCTTGAATTGAGTGACGCCTATACGACCGGAAGCTCGATTATGCCACAGAAGAAGAACCCGGATATGGCTGAGTTAATCCGTGGAAAATCAGGCCGGGTATATGGCCATTTGATCGGACTCCTGTCAACCATGAAATCTTTACCCCTTGCATACAACAAGGACCTTCAAGAGGATAAGGAAGGCACATTTGATACCGTCAAGACACTATTACCATCTTTAAAAGTGTTCAACGGCATGTTAAAAACTGCCAAACCAAATGTCGAGCGAATGAAGCACGCGACTGAGAATGATTTTTCAAATGCCACTGAATTGGCTGATTATTTGGCAACCAAAGGGATTCCATTCCGTGAAGCCCATGGGATTGTTGGGAAACTCGTTTTAAAGGGCATAGAAACCCACCAGAACCTTCAGGACATGTCATTAGACACATTACAGGCAGCATCGTCTAAAATCCAAGAGGATGTCTATCACGACCTTAAATCAGAGGTTGCTGTTGAACGTCGTCATTCTCTGGGTGGAACTGGATTTGATCAGGTGCGCCTGCAGATTCAAAATGCCAAGAAAGAATTAGGCGAATAACCGATAGTACTGCATATATATTTTCTATAAATTCAAAAAAGGATATGCCAGATGGCATATCCTTTTTATTGGTAACAATTTAACGGTTTTAAGCGAGATGCTTATTCTTGAGTATCTCGGACATTTCTAAAACCACTTTTTCTTAGGTCTTTCTTCATTCTTACGTTTCTGATCTTTATCTTTTTTATCATGTTTTAAAAACTTATCACGCTTTTTATCTTCCGGATCCATTTCGGCAAATTTACCGAAGATTGCGTCCATGTCGTTTTGGCGATTGACTTTTAATGCCATCGTGCTTCATCTCCTAACTCTTTTACGACATAACTATAGCAAATATTCCCCTAAAAGTCACACTTATTGGTTATTGACTGTATATTTGTATGAATAATGCATAATTCTAACTTATTATAGATTTTTATTGCATAAATTATATTTATGGTGTAGTGTATTGGTTATTATAAATTTCGGAAGAGGGAAAGTCATGAAAAAGAATTTTAAAGCTATTATCCAGATTATTTTGATGGCTGCTGCGATGTTTGCTTTAACAGTAGTCTCCACGAACCACGTTTCCGCCGCAGACACTTCACTCCAACGGGTTAAACAACGGGGTGAACTGATTATGGTTACCAGTCCCGACTATCCGCCATATGAATTTCAAGTGAATAAACATGGCAAGGATCAAATTGTCGGAATGGATATTGATGTCGCCAAGAAGGTTGCAAAAGATCTTCACGTAAAATTGGTGATTAAAAGTATGAACTTTGACTCGCTGCTGGTTGCCATCCAGACCGGTAAAGCAGATATGGCAATTGGGGGAATTAATCCAACTGCTGCCCGTCGTCAGAGCGTGGACTTCTCAAAGATTTATTATACGGGTGGTCAAAGCTTTTTGATCAATTCCAGTGATGTGAATAAATACAAGAGTGTCAAAAATCTGAAGGGCGCAAAGATTGGTGCCCAAACAGGAACTTTGCAATATGGTTTGGCAAAGAAGCGAATTCCAAATGCCAGTGTTAAAGGGATGGATAAGTCAACCGACCTTGTATTGGCGCTGAAAACTCACAAGATCGATGCTTTGGGAATTGAAAAGCCAAGTGCCGAAGCTTACGTAAAAAATGATCCCAGCTTAAAGATGATTCCTTCCGGCTATAGTTTGAATAAGAATGAGACCGGGGCCGCCATTGCATTTAAAAAAGGATCAACCAGTTTGGTTAACGCGGTTAATAAGTCGATTGACCAAATTAAGGCAAAAGATTTAACTTCTCAGTATTTGGCAGATGCAGGGAAATACATGAAAGTTAATACAGTTAATACTTCAATGTTCCATTATTGGAAGTATTTTGCCAAAGGTGTTGAATACACAATCCTCATTTCAATTGTTTCAACTTTCTTTGGTGTTTTGATTGGGGTTGTCTTGGCATTGATGCGTTTTTCCAAACAAAAATGGCTTCGAGGTCTGGCAATCAGCTATACCGAATTTATTCGGGGCACACCTTTGATGGTCCAGGTTCTGTTTGTCTACTTCGGAATTGGGGTGGTCGTTAATATCCCCGCGTTAATTTCAGGGATGATCGCTGTTTCGTTAAATAGTGGTGCGTATGTTGCCGAAATTATCCGTGGTGGAATTAATTCAGTTGCCAAAGGCCAAACCGAGGCGGCTGAAAGTTTGGGTCTCTCCAAAGGTGATCTGATGCGCTTCGTTATTTTACCCCAAGCATTTAAGAATATCTGGCCGGCTTTGGGTAATGAATTTATTTCCTTAATCAAGGAAAGTTCCATTGTTTCAATTATCGGTGTCACAGATTTGATCTACCAGTTAAACATTGTCCGGGCGGATACTTATCGTGGTGTCATGCCAATCTTTGTCGCAATGTTGCTATACTTCATCATGACATTTGCATTGACCAGAGTTTTGAACCATTTTGAAGGGAAGATGAAACATGCAGGATAAAAAAATTCTCGAAGTTAATCATTTAAGCAAAAAGTTTGGTAATAATGAGATTTTAAAAGATATCAACGGGACCGTTAAATCAGGTGAGGTTATTTGTGTGATTGGTCCTTCAGGAGCTGGAAAGAGTACCTTTCTTCGCTGCTTAAACCTGTTGGAAAAACCGACGGCCGGCGAAGTTAAATTTGAAGGAACCGACCTGACAAATGTTGATGAGAAACAGTTGATTAATTTGCGTGAACGGATGGGAATGGTTTTCCAAAGTTTCAATCTTTTCCCCAACATGACGGTTATTGAAAATTTGAAATTGGCGCCTATCCGCGTTAAACATATGAAAGATGACGAAGCCCAAAAAGTTGCTATGCATTTATTGGACCGGGTTGGTTTGGCTGAAAAGGCCAATGCGTACCCAAGCAGCTTATCAGGTGGTCAGCAGCAACGGGTTGCCATTGCCAGAGCTTTAGCTATGAATCCAGAGGTGATGCTGTTTGATGAGCCAACCAGTGCCTTGGATCCCGAGATGGTCGGTGAAGTTTTGGAAGTTATGAACGAACTGGCTAAAGAAGGAATGACGATGGTAGTGGTCACTCATGAGATGGGTTTTGCCAAAGAAGTTGCCGATGAAGTGTGGTTCATGGCAGACGGCTATATTCTTGAACGAAATAAGCCGGTTGAATTATTTGATAATCCCCAAAATGAGCGGGCAAAAGATTTCATTGGAAAGATTATTCAAAATGTTTAAGTTACAAATGAGTTTGTAAAAATGCGATGATTCGAATCTGCAATTTGGATTTGAATCATCGCATTTTTATCAGTGGTCAGTCATTTATCAATTGGTCTTTTGGTCGTCGTTGACAGTGGTTCACATCAGTTGAACCAAACATATATTCGATGTATACTTTTTAGATGAATATCACGAAAGGAGTGAGTTTTTTGGCAAGTGAATATATCGAACATAAGTTGGCTTTATTGCCTGATATGCCTGGTTGTTACCTGATGAAGGACATTAACGGAAAGATTATTTATGTTGGAAAAGCCAAGAACTTAAAGAATCGGGTCCGCTCATATTTTAAGAGCAGCCATGAAGGCAAGACGGCCCGGTTGGTCTCCGAAATAGCTGACTTTGAATATATCGTTGTTTCAAGTGATAAGGAGTCATTCTTACTTGAAATCACTTTAATTCAAAAGCACCGGCCGTATTTCAATATTAAATTAAAACAGGGTAATGGTGGGTACCCATATATCAAGATTACCAACGAACGCGACCCACAAATCAAAATCGTCAATACGTTGCTTAAAGATGGCGGTTTTTATTTTGGCCCCTATCCGAACGTATATGCCGCAGAAGAAACCGTTAATTTTTTGCAGAAAGTCTACCCACTCAGACGCTGCAACGGATTTCAAAACCGACCATGTTTGTACTACCATATGGGGCAGTGCCTGGGTGCCTGTTTTAAAGTCGTTCCCGAAGAAACTTATGCCAGGCAGATTAAGCGGATTAAGTCTTTTCTAAACGGAAATGTTGCTCATGCAAAGCAGATGCTGACTTCCAGAATGGAAAAAGCTGCAGCTAAGATGGAATACGAACGGGCTGCCGAAATTCGTGATCTGATCAAGTACATTGAAATCACGGTTGAAAAACAAAAGATTATCTCAAATGATAATACCCCTCGAGACATCTTTAACTACTATATGGATAAGGGATGGCTGTCCATTCAGGTATTCTTCATTCGACAATCCAGATTGATGAAGCGTGAAAAACGGTTATTTCCGATTATTGATGATCCTGAAGAAGAAATGGTTAGTTTCATTTCTCAATTTTATAAGCAAAAAAATCAGATTCTGCCGAAAGAAATTTTGGTGCCGAGCTCACTGCCAACTGATGTGATTAGCCACGTGGTTGAAGATGTACCCGTTAGGACGCCACAGCGGGGTCAGAAGCGCGACTTATTGGAGATGGCGGGTAAGAATGCCCAAATGGTGTTGGAGGAGAAATTCCGCCTCTTAGAGCTTGATGAGAGCAAGACAACTGGAGCCATGAAAGAATTGACCGATGCGATGGGAATTGCTCCGGGTCACAAAATTGAGGCATTTGACCACTCTCACATTCAGGGAGCTGATCTTGTTTCGGCAATGGTGGTCTTTGTCGATGGCCAGCCCAACAAGAATTTGTATCGAAAATATAAATTGAAGACTGTTGATCATGCCGATGAAGCCGCCAGCACCAAAGAAGTCATTCGGCGTCGATACACACGACTGCTCAAAGAGCACGCGGAGATGCCAGACTTGATTCTGATGGATGGCGGGGTCATCCAGATGAATGCTGTGAAGGATGTTTTGCTAAACGAGCTTGGTCTGAATATTCCAGTTGGTGGGATGGTTAAAAATATCCATCACCAAACTGCCGACTTATTATTTGGTGATAATGACACACCGTTGCAGCTTAATCCTAAGAGCCAAGGGTTTTATTTACTGCAGCGAATTCAAGATGAAGTGCATCGATTTGCAATAAGCTATCACCACAAGGTTCATACTAAAAATTCATTAAGCTCCCGGTTGGATGCAATTTCAGGAGTGGGGCCAAAAACCAGAAATAAGTTACTGAGAAAATTTGGTTCTTTGAGAAAAATTTCCAATGCCCCGGTCGAAGATATTCGCAAACTCGGAATTTCGGAAACTGTAGCGCAAACCATTAAGTTCTCGTTAAGCAAAATTGACGAAGAGCGTAAGGTGACCAACTATCAAGATAAAAAATTGACACACTAAAGATTGATTGGTTGTCTCCAAGCGCCAGATTATTTTGACCTGGTGCGCGAAACTCGGTATACTGCTAGAGTATCGAACACGTAACTAATGAATAGGGTTAATTAAATAAGAATTAATTAAAATGGTGATAAGATGTTTGTTGATCAAGTAAAAATTAATGTAAAAGCTGGAAACGGCGGAAACGGCATGGTTGCTTTCCGTCGTGAAAAGTATGTTCCAAACGGCGGTCCTGCCGGCGGTGATGGTGGCCGGGGCGGAAACGTTATTTTTAAAGTGGATTCAGGGATGAATACTTTAATGGATTTCCGCTACCATCGAAAGTTTAAAGCTAAGAACGGCGGCAATGGTGCGAACAAGTCCATGACTGGCCGTAGTGCGGATGACTTAGTTATCCCAGTACCAGAAGGCACAACCGTAACCAACACTGAAACTGGAGCGGTTGTCGGCGATTTGGTAAAGCCTGATCAAGAATTAATTGTTGCCAAAGCTGGCCGCGGTGGGCGTGGTAATATTCATTTTGCCAGTCCGACAAATCCCGCTCCTGAAATTGCTGAAAACGGCGAACCTGGCCAGGAAATATCACTTAGCTTAGAGTTAAAGGTATTGGCCGATGTTGGGTTGGTTGGTTTTCCTTCAGCAGGTAAGTCAACACTTTTGTCCGTTATTACGAGTGCAAAACCAAAGATTGCCGGTTATCACTTCACAACACTTGTTCCAAACCTTGGAATGGTGAGATTGGATGACGGTCGTGATTTTGCGGTTGCTGATTTACCAGGATTGGTTGAAGGGGCTTCAAACGGTGTTGGGCTTGGATTCCAATTCTTACGCCATGTTGAACGCACCCGGGTTATACTCCATTTGGTTGATATGTCCGGCGTTGAAGGTCGAGACCCATTTGAAGATTATCTGGCAATCAATAAAGAATTGGCACAATATGATGAACGGATTTTGGATCGACCACAAATTATCGTGGCCACTAAGATGGATCTTCCTGATTCCAAGGAAAATCTGGAGGCCTTCAAGAAGTCGCTTGATGAGCATGCAACTGATCAGGCGAAAATTCCTGAGATCTTTCCAATTTCTTCGGTTACCCATACAGGCTTGACTGAATTGATCCGAAAAACGGCAGACTTGCTTGATACAACCAAATTGTCTGACATGGAGAAGCCACAGGATACTGCCAAGGAATATGAATACAAACCGGCGGATTCCAGCGACTTCCATATCGAATATGATAAAGAGTATGAATCCTGGGTCATTTCGGGTGATAAGATTGAGCGGTTATTTAAGATGACCGATACCGAACACGATCAAAGTATGTTAAGATTTGCACGACAAATGCATGGAATGGGAATTGATGACGCGTTGCGTAAAGCAGGCGCCAAAGATGGTGACACCGTCACGATCCTCGACTTTTCATTTACTTACGTTGAATAGATTTTTTGGGAAAATAAATTCATATAGGGCAGGGAATATTTCAATGCAACAGGTTCAAACAAAAAAACAAGGTAAGCGACTCAAACATAGTCGCTATATATCCGGCTTTGACGGTATCAGAGCATTAGCCGTCGTTGGTGTAATTGTTTACCATTTATTACCGTACAAGCTGCAAGGTGGGTACTTAGGGGTACCAACCTTCTTTGTTGTATCTGGTTATTTAATTACGGATCTTTTGTTACAGGAATGGGAGCAAAATGGCAGAATCGATTTTTGGGCTTTCTATGCTCGAAGACTTAAGCGCCTGTATCCGGCTCTTGTGTTTATGCTGGTGGGAACCGGCACATACATAACACTTTTTCAACGTTCGCTGTTGACAAATTTAAGATCGATTATTACGACTAATATGCTTTACGTCTATAACTGGTGGGAAGTCGGCCATGGTCAAAGTTATTTTGACCGATTTAATGGCGAATCGCCATTTACCCACTTGTGGTCACTTTCAATCGAAGGACAATATTATTTAATTTGGCCTTTAATTTTGACTGCCATGATTTTAATTATTCGCAAACGACGGTCAATTGCAAACATCCTACTGGTCTTGGCCATCGGTTCAGGTATTCTGATGGGAGTTCTGTATACTGGTCCGGCTACTTTGAACCGGGTTTACTATGGTACTGATACCCGGATGTTTTCAATTGTCTTCGGTGCTTTGCTGGCTGTTATCTGGCCATCAACTCATCTCAAGAAAAACGTGACGACTAGGTCGCGTTGGACATTAGATATCATTGGCCTGGCTTCTATCGCTGTCATTGCCTACCTCTATTTCCAACTGTCAGGGCAAAATACATTCACTTACCGTGGTGGAATGTTCATTATGGCCGTTGCTTCGACCACTTTGATTGCTGCGTGTGCCCATCCGGGGGCTGACGTCAACCGCTGGCTTACCAACCCAGTCTTTAGATGGATTGGTACGAGGAGTTATGGCATTTACCTTTACCAATTTCCGGTTATGATCTTTTATGAAATCAAAGTTCAAAACATCGCTGACCATCCACTGATGCATGCAACTATTGAGATTATTTTAATCATGATTATCAGTGAACTTTCGTATCGTTATATTGAAGCGCCACTCAGACATTACAAGTATTCGAATCTTGGACGATCAATTTATGAATTCTTCCAACCAAACTCAATTTATGGTTGGAAGCGACTATGGTTGGTCCCTGCATTGTTGTTGATTGGTATTTCCGTATATGGAAGTGCGATCTCTCCAACAAAGGATGCCAAAAATGTTTTGCAGGAAAATATCTCGCAAAATGAGAAAACAGCTAATACCAAGAATAAAGCTGCGTTGGCGAAGCAGAAAAAAGCGTCAAAACTTTCTGCTAACCAAAAGCGGATGAAGAAGCTTCTCAAAAAGAAATTGACGGTTAAGCAGTATAAGGTTGCCAAGCACTACGGTTTAAATAAACGCCAATATTTGCTTGCTTATCAACAACCATTGACGGCTATTGGGGATTCAATTTTGGCCGATAATAGTCGTGATCTTCAAAACGTGTTCCAAAACGCGTATGTTTCAGCAGCAGTTGGCCGTCAGATCTGGCAGGCTGGTCAAGTGTTAACTCAGATGAAGAAGAAGAACGAATTGGCTCCCAACATATTAATTAATCTGGGAACTAATTCACCAATGACACCACAACAGATTAATTCAGTTGTTAAATCAATTGGTCCAAAACATCAAATATTCTGGGTAACCACTCATGTTCCAACCAGGAACTGGGAGAGCGAAGTTAACCACACGATCGCCGGGGCCGCCAAGCGTCACAAGAATGTTCATATCATTGATTGGCATGCTTATAGCTTGAATCATCGTAATTGGTTCTGGAATGATAATGTTCATCCGAACCCTAAGGGAAATATTTATTACACACATTTAATTGCGAAATCAATCAGTGAATTTTATGATAAAAAGTAATGTTTATACTTGCTAGCCACAAAAGGACCAAGACAAAATAATTTCTGTCTTGGTCCTTTTATGTTGAGCTATTTTAAACTGACTGACAACGTTGAATTGGGCGCGTCGTCAACTTTCTTTTGGTTGGTGGTATAAATTGATCCAAACTGAATGGACAACTTCGTAGCGGGATGGGCTGCGTAGTCATGCAAATATCCCGTCATTGCAAAGCTCACGGCACGGCCGGCACCAATCTTGTTGCCAGCTGAAGAATCGGTGAGCTGGTTGGCGGTTGTCAATGTCTGTCCTTGATTGGTCTTGACATAATTAACGCCATTCAGGGCAACTTCAAAGTCGTGATGATTTGTCACAGTATAATTTAAAACAAACGTGTAATAAGTGTCCGGAATCTGGTTGAGGTTCAGAACCTGCTCAACAGCTTGTTTTGCTTGCGGTGTCTTTGCGGTGTTCTTGATAACCCGAACCTGATTAATCTTATAGGACAGTTTTCCTGCTTGGATATTGACGGGTGATGTTGTCACATCGGCCAGTTGCTGACGAGTTCCAAAACGGTCAAAAGTAAACTGATGTTTCTTACTTAAATCGCCATTTTTGACATAGTTGGCATTGCTTTGGACTGACTTCGGGACTTTATATCGGTAATCACTCAAAGATTGGCTTGAGCTGGAAGCACTTGACGAACTTGATGAATCGTTTGCCATGTTGGCACTGAAAGATTTCTTCTCGTTTGATTGATCATTTTTATTCCCACCACAGCCGGCTAAACCCACTGCTAGGATCATTGATAAAATTAATAAGTATCCTTTTGCTTTCATAGTTTATCCCCTAATAAAATACAATTGATTTATTAACAATTCTAAACCCAAAAACCAATTGATGGTCATTTAAAGTTCTTAAATCAGTTTTGAGAGGGAGTTGTCTGGTTCGTGTTAGGAATTGATCCAAGGTGATTGTCGCGGACCCGCCTTTAGAAGGCGCTGTTTTGCCCAATAATAAAGATTTGTTGTCAATCAGTAATTGGTTGACCGGCAAAAAATGCTTTCCCGCGGAAATCAGGATGGTTAACTTGGGATTCAAGGTACTGCTTGCCCGGAAAAATTCATCCAAATTCATGACAACCCCTCCCTTCTAATTATTATTTTAACTTAATTATGATACAATTGAAAAGTGATTTTAAGAAGCTGGTCCAAGATTAGCTTCTATAGATTCGATTTTAAAAATAAGGAAACGATAATAATGCAGATTGAATTTTTAGGAACTGGGGCAGGTTCTCCAGGCAAGTTTCGAAATGTTTCGAGTTTAGCGCTACGGCTTCTCGATGAAATTAACTCCGTATGGCTGTTTGACGTGGGAGAGGGTACCCAACATCAGATTCTTCGTTCGACTATCCGACCTCGCAAGATTGAAAAAATATTTATCAGCCATTTGCACGGTGATCATATTTTTGGCTTACCAGGCTTGCTAAGCAGCCGTTCATTCCAAGGAGGAAATACCCCGTTGGACATATATGGCCCCAAAGGTATCAAGGAATATGTGAATGTCAGCTTAAAGATATCCGAAAGCAGATTATCATATAAAATCAATTATCATGAATTACCCAAAGACACTGACGGTAAAATTTTTGAGGGTAAGAAGTTTACGGTCTTTGCCGCACCACTAGATCATCGAATTACCAGCTTTGGCTATCGAGTGGTTGAACATGATCATCCAGGGGAATTAATGGTTGATAAATTAACTGAACTTCACATTCCTTCTGGTCCGGTTTATGGGAAGCTTAAAATGGGGCAGATCGTTAAGCTCGAAGATGGTCGGGTTATTGACGGTAAAGAGATGATAGGCCAAGCTCAGCCTGGTCGGATTGTGACAATTATTGGCGATACCCGAAAAACTGAAAATGCTGTTAGGCTCGCCCAACATGCGGATGCGTTGGTTCATGAAAGCACATTTGGCAAAGGCGAGAACAAGCTCGCCAAAAGCTACTATCATTCTACTAACATGCAGGCGGCACAAATTGCCAAACAAGCTGGTGCAAAGATGCTGCTGCTAAATCATATATCCGCACGGTATACCGGTAAAATGGCTCACGAACTTGAAAAACAAGCTCAAACAGTTTTCCCCAACACCAAGGTTGTGAAGGATTTTGATGTCGTCGAGATACCGTTTAAGAAGAATTAATCAATAAATATTTGGGGGATTAATTTTGAAAAAACAAATCAGCACGATTATCAGTATTATTCTTGTCATTGTCATCGCAATTTTTGCGTTGATGAATTTTGAATCGGTTGAAGTCAATTTTGGCTTCACGTCTTTGAAAGTGCCACTGGTACTGTTGATTTTCATTTCGTTATTGATTGGGGCATTGATTATCTTTTTATTTTCGTCTACTCAGAACGTAAAGAAAAACCGTCAATACAAGCAGTTGGAAACTGACAGTCAAGAGAAGCAGGATCAGTTGAATTCCGAGATTGATGAACTCAATCATAATCTTAAGGTTTTGGAAACCAGATTGAAGAATTCTTCCGGCAAACAAGAAGTCGGAAATCGCGATCAACAAATTAGTGATCTGGAAGATGAAATTGCCAAATTGACTGATAAATTATCATCACAAAAGTAAGGTAGAGTGTTTTTAATGATCAATTCCAAGTTTAAATGGCAGCTTAACCAACCCGCCAATCCCGATGTGGTGGAGCAATTGGCAAAAGATGCAAATATTGACCCGTTTGTGGCGAAAATATTAGCTCAGCGGGGAGTAACCAGTGCTCAGTCTGCAGAAGAATTTATGAATCCCTCTGTCAGCTCTTTTCATGACCCATTTTTGATGCACGATATGCAAAAAGGGATCGATCGGATTCAGCAGGCTGTTGAAAAGGGTGAACATATTACCGTTTATGGCGACTATGACGCTGATGGGATCACCAGCACGACGATTATGTACGAGACGCTAAGTGACCTTGGTGCAGATGTGGATTACTATATTCCCAATCGTTTTTCGGAAGGATATGGGCCAAATGTGAAGGCATTTCAAAGCATTATCCAAAAAGGAACCTCTCTGATTGTAACCGTTGATAATGGTGTCGCCGGCAATGACGCAATTGATGCCGCAAATGAATTGCATTGTGATGTTGTGGTAACGGATCACCATTCTTTGCCGGAGAAACTACCAAATGCTTACGCAATTATTCATCCTCGCGTTAAAGATGAGGACGGAGATGCATACCCATTTGGTGATCTGTGCGGTGCCGGAGTCGCATTTAAAATTGCTCAGGCGTTGATGGATGAAGTCCCTTCGGATTTGATCGACATTGCTTCAATTGGAACCGTTGCCGACATTGTTTCGCTACGGGATGAAAATCGCGCAATTGTCAAATTTGGGGTTCAGGCTATTCAGAATAGTCAACGTCCTGGATTGTTGGCTTTGATTAAAGAAGCCGGCATTAATTTGAGTCAATTCAGCGAAGAAGATATTGGGTTCGGAATTGCGCCCCGCCTTAATTCGCTTGGTAGAATCAAGGATGCAACTGTTGGTGTTGAACTGTTATCAACTTTTGATGAGGATCGGGCGTCTGAACTTGCCAAATTTGCGAACCAGCAAAATGATTTACGAAAATCACTTGTGGATCAATTCTTCACCGAAGCCGTTCAATCTGTTGAAGCCAGCGGTGATATTAACCAACGCCACACACTAGTTGTTGTTGGTGACAATTGGCATCAGGGTGTTTTGGGAATTGTTGCCAGCCGGTTGGTTGATAAGTACCAGCGACCAACAATTGTGATGACGGCTGCTGATGGGAGTGACGAGGTCAAAGGTTCTGGTCGAAGCGTTGATAACTTTGACCTGTTCAAAGCGATTGATCCCATCAGAGATCAAACAATCGGTTTTGGTGGCCATCATTCTGCAGTTGGATTAACAATTCAAAAGGATAAGGTCAACGTTTTGAAGGATCAGCTGGAAAAAGCTGCCGATCAGCAGCATCTCGATTTATCAGTCAAACCTGTCTTGGACATTTCAGCAGTTCTACCGGTTACCAAGGTTACCCCGGAATTGTGTGACAAGATCAAAAGTTTAGCGCCATTTGGCCAAGACAATCCGAAGCCGATTTTTAAATTACAGTATGATCAATTGACCAATGTTAAAACGATGGGCAAGACCCATGATCATTTAAAATTTTCAATTGTTCAGGGCAGCGATCAGTTGACTGCAATTGCGTTTGGGAGAGGCAGCATCGCCCACGAGCTTCAAGATGGACAGGGGAGTCTTCAAATTGTTGGTGAAATCGGCGAAAATACATGGAATAATCGGACTACACTTCAATTGATGATTGATGATTTGAAAGAAACGCCACAACCAGTTATCGACGAACGGACACGGCAGCTTCACCAACAAATGTTTGCTGACGCAGGAATCTACGTTTTCTTCCATGACAAAGTGTTGAAACAGTTACAGGGATACGTCAACGACCAATCTGAAGCGGTGATGTACAATACAGTTACAAAAAAGTTGACCGAGAACCGTCGGCTGTACATTGTCGATTGTCCTGATGTCATTGACGATTTGGAGCACGTTTTATCAAATGTTTCCCCAGAGACAACCATTCTTTATTTGTATAAAAAGCAACTTATATCCAAAATAGGGATGCCAGATCGGAATTCTTATGCTAAACTATTTAGGTTCGTTAAAGAGCACTCAAACATAAATATTGCTACACAGTTAAAGCAAATTTCAGAGCACTTACACATTTCCGCACGGACGATTATCTTTATGGTTCAGGTTTTTCTTGAGTTGGACTTTATTACGATTCAGGACAGAGTGATCAAGTTGAATCCCAACTATGCTGCCCGTGACTTGAAGACCGCTCCAAGTTACCATCTTAGAACGCAACAACTGGCCGCTGAAAAGAAATTGTTGGTTTCAAATACTCATGAATTAGTCAACTTCGTTAAAGACTGTTTGGGCGTTTGATGAAAGGAAGAAAGAATATGCCAATCGATTTTTCAAAATATATTGCTTCATATCCGGACTTTCCGGAACCCGGAATCCTGTTTAGAGATATCTCTCCAATGCTTGAAAATGGTGAAGTTTATCGGGCAGCAACTGACAAGATCGTTGATTTTGCCAAAGAACGGAATGTTCAAATGATTGTCGGGCCAGAAGCCAGAGGATTTATTGTCGGCTGTCCGGTTGCGTATAAGTTGGGCGTTGGCTTCTCACCGGCTCGAAAAAAGAATAAATTGCCGGGTGAGACCATCGAAGAAAGTTATGGCTTGGAGTACGGGAAATCATCTCTCTATCTGCGCACCAATGCAGTTAAGCCTGGACAGCGAGTTTTAGTTACTGATGATTTACTGGCCACTGGCGGAACGATTGACGCGACTATCCGGTTAGTTGAAAAGCTTGGTGGAATCGTTGTTGGAACTGCATTTTTGATCGAATTATCTGATCTTAAAGGCCGCGAGAAGGTCAAAAACTATGATTTCTTTACACTACTAAAATATTAAAACAAAAGTTCGTCATTGTTGGAATTCCAGCAATAACGAACTTTTTTGATTTTGAGCTATCTTAATTTGATGTCACCACCGTCAACCATCAAGGTTTGACCGGTCATATAGGAGCTGGCGTCACTTGCAAGAAACAAAGCAACTGAAGCAATGTCGGTTTCAGGATTGCCTAACCGTTTCATTGGATTGCTGGCCACTAATTGGGCGTACTGTTTCGGATCGGCTTTAGCCCATTGTTTAACTCCTTCTGTTTCGGCAATAGGGGAAATCAGGTTTACTCGGATGCCTTCAGGAGCCCATTCGTTTGCGACAGTTCTGGATAGTCCGCGAATGGCTTCTTTGGCGGCCGCATACGCAGCTTGGGTGGGCTGTCCTACCAAGCCGGCACCTGATGCGAAATTGATGACCGTTCCTTTGGTTTTCTTGAGATAGGGATAGGCAAACTTCATTAGATGTCTGGTTGGATTAAAGCTGGTATTAAATGACAAATTAAAATCATCTTCATCCAAGTCATTAAATAGTTTTTGATGAGAAACATGAGCATTGTTAATTAACACATCGAGTTTACCAAACTTAGAGATTGCTGTATCGATGATTTCCTTATCGTTATCTTTCTCTGCAATATCCAAGTTCAGGACTTCAACGTCTGTGTAACTCGATAATTCATCTTTCGCGTGGTTGAGGCCATCGTCATTCACGTCGACTAATAGTAAATTTGCACCTTGCTTGGCAAATGCGGTTGCCATTCCGTAACCAATGCCACCGGCACCTCCAGTGATGATGACACTCTTATCTTTTACGTCCCAGTTGATTGCCATATAATCGTCTTCCTTTCTGTAATCGGTTCTAATAGCCAATTGTACTGTGTTTTGTGGGGACTTGAAAGCATAAACAAAAAGCACACCAGTGAGGGAAGTCACTGGTGTGCTGGTTACTGTCATGTAAGGTGAGTACAGGATTTGAACCTGCGCGCCGGTATTAGCCGGTTCGCCGGATTTCGAGTCCGGTGCATTACCACTCTGCCAACTCACCACAACAGATTTCATTATATCAATTGTTATTCTGAAAGTAAATTACTGTCTACTTGGAAGATGCAAATTTTGTTTTAATATACCCAATGACGGCAGGCATAAGAGAAACCAGAACGATACCGATGATCACCATTGAAAAGTTTTCTTTGACGACTGGAATGTTTCCAAAATAGTATCCGGCACCGCAACAGATTGCCACCCATGAGAAACAAGCGATCAGATTATACTTAATGAATCTTTTGTAAGGAAAGTCGCTAGTGGCGGAAACAAACGGGATCAAGGTTCGGATGATGGGGATGAACCGGCCAAAAAAGATTGCCATTGCACCATATTTGTCAAAGAAGGTGCGTGCTTTGGATAAATCCTTTTCTTTGATGAACTTTCCCAAAATTCGGTGGCGAGGAATGATTTCACCGAACTTGTTTCCAAAGAAGAAGTTAAGTGAGTCACCGCCAATTGAAGCGGCAAGGAAAATGAAGATGAATAGGCCGATGTTCAATCCATATGTGGTGTTTGCCGAAAGTGCAGCTGCGGCGAACAACAATGAATCCCCGGGGAGAAATGGAAAGATAACTGCTCCGGTTTCTATAAAGATGATTGCAAATAAGATTAGGTAAGTTGAATTGCCAAATGTATTAACGATATTTATGAGATGGTCGTCGATGTGTAAGATAAAATCAATCAGTGTACTCAAATGATCATTCCTTTCGAAAATTTATAATTGATTTTACCAAATTCTATTAAAAAAGCGTGACTTATAAATGTTCCTTTAACAAAAAACAAGTTTTGTTGTTAAATTATGGTTTCCAAGATACAATTGTTATCAGATTATGGATAGGATGATTTTTATGGAATTAAGAGTAGGAAAGAAAGTGACTGGTACTGTGACAGGTATTCAGCCGTATGGTGTTTTTGTAGATATTGGTGATCACACGCAGGGGTTGATTCATATTTCCGAATGTAGGCTTGGATACGTAGAAGATATTTATAAGCTCTTCCATGTTGATCAGATTGTTTCTGCACTCATAATTGATATTGATGAGTATTCGGGGAAAATTAGTTTGTCCCTGCGTAGTCAGCAAGTTGATTATGCCATTCTAAACCACCCCAAAAGCTTTCGGCCAAGACGAATTCATTACTGGACCAATTACAGATTGAGTATTGGCTTTAAACCTCTGGCACAAGCGAGGGGTACTTGGATGAGTGAGGCAAAGAACCTTTTTTGAATTGATTAGTAAAAAGTCCTTGACCTGACTCACTTAAATTGGTAAAATATTTTTCGTTGTCAATTATTCATTTCATTCATCTTTGAAGATTGTTTTTCAAAAATGAGTTAAAAAATCACTTGATTTCAAGTTGAATATCTGATAATATTAAATAGTTGTCAAAAGCGATAAATAAGCGCTTACGGCAATCGGTAGACCTTTGAAAACTGAACAAAATTTTCG
>NZ_AZEA01000040.1 GCF_001435575.1 Lentilactobacillus sunkii DSM 19904
CTGCGGAAATCCCTGTGACCAAACTGCCGATGAAACTTGTAATCGCATTGATTACTGGTCCGATGGCGTTAACGAGCGAAATGATTGCCCCACCAATCAAACCAACTGGTGCAAGTAAGAACGCAGTTGATCCAAGTGCGAGAAGCATTGCAATCGGAACAACAACGGAGAATACCAGCGGAATATTGGTAAGTAACCAGAGACTGAAGTTAAGGGACGTAATTAAACCTGTGCCCCAAGCACCAATCAGGAAGTAACCAATATCATCGATAATCGCTGGAATCCAGCCGATAATTGGGAATAATCCATCCCAGTTACCAACCGTCCAGATTGGACTGGTCATGATTAAGAAGTAAATAAACGTTGGAATATTAAAGGTATTTGGCAGCCAATCATGTGCAAGCATGATTAGCCCAGCTGGCAATGCAAGGAGTGATGCAAACCCTAAGCTTGCAAACGCAAAGGTTGCAAGAAGTGTAAAGATTGGGTCTGTAAGGAAACTCGTGAACAATCCAGAAGCTAAGTTCTGAACGATACCAGGCAAGAAGATTGAGGTAGTAAGCCCATCAATCATCAATGCAATTTGCATACCAACAAGCGTTACAAAGATAGCCAGTGCTGTCACGAACGGAACTGCAATTTCAAAGCTCAAGAACGTTGGAACATTAATTCCGAGGTTAGCAATCACACCAAGTACGCCAATAACCACAATCACAAGAACCAATGGGATTACAACGAGCCAAAGTCCAATGACTGGGATGAGGTTGGCAATACTATAAATGCCGATCAACAGCTTCAAGCCAAGAGCAGCACCAATAAGAGTAAGTGCTCCTTGGAGTCCAACTACCCCTCCTTTAAGGAAGGTGTTTAAAGCAACCAAATCGATTACAGTGAAGCCAAGATTTGTCAACGTTGGCAAAATATTCTTTGCAAACGAACTAATACCATTAAACAACGCATTTAATGGATTAAGCCAGTTAACAAATGATCCAATGAAGGTCAAGAATGTCAACGGCTCGAAAATCCAGAAGAAGGCCAGGTAGAAAATCGTATGGTTGAACATGGTGTACTGCAAAACCATAAATGCTACTAAGTCTGCAATTGGATTAACCATTAATTGAAGAACAATTGGTCCAAAGAACCAAAGCAAGATCAATGATGCAGGAACCAATGTAAGAACGAGAATGCCGGCAAGAGGCAAGAATACTGTGAACAAGCCAACAAATGTTGCAATGGCTGATACAAGATCTCCCAACACATTCAATAATCCCTTAACAAGGTTACCAATGAGGCTGGCGATCAAATCACTTGCGAGTTTTTCGATAATTGCCAATGGAATATCATTGAGCGCTGCTGTAATAGCAGAACCGATGGTAAAGATATTGACAACCGGAACGAGAAGTGTGAACAGAGCAAGCAAAGCTTTAGGCAATAAGTCAGTTAACAGCTTAAGACCTGCTAATGACAAACCATTCGAGATAAGTCGAATAAGGCCGGAAGCAATGCTGGAAAGAACTGTTCCGATCAGATTCTCAATAAATTGAAGTGGCCCATTAATCAAGTTCTGAATCGAACTGAGAATCTTTGCCAACCCAATTACAACTGGCAATGCAGCCAAGGTAGCAAGGATGCCCAGAATTGTCTTGAAAATATTAGCAGAACTAAATGGATTCAGAATGCTTGAAATAATATCAAGGATTGTTCCAATTGGATTTGTTAATAAGTTCCAGAGTGCTTTAAGAATACCGGAGATTGCTGAAAGTGCTTGACTCAGCATTGCAGCATCCAAAGCAGGAATGATTAATCCGGGAAGAGCGAATACCAACAAAGCAAGAAGCGGATTATCTTTAAGAATTGAAGCAATCGTATTAAAGATAAGAGCTGCAACTGGAACGGCAATTGAAAGGATTGAACCAATTACACCAAGTACAATTGGAACAACGGTTTCAATAACCCCTTTGATGGCATTTAATACAGTTCCGATCAGTCCAGTGATTAAACCAGCCAACCATGCGAGTGGTGTCAACAAGAGCTTTGCAATACCAGAAACAATTTGGCTGATAACCAAGGCACCAATAAGACTAGCGATCGCTGAGACAATTGACAACACATTATTAATGTTGTTGATAAAGGTCAAAGCATCGATTAAAAGACTTAGTGGTAACTCGGCTAATTGAGCAATCAATGAACCTAAAGTTAATGCGCCTAACAAGGCAGCAAGCAACAAGTGACCGGGAACAGGAAGGATTGCTGCTACGATCGTTCCAAGAACGCCGAGCAATGTAGGCAATCCGGCTACAGCTTTAACAGCGGAATTCAAGAGATTCAAGAATCCGAGGATAAAGCTCATTACTAAACGATTACCAAGTTTTTGAAGTCCTGTAAATAAATCAAGAGTCAAAACAGCGGCAAGAGCAAATGTGCCAATGGTGTTGGCAATAAATTGAGAAGCCAAGCCAGGCAATGCACTCAATACTGAGGTAATTGTTGAAACCAGTCCATTCAAGAAGCTGTTAAGAAGACTCTTAAGGCCACTTACAATGAGACTATTGATCAATGATAATGCGAGAATTGAAAGAATCAATCCTCCGATTGTCAATGGTAATGTTACCAAGAAGAATTGTGCCAATTGTAACAATGTCTTAATAACATTTCCGGCAAGATTGAGACCGCCAAGGACAAGCAATCCAGTAATACCTGCGCCAATTGCTGAAAGTGCATCTTTAACAATGGTGTTAAAGATATCTGACAACAATGAAAGAGCAAGGTTGAGCAATTGTTGTGGCAACGAAGTCAATCCAGTCCAGATAGATTTGAGAATACTTGAAGCGATTGTTCCCAAGAAGCTAAGGATAGCTTGTGGAAGACCAAGAAGAGCAGTGGTCCAGAAGGTAATCTGACGAATCAAATTAAGCGCTGGAATTCCGATCCATAGTGGAGCGGTAAGAATGCTCAACAACAATTGACCAGCCAAGGAAACAATATTCAAGCCATTTGTAATTCCTGAAACAATTGTAAGTCCGGCTCCCAACAGAATTGCAGCAATCAATGGGAAGATTGTGCTAAGGATGTTTTGAAGGCCGAAGAGATTGCCGATTAAGTTAAGAATGAAGCCTGGGATTGCCAATAAGTTGGCAAACAGCAAGCCAAGATTCAAAAGAAGAGGTAAACCAAACAGGAGTAATCCAATTGGTCCCTGAGTCAACAATCCGTTAATCAAATTAAAGATGTTTACTAATGTTCCCAGGAGAAGAGCTGGAATCCAGCTGATCAAATCAATTCCAAATTGGAGAATTGGGTTCAACAGATTAGTGAGAACCAATCGACCAAGTGCAGAAGCAATCATGCCAAGGAGCATAAGCGGTGTACTAATCAGAAAGTTAAATGCAAATGCTAAGAGACCAGCAATTGCACCAACAATATCAGGAATGACATTGTTAAGAATTCCTTGAAGAATAGCGGCAGGAATATCGAATAATAATCCGAGTAACCCACTGATACCTTGAAGGTTGAACAAACCTTTCAAAATATTGGAAATAATAGTGTTAACAATATTTCCGATAAAGTTGAGAATATCTGTCAACGCAGTCGCAATAGTCTTAGCAATTCCCGAAACGATGATTGGAGTAATAAAGTTATTCCAATTCAACTTACCCAATGTACTGAGGAAGTCACTGATCAAGTTAGCAATGCCATTGTTGAATACAGTATTCAAGATAGCACCGATAATCGTTGGAATCGTCGTGATGTTTACTAAGAATTCGTGATTGGAAATGACAGCCTTAATTGTAGAAATGATGGTATTAAATACTGCAGAGATTGCATCAATTACCCACTTAATTTGTGAGCCGATTGTTAACAATGCCGGTATGATGATCGGTAAGGCTGCCAACCACTTCAAACCTGTTGGTAATAATAAGCTCATCAATAATGAGGTTAAAATTTCAAGAGGTAAAAGAACAGCTGGTAATCCAAATAAGATCATCGCACCAAGAATTGTTGGCAACCCATTCTTCAAAAGTGAACCGAGTTGAACAATGGCACCGGCCAAAAGTGCAGGCAGCCAACTGAGCAAATCGTTCCCCAAAAGAAGAAGCGGCAGATTTAATAACGATGAAACAAGACGACTAAATATTGTGCTGATAAACATTGAAATTGGTAATCCGACCAAGCCAGAGATAACCGGCATGATCAAACTGGTACCAAATTGTACCAATGCTGGAAGCACACTGTTCAGCAAAGCTTGGACAGGAAGCTTGAACAAAATGTCACTCAAGAATCTGCCAATATCCCCTGCAAGGGTTATGAATCCTTTGATAAATGTAGAGTTGAGCAGGTTCAATGGATTCAAAAGATTTCCAAGAACGTTCAAGATTACGTTGCCTAATGCAGACAAACCGCTGATAAAGTCGCCAATAGTACCAAGAACATTTGAAATCGTACTGATTGCTGAAAGAATGCCCGAAAGCAAGCTTGCTGGCAATGAAGTAAGGAATGACAATACACCTGCAATAATCTGTGGCAAGATCGATCCGAAGATCGCTCCGGCAACAGAACCGAGAATTCCCAACGGCAAACCAAGAATAGCGAAGATTAATCCACTGATAATTTGCGCAGGAAGTGTCTTAAGCAATGGTGCAACAAAGACATTCCATAAAGTACTAATCAATGTCCCAGGGAGCGACAATGTATTGATCAATGAAAGAATTGGCAATACAACATCACTTGCGATAACTCGTAATAGATTCAGTAATGGCAACCCAATCCAAAGTGGTTGAGTCAAGGCAAGGAATCCAAGAAGTAGACCATTTAATAATCCGGAAAGGATCAATGGAATATAACTCAGGCTTGTCAGGAGATTACCGAGTCCATTAATAATTGAGCTTAATAGATTATTGCCAATAAGTGACTTAACTGCATTGATAAGCAATGTCGGTAAGAACAGCAATACTGCCAATAATGGATTTGAAAGCTTAATTAAATCTGAAATGGTATTTCCAATAGTAGAAAGAATGATTGCCAATGGATTAGTAATCAAACTACTAATTAATGGAAGTACGACTTTTGTGATAAATGAATTAATAAGACTGGTGATTGCGAATGTCAAAGGCAGACTCAACAGAGATCCGGCTGAAAGTAAAGCTAACAGCGCTGGAATTCCAAAGAGTAATCCACTGACCGCGTTGGCCAAATTACCAAGTCCGTCAAGAGTTGTTAATAATGAAGCGGCATTCAATACGAGACTGATAATGCCATTTGCAATGTTAAACAACAATTTATTAACGAAGCTGGAAATGCCGACACCAATCATTTGAACTAACGTGTTGATTGTTCCACCGAGCAATGATAAACCGTTGATTAAAATCTGCGGCAATACAAATGCTCCAATAAGTTGTGGAACAGCAACGGTGAAGAATGTTGTGAAGGCTGTCTTAAGCGAATTAGCAAATGCCATTAATTGAGGAATAAATGTTAATACATCCGCAATAATTGGAGCAGCAATCTTAGTAAGCAATTGCAATGCAGGCAATAATATTGAATTATTAACAAACTTCAACAATGGAACAATCACGTTACCCAAAGTATTAATGAATAAGGTGGCTAATGGTAACCCAACCCAAATTGGACTGGTTAATAATAAGACAGGTAAACCGATCAGGCTTTGTAAAGCTTGATTGAAGATTGTATTAAAGGTTAATGACTTCAATGCATTTTGGATTGCACTGGTCATCCAGTCGATAATCTTAGTATTCAACGATGAAAGTGAGCTGATTGTCTTTCCAATACTGGTGATCAGAATTGGAAGACCAGCCAAGTTAACAATCGTTGGAAGACCGAAGAACAACTCACCGACCAATGCAACTGGAGCAAATAACAAGCGGGCAACAAGTGAATTCAGCCCTCCTGTGACAGCGTCAACAATTGGATTGATCACTTGTGCAATGTTATTACCTATTGTCAAAATTGAAGTGGCGATACGCAATGGAAGCGTCAGGATGTTAACCACCGGAATTAAACCAAGGATATTGGAAATAAATGAAAGTGGACTAATCAAAAGATTGATAATCCCACGAACACCATTTCTAAGTGCCGTTGTTAAACTTCCGACAATTTGTCCCAACAAGTTCCCAAGAGCGTTACCCAAAATAAGGGCAACCGGCAATCCCAAGAAGTAGGTAAGAACACGACCGCCTGCAATGTTTGCTGCCAAAGTAGGAATGAACAATAACCCAGTAATTGCTGGGATAACAACTTTGGCAACATTCGTTGCGAGACCCGGTACTAAGATATTTGCAATAACTGAAAGTGGCAAACTGATAATTGCCGCTAATGGGAAAGTCAAATACTTAATACCAGTCAACGCTGGTATTATAAACAACAGAGAACTAAGGAAGTTGACACCGTTAACAACGGGACTGACAACTGTCTTAATAACTTGTTGAATTTGATTTTCAATATTAGTGACAACATTTGCTGCTAATGATGCTACATCAGCAACCAGTTTAACCGTTCCTGTTACCAGATCTTTGAACAAACGGTTAACAATGTTGATAAACACGAATGGAAGGCCGATTAGCATGAACGTAATTGGTAATGTTGCAAGTGTTAATGCACCTACTACCAAACGAACTGCCAGAGGACCGAGTGTCGTGGACACAAGACTACCTGCATTATTAACGATTGAAGTAACTGTTGATGCAATAGCTGTATTGATCGCAGTTAATGGAAGTGCAATTACAACGCCGTTAATAAATTGCTTCAACGTATTCAAACCTGCTTTAATATTGTCGAAGAACTTCTTGAGTGCCCAACCAGCAAGTGGAATGAGTGCCAAGAAAGCCATGGCGATTTTAATCAGGGTTGGTGCAAGAACGAATGCTGGAATGATAGATCCCAGAGCAAGAATATTCATCACATTCTTTGCACTTTCAATGAATTTATTGATGGCTGAAGTGACTGAATTAATTAATTGACGACCCAACTCTGTCAAAATGAGGCTGACAAGCGAGGCACCAATTGCAAATCCTGCCAAAAGTGGTACATTGCTGAATCCAGTGCTGATGTTCGCAAGCGTTCCAGCAAGAACTGAAAAGGCAATTGAACCAGCAACCGAAAGAACTGTATTGAAGAGTGATGAAACAGTTCCAAGGGTTGGAAGGGCAAAGATCACTTTACCAAGAATAGAAACCGCTGAAGTTAATGCGTTAACTGTTCCAAGAACCATGCCGCTAACAAATGCGACTGCCTTGGATAAGAAGCTAACTGCATTCGCAATGCCGCTGATCGTGTTGAAGATGACTGGAAGAACTGTTGAAAGCAATGCACCTACGGCAACTGCCGTTCCAATGGCACCAATGGTGGTTCCAAGGACAATGGCACTACCGATAGTACCAACGGTTGAAACAATCTTGCTAATGGTATTAACGGTGTTAAATGCTGTCACAATTCCGCTGATAGTCATCACTGTCCCAATTGTATCAAGAACCGGCTTAGCAATTGTTAATCCTAAAACGATTAATGGGAGATTCAGAACAATCCCCGCAATTGTTGTAATAGCTGGAATGATGAACAATGGTGCAACGATAGGAGCGATCTTTTGCGCAATCGAAACGATTGAATTGGTAGTATTGATGATGTTTGTAACTGATGAAACTGCTGAAGAAACTACAGAAGCTACAGAAACGACAACAGGAATAACTGATAATGCACCAATGGTTGCCACTGTCTGAACAGTTGAAGTTAATCCAGAAATAAATGAAATTGAACTAACAATGCTGCTTAACAATGAGCCAAAAATTCCTGAATCAGAAGTGGTCGAAGAAGTACTAGAGGAAGTACTTGCATGTGCTTGTTCGTCACTTTGTTCCTGCAGATCTTTATAGTACTGTGAGTTTTTCAAAACATCAGAATCAACTGCATCGTCAAACATCCCTGGTGTAGCTGATGATCCAAGTGACTTAAGCAATTGTGGCATTGATGCGGTCAATGAACTTGGGTTTGTAGCATCCGCTTGTCCGTTGATTGTAACCAATGCTGTTTTGCCAGTAGTCAATAAAATCTTGTAGTTCCAAACCTGGTTATCATCTGCACCAGCAACTGCCATCTTCTTAGCGATATCATTTAAAATCCAAGGATAGTCCTTGATGATTTCGCCTTGTTCGATTGAGCTGGCCCAAGACTTAGTCTGGTTGGCAACTTGCAATTTGATATTATTGAAAATTGCGGTACTATCTGAATCTTCAGTAGTAGAAGTTGATGAATTACTGCTGCTTGACTGATCTGCTGCAAGCTTTGCATAAGTTGCTTCTGGATCACTTGCATCAGGAGTTGGGGCAACGGTGTACTTGGATGTATCCAAAGTGCCATTATCCTGAGAAAATGTTGTTGAACTCAAGACTGCATTATAAGCATCCGTGGACGAAGCATTTTTCAAATTGTTCTGCTCGGTTTGAAGATTCTTATAATAGTCTGACTGCTTTAGAACATCAATATCAACTGCTTCATCAAACATCCCAGTCTTCGATGAACTCCCAAGGGATTTCAACAATGATGGCATGGAGACTGCCAAAGTTCCCTCATCGGCCTTTAATTTGCTCGAACGGCCGTCAATTGTGACTAACACCGTTTTGCCGGTAGTAAGGGGAACTGCATACTTCCAAACTTGACCTTTGGTATCTTGGTTGGCTGCCATCTTGGATGAAATATCTTTGAGAATCCAAGGATACTCTTTGATGATTTCGCCCTGTTCATTGGCAGATGCCCAAGTGGATGTTTGATCCGAAACATTTTTCTTAACTGCGTTGTAAATAGCTGAGCCTTCGGAATTTTCTTCTGAAGTGTTCGTACTATCCGCAATTGTGGTTGTATCTGTAGCAGTCGAAGTGGTCTGACTGTCTGCAGCTGTACTTACTGTTCCAGTGGAATTTGCTTGTGCAGTTGTAGGAGTCGTCGAAGTTTGACTGCTTTGATTCGTTGAATCTGTGTTCGTTGAATCTGTGGCAGTAGTCGTTGAAGACGTGCTGCTGTTTGTCGTGCTGTCAGATGTCGATCCAGTTGTTGAAGTGGTGTCCTGTTGAGCATATTTATTATATGTTGTTTCCGGATCACTTGCTGATGGAACTGGCGTCGAAACGTACCCTTTTGTCGATGAACCCTGCTTAATTGTGGTTCGTGACAAAGCAGCGTTGTATGCATCTGTCGCACTGACGTTCTGCTGTTGAGACTGAGAAATTGAACCGTCACTGTTTGTCGTGACATTCGAATTGTCAGTTGAAGCAGCTTGTGAATCTGCTGAGGAATCTGCTGTTGTGTCAGATGCTTGAGTTGTGGTCTGATCTGAGCTTGTAGAAGTTGATTGAGATTGAGCTTGGGTTTGATCAGATGAACTCGTCGCATCTGTAGTCTGGGCAGAAGCAGTTGATGATGAATCAACTTTACTTGCTTGAGGTTGATTTGCCTCAGTTGAAGTAGTGCCTCCTGTTGAAGTTTTCGCAACAGCTTTGCCTTGTGTACTTACGTAGCTCTGATTTCCAGAGTTGCTTGCCGACTGGCTGGCAGAACTTTGTTTGCTACTACTTGTAGTTGCGTTTGTAGTAGAACTTTGTTGTGCCTGCTGACTCGATGCAGTCTGCTGGGTTCCGGTTGTTGTACCGGAGTTGCTTGTCGCAGTCTGCTGTGTACCAGTTGTCGTACCAGTATTATTTGTCGCCTGACTCGAGGTTGATGTTGATTGCTGCTGTTGAGTCGTAGCGTTACTGGTACTTTCCTGGTTAGCAGTATTCTGCTGAGATTCAGCATTTGAGCTAGCCTTGTGAGCCTTGGAAGTTAACTTATAAGAATGAATATTGCCATTCTTAATGTCCAACTTCGCGTTATCAAACGTACCACTAACCTTGGTCGTCATCTTCTTATTCTTGGTTGGGATCGCATAAGCTTGCCCATATAATCCAGAATTCAATGACTTCTTAAAGGTTAATACCAGTTCGTGATCATTCACCTTTTTGTAGGAGAATGGTAACGATTTTTGATAACTGGCCTTTAAATTCTTCAAGTTCACGTTCTTACTACTAAATTTAAAGTGAATCTGATCACCCTTCTTAAAGTAGTTGACACTGGTTGGTTTCAAAGAAACTTTCAGCACTGGTACCTTGTGTGAATACGTGACGGATGAATCAACTGCATGTTGGCTTTTACGTTTCGGCGTAAATGCTTTATGAACTGATTTGTCTCCCTCTGGCGTTTTCGCATTTGTATCGGCGTGAGCATTTAACTCATTACCAAGCATGACCTGAACAGAAGAATTAGCAAACAGCGGTGACATCAGAATCACTGTAGAAATCCCAGCGATAATTCGTAAGCCACGTTTGCTGTTTTTTCTCATGGCGGATATGTTTCACATCCTTCCTATAGGTAACCAAAAACTTAAAAACTCGTAATGACAATCGCGTATTAATTTGAATACTTGATATATCAATCCCCCTTATGTAATTCAGCCGTTGAACCCTGAAATCAGCAAATTGATTTTCACCATTGAAGACCTATTGTGGCTGCCAACCACTAAGATCCAATGGTGCTAATCTATTGAGGTGCCGCCCACAATAGATCCCCTTTGGTGCTGTCTATGTGGTGCCACCCACCTAGACGCAGTGTTACACGCCCAATGTGGTGCCATCCACATAGACGCAAAGTGCATTGCCTGAACGGTGCCAGCCGCCCAGTTAATTTCATAGATTCAGCATTTACCTACAACCCCTTCATCTAATCAAGACAGGCTGCCAAGCCTTGATCGCCAAACTGCCACATTTGACAACTCTCAAATGATGAAGATGAATCAGTTATAGTAATGTTAAGTAAAAAGACTTAGCGCTACTATAACTATGAATAGCGTACCATCCCTATTTATACTTGGTAATACACACATTACAAGAAAGTGTGCAAAGTTGCCAAAAGCATTCTGGTTCGGTTCCTGCCAATTGGATTTTAGTTTACAATTATAATAGGAAGTAATTCAATAATGCATGAAAGGATATCATTATGAAATTGATTAACCCAAAACTAATTGCAAGCATATTAGGGACAGCATCCCTCGCCTTAACATTGACCGCATTTCCAACAGCCACTCAAGCAAGTGATACCTTCTCTGACAGTGAAATCAGTGGGCCCACTGGCTACTTTAAGAGCAGCAAAGCCCAATTTGCCTTTCACTGGAAAAATCTAAAGACTGATTCAGGCGTCCAAACTATCCTAATCTTTGGTGATTTTCATAAACCACAAATTCAGCTGGGGATGCCGTCCTTGAACAACATCAGTAAGGATCGTAAAACATTCACCTCTGAATACAAATTCATCAGCAGTAAAGGCAAGCTGCTCACTCAAAAGTACTATTTCCCCATCAAAAAATTGAGCGACAACAGTTATCAGATTCATCTGGCTTACCATGATGGTGCTCGAGTTCCCAGTGCCAACGGTAAATCGTATGTCTTTACCAAGTCAGCGGCGTCACCTGCCAAGTCCTATGCGCACAAGTATTCTGCCAAGGTTCTGAAGAAGGAGTATACCCTTCAGCTGCAAGCTTCTGCAGAGAAACAATATAGAAAAGAAAAGGCTAAAGGCAAGCGTGTTTCGGATCCGGCAACGAATAAAACTATGCAAAAAAAGATCGCCAAAAGAGCGAATGCCGCGGTTGCCAAAAGCGTCAAACAGATTATTAAAGGCTTCAATTATAGTGACTCATCCAAATAATATTCTTAAGGGCAACGACAAAGTATTTTGTCATTGCTCTTTTTTACCACAGAATGTTTCACATGAAACATTCCGTTGAATTCGCACTCCTACAATATCTATCCTATAATGTGTCCAGGGGGGATTTCATGAATCAATCAATTATCTTAACGGGGGCAATCACCGGACTAGCTGCGATTTCATTGTTCGTAGCACGACCGGCAACTTCTGTCAGTGCGAAAACTACAATAACCACTAATAAAACATTTAAAAAAACATCATTTTTGCCGAACTCCGGTAAGAATATTTACGTGTGGAACGGGGCCGGGACATAAGTCCCGCCGATAAA
>NZ_AZEA01000041.1 GCF_001435575.1 Lentilactobacillus sunkii DSM 19904
GTTATTTGTACTCCCTCACCCTTGGTGGCTCATACGTGCTCATGAACTTATAAATTTCGTCCAATGAATCTGAGAACAGTACCTTTTTTCTGTCTTCCGCCGTTAAAAAGCCCTCACTTGTCATCTTGTCGAACATTTCTGCTAACGGATCATAGTAGCCGTTGACGTTATAGAAGACACAAGGGTTTGGATTGTCTCCCAATCTTGCCCATGAAAATGCCTGGGTGATTTCTTCGAGGGTGCCGATGCCGCCGGGGAGTGCGATACAGCCGTTTGAGATATTCATCATCTCTGCTTTTCTGGCAGACATGTTGTCCGTAACGGTTAAATCGGATAGTTCCTTTAACCTTGGGGATTCAGCGCCACGGGCAACTAATTGTTTGGTTGTTACGCCATGAACTTTACCACCCTCAGATAGGACTTGATCGGACAGAATGCCCATCAGCCCGACTCCGCCGCCACCATAAATTAGTTGCAGGTCGTGTTCAACCAACCATGAAGCAAGTTTCTTGGTTGCATTTATGTAAACTTCACTATCTCCGGTCGAGGCCCCGCAATACACCGCTATTCTTTTCATTGTGATCTCCTTTTTGCGAATATTATAATATTATTTTACCCCTTTTTCTGAAAACAGTTTTTGAAAATTCGATAGGTGGACTATAATTGAATTACCATTTCACGAAATAGTATAAGGAGGTTACCATGGAGACCTATATTTTGGATGATTCGGATGATATGTGGAGACATTTCGCCAAGCTTATCGGGGCGGTTTCTTGGCCGGCTGGAAAATATCTGGCAAATGAAATGCTTGGCGGTCAGGTATCCGATTGGGAACGGGTCATTGTTTTGATGGACGGGGATCAGCTCGCTGGATTTTGTGCAGTTGTTCGTGAGGATATTGTCAAAAACACCGGATACTCGCCGTTCATTGGGTTTGTCTTTGTCAGTGAAGATAAACGTGGCCATGGTTTAAGCCAACAGCTGGTTAAGCTGGCAGAGGAACAAATTAGACAGATTGGTTTTCATAAAGCATACATTGTTACGAAGCACGTCGGTTTGTATGAAAAAGTCGGTTATGAACAAATTGACAACTCAGTTGATCAATTGGGAAGAAAGATGAGGATTTTAGCAAAAAATCTGTAATTGATTTAGTTGTAATAGAGGAGAGAACGTACTAATGAGAGAAGAGACCACTGTACCAAATCGCCAAAAAGTCATTTTGGGTGCGCTGCTGATTTTCTTGGTGGGTGCCAATATGCGGACAGCGATCACGATTATTCCGCCAATCTTAACTAATATTCAGAACACCTTCAGTCTGCCTGAGTGGTTTCTTGGAAGTTTAACCACGATTCCACTGATTTGTTTTGGAATTTTATCACCAACAGTTACCTATTTTATTAAACGATTTGGGATCTTATCCGTTACGGTAGTGGACTTGCTGCTACTGACTGTTGGAAATTTTATCCGGGTGTATTCCTTTACCAGTCTGCTGGTTGGTACGATCTTAATTGGCGGTGGCATCGCGATGCTGAATGTCCTCGCACCAACCTTGGTATCCTATCTGTTTCCGATGAAAATCGGGACTTATACTGGGATGTATGTGTTTGCTCTTTCACTTTCCAGCTCGATATCAGCCGGTTTTAGTGCGGTTGTCAGCCACTTAATTACCTGGCAGATTATGATTCAATTTGTGTCGGTGATTCCAGTTATCACGATTGTGGTTGCGCTGATGCTCAGACGGTACGGTAGGAAAAAACCGGCAGTTAAAGAAACGGCTAATCCGCTTAATCCGAAAGTCCAGGTCAGTGTTTGGAAACGGCCACTGGCATGGGCACTTGGTGGATTTATGGGATTACAGTCACTGCTGTTTTATTCAATTTTGACGTGGCTGCCGCCCATTTTGATGGCCTCAGGAATCAATCAGAACACTGCCGGCTATCTGCTGGGCCTGCTGCAGTTGGTGGCACTGCCGATTTCATTTGTCGTGCCAAGAATTATCAGTTCGGTTGCCAAACAGTCAATAATGATCTGGACCATCTCAGTCCTGTTTGTGATTGGCATTGGGTCGTTAATGCTCGCTTCACAAAGCTTCTGGTTTGCAGTTGCTGCCTGTGTTCTGCTTGGGCTTTCGACTAATATGGCGTTTAGTGAAGCAATGACCTTATTTTCACTGAAGACCCGCAACCCCAATGAAACAGCTTCTGCATCCGGAATGGGACAGTCAATTGGTTACATTCTTGCCGCAACCGGTCCGATGATCTGTGGCTGGCTGCATGGTCTAACCACAAACTGGTTTGCAGTATTGATCTTTCTGCTTCTTGTCACAGCGGTGATGACTTTTGTTGGTCTGCTGGTCGATCGGGAAGAATATGTTTTTGAATAATCAACATTGATGCAGTGGCGGATTTTCCGACCATTGCATTTTTTATTAAAATAAAATGATAATATGAGTTGACTCTCATATAAAAGTCGCTACAATATACGTTAATATACTTTTACTAAGATCGAATGAGTAGTTGGTGGATTCAGTAAAGAGAGCTGTCATTTAGGTGGAAGACAGTCTGTTAGTGCCGATGAATATGGTTCGTGAGTTGATATAGCCGAGCTTTTGTGAGGTTATGATGTTGGACACATTATCGTCTACAGTTTAAGAACTGACAGAGGAAGTATGCGTGAGTGTACTTCGAAGTAGGGTGGCACCACGATGACATCGTCCCTATACAGTTTTAACAAATAACCGGCTTGTTAATACAAACCGGTTTTATTTTTGCAAATATTGAGGAGGCGTAAGTGTATGAGAAAAGCAGTGGTATCAGTTATCGGTTTAGTCAGTATTTTGGTGTTAAGTGGGTGTGGGAAAAGTTCATCAAGTAAGGACAGCAGTGATCGGACATTTAAGACAACTGCCCAGACAAACGTGATCACAGTCGACCCCAACCGAGCGACAGATGTCGGCAGTTACTTGGCGATCTCACAGGTTGTTGAGGGGTTGTACAAACAGAATAATCAGGGGAAGATTGTTCCGTCGGTTGCAACAAAAATTGTCAAACCAACCAATAATGGCAAGACTTATACCTTCAATTTACGGCATGACGCCAAATGGAATGATGGCAGCCGCGTGACTGCCAGTGATTTCGTCGCATCGTTTAGACGACAGGTTGAGCCAAAAACCAAATCTCAGCGAGCCGGCCATTTAAGCGATATTAAGAACTATGACGTTGTCAATACCGGCAAAGCATCTCCATCCAAGCTTGGGGTCAAAGCTTTGAGTAAATACAAGCTGCAAATCGATTTGAGTCACCCTGTGCCATATTATAATTACGTTATCGCGACCCAGCTCTTTCCGATTAATCAACGAGCACTGGCAAAGTGGGGCAACAAGTATGGTCAAGACTCCGAACATGCTGCGTCTGATGGTGCTTATGAAATTAAAAACTGGAACTCCTCCAAGGATACTTGGAGCTTAGTCAAGAACAAAGACTATTATGATGCGGACAAAGTTGATCTAAAGAAGATTCATTTCCAAGTCGTTAAGACACCGCAAACCAGTATGAGGTTATTCCAGGCAAAAGACATTGACGAAACGCAAATTTCCGGAAGCCTGGTTGCCGACGCCAAGAAGCAGTTTAAGGGTGAAACGGTTGTTTCCAAATACGGTCAGTTGGCATTTATCCCATGGAACAACTATCGCAAAATAACCCGCAACTTGAACTTGCGTCGAGCTCTGAGCTACGCCATCGACAGAAAGTCACTGGCAAAGAACGTTTTAAAGGACGGCTCCACTCCCGCTGAGTCAGTGGTTCCGGAAGGCGAAGTCAAGGATGCCAGCGGCAAAGACTTTAATGCCGGGGTTTCCAATAAGCTGACGTATAATCTGCCTAAAGCCAAATACTATTTCAAGTTGGCCCAGCAGGAATTGGGCAAGCAAAAGATCAGCGTTCAGTTATTAACTGCCGATACGGATGCATACAAAGCGGTGGCTGAATATATTCAGTCCCAAGCTAAAAAGATTTCACCTGATTTCGATTTAACTGTGCGGTCCATTCCACTTCAACAAGAAATTTCTGATTTCAGCAGTCACAAATTTGATGCCGGAACTTTGGGTTGGTCAACCGATTTTCCTGATCCGATTGACTACTTGAATCTGGCCTCCAAGGCAGGCGTTATTAACTTTACCAAGTGGACGAATCCGAAGTATCAAAAGTTGATTGATCAAATTAACGATACGCAAAATCAAACACCGGCACAGCGGGTCAAGCTCCAACAGAAAGCTGCAGAGTTACTCAACTCTCTTCAAGGCGTGACACCGCTCTACCAGTACGCATCGGTTCACTTGAGAACCAAGGACGTCAAAGGTTTGGATTATCCACTTATCGGTTATCAAAAATATGAATATGCAAGTTGGAAGAAATAATGAAGGAGAATATGAATATGACAGTAAGAGTCGGGATTGCCAGCAATCATTTGATTCACCCAACCGACCGTTTTGGCACCAACTTTATCGACTATATTCAACGGGATTATGTGACTGGGCTTAGACAAGCTGGAACACTCCCAGTTGTCTTGCCACTTGGAGACCCAAAAGATGCAGAAGATTATATTTCCGGTGTGGACGGGTTACTTCTTTCGGGCGGGCAGGGTGTGTCGCCAATTCTTTATGGCGAGGAGCCATTGGCTGAAGTTGCCGAAACCGACATTTATCGCGATGAGTTTGAAATCTCCCTCATAAGAGCTGCTCAAGATGCGGGAAAACCGGTTATTGGAATCTGCCGAGGGATGCAGATTATCAACGTGGCATTGGGCGGCACACTATATCAGGACGTTTACAAACAGGCCGGGGCAACAGAGAAACATAACCAGTATCCAACTTCTTGGGAAATCCCAACTCATCACATAACAACTGCAGAAGATTCTTGGCTTAATCGGATTTTAGGTGAGCGATTCGCGGTAAATTCCTTTCACCATCAAGGACTCCATGAACCCGGCGAGAATTTGAAAGTCATTGCGAGAAGTGACGACAAAGTCGCTGAGGCAGTGGAATCTGATGATGGAAAAATCATCGGAGTTGAGTTTCACCCCGAAATGATGCGTGTAGCTCATCCTGAGTTTCAGAAGATTTTTGATTACTTTGTAAATTTGGTTCAAAATAATACTCATAATTAAAAAAACGGAAACCATTTGAGCTTAGAATGGTTTCCGTTTTTGATTATTATTTTTCAGAAGTTGGATTAGTGGTGTAAGCAGCCCAAGCTTGAACGCCAACCGTTCCTAAAATCAGGATTGCCCCGATGGTATCCGGTAGTCCAAAGCTGACACCCAGAAATACAATTGATAGGAAGGTGGCCGATAGCGGCTCAAAAGAACCTAAGACACTAGCGGTTGTAGGCTGAATAAACCGGAGACTTTGCAGGAAGAAGAGATATGCAAACATGGTTCCAAAGATTACCACAAAGCCGATACTGCCATACGTTGTCCAGCTAAATGGTGGCATGTGATCCCAAATCTGATAGTAAAGGCTAAAAGAGATCCCACCAATCAGCATGGACCAACCAACAATTGGAATTGAGCCGTATTTTTTAAGCAGATATCGTGGAAGTAGCGTATAAAGCGTAGAACTCACCGCCGTAGCGAGACCCCACAGAAATCCACCCAGGGGCATTGTGAGCGTGGTTAGCCGACCGTGGGTAACCAACAGGATTGTCCCCAGTAGTGCCATGATGACCGATAAAACATCGATTCTACGGGGAAAACGGCGAGTCCACAACGCCAAGTAGATAATGATGATTGCAGGTGATAAGAATTGCAGGATGGTTGCTGTCGCAACATTTCCTGCTTCAATTGCCATAAAATATGTATATTGCGAAGCAGCCATTCCAATAAAACTAAAAAAGATTAACTTGAGTGCGTCTTTCCCATCATGCCACACAGCCATTTCGGCTTTATGATTGCCAACCATACCATAAATAACTAATAAAATTCCGGATACCAACATTCTAACGGAAACGAGCCAATGGGAGCTGACATGGATATCTTCGAACAGAAATTGGGCGATGGTTCCAGAAATTCCCCATAGCAATGGTCCCAACATTGCCAACGCAATTCCCCTCATTTTCGTGTTTCTCACAAGCTCTACCTCCAATATGCAATGAAACAATTATATTACAAAGATAATCATTTTAGAATAACCCTTTGTAAAATAAAGTGAATTGCGTTAAAGTATCATTAATATTTAATGATAAACTATACATAAGGGGGCCTGCCGATGTTTGATCAGATTGGCCAGATTATTTTTAATAATGAAATTGTCGCAAAAGCCAGCGATTTTAATATGGGAATTGAAGTAGAAACGATTCGGATTGATTCTGCCGGAAGACTGACAAAGGAGCCGTATCCAAAGGCGCTTGGTAATCAGCGGAAGAACCATTTCATCAAAACGGATGTGTACCAAATCCAGAGTGAAATTATTACACCAACTGCACGAAAGTCTTTGGATGCCATGCATTATTTGATGGCGTTGAATGATACTTTGCGGAATGCGTTGGAGCCTAATGAACTGTTGTGGCCGTTGAGCATGCCACCCGTGCTGCCCAAGGACAAAAGCACAATTCCGATTGCAGATGTTGAACCGGAGCAAAAAGCGTATTACGAAAAATGGATCAAAACCAGAAGCGACACCCAAGGGATTCCCGTCGGCGTCCATTTGAATGTCAGTATCAACGACAGTGTCTTGAGGACGGTTTGGGAGTCTGTGGAGGATCAGTATGATTCATACGCGGATTTTGTTAACTACATCTATATCAAGATTGCCCAAGGGTTTGACTACTATCGGTGGTTGATTACTTACTTATTTGGTAACAGTCCAATTGCAGAGAAGAATTTCTTTGAGCCGGATGAAGATCAACCCCAACACGAAGTGCGGAGTATTCGATCTTCAAATTATGGATTGACTTCCGATGTCACCCATAATTACCGCAGTGTGGCAGATTATGTGAAAAATATTGAAAGTAATATTGCTGAAGGGAACCTATTCAGCGAGGCTGAATATCATTCCAGTGTTCGATTGAAGACTGTCCACGGCAATCTAACCAACATGGTCAAAAATGGAACTGATTATATCGAGCTGCGGATGCTTGATCTGGATCCCACAACAGCACTTGGCGTTCGCACCTCTGCAATTCGATTTTTCCGAATCTTGCTGAGTTACTTCATGATGATGCCGACTTTGGAAAGTGATGAAAAAATTAATTTAAAACTTGAGCAGGGACGGGCGATGAACGAGGTTGTTGCCCTTGAAAGTCCTACTCAGCAAACAATTTATCATCATGAAGCGCAGACATTTCTTGATCAGCTCCAGATGTTTGGTGCTCAAATTCAATGGGGACCGGAGTATCAAGAAGTGTTGGATACCATGCAGGATCGACTGGACAACCCTAACTTGACACCCGCTGCTACATTGTGTGATCACGAAGTCGACGGCTCGCTTATGTCATACGGACTGGCAATGGCCAACCGCTATCAAAATCGGGCTCATGAAAATCCAAAGCCATTTAACGGTTTCGAGGAACAGCCTGATATGAACGCAAATGAACTCCGAGAGAGATTGTTTGGTGTAATGGGTAAACCCAAGAACTACAAGAATGGTTAGGCTAACAAATGGAAACTAAATGCGCTGACGTTAACTGCGTCCTACAAGTCTGCTTGCGGGACGTTTTTCAATAAGGATGGTGACTAAATGAAACAGACAAAAGCAGTTACTGATTTTATTAATTCAACGGTTGGCCTGGAAGTGGAAACCCACCGAATTGATGGTAAGGGTCGGCTTAGCAGTCAATCCTATCCCCATGGTCTTCTCAATGAAAAGAAGCACCATTTCATTAAAAATGATTTTTTGGAAACCCAGTCAGAACTCATTACGCCACCCACCAAAACGACGTTAAAAGGTCTGAAATATTTGGGCGTTTATCATCAAGCGCTTCGAAGTGAATTGAAAAGTGATGAATACTTATGGCCCTACAGTATGCCGCCGAAATTAAAATCCGATCATTCAGATATTGTGATTGCAAAGACGAATAAGGAAAACTATCAGTATCGGCAAAAGGTTGCGAAAATTCGCAAACTGGCCCGAACCGCTGAAACAGGTGTGCACGTTAATGTCGGGCTGACGAAAAAGGCCCTTCGATATCTAAAAGGTCAAAATCCTGATGTGAATATTGATGAACTGTATCTCCAGGCAGCCGTTGGATTTATGCAGTATCGGTGGCTGCTGACATATCTATTCGGAGCCACACCGTTTGCGTTTGAAAATTATTTTGCACCGGAAACCAAAGTTCCTGATTACCCTGTCAGATCCTTGCGAAATTCCCACTTAGGCTTTGGAAATGGCTTTATCTCCAGTTATCAAAGCGTTCAGCAGTATGTCGATGAAATTCTTCAAGCGGTTGACAATCAAAAACTGATTGCTCAACGGGAGTACTATGGGACGGTCCGACTGAAGCGTGGCGATGATGTTCGCGAACTTCTGACTAAAGGAATTGCGTACATTGAACTGAGAATTTACGATTTGGATCCGTTTGAACCCTTGGGAGTTTCCGAGGATGCCGTCGATTTGGTCCGCTTAATGTTTGCCTACTTTGTATTCACACAGCCATTTGATTTAAAGAATGTTGACCAACAGATTGCTGAAGCTGGTCGGAAAAATGACGAGGTTGCATTGGAAAGTGCGCTCTCCAAGAGCAAATATCATGACGAAGCACTTAAATTTATCGACCAGCTCGAAAAGTTCAGTGCTCAGGCTGTGATTCCGTTCAATGCTCAGCACCTCTGCTTTAAGATTAAAGAGATGATTGATGATCCGGTACTGACACCGAGTGGGCGCTTGATTAACTGGCTGGGTGATGATCAAGAAAAGGTATTTGATCAATTGTTGGCATTTGCTAAGGGCTATCAAGACGACCTGATTCACAATCCGGCGATTGGATTTGAGTCCTTGAGTACCAATGACCAAAAGGAAATCATGGCAACCCTTAAGAAGGGGATTCCGGTTAGAATTAAATCCTGGTATAAATGAACGGAGTGTGACGGAAGGCGGTTATGCATAGGAAGCGGCCTTCCAAGTAGGCTAGGCGTTGTACGGCCGTCGTTGGAACACGTTCTGGCTAGATATAAGTAAAAATTTGAAGGAGCTGTGACAAAAATGCTAGTTTTGTCTCAACTCCTTCTTGTGATATATATATGCTATTATTCTTTCCAGCGGCCACCGCCACCCAAACGTTCGACCATTTTAGGATCCCGGTGATCGAAGAATGCGGATTCTTTCATGTCCAATTGTTGAATTAACTTCATTTCTTCCTCAGTCAGTTCAAAGTCGAAGATGTTGATGTTTTGTTCCATCCGTTCTTTGTGGACGGACTTTGCTAATGTGACAACGCCACGTTGATAGAGCCAACGAAGGACAACCTGACCGACACCCTTGTGGTGGTTGTCAGCAATTTGACTCAATACATCATTGGTAAATAAGCCGTGCTTGCCTTCTGCGAATGGTGCCCAAGCTTCTGGTTGGATACCCAATTTTTTCATCCAATCCAATTCATCCTGCTGCTGGAACCATGGGTTTAATTCCACTTGATTAACTTGTGGGGTGACATCGTTATGTTGGGTGAGATCCACAAATCGATCGGCATTGAAGTTGGAGATTCCGATAGCGCGGATTTGGCCTTCTTTTTGGAGATCTTCCATTGCCCGCCAGGAGCCATAGACATCGCCGTATGGTTGATGAATTAAATATAAATCCAGATAGTCCAACTTGAGCTTGGTCAATGCTTCTTCAAATTCCTTTTTGGTTGCATCATAACCGGTTGAACTTACCCAAACTTTAGTGGTTACGAATAATTGATCACGGGGAATGCCGGCTTCTTGGATCGCCTCGCCAACTTCAGCTTCATTTCCATAAGCCTGGGCGGTGTCAATCAGGCGATAACCTGCGGAAAGTGCATCCAATACGGCCTGCTTTGTCCCGCCGTTTTCAATTTGGAAAACGCCGAATCCGGTTGCCGGCATTTCAATGCCATTGTTTAGTTTAAATGTTGGTGTGTTCATATTTATTGTTCTCCTTTGTTCTTGTCTTTCAAAAATGGTTTCTTCCATAATTCTTCAGTATGATCTTTTGTCATCTGACCTGAATCAAACTTGGCCAAGTGTTCGTCAAACATGTCGATCTTGTACTGAAGCAGTGCCTGGGTCTCCTTCATCTGGGCCAGCTTTGTGTTCAAAGTATCAAGCTGTTCATGAAGGATGTCCTTTTGAGCAGCGCGGACTTTCCCGCCTTTTCGGGCGAGGGTCGCAAATTCAATTAACGATTCAATCGAAAGGCCTGCACTTCTCAAACTTTTGGCCAGATAAATCCAGTTGAGATCATTTGTTTTATAAACCCGATAACCGTTGTGGTCGCGTTCAACGGGCGGGATAACGCCGATCCGTTCGTAATATCTGAGTGTGTCGGTTGAGACTCCCAGCAATTCAGAAACCTTCTTGCTATTCATGTGCTTAACACCTCCATATCTCAACTTATACATATAGGTTAAACCATGGAGTGGACTCCATAGCAAGGATAAATAAAAATGGGGCCGGGACATAAGTCCCGCCG
>NZ_AZEA01000042.1 GCF_001435575.1 Lentilactobacillus sunkii DSM 19904
ATCTATTACCAACAACAGATATTGTAGAACCTAGATTTCGAGCTTCTTTTTTGTTGTCTTGTAAATTCGTAATTATTCGCGGTTTACCTGAATCGTCTTGGTAACGGTATTCCCGACTTGATCAGTGGCTGAAACAGTGAAGATATTTACTCCTTTGGACAATGGATAAGTCTGGCTGAACTCGTGAATTGGATAAGGGTTTGGGTTAGAACCTGGATCACTCAGACTCATAAAGCCGGCATCGTTTGCCTGATGGTAAATGTTATTGCCGTTAATACTAAGCCGAACACCGCTGACATTGTCATTGACACTGCCGCTGATATCAATAGAGTCATTATTGGTTGAGATTGAATAATGATCGCCAGATGCCTGATTGCCAGTCAGACTGGAAGCCAAGTTCAACTCCGGTAAGGTGTTATCTGTGATGACCTCAAGAGTACCAGTCTGAGTGGTGGCTTTCTTCTTGCTCGGTGTGGTCAAGAAGTAACCAATTCCTCTTTGAGTCGTTGGCGCAACTTGAATAGTGTACTTGAAGTTGCCGTGTTTATCGATTTTAACCTGGTTGACTTTATCGTTCTTATTAACGGTTTTGACAATCGTTAATTTGGACTTTGGATTTGTGACTTTACCTTTGATGGTTAACGTATGAGTCGTTGCGTTATAAACCTTGCTGTTGGAGTTGATTAAAGTGATGTTGTTATCATTCAAGTCAGTGAACTTAATGCCCTTTGAAGGTTCAAATCGTGTTGTAACTGTGTTCATCGTGTGATTATCCAGCTCAGGAAGTTGGGTTGTTTGACGGAACCATTTGATTTGTTTATTGCTGCTCGAAAGTTTGTAGATCTTTGCTTTTTTGCTCAGCTTAACGGTCTTGGCTGCTTTATTGCCAGCAACGTCCCAGAGAGTGAGCTTGATTTTGCCAGCCTTCTTAGCCAATTTCTGTTGAGCTTTGGTTAGATTGTACTTAATCGTTCCGGTATTTGTCTTCCCATTATTGTCAAGACTGACACCAACGGCCTTTTTACCAAATCTGGTTGCCAAGGCTGAGTACTTGGTGAACCCAGCGCCAACATCGCTATATGAAACGGTTAATCGGCCATTCTTGTAATTGGTCTTATCAATCTTTGGGGCAACGTTATCGACTTTGACAGGCAGATCCATGGTTTGAACTTTCTTACTGCCATCATTGTAGTTGGTTGACATAATCTGGTATTGATACTGGCCATCAGGTACAGCTTTCATTTTACCGGTTGTTTGATCATAAGCCTTGCCATCCCAAGTAAATGCGTATGGGTGAAGCCGCATTGAAACCGCCATGGTCATATCATCAACCAATGCGCCGGAAAGCTCTGAGAACGATTTATCGATGTTGGTTTCCGAATCCACCGTCCGGATGACTTTTCCTTGAGAATTTAAGATTCGAATCTGAACGCCTGCAAGACTCTGCTTTGTATAAGCTAATGGATAGACGGCATCTTGGCTGCCATCTCCATTAGGTGAGAAGGCAACTTTATCGTTTTGAATCTTGGATGTTAGGTTTCCCCAAGCAATTTGCGAGTCAGTGTAGTTCCCTTTGATATTGACCAGTCCCGACAATGAAGTTCGATCACTGATTCCAAGCATTGTGTTTTTCCGATCCAACAGGTAGCCGGCGTTAAAGGCACTATCCTTTTGGTTGGCTGGGCTATCAATTACCTGCTCTTCAGTTGGATCACCATAATATCCCATATAAGGAACTGAAATATTTTGATTGGAATCAGAATTTATCAAACTGACGTAGCCTTCGGCAATCCGATTTCTGGTTGCCTGATCGCCCATATTCAGGGTGAAGTCGACTTTAACCGTCTTTCCCGGATCAACCGTCAATTGTGATTGGTCTGATGTTAGCGAAGCCCCATCGATTCGGGTATCGTAGACAGTTCCGGTTCCATACTTTTGATCAATCTTACGAGTCTCGGTCCACGGACCGTTGGACGGATTGACTGTGTATGATTGAGGAGAATCGCTATGGTTGGTGACATTCAATGAAAATTGACTGGTTTTTCCGATTTCATGTAGGGAAACTGAAGCTAATCCGGTTGCAACATCCGTAGCAGATGATTTTAGATTTCCAGCATTAGTCACATTAACCTGTCCGGCACCTTGAACCCGAGGTGAAACCAAGTGTCCTTTAAATAAGACATCCTGCATCGGTTGAGCCGCATTCATCAGAGCAACTTTAACGGCATTTACCAAAGCGGCACCTTTAAGATTTGGCTGTTCCTTCATGACCTTTTGCATCACAATTGCAGCCGATCCGGAGATAAATGGGGCAGCCATTGATGTCCCGGAGTCGATTGAATAACCATTATTGGGGGCAGTTGTAGCAACGTTGTTCCCGGGTGCAGAAATATCAGGTTTCATGAAGTACTCAGGCGTTGGCCCCCATGCCGACATGGTTTCCATTTCTGATTTATCCCCAAGCAACGCGTTTTCCGAACCAACCGCCATCCCACTGGCAGCCACTGCAGGGTTGGAAACAGTTCCCGAATTGACTGGTTCATACGAGGTAATCCGGGAATCCGACGAATCATTGATTTTGCTGTTGATTGAACCGGAGTGTGCGTAATTACCCGAGGCAATCGAGACAAACACACCGTGGTCAGTTGCATACTTAACGGCTGCCTGCTCTTGATTGGTTAATGATTGGGCAGGAACTCCCTGACCAAGCGACATATTGATGACGTTGGCGCCCAAAGCGACCGCATCATAGATTGCCCGGGAGACGTCGTTTGGAAATTCATCGGCAAATCCACCGAAAACTTTCATGTTCAGAAGCTGGGCTTGTGGAGCCATCCCAAGAACGTACTTCTTATCTTTGTTATTTTTGGATCCATTCGCTGCGGCATAGCCCGCAGTAGACAGTCCATGAAAACTAGAAAAGTCGTTGGCCATAACGTCATTGTTGTAGTTGTTTAGATAATTGTAGGCAAACGGAATTTTTGGACTGATGTATTTTCCATAACCACGCTTGGCAATGAAACTTTCCGCATCAGCTTTGGAAATTTTGGCCGTGCTGTTATCAGATAATCTAAAGTCACGGTGGGTAACAATTCCAGTATCAATAATTGCAATAACCATACCTTGGCCAGAATAACCTTGTGACCAAAGTCCCTTTACGTTACCTTTAACCAATGACTGTTCATCAGCTGGATATTTGCTGGGCTTAACTTGTCGGTTGGTATCCTTATATGCCTTTTTCGTTTTTGTGACAGTGGTTTGACTCGCTGCCTGCACATTTGGCACTGGAGTTGATGCGACAATTCCAATACTAGTTGCGACAGCCAAAGCTGAAACCGCTAAAATCTTCCAAAGCTTTTTTCGGGTTGGACTTTTCCCTCTTAAAATAATCATGATAATCCCCCTAACATAATGGTACTATTTTAAAAATTTAAACATTTTTTGATCTTCAAACAATTTACCGATTTGTAGCAACAAATCTTCCCGGCCTTTTCTGGCGATGAATTGTGTTCCCAGCGGCAGGCCATTCTTGCCAACGTATGTTGGCAGACTGATTGCCGGCTGACCGCTGATGTTGGCCAATTGAGTAAATGGCGAAAGCGTGAGTGCCGGCAGCCATTGATCCCATATAATTTGGAGCTGTTCATTAGGATCATACTGCTCGATATGCTTCATCTTTTCCATGTTTTCATCGGACACTAATTGCTGATCAATCCGTGGTGCTTGGTGTGCCGTTGTTGGTGTTAAATACAGATCGAATTCCTGTTGGAACTCGTCCATGTCGCTGCCCACATTGTCCCAGAAGGTCAATGCCTGACTGTATTGAACTGCGGAAACAGAGCGGCCGGTAAATCCCAGTGCCCATGTCAGTGGTTCCACATGTTCCTTGATGACTGTATCGGCAAGGTGCATATTGGCAAACATCGTCGCCGTTTCGCCAGCGTTCATCGCATAGTAGGTCTGCATGAGGCCAATGCCATCGATTGGGGCGTCGGCTGGGACGACATCAAAGCCGGCATCTTTCAAAAATTTAACCGCGTTTTCAACGGCTTCAACGGCCTCATCAGAAACCGGTGTTCCAACCGGTGATGTAGTTGAGTAAGCAATGTGGATGTCTTTAGGCAGGTCGTTTAACGTGTCGGCAAAGGGTTTGTCGGGCAGCGGCACCTGGAATGGCGCGGCCATTTGCACGGTCGTTAGCGCATCCAACAAATTGGCGGTGTCGGTGATTGATCGGGTGAGGGCAAAGTTGATTGAAGCTCCCTGCCAGCCGCGCCATTCACCGGGACCAGCCGGAACTCTTCCTCGAGTCGGCTTTAAACCAATTGTGCCAGAGAATGAGGAAGGGATCCGAATTGATCCGCCAGCATCGTTTCCAGCAGCAATTGGCAGCCAATCATCGCCAACTGCGGCAGCTGAACCGCCTGATGAACCGCCGGGTTGAAAATCGGTATCCCATGGATTATGCGCATCGCCATACAACTTTGAGTCGGTAATGTTCTTAAACCCAAATTCAGGGGCGTTGGTTTCGCCAACGGGGATGAGACCGGCATTTAATAACCCTTTAACGAAATTATTGGTGGCGGACGCCACATAGTCCTTTAACAATTCCGAACTCCCAGTATCAAGCTGGCCCTTCAGTGATTGGCCCAATCCTTTCAGTAGGATCGGGACGCCGGCAAATTTCTGGCCCTTGTCAGTAAATTCTTTGGCCATTTTTAACGCTCGTTCTGGCCATTGACTGGTAACGGCATTTAATTTGTCGTTGTTTTCATTAATTGTATCGATCAGCTCGTTAACCAAATCGACTCGATCAACTTGGTTTTCACGGATCATTTTTGATAATTCGGTTGCGGAATGGGTGGATAGTAACTTTTCTGACATTGCGAACTCCTTAGTGCATGCTGACATGCAAATCATTCATGACGACTTTCCAATTGTTTCTGGAAATCAATAAAGTGGGAAGGAATTGGTGCAGTAACAGTTTTCAGGATTTTTGAGAAAGGCAGAATGAGGCCGACTTTCCACGAGTGGAGCATTAAGTAATCGCTCTCATTACTTGAATTATACAACGGGTCACCGACTAAAGGGTGGCCAATGGCTGCAAAATGAACCCTGATTTGGTGAGTGCGACCGGTTTCTAACTCGATTGAAAGCAGCGAATTGCCACCTTCTTCTTTGATCACCTGAAAATGGGTCACAGCATTTACGGCGTTGGTGCCGTTAATCAGCCGTTTTCGTTTATCGTTGGGATCTCTGCCAATTGGTTGGTCAATCATTCCATCTTCGGGAAGACCCGTTCCTTCAACCCAGGCGAGGTACTTCCGGGTGATTTGCTTGTGGGCAATATTGGCGACCAGGATTGGAACCACCGCGGGATTTTTTGCGAAGATAAGCGCACCGCTGGTTTCCTGATCCAACCTATGAATCATATAAGGAACTGTATTTTCAGTTTCTAAATAAGCGGCCAAATGGTTAATGGTCGCACCGACTTCTCCCGGCTGGTTGGGATGGGTCTTGTCACCACGCCGTTTGTTGATCACAACCAAATTGGCATCCTCGTACAGAATTTCCACGGTTGCGGCTGAATCCGGCGAAACATTCGGGAACGGGGCGGCAAAATCACTTGGTAAAAAGGTCAGCTGGACATGTTCACCTGATTTAACCGCAAAGTTGACCGGCCGGTAGGAACCATCGATCAACACCCGCTCCCCATGACGAATACTGTAAACCAGGTGTTTTGGCAATCCCCAATATTTACTTAACAATGTTTTTAAAGACTGTCCGTCAATTGTTATTGGAACGGTTTCGTTGAATACCCATGATTTTTGAGCCATTGTGAATTCCTCATTCTATAAAATAAAAAAGAACCGCGGCAAAGCATCTCATTGCCACGATTCAATCTGAAAATATGATTTAATTATTTTTTAGCTGGTTTCTTTTGTGGGCGAACAATTAACACGTCGCACTTTGCGGTTCTGGTTACATAGCTGGTAACCGAGCCGATAATTAATCGTTCTACGGCACTCAACCCAGTCGCACCAATGACAATGACATCACTGCCATGATCTTTTGGAAATTCGCGGGCAATGATTGGCTTTGGATTTCCAAACCGGATGTGAATATCAACATCCTTAACACCGGCATCCAGCGCTTCTTGTTTAAGACTTTCCAACTTCTTTTCAGTGTTTTCAGTCAGCTTGAAGACAACATCGCCGCTTACAGCACTCCCATATGTTTGGTTGAATTGATTGACTTCCAAGATATTCAATATATCCAAATGGGCGTCATTTGCTTTGGCAACGTCGATTGCCCGTTCCAATACTTTATCAGTTACACCTGAACCGTCGACAGGCACTAAGACGTTTTCATATTTTTGATCCATTTCAATCACCCCGTAATCTGTTTGTCCTTACCTAAACTATACCATTAGCTGGCGCAGATGTAATCAAATAAAATTTTCACAAAAGTTGCTTGTGATTGTAATCGCTTTCGTATGGTGCTAATATCAAATTGTTCAAGTATATTAACTATAATGGGAAAAGGGGCTTCTGTTTATGTATTATTATGTCATGAAATCAGACGATATCAGACGCAATTTAGCTACCGAACAGTATTTGATGAATGAAATTAAATTCGATGAACCATTGCTGCTATTTTATATTGAGGGACCATGTATTATCGTTGGCCGTAATCAAAATACTCTTGAAGAAATCAATAAGAAATATGTTGATGAACATGGAATCGTTGTAACTCGTCGACTTTCCGGCGGTGGCGCTGTTTATCAAGACCTAGGCAACTTGTGCTTCAGCTTCGTTGTCGACAGTGACAGTGAAGAATTTGGTGACTTCAAGTCATTCGTTCAACCAATTGTCGACGCCCTTCACGATATGGGTGCCAAGACCGCAGAAGTCAGTGGCCGTAACGATATTTTGGTTGATGGCAAGAAGTTCTCTGGAAACGCAATGTACTCAAGGGGCGGCAAGACATTCTCACATGGTACATTAATGCTCGATGTTGATTTGTCAGTCATTCCAAAGGCATTGGATGTTCCAGAAGACAAGATCAAGTCAAAGGGAATCAAGTCCGTTAGTTCTCGTGTAACCAACCTGAAACCATATCTGGCACCAGAGTATCAAAACTTAACCACACCAGAATTCCGTGACCGTCTGTTGAAGGAATTATTCCACGTTGACGATCTTGAACAAATCAAGGACAAGGAATATCACTTGACCGACGATGATCAAAAGGGAATCGATAAGATCTTTAATGATTATTACAACAACTGGGATTGGGTATACGGTAATTCACCAGAATTTACTGTTAAGAAGCGTCAACACTTCACCAACGGGACCATTGATGCCCGTCTCCAAGTCGATGACGGCAAGGTATCCAACGTTAAGTTCTTTGGTGACTACTTTGGCCCCAAAGATTCTCAAGAAGTTGCCGACAAATTAAAGGGTGTTCGTTTCGAACGAAAAGACTTCGAAGATGCATTGAAAGATGTCGATTTGAATCAATACTTCACCGGAATTTCTCGTGACGATTTCTTTGATATGCTTTTCTAAAACGGTTAAATACGTTAAACTAAAACTGTGAATAAAAAGATAAATTCCATTATCGAATTTATCTTTTTTTGTTGGAATTCTGGAGGGTAAAACGTTAAATGAAAAAAGAAGAAAAGCAGACCATTTTCTGGGCTATTATCTCATTGCTGGTATTTTTGGCAGCAACCTGGTTAATGACATTCGGGTTTATGTCACTTAAGACGCCGGCTACCGCTGCCGAAGCGGCCCAAGTAACCTGGATCGCAATTGCATTTTATGCAGCAACGTTAATCTTGGCTGCACTTCGTGTCAAGATTAGCTATTATCTGCTGGCCGTGGTGATTGCCGTTTATTCGGTTGGGTTTGTCGGGATGATTTCCACAATGTTTCTGAACAGTAATGCAGACATTATCGTCAAATTGTTCGTATCCGCAGTGGCTGCATTTGGTATCCTCGTGAACGTTTATTGGTACATTTTAGCCTTTAGATTAAGAGCGGCCTTGCAGCACGATACATTTCAGCGTCGAATTAACAGACAAAAAGGATTAAAAAGATAGGTGAATAATTTGGAAAAAGATGCAGCAAGCTTTGTTGACGATGTCGTCAACGATAAGATAGAAGGCAAATCATTCAGTAAGAAGTTAGGTGAAATCATGGCCGACCCTGCTAAAGTGATGCAGCCGGTCTACGATTATGTTGAAGAACAACTGAATCTGGGCAAGTTGGCATACGGCGAAGTGAAAGCTTCCGATGAGGATGTTGTGTTGCGTTTGGAAACCAACTTGATTAATCTGCCGTTTGCAGACGCAAAAATCATCAGTAAGATGATGCAGGATCAGGGAACTCTACCAGTCAACGTATACTTGGTGATTGAATCGCCATGGGTCAATAAGTCCAGCTTGCGAATTGATGAAATTGCTTCTGCCGATGACTTTGTCGGCAACGTTGCAAACTATGCTGACAAAATGAACACCTGGTATGCAGACCATTTGGCAATGGTTAAAGAAAATCTGGAAAAGCAGCCGGATGAAAAGAAGCAGGAAGACAAGTAAGGCCGTGAAAGAAGCCTTGATGTTTTCATAAATTTATGGCATAATGTCTTTATGCGATGAGTCGAGAAATCACACAGCATTTATGCTGTCGCGCAAGCGATTAATGTGAATTCGAGCGGGACACAATTTAAGGCACAGATTTGCTGGTGTTTGACTTTAGCGGATTGTGGAATCCAAGAAGTTCATCTACTTTTAGTAGGTGCCGTAATAAAGAAGGTCAACTGAATTTATTCAGTTGACCTTCTTTTTTTATATTGGAATATTGCAAACGTGCTATAATATAGCAAGAAAGTTAATTACCAAGGAGAATCACAATGTACGAGATCGATTTCTATGAGGATAAGAACGGTGACTGTGAATTGCAGGATTTCCTTGAAACACTGAACCGTAGCCACCGTAAAGAAGATATGGTTCTTCTGAGAAAAATTACTTTCCAACTTGAATTATTGGCACAGTTAGGGCCAAACCTACGTGAACCACATGCAAAATTTCTGAAAGGTTATCAATACCCCTTGATGGAATTACGCCCGATGCCGGAACGGATCTTCTATGCGCGTTGGCACGACAATCGATTCGTCTTGCTATCACATTATACTAAACGGCAAAACAAAACAGATAAGAGTGAAGTATTGAAGGCCATTCGACTGTATGAAGACTGGATTGAAAGAGGAGGTTGATATTATGACAACTTGGAATGGCTTTAAGAAAGAAATCACTGCTATTTCACCACAGGATATGGTAACGATCGAAACGCTATCACACCTCATAGCCGTCCGTGTTCAAAGAGGAATTACGCAGAAAGAATTTGCTGCTCACATCAGCATGTCCCAGCCACAACTCGCTAAGCTTGAACGGTTAGATTCAATGCCTTCATTACGCACTTTGCAGCGGTACGCAAATGGTTTGAATTTAAAAATTGAACTGACGGTCGTTCCGGCCTAACTCAATGGCTATTGATCGTTTTGTGAATAATCACTATTTTATGAACGCCACTTTGAAATGCGCCGTTGATTCCTCGTGACAATAAATAACTGACTAACCTAAAAAATACCAAGAACAGGTAACCTGTCTTGGTATTTTCCATTTCAACTGTTAATTAGCGTTTAAATGAACTGCTTGATGATATCTTTGGGCCATACCTTTTGGATCCTTAAAAAATACGGAATTTCAGTTAAATAATCATAATGAATCAGGTCGTTATGAAGTGCAACAGAAAAGTTAGACAAAGAA
>NZ_AZEA01000043.1 GCF_001435575.1 Lentilactobacillus sunkii DSM 19904
ATCTCCGGTCAACCTGTATTACACTGCCAATGAGCTTAATACCATTACCGTTAAAGATTACGATGTTAATGGTGATCCAAACACGCCGGTCAGTGTGAACGTGCCAACCGGCAAGACTGGTGAGCAGTTGGACTTGAACGATAATAAGAATCTCAACATTCCAGCTGGCTATCACAAAGCAACAGGAAATGAGTTAGATGGCCATACACAACCGGAAAATCCAACCTACACTACAACACCAAAGACTGTTAATGTATTTTTGGTTGGGGATGACGTGAATGATGCAGTGACCGTTCATTATGCCGTTCAAGATGAAACTGGCAAACCAACCGCAAATGAGCTGTCAACGGATAGGATCAATAGTAAAGTCGGTCAGACAGTGACTGTAAACCCAAGTGGTAAGCAGCCAACATTTGATGGTTATACGATTGTGCCAAATCAAGCGACGCAGCAAATCGTTGTAACGCCTGATACTCATAAGCAGGTAACGATTTACTATACAGGGGATGCAAATTCCCATGTGATCGTACATTTGGTTGATACAAATTCTGGGAATACAATTGCGACCGATAAGCCTGAAGGCCACACTGGTGAGACTTTGGATTTGAATGATAATTCCAAGGTTACAATTCCTGATGGTTATCATCGATCTGACAAGAACGAATTGCCAGATGGTAAACAGCAAAGTGGTAATCCTACCTATACAACTAAGGATCAGGATGTGGACGTTTATATCACAGGAAACGACATTACACCAAACGATGCCAACGCCGTTACTGTTCACCATTATTTGACTGGAACGACTCATCCGGTACATGATGATACGAAGGTTGGCGGCCGAGTAGGACAGACTGTTAAAATTGATCCACAAGCAAACGGGAATGCCGTTACCGGATATACCCCAGATGCGGATCAAACAGTCCAACTTCGTACTTTGGGGACCAAACCTGTTTCAGATGTAAACATTTATTACACGCCTAATGCTTCTAACAACATCACGATTCAGTATGTTGACGGAAGCACAGGAAAGGTTGTCGGCACAACGACGCCAAAGGGATACTATGACAACCAGGTAGATTTGACCAATCCTTCTGTGGTTAAAGCTCCTAAAGGTTATCATTTAGCAACTGCAAATGAACTTCCGAAGGGCAAGCAGCAGCCAGCAGTCAACCCAACATATTCGAATAAGGATCAGACAATTACGATCTTTGTATTTGGGGATTACACTGGAAACGGTGGCACAACAGGCGGTTCAGGCGTCGTTGTTCCAACAAAGACAACCGACCAGCCGAAAGCGTCAACACCGGCCAATCCAGTGGTAACAGCACCAGCTACCAACGATGCTGCACCACAAGTCCAAAGAAGAGTTATGAAAAAGGGCGAAGTTGTTTACTCTTTGAAGAACATCTATCTGTACAAGAATAAGACATTCTCAAAGAAGGAACGCAAGGCAGGATATGTAAGCAAGCCACGCGTTTATCGACCTATGTTTGTTGTTATCGGCCACAGCTATTCGAAGAACGGTCTTCTGAGATATAAAGTTCGTGACGTTAACCATTTAACAAAGAACCGTCATCTCGTTGGATACATCACTGCCAACTTCGATTATGTTCGTCCTGTGTACTATCAAGGCAAACATCAAACGATCACAGTTATTAATCCACGTGGTGTGAATGGCTACAAGCGCAAAGACTTAACTGGCCACTCAGTTAAGTACAAGCAGGGCACAGTGCTTCATGTCTCAAAGGTCGTTCATCACAATCTGACGACCAGATATGTTCTTACCAATGGTCAATACATTACGGCTAACCGCAAGTTGGTTATGACCGGTAAGAAGAAAATGCCTAGAACCATTCGGTTGAAGAGAACCATCAATCGTTATAAAGATGCCAACTTCACTCACAAGAATAAGAAGCGGATCCAAAGAGGAACCAAGCTTAAAGTTCTCGGATATGATTACTCGCATGCAAACAGTGTCTCAAAGCACGGGATGTTGAGATACCGAGTAGCAGGTGGTTATGTAACCGGAAATTCCAAATTTGTTAAAGTCCATTATTAAGCAGATTGATTAGCATATGAACAGTAGAAAAGAGTCGACTTTGCGGTCGGCCCTTTTTTAAGTGTTTCATAATGGTGGATGGAAGTAATCTCCATATCAGGGATGAATTTTGGTACAATTAAGCAAAGATTGTTTATATAATGCGAGAGGTGATTGATGTGGTGAAGCCAATGAACTTTAATGAAATCAAGAAACAGGACAAGCAGCAAGCCAAAAATCGTCGAAATCAAATACTTGCTCAAGCAAAAAAGAAACAAACAAAGTTATTAAAAGATTCAACCGATGAAAGTCTCCGCTTAAGAAAGGACACACCAATTTCAAGTAATTATAAATTGGACAAAAAATTAAAGCGAGATAATAAGAAATTACAAAAGAAGCTGCAGTCTATTCAGGCGGATCAGAATTCATCCCAGCAGAATATTATGAGGCTGAAGATGAAAGTATATAACCTAAAACAAGAGAACCAAACTCTGAGGGATACCGCTAATGGGCTGGAGTCCGAGCTAAAAGAAGCCATTCAGTCTAGAACTGAAGATTATAATACCAAATTAGAGCTAAAGAATAATAACGAAGGATTGAATCACCAAATTGGATTGTTGAATAAACGAAATCAGAGTTTGAGAACAGGAATGCGCCATCTTATCAAGAGCTCGCAGAACAAACAGGTTCAACGATTATACGCTGACAAAGAAAAGCTAAAGAAAAAAATGGAACAAACGAAGGTTCATCTTTCAAAACTAGATCAAAGAAATGCAGAATTGACAGAAAAGCTTCATCAATATCGTAATTATGAAATACCTGGTCAAGGCAAAGGTGTCCACAGAGCAACTACACAGGAACTCATTAATGAGCTTTTTGCCAGAATTGATGAAACCAGAGTCGGAGAATTTCTTTCATTACTCCCACTTTTTAATAAAATTGATTATTTTTTGAAAATGGGGATGAGTAACGCCAATACCCACCTTCGAAAATCAGAGTTAATGAAAGATAATCAGGAACTATATGGATATATCCATATTGAGGGAGACCAATTGAGCTTTATCGCGTTGGATGGGTCTGTATTTCCTGACCCATCGGTAATAGGTGATAAGTTCGAACTCCAAGAAGGTGAAGTTTACCGGGGAAATTATAATTTGGGCACCGATAAGTTTGTGATTAATAAGCACTATGTGGCGGCAAACTATTACAGAGATACTGCATCAAATCAGATTCATGGCAAAAAGATGTCAGGAAAGATTTCTGCAAATGGTTTTATTAATCAGTTCATAGCTGATCATCCGGATGCAAAAGACATTTTAGCCGGAAAAAATATTGAGATTGTTTCATGGTTCAAACAAGTGAGTTATAAACGGGCATTCCAACCATTTGGGGTAAATATCGACATTTTGGACCCAAATGAAAAAAGCGGCGGGTTAATTTACCAACGAATTGAGAATGTTGATACTGATTTTGCCTTTATTTTGTTAGAGGGATCCCATCATGTAAACAGTCAGATTTATAAGGACCGTCCTGCAGCTAATCCTGATAAGATTAGAATTCTGGAAAATGCATCACCAAGAGAGCTGCTGCAGATGAGTTATGACCACTTCAAATCGCAGACAACCAGGTCTCTCAGGAATTGACTAAAGGGCTTAGTTGTTCAAATTATTGATAGTCTGAATAATCCGATTCAACATCTCATCCTTGCTGTTTTCTTCTCTGACCAATAAGTAAAAGTCACGGGAAAAGTGTTCTCCAAGTGACTCAACCGGAACCCCTGTTGGCAGATCTTTGTCTGAAAGCAGTGCCTGACCCACACCCTGGGCGACCATTCGGCGGATTAAGCCGCTGTTGTTAACATGGATGAGTTTATCCGGCTGGATATCAGCTTCTCGAAAGTATTGTTCAGTGTAGTAGCCGATCCCGGAACCGGGTTCTCTGGTAATCCAGTTACCATTATCAACGCCGGCTTTAACCAATTGGTCCTTACCGATTGAAATTCGTGAAATGCTTTCGGTAACGAGTGGTTTTTCGATAAGGCCAATATCGATTTTGTAGGTCTCCAATTGGCTCAAAACGCCTTCGGAATTGGAAACTGTCACGTCAAAATCAAGATTGGGCAGGTATGCGACTAATTTGTTTGCAATTTTTGCGAATAGAATTCGTGAGATGGTTTGAGAAATGCCAAACTTAACTTTTTCGTTGTCTTCGTCTCCTAAGCGGGTAATTTGCTCATTTACATCCTGCCAATTTTTCAGAATCTTACCAGCCCGTTTATGTAATAGGTTGGCAGCTTCCGTCGGGACAATTTCACGTCGGCTTTTTCGTTCAAATAGTTCTGTATGAAGCTGTAATTCCAGTTGTTTGATTTGATTTGAAACCGTTGGCTGGGTGATAAACAATTGTTGGGCAGCCAATGAAAAGCTGCGGGTTTTATAGACAACCATGAAGGTTTCCAGAAATTTGAACATGTCGAGGGCTCCTTATAAATATCATTTATAATAAATATTAATACTATCAATTTTATTTATTCTACCATACACGCTATAATTAGTCTCATCAAAGAGAGGAGACGACCGCATGAAGTTATTTTTGAAGAAGTTACCTTTACCAATTTGTGGATTAATACTTGGAATTGCCTCACTGGGGAATTTATTTAAAGCAATCGGCTTGCCAATCGTCGGCAACGCTGTGGGGATCTTATCATTAGTCCTGATTCTGCTGGTGATTGCCAAGATTGGCGTTCATTTCAAATTAAGTATGAACGATTTAAATGATCCGATCATTGCTTCAGTTGCCCCAACCTTTACCATGTCACTCATGATTATCAGCACTTTCTTGAAATCATGGGGTCTTCCAGTATTACCATTAGCAGTTTGGACATTCGCAGTGATTTTGCAATTCGTTATTATGGGATATTTTATCTATCGTCATTTATTACGTCCAACTGTTGAATTGGATCATGTATATCCAAGTTGGTTTGTAACTTTCGTTGGAATCGGTGTGATTCCGGTAACTGCCAACAACTTCATTCCAGCACTTGGCACACCAATCCTTTGGTTATCATTAGGATTATATGCCATTCTGCTGCCAATCGTCTGCATCCGATTATTAAGACGGGAATTCATGTTTGAAGCAACTTTACCTCTGCTTACAATCATGGCCGCACCAGCATCACTTTGCCTGACAGGTTATCTGACAATGAATACCAACCCATCATGGGCATTTTCATTGGTCATGGTTCTCCTGGCTCAAGGCTTGTACTGGGGTACCCTCACTAAGATTTTTAAATACATTCGCTTATCATTCTACCCAAGCTTCGGTGCTTTCACTTTCCCGCTGGTCATTTCAGCAACTGCGTTGAACTTATTTAACAACAGTTTCCACTTAGCCAATGGACTTAACTCGATCATTGGCGTAGTCGCAAACTTGGAAATTACCTTAGCAACTTTCATGGTTGTCTTCGTGGTAATCAAGTATGGTCAATTCCTGGTCAATCTTGCAAATCAAGCAGCCCAAGAAAAGAAAGTCGCCGTTTCGAATGACGAAACAATTACTAAGTAAATCGATTAAAGCCAGCCATTATGGTTGGCTTTTTTAGTTTGTGGATATAGACACTATGCATTTAATTATAACTATAAATATATGAAAATGCTTAAAACAATAAGTGAAGCCAAAAATACGACTTTTTTTGAGAGGATTTTTAGCGTTATTTGATCTTTAGTTTCCATTTTACATACTTCACTATTCCAATAGTAGCAAGGCTTCATAACAAATAATCGCTAACCATTAGTAACTGGTTAAAGTTTGGTTTGCGAATCGGTTATACTGGTGCTATAATCGTTTTGTAATCGGTGATAACATCCGCTTAGGGATCGGTTGTTGGGGGTGCCGGTATTTCAGATAGGAGCGGTGATTTTTATGGATTATGAAGTTAGCAAAAGCAGTACGTCAAACACATGGAAATGGATTAGTATTGCGCTCTTTTTAATTTCACTAATAGTTGGGGTGAATGTGCAGTCGCAGCATGTTCAAGCTGCCGATATCAGTGGTAAGGTCAGTGGGTTGACGGCTGATAAGGCCTTTTATAATGGAAATCCAGTAACGGCCGATGAGGTTGCCAACTGGGAAAAATTTCAAAGCTATCAACTTACATACAAGTATCAAATAACCACTGGAACTAAGGTTGGGGATGGCGACACAGCGCAGGTTACCTTACCCAACGGAGCAACTTTTAATAGTGAACAAAGTTTCCCCATTAAAGCTGCGGATGGTACGGTGATTGGAACCTTTCACGCGACTGCCGGATCAACATTTGGCCACATTACCTTTACAGATTACTATGCCACTCATAACAATGCGATGAGTGGTACGATTAATCTTTATGTAAGTGGGCCAAAAACAGATGTCAATCCTGACGGAAATGATAGCTATATTGCCAAGAATGGTTACGCTTGGAATGGTGACTGGATGGGGCACACCTATCCACTTGATAAGAACAATCGATATCAATACGCCGAATGGGATGCAAAAATCAATCCCAACAGTAAGAAACTTGTGAATGCTGTTGTCACTGATACCATACAAGATCCAGATAAACAGTCACTTGCACTAGATGATTCAGGAAGTCCATTATTGAGACTTCAGTATGACGACAAAACACCTGTCTCACCCGATGATTACACGATTCAATATTTACCGAGTGCAGATAAAGCAACTTCGTTTACAATCAGTTGGAAGAAAGGCGTTGTTTTAGATAAGCCAGTTAATGTACTGTACTTGGTCAAGATTACTGATAAAGGTTACCGTGATAACGGTGACTCGCTTCAGCTTAACAACACCATTAAAATTACTGGCACGGTAAAAGGCAACGGTACTGGCGGCGACAGCGTGATTAATGAAAAAAGTGGACAAGCCCATGCTAACATCATTCTCGGTGGAAGTGGTACCGGTGGCGGTTCCGGTTATAGCATTAATGTCGTAAAGGAATGGAAAGGATTACCAACCGGCACAGATGCACCCACTACACCCGCAATTGAAGCGGATTTATATGCGAATGGTAAAATAACCGATCAAAAAGTTACTTTGAATGATTCAAACCATTATAAGGGAACATTTGATAACTTATTTGAATATGATTCTGGCAACAACAAAATCATATATACCGTTGCCGAAAAGTCGGTTCCCGATGGTTATAAAGGTACAACCGATCCACAGCCAGTTGTTACCAAGGATAATACGAATACGGCAACGTTAACCAACACCTATATTCCAGTAACACCGGCAACAACTTCAATTCACGTCAAAAAAACCTGGACAGGTGTTCCAAAGGGCGTTACTACCCCAGATGTTACATTTACTTTGTACGAGAATGGTAAGGCAACTGACAAGACACTTAAACTCACAAATGATAATCACTATTATGGTGACTTCACTAACCTGCCAGAAAAGGATGCATCCGGCAAAACTATTGATTACACTGTTAAAGAAACAGCCGTTTCAGGGTATAAATCTGAAAATAATGAAAAATCACCTGATAAGAATGGCTTGGTGACTTTCACCAACCAGTACATTCCAAAACAGACCAATATCACTGTTAAAAAGACTTGGGAAGGTGTCCCATCAAATACTGATAAGCCAAAAGATGTCATTGCTGTTTTGTATGCAAACAATAAGTCGACTAACAAAACTGTTGATTTGAATGCATCAAACAACTGGACGGCTCAGTTTACTGATCTTCCTGAAACGGATGATAATGGGGATCCAATTACCTATACCGTAGCAGAGAAGACTGTTCCTTCAGGCTATACATCAATGACGCCTGGATTGCAGCCGGTTAAAGATGGCGTGGTTACACTCATTAATGAATATGTTCCAAACAAAACCTCAGTCACCGTTCATAAAGTTTGGCAGGGTGTTCCAAGTGACGTGACAACACCAAAGATCCTCGTCACTCTGTATGCCAACGGTAAAGCAACCGACAAGACGTTGACTCTGGACAGCCAGAATGGTTATTTGGGACGATTTGATAACTTGCCTGAAACTGATGCGAATGGTAAAACCATCACTTACACCGTTGTTGAAACACCTGTAAATGGTTATACTTCAACCACGAGTGGCCAACAAGAAGTTAAGAATGGTTTGGTCACATTGATTAACGCATTTATTCCGCAAAATCATTCGATCAAGGTTGTTAAAGAGTGGTCCGGTGTTCCATCTGGAACGGTGCCACCAACGATCACCGCTGAGTTGTACGCCAATGGTAAAGCAACTGGTCAAACGGTAACGTTGGATTCAGATAACCATTACACAGCATTGTTTGAGAACTTGCCATCAACTGATGCAAGTGGAAACCCAATCACATATACCGTTGCTGAGACCAAGGTGCCTGATGGATATACGTCATCGACAACTGGTCCACAACCGGTAAAAGATGGTGTGGTTACTTTGAAGAACGAGCATACGCCAGTTACTCCCGTAACACCCGTTACGCCTGTGACACCTAAGAAGCTGTCTAAAATCTCTTAAGTAA
>NZ_AZEA01000044.1 GCF_001435575.1 Lentilactobacillus sunkii DSM 19904
TATCAAAAATCATAGATCTTGGACAGCTTCTTAGAAGTAACAGCTTTTAAAATAACTGCTGCAACATCCGAAGTTGTCGCGTTACTGTTTTTTAATGACTTCGCCAAATTGATTGCCATACTACGGTAGGGTGAGTTTTCTGGGGTAACTGTCAACAACTTGTCAACTGCGATTTTCTGCCACCCCGTTGCCGTGTTTCCTGGTTCCACCACAACCACATCAACACCAAACTGTTTAACTTCTAATCGCAAAATATCAGACATGGTTTCCAATGCATGTTTGGAAATATGATACCAACCGCCAAGTCCGGTGTACATTAAACCTGCAAGTGATGAAATGTTGATAATTCGGCCAGAATGTTGTGCTCTCATCGTCGGTAATACCAACTGTATCAATCTTACCAATCCAAACAAATTCACATCAAATTGATTTTTGGCTTCTTCAATGCTGACCTCTTCCAAAGCACCAAACGATCCATAACCAGCAGAATTGATCAAAACATCCACTCGGCCATAGTGCTTAAGTACAAAATCCACAAACTCAGTCAAACTTGATTCGTTAGTGACGTCAAGTTGATGAGCCTGTCCCCCCATTTCCACAAGCGACTGCATTTTCTCAACATGACGCGCACCGCCAATGACTTGATAACCCCGCTTTTGAAGCATTTTGGCAGATTCTAATCCAATTCCAGATGATGCCCCGGTAACAATCGCAACTTTTTTCATAAGAAACGCCCCATTTCATAAGCGATAGTTCTATCGCTAGCACTAAAATCATAATAGCGATAGAGTTATCATTTGTCAAGATTGCAATACCGTTACTTTTCCATATAATATAGATATGAAAATAAAAACCGAGGAACAATATAATAAAATTATCAATGGAGCCACTATCATTCTGTTAACTGAGGGATTGGCTACATTTTCGACCATCAAAGTTGCCAAGCTGATCAACATGTCTCAATCAAATATTTATGTGTATTTTAAAAACAAGGATGATCTATTGGTTTCTGTATTTAGGTATCATCAGAAAAAGTATATTCATTTTCTGGCTGCCAAGTGGGATCCTTCCCGTTCACCAAAAGCTGTTCTCACAAACTTTGTCACGGCGCTCAATCAATTTCATACTGACAACAAAGACTCTTTGGAAGTCATCTGGTTGGTCCGTCAAAGCCCAAAACTCCGTCAATTAATTCCACAAGTCGCAGATGATGAAATTTTTGTCAAAATTTTTAAATGGCTGGAGAGCCTGCAAAAGCAGGGAAAAGTTCGCCCCTTGCCGTTGATGTATCTCACCAACTTAGTGTTTTCAGCTGTCATCAACTACTTCCAACTACTGGATAGTCAAGAATTGACCAGCAACGAAATGTCCATTGAAGAAATAGTTACCCCATTGTCGGCATTGTTGTTTGTCTAGGCCTGTGTTGATTGGCGCTTGGTTGTCAAAAACCATCTTGTATACTTTGCCATTAAGATTGCATATCCAAGATATCTTTCCAACATATTTGTCAGCAGACTAATTGTTGACTTTTCTATTTTATTTACCAAGGGGGAATCAATCATCCAAAATACAAAGAGTCAACGCTGGATCGGCTTAATCTCAGGCTTGATCCTCAACGCATTCGGAAATGCATTAACGATTTCCGCCAATATGGGGAGTGCAGTATGGACCGCATCGGCCGTGAACTATAGCCACTGGCTGGGGGTCAATGTCGGCATTATCTTATTTGCCATTGGTCTTTTGAACACCGTCACCAATCAACTCTTAATCAGACATTGGGATTGGCCGCGGTTCGTTGGAGAAATTTTGTACGTTTGCTTCTTCAGCTATTTCGTTAACTTTTTTGCCGGTTTCCTTACGTCCATGGGAATTGGCGAGCTGCCAATGCTCGTCAGAGCTCTGCTTTCCTGCCTTGGCATCGTCTTTTTCTGTACCGCAATCTCACTTTATCAGCGAGCTAACATTTTGATGCATCCAAATGATGATACCACCAACATTCTGCGGTTTATGTATCTGAAGAAAAGCGCTGTTGCAGCTCAGCTAGTCGACTTCGTTCCGCCCATTGCAGCCATGATCATTTCGTTTGCGATTACCAAGAACCTGTACGCAGTCAACATCGGAACCATTTTTTCGATTCTCTTTAACGGGTTGATTATTCAAACGGCTGACCGCTGGATTTGGCCAGCCTTGAAACACAACTTCAAAACCCTTGAGAACCCCAATCGCTAAGCCTTATATGAGGACGAAAAAAGACTGCAAATTCGAAGTAAATATTTGTTGCATCCGGGCGAAGATATGATAGATTGAATGTAGGAATATCACCACTTCGTTAAGAAAGGAATCTCAGCTATGATTACAACACTCATCTTATTAATCATTTTCGGAACATTGGCATTTAAAATCAGCTGGTTATTTATCAAGATGTCATTCTGGCTGGTTTTCCTCATGCTCGGAATTTTCATTTTCTCCAAATTGTTAATCATTGGTATCGTTGCTGCAGTTGTGTATGGGATTTATCTCCTATATCAGCACTCACAGGTGGCAAGTTATACTAACCGTCACTAATGATGATTTTGTAAATAATTTCCAGTTTTCAAGAAAATGTCGCAGAAATTGAGTGCTTTTTAAATAATTTCATCTTTTTGAAACAATGGAACCGTTTGTATAGAAAATTTCTTTCATAAGGTATATTATTAAAGGTATCGTTCAAACGATTATCTTTGATAAAAGGAGAATTATAATTATGAATTTAATAATTGCATTGATGCCCGCCCTTGGATGGGGATTAATGCCGCTTATAACTGGTAAAGTTGGGGGATCTCCCGCTAACCAAATCTTTGGAATTGGGGCCGGGACAACCATTATCGGATTAATTGTCTTTCTGGTAACTCGCCCAGCCGTTAACTTAACTGCATTTCTATTTGCGATCGTGTGTGGAGCTTTGTGGACAATCGGTCAAATTGGTCAATTTATATCCTTCAAAAGAATTGGTGTATCAAACACCTACCCATTATCAACTGTCTTTCAGTTAGTTGGTAACTCGATTCTTGGCGTTTTGATATTCGGCGATTGGCAGGGAACCCAATCTAAAATTATTGGTGTCATTGCGTTGATCATCGTAATTGCCGGCGCACTCTTAACCTCTGTCAGCGATGAAAAAGGCGGCAAAACCACCTTTAAAGATGCCATGTTTCTTCTGTGTACAACGGTCGGTTACTGGATTTATTCTTCATTTCCAAATATCCCTATCATCAAGGCTCAAAGTGGAACCGCCGTTTTCCTGCCAGAAATGATGGGGATTCTGATTGGTGCCATTATTTTCGGCCTCTTCACCGACCGTCGTTCCTTCATGCAAAAAGAGCAATACTTGAATATCATTGCAGGTTTGCTTTGGGGCTTCGCTGCTCTATCCTATATTTATTCCGCTCAGGCAAATGGTAATACTTCGGCATTCATTTGGACTCAGTTGAGTGTTATTATTGCAACCTTTGGTGGTATCACCATCTTGCACGAACATAAGAGTCGCCGCGAAATGATCTTCACAATTGCGGGTATTGTCCTAATTGTAGTTGGAAGTGTCGCAACCTCATTTGCATAATCAAAATCATATAAATAAAGTGAGCAAAATCGATTAAAGATTTTGCTCACTTTTTGTTTCACTATTCCGATAATTAAATCACAACAAATTTATAGAACTATAGAATTCTGCGCATGTCCAGGCCACGGGCGCTGCGAATATTGTCAATAACGATTAACGCATTCTTATCTTCTTTTTCAATAATCGGCACAAGCTTCATGACCCTTCTGGGGCTGGCAATCATATAAAGCATGTGTTGGTCGGCGTCACTGTAATACCCGGTCCCATTGAAAATAGTCATTTCCTGGTCCAACTCTTGAGATATTGTCACGGCAATTTCACGATATTTGGGCGAGACGACGAGCACGGCCTTTTTTGCACCAATATTGGCTAAGAATTGGTTGGTAAATATTGAATATACGTATAAATAAATCACGGTTAAAATCGTGTTGGTAAAGCCAATCAGCATCACAAATGGAACAACGATAATCAGATCGAAAAGCAGGCTTCCCGTCCCGATTGAGAGTCCAAAAATGTAATTCAACAATTTTCCAACAATGGTATCACCCGCAATCGTTCCGTTGTAGCGGAAGATCAGGCCAATCGAAATACCCGTCAAAGCACCTGCCAAAAGGGTTGGGACAATGATTTCCTGAGGATGATAGTGATAGATAACCGGAATCTTCAAAAAGACGGTCATCCAGGCAATTGCCCAAATCGTCAGGTAAGTCGTCTTCTTCTCAAAAAGCTTGTACCCAATCGCAATCAGGATCGTATTAATAATCAAGTTGGATAAATAAGAAGGAACTCCGAACGCATAATAGAGCAAGGCAGTAATTCCCATCGCCCCACCTTCACCAAGATGGGACGGCAGTAATAAATAGTTGTAAGTCATAGAATAGATGAATACGCCAACGGCAACTCCCAACAACTCTGAAGATTTAATGTTTAGCTCTCGCCAATAGTTCACAATTGAATTCATTTTGCACCTCAACTTTTATGTATAGATTTTATTCTAACATCAAACTTGACCTGTTTACATGTATATTCCTACCATTCATTATCATTAATACTGAAGTACGTGACGAAGCAAGGATGAACAAAATCATTTACCCATAGTTGTAGATTGGCATAAGAAACGATCCTCCTTCATACAAAAAGCGACTCTCGACATTGCTGTCGGGAGTCGCTGTGTTCATTCAATTAAAAATCAATAATTTCCATGAATAACCAATTTCTTATTCGCAGTTACATAATAACCATTACTCAACACATAACGAGTAGTCAAATTATGCTTAACAAGTTTCTTCACACGAAGATGCTTGCCGGTCTTGTAATGGGTAACTCTCCCTGTTAGGTTTGCATGCTTATATGCGTGAACACCTTTCTTGGAGATGACCGTAATCTTCATGTTCTTTGGCATGGTTTTGTAATAGACATTTACAACAAATTTCCGGTTGGCTGTAATGTAACCAATCTTCCCGTCAGTCTTTCGACTGTGGTTAACGTCACGAACCTTATAACGAAGTGCTCCGCCGTTTGAACGGGCGTATCCGGTCACAACAAACATCGGCCGATTAATCCGCTTTGATTTTGGATACTTGGCAATTCGGTGACTCTTATTAAAGGTTGGATTCTTATACATGTAAATTGTTTTGGTTGCATATACGGCTGATCCTTTGACAGCAGCATAGTTTGGCAGCCCGGTGCCATTTTTCCCATTTGGCTTGGTTGGGTTCCAAGCGTTGTTACCATTATTATTGTTGTTTGGTGTTGATGAACCACCATTATTACTATTACCACCATGGTTACCATAACCAATAACAGTTACGTTAATCGTCCTAGTAATCGTGTCGGTTCTGTCGTAAGGTGTCTGTCCATTTGGCTCCAACTTATTATACGGAACATCATAAGAATATGTGACTGGATATACCCCAGTCCTGGAAGTATCAACTGTCCCAGATACTCGTACAACAGGATTATTAACCTTTGTTGGGGTTTCATGGCGATTATTGTATGGGTTCCAAATCGTCACGTGATCCATTGGATTCCATTTATCACCGACATGTAACGTGATGTCATTGGCATCAATGACTTTAACTGCCGTCAAGACAGCATTGCCGATATTCCCCTGGTCAACCCAGTTATTTACCGGATCATCATTGTCACGAGGAGAAATCGAATACGGAAATTGTGCATATGGAACCTGATTATTTCGTGCAACAACTGTATATCCTCGCTTCTGAATTGCTGTTAGCCAAGGCATAGTTCCATCGGCAGACTTTAATTTTGTATAATCAATATAAAAGAGACTGCCTGTGTATGCATCCGTGGTGGTCAAATCTTCGCCACCAAATTCAGAGTTATTGTTGTCAAACTCAATAACAGTGCCATTTGTGTTCTGCAATTGAATTGTTGGCATTAGATCTTGGAGTTCGGGAGCCTTAACCGTGTTCCCATCCTTGCCAATGTATGTTGCCAGATAATGTTTGCCGGTTCCCAGATAACTGTCGATTGGTACTCGTTCAGCAAAACGAGCTTTTCCATAGACTGGAATATCGCCAGCATTGGAAGTATCAGTGTAACGCTTAGTGTAGAACTGGAAGTAGTTCCCAGGGTAGTCAACATCAATTGTATTAACGTTGACGAGCTTCAAAGGAATCCGAAACTTGTAAGTTTGCCCAGCAGCCAGTGATCCGTCAATTCTAACGGAATCCATTTTTGACCAATCAGGCAGTGTGTTAAACCAATGATAATCACCTTCTGCACGATACTTCTGTGTAATCGTGCCAACGGAAGAATCAGGCTGCATTGATGATGCATCACTCCCGCTGTATGTGATTTGCGGCAGCTTCTCCGTTACACCTTTGTACTTATAACTAGCATCAGGATGAGACTCGGGAAGAAGAAACCCCAAATGAATAGTCATGGTTGTTGAGCTGGTGTTCTTGACCAATACATTTTGATAAAGAGTACTTGGATTGGATTTGTACTGATCGAGGTCCAATACAGAAGTCTTTTGATCAGTTTGATTATGTTTTGCACCAACATAATTGGAATCAGCACCATTTAAGCTTAACCAACTGGTGTATTGTTGATTAGGTTGATTGGGTAATGATTGCATATTTGTATATTGAGAATTTCCATTGTAAATTCCAGGTCCACTGTTGGCAGCTTTCCCTTGTAAAGGATAAATGAAGGTAACAGCCACTGCGAGTGCAACAGCCATCAATATCCACTTAAGACTGTGGATGAATGGATGTGAGTATTTTGAATACATAGAAACGTCTCCTTTCAAAAATATTGGCTCTAACAAAATTGTTGTTATTACTATGTCTTTTATAACACAAATGTTAATTTAATTAAAGCGCTTACGGAAACGTTTAGTCACCCCATGCTTTTTACATTACAACCCCTTCATTACATATATTACTCATCCAGTTTATCCTTCAATGCCTCGGTCAACACCTCACTAAAGTTGATTCCCGCTTCCCGGGCTTTTTCATCCAAGTCTGCTGGAATTGTTGTATTTTTTCTAACAGTCGGACTTTTGATCTTTTTCTTCGCTTCATCTAGATCAACGGCAATCATCACGACATACTGCCCATCTGTCAGCTTAATATCTTTAACTGTACTGGATTTAGGCAGATTCTTCCGATTTGCCAACACCAAGCCCAACACATCATTCGCATAGTATGCAGCATCGTTGTCATTTTTGCCAAAGGTAATTGCCTCTGGCACATCTGGGAACGTGACATTAATGCCGCCAACATCCGGGTCAAAAACTGCTGGGTAGATGACAATGTTTTTTTGTCTTTTCATTTTACTGTCTCTCCTTTGGTTGTGCTCACTTCTTTAAACTTTCCAATTATTATAACACGCATAGTACGCACTCCATTCGATAAACTTACACGCATTGATCAATTCAACTTTATAGATTATGTATGAAAGCCATTAAAAATGTCGTTTAAAAATGTCGTTTAAAAATGGGGCCGGGACATAAGTCCCGCCG
>NZ_AZEA01000045.1 GCF_001435575.1 Lentilactobacillus sunkii DSM 19904
TAACAAACAAGCCCTTGTCACGGTCGATTGCAGAAACATTACCCCAGGTAAATGTTACTAAACCAAGTTGAGGTAAGCGCATATTTGCGTCATATACTTCTTTTTTAAGATCTTCTAACATTCTCTCGCACCTCTAGTTTTTCATTTTCATTGATTTAACAGCTTCGGCTTCTACAGGCAAGGCTGCCTTGTAGTTGTCGATGAACTTATCGTAACCTTGAACACTTGCTTCTTCAGGATACAAAGTAGCAGTTGTAGCATCCTTAAAGACCCGAGTTGCCAGGTAGTCTTCCAATGCTTCACCGTTCTTACGGTTAACACAGAAGAGCGCCAAAACAGCCATTCCCCAAGGACCACCCTCACCGGCATTTTCCATAACGGAAATTGGTGTGTTGAGGGCATCGGCCAATACTTGTTGAGCAACAACAGGTGTCTTAAAGATTCCACCTTGGGCAACCAGGACATTGGTCTTGATATGTTCTTCTCGAAGCAAAATGTCCATCCCAATCTTGAGTGGGGCAAATGCTGAGTAGATTTGAGTCTTAATGAAGTTGGCCAAGTTAAGCTTACTATCAGGTTTCCGAACGAACAATGGACGACCTTCAGGCATTCTGGTGATGTTTTCACCTGAAAGGTAGGCGTAGTTGACTAATCCTCCGGCATCCTGATCACCCTTTACTGATTCGGCGAACAAAGTTCCGTACAAATCATCAGGCTTCAATTGAAGGCCAAGTGCTTTGGCAAATTCACCAAACAAGCCAACCCAGGCATTGATGTCTGAAGAACTGTTGTTGGTATGAACCATGGCAACCGGTGCACCATCTGGTGTGGTAACCATATCGATATCACGGTGAACAGCCTTCATTGGTGAGTCAAGGACAACCATTGAGAATGCTGAAGTTCCGGCTGAAATGTTACCAGTCCGCTTCTTAACACTGTTTGTGGCAACCATCCCGGTACCGGCATCCCCTTCAGGAGGTGCAATCAATGAACCGCCTTGAAGTGTGCCGCTTTGGTCAAGCAATTTGGCACCATCATCGGTCAATTCACCAGCTTTTTTACCAGCAGGTAAAACAGTTGGCAAAATGTCGAGCAGGTTCCAATCGTATTTCTTAACTTCAGGAAGTGAGCTGAATTTGTCAGCCATCGCCTTATTGTAGTTAACACTTGCTTCATCAATTGGGAACATTCCGGAAGCATCCCCAACACCAATCACTTTTTCACCTGATAATTTCCAAGTAACGTATCCGGCAAGGGTTGTGATGAAGTCGATATCCTTAACGTGCTTTTCGTCATTTAAAATGGCTTGGTACAAATGGGCAACACTCCAACGTTCTGGAATGTTGAAGTTGAACAGCTTGGTCAATGCTTCGGCAGCATCGCCAGTAATGTTGTTTCTCCAAGTTCTGAATGGAACTAAGATTTCATTGTTTTTGTCGAATGCCATGTAACCATGCATCATTGCACTGACACCAATCGAACCAATTTTCTTGATATCAACACCAAACTTATCGTGCACTTGTAATGCAAGAGTGGCATAACTGGTCTGAATACCGTCCCATACCTTTTCCAATGGGTATGTCCAGATACCATTATCCAGTTCGTTTTCCCAAAGATAATCGCCTGAAGCAATTGTTTGGAAATCGTCAGAAACCAGGACAGCCTTAATTCTGGTTGATCCCAGTTCAATTCCCAACGAAATGTTTCCGCTTACAATTTCGTTTCGTACTCGACTTTCGTCCATCGTATTTTCCTCCAACGTAGCTACGTTTTGTTTTCGTTTACCTCTTTATTGTAAAATATTCGTACGTATAAATCAATTGTTTTCTAAATTTGTGCAATAAATATTTTAACAAAATAAAAACGCCTAGACCAACATGCCCAGGCCATCTTCATCTAAAATCTTAACTTTTGATCCGCGGGCTTCAATGAATCCCTGTTCTGAAAGCTGTTTGAAAGTCCGGCTGATCGTTTCGGGAGTCGTTCCCAAATATGTGGCAATGTCTTTCTTCTTTAATGGAAGTTTGAATGGATTTTCATTCAAAGCTGCACCCGTTTCAAGCAGATACCTGGCGAGCTTGCCGGCCATATCAGACGTGGTTGACAACGTCTTTTCTTCCTGCAGATTGTTGATTTGCTGACTCATGGTTGATAGCAAGCTGACTGCCAACTGGGGAGTCTGCTGTAATAGTTTCTGGAAAGCAGCCTGATCGATTTGGCAGACATTTGAATCTACCAACGCCGTGGCAGTAACGTTGCGCTGGTTGCCGTTAAATAAGGTTGCTTCGCCATCAAAATCACCTGGCTGCATCACTTTAAGAAGCTGTTCCTTGCCATTGGCAGCCACTTGAGAAAGCTTAACCTGGCCACCCTCCAAAATCATAAAATGACCAACCGAATCACCGGCCAGATAAATAATCGTTCCCTTTGGATATTCGTGCTGAACGACTAATTTGGCAACTTCAGTTTTTTGTTCTTCAGGGAGCGATTGAAACATCGGTACCAGATTGACACATTCTAATGCTTGCTGTAAATCCATGTTGTTTACCTCGCTATTCATTCATGAGTTGTTCGAGCCACTGTTGGGTACCGGCATCACCAGCTCTACCTGGATCAAAACCAATCGGCTCAAATATTTTGCTGACTTTATTCCAATCGATTTTGTCATTGCTGATTAGGCCAGCTGTCAGCTGCTGAATCTGCGACTCTTTAATTGCTTTCATCATATCAGGATTTCCACCTAATGTCTCAATCAGGGTGTTGGCGGCCAACTGATTAACAATAATCGTCTGCAGCTGCCCATCCCCCACCGGATTTGTCACAATAATTCGATCTTGCAGTGGTACAGCTGGAATTTCCCGCTGCAAAAAGTGCTGAACTTCAGGCCAGTTGGCCATCATGACCCGATAGAACTGAAACGGGACTTCAGTGTTAATGTTTTTCAGGGTTTTGGTCAAAATAGCTTCCAACGACCATGCTTCTTTAACAGAGGTGATCAAAAGCATTTCTTGTAAAAACCGCTGAACGGTTTCCTTGGCAGTTCCCTTCAACCGTTTTTTTAATGTCAACCCATAGCGGACCAACACAAACTGCTCAAATTCGTCTGGGTGAATAATTCGCCCTGCAGGAGTGTGCATTCGCTTTCGGATTGCTTTAATTTGTTTCATTTTGCTCGATTTGGCATATCTGCCCTGCTTGACCATAAATTGTCACCGCTTACTTTCAGATTTTTTCGATTTACTAAAATTTTGTTAACTATTTGATAACCATTTATATTATAATGTTTGCATATGCTTTTTACTAATAATGGCATAAGAAAGGGAGATCTATTTTGAAAATATGTCCAAACTGTCATAACGAGAATCTTCAAGACGCAAAATTTTGTGTGTTTTGTGGATTCAATTTAGCCAACGTTGCCGAAACTGCGAAGAACAGTGAGCAGGCAACCGCTTCAAAAGCAACTGCCAATCCAGAACCCGAGCCAACTGATAACAGTCGAGGTTCATCGACTAATTTCCAGGAACAATCAGCGAACACTCAAACGGCTCAAGAAACTGGATACAGCACCAACTACTCTGCTGATAATGCGTTTAACCAATTTCTCAGCTACTTCAAAAGCTCTATCATCAATCCCAGCAATGAAATTGAAGCACCCAGATACGGCGGCTTAATGTCAATTGGGGTTTATGTAGTTCTCATGTTGGTCATCTTCGGCCTTGCTGCCAAACGGATTATTGATCTAGTGGTTTCACAGTCACAAAATGAATTCACGGTCAACATTCTTGCCCCAATCAAAACCGCAATTATGCAATTTTCCGGGATTTTAATTATTTCGGCGTTAGCTTATTTATTAGTGGCGTTCACAGTTCGTCGAACACTCTTAAATGATAACATTACTTTTCTCGACTTTACCGACATGTTCGGCGTTTACGTCAATATCAGTTCTGTTCTGCTATTATTATGCTTAATTTTATCTTTATTTGTCAGCATTACTTCATATACCTTGATGGGAACCATCATTATGATCTTTGCATTGAGTCAGGCAATCCTCAATTATGCCGTCGTAATGACTTTAAAAGACATCCAAGGACGATTCAACAACTTCTATTCTATCTTGATCGCTGAAATTGTTCCGGCAATCATCGTTTCATGGGCAACGTCAGTCTACCTCCAAAACATTTATGGTAGTTTAAGCAGTTGGTACAACGGATTAAACATCCAGTAACATCGGAGGAAAAACAATGGAAAATAATAAGTTTTTCTGTCCGAACTGTGGAACAGAAATTAACCGAAATGTAGCATTTTGTCCAGAGTGTGGTTTTAATGTTAAACAATATTTGGACAATCTGCAGAAAACACCGAAGGACCAGCCAAAAGAACCAAGTTCAAAGACAACCGCTCAACATAGCCAACCAACTCCAAAAAAGAATCGTGTTGTAGGCAGCCAGGCCCATCCGGCACGGCCAACACAACGTGCCCCACGAAAGCCAATCAAGAAATGGAAGGTCATCACAAGTGTCATCGTCTTAGTGATTCTTGTCGGCGGCTATCTGTTTTTGAATAATTATTATAGCAAAAAGGCAACTGCCAACCGTTTGGTGACCGCAATCAAGCAGGGCCAAGACAAGACCCTTGCCTCTTTGATTACGTCAAACGACCCAAGCTTTAAGCCCACCTCGTCCAACGTTGAACCATTGGTAACCTATTATGGCCGTAACAAGGACAAACTTGCCAGTCTAAAAGGTTCCTTAACCTCTACAGGATATGTGAACGATCATTTGGAGTTTGTTAATTCAGGACATAAATTTTTAATTTTTGACAATTACAAGTTAAAAGTTAAACCAATTTATCCAAGAATTCGAACCAACAAGAAGAATGCCAAATTATCAATTAACGGTAAAGTTGTTGCCAATCCAATGAATACGACTGATCCGAAGAAATTTGGCCCATACATTCCTGGAGAATACCGGATCAAAACTTCTGCTACAATTCATGGTCATAAGTTGGTGAATAACGGTGATTATGCCTGGATTGATCCGTCCGGATATGATTTGGACATCCAATCGATTCTTCAAACCATTTCATACACCATTAAGGGTCAAACAGGATCCAAGGTTTACCTGAGTGGAAAAGAAATCGGTAAGATCGATAAAAGCGGGTTCTATGACATCAAGGATTATCCATTCAGCCAAAATATGACCGTTGCCCTATCCATGAAAACTCAATCTGGGAAGGTCGTCAGTTCAAAGAACACGAAGATTGACATGTCTATGAACAACACGACTATCACACCACAATATCCCGGATTTGCTTCAACGGATGATGCCAAGGATCTAATCAATTCCGTTTGGGGCGATCTAAGTGATGGAACCGTAACGGATAGCGACTCAGCCAATGATGATGACTATGATGATTATTTTGTTGGCGGCAGTACATCAGATATTTATCAACAAATGATCAAAATGGTTGATGGTTATCAAAATGACGACAGCATCAGCGATTACACAATGGACCCAACTCTTAAGAAAGTTGTCCCTTATGACACCGGTCAAACGAAGGTAACTTACGACGTTAAATACTCCTTTGACCACGACGATCACTATCATATTCAAACTTTTGAATACAATGCCATTATTCAAAAATCAGGTTCTGACTATAAAATGAAAACCAATGTGATGGATCACAAAGTCAATGACTATGACAAGGATGAATAAATCATAATTTAGTCATGTTTTCAGGGTGGCCAATAACGGATTAATTCCGCTATTGGCCACTTTTGTTTTGCACCACAATCACCACCAAAAGGCAATTACTTGGTATATACAGGCTCTTTGTCACCATTTACACAAGTTTTACATTCATTAAATGGGAAACAGTGACATTTAACTTTAACGTGTTTGTAACAACCCCGACTCGGCCCTGAATTACCAGGGAACGCCATTGTCACACTTTTGTCTTATTTGTAAACGGTGTTGACGGTTATTTCATATCTGATATTATACTTGCGTGATTGATTATCAATCGTTCACATTACAAATCAATCATCTTTCAAACTGTGTTCCGGAACACATTCATGCAATCATTCGCAATTATTTTGAAAGCCAGGTTTTCTTATCAAACTGTGAACATAATTCCAGAAATCGACATCCAAAGGTGGTTTTTACAATCAATAAGAGTCTATTCACATTATCCATAGTTGCAGGTTTCTTAGGTTTAACAGGTGTATCAGCCAGTGCAAATTCATACACGGTCAAGTCAGGCGACACCCTTTCAGCTATCGCACAACGAAATCACGCTAGCCTTGATGGCATCATCAAGGAAAACAAAATTTCCAACAAAAACTTGATCACCGTCGGCCAAACACTTGAAATCAGCAAAGCCAACAAAAAGGCACCAGCTAAAAAAGCTGCTGCCAAGAAAACAACCGCAAAGAAAGTCAACAAGAACCATTTCAAGACTTCAATGACCGTTAAGAAGGGCTCAGCTCATGCAGCTGTTGTGACATCAAGCTCATCAAGCAGTAACACAGACAGCAACCCAACCAGCAGCGCAACCACAACACCGGCTGCAATGCAATCACAAGGTGTGGTTTATCTGAATGGTAACAAGTGGACCTACTATACCGGCGCAGGATTTGCAGATGGAACAACCAATCACAGCGGATATGACGCGGACGGCTACATCATCGTAGCAGCCCCATCAAACGTCCCATTCGGAACCCACATCCAAACCCCACTGGGTGAGGGCGTGGTCCATGATAGAGGAACAGCAATCGTGGGAAATCATTATGATTTGGTAATGCCGTAGAGCAGAGTGTGACGAGCCCCGGGTGGCCCCGGAGCATAAGGTAAAGCTACCAATAATGAACGGTTTGTGTTCATTGTTGGTAACTTTGCCTTATGCAGTAGGGGTCAGGGGTGTCGGAACACGTTTTCTACGTATAGTCAATATAT
>NZ_AZEA01000046.1 GCF_001435575.1 Lentilactobacillus sunkii DSM 19904
TATGCATTTACACAAGATATTTTACGCTCTCCAAATGGAGGTACATAGTAATAAGGTACCCGTTTATCTGGGACGAGGTTTCCTCGGTTATCTTTTATAGCTGCAACAAAGTTTCCTTTATAATTCATCATCATTTCTGAAAATCCACCATATCGGAAGAAAACGTTGCTATTATGCCATTGCTTATCATTTAAAATGTAAGGCCCAGCGTGATAAATAGACGTGATCCTTTCTAACGGTTTTAATAATTCCACAAATTCTTTTTCATTGTGAGGATAGATTGTAACAAATTTGCCTGAAGCTGCTCTGTCCGCATACTTCGAGTTCTTTTGAATTAATTCGTTTTTATTAACAGCAAACTTAAACGATATTCGATGTTGTATTAAATAATTAGAAACATCATATAACAATCTTTGTGCCTCATTTATCGTTGCCGTTATGTGAATTTTCCATCCTTGATCCGGTAATATATTATCATTATCCGTATACATCATGTAATGCCAATAATTATCCGTGTAGTCTAACCAATCCGTTACATTAAATGGCGCCGTTGTGAAAGCGTCCATTTGGTTACTTAAACCTACTCCTGATTTAGTCATACCATAAAAGATACTTACTATCGGTATTCATATACTTACAGACATCTGAATTCATCATTACATTTCTCCTTTTCAACTTCCCAGCTTAGCTTATATCTTAGTTAGTCTTTAAAGCTTCCCAAGTTGAATACATCTATTGATATTTTAAAAACAGCTTTTTAAAATCGGGAATTCCTAAACCAGTAGCCTGGTTATACACTTTCCCAGGCTCTCCAGTATAATAGTTATTGCAGTTATTGGTTGTTCCATTCAACGTCTTAAATACCGAATTATCAAATTTAGCTAATTGATAAATCTGAGGATTCCAGAATCCCATCTTTTTATGACCAGGAGAACTATTAATTAAGGCAGCAATTCCCGCAAATTGTGGAGTGACGATACTCGTTCCACCAGAAATACCCCATGAATCTTTTCCATCTGCCTGGTATACTCGATATCCCATCATATTTGCCGATATATCTGGGTAATTACGCCCATGATCTTTTCCACTAAGCAGTGGCGGCGTGCCATTTATTGGTAGCAAATTATAAGAAAAGTATTGCCACGCATGAAATGTATTAATCCCCGGAACACCCATCTGATAACTAGGTGTATGATAAAAGTGAGCAAAACCACCGCCACTACCACTGATCATTTCTCTAGCAGTAGCAAGCGTATGCTTTCTTTTTGGCAATTTAGCCCATATATTTGTAGCAAACCCCCATGCAGTTTCTGGACCTCGATAGCTAAACACATGTTCATTCTCTTTTACATGAAAAGAGCGAACCGTTGCCCCCACGCTTGTTACAAACGGGTTCGTGGCTAATGGGTCTTGCCCTGTATTTTGATAATCCAATAATGCATGATTTTTATACATAGATCTCAAATTTCCATGAATCCCAAAGTCACCCGCTGCAGTAAAATTAGAATCCCCCTCTAAAGCACCCTGAGCCAAAACTAAATTAAGTAGGTAACGATAATGTGGCGTGGCCAATCGATGGCGTGCTAAATAAGCTATCTGGTTTCCAAGCCCCCAGCTACTAGTTGTTACTGATATTTTGGGATCATCAAATGCCGTTAAATAAGCATTTAGAAAATTCATAATATTAGGATATGGTTCTGGGACAAAAAAGATTTTAACCTTTGCACGTTTGGCAATTGCACCAGCGATTTCTGCATCTTGCGTTGCCTCTAAATCATCTTTTCCAGCTCGAGTTTTCTCAAATCGATTTGAAAACACTTCTTTTATTTTTAATCTCTTTTGACTAGTACTTGCTCCTTCATGTTGCCAAAAATGTAATACATTTTTCTTCTTAGCTGCTCCAAAAGCAATGATACCTATTTCCGTTCCTCTACCAGTTAATCCATTACGATATAGATATTCTCCATCGTAATGTCTCATAATTTTTTTAACATCTGATCCACCTCTATTCGATTTTTTCCCTTTCATTTCTGAATTATTAAAAGAATTGCTAAATACATTATGATAGTTGTAATCCGTGATCCCGATTATCGTTAAAACGGTCCTCGATAATTCTTTCGGTATGTAGTTTTTCCTTGTCCCAAAGCGGACAGGGTTAGTGTGATAAATAGCCTTTTGGAGTTTAACATTAAAAACCTTATCGATAGACCTTACCCGACCACTAACTTTAAGTACCATACGATTCTTAAACCAAGAACATTTTAAATGGTGTTGATTTAAATAATGCTTCCACCTAGTTAAGATCCTTAATGACTGACCATAATGTGTTCCGATTTTGTTTGCTGTTAAGAAATGTTTGAAGTGCAAATCACCCGGAGTATTAACTGCTATAGCTTGGTGTAGAATCTTATTATGCTGCTTCGGATTTAAGATAATATCAAAGCTTTTATATTCACTCCCTTTTATCCGATTTGGGTGGATAATTTTTGGCGTCATTAAGGCCTCATAGGACTGAACGTTTGACTTATAGGAAGCTGCCTTAGCATTGTTATCCTTAAAAGGACAGTTTAGTATCAATTCAATCAAAAGTGCTACATTTACCAGATTAATCATTAAATGCATATTACGCATAAGATCCTCCTATATATATATAATTTTATAATTTCTGCTCATTCACAAATCTTTTATATTCTGGCAATTTTGCCAATAGTTCTTTATGAGTTCCACAAGCAAGTATTCGATGGTCATCAACAAAATAAATTAAGTCTGAATGCACAATTGTTGATAAGCGATGCGCGATAGAGATAACCGTTCTATCTTTTGACAATCGTTCCAATGATGTTAATATATTTTTTTCAGAATCGGAATCCAAGCTTGAAGTAGCTTCATCTAGAATAATAACTGGTGTCTGTTTTAAATACGTTCTAGCAATTTGAAGTCGCTGACGTTGACCACCGGATAATTTAACCCCTTGTTCACCAACAATAGTTGAGATTCCTCTTGGCATTAAACTAATATCGGATGATAAGTTGGCAACATTCAAAGCATGGTTAATCTCCGTATTATTTGGCTTTGTATCCAATCCGAATAACAAGTTATCTTTTATAGAACCAGATAATATACTGTTCTCTTGCGTAACAATACTAAATAATTTACGCCAGCTACTTAATTTATACTTGTAAGCCGGCGTCTTTCCAAGTAGTAGTTCTCCTTTATCAATTGGATAAAGCCTAGTCAAGATATTAATAATGGTTGTTTTCCCAGCTCCTGAAGGCCCGACAATCGCAATCTTTTTTTGCTGTTCAAAGCGTAAGCTAACATTTCTCAAAACTTCATGTTGTCCATAAGCAAAATAAACATTCTTTAAAATTAGGGGGTTTTGTTCTTGTCTTCCAGAAATCACCAAACCATTATCATCTTCAGTTGGTATAGACATAATCTCATTAATCTTTTGAGTTGCACCAATAGCTTGCTTATAATCTGAATAAAAAACGGCCAAGCTATTTATAGGATTAGTCAACTGAAAAAAGTAAATCAAAAAGGAGACCAAAGTCCCAAGAGTCATTGTGCCATTCGTTACCCTTGCGCCACCGTATAAAATAAGCGTAAGGATGATTGAATATGACACTAATGTTTGAATTGGATTAGTAATTGAAAATACTTCATCAAATTTTACAGATATATGGTAGAGATTCTGAATATACCTATAAAACCTGGCCAGAACGCCCTTTTCAGCGTGATTTAGCTTAACTGGTCTAATGTTTCGCAAGCTCTCAGTAGTCGTTTCGGTTAAATTACTCAGTTCTGTTTGACTTTTAATTGAATATCTTTCAATAATTTTTCCAATCGGAACCATAATCAAAAAGACTAACGGGAAACAGAAACATATTAGTATGGTCATTTTTAAATCTAGAGTTACTAAAACAAAAAGCGTACCAATCACCATGAACATGCTACTTATATTGGCAGGAATAGTAACTGATACAAAGTTTTTAAGAATTGATGCATCATTTATAACCCTACTAGCCAACTGACCACTTAGGTTATTATCAAAAAAAGAGGTTGGTAAATGCATTAAATGTGTTTGAACTTTCGTACGCACATCGGCAATTAATCGATCTCCTTCTCGACTAACTAAAAAGTTCCCCATGGCTGTTATTAATGTACTTGCTATCAGTAGGCTGCCTATAGTCAGCAATACTTGTATACCCATTTTATTTTCAATCAGTTTTCGCATATCAATAGCATTCCGTATAATTAATGGCAAAACAATGTTTAACAGAGTGCTAATTAGACTAAAAAGTATCCCCATAACAAACATTGTGTTGACACTAAAGAAGCGAATTTTATATTTCAATTGCTTTAATACCTCACAAACTTTGTATTTTTCATTTTGATAATAACCTAAGATACAGGATTGTTCTGATATAATTCAAAAAATGCAATTCATAGAAAGTAAATGCATCAATTTGAAAAATATCATCTAAACACTATTTTTATAATGTTCGTAATTAAGAAAAATAGGCCAACACCTTAATTAAAAATGTCACAATTAAAGTATTGGTCTATTTACAAAATCACAAGAAGTAAATCAAATCACTTGCAGAAGATGCTAAGGCCACTCTTGCACATATGGCTTCGGCTACTGTGCTTCAACCCCAATCCTTGTGGATCATTGTCATCAGTGGGTTGCTGTTGTAAATCCAGAACTGGATTATTCAGGATTCTCGCCTCTTTATTAATTGAACTAAATTCATGATACCATCATAATTACCGGATTAAAGGCGTTTTACAACTTTTTTACAATAAAATTAGCTCGCAATAATAATTGCATAATTTGGTAATTGTATCATTTAAAAATATAATCTGTTTTCATAATTACGGTATCTTTATTACAATTTAATAAACAATTATTCGATTAACCCCCTTAAAAGTTCCCTATTATTGATTTAAGTAATGCCTTTATTTCTATGAAAACATTATGCAAACTCTCATTTTAAAGTAGTTATCCATTGCCAAAATTTGTAATTAACATCATGGAATCTTGCTAAATGAAGTTCATTAAAAATAGTACCTGTTTGGCAGCTATCAGTAATGGTAGTAAAATATCGGAACTACAACCGAAACTTAACGAACGTATAGCTCTTATATGAGTGCTAAATTGAACAACAATGGGTCAATTGCACTTGACGGCCACATCTTCTTAGAAACTGTTTGAGATCTTTAAAAGCGCCGCAATAGAACTGACATAAAGGCTAAGGTCATCATCGTGGCACTCGTATGTAACTGCCTTTCGCAATTTTTCCACAGTCGTCGACATTTTTCTATCCAACTAAAGGATCGTTCAACTAGCCAACGTTGTGGCAACACTTCAAACTTGTGTAATTCATTACGCTTGGCGACCTGAACGGTCGCCTGTAGATTGTTCATAACATCCAATTTAAAGTTAACTCCTGAGTAGCCACCATCAACTAAGACATTGCGAACATATCGAAGATCATTGGCATGTAAAGCAATCATTGCACTCGCCCCGTCTCGATCAGAAACATTTGCCCGCGTGATATGAATGGCCTGCGGAAAGCCATTCATGTCCACGGCCAGATGGCGCTTAATCCCCGAGATCTTCTTACCAGCATCGTAACCTTTGTTTTCAGCGGTGGCAGTATTTTTAACGCTTTGAGCATCCACGATAATAAATGAAGTTAACGCCGAACGATCTTGTTGAGATCGTAAGGTAAAGACAATTTTTTAAAACTTGGTCCAGTAATGACGGCTCCGTTGGAGCCGACTGCTGGGACCACAAGCGAAAGTAAGTATAAACCGTTTGCCATTTAGGAAAGTCATGTGGCAGGGCTCGCCACTGGGATCCGTTTTTCAATATGTATAAGATCGCACAAAAGACGTCATATAAATCAACTTGGCGGGGCTTCGTTCGTTGATGAAAGTTTTCTAATTCGGGACGAATCACTTCAAACTGCTGACGGGTGATATTACTGGGATAATTAGGCATGATAACTTCCTTTTTTTGCAAAAGTATATCAAAGTTTAAACCAGATCTCAAACAGTTTCTAAGATTAGATCCAGTTAGAAACTGATTAATTTCAGCTTCTAGCTGGACCTTTTTCGTTACACTGGAGATGAAGCCAGAGACCGAACATAGCCTCAGGGACTTCGAGTCCGTAATATAAAAGGGTCACCTAGTACCGATAAGAAACTGTCCCAAGCTAAGGGCCTAAAATACGCTGAGAAGCTTCAACACCTGGCCAAGGATAGTTTAAAAATGTAGGTTTCCTACATTTCAAGGGTGCCTTTTACACTTAATTCCAATGACTATTTTTTAGGGCGGATTACTATGGCAAAAATGGAAGATATTACGGACATTACCAAGCTCCATCCAAACAAACCATGTATTCGATTGTATGCAATTATCGGTATTAGTGTTAGTAACTTATGTTGAAAAAATGCATTTAAAAATATTGTTAAAGTTACCGCCCATAATATAAGAGTTAGCAAAAATAATTTTTTCAAAAAGTACATCCTTTCACTAAACGATTCGGTAAATGTTTTGAATATCTATAAAAAATGACAATTCTTAGACATCGAGAATTGCCATTTGAATATTATATTAATAAATTTCCAATTATGTAACTTAAAATTGTATCACTATAATTAGTAGTATAACTGCTAATCAAGGTAGCGTCAAGAATCTTGTGTAAATGAAA
>NZ_AZEA01000047.1 GCF_001435575.1 Lentilactobacillus sunkii DSM 19904
CTTCCTTGTCTAACAATTGTAGGGCACTTCAGAACCAGGAATAATCGATTTGGGCTCTTAAATTCTGGGATCAAAACGCCTATTGTCGCACTCTCTTCCTACATTCCCAAAACCATTCGAACAATTCCTAATGAAATAACCCCAACAATCACAATAACCAACAAATTTTTCGAGATAATTGCTGAAATAACTGTCGGAATTGAAGCCAGAAAGTTGCCCCACTCAATCGAAGGCAAATGACCGATATGCTGAACAAACAGATTTTCGAACCAGAGTGCCGACATGATCGCGATTGGGACAAAGCTCAGAAATTCAATAACACCTTTTGAAAGCTGAAATTTTTTTAATAAGACGAAGGGAATAATCCGTGATAACCAAGTCACAATCCCCGTGCCAATAATTGTGAGCAGGACGAAATTAAAAGAAGGCATGTTTCATCACCACCCCAAAACTGCATGCCAGCAAAGTCACCAGCAGAATTAACAAGCTGCTTGGAATAAAGATCAATCCAAGGTAGATCGTCAGCAGCACGAATCCAACGACGATGAGTTGGAGATTGAACTTGATTGAACGATCACTGATCAGCTGCAGATAAAGCAATCCAATGAACATGGCAACCAAGGCAAAATCCAAGCCGAATTTTTCGGGGTTGCTGATAAAATTACCGAGCACAGCACCAACCAAAGAAGAAATAATCCAGGTTGAATAGGCGATAATATTGGCCGTATTAAACCATGGGAAGCTCAAATGGTTATCTGAATAGTTAAGCTTGTTCATCCCCAATGCAAAGCTTTCATCTGTCAGCAGGCTTCCCACCAACACATTCTTTAACATACTGTCGTGCTTAAAGTATGGCGCCAAAGTTGTGCTCATCAGAATCATCCGTGAATTCACCAGAAATACTGAAAAAATAATTGAAAAAATCGGGCTGTGAGTCACCAGCATGCTGACAATAACGAACTGGGCCGAGCCTGCATATGTAATAATTGACATCAGTGTGACCAGTAAGGGACTCAATCCTGCCGCCTTACCGACAATTCCAAAAGCCATGCCAATTCCTATGTAACCAAAGACTGTTGGCAGCGTGTCCTTTGAAGCCGCTGATACCGTTAGATCACCATTCATTGAACCGCTCCTTTCGTTTCTCACATGATAATGTGAATTTTTTATATTAATAAAATTCTAATGGGCTACTCATTTAAAGTCAATGACAATCTTATTTTGGTATAAAAAAGTTCAAACAAATCGCCTTAAGACAACTCGTTTGAACCTGACATACTTATTTTCGTTCTGTTAATTCATTCTCATATGCTGAATAAGTTCCTGAATCAAAGCAGACCATGGTGGCGACAAGTTCGGCATTGAAACTTTCGATTGCGTCAATGGCAATCTTTGCCGCCTGATTCAACGGAAAGTCATACACCCCGGTGCTGATCGATGGAAATGCCACCGTCTGACAATGATTTTCAACCGCCCGCTTTAAGCTGTTGACGTAGGAATTCTTCAACAATTGGGATTCATTGTTGTGCCCGCCATGCCAAACCGGTCCCGGCGTATGAATAACATATTTTGCCGGTAGATTAAAACCAAGCGTCACCTTGGCTTCCCCGGTCGGACAGCCATTGAGCTTCCGACAGGCTTCATCTAGTTTCGGACCAGCAGCCCGGTGAATGGCGCCATCCACACCACCACCGCCTCTTAATGACGTGTTGGCGGCGTTGACGATTGCATCAACGTGCATTGTTGTAATATCGCCTTTGATCAAGTTAAATGTTGCCATCTATTTACCTCTACTCTCTGTGGGCTTTCTCCCATGCTTTAATCTGTGCCAATCGTTTCTTGAAGCGAATTTCATTCCCCTGTTCGGTCGGCTCATAGTAAGTGTGGCCAACCAAAGAATCGGGCATGGTCTGCATATTGGTTAGCTTGTCTTTAGATTCATGGGCATACTGATACCCTTTGCCATATCCCAGTTCATGCATCAATGAAGTTGGTGCATTCCTCAGCTGAAGAGGCACCGGTTCGTTGATCGAGTGTTTGACATCCTGTTCAGCACCCAGTGTGGCTTTGTATACCGCGTTGGACTTTGGTGCCAGTGATAAATAAATGGCACATTCAGTCAAATGAACGTTACATTCCGGCATCCCCAAAAATTGGCAGGCCTGAAAGACGTTAATTGCAACATTTAAGGCGTTTGTGTCGGCCAACCCGATATCCTCACTAGCAAACCGGACCATCCGCCGGGCAATATACAATGGATCTTCACCGCCGCTCAGCATCCTCGTCAGCCAATAAACGGCCGCATCCGGATCACTGTTGCGCATCGATTTATGCAACGCTGAAATAATATTGTAGTGTTCCTCACCGTGCTTGTCGTACAAGAACGATTTGGTGTTCATCAGCTGGTGGAGATTGTCGGTCGAAACGGTAACCTTCCCGTCTTTCTTTGGACTGTTGTTGACCGCCATTTCCAGAGTATTCAACGCAACCCGAGCATCCCCATTGGCAAACTCGGCAATTTCTTTGATTGCCTGTTTGTCGATTTCAATGGTTTCTTTGGGAAAAGCAGCCGGATTTGTCAAAGTCTGATCAATTAATTGAATGATGTCGTCGGTTTCCAAGGGCTGGAGAACAAACACCTTACATCTCGAGAGTAACGCCGAATTGATCTCAAACGACGGGTTCTCGGTTGTGGCCCCAATCAATGTGATACTTCCCCGTTCCACAAACGGCAGGAAGGCATCTTGCTGGGCCTTGTTGAATCGGTGAATTTCGTCGACAAACACAATTGTCTTGCCGCCCATTTCCCGGTTGGCTTCGGCGTCTTTCATGATATCTCTGATTTCTTTGATCCCACTGGTAACGGCACTGAAAGTCACAAACTTGGCTTGCGTCTTTTCAGCAATAATCTCAGCCAACGTTGTCTTACCAACACCGGGTGGTCCCCAAAAGATAATGGATGGCAACTGGTCACTTTCAATAATTTCCCGCAGAACCTTGCCTTTGCCAACAAGTTGGTGCTGCCCAACAAATTGATCGAGGGTTTTGGGCCGAACCCGGCTGGCCAGTGGCTGATTCCCTGCCTGATTGCCGGCAAATAACGATTCTTGTTTCATTTTGACACCTCCTGACGATTTGAATTTGATATGTATATGTCAATTATACGAACACCTGTTCTTACAGTCAACTTCCACTTCTATTCTATCGCAACTAATTTCATTTACATATTTTCGCAACTTAGGACCCCATTATTGCCACTTGGCGAAATTTCCCACACAATTAACCGAAAGTTTGCTATTGTAATATCACTAAAGGAGATGAGTATCATGCTGATTCAAACAAACGAACTCACCAAAACATTCGGCAGCAAAGTTGCCGTCAACCACCTCAATATTTCCATTAAAGAAGGCAGCCTGACCGCCGTCCTGGGTCCAAACGGTGCGGGAAAGACAACCACCATGTCCATGCTGACAGGATTACTGAAACCAACTTCCGGTACAGTGGAAATTGCCAAACAAACCAAAGTCAGTATGGTCTTTCAGCAAAGTATTCTTGACGATAATTTAACCGTTAAGGAAAACCTCATGATTCGCAGGGGGCTGTATAAGGATTGTTCAAAAGAACACGTGAATGAGCTCATCAAGCAAATTGATTTAACCAATTTCATCAACCAAAAGTACGTCAGCTTATCCGGTGGTCAACGTCGACGAGTCGACATTGCTCGGGCACTGATTAATCAACCTGATGTGTTATTTCTGGACGAACCGACGACCGGCTTGGATATTCAGACCAGACAAGCCATCTGGACTTTACTGCATTCTCTGCAGGAAGCCCATCATCTGACAATCATTCTCACCACTCATTATTTGGAAGAAGCCGATCATTCAGACGAAGTCTATATCATCGACCATGGGAGTGTGATTGCTGAAGGGTCAGCTGATGAAATTAAAACTAGCTATTCCAAAAATAAACTAGTCATTTACACAAACCACCCTGAGGCAGTCCTGAATTTGATTCCTGCCGCCACAGCTCCCCAGCAAACAAATGACGGAATCACATGCTGGCCAAGCGATTCAGCTCAGGCACTGGATATTCTCACAATGCTCAAGGCGCAGATCACCAACTTTGAATATCGCTCTGGGACAATGAACGATGCGTTCCTCAAGTTAACCGGAAGGGAGATGCGTTAACATGATCGCACTCTGTCAAAGAAATTTAATGCTCTATTTTAAGAATAAAACCAGTATCTTCTTCTCACTGCTCGGAGCCATGATTTCGTTTGTATTATTCGTGGTGTTTCTCAAACAAAACATGGTCGAACAGTGGCACCAGATGCCCGATGCAACCAAAATGATGGATCTCTGGCTGATCGGCGGGACATTGTCGGTGACCGCGATCACCACAACCCTCTCGATTCTGGCCAGAATGGTCCTTGACGAGTCAAGGGGCGTGCTAAAGGATTTCTATCTCACCAATACGTCAACGTTTAAAATCAAGCTCAGTTACATGCTGAGTGCGGCGTTAATCGGTTTTGTCATGCAGCTGGTAATGCTAGCGTTGATGTTAACTTACTTTGCCTTGGTAGATCAACTGGCAGTTCCGTGGTCAAGGTCGATCGACCTGATCGTTGTGGCATTGGCAGGCTCCTTTCTTGCAGTGGCAGTTAATATGATCTTCGTTCAATTTATTCACCGAGTAGAAACAATGAGTGCTTTTGAATCGATCGTGGGCGCTGCTTCTGGGTTCCTGGTTGGGACTTACATTCCAATGGGTGCCTTGCCGCAATTCGCTCAGACAATCATCAAGTTCACACCCGGGGCTTACATTTCTGCACTTTACCGGCAGATCATGATGGGAACGAAAGTGGATGCCATCTTCTCTGGCAGACAATCGGAAACTGCCTTCAATCAATCAATGGGGATTCAGTTGAAATGGACGAACTTATTGACCATGGATCAAACCTACCTGGTTATCGGATTGATTTTTATAGCTGGCATTTTGTTCATCTTCGTGACAGAATTGGTTAAGAAGCGTCAAGGTAGTTTGACGGTGATCGACTAAAATGTGACGGGAGCGGATCAAATGCAAATCCATTTTCAAAAAAATGAACATTTAAATGATGGCGACATTGAAATTATCTTGTCCGCCAAAGAACGCTCCCTGGAAATTGATGAACTGATTGCGTTTCTGAAAAGTTATCGATCCTTACCACCGGCAGTCGTGCCAATCAAATCCGATGATCACGTGTATTTGATCAAGCCGGAAAATATCATTTTGATTGATGTCACTGGCTCTGATTTGATGATTTACACGTCTGACAAAGTGATTCCTACTAAGGGCCGGCTTTACGCGTTTATTGACAAGTTAAACAATCCAGACTTCATCCAGGTTTCCAAGCACGCCGCCTTGAACATCAACCATCTCGAGTCATTGGAGACCAGCTTCACAGGTGGCATGACGGCGATTCTAACTGATAAAGTCAAAACGGATATCAGCCGGAAGTATTTAAGCGTTCTCGAACATCGACTCGGACTTTGAAGGTGAAATAATATGAATCCATTAAAACGCATTGGTAAACTATTCTTATCCGGAATGGAAGTTGGCTCCGTCATTTATTTGCTTTTACTGGCGGTTCCAATTCAAGCTGATTTTCCATCACCTAAGAATATCTTCAGCATCATGATTATGGCCGGGATCATTGGGGTATTCAGCGGCTTACTTGATATCGATGATTTTCGAATCGAGCTGCCGGTTCACTTTGTTGTAACATTTTTAATTGTCGTGACGATGATGGCTTTTAACGGCTGGCTCCAATGGCAGAATTGGACTTTTTGGCTGCTTTTTGGGATCGAGTACCTGATTATCTATGGGATCGCATGGCTGATTATCTTCTTATCAGGAAACTTGAAGCTAAAGCGGATTAACAAGACTCTCCAAGAACGCAATAAGGCCCAAAAGAAGTAGGCCGGAATCAAAGTTAATATTTCCTCCCAGATAACAAACAGGTTATAATTAAGGTGATTTCACCAGCTGTCTATGTATGTGTTTTGAGGGGGGATAGCAAAATGTCTTATAATAAGAACTTTTATCGTGAACCGGCCTTTTGGCTGAGCATTTGCGGTGCTGCAGTGGGACTAACATCACTATTTGCCGGCAATTCGGTGACTTATAGTATGATTTGGTGGCTGCAGGTGCTCATTGTTATCATTGCATTAATTGGAATTTTCTATTTCTTCTCCAGATATTCCAAGGATCAGGAAAACCAGAACAAGCACTAATAAAATATAAAGATCAGGATGGCAGTGGTGTCATCCTGATCTTTTTGGTTGGAATGCTCACTTTGTGGGTGTTTACTGGTATCTAGCAAAAATGTGCTCCGACGAACCCGATCCCTACTGCATAAGACAAAGGAGACAACGATGAACAAAAACCGTTCATCATTGTCTCCTTTGTCTTATGCTCCGGGATCACCCGGTTCTTTTTGGAGAATTTTCTGGTATTTAGCTGAAACAGACTAAGCTTATGATGAATT
>NZ_AZEA01000048.1 GCF_001435575.1 Lentilactobacillus sunkii DSM 19904
GGGGGGGGTAGCGAAAGCCCTCTAGGTCAACGTTTTGCTAAGAAAGTAGGTGTCATCTAATGGCAATCTACTTTCAAGGCAAAAAGGTTGTTCCATATTTCAATGGTAAAAAAATTGGCACTGCATATTATCACGGTGTGAAAGTATATAGTAGTGTAATAAATCCAGGATCTGTCATCTGGAAGTCGCTTGATCCACGAGGTCAAGCGTTTGGACAATCGTTAAAAGAAATCGGCACTGGTAAAACGATTGGTGTTGTTGAAAGCACAATTACAACCAGTAATGTAAACAATTTGGTAAACGGCATAATAATCAAAACGATTACCTATGCAGAACAAGATTCTGTAGATACTGCTGAAGTGTTGTCTGGGAGTGACATTAATCCTGAGACAATTGTTACTAAAAAAATTTCAAAAAAGCAACTTGCTAGTCCATCGCTTTACCAACAGGTTAGTGGGCTATGCAGTAACTATATTCAATGGGTTGGTAACACAATTCAGTTCAGTTTTAAGTCGAATGATGGCAATGGAAATGGTACTCGAATGAGCGGAAATATTGATAGCTATGATTGGTTGATGATTCAATCGATCACAGCATATTGAGAAACACAGAATTAACGGACACCGGTTAGCACCCCGGTGTTTTTATATTGATGTAAGGGAGATGGGATAATGATTGACTCGCTTAAAGCGAACCCATTTCATGTAGTAATTGGATCTGTTCAAGTCGCGATCGGTATTTATCTAATTATTCATGATTCATATTTTAGCTGGCCGCCAATTGTTGCAGGGGTTGCTAATGATGACATTGTTGGCGCCACCTTTGTAGTATTGGGGTGCTTGATGCTTGCATGGGTTTTGGATAAACGTCGTTCTGCGAGGGAGAATCATATTGTGTTAGCTCTCTCAGCTGGTTTTATGACAGCACTGAGTCTTTATCAATTAGTACATGTTCTTATTTTGGGTGTCGACATGCCGTGGATTAGTAATGCTGCACTAGCCGCGATAATCATGCTTCTTGCCAGGCGGAGCGACTCAGAGTGAGTGCATGGGGGGAATTTTTGCATCAGATCAGTCCTTTTGCGACAGCGTTGGGGGGATTACTAGCAGCATGGTATACCTACCATCTTTCGAAGAAGAAATCTGATCGTGAGGGTTGGAAAGAGCTGTATTTTGAAATGAAACGTCGTGCTGAAGCGGCTGAGCATGAAAACAATGAATTACGCAATGAAGTTGACAGGTTGAAACTAAAAAATGTAAAGAGGTAATTGCAATGCATATTCTACAAAGTATCACGGATATTTTTAACTGGTTAGAAAGCACGGGCATCCTGGCAGCACTGGGTGCGTTTGTTTTAGTCGTCATTAAGCAGGTTCAACCGTATTTGAAGACTCACATCAAAGAAAAACAAATGGCTCAATTGACTGATTTTGCTCTCGCAACTGTCACGAAGTTTGCACAACTTGCCTCATTGTCAAAGTCTGATCGTAAAAAAGCTGCACTTCAAGATGCCACCAATTTTGCAAAGCAAATGGGACTTACATGGGCAACCCCTGAACTAATTGATTCGATCGTTGAGTCAGCATATCAGCATTTCAAGAAGCTCGGATATGATAACCATTTACCCGTAAAAACAGAGGCACCCTCAGAAACAGCAGATGCACAATTATCAACGAACGAGCCTGAAGCTGCAGCAGAACACGTTTCTCAACAACCCCAAACTGATGTAGTAACTCAGCCAGCAGCATCTACCAGGACACAATCAGAAAATAACGGAAGTGATGCAAATGTCTAAATTAGTAATTGATATTGCCAGTTATCAAGGGACTTCAGTTTCGTACTTCAAGACATTTAAAGCACATGGTGTTGATGCTGCTATGGTGAAATTGACTGAGGGAACGAATTATCTCAATCCAAAAGCATCAGCACAGGTGGCAAATGCGTATAAGGTTTTTGGGGCCGTCGGCGCATACCATTTCTTTCACGGCAATGGTGCCGCTGAGGCGAAATATTTTCTTGCCTGGGTTAAGAAATTTGGCTTGGACAAATCAACAGTGTTGGCAATTGATGTTGAAGCATCTGGTTTGCCATACAATACCACTCCACAGGTCAATGCATTTCTGCGTTGTCTGTTGAATGCCGGTTATAAGAATGTCATTACTTATGGTAGTGGATCGTGGTTTAATTCTGGGCGCATTAACCGCTCTCAATTGATTGATAAGCATATTTGGGTTGCAGCCTATGGTGTGAGTCAACCTGGAGTTGCCAATGCGAACGCCTGGCAATATACGGATAACTTCTATGGTGTCGACTGCTCATATGATTTTGATGGGTCGCTATCCGGAAGCAAAACGGTTGAAAAACCTTCCTATTATGTGACTCCTGGGCTGTATCAGGTTCGATTAAGATGGTTACCAGTTTATAACACGATGGACTTTAAGAAATCAGACGAGCGATACACTCGCTACGGGATCGGATCGCGTTTCTGGGCAACACCAGTTAAGCATGGCAAAATCACTAGGCTTCACATAAACGGTCAAGGCTATGTATCCAGTAATAAGCTTTATGTAAAGTTCTTGAAAAAAGCGAAGACTAAATGACATTCAAACATTGAATGTGTTGATACAACTGTGTTTCTACAAGAAATTAAATGATTATCAAAAGATAGCGTTCACTCCTTAAATGGGTGGACGCTTTTTTGCGTCTTCTGATAAAGTAAAGTCTGAGACTGAGTCAAAATCAAGCCTCTCTTAAACCATCTTTAAGCGACACTACCAATTATTAAGCTTGAACTTTATCATGTAATATCAATTGTCATATGTCACCATGCGTGATATATTTTATGTTAAAGGGGTGACTTATATGAAAGAGGTTATGAAATTTGTAAATTGGTTTAGGGTCCATAATAATGCTGATCTAAAACAGTTTGATTTTGCTGAGCCATTGACACAGATGAAAGTAATGAAGCTTCTTTATTACGTTCAGGGTGTTAGCTTAGCAGTTGATAATGAAAAAGCATTTCCTGAAAAAATTGTGGCTTGGAAATATGGGCCTGCAGTTGAAGAAGTGCATAAAAAGTATATTGGGCAGCGAAATATTACCGGTACAATCAGCCAGGAAGATTTGGATGATTATCACGAAATCGAACACGATCCGAAACTAAGAATTGTTGTTAACGCAGTTCAGAGTTCATTCGGTGATAAATCGGCAATTGAATTGATGCATCAAACACACCACGAAACTCCTTGGAAAGAAACGCCCCAAAGCAATGAAATTTTGCCACAGCTGATGAAAGAATTCTTTTTGAAGGAAGTCGTTGAGGTCAAATGACAAAACAGTTTTCGATAAAAAAGAAGTCGGCTGACCAGACGACAAAGATAATAATTCCAAGACACTTCACCCCCACAAGATTGACGTTTAATTTTTCTTTCTTGACGCACGATAAAAAATATAATTTTAACAATGTAGGATTTAATAAAAATGTGAAGTCGACCTTTTTGAACACTTTACTTCGTTTGTCATCTGATGATCTTGTCGCTATATACAATTATCCTAAAGAAACCGGACTAGAGAAAATGGATGAATCTAAAATGCGTTTTTCACTGAACACTGAATTCTCCAACTCTGACCGAGATAAAGACTGTTTGGATGGTTTATGGGTATTCAGAATGAATACAAAAGGCCGTGTAATTGGAAAAATTCAAAATACGACGTTTTACATTATGTGCGTTGATACATCTTTTGACGCATATGATCATGGAAGTTAGCTTACTCCTTCATTGGGGTGGGCTTTTTTTGTGTATAAATTAAGTTTGGGAAATCAGACGCATTGGTACATAAGTGTTACAGCCGTTATGAGCTTAATTGAGGAAGAGAAAATAAATGCAAAAGAGGCTTGACATTATATACTATCGATAGTATTGTTAAAGTATGGAAAGGAGGTAAAGGTGTTGAAATTAGCAAAAGAAATCCTTGAGATGTTCGCAACATTATCAACTGGAAGCCTAGCAACTTACACATTGATAAAAAGCATCATCAAGGATTTCAAAAAGAAAAATAAGAAATAGGATTGAGGGGCAATGCCCCTTTTTCCCATACACTATTTTAACACCTAACCAAAATGAAAAATATTAAGTATGGTCTTATATTGATTGGCTTGATCCTAAGTTGGCTGTTTCTTGGATCGATGAAATGGTTGGCAATTATCGTTTTGGGGCTATATACAGTTTGGAGCGTAAACAATGACAGAGAATAAACAAACGCAGTCTAACAAGAAGTGGCAAGAAAAAAATAGGGAGCATGCACGTTATTTGAGAAATCGAAGTACTGCCAGAAACTTTGTTAAAAAGCAAGCGACAGCAGACGATATTCAGGAATTGGAAGAACTAATTAAACAGCGTAGAAAAGAATTACTGGAAAAACAATAGAAATGACTAAAGAATTTGATTAAACAGAAAGATGCTCGTAATGGGTATCTTTTTTAGTCTTCAAAATGTGATAACCACTTTGGAAAATCAGTTAACATTTCGATCTCAAACGGGTCTTCCAAAATCGTAATTGAACCATCTTCACGACGTAAGTACAATTTGTTATCAATTAATTCGTTTTGATCCATGATCCTCACCTCCTGTAAGTTATTTACGCAAAAAAGCTGGGATATATTGCACATATTTAGTAATTCTCATTGAAATGAC
>NZ_AZEA01000049.1 GCF_001435575.1 Lentilactobacillus sunkii DSM 19904
TCAAAAATCATAGATCTTGGACAGCTTCTAAGCACCCAGTTACTCCGGAAACGCCAAAGACGCCAACAACGCCGAAAACACCAACAACAGTTACTCGCAAGCCAAGCAAAGTTACCCCAGAAACGGAATCTTCGAATAGGGGCAACAATACTCCAAAACCGGACGAAGTTACAAGCACACCTACTTCAGTTGAGACTTCAACGGGTAAATTGCCACAAACAGGCGATAAGACTAAGCAGGAAGCTGCATTAACAATTGTCGGTATCGTACTCGTTGGATTGTTGATTGCTTGGACATTCGTTGGATTAAGTAAAAAAACGAAGTAAAGTCAATGATTAGTTCATTAATTGAATAACATAAGAAAGACGATTTCAACAACCGCAAATGGTTGCTGAAATCGTCTTTTGTTATACATATGATACTTAAAAGTTTGAACCAAATTTTACGGTTCAATGAACAAATTTGCAGATTTCAGTTTTCAAATTTGGCCTCACATAATAGGCGTTGATATAATTATTATGTAATCAATAGCATTGCTTAGTATTGTTATTAATGAAAGAATAGTTGCCTCTGTTGTCAGTAAACGAGATGGGAGTGTTGATCTTATGGACAATCAAACCGTTAGCACCCGCACCACAATAATCAAAAAATGGATCAGTTTTGTATTAATTACACTTTCAGTTTTTATTGGATTGAGCTTTTATTCACAAAGTGCCCACGCTGATGATATTGGCGATCGGGTAACGGGAATTCAGAGCGGGGATGCATTTTACAATGGCAGCCCGGTTAATCAAAACGAGACGCCCAATTGGGATATGTACACGAACTATAAAATATCGTACAAGTATGGTATCAACTCTGGTGCCACGGTAAAAGAGGGCGATACAGCTCGAGTGGATTTACCAAATGGGACTGTATTTGGAGCTGAACAGAGTTTTCCTCTTAAAGACAAAAATGGGAGCATTGTTGGTAATTTTAAGGCTAAAGCCGGATCGACGTATGGAACGATCACTTTTACCGACTACTATGCAACCAATATCAATGATCGTGGTGGAGAAATCCTCTTATCTGTAAGAGGGACAAAAGATACTGGTGGTCATGGCGGGAATGACAGTTACATTGGAAAAAATGGGTATGGGTTTAACGGTTGGTGGAAAAATCAAGCATTTCCACTTGATGCGAATGACCGCTATCAGTATGCAGCGTGGGATGCAAAAATAAATCCCAACAAAGCATCCATCAGCAACGCGATCATTACCGATACCCTTCAGGATTTGGATAAGCAGGAAATGGTCTTGGACCCAACAACATCGACTCCATTGATCCAGCTTAAGTATGAAGATGGTACTGACGTTCCCGAATCAGCCTATGAGCTTGCGTGGCTGCCGACTTCAGGGAAACCAACTTCATTTACGATCAAATGGAATGGCGTCCTGGACAAAACAGTTAATTTATTTTATTTGACTAAGATTACAGATCCGGGATACCGAGAATCTGGGAATGCATTAACTTTGCATAATGATATCAAAATCACTGGGAATGTCAGTGGTGGTTCTGGCGGCGGGATTATTGTTGATACCAAGGGAGAAGCCGATGCCACGATTGACCTTGGTGGGAGTGGAACCGGTGGCGGTACTCAGTTCAGTATTAACGTTAAAAAGAATTGGGATGGCGTACCAGTTGGCCTGCAGACACCAGGGATTCAGGCAGTCTTGTATATGAACGGCAAAGAGACTGAAAAAGAAATTACATTGGATGCGTCTAATGGCTATGTGGGCACTTTTAAGGATCTATATGAACTTGATGCTAACAACCAAAAGATTGCCTATACTGTGGCTGAAAAGTCGATTCCTAAAGGTTATTCAGGAACGCTGGTGCCACAAGAATATGATAGTTCCAAGACCGTCACGTTAACCAACACATATATTCCACCGGAGAAAACGACAATCAAGGTTAATAAACTCTGGGCAGGGGTTCCCGATGGTGTGACAACACCAGGGGTGACCGTGACACTGTATAAAAATGGTGAGAAGACCGACCAGACATTAACCTTGAACAAGGATAATAACTACTCGGGCGAATTTGCTGATTTACTGAAGACGGACGATCAGGGAAACGCAATCAAATATACGGTTGTGGAAACACCAGTTGAAGGTTACACGACTGATAATGCTGATCAGGCTCCGGATAAGGATGGCAAGGTTACTTTCAATAACCAGTATATTGCCGAGAAGACCAAGATTAGTGTCAACAAGGCATGGTCCGGCGTTCCTGACGGAGTGAATACACCCGAAGTGACCGTGACGTTGTATGAAAATGGCCAGAAAACTGACCAGCAATTAACGCTGAACAAGGACAATCACTATACTGGTGAATTTACCGAACTGCCAAAAACGGACAGTCGCGGAGATGAAATCGAGTACACGGTTGTGGAAGCACCGAATGATGGCTATACGATTGATAAAAATGACCAAGCTCCGGATAAGGATGGCAAAGTCACTTTTAATAACCAGTATATTCCTGAGAAAACCCAAATCAGTGTGAACAAGGTCTGGGGTGGCGTTCCCGACGGTGTCAATACGCCGGGTGTGACTGTGACATTATATAGAAATGGGCAGAAGACCGACCAGACGTTAACGCTGGATAAAGACAATAACTATGCCGGTGAGTTCAAAGACTTGCCGAAGACTGACGATAAAGGAGCCACAATCACGTATACGGTGTCTGAAAATTCAGTTGATGGCTATACAACCGAAAAAGACAATCAAACACCGGATCAAAATGGCAAGGTAACATTTAACAATCAATATATCGCTGAAAAGACTAAGATCAGCGTGAACAAGGTCTGGAGTGGCGTTCCTGTCGGTGTGAATACGCCGGAAGTGACCGTGACATTGTATGAAGATGGAAAGAAAACACCTCAGACGTTGACCCTGAACAAGGGAAACAACTATTCTGGTGAATTCACTGAATTGCCAAAGACCGACAGTCAGGGAGCCGAAATCAAATATACGGTTGTGGAAACCCCGGTTGAAGGCTACACGACTGATAATGACAACCAAGCTCCGGATAAGGACGGCAAGGTAACTTTCAGCAATCAGTACATCGCTGAGAAGACCAAGATTACCGTGAACAAACTTTGGTCAGGTGTCCCCGAAGGCGTCAATACACCGGAAGTGACTGTTACTTTGTATAGAAATGGTGAAAAGACAGCAGATTCGCGGACGCTGAACAAAGGCAATAACTACACCGGTGAGTTTACCGGACTACCTAAGACCGACGAAAAGGGAGCCGAGATCAAATATACGGTTGTAGAATCTGCAGTAACAGGTTACACAACCGATAAAAATGATCAGGCACCCGACAAGGATGGCAAAGTCACTTTCAACAATCAATATATCCCTGAGGAAACCAAAATCAATGTGAACAAGATATGGGGTGGCGTTCCTGATGGTGTTAATACCCCGGAAGTGACCGTGACATTGTATAAAAATGGGCAGAAGACCGACCAGACGTTAACACTGAATAAGGATAATCACTATTCTGATGAGTTTGATGGGTTGCCTAAGACAGATTCCAAAGGGGACGAGATCAAATATACAGTTGTGGAATCTGCGGTGGCGGGTTACACAACCGATAAAAATGATCAAGCACCCGATACGGACGGTAAGATCACGTTCAGCAATCAATACATTGCCGAGAAAACCAATATTAGTGTCAACAAGCTTTGGGGCGGCGTGCCTAACGGTGTGGTGACCCCGGAAGTGACCGTGACACTGTATGAAAACGGTGATAAGACGGCCCAAACATTAACCTTGAATAAGGACAATCATTACTCTGGCGAGTTTAAAGGATTACCCAAGACTGACAGTAAGGGAGCTGAAATTAAGTATACGGTGTCTGAGAATCCAGTGGATGGGTATACGATCGATAAAAACAGTTTAGCGCCTGATAAGGATGGCAAGGTAACCTTTAACAACCAGTTTATCCCTCAGAACACCAGCATTAGTGTCAATAAGATATGGGCCGGTGTTCCAGAAGGTGTGACGACTCCTGAAGTAACGGTGACATTATATAAAAATGGCGAGAAAACTGACCAGACCTTACAGCTGAACAAGGAAAATAACTATTTCGGTGAATTCAAGGAATTACCTAAGACCGACGAAAAGGGAGCCGAGAT
>NZ_AZEA01000005.1 GCF_001435575.1 Lentilactobacillus sunkii DSM 19904
CGAAAATTTTGTTCAGTTTTCAAAGGTCTACTGGTTGTCGGAAGCGCTTATTCATCGCTTTTGACAACTATTTAATATTATCATGACGACCATTCAGTGTCAATGATTTTTTAAAATTTGTGACTTGTCGAAGAAGTCATTCTTGCGAAAGCCGCACTAAATAATATACCGACTTTTGCGAGGTATGTCAACTAAAAAAAGACAGATCGAATTCGATCTGTCTTTCCTACTATTTAACTCTTGCTAAAAAGTACTTCTTCTTGCCTCGACGTACAATGACAAATTTACCATCAAATTTATTAGCCGGATTGATTTCATAATCAACATCTTCAATTCTTTCGCCATTAATTCGAATTGCTCCATTGGTGATATCTTCTCTTGCCTGACGACGAGACTTCTCAATCTTGGTTGCATCAACCAGCCACTGCACAATGTTAAGTGGCTCTGAAGACACCTCAACTGATGGCATATTCTTGAATCCTTGTTCAATTTCTGCCGTCGTTAAGTCGGCAACGTTTCCAGAGAACAATGCTGCAGTAATATGTTCAGCCTGCTTAACCGCTTCTTTGCCGTGAACAAACTCAGTGACTTCTTCAGCAAGTTTCCGTTGAGCTTCACGTTTCTCAGGTTGGGTTTCAACCTTCTTCTGCAAGTCGGCAATCTCATCTTGTGACAGGAAGGTAAAGTACTTCAGGTATTTGATAACATCATGGTCATCTTGGTTGATCCAGAATTGATAGAACTCGTATGGGCTTGTCTTCTCGGGATCGAGCCAGACATTGCCGCCTTCAGACTTGCCAAACTTGGTTCCATCAGATTTTAATAACAGCGGAATGGTCAAGCCAAACACTTTGGCATCCTGGCCTTCAACTCTATGGATCAAATCAGTACCGGATGTAATGTTACCCCACTGATCGGCGCCGCCTAATTGAATTTGAACATCGTTGTGACGGTATAAGTGCAGAAAATCAATGGACTGAAGAATTTGATAAGTGAATTCAGTAAAGGAAATTCCAACTTCCAATCTGCTAGCCACAATTTCCTTGTTCAGCATCGTATTAACGTTAAACAACTTACCGTAGTCCCGCAGGAAATCCAATAATGATAATTTTGAAAGCCAGTCATAGTTATTGACGATTTCAAACTTACCATCCTGACCAAACAATTTTTCCATTTGGGCAGTAAGGGCGTCTTGGTTGTGGCGAACCTGATCCATCGTCTGGAGGACCCGTTCGGATTTCTTACCACTTGGGTCACCGATTGAACCGGTCCCTCCGCCAATAACAATCACCGGATGGTGTCCTGCCAACTGGAATCGTTTCAAAATCATAAACGGAATTAAATGACCAATATGCATACTATCACCAGTCGGATCGATTCCAACATAAATTCCGACCGACTTTTTGTTGACCAAGTCATTCAAACCATCATGATCAGTTTCCTGGTTGATGGCGCCACGCCACTTCAATTCTTCCAAAATGTTCATCTAATAATTCCTCCTAAAATAAAAACGTCCCCGGCAAAATTAATTGCCAGGGACGAAAGTTTTCCGCGTTACCACCCAAGTTCTTGCTGGAACAGGTCCAGCAACCACTCAATTCATCGGTAACGAGATGATCCGTCTAACTTAGTTAAAGACTCGGCAGCTGTATGTTCGTCGGCCATTCGCCCAGCTCACATCCCCGCTGAGTTTCTTAATTCTCAAAATGACCAACTATCGTACTGCTTCAACATCCATAAAACAATAGTTTAATCATAGTGGTTGCAACCTGCATTGTCAATGGAATCCTGATGAAAATCAAAGACGGCCGTTGAGCATCTGCTGATAATACAGTCCCGTGTTTGAACGGTAATGTCGAAACTCGGTTTGTGACATCGTCCGGGTTTTCTTCAATGTCCATTTGGCAAGCTTTGTATCGAAACTTTTAATATGAGTGGAATAATTTCCGCCCATTATGGTCTGCTTCTTAAACATGCCTCGCAAATCAGCATTCGGATATGCATACAAATCTTTCGTTCCAAATGTATGACCCAATTCATGAATCACAACCGCCCGCCGTTTCTGCTGATTATATCGATTCATCCACGACGTGTTTAATGCAATCACACCACTATTTATTTCTGCTACACCCGCATAATTTCGCCCGAGCTTATTGGTTCCGGTAAAGACCAAGCGGGAATGGCCAATGTTGGTCGTCGGTTTAAATACCTTTTTACCTAGGGCCCTGTTCCATTTTTTGGTGGCGTATGAGATTTCAGGCGAATATTTTTTGGCATCTGATTTAACGTAATACTTGATTGTTCCGTTATAAGTCAAATTCTTGCTGGTGTGCATAGCGCTGGTAAACTTAATGGTCTGAGCTGAACTTGACTGACTGCCAATCGCAGCAAATCCGATCATTACTATCAACGTTGTTAACACAAGAACAAAAAAAGGCTTAAACTTCAACATTCAATTCCCCCTAATTAAACGTCAACTACTCCAATTCAATTTAAAAATTCGTTGCCATTCCCCACTCATAATATATCATGGCACAATTTTTCCAACAAATTTAAAGTCTCAAAAAAGTCAAACAATCTTCACACTAATTTCATAATGCCAGTTAGTTGTATTTCAAAAACTTTCAATCTAAAATTAAAGTATATGGAGAATCAGTCTTCTATATAGAAAGAAAGTGACATGATGTTAAAAATTAAGTATGAAAATGGCGCCGGCACAGAGTCCATCGAATACCAATCGGCAGCAGCTTTTGTAGCTAATCAGCGGTTGGAAATTCCTGATTTGGAAGATTATTACAAAATCGTTGAAGTTACCTTGGATGGTAAACCGGTTGAATTAAAGGACAAAACAATCATCGGCTTGTACAAGAAGTTTGATGCAGAAGCAAAATAATGCCGTGTGACAAACTTCAATTCATCTGTCACACAATAAAAATAGCGCGGGAAAATTCCCGCGCTTTATTTGTTCGCTCAATTATTACCTAAACATCTTTTATTCGAAAATATGTTTCGCCGTCTTTGACAACGCCAAAAATTCGCTGATGGTGAGATGCATCCACATAGCCTAAATCCAGAATGCTTTCATCATCTTCAAAATCCACTCCCTTGAGCTGGGATCGCAAGAACTGGCGAAGAACGGGCAGCTGACGGTCAAATTGTTTGGCTTTGTCGACTGCTGCTTGAAGGGTAAACCCGTCTTTTAGGAATCGAGTAACGTGAAAAACGAAGAACAGCGTGTGGAGCGAATATTCTCTGGCGGCGCCTTTTTTCTGATTCAATGATTGAATGTATCCCTGCTCTTCCCAGTATCGTAATTGTCGGCCCGAGACACCTGTAATCTGTTGTACCTGACCGATTCCAAAGATCAATTTGTCTGTATCAATAAACGCATCGCTGCCGTTCAACTCTGCCATCATTTTCACCTGACTTTAATTAATAGCTCTATTATATCAATTTTACTCCTGCAGACAAACTTTCTTAAGATGTTACGGCAATGTGGAAAATGTTTGTTATAATGCTTTTTGAAAGGTGTGAAAAGTATGGGATTTTCTCCAAAGTTAATTGTGGCAGATGTTTCGTTGATCATTTCAATCGCACTGGCATTCTTCATTCAAAAGTCCGGATTTCCAAGCGATGTCAAAATTGGCCTGCTGATTCTAGCATCCATCTTCCTGCTGGTTTCCGTTATCATCAACTTAGTCGTTGCAAATCAGCGCCGAAAAGAACGAAAAAAATAAAGTTGTGGAAATTCATTCCACAGCTTTTTCTTTTACACTAAATTATTGATTATCATACACTTTCATCAATCCTTGAGTACCCAAGTCACCAAGATGAAGTTGATCGGTCATCTTTTCATATAGGTCTCGTGCGACTTTCGTGGCCGGTAAATCAAGATTCATCTCGTCTGCAGAATCCAGAGCAATTCGAAGGTCCTTTAAAAAGTGTTTGGCCGCAAATCCGGGTTTAAAATCATTCTTTAGAATTCTTGGCCCATAATTTGTCATACTCCAGTTGGCCGCAGCGCCACCGTTGATCGTCTCAATCATCTGATCAAGATCAATTCCGGCTTTCTGAGCATACATCAATGATTCAATCATCCCAGTCATCGTCCCGGCCACCATGATTTGATTGGCCATTTTGGCATTTTGCCCCTGACCGGCATCCCCAAACCGGGTGATTGCCGAACCCATTGCACTTAAAATTGGCTTTGCTTTTTCAAAAGTATCCGGATGACCACCGACCATAATCGTCAAAGTTCCTTGAGCAGCACCAACGTCACCGCCTGAAACCGGCGCGTCCAATACGCCAATCTGCTTGCCAATCCCTGTATCAGCAATCTTTTTGGCCAAGCTGGGTGAACTGGTCGTCATGTCAATCAATATCTGGCCGGAGTGGGCAGTACTAAAGATGCCATCCCTGCCAAAATAAACTTCTTCAACGTCTGCTGGAAAGCCGACAATTGTGATAACCACGTCACTTAAACGCGTCACTGCTGCTGGCGTATCCTGCCACTCGGCACCCGCGGCAAGCACTTTTTGAGCATGCGCTTTTGTGCGGTTGTAGACCGTTACTTGATAACCGGCCTTCAATAAATTCTGAATCATCCCGGTTCCCATCACGCCTGTTCCAATAAAACCAATCTTCATCATGCCACCCCACTATCTATTTTTAACTTTTCCTAATAAAGGCCGCCACCATTGTTCATGATTGACGTACCAATCAATCGTCTGATCAATTCCTGCATCAAAATCAACCCTTGGCTGCCAACCCAATTCATGTCGAATTTTGGCATCATCGATTGAATAAAGCAGGTCATTTGCCGGCCGATCAGCCACATACTCGATCTGTGATTTGGAGATATTCAAATGATTAATCACTTTTTTAACAATTTGGATATTTTTAGCATAGTTGTGAGCCGCAATATTATAAATTTCACCCGCCTGCCCGCGACGCAAGACAGCGTCAATCGCCCGACAATTGTCAGCGACGTTCAACCAATCACGCACATTCGTTCCATCACCATAAACCGGTAATGGCTTGCCTAAGATCCCATTGGTCACCATCAGCGGGATCAACTTTTCCGGAAATTGAAGCTTGCCATAGTTGTTGGCGGACCGGGTGATATTAACATTTAAGCCATAAGTTTTAAAATAGGCCAGCACAAGTAAGTCGGCCCCTGCCTTGGTCGCCGAATATGGTGAACTCGGATTCAAATCAGCAGTTTCAGAAAACTGTTCACCAGGGCGAGAGCTGCCGTATACTTCGTCAGTTGAAATTTGAACAAACTTGTCTACCTTAAATGTCTTAACCGCATCCAACAACGTGCTGACACCAACGTAATTACTGCGGACAAAGGCATCCGGATCCAAAATTGAACGGTCGACGTGTGATTCTGCCGCAAAATTGACAATCGCATCAACGTGATAATCATTGATAGCCGCTTCCACAGCAGTCTTGTCTGCGATGTCACCCTTGATAAACGTGTAAGAAGAATCATCGGCCACATCTGCCAGATTTGCTAAATTGCCAGCATATGTCAGTTTATCAAAATTAATAATGTGATCATGCAACCCGTCTCCCAACAGATAATGAATGAAATTTGAACCGATAAAACCTGCACCGCCAGTAACCAGAATGTTCAAAGTGCACCTCCTGTTAAACTATTTGATACATATAATTTACCATAATTAACATAAAAATGAGATTGTCTACCAATCATCCTGGTAAACAACCTCATTATTTTTTTTAGTCATCAATTGCGTCTTCATTTACCCAATAACGAGTGGCAGTTTTGTTGGCTGAAACTCGAATCCGATAAAAATCTTCACTTTCTCTTTCGCCGTCGTCATCGCGATAATAGGCTTTGGCTTTCTTATCAACGTAAACCCGTTTGCCGGTATGGCCGTTGATCTTTTTCCAACTATATGTGCGGTTGTTCTTCTTAGCGCCGGGTACATAGCGATAAAGCTTTTCCTCGCGGTAATCTTCATCGAGCACCGTTTTGAAGTTAACGATCCGATATTTAACACTAAATACCCTTGATGCTTGGAAATAAAGTGGCCGCACGGATCCTTTGTTCAGGTCCGATTTGCCGGAATATTCAGTATCGATTGTTTCCCCAATTTTATTCACCTGTGCTGCTTTGGTTGTTGAAATATCATTGTTGTGGGTGTGGATGCTGGCAGAAAAGCCAATCATCGTCAGTGGAATTAGCAGAAGCATTGCGGCATCCGTCAGTTCAAACTTTTTCATCTTAATCGCCCTCCAATATTGATTCTTGAATCCATTTTCTATTATGATCCCTTATTCACACTATAATCATATATGAATATGTGTGGGAAGTTGTGAAGAAAGTGTGAAGATTGTTGGAAGGTTTTGAATTAATATTTCACTGAAGGCCATCTTGGCGATGAATTAAAACCCCATTTCGAAAACAAAAGAGACGCACAGTAATGAATAAATCATCCATCCCTGCATGCCTCTAATTACGCTCTTAGCCTTAACCGGCTTCGCTGCGCATTACTTCATCTCATATGCCTTTTTAAACAGTTCTACAATTTCTTCCTTTGTGCCTTTGCGTGGGTTTGAGAAAGCATTTCCGTCCTTTAAAGCATTTTCTGCCATCAACTCAAAGTCTTCAGGTTTGGCACCAATTGCCTTAATGCTGCGTGGAATGTGAACATCATCGGCCATTTGACGCATTGCTTTGATTGAAAGTTCTGCCGCATCTCTGGTTGATAAGCCATCAGTATTTTCACCCATTGCCTTTGCGAGTTGAGCAAATCGTTCAGGGCATGCAACCAAGTTGTATTCCTCAACAATTGGCAACAGCATTGCACAGCAGACACCATGGGGTGCATCATATTGGCCGCCAAGCTGGTGAGTCATGGCATGAACATAACCTAAGTCAGCATTATTAAAGGCCATACCACCCAACATTTCTGCTTCAACCATTTTGGTTCGAGCTTCCAGATTATGACCGTTCGCAACGGCTTCACGCAAGCTTTCTTCACATAATTTAATTGCTTGAATACATTGACCATCGGTGATTTCGTTACGGTTGGTTGACACATATGGTTCGATTGACTGGACAAATGTATCCATTCCGGTAGCGGCAGTCATTGCGGCTGGTACATCCAGTTCCAACATTGGATCATTAAACGAAACCAGTGGAATATTACGCCATGAGACAACTACAAACTTTAACTTGGTTTTCTCGTTGGTGATAACACAGTGTCTCGTAAGTTCCGAAGCTGTTCCGGCAGTCGTATTGACAGCCATCAATGGCGGAAGTGAATTTTCCAAAGTTTCGATTCCGGCCAACTTCGTAATATCATCACCGTTGGTCAAAATGATGCCGGTTCCTTTGCCGCAGTCGTGAGCTGAACCGCCGCCAACCGTGATAATACTGTCACAGTCGTTGTCCAGATAGACTTTCTTAGCGGCTTCAATGTTACGAATCTTTGGATTGGGTTCAACTCCGTCAAAAATGACATTCGTGACGCCAGCGGCTTTTAACGAATCAAGGGTTTGAGCAACCGGACCGTTATCCATGCCCCGCAGAAACTTGTCAGTCACAATCAGCGGCTTTTTCATGTTCAGCATCTTTGCCCGATCACCGATTTTCTTAATGACCCCTTTGCCAAAGAAGTTAACACTTGGCATCAAAAAATCAAAATTTTCTTTCATAATTTCTTCCTCCTAAAAAATAATTCAATTTATAAACCGCTTTCATGCTAACATCTTGTGAAAAATATGTAAATAGGCTCAACAAGCAGTTCAGCCCCTTTAAACAAATTCGGTTAGGGACTTTTTTTACTTGTAAATAAAGGGTTTTTAATAGAACTATGTTTACAAATCGACTGGTTCTCCCACCCATCGACGCCATTAGAAGTGAAAAGATTGTGAATAAATATACGATTGTTTTTGATTAGGTCATTGACCTTATCCCAAAATTATCCTACAATGAAATAAATTTTAATTTACTTAAGTGTAGATGAGAAGAGTAACGCTTTTAAGCTGATAAAGAGAGCTTCGGTTGGTGAAAGAAGACTGATTAAAAACGTGAAGATGATCTCTGAACTCCGATGCGGTCCAAGGGCCAATTCGACGTCAGCAAGCGTTACTTTGCCGAGTATCCTATATTTTTGTATAGCGTACTTATTGAGGCTGGGGTTGTGAAACTCCAGTAAAGCCAGGTGGTATCGTGGAAAAGCCTTCACCCTGAACAATGTTAACGGCATTGCTCAGGGTGAAGGCTTTTTTAATTTATTCAACTATTTAATTATCTAAAGGAGAAAGATCATATGTCAGACAAATTAATCGATATCGATACATTACTCGCACAAGCAGGAAACCGGGATAACAACGACCAGTATCATTCTGTGTCCACACCCATTTACTTAACATCGAACTTTAGGCATCGGGATTTGGAAGATGCCGAAACCTTTGATCCGCACAAGCAATATTCGTATTCCCGCCTCTCAACCCCTACTCGAAGCGTGCTTCAGAAGACACTCGCACAGCTCGAGGGTGGTGCCAATGCATTCGCGGTTAGTTCCGGTATGGCGGCAATTCAACTGGTCTTTTCATTATTCAAATCCGGCGATGAAATCATTACGTCAGATGATCTGTACGGCGGTTCATTTCGCTACTTTGATTATTTAGCAGATCATTATAACGTCAAATTCAATAAGTGGAATGGTAAAGATTATGAAAAGTTGAGTGAATTGATCACCTCAAAAACCAAAGCCGTCTGGCTGGAAACTCCATCCAATCCAACCATGAAAATTATTGATATTCAAAAAGTTGCTGATCTCATTCATGATGCCAATAAAAACACGTTGGTTTGTGTCGACAACACCTTTTTAACTCCTGTTTACCAACAACCTCTGCGTGAAGGTGCGGACATCGTGGTTCACAGTGCCACAAAGTATCTTTCCGGCCATAACGACATGCTGGCCGGTTGTGTCATTGCCAAGTCAAAAGAAATTGCCGACGAGTTGGAATTCAACTTCAATACGACTGGCGTCACCCTTGATCCGTTCGATTCATGGTTGCTGTTACGAAGCTTAAAAACGTTATCGGTTAGAATGGAGCGCCACACAAGCAACGCCAAATATGTCGCAGCGTGTTTGGAGAAACTTCCACAAGTCACAAAAGTGCTGTATCCCGGTGTCGGTGGGATGATCAGCTTTTATCTTCAGAACATGGATCAAGTCGATCATTTATTCAAAAATCTAAAAATTATTTCATTCGCCGAAAGTCTGGGCGGTGTGGAAAGTCTGTTGACAATTCCATCTCTTCAAACCCACAGTGACATGGCCAAAGAAGACCGGTTAAAGCTCGGAATTACCGACGAACTGTTACGTTTATCAACCGGTTTGGAAAATCCACAGGATCTGGCCGCTGATCTCACTCAGGCATTGGGTGACTAAATAAAAAGTCGGGGCAATTGCCCCGACTTTTTATTTGTCTTCTGAAAGCTGTGCAACTTTGACATAAAAGTTGGCAAATGACAGCTGAAAGTACGGCTGCAGCCATAGCAATAAAATACCATAAGTAAATGAATTAAGGATGTACCAGCCAATAAAACTCAGGTCCATGATAAAATAGGTCATTTTATGGCCAACCATCATCTGTCGACTTCTGGTAATTGCTTCAAGGTAGCCAATTGGTTTGCCGGCATCCACGGAATCCCGATAGATATTCAATGCCTGCGAATATGCAAATCCTTTAATAATCCCGGGAACAATGAACAGGATCGACCACAATAAGGTCAAAACAGTCGTTAAGATTCCAATCATAATTGCACCCATGAAATACTGCCCATGGTTCAGAATTGTAAACGACTTGGTGACCGGCTGATCGAACTTTGTCTTATTTCGAATAATATCGATGCAGACAAACATCATTCCCGACAACAGCAGGCCGGAAATAATCGAAATAAACGTGGAAATTCCCCACAGATTCAACATTTCATTACTGCCAAATCGTGCCGTTCCCTGAATAATCTGATTAAAGGCATGGTTCATATCAGTTTCATGGAGCGGATTCATCGAATAGGCCACAGAATATCCCAGTTGAATAATAATTGCCGGGAGAAATAATAAGATAAAGAATGGAAAATGGCTGTTAATGATGCGCTTAGCTTCTAATTTTAATCCTACGCGGTCCATAAATGCCTCCAATTTTATTAATAGCTTCTATTTAACCATAACTTGGACGGCTGCCGCAATGATACCTCCAGTAAGCGGGCCAAACATTGGGACCCAAGAATAATACCACTCGCCACTGCCACGGTTGGGAACCGGAATAATTGAATAAGCAAACCGTGGCCCCCAATCACGGGCGGGATTCAAAGCAAATCCGGTAGTAGTCCCCACGCCAAGACCAACAACCATAATCAATAAGCCAACCACCAACGGCTTGAGACCCAGGCTGAAATTCCCCAAATTCAATAATGCAAATACAAAGATGAAAGTTGCCACAACTTCTGATAAAAAGTTGGATAACGGCGAATAGATGGCCGGTCTGGTAGCAAATATTCCGACCGTATTACCATTTTCAGTGGTCGTTGCTTTAAAGTGTGGATAGAAGATAACCATGATGGTGGCTGCGCCCAAGAACGCCCCGATAAACTGACCCAACAGGTATGGAACAACTTGAGACCATGGGAATAATCCAAAGATTGCGTAAGGGATTGTGACTGCCGGATTCAAATGGCCCAATGATCCCAGCGATGAAGCCACATAAACGCCCATTGTAACTGCCATTCCCCAAGCAACACTGATAAATGTCCAATTTGCACCTTTTGCATACGCCTGCTTAAGATTAGCTCCCGCACACGCTCCGGTTCCCAGCACAATCAATACATACGTTCCAAAAAGTTCACCAATAAATCCATTCATACGCTCACCCACTATTTTTTATATTCAATCACATTTTACAAGTTACTGGAACTCGTGGAAAGCCCTTTCGAAGTTAAATAATTGAGCCATAACACAAGGCCGAGGGAAACAACTGCATATACTGCACCTCCGGGACCAACGCCGTTTAGACTCAGCGTGCTGACAATCACACCGCCGGTAGCCGATCCAAGAGCAATTCCAAAATTAGAGAAAATTGAATTCAAAGAAGATGCCAGGACGATTGACTGAGGATACTCCCGCTCGGCAATTTGAAGGAAAAACAGCTGAATCGGTGAATTAAGCAACGGCATGGTAAAAATCACAAGAGTCAGCAAAATTGCCCCAGGCCAACTAAAGTTGAACGCAAACGGCATCAGCATCATCAACAAGAATTGTGCAATAAAAACAGCTGGCATCCGCTTCATTCCAGGCCCTTCACTCAACTTACCGCTGGCCCGATTTCCAATGATATTTGAGATTCCAAATACCGACAATAGAATGGTTAGCATTGGGATTGAAAAATGAAGCTGGGTCGTAATAATTGGTCGCAAATAAGTATAGAACACGTAAATGGCGGCCAAATTGAACATTGGCAATAACATGCCAAGTTGAATTTTATGGTTTTTCAATAACGCCAACTGACCTGAAACGGTACTCTTCCTCTGCTTAAAGTCCTTTGGCAAACTGAGAAAAATCATGATCATCGTTGCTGTGGAAACGACAATAACCGTCAAAAATGAGATTCGCCAACCAAACCTGGTTGAAATCCAAGTTCCAAGCGGCACGCCGACAACTGAGGCAATTGAGAAACCGGAAAACACCCAGGAAAGCAGCCATCCCCGCTTTGACATAGGCGCAATGTACCCGGCAAAAGTGAGCCCAAGAGAGATTGATACGCCGGCAACCATGGCAGTGATTACTCGTGACAGAGCCAGCGTAAAAAAGTTGGGTGCCAAAAAGCTCAAAATATTGCCTACTGTAAAAACAGTCATTGTCGCCATCAAATCCCAAAACAAATTGAAACGACCAATCAAGATCGTGATAAACGGCGTACTAATCGCATAAACAATCGCAAAGGCGGTGACCAAGTACCCAACCGTTGCCACAGGCACATTAAACTGCGTACTCAAATCATCCAGGATCCCCACAATTAGGAATTCACTGAACCCCAATACAAATGCAATAAGAACTAAAACGAAGCTTTGAAACTTGAATGTTTTCATTGATTTCTCATCCCCTTTATTAATTTCTAAAAATCACAACTTGTTTATACTACAGGTTTTTACATAGATTTTCTAGGAATTTGGATGGAAAAATCAATTATTTATTTCGTGGGTGGTGAATAAAGCCTTTTCAGTTTGGACGGCTAGTTGTCAGTATGACGACAAAACGATAACTATCTCCGATGGCCTGCGAAGGCTGCCTAGGATACTTGGCGACGCCCTTGACCCCCCGACGGCGTGAAATGCCTTGCCTCCTTGGTGCTACACAAATAGAAAATCCCAACGATGAACACACTACGTTCGTTGTTGGGTGTTATCAGTTCTATATGTTACAGGGTTAGTGCATTAATTTTATTGACTGCTCCCTTCGGCCTTTGAGCTATGCTTCGACGCAACTGCTGCTAACGTGTAAAGGGGCGGTGATTTAAATCCAAAATCAGGATTTTAATCACCGCCCCTTTACACACCGCATCACTCGTTGCTTGTCGCACACTACAAAAAAGGACCCACACTTGATTTGCGAGTCCCCTTTCCTAATGCATCAACTATTTTAATTCGTTCTCCACAGCTGATGCTTTAAGAGATATTCCACTATTCAAAAAGCATCACCTCCTTTTTTGATTGTCAATAGAATACAACCAATCAAAAAGAAATGCAAGTGTTTAAATTGTCAGTCATCATAATCGTCTTCATGATCGTTTTGTAAAACATCATCGTTAACCCAATATTGTTGATTGGATTGTCGACTGCCTAACTTAATGCGGTAAAATTCTTCATGCTCATACTCGTTATCATCATTATCTTTGAACGTTGCGACAGCCTTCTTGTCGACATAAACCTTTGTTTTGGCAGAAACATTCAGATTGTCCCATGAATAAGTTTTATTCTGATCCACTGTTCCAGGAACATACTTATATAGATGTTCTTCTCGATACTCGTGATCCAGGGTCGTCGTCAGGTTCATCTTCTCATAACGGACTTTAACTGCCCGTTTTGAAGAAGAGGTGTTGCTTGACGCTTCAGAAGTACTAGCTGAGTTGGACTTGGCCGATTGAGTATTGGTCGACGTGTGGCTGCCAGAATTATTCGAATTTGAAGAACAGCCAAACAGTCCAAGTGGCAGGACAAACAGTATACAAAATACGGTAAATATTTTTTTCATGATAACATCCCCCTATGCAATTCATGTTTGAATATCTGTCCTCATTATAAATGATCAGGCAATTCAAATCTAACAAACTGCTTAAGGTTGTTACCTATAAAATTAATCCAACACTTTGTATGAATACTTGTGTTCATACTTGTGGCTTGGGAATACGTGATAAGTCCCAATTCCACGATACTTTATCAATACCCGCTTGTATGAACCACCGATTAGTTGCTTTGTCGCCTTGTATTGGCCCAAATCTTTACTGGATGACTTGGACTTGTTGAATAGATACCATGATCCCCATTTAGACACTTGCAACTTTCGGTCGCTCTTCTTCGATGGGGTGTAGCTCTTACCGTTAGTCGTAAAGCTGTGGGTGGTAATCTTAATGATATTGAACTTACCCTCGCCACGATATTCAAACCAGGTCCCCCGAAGCGCCTTGGGGGTAGTCGTGGATGCGCTGGCACTGGCATCGGCCGGAAGAGCTGTTAACTGAATTCCGAAAATGACAGCCATTGTGAATATGATGCCTATAAATTTTTTCATTATTCCGCCTCCCGTTTGTTATTAAAAAGTATATCATTGATTTCTCAATCTTTACTTTTCCATCTAACTACAATTGTTTTACAGAAAAAGCCTCTGACACAAAAGTGCTGTCAAAGGCTTCATGGTGCGTGATTAGAAAAAATGTTATTTCATAAGATAATGATTAATTAAGTAATTTGATGCCACTTTTGTAAACAATATTACAAACAGACAACAGCATTGCAATCACATTAGTCATCAAATCGGCTCTCAATGGCTCTTGCATGAGCTTCCAATCCTTCAACTCGAGCAAGGGTTGTGATGGCATCCTTTTCTTTCTTGAGAGCTTCTCTAGTATAGGAAACAAATTGTGTTCGTTTAACAAAATCCTGTACGCCCAGAGGTGAGAAGAACCGCGCTGTCCCACCAGTTGGTAGAATGTGGTTGGGCCCTGCCAGATAGTCGCCAAGTGGTTCGGAAGCAGAGAATCCAAGGAACACGGAACCCGCATTCTTAATTTGGTTTAAATATTCAATCGCGTCTGGTAATTGAACTTCCAAATGTTCTGGTGCGACGGCATTCATCAAGGTAAACGCATCATCAATGTCATCAACCACTGCGATAAAGCCTTCATTATCCATGGCTGCTTTGGCAATTTCTTTTCGTGGCAGCAAATCCACTTGTCTATCCATTTCTGCACTCACGGCGTCGGCAAGCTTGCGGTCGTCGGTGACTAAGATTGGCCGTGCCAGCTTATCATGTTCAGCCTGAGAGAGCAAATCAGCTGCGACTTGGCTGGGAACAGCCTGTGATCCGGCAATGACACCAATTTCCGATGGGCCGGCAATCATGTCAATATCAACTTGACCGAAAACCTGCTTTTTGGCGGTTGCAACAAAGACGTTACCCGGACCAGTAATCTTATCAACTTGCGGAATCGTTTCTGTCCCGTATGCTAGGCTGGCGATCGCTTGGGCACCACCGACCATATAGATTTCATCGACTCCGGCAATCTTAGCTGCAGCAAGAACGGCTTTATTCAACCCGTCTTTTTGTGGTGGTGTGACCATGACAATTCGATCAACCCCGGCAATCTTGGCAGGAATCACGTTCATCAAAATTGAAGATGGATAAGCTGCCGTACCACCAGGAACATATAAGCCAACTGCTGCGAGCGGCGCAATCTTTTCACCCCGGATAATGCCTTTTTTCTTGGCATCAATAAAGCTGTCTTCCACTTCCATCTTGTGAAATGAAATAATATTTTCTTTTGCCAACTCCAGTGCCTGGATGACTTTATCATCGGTTTGGGCGTATGCATCATCAATTTCTTGTTCTGTCACCTTCAGACTGTCCAAGTCGACATTGTCAAACTTCTTTTCATACATTTTGACGGCTTCATCACCATCTTTAATGACATTTGAAATGATTTCCCGAACAGCCTGTTCAACCTCTTCACGGTTCGCAACCGCGTTAGTCCTGATGGCAACCTGTTTTAATAATTGATCTAAAGAATCTTCGATAATTTGCATAAATTCCACTCTCCATTTCCGCTGGCCAAACAATTCGTCACAATCAAATCCTATGAAATAAAAAAGTCCCCAGACATTGCCTAAGCAATATCTGAGGACGAAAATTCGCGGTTCCACCTCACGTTTATCGTTTCCTTACAAAAACGACCTTACGCTGCTCGTAACTAGTCATCCAATTGGAGAACAGTCACAGTAGCCGTGGTAACGCTCACTAGCGGGACAACCTACTTGGTTCAATCATCCAGTTCATAGATGTGTGTTCATCACTGTTCGCTTCCCCTTCTCACCAGCGGGGCTCTCTTTATGTGAAACCAGCGATTACTTTTCTAATCGTAACTTCATGTTTATTATTTATTTTTAATTTGTTGATACTTGTAATTTACCACCAAAGAAAAATAAGTCAAGACAATTTTAAATGTAATAGTTATTCCATTTACTTTTTGAAATGATCAATCCGGCTAAATATTAAAGTAAATTGAAAGAAACATGGTGAGTGTGCCGCCCATCACGAAGAAATGCCAGATCAGGTGCATCCCTGGAACTCTGGGAATACTGTAGATCAGTGCCCCAACCGTGAATGTCACGCCACCTGCGACCAGCAGCCAAAAACCGCTAGTACTCAGATTAGCATAAAGTGCTTTTCCCAAAAGCAGGCACATCCAACCCATGACAACGTATATCGTCGTTTCAGTTTTCTGAAAACGGCCATGGAAGACCACGTGACTAACAATTCCACCGATCGCAAGCGTCCAAATGCTGGCCAATAATAAATAACCAGACCAATCATGAACGAAAATAATGCAATACGGTGTGTAAGTTCCCGCGATCAGAATAAAAATGTTGCTATGATCCAAAATTTGAAAGACCCGTTTGGCTCTGGTAAAGACAAAACAGTGGAGTAAAGTGGATGCCAGGTATAGCGAAAGAACGGTCGCACTATAAATAATCAGGCTGGTAACGGCAACGGCTGAATGGCCATCCTGGATTGCCTTATGAACAAGCATAATTGATAATATAATTGCCACCACAAACGAAACACCGTGGGTAACGGCGTTTAGAACTTCATAAACAATTTGCTGGCGACGGATTTTTTGAGTTGCTTCTTTCATCACGATACCTCCTTAGCACCATAATAAGTTATTCTATTTTATAAGTCAAGATAACATAGACTTAATATCTAGATACTTTATTTTTCCATTGTCATATGTAATAATACAAGTATTTAATTGTAAGGGGAATACTATGGCTAAAGAAATTTTTACCAAAAAATTAGCGGGCATGACAATGCCGCATTTTGATGATTTACCCAACTTGGATCTTTACATGGATCAGGTTATCGATGAAGTGAACCAATATTTAGCACCAATTACCCACACGGATATTACAAAGTCCATGATTAACAGTTACGTCAAAAAGGGAATCGTCGACCGTCCCACCAAGAAACGATATTCTCGCGTTCACTTGGCTAAAATTCTGGTGGTCAGCCTCCTCAAGCCGATCCTTTCACTTGATACGATCGACCAGGCAATGAAGATTGCCCTGAAGTTAGACTCCGCCCAAAAGGCTTATGACCAGTTTATTGACCTGTTCAATCAGGAACTCACCGATGTCGATATCGACAATTTATCTGCCAAACAATACCAGTCGATGGCCATTAAATCTTTACTTTATAAATTGGTTGTCGACGACCTAATTGAAAACAGCAGGAAATCATAAAGGACTTTATATTAAGTCAAATGCCCAAATTGTTTTATAATTAAGTCGTTAAGATAATATAGATCGACGGGGGTTGAGATTATGAATAGAAAAGCATTGAAATTAGACGCGAAAACGCTACTGAATGCTCATTTTAAGTTTTTTCTTTTGCTATTTATTCCAGTATTTGTATTAGAGCTTATCGGTGGCTACATGACATCGCCCCGACAGGATTATAGCGTCGAACTGAACGCTACCACGGCCACACCAATTTGGACTGGCCAACAGACATTTGGCACGATTGTTAGCCTTTTAAGTTCAATCATTGCGATTGGTATCGCATTTGTCTGTATTGATGCCATGCGGCAAAAGCTGACGTATGAAAAGCCACTCCAGAAATCAATGACCGTTTTTGATAACGTGGACTACTTTTTGGGAACGATTTTAATTTATATCATTGAAACAATTTTTGTATTTCTTTGGATGATTTTGTTGATCATTCCCGGAATCATCAAATCAATTGCCTACTCACAAGCATTTTATGCTTACCGTGACGCAGTCGATAACGGTGAGAAAATCAGTTATCTGGATGCGATAACCCGCAGCCGAAAGTTGATGGATGGTCATAAATGGGAATACTTTGTGATGGCATTGAGCTTCATTGGCTGGGACTGTTGGTAGTTGTAACCCTTGGGATTGCGGCTATTTGGGTCCAGCCTTACATGGCTTTGAGCTATGCAAACTTCTATCGTGAATTGGTTGATGAAGAGCATGCCAAAACTTTGGCAGCTGCTGATAGCATTAACCAAGGAACACAGACAGACGCCAACAGTAACCCATCCGAATCAAATAACGAATCCGATAAAGACTAAAAATCATTGCAGTCAAAGAAGGTCCAAGACTCCTTTCATCAGGAATCTTGGACCTTCTTTTTTTGGTTTAATCCTTTCGTTTCTTAAAAATCAATCCGCCAATCAGTGCGGTAATTGCCAGAAGAACACTACCAACAATCGTCAGTTGCGTTGCTTTGTAGTCACTGGTTTGAGGCATTTTGGGGTTACCCGGCTTGCCGCTTAATGCAGTCATCGGTGGTTTAATGATTGACTTGGCCGACTGTACGTCGGCAATCAGCATTCTTGGTTTCTCAAGGGAAATTTGTTGGTTCAACACCCGGCTTTGTGGGGCATCCCGTACAGACTGGTTACTTGAAGCGACAACGTCATCTACTCCACCGATTACAGAGATACTTACCGCAATAATCACTACTCCAGAGATTAACCAACGTCCCACTGGGTTATCAAATATAAAATGCACCGGTCGCTTTGGTAGATTTTGCTGCATAACAAATCCCCCCTGTGTGTGCCTGTATTAATTCCTTATTAGTTATTAATTATATAACATTCATCTTCATCTACATTACACAGGATTTCAGATAATAAAGCAACTACTTAGCCTCCAAATTCATTCATATTTAACTGATGTACCAGATTGAATATGGTATTATACAGTTATCAAACATAACGAATGGAGATTTTCAAGATGAAGGTCACTACTTTTGGTGAAATTATGCTGAGGCTGACGGTCCCAGGCGGAAGGAAGTTTGTCCAAACGGATTCTTTTAATGCCAACTACGGAGGCGCTGAGGCCAATGTGGCAGTGTCCTTGGCTTTATTGGGCGATCAGGTCGCTTATGTTACCAAGCTGCCGAAAAACGAGTTGGGAACGGCAGTCACGCAAAGGCTGGGAGGGTATGGCATTGATACAAAGAAAATTCTCTATAATGATTCCCGGCTTGGAATCTATTTTCTTCAACAGGGATCGGGTGTCCGTTCAAGCAGTGTGATTTATGATCGTGCCGACAGTGCGTTTGCCACATCAAATTCTAACGATTATAATTGGCAGGAACTTCTCAAAGATACTGATTTTTTCTATATTTCCGGCATTACGCCTGCCCTGTCGACAGAATTACAGACAAGTCTTCTATCAGCCGTCGAATTCTGTCGCAGCCATCATATTCAAGTGGTTTACGATGCTAATTTTAGAGGCAAACTGTGGACGCCTGATGAAGCGGCCGCTTTCAACAAAAAATTACTGCCGTTTGTGGATATCTGCTTTGTTCATGATGAAGATATTGAAAATGCCTTTGGCCTCGCCACATTCTCAAAGCATGACAATCACGCGATTAACCAAAAGGCATCCTTCAAACAGTCACTCAAGAAACTTATCACTGCGTACCCAAATATTAAGTTAGTCGGCAGTGTTTTAAGAAATATTGATTCAGCTCAGGAAAGCCAGTGGATGGCCCTTATGTTAACTGGTGGAACTTTCTATGAAAGTCCAACTTATAAGATGAACGTTGTACCTGAAGTCGCTTCCGGTGACGCATTTGGTGCCGGCATTGTCCACGGCATTCTTAACCACTTTGATCCTCAGTTCCAAGTGGATTACGCCATCGCAGCGGCGGTATTAAAACTAACCATTCCAGGTGATTTCAACCTTTCAAGTGACGCCGAAATAAAAGCAGCAATGATCAATCCAACCGGTTCAATTAAAAGATAAGCATACAAAAAGTGATGAACTTTCAAAAGTTCATCACTTTTTATTTTTAGTAAGTGCTTCCCACAAACCATTGAGATAAGCAGCTCCCAAAGCTCGGTCATAAAGACCATAACCTGGTCGGCCGCTTTCTCCCCATATGTTTCGACCATGATCAGGACGAATGTATCCCTCATAATCATTATCAGCCAAGGCTTTCATGATTTCATACATGTCCAAAGACCCATCTGCTGATAAATGAGCGGACTCATGAAAGGCTGTCTTCTCCGCATTCATAAATCGAATATTACGGGCATGAATAAATGGTGCTCGATCTTTACCGACAAACTCACGAATGATTGCCGGCACATTATTTTTGGGGTTTTCACCTAAACTACCTGTACAAATCGTAAACCCATTATATGGTGATTCATAAAGCTGCTCAATTCTCAGCATATCTTCGCGATTTTTATAAATTCGTGGTAACCCGAATAATGGAAACGGCGGGTCGTCGGGATGCATCGCCATGCGGACGCCATATTGCTCACAAGTCGGAATGATTGCCTCTAAAAAATACTTCAGGTTGGCAAGGAGCTTTTCAGCATCAACATTTCGATAGGCGGCAAACAACTGCTGGACGTGAGCCAGCCGTGATGGCTCCCATCCCGGCATTTCAAATCCCTTTGAGCCATCCATGATTTGGCGAATGAGTTCATTGGGATCATCCGTCAGCATTTTCGGCTGATACGCCATGGCGTTTGAACCATCCGCCAACGGATAACTCAGATTGGTTCGCAGCCAGTCAAAGACGGGCATAAAGTTGTAACAGATTACTTTGACACCATATTCTGAAAGATTCTTAATTGTTTGTTGGTAATTTTCAATGTATTGATCTCGTGTCGGCAGGCCAATTTTGATATCGTCGTGAATGTTAACTGATTCAATTACCTCAAACCCAAGGCCAGCATCAACCACTTCCCGCTTCAACCGGGCAATTTGGTCTTTCGGCCAGATTTCACCGACCGGAACATCATACAATGCGGTGACAGCTTGAGAAACACCAGGTATTTGTCGTATGTCTGACAGGTGAATTGGATCATCCCTAGATCCAAACCATCTAAATCCCATTTTCAAGATAATTTGTCCTTTCAGGTTCCCTTAATTTCATACTAATATATCACTTTTTGAAAGCCCTGTCAAAACCCGTTTTGAACCGATTTATCCAGTTCTACAGTTCCGAATTAACTTGAATATGGTAACATAATCCCAGTGATTTAATTTGAAAAAAGAAAGCTGAGATGACATGGAAAGTTTACAAGATAAAGCGTATAACGCAATTTACTCAAAAATAATGAACTTGGAGTTACATCCCGGTCAACAGGTTTCCGATAAACAATTCGAAGAAGAAATCGGTGTCAGCAGAACCCCTGTCCGTGAAGCAATGCTTAGGCTGCGGCGTGATGATATGCTGTATTCTTATCCTCAAAGCGGTACATATGTTACCAGAATCGATCTAAAGAAATCGTTGGATGCCCGCTATGCACGCCAGCTTTTGGAATCAAATATCGCCAAATCGATTGGCGGCACCCTGACAAGCAATCAAATTGATGAGCTGTCCGCACTGGTTGCCGAACAGGATACGGCATCCGAAAAAGATCAAATCAATTTATTTTTTCAGATGGATAACCGATTCCATGAAAAAATTTATCAATTTGCTGACAAAACAAACATTTGGGATTGGCTGCTGACTTTCAGCACCGATCTTAACCGCTATCGCTTATTGCGGGTTTACGATACGAATCTGCCAATGAGTCGACTCACAGCCGAACATCGAGAAATCATTGATGCCTTCGCGAAACATGATGAGGAACGGGTCTACCAGCTGGTTTATACCCACCTGAATCTGATGTTGAGTGAACAGCAGTCGGTTCTCGAAAAATTTCCGGACTATTTCACCAACATTAAATAGTCTCCTCTTAATGACCCCGAGCGCACAATTCTTTTACAGTTCTGTTAAAAAGGCAAAGTGGGTAAAGGTTGAATGTTACACTTTTTATAAGACGAGGAGGAGATTATGTATGAAATTCAATAAAATATTACGGACAGTGCTTGTGACGTGTGCCGCTGCTATTACAGTTGGGATTGGTCTAGGGAGCCAAACGCCAACGGTGAGTGCAAGTACTTACCACACTGTTTCATCAACGAGTATCAAGAAGGCACCTTACCATAAGAAATCATCCACTGGGGCAGTTTATAACGCTTCTCATACCAAGAAGGTTGCTAATTTAAAGACTTATCCATACACCACTTGGTACGCCACTGCCAAAGTGACTTTAAAGCATGGCAGTTCAAAAGCTCTTTACTATAAGGTTAAAAATGGATCTGGGAACGTATCTGGTATTGTTTGGAACAAATACCTTAAACCGGGAACCTCACCATTTGGCCTGAAATACGCCAAGTCAGCAGTTGCTTTGGATGTCAACACCAATAACAATGTTTGGACCAAGAATGCCAATACTGCAAGACCAATTGCTTCACTTTCCAAATTGATGACTCTCTATCTGGTTCGCCAAAAGATCGCTTCAGGCAAGGCAACCTGGTCTGATAAAGTTAATACCAGTAATGCCGGCTTAAAGCGATTGGGCAAATCAGCTGATTTTGGTGGCTTTAAGTTTAAGCACAATACTTACACGGTTCGTCAGTTGTATCTGGCTGGATTGGTTGAGTCTTCCAACAACGCTGCCATCGCCCTTGGCCAATGGGTAGCTGGTGGTTCAACGCCTGCTTACAATAAGAAATTTATCGGTATGATGAACAACCAAGCTAAAGAATGGGGATTGAAACATTCATCATTCGTATCAGCTTCAGGAATGGAACAGAACAGTCTGCAGCCTTATGGTTACAGCATTGGTGCTTCAAAGAACGCCAACTATGTTTCAGCAAATGACATTGCCAAGATTGCCCGTCACTTCATCGTTGATTACAATGATGTGTTGACAGATGCTTCAATCAAGTCAATGAAGGAAGACGGCCAGACACTGCACAACTACAACAACCTGCTGCCTGGTAGAAAGTATTACCAGAAGTCATTGAAGGTTGACGGTTTGAAGACCGGCTACACGGATCCCGCAGGTTACTGCTTCGTGGGAACCGGCCGTAAATCAGGTCATGACCGAATCATCACTGTCGTATTACATGACGAAAACGAGTTCACGGAAACCCGTTCATTAATGAATTATGTGTATGATAAGGGATTGGCATAGAATCAGAGTGTGACGAGCAACGGTTTGACACGGAGAGCTAAGGCTTCTTTGATTTAAACCCAGGGCTTGGGTTTGAATCAAAGAATCTTAGATCGCAGTGTCAGTTGCGTCGAAACACGTTTCCACTATGTAAAATTAACACGTCCACAAAAAAATGCTGCTAACCGGAACTCCCGGTTAACAGCATTTTTTACGCTATTAATTGACATCTTAACCAAATAATCATAATCTTAAAGATAGTGATTTCATATTACAAATGACTGATTTCTGGGGAGAATTTACATAATCATGGAAAACGAAAGTAATTATGAGCTATACAAAAAATTGAACCCAAGGTGTTTTTCCGAAGCAATGGTCGCAAGAATTGCCCGTACCGAGTTGGAACAACGTGCAGATAACGGAGATGGCGAAGCGCGGATGTTACTAGAGCTTCAAAAGCTGGAGCCGGCACGCAAGCCATTGTATGGTCATGTTGTTCATTCTATCAACGAACAGCCTAAAAGGCGGAAGTTTGTTTATACTTTGCGATTGAAGCGTAAAGATTAGATTTTAATTGAAGTGACACAGGCGTCGGACTTTTGGGTTCGGTGCTTTTTTTGTGAGTTGGACTATCTTTTTTGAAAATTTGACAGGCGATCAATGTGCAACGCCTAGCCTACTTTGTACTGTGTAAGATAAAAACAGGGGGTGCGTTTGTTATTTTATCTACTACTCCCTCCGGCCTTTGAGCTATGCTCAGAGACCCAAGACCCTACTATACAAGAAGAAGCAGGCAACGATGAACAAGGACCGTTCATTTCTAAAGGTCTATTGCGGTTAAGGTCACGGGTTTTGAAACTTTTATTCTATTTCGAGTTTCCTTCGGCCTTTGAGCTATGCTCGGACGCCCTTGACCCCTGCCACACAAGCAAAAAAAGCTAATGATGAACAAAAATCGTTCACTTCAAATGATCTATTGCGGTTAGGGTTACGGGTTTTGAATCTTTTATTCTATTTCGAGTTTCCTTCGGCCTTTGAGCTATGCTCAGAGACCCAGGGCCCTACTATACAAGAAGAAGCAGGCAACGATGAACAAGGACCGTTCATCATTGCCTGCTTCTTCTTGTATAGTAGGGCCCTAAACGGGTCTCTTCGCACACTTGTTTTACATAGCCGTCATTCCGCCATCGATCACGAATTCTGATCCGGTTGAATAGCTTGAATCATCTGATGCTAAGAAGAGTACCATCTTTGATACTTCTTCCGGTTCTGCGACTCTTTGTAGTGGAATTGACTTTGCAAATTGCTTGATAACTTCTTCACTGTCACCTTGGTGAATCATTGGTGTTGAAATGACACCTGGGTGAACTGAGTTTACACGGATATGTGATCCGGCCAATTGCAATGCAGCGGCCTTGGTCATCCCACGTACCGCGAACTTGGTGTCAGTATAACCAATTGCACCACCAACTAATCCATTCATTGATGAAATATTAACGATACTGCCGCTGCCATTCTTCTTCATTGCTTCAGCAGCGTACTTCATTCCCAAGAATACTGAAAGTTGGTTAATCTTGAAGATCTTCATATAGTCGTCAACCGTAATATCAGCAAGTGATTTGTTCATGCTGATGCCGGCATTGTTGACTAAAATATCCAATTTACCAAAATGCTTTACAGTTTCGTCAACGACATTCTTCCAATCGTCTTCACTTGAAACATCCTGCTTGATGAAAATCACGTTGTCGCCTAATTCATCAGCAAGGGCGTTACCCTTTTCAGCATTGATATCGGTAATGGCAACCTTTGCGCCTTCCTTAACGAAAAGCTTTGCGTGACTGGCACCCATTCCTTGTGATCCACCAGTAATAATAGCAACTTTGTTATCTAATTTTCCCATGAGTTATACCTCCTATAATAGTATGAAAACGTTTTCGATCTACATATACAGTATAACTGATTTATTTTAGAAGTTTAAACATGTTGCTCATCAAAATGTGAGTAGGATCTTTTTCTTCTTGGAGTTGGTTTCTAACTTCAAATGTGCCCAACCTGCTTCTTCATACGATTTTTGTAATACTTGGTCCTCAAGAAGATAGCCGTCCGCCATCAGTCGGTTAATAAATTTAGCTGATTCTTGAATTTGCTCCAAAGGTGCATGGCTGATGACAAAACCGTTAATTGTTTTTGACTGGGTATAAAATTTCCGAACATCAAATTTGAATGTATTGCTCTTCGGCGCAGTGATCAAGCAGACATGGCCGCCGACATTCAGGACCTGCAGATTATCCTGAAGTGAAACTTTGCCTGAAGTATCAACCACGTAGTCTACTTTTTTAATTGGCCCTTTCGACATCTGTTTCTTTAACGATTTTTGGTAGTCCAATCGTTGATCACTGCCAAGGCGATCCAGCAGATCGAAATCTTTCGGATTGGATGTAGTCACAACCTTCAGCCCCAAAATATGAGCCATTTGGACAAACTTGGTACCCACATGCCCAGCAGCTCCCTCAATTAAAATGGTCGATCCAGAATTTACCGCGAACACACTTGTTAACACAATTGCGGCAGTTGCCGATGAGTGCACCGACGCAATAAGCTGAGTTGGTTCGACATTTTCCGGCACATGAAATAAACGGTCAGCTGGAATGGCGGCAAATTCACTGGTCACCCCCTGGCGGCCGTTATAGCCCATACTGTTGGTCCAAACCCAGTTGCCCTTCGAAAAGCCGGTTACATCTTTACCGACTTCCTCAACCTGGCCAACGGCATCCCTGCCGATCACAAACGGAAAGTCGGTATCGGTTTGAAATGCCCCTGAGCGGACAAACGTGTCCACGTGGTTGACTGCCACCGCGTTGACTTTAATTAAAACCTGATTGGCAGAAATAATCGGTTTCGGCAGATCGCCAATGATGATGTCATCCGCACTGCCATTTTTGGTAATATAAGCTGCCTGCATGATGATTCCTCCATTCTTAAAATCCGATTTCACACTTTAATTATAAGCCATAAGTGATAGATCCATGCATGAATACACTTATCAAAAAAGCACCCAATCAGGTAAAGTCTGATTGCGTGCAATATGTGGAACAAATGATATTCAATCGTTCAGAATCACGTTCTTGTATATTCTCGCAATTATTGCTTGCGGTAATAAACAAACCTATGATTTGCTCAACCATTGAATCTTAAACTGCTGTTCACCATCGATTGAATGAACCGTCTCTTCATCACCATTGACGGGTGCGTGCTGCATCTCAAAGCTTGGGTGCATATGGCTCGTAAAGTCAAATTCATAGCCAATGCCGGACTTCTGCTTTTCAGCTTTCATCAATCCAAACGTTCCATCAGACAGCTTAACGATTTGTTCCTTCTTTTTTGAAGGGTCAACATAAATTGTTGTCATAATCTGCACCTCCACTTACATTATAGCAGTGGTCACGTGAGCTGATTCAATTAACATCAATAATTATTTCAAGATTTCTTGACTTAGAGTGCACTTCAACGTTTATAGTGGTGATATTCCAAATCAGATTTTTGATAACGACGATTGCTGAAACGAGTATACTGAAATTAAGTCTTTTCAAAAATTCAATTAGATTATAAACACTAAGGAGCCGCAATGAGAAAATATACAAATCAATATTTTGATGGTGAGCGCCCATTGTTCGCCGAAACCAACGCGGACATTCAAGGGACCACATTTGGTACCGGCGAATCACCACTTAAAGAAAGTTGTCATATTCATCTAACCGATTCAATTTTTACTTACAAATACCCATTATGGTACAGCAAGCACGTCAAAGTCGACCATTCGATACTAGAAACAATGGCCCGTTCCGGCATCTGGTACACCCATGATATTGAAATTAATGACAGCGCGATCCAGGCACCCAAAATATTCCGGCGTTGTAGTGGGATTACTTTGAACAACGATCATTTTTCCGACGCCAAAGAAACCCTGTGGAATTGTCAGAACATCAAAATCAACAACGTTCAGGCGAACGGCGATTATTTTGGTATGAATAGCGAAAACATCTACGTCGATCACATGAATCTAATTGGAAATTATGTATTTGACGGTGCCAAAAACGTTGAAGTTCACAACTCCACTTTCGTTTCCAAGGACGCCTTTTGGAACTGTGAAAATGTCAAAATTTACGATTCAACGATCAACGGCGAGTATCTCGGATGGAACACCAAGAACATCACGTTTATCAATTGCACAATCGAAAGTGACCAGGGACTTTGCTACATCGATCACCTGATGATGCGCAACTGTCGCCTGCTGCGGACAGATCTGGCATTTGAATTCTGCTCAAATATTGATGCCGAAATCAATTCAAATATTATGAGTGTCAAAAATCCAATCAGCGGCACCATTCACGCCCACTCGGTCGGCAAAATCATCCTTGATCCCACCAAGATTGATCCAAGCAAAACGGCAATCGTTACTGATGACAAGGCCAGCAAAAAGGAGACCGCATAATGTACGACTTTACTTCAATTATCCCGCGAAGAAACACCGATTCAGTCAAATGGGACGTCAAACCAAATGAGTTGCCAATGTGGGTCGCTGATATGGACTTCAAAGTTGCACCGGAAATTTTGGATGCCATGCGTCAAAAAGTCAATTTTGGTATCTTTGGTTATGAAGAACCCCACGATGATTATTTCAACGCGGTTGCCGATTGGTATACAAATGAACACCACGCCACCCCTAAAAGAGACTGGATGTTTCTGTCGACTGGTGTGGTGCCAACCATTTCGTCATCCGTTCGTCGAGTCACAAACGTCGGCGATAACATCCTGGTCCAAGCGCCAGTTTATAATATTTTCTACAATTCGATTGTCAATAACGGCCGTCACGTACTGTCCAGTGATTTAGTCTACAATGCGGATGCGCATCAATACCATATTGATTTTGATGATTTGGAAGCCAAGTTGGCAGAACCACTAACCACCATGATGATTCTGTGTAATCCCCACAATCCAGTTGGAAAAGTATGGACAAGAGACGAACTGATCAAGATTAATCAACTATGCATCAAACATAGTGTGACTCTCTTGTCAGATGAAATTCATGGTGATCTGGTCTTCAAAGGTCCGGACTACACCCCAATGTTCTCGTTGCCTGACGACCTCATTCAAAACATCATTGTCTGCGTTTCACCCAGTAAAACATTCAATGTCGCTGCATTACACGCCGCGACAGTAATCATTCCCAACCCTGCATTGAGAAACAAAGTCAATCGCGGCATCAACACCGATGAACTTGGGGAGCCCAATCTATTGGCAATTCCGGGAACAATCGCGGCATACACAAAAGCCGGCCGTTGGGTTCATGAGCTCCGAAAACAAATCAAGACTAACTATGATACGGTTTTAAAATTCTGTGAAACTAACATTCCTGAAGTGACAGTTGTTCCTTCAACCGCCACCTATCTGGTTTGGATCGATGTCAGCCAGCTGACTGATGATTCTGCAAAGTTGGAATCATTCATTCGAAAAGAAACCGGCTTGTATGTGTCGGCCGGAACAGTTTATGGTGGGAACGGCAATCTGTTCTTAAGAATGAACATTGCCAGCCCGGCATCAATGGTTGAAGACGGACTTAACCGTTTGAACAATGGAATTGAAAAATTTAAATAAAAGAGTGGGACAATAGGCGTTTTGATTCCTGCCGTTTGTTGCACGTTTTAGATAAGTAATAGTTGGGTATCAAAAATAATAAGGTCGAGACAAAAGTTAATTTTTGTTTCGACCTTATTTTTGTTTGACAACTTACTCTTCAACAATTTTTCCAACGGCAATTGGCAGCGTCGTATGCTGATCATATTTACCAACGGCGCCTTGAATCGTATCCGGCAGCTCCATTGAGTCCGGAACGCCATGGATATAAATCACCCGTTTTTCAAGGTGTAGATCATCGTCGTTGAATACTTCCTTGAACTTTTTGCTGATCTCTGCCAATGGCACTTCTTTCTTGTAGTGGAAATGCCCATCTGCATCTGAAGTTGGATAAGTATCAGTTGGAATATCCATCTTCTCGGGTTGGTCATTAAATGGCACCATCGTGGTTCCGGAAACCGGTTCAGTTTCTGGAAGATCAACGTAGCCGTCATGATTGGTATCCTGGGCAATGGTTGCGGGTTGAGCATCCTTGCCATCTGGGAATCCGTGGAAGTGCATCCAATGCTGCGTATTTGGTGAAGTGTGATCCATCGTAATCTCAACTGTCAGTGTATCCCCATCAACCGTGAAAGTCGCTTCACCGGTTGGATGAGTACCGATTTTGTCCCCGTTCAATGAAGTAATTTCTGCCTTATATTTTTTTGCCATCATTACCGCTCCCCTTTGAATGAATTCACGATTCAATTTAAATATAACACCACAAAAACCCTTGGACAAAGGAATGCATATTTACTTTTTTTCTGTGTGTGTAAAGCTGCCAATTTGATCCTTAAACATTGTCCTTTGCAAAAGCCAGCATGTCCTCTGTCTGCTGATTTAACAGCGGCGGAAGCTGATCAAAGTCAAAGTAATCCAGTTCAATGGTTTCATCAGTTTCGGCTGACAACAAGCCGCCACCTACTTTTTTGACCAGGAATAGCTGAGTTACATTTTGGACCTTGTCACCGTTTGGATATGTAAAAATACCTTCGTCAAACAATTTGAGCGGTCTGACAATTTCAACATCCACCCCACTGTCTTCTTTATATTCCCTGACACACGTTTGGGCAAAGGTTTCACCAAACTCCATATACCCACCAGGCAGACTCCAGTTATGGGTATCCGTCCTTAAGTTCAGTAGAACCTGTTTCTTGTCATTCAGTAAAATGCCACCAGCCGTATTCAAGATCAACGGCATGTGACCCACTAATTTTCTAATGTCACCAATGTATCCAGTTGCCATTCAATCACCACTTTCAAGAAAATTTATCGTTTCCTGTTGTTATAATCTTACAAAAAAGTACCTAAATCAAGAGAACATCATGATTCCTAATGAAAAAATCAGCGGTGTACTAGTATACCAGTGATAATTTCCGATAAATGCTGCTGGTTTCCTTAAGATAACGTTTCCAATTAAAATAATTTAAAATATCCAGTATTGTCAACGTTTTCATAGACGTTTTCACTTGTATTATTTTCAAAAGTGTTTAGAATGAAAATTGAAGTAAGGGGAATAATTAAGTAACTAATATGTCAGTTTACTGATTCCTTACGAATATTTGCTGCTTATGAAATGAAAGGAAGATTTAAAATGACAAACACAACTTGGAAAGAATCACTACAATCAGAAAAAGCATTTAACGATTTCATCATTGATTACTTTAAGGATCACAAGCAATTAACCGGAAATTACGAGACAACTTCATATTACGAGTATTATACCGTTACGTTGAACAGCAAAAAGGGCCTGATTATTACCCTGATCAGTTCAGTTAACCCTGCTGTTAACTCAGATGGCCCAACCATCCCATTCAAGGACGTTGAGACCATCAGCGTTGAAGAATTCCGTCAACTCATTCTCCACAAGAAGTTTGCCGACATGCACACTTCATTGGCAGATGTCTTCCAGACCGTTGCCGGTGTCCCTGATTCAACTAAGTAATTTCAAATTATAACCAACTTAACTCAACAAAAAATGTGCGGTTATCCAAGTCTTGGACTTGTGATAGCCGCATATTTTTTATTTTCTATTTTCTAATTCTATCAATGAATAATCTTCCTGTTCGGATCCAAAACATTAATCACCAGCACGACCACAAGCATCGTGACCACCCCGACAAACACCATATGAAGTGCTGTGAGGACGATCGGATCGATCAGTGAACGATTGACCACAACTGCGGTACCCTTCGAACTGATGACATTATTGACCTGTGAGAAGGTAATGCCACCATGGAGCTGCAGGCGCACGACCAGGTTCAGAATCGCCCCATAGACACCTGCCATGACGGTCTGACCAAGAGAGCGGCCCAACGTCAATACAGAAGTCGCTGAACCCACCATCTCGTTGGGGACTAAATGCTGGCTGAGCACAGTATTCATGCTGACAACAACCCCCATACCGATTCCATTGACCATCGCAATCACATAAAAGGCCCAAACAGGAAATGACAGACCAGCAAAAATAAGGGATACATAACTGATCAGCATCACACTGATCAAAGCCACTGCAATCTGCTTTGGCACAAAGTGGGCAATCAATTTCCCAACGAAAAAGGATGCTGCCAGCCACATAATCGAACTTGATGTGACCACCAATCCGGCGACGGTTGCCGAAACCCGGTACAACGACTGCAGCCAAATCGGGAAGTACATCTGATAGCCAATCAAGACACCGCTCAAAATAGTGGCGGTCACAATTTGAATCGTAAAAGTTTTCGACTTAAACATGGTCGGAGAAATTAACGGATCGGTAAATCGTTTTTCTTGGTGGACCAGCAAAATAACCGAAATGAGTGTAATCACCAGCAATCCGGCTGCCAGGACCGGTATCGTGTCCAGCGCTTGGATGCCTAACAACAAGGTAACCAAAGAAACCGCCAGCCACAGAATTCCAAACCAATCGATCGTCAGGTTGCTGCTCAATTCAACATTTTCGTGATAACCCAGCCAAACCAACAATGCAACGATGATCCCAAGCGGCACGTTAACAAAAAATACCCAGTGCCAGGAAAGATGGTCTACGAGAAAACCGCCGATTAACGGCCCCACCAGAGCTGATAAGCCCCACGCTGTATTATTGAGTGCAAGCACATTTGCCCGTTCTTTAAAGCTGAAAATATCGGCAATAATGGTAAACGTGAGCGGCATCACGGCACCGGCACCAATTCCCTGAATTGCCCGGGCAATGATTAGGAATAAAATTGAAGGCGATAGACCGCTTAATAGAGAACCGATCGTAAATACAATCACGCCCCACTGAAAAACGTTTCGGCGCCCCATCGTATCAGCCATCTTGCCATAAATCGGTGTGGTAATTGCGGTTGTCAGCAGATAAGCACTCATGATCCAGCTTTGATATGCCAACCCGTGCAGCTCACTGATAATTGACGGCAACGCCGTTGTTACAATAGTCACTTCAACAGAAGTCATGAAAGTCGCAATAAAAACAGCGGTCATGATTACCCACCGTTGATGTTGAACTAATTTTGAATGATTCATTTTTTCAGATCTCCTATCGTGCTATGATAAGAATTATTTATTAATTCAAATGCGCACAATAAGATGATACCACATGCCCAGGAGGACAAAATTGGAATTACACTTTGAATCCGCTCAGATGGATGAACTCCAACAAATTATGTTAATCGAACACGCCGGATTTTCTGAAGAGGAAGCCGCAACTCGAACCGCAATGCGAGATAGAATCAAGCTTTATCCAGAAACTTTTGTGGTTGCCAAAGTTCCCACCGGACAACTTGTTGGCTACGTTGTCGGTCCTGCGTTCGATCAACGATATTTAACTGATGACTTATATGCTCAGTCCCATCCCAATCATCCAGAAGATCCCTATCAAACCGTTTTGAGTCTGGCCGTTGATCCTGACTTCCAACATCATGGGATTGCCAGTCAATTACTGACCAAGTTCGCAAAGGTCGCAAAAGCCCAGGGACGGTCTGCCGTTACCCTCACCTGCTTGGAAACCCTTGTCTCATTTTACGAAAACAACGGCTACAAGAATGAAGGCGTTTCTGCGTCCAGTCACGCAGACGAAACCTGGTACAACATGGTATTGCCACTGACATAATTCGTAAGGGTTCATTAAGAGCATCAATTTTTAAGCAAGATTGCTTGAACCATGAATAATGGAATGATATTATTCAGGCGAAATGTATTTTATGCCATTTTTATGGGGGTCATTATGAAAAAAAGAAGTTTCATTCTCGTTGCAGTGGCAAGCATTGCCTTTGCACTATCAGTTCCAATTACATTGGATACACCAACAACTTCGGTTACTTATGCAAAATCGACTAAACGCATCGCTGGAAAAACGGTTGCCAAAGCGATTAAAAGCACGCCTGATTTGAATCCAACTTCAAGTGTCCGCAAATACCCAGCATATATTTACGATAAATACTGGAAAGTCTTCGACCGTTGGTACAATGTTCAGCCAATGAGTGAACCCGGCACATTCAACTCAAAACACACCGCCAAAGTATACGTTGCCAATAAAGCATTAAAATCCTATACCTATACTGCAATGCAGAATTGGAACAAGGCCCTCAAAGTTAAAGCATTCAAGCTGGGGACCAAATCCAACCACACAATCACCGTTGGATTTAAGAATGCCGGCACCGGCGAAGGCAGCTGGGATGGCTACTATATCACCAGCAAGCTTTTCATCAACTATAATTTTTTTGACAATGCAAATTACATGCCGGCAGCTTATAAAGCCATCACAGGTAAAGCCATGCCGTCCGCGGATAAACCAAACAGTGCCGAATATCAATCGATTTATGATACGTACTGGAAATCCGTGGTCACGCATGAACTGGGTCACAGCTTGGGGCTTGATCATACACCGTACTCCAACGACATTATGGAGGCTGATTCCGGTACCAGGAGCGGTGACGCCAAGTATACCTGGAACAGTACAAAAGTTGTGAATGACGATTATGCAATCTTTGAAGACAAGCTATCCTCACGGGATATTAACCGTGCCAAGCTCACGAAAGTTTTGGGATATTGGTAGAAAACAGAGTGTGGGAGCCGGCGATTTGACCCCTGAATTTAAGGAAATAACGCGATTATTCCGGGTCCTGGAATGGTCGCGTTATTTCCTTAAATTACTGGGGTCAGCCGGCTCCCACACGTTTCAACTAGATATAAGCAATGAATTAAAATGAGGCCCGAACAAAAGCAAAACTTTTGTTCAGGCCTCTTCGTTTAATCATTTTTAATTAAAGAATCTTGATGATTATAACTACCATCAAACGCAACCAGGAAAATCACGGTCACAACCAGCAGCGTTCCCCAAACCGCCAAAAAGACGGGCCAAGAAGCAATCGTGCTGACCGTATGGGTAACCGAAATTCCCGGCTGCCAATCAATTAACCAGTGGATTAACACCACCCAAGTCAACGTATTGGTAGTCAACCGAATCGACGCAAAGATTGCCCCAATCACGAAAGCATAGGTTGCCTGCTGCAACGTCTGCGCGATCCCTTGGCCGGAAATTAAATTCATGAAATGAAACAGCCCGAAGAAAATTCCGGTAGCTAATGCCGCTCCGGTAAACTTATATTTAGTCTTTTCAAAAACTGAAAGAAACGCCGAGAATAACAAGCCACGGCATAAAAACTCTTCAAAGATTCCGGCGGATAACGCCATCATCGTATCGGCAGCCAGTGTCTTGACGTGCATCATCATGGCAGAATGGCCAAGAATACTGATTAACAGAAATAAACCACCTAGACAGATGCCAAAAATAAATCCCCAGATTTTGGTAAAGGTTCCCAATTTAATCTTCTTTCCGAAAATCTTCATCGTGCCTAATATATAATACACAATTCCGGCAACAACCACGGCAAATACCAACCGTACACCGCCACGCATGAGAGGGCCAGTCCCTTTCACAGAGAAGTCGACTCCCATCAATAGGACAAGGAAGAGTGCTGCCAACAGAAATTCTTTTGCCCATGACATCTTGTTCTTAATCATTAATTTGAGCCCCATTTCTATGTATGAAAATGGCCGGAAGTTATCCGACCACTTAATTTTACTCCATTATAATGTTTGGTCAAAGAAGCCAACAATGTCATCCCACACGTCATCCAGGTACCCTTTGGCATGCCTACTTCCTGTCAGCATTCTGGTTCTGTAAGGAATCTGGTGTTCAGTCAGGGCTTTAGCGATATCAAGCACACCACTCGTCGGAACAAATTCATTCAGTGAATTTGCCAAATACATCTGACCGGTCTCATCAGTCACCCGATGAACCGGTGTGGCTTCTTTGTACTGATCGGTCCTTCCGTCAAAATAGTTGGTCACAAACCATTTATAGAACGGATCGTTGGCCCCCGTTTGATTGATGTTGGAACTGGCAGTTGAATTAAACCCACTGGTGTCACCTTCTGCAGCAACCACATCTTCATGATCCCCCAACCACTTGTCAATATCCAAAATACCAGAAAGCGATACGATTGGAATGCCATATTTGATGGCCAGTTCAACGGTCATGTTACCGCCGGCAGAGGAGCCGAAAGCCCCAATATGATCGTGGTTAAACGGCAGGTCTGATTTCTTCAGCCAGTCATACAAATGATCCATGTCTTCCAACGGAGCTGGATAAAAGGCTTTAGGGGTAATCCGATATTCAGGAGTCACAACCAGATAACCAGCTTCAACGAAACGGATTGATGCATCGGCATCCTTGGATTTATTACCGCGGAACCAGCCGCCACCATGGATATCAATGATGGCACCCTTGCTCTGAGCTTTTTCACCATCGTAATAAATATCAGCTAATTGATGATTGATGGAATCGTATTCAACGTCTTTTTTAATCACTAAGTTAGTCATGTAAATCCTCCTCAAAATAAATGACTTTTCGATTTCAGGAAAAGTATCTACCCAGAGGATATGAAGGTCAATCAAATCGACTTTAACAAACAATTGATGCTTTAATAATTATCATTCGTATTGTCAACAGGGTTTGAATTATTGTTGAGCGCCGTCTTGGGGATCGTCATTTTTCTTCCAAAACTCGATTGAGTCATATTTGACCCCTGTCAGGTCTTCGCAGACTGCTTTGGTTTGCGGATCAACATCCTTCATGCTGCCGCCTTTTTGTAATCGGACAAGTTCGGCGGACAGAACTGTGAAGGTCTTCTTACTCAAATGAAAACGGCTGACAAAAAATATGGCTAATAAAATCATGATACCAACGCCACCGGAAACAATAAAAATAATCATATTGATTGCACTTTGCGGTTGAACGACCGCACCACTGGCTGATTCTCGGAAATTGGCAAAATCAAGCAGGTATCCGGCAACAACCCCGGCAACACCCACGCTGATCTGATTAACAAAGGTCATAACCGAGGCAAACAGACCGGCACGATTTCTACCTGTGACCAGCGTATCCAAGTCGGGGATAAAGGGAAAGGCATTCCAAGGTGCAAAATACAAGATATACAGGCCAATTTCCCAAAATATCATAAAAATAATCAGCCAGACCATTTCCGCAGCCGGTTTGGCAAGAGCAATGAACGTCCACCCAAAACAACTCACAAGAATTAACGAGAAGCCAAATAAATCCAAAGTTCGATAACTGATCTTGGTAATGGCAAAGCCGGCAATAATTGTAACCGGAATTGAGACAATGCTTAAAGACTGCAAAAGTCCTGATAAGCTGGTTGTCTTGCCCAACACATAAACAATGTAATAAACAAACACTGTGGTAAACATGGTTGCTGCAAAATACGAGCTTAAATAGATTCCCATATGAAGCCGGAAAGTTTTAATTTTGAACGTCGAAAAATAATTCTTTAATACTGATTTAAGGCTGGCCTTTTGCCCATCGTTTTCTTCCAGGGCTTCAGCTTCCATTTTTTTGGCCTCATCCTTGGTCACAAAATGCTCCCATGTAGAATTATATGTCACAATAATCAGGAAAAATGTCACGATTGAAAATGCGGCCTGCATGAGGATATATGGTTCAGGTGATGTCTTCGGAAAGTATTTAAATAACTGAGCTGGGATAAATTGTGTGAGCATCCCACCCAGTCCAGCCAAAACCATTTGCATCGTGGACATCTTTGTTCGATTATTGAAGTTTTTTGTCATTTCATTTGGCAGGGTTTCCCACGGAATTTGGAGGGTTGACATTAGCACCGTCACAATCACGTATGTAATCAGATAATACCAGAAGTTCATTCCAGCCACCCACAGTGTAATGGCAACTAATACTGACGGTGCAGCAGCCAAAATGAATAAATGACGGCGGCCAAACTTTCGGCCCAACTTATATTTATAAACATTGTCGGAAATGTTCCCCATAACCAGAGATACCACCGCATCAGCAACTCGGCCGATTAAAAAAATGGTGGCCCCTTGCCCGGCACTCAAACCGGCAAAGGTGGTGTAAAAAAACATCAGCCATGCTCCAACGAGTCCCTGCATTGAAATGCTGAAGAATGAGAAGACACCATATCCTAATGATCGCCAAACACCGATTTTGCCACGGTTTTGATAAATCCTTTTAGTCGCATACTCGTCCCAACCGTCGTGAACGTTTTGCTTTTCATTGTCCATGAATACAATGATCTCCTTTTCTAGCGTATCTTAATTTACCCATGATGGGTTTAAGAATCGTATAACTTTAAACTTCACAATCCCTAATTGATGAATTATTAATTTGTAACATTTTAAATTAGAATACTAATATTCTACTTTGTTATAATAGTTCTAACGGAAAACGCTGTCAACCACGATTCCACGTTTTGGGCGCAGATTAAAAACAAAAACGGCTTCTACCCACTCTGTAGGTAAAAGCCACACCTGTTTTCAGTTAGATTTCATCTGAGAAATCAAGATTCATTCAATTTGGATATTTGGTTTAGTCTTGCTCATTTTGATACGCATCCAACTCTTCTCGGGTTGGATAACCATCATTGTCACCAGGAGCCTGCACGGCCAATGAACCAATTGCATTGCCGCGTTTGGCGGCATCTTCAATGCTCAGGCCTTCAAGCAATCCAGTAATCACCCCAACTGCAAAGCCGTCCCCGGCACCAACCGTATCGACGACTTTGTTAACATGATAGCCGGTTACCATTGATGACTTTCCGTCCTTGGTCTTAATGAAAGCTCCTTTTGAGCCAACTTTGACAATCACGGTATCGGTGCGGTCGCCATTATTCAAATAAAAGTCGGCAATTTTTTCCGGATCACGACTGCCCATCAAAATTTCACCTTCATTAACGCCGGGCAAAATGATGTTGGCCTCCGCAGCTAATGCATTAATTGTCGTAACCATCTTTTCTTTTGAGGCCCACAATTGAGGACGTAAGTTCGGATCAAAAGTTGTTCGAACAGTTGGATGACTTTGAATTAAACCAATTAAATACTTGAAGGCATCCAAAGCTGTATCTGAAATGGCCGGGAAAATCCCGGAAAGGTGGACAAGTTTGATTCCATCGAAATCAATGTTGTCCAGTATGGACTTTTGAAAATGGGCTGCAGCGGAATTGCGACGGTAATAGAAGATTCCCGGGTCCCCTTTTGTAACCCGCTGCTTCATTTGAAAGGCCGTCCAATATTCGTCAGTCGTGTCGATATAATGGGTGCCAATGTGATTCATCTCAAGCTGCTTGCTGATGAACCCACCAAGTGGATCAGATCCCAACCTGGTTACATATTCGGCTGAATGCCCCAATCTCGAAACACCAACTGAGACGTTGACTTCGGCTCCGGCCAGAAACTTCTCGAAGTGGGTTGCATCAACTAAGGATTGGTCTGCATCCTGTGAAGCAAACAGCCCAATCGGCTCGCCAATCGTTAAAAATTCACTCATGATTATCCTCCTATATTAAGCGCTTACAAACAATTTTAAAAATAAAGGTCAAACCATTGCATATTTCGGAACAAAGTAATATATTAATATGTGTAAGTAATATATTAATATTATAATACAATGTTGTTGAATTTAAAAGGAGCTAATATGATGAGTATGAATCGTGTTCAGAATCTCAATAAGATTGCCGATGCAGGTATTATTGCGGTTGTCCGTGCCGATACCCCAGAAAAAGCCGAAGCAATCAGTAAAGCTGCTATCAAAGGTGGCGTGATGGGGATTGAACTGACCTTTACCGTTCCCCACGCAGACCAGGTCATCGCAAAATTGACCGAGGAACTCCCTGATGGTGTCATTGGTGCCGGGACTGTTCTGGATGTTACTTCAGCACGTTTGGCAATGATGGCCGGCGCTGGCTACATTGTCAGCCCAACATTTGATCCTGACATCGCAAAATTATGTAACCTTTATCAAATCCCTTATCTGCCGGGCTGCAGCTCAATGACAGAAATGCAACGGGCCCTTGAAGGCGGTTCAGATATCGTTAAGCTGTTCCCAGCAAGTGTCGCGGGACCCGGCATGATCAAAGCCGTACACGCACCATTCCCACAAATCAACATTATGCCTACTGGCGGTGTTAACCTGGATAACCTCCAAGAATGGTTTGATGCGGGTGCTGTCTGTGTTGGTGCCGGTGGCAATCTTGTCGGTCCTGGTGAGACTGGTGATTACGCACAAGTTACTGAAAATGCCAAAGAATACATCAAGAAGTTTAAAGAAATTAAATCCAAATAATTTAACCAAAACCGTTTCGACTCCCCCCTGTCGAAACGGTTTTTATTGATTAATATAGATCTCAACACAAATAGACCACGGTTCCTCATTTCTGAGAATCCGTGGTCCATTGTCGTAAATGGTCAATTAACGAATCGTGATGAACGGTTAATCAAAAAAGCCAAATTGATCATGCGCATTGTTATACGAAATATCTTCCACAATTCTGCCCAAATAATCTTCATCTTCTGGAACTTGACCCCGAGCTGCCCATTGGCCAATCACACTGCACAGAACCCGTCTAAAGTACTCATGACGAGGATACGACAAGAAACTGCGTGAATCGGTCAGCATCCCCACAAAGTTTGGCAGAAGGCTTTGTTCGGCCATCGTGGTTAACTGTCGGGTCATACCGCTGAATGTATCATTAAACCACCACGCAGCGCCCAGCTGAATCTTTTGAACACCATCCTGCTGAAAGTCGCCCATACCCGTTGCCAACTGCATCCAGTCATTTGGATTAAGCGAGTACAGAATCATCTTTGGAAGTTGATTCTGAGTTTGCATGCTGATCAAAAGCTTCATAAACTCCTGAGCCAAGTCCGGCTGGGTTCCCATGGAATCAAAGCCACCATTGGAGCCGAATTCTTTGAACATTGGTTTATTGGCGTCACGAATGACGTTCATATGAAACTGCATCGTCCAGTTGAATTGTTTATTCAACTTCATCAACGCTTCAACAAGCATCGTTTGATACTGATTGATCTCTTTGTCAGTCAAAGATTGATTAGCGCGCGCTTTGAAGATAATTGCATCCATCTCTTCTTCGGTTGCGGGAACGAAATGAAAGAAATTCAAACCGTGATCAGACAAGCGCCCGCCAATGCTTTGGAAGTATTCAAACCGTCGTTTGAGAGCTGCAACCAGTGTCTTAAACGAGGTAATCTTGGTATCCGAAATACTGCTCAATTCATTCAGATAAGCATCATAGCCATCATCGGTGAGATTGAATGCTTTGTCAGGACGCATTGCCGGAAGCACTTTAAAACCATTTTCAGCTTCCTCTTCCTTCAACAGCTTGTGATATTTTAAATCAGACGCTGGATCATCAGTCGTGCAGACAACTTTGACATTTGAACGACGAATCAGGCTTCGAGGTTTGAAATCGTCGGTCTTGAGTAATTCATTGGTTTTTTCCCAAATTTTTGGGGCACTTTGGCGATTAAATACTTCATCGATCCCAAAAAATCTGCGAAGTTCCAAGTGTGTCCATTCGAATAAGGGATTCCCAACGGCCTTTTCAATTGTACCGGCCCATGCCATGAATTTATCATAGTCATCCCCATTTCCGGTAATCAGTTTTTCAGGGACCCCATTTGCTCTCATCAAGCGCCATTTGTAATGATCGCCAAAGCCGTTTTCGTAAATCCAAATTTTGGTAATATTGGCATAATTTTTGTTTTCATAAATCTCCTTGGGCTCCAGATGACAATGGAAATCAATAATTGGCATCTTCGCCGCGTGATCATGAAACAGCTTTTTAGCCATCGGGGTCGTTAATAGAAAGTCATCATTTAATAGCGTCACGGTCGATTTCTCCTTTATTTAACTTCTTGTGCGTATTTGGCCAAAGTCTCCTGCAAGGTCTTGCGGACTGCCCCTTTGCCTGCAATCTGCTTAGCAAAATAGCGTTCAACTTCTTTACCCAGTCCAACTTGGTATAAGTCGTGGCCAAAGATTGATTGGGTACTCAATAATTCTTTCAAGTGGTCATGGACATCGGTTGACTCGCCCAACTTAATATCTTGAACTAATGGCTGTAATTCTTTCAGCAATGGATCTGGACTCGGGGTAAATGATTTCCCCTGATCGTTAATCCCCATTAGATAACGGCACCAAGTTGCCAAGACCAACGGAATAAAGTGTAAATCAGATGGTTTGCGTGCTGGGTCATCCAAATAATGTTTAATTGTGACACCATAACGAACAGCTAATTTTTGTGATGTATCGGATGCAATTCTTTGCGGCTTGTCAGGGATATAAGGGTTAGGGAGCCGTTTATTGACAACTTGGTCAATAAACTTACGCGGGTTAATGACCTTTGGATCAGTTACAACTGGCAATCCCTCAACGTATCCGATTTGCTTGATCAGGTTCAGTAAGTCTGGATCCTTAACTTCTTCTGAAATTGATTCAAATCCTAACAAACTGCCATTCACGGCCAGTGCGGTATGCAGCGGATTTAGACAGGTAGTTACTTTCATCTCATCAGCATCATTAACTGTATCACGATCAGCAAGAATAACCCCTGCTTTCTCAAGTGCAGGACGCCCATTGGGGAAGTCGTCTTCAACAACCAAATAGTGAACAACTTCAGTGTTGGTAAATGCTGCTAAATTGGTATGACCCGGAGTATGGGTAATCTCATAGTCTTCAAAGCCATCTTCTTTTAAGCGCTTTGAAACTGTTTCAGAAGGATTTGGGGTGATTCGGTCAATCATCGAAAGTGGGAAACTGACTTTTTTAGGATCCTGCAGATAATCTATAAATTCAGTTGGAACAAATCCATTTGCCTGCCAACCTTTGGCAATCGTGAGCACACTTTTTTGAAGTCGTTCACCATTTTGCGAGAAGTTATCGGTACTAACCAAAGCCATTGGGTACTTGCCGGCCTTATACCGGGCAAACATCAACGCTGTCAGACTCGCCATGTTGTTCTTTGGCTTTTCCGGACCATCGTTGATATCTGCTTGAATAAGTGGCAGCAACACCCCGTTGGCATCCCATAAATTGTAACCTTTTTCTGTGATGGAAAAGGTCGCCAACTGAAGGGCAGGATTCTTGAAAATGCCAAACATTTTGTTCCAGCCTTCAGGATTACTTTGATCGAAAAACATTGCATCCGATACAGAGGCAAACAGTTCTTTTTCAAAACGGCCGTCTTCATGGGTGATCACCCGTAAAGTCCGATTGGCATATCGTTGATAAACTTTTTCAACGACATTGGCATCGTGGGTTTCTGCTACGACCACGCCACCATCAAGGTCTCCAGATTCCAGCAGACGATCGGCAATGGCAGCATGGAATGCACGAAATAGATTGCCACCGCCAAAGTGGACCCACTTGGTTGCACCGTTTCTTCGCCTAATATCATATGTTGGGGTCTTAATTCCGGCATCGGCAAACGCCTTTTGATTGTTAAGATAATCTCCTGTTACTTTTACCATTGATGAACTCCTCCAAACAAATTGGTTTCATTAACTTGAACATAAACGTTAAACAATTGATATTCTAATATATCAATATACATATGTAAACTTTAACACTCTGAAGTAAGCGCTGTCAATAGTGTATAGGAGTATTGTCTTGAAAGCCAAAACAAAAGAGGTTGAAACAAGTGTTCACACTTTTGTTTCAGCCTCTAATCGTTAGGTCTACCAACAACAGTTTGATCAAAATTCAAGAATACTTCCTGTGGATTTTGTAGCTGCTATGATTTATTTTGTTCATCTGAGCTTGGCACTCCAGCGACAGTTTGGAATACATCAGCTAATGACATATTTGAGTCAGCAAACTTTTTGTGCAAAATAAGCTTGCGAAAATCCTCAATTGACATACTCTCCTTCTGTTTGAAAGGCAATGGGGCAACCGATCCACTACCAGTTGGCGTTACGCCCGTTTCAAGTGTTATTACAATTCCCTCTTTGCTATCAAGCCTGACCGTATAATGCTCGTAGTATGATGGAATATCATACATTCCAGTTAATTGACTGTGCTCTTTGAAATATCGCGTAATGAAATCTCTGAATGAATCCTCCGATTTTAAAGATTCTCTCCAGTTATTGCTGCTTTCTGCCATAATAAACGCTCCTCTCATATTTAGCTGATGAAGGATAAGTTATCTCGTTACAGAATATCCGGTAAGAGTGACATAATAATCATTACTACCGAACCGATCACCTGCTTTATCAAACCAAACCCCATTTTCGTCCATCACAGTGATGCTTAATTGATAATCATCTCGTGGCAGTATTGGTGAAACATACCGCAATCCATCACTTGCCACCAAACTATAAAAATCAATAACTGTGTCTTGAACCATGTGACCACGCGAATCAGTTAGTTTAATTTTCGCGTACCCACCATGCCTATCAGTGTGTCCGTATAACATAACCCTGGTTCCATTATATCGAAACGATCGTGATTTATTTGGAATATTTGATTGAAAGTCCAGCTTGGACTCATTTTTATTCAAAATGTATGGGGCGTCTTTCTTCCAATCCCACGCATCCCAATATTCCGGTATCTCCATCTCATCACCATGAACGGTAATCGGAAGCCAGACCTGTGTCGCACTGGATTTTTGTTTAGGGAAGGACCAGCGATCTCCCATATACATTGGAACTCTACCCTTCTCGGTTTGCAATTGATAGACAAATGAGCATTGGGAATTGTAGGTCAAGGTGCCTTGGGGACAGAATAATCCTTTCTTTACCCAGGGGCCACGAATGTTTGTCGCAGTCAGATAATAGTTGTCATTTCGTTCCCAACTCGTCTTGTTGGAAAACATAATGAAATAACGATCGCCTGACCGGAACATAGCTGGAGATTCTCCTCCAACTGCAATATGGTGGGCAACTTCCTCCTCGACATACAAATAATCCTTTGAAAGTTTGAAGATATTACCTTCATGGGTTAATAGATAGGCAGTTCCATCGTCATCAATAAAACTTCCCATATCCCACAGCTTAATTGGTTTCCCGTTAAACTGTAATGGGCCAACAAATTTGAATGGTTTGTCAATATTGTCAGTTGTAGCAACTCCAATATATGGGTCATTATATTTCAGATCATCCGTATGCATCAGCATGACATAATGATTGTCGGGAGTTTGTAAAACTTTTACCCTCTCGCCAATTCGATTTGATCCCAGCAATCCGCTTTTTTGAGTTGATAAAGCCATTCCATCAAAATGCCAATTTGATAAATCAGTTGAAGAATATTTGGAAAATCCGACGAAGTGGTTCACATCATCAGTTTTGTACTCACCAAATAGATAGAACTTATTATCAACCTTAATTAGGCATCCTGCTTCTGCATTAACTGGATCATTATTTTGATCGTACCATGGAACGCCATTGTATATAATATTCCCCATCAAATTCTCCTTTTTCAGTTATTTTAGTCGGCTGACTCATCAGACTTCTGTGGTTTATGAAGTTCAACATTTAGTTTTTCAACAATTTGAGCATGCTTTTCTTCAGTCAGCTTTACTTTTGCCAAGAATATGATTAATGAAATAATCATGAACACAGCTGGAACAACGAACGCTGACAGATGGAAAGTTTGAACGTTTTGAGCCGAAAGATGAGCTGCTTTGGTTGCATTTCCCATTCCCGAGATAATCACAATAAATCCTACAATTCCGCTTGAAAGAGCACCGGCAATCTTATCTAACGATCCATGAACAGAAACCGTAACTGCCTCGTTTCGAATGCCATGCTTCAACTGTTCATATTCAATCGAATCAATACCAATCATCATAGTAACCAGCGCAATCAGTTGTTGTGGCAGGAAGTACAGAATTGTAGCGATAACAACCAACACAAGGTTCTTGCCAGAGACAACGAACAGAAGCTCAGATAGCAGCATCCCGCAGATAGCCACGATGTATACTCGACGACGGGTAATCATTTTAGATAGAACCGGATAGAATGGAACCGAGAATATTCCGCATAAAGTTGACGCAGCACCAACAACCCAATACCAAGCTGGACGAGCCAGAACATAGTTATAAATATAAAAGATTGATGGCTTACTTGTAACGTTACCAATAGCAAATACTAAATAGGTTAAAGAAATCCACATTAATTGATCATTTTGGAAAATCGATTTAAAGATGTCGGTGATAGATGCTCGTTTCCGACTCTTTCTGATGGCACTTGTATTTTCCTTAACATTGGCCATTGAAATTGTCATCGTAACCATGCAATAGATTGCGAGAATCAAGCCCAACCAGAACCATCCTTGAATGCCTTGGGTATGATGACCAGTTGACAAATATGTGAAGAATACAATTGCTGGAACCATGAACAGTGGAATAATATCCCCACCCCCAAGAGCTGCTCCAACACGGGCAAACGAATTGATAATGCCTCGTTCCTTTGAATCCACACTCAGTGCAGGAACCAGTCCGGCAAATGATGTGTCTTTAATTGTATAAACAAAGTCCATCAATGCATAGAATGCAACAACGGTAATTGCTAGCAAAGCATAATTTTGATCCAACAATCTTAGAAATCCTGAATAAAGGATAATCAGTAAGACTGCATGAATCATGGTTGCACCCCACGCCCATGGCCGAAACTTGCCCCAGCGGGTGGTTTTAGCATTATCGATAAAACCAGCAATCAGTGGATCAAAGAATATTTCAATCAATCGAATTACAACAATCGAGCTCGTAAGTAACGCAATTAATGAGTTTGCGTTTTTAAGCCCTGAGAATAATGACGTTGTGGCATAAATGATGAATGTATTGGCCATGAGGTTATAGGCCATATCATGCCCAGCCTCACCAATTGTATATGCGACACGCTGCTTCATTTTACTTGTAGCTGCCATAGATACATTTCCCCTTTGGATTAATTAATTATAAACAATGCCGATATAGTTAAGGAGTATCGAAAAATAATATGTGTAATTAATTGCAAAAGCATTTATCTTATTTAACGATCAAATTTGTTCATCGTAATCCTGCCCTACCATGGTATTCGTACGAACTGCGCGTTACGGTGGACTCTCTGAACTATTCAACATTGTAATTATAGGCTGAAAGCGGTACCATTTATATGGAGTTTTTGTCAAAAAATATGTTATTTTGATTTTTTAGGAGCTTGCTTATGCGAATTCAATTTATGAGAAAAGGAACCAATTTACCATTGTTTTGTGAAAACATTGGTTATAACTGGAATCAAGAAGATGTGAAACGTCCAAATGGCTACTATTACTATCATTGGCTTCAATCTGAACGTGGAAAAGGGATTGCAACAGTCGATAATCAGACTTTTGAGCTCAATCCTGGGGATGGGTTCCTAATCAGGCCAAACGTTCCCCACCAATACCACAGTGCCTCCCCATATGAAACGTGGATAACAGGATTCTTTGTTATTTCAGGTGATATCATTGATGACTTAATGGAGTTCGTCGGGATCAAAGATTTCCTTTATTTGCCAGAGCTTCATCCTGAGACTTTCTCATTTATTCAAAATAGTTATAATGACTTTTTGAAGGAAGACCTTTCAGCAACATTAATCCAATCCACAAAGATTTATCAATTCATTATGCTGTTAAAAAATGAAAACCAAGGCAGTTTTAATTCATTCGATGATCAAGCAATCATAAATCCAATTACAGACTACATCAGCGATAATTTCGATCATGCAATCACAAATGAAGACCTATCAAAATATACAGGGTACTCAATTTCACACCAAAATAAGATATTTAGGGAACACTATGGTCTTACACCTTTAAAATACTTGGATGATTACCGCCTGAGAAAATCAAAATCATTAATGATGATTCATCCTGATTGGCTGATTCAACAGATTGGCGAAGCGGTTGGTTATACGGATATTTCAAGATTTATTCATCAGTTTAAATTATCTAATGGGATTACACCTCACCAATTTATTAAGCAAAGGTGAGCCGTGACACAATGATTTTTACACGGCAGCCAAAAGCCGGCAGGGTTTGCTTTCCCCGCCGGCTTTTTTTAATTTCCAAATTTTCACGCACTATTTTAAAGTTTGTTTTTTTGAGACATTCCCATACTCTTTGTTTTGGTTAGGAACACCGGCAACTGTTTGAAACACATCTGCCAATGACATGTTTTGGTCAGCAAACTTCTTGTTGAGAATCAATGTCCGGAAATTTTCTATCGACATTTTTTCTTTTTCCTTTGTTGGCAACGGCGCCGAAACATTGTCACCGGCCAGATTCATTCCTACTGTCAGTGAAATTACAATATTATCGTGCTTATCCAACTTAACAACATAGTGCTCGTAGTAAGAAGGAATGTCGTAAGTTCCGGTCAATTCCTCGTGCTGCGTAAAATATCTGATAATAAAGTCACGAAATATGTCTTGAGACTTTATAGCAGCTTTCCAATCATTGCTTCTTTCTGCCATTTCTTCAACCTCTATTTTGGGTTTATCGCATTCACAAATTAAAACAACTGTTAGTTGTTATCATCGTTTGCATCAGGGACACCGGCAACTGTCTGGAAAACGTCTGCCAATGACATGTTTTGATCGGCAAACTTTTTATGAAGAACCAGGTTACGGAAGTCTTCGATCGTCATGGTTTCTTTTTGCTTAAATGGAAGTGGTGCTGAAACATTACCGCTGCCACCCGTTTGATTCATCCCGGTAACCAGGGTAATCACAATTCCTTCACGACTGTCCAACGTAACCGTGTAATGCTCATAATATGAAGGAATGTCATATGATCCGGTCAATTCTTTGTGGTCTCTGAAGTAATTGGTGATAAAGTCCTTGAACGCATCCTTTGACTTCAGTGCTTCTTTCCAATCCATATTTTTGTCTGACATATTGACTTATCTCCTTTATTTTCATTCGGTAATACCAAACGGCATGGCCCGATCGGTTTCCGGAGACATGCCGTTTTAAGTTAACGCGCTAATTAAGATTGTTTCTGAAATTTAGGATCATCGTTCTTCTTCCAGAAATCAATTGAATCATAATCCACACCGGTTAAGTCTTCACAGACTTCCTTGGTATGTGGATCAACTTCTTTAGGACTACCACCCTTTTGGAGACGACCCAATTCTTGGGCAAGAACTTTAAAGGTCTTCTTGCTTAAGTGGAAGCGAGCTGCAAAGAACATCGCCAATAAGATCATGAAACCGACCCCACCGGAAACGATGAAGATAATCATGTTTGTAGCACTGGCAGGCTGTGATACAGCACCGCTGGCTGACTGACGGAAGTGAGCAAAGTCAAGTAAGTATCCGGCAACAACTGATGCCAAGCCTTGACTGATTTGGTTAATGAAAGTCATAACTGAGGCAAATAATCCGGCACGGTTTTTACCAGTAACCAAAGTATCCAAATCAGGAATGAATGGGAAGACATTCCATGGCGCGAAGTACAGGATGTACAGACCAACTTCGTAGAATGACATCCCAACAATCAACCAAACCATCATGTGGGCTGGACGAGTCATGGCAACGAAAGCCCAGTTGATGGCACTAATGAGAATTAATGAGTAACCAAACAGGTAAAGTGTCCGATAAGAAAACTTTGTAACGGCAAATCCAGCGATAATGGTAACGGGGATTGACACAATACTCAATGATTGTAAGAATCCGGAGGTACTGGTTGACATCTTTAATACATAAACAATGTAATAAACAAACACAGTTGAGAATAAGATCGTTGCGAAGTAAGAACTTAAGTAAATACCCATGTGAAGTCTGAAGGTCTTAATCTTGAAAGTCGAGAAGTAATTCTTCAATTCTGACTTCAGGTTAGGCTTTTCACCATTATTTTCTTCAAGCGCTTCAGCTTCCAACTTCTTGGCTTCTGCCTTGGTTACAAAATGCTCCCAAGTTGTGTGGTAAGTCACTAAGATCAAGAAGAAAGTGGCAACTGAGAAGATTACCTGCATAATGAGGTATGGTTCTGGTGATGTCTTTGGGAAGAACTTGAATAATTGAGCTGGAATGAATTGAGTTAACATTCCACCTAATCCGGCAAGTACCATCCGAGTCGTTGACATCTTAGTCCGCTCGTTGAAGTCTTTGGTCATTTCGTTTGGAAGAGTTTCCCAAGGAATCTGAAGGGTTGACATCAAGACAGTTACAATCAGGTAAGTAACCAGGTAGTACCAGAAGCTCATCCCGGCAACCCACATTGTAATGGCAATCAGCACTGATGGCGCAGCTGCCAGAATGAAGATGTGTCGACGGCCAAACATCCGACCGAGCTTGTACTTATAAATGTTGTCTGAAATGTTACCCATAACCAGGGAAACAATGGCATCAGCCACACGACCGATTAAGAAGATGGTGGCACCTTGCCCAGCCGTTAAGCCGGCGAATGTGGTGTAGAAGAACATCAACCAGGCACCAACTAATCCCTGCATTGAAATACTGAAGAATGAGAATGCACCAAATCCTAATGATCGCCAAATTCCGATTTTTCCACGACTTTTATAAATGCGTTTGTTGGCATATTCATCCCAACCGTCGTGAACAACTTGCTTTTGATTGTCCATGATTATAATAATCTCCTTTTCTTAATTATATCCGATGAAACCTACTGTGCCACATTGGCAGTGAACCGCTTTCAATAATCAACGCAGTTCTGAAAGGTTACGACGCTCAATGGATTAAATGAAAATTCAGGTAAAATAGCAATACTTCCAATCCATCAGTCGTGACAACAAAACTGTTGTATTTCAGTTATCATTTATTGAAATACTAAAATACTAATATATTAGCATCTTTATAATAACGCTTGTTGAAAACGCTGTCAATCATTAATTCCAGTTTTATTGACTTTTTTAATCATCGTATAAAAAAGGCTCTTACCCCACTACAGAGGTAAAAGCCAGTCATTTGATCTTTACAATTAATAGTCCTTGTCGCCTTTTAAGCGCAAAGCCATTTCATCATCACTATAAGCCTTATGCGTATTGGACAGCAGCATAACCTTGCCATCACTTGGCAGCATCAAGTATTGACGTTCCCATTGATCTTCATCGGGACCATCGCCAATAATTCTGACGTAGTTTCGTAAGGTCTTAAGGGTGTCGATTGCCAACGTAATGTTGGTGTAGCAGTCATTATCGTAAATGTGTGCCCACTTCTCGGTTGGGTTATGGTGCCAGGCAGTCACAATCACCCGCAGGCTGTCAATCGCATCACTGAGAGACAGGAACGACTTGAGGCTGTCCCCATCACTGAACTCGTCAAAAGCATCAATCGTGAGTTGAAGGGATTTGATTGAATAACGATGAATCGCAATGCTCAACCAGATGTCATTGAAGAATCTGCCACGATCGTCCTCAGGCAGCTGCTTCATCAAAATTTGGGCATCCGTATCCAACTTGGCAAATGGTGCAATATGCGGCTTGATCATGTTGGAAATCATTGCCAATTGATCACCAAGCTTTTTATTACCGGTTACCCACTCCATCTCAGGAAGCTTGTCCTCATGATTCAACCAAGTTCGGATCAACTTTCTCAGCGTATACTCGTAGAACTCATCGCCGGCTTTTTGGTCTTCAATGTCACGATAGTTAAAAGTGGTCTCAAAGTATTTCAAGTAAACATCGGCAATCTCTTGCTGGTGTGACCCATAGAAGTGATCCACATATTCAGCAAGAATCTCCTTATTTGATTTAAGCTTGAAGTCCTCACGCCATGATTGAGCCACTAACCAAATATAGAAGATGTGTGGTTTAATACTACCAGTATTACACATAACCAGATCATCCATACCGGCTTTTCTGACTTCAGTAAGTTGATTAGCAACATAATGTGGGTCAATTTGAAGCAGGGTTAAGAAATTAGAGGCCTGCAAATCATGGAAGGCCACATGATAGTAAATGCCTTGAGAAATCGCATTATCTTTGGCTGAAAGAACCTCGGAACGGGGATCATCGTTGCCTTGACGACGTGAAACCATCGTCCCGTAACCATTATCTGCCCAAATTTGAATAACGTCTTTTGGCAGTTTTAATAAGCCAGCATTGTAGATAGCGGTCGTTTCACCATAGATGTTGGTTGAGCAAATGGCATCTGGAACCGCCTTTTTGACCATATCATACTGCAGCTTAATGACCGAATTAATCACGTCAGCCTTGTCTTGAAGGGTGTACTCACGATCTTCATCAGCCCAGAATGGTCGGTCTCCCTGGCCACGAAAGCCAATGTTGAAAATGGTGTTGGTTCCTTTTTGGCGGTCAATACTCTCCTGCCAAATTTTCTTGAATAGATCCGGGTGTTTGAGATAAGATGCTTCCAAATCAGGATAGACCCGTGAGAACATATCGGCACCAAGCGGTTCGGCATGGTGATGAGCAATCGTTAAGCCCATTGCTGCTGCAAGTTTCCGGTTGGAATGGGCATTCTTGTCAGTTCCAGGAATAACCACGTTGCCACCACATCTGAGCAGGGTTTCAAAGATCAGCTTCCAGACATACTCATTGGATTCGCGGTATTCCCAGTTATTGAACAGCAACTCATCATTGACGAACCAGCCACGGTACTTAACGTGGTAATTTTGCATCTTGAGTGAGTCAAAGTCCGACCATTCAATTGTGTCGTGCTTGGTTGTCTTTGTATCCAACCAGAACCAGAAGTTATCAATGCCCAGCACACTTCTTGAAATTGCGAGGGCACCATACATCACGCCGAGCGCTGTATAGGCAGTCACTTTAACGTGTTCTGAATCAATGAGCTTAACGGCATATTCATCAGAACTGCCATTGCCATCCCCACTTAAAGTTAAAGTGATTAGATTTTTAGGCCCATTACCAGTGACTGTTTTATCAATATCCCGCTCCAAAATACTAACAGCGTTTCTTAATACTTCGTTGCTGAAATCAGTTTGAACAGCGGTATTTTTTGAAATTACAAATTTTGTACTCAAAGTATATTCATCCTTCCATTAACGGAACAGCTGAGAATCAACTTTTAGCCTTTTCCAGTGCTTCCCACAATCCGAGCAGATACGTAATCCCGAGTGCCCGATCGTAGAGCCCATATCCTGGACGGCCGTCTTCATCCCAAATATTGCGACCATGGTCCGGACGAATATAGCCATCGTAATCAGTATCATGCAATGCCTTCATGATTTCAAACATATCCAATGAACCTTCACTGGATGGATGAGCTGACTCATGGAAGTCACCCTGCTTGTTAACAAACTTGATGTTTCGAACGTGCATGAACGGTACCCGGTCCTTAGGTACGAATTCGCGGATAATTGCCGGTAAGTCGTTATTCTGGTTCTCACCAAGGCTTCCAGTACAGATTGTAAAGCCGTTGTATCGTGACTCGTACAGCTTTTCAATTCTGAGCATGTCATCGCGGTTCTTGAAAATCCGTGGTAGACCAAACAATGGCTTCGGTGGATCATCCGGATGCATTGCCATTCGAACATCATACTTCTCACAAACCGGAATAACGGCATCGAGGAAGTACTTCAAATTCTCCACCAATTTATCTTCATCGACATCTTTATATGCGTCAAATAAATCTTGGAGGGCTGCCAATCGTTCAGGTTCCCAACCAGGAAGTGAGAAACCGTTTGAACCGGATTTCATGTGGGCCATCAATGCTTCTGGATCTTTAGGCAGCTTGGCTTGTTCATACATCATCGCATTTGAGCCATCGGCCAATTGATGATGCAGATCAGTTCTTAACCAGTCAAAGACCGGCATGAAGTTATAACAGATAACCTTGATGCCCACTTTCGAAAGGTTTTTAATTGTTTGAATGTAATTTGCGATGTACTTGTCGCGGCTTGGCAGGCCAATCTTGATGTCATCATGAATGTTGACTGACTCAATCACCTCAAGCTTTAAGCCGGCATCGGTCACTTGTTTTTTTAATGCATTGATCTTGTCTTGCGGCCAAACTTCGCCCACAGGAACATCAAACAACGCACCAACTACTTGTTTGGTTTGAGGAATCTGACGGATCTGTGATAAGGAAATGTCATCGTCCTTTTCACCGAACCAGCGGAATCCCATCTTAATCTGTCCCATTATTTCCTCCTTGAAAAGACATGATACAATTTAGTAAATGAAGAATACTTTAGTAAATATTGCTAATATATTAATCTAGTATTCTAATATATCAATTACTTAAAATTTACCACCATGTGTAACCGCTGTCAATGGTAAGCGACAATTTCTTTCAACATCCTATAAATCTTTCCCTGCTTAGTGGTACAATTAGAATGCTAATACAACAAATAATGAGGTTTAATATGCAAAGCTTAAATGAAGTCGCTTATGAAGCTATTTTAAACGACATTTTAAAATTAAAATTTTTGCCTGGTGAAAAGATCCAGGATAAGACGCTGATCGACCGTCTAAATATCAGTCGCACCCCTGTTCGGGAAGCCATTTTACGCCTAAAAAATGACGGCTTGATGATGACCGTTCCCCAAAGCGGCACATATGTGACTAAGATCAGTCTGAGTAGCGCCCTAAATGCCCGTTTTGTCCGCCAGAGTGTTGAACGGAGTATTGTCAGTGAAGCGGCAAAGAAAATGTCAAAGATGGATATTCTCGACAGCCGAACCGTTATCAGCAAACAGCAAATTGCAGCTGAAGAGCACAATGCAGTCGACTTCTTCTACTTGGATAATGATTTTCACAAAAGCTTTTATAAAGCTACGAACCGTCTGCAAGTGTGGGATTGGCTCGAAAATCTGTCACTCCAGCTTGATCGTTACCGATTCCTGCGAATCCAGCAAACCAACATGCCGCTTGATGAACTCATCAAGGAGCATACGGAAATCCTGGATGCCGTGGAAGCTCATGATGCTGATGCCGCTGAAAAGTATGGCTTTAATCATTTGAATTTGATGCTTGCCGAAAAAGATGAATTGATTAAACAATTTCCAAGTTATTTTGCTGATGAAAACTAAAGATCATATCAAAAAATCCTACCATGAAATTGGTAGGATTTTTGTGTTATTGATTAAAATTCATCAAACGTTGCTTCAACACTATGGTCATTAAACCCAATCGTCAACTTGTTACCATCAAGCTTTACTTCAGGAATAACAACATTTCCGTCATCGTCCAAGCTTTCGAGTTCACGGTCACCCAGGTAAAGAGATACCAATACATAATGACCGGGCTTTAATACCCCTGTCTGTAAAGGAATCTTTGTCTTAGGGAAGTACAAATTGGTATTTGGTTCCGGAACCGATAATTCAGCTTTGAGTTCTTTTGACAAACCGATAATCCCGGTAATACCAACTTCAGTCTTGTAGAAGACGGCGTTATCAACGTTGGTCTTCATCTCAACTTGAGTTGGGGCACCGGTATCAGGAGCTGCGAAGCTTCCTTCTGCCAAATGAATCGTGCGGCCGTTGTCAATTTCATGAACCCGGACGTGCCAAGGCATTGCTGGAACAACGAAATTCTTAATCTCAACGTCGTCATACGGTTTCCAGTCGGAGTAGACGTAATTATCATGAATTGCGTAGTTTTCGTACTTGAAAGCTGTCTGCCAGAAGTTATCAGATTCAGCAACTGCCAAAGTGTTATCATAGGCACCCTGTTTCAAAAGAACTGATCCTTTTGGTGTACTGAAACCAAATGTTGTGGAATAAACGTACTTTTCATATTTGGCTTCACCATGGGCATGCTCATGTGAATGTTGGCCAGCAGTGAATGACTGAACTTCCAAGCCATTTTGACTGTGGGCAATCAGCATTCTTGGTTCAGGCTGTTTCTTCAAAGCTTCAAACTTAAAGTCGTCGCTTTCCTTAGTGGTCCAGAATGGATCATCATCAGGAAGTGCAAAGAAGATAAAGGTCTTCAATGCCCAGTATGCTGAGGCAGGTCCGTTATAACCTTCCGCAAAGTTCATATTTGGATATGAATAACCAATTGGAATCAAACCATCAGTTTGGAAGATATTCTGTTGGAACCACCAACGCAGGTTATTCAACAACAGATGTTTAATATCTCCTAAGCTGTATCCATCCGGCATGTCAACGTGCGCATAGGCATAAGCAGCCCAGAATGCGGCTTGGGCAAATCGATAATCCAAGCTTCGACCATAAGGAAGTGCTGCACCATCTGCAGCGAACCAGTTGGCATAGCTTGGGACAAAGGCCTTTGCCCGTTCCTTTAAGAGCTTACTTTGTTCGTTGTCGGTATGGGCCAACCCAACCGTTAAGATCGTAAAGAACTGGTAAGCAAATGGAATGTAGTTATCAATCTGGTTCACATAACCATCGTACGACCAGCCGTGGCCCAAATAATGTTTGTTGGTAATGGCATAGTCGGCGTCGATTAATTCAGAATTATCCATATATCCTGAATCGTCAATGAACTGGTTAACCATGGCCCGGAAGAACAACCAGTTAGTCTTTGGAATCGTCTTGTGGTTAACCTGATCCATCCACTTCACGATTGTTTTTTGCTTAGGAACAGATAAAGTATCCCAGAAAGTTTCTTTGGTTTCATAGAAGAAAGCAGTTAAGGCACCCATTTCAACGAAAACCTGGTCGTAGTCGCCAAGGTCTCCGCCCCAATAATCTGGGGAATCCGGATCAGTTCCGGCGATAATGCCTTCGGTCACTAGTTCGTACCAGTCAGGATGTTCATAAATGCGTTTGCGGTCGCTAAAGAATGGTCCCAGGCCCCAAAGTAAACGCATGAAGCCTTCAATCTCGGTTTTATCTTGAAGATAAACGGCACCGCTGTCGCTCATCCGGAAACGGCCCTTGCGTTTTTGCTGAGCCAGAACTTCCATGGCTGGCGTTAAAATATCAACCAGGGCAGCCTTAACGTCAGCTTTGCTGCGTAAGGGGTTATCCTTAATTTGTTCGTTAAACAGTTTTCGTTTCAATGCTAAGATCACCTCATCATATTATTTTGAAAGCGCTTTTACAGTATTAAGAATACCGCGTATTTTACTAAAATGCAAGATGATTTAGAAAGTATTTTCCTAAAATTAACTTTTATTATGGTAAACAAAAAGACAGCCGTTATGGCTGCCTCATGCATGCATTTATGCTTTCGTAATCTTAAATCCAAAATCAATATCCTTGCCAGCTGGAATGTGGTATTGTTCTTCAACATCCCTGCCCCAGCTGTCAATGCCGCCGACACCACGAACCGCACCTAGAATCGAAACAACAGTGCGTCTTGGTAATGGCAGCTCTTCTTGATGGGTCGCGTTCTCAAGCTCTTCAGCCGTATATGGTAGGCAGCTAAAGGCAAATGGAGCACCATCTTTTTCAAATTTGATACTAAACGGCGTATCGGAGTGGTCTGAACTGTCCTTGGTGGTATTTCGGGTAACAGTTACCCAATCAGTCTTCATGTGCACACCACAGTCTTGTGGGACCATGTAGTTGGTCACAGGCAGGCCGTCGACCTTATACTCCCCGGGAATTCCGCCAGCCATTCGATCCGGATAAGTTTCACCAGACAAGCCAGCGTACTCAAAGCCGGTAGCCGCTGTTGGCAAAATGAAGCGCATCCCAAATACCGGCAAATCAGGCAATTGATCGTTTCCAGTATAGTGGGTATGAACCTTAATAACGCCATCTGGTGTTACCGTATAACTGACATTCACGTCGGTTCTTGGAATGGTCTGTGTCCGATAGTGATAAACCACTTCAACTTTATCAGCAAACTCGTGGTTGGAATATTTGTTATTACCAGGAGCACTTGGAAATTCAATCAATTGATCATTGATTTTAATATCAACTTTGTCTGCCCCTGAAAACATATCGGCACCATACCACTGAACAGCTTGCTTGGAGAAGCCGTTACCGTGGTCATTATCGGTGGTTGCCCGCCAGAAAGTCGGCTTGGGTTCGCGATACATCCATTCACGACCGTTAATCACCATGGACTCCATCCCGCCTCGGGTGTAATTGAAAATGTAGTGGAAATCCTCGCCACCAACACCAATGCCACCGTCACCGTATATCACATGCAATTGTTTATTTGTGTTGACCATAGTAATATTTCACCTCCTGCATTGCTGGCTTTTCAGTTCGATCCGCAAACATCAAACCGTCACCTGAAAATTCATAGTCAGACATCCGGTCATCAAAGTCGCCGCCATATCTGAGTACTTTTTTGCCGGTCACCTCATCGTTGACTTCAATGGCTTGGTCAATGAAGTCCCAGATAAAGCCGCCTGCATACATTGGATACTTGTCGATCAAGTCAATATATGATTTCATGCCGCCAAGTGAGTTACCCATATCATGCATGTATTCGCACAGCATAAACGGCTTCTTTGGATCATGATCCAAATAATCTTTAATTTCATCAGGAGAAGCGTACATCCGACTTTCAACATCGGAAATAACATCTTCGTATTTTCTGTTCTGAACAACCCCTTCATAGTGAACCAAACGGGTTGGGTCAACACTCTTGTAGAATTCTTCCATCGCCTGAATATCGTCACCGGCATAGGATTCGTTTCCCAGTGACCAGAAAAGAATGCTGGCATGGTTCTTAAGCATCTCATAATTATTTCGTGCTCGGTCAATGACAGCAGCTTTCCACTGTGGTACGGAACCCGGAACGTTGTATGATGGCTCAACCGCACCAAGCTTCTGCCAGGTACCGTGAGACTCCAAATTATTTTCAGCCATCACGTAAATCCCATTAATGTCACATAAGTGATACCACAACGTGTGATCAGGATAGTGGCAGGTTCTCACAGCATTGATGTTGTTCTTCTTGAAGGTTCGGATATCAGCCTTCATATCGTCGACGGAAACAACCCGGCCGGAATGGCAATCCCATTCATGGCGGTTAACGCCGTTAATAATCAGGCGCTTACCGTTCAACGTGATAACCTTGTCGGAATTAATTTCAATCTTCCTGAAGCCAAATTTGTAAGGCACAATCTCAAGGACATGACCATCTTTATCATCAATTTCAATTGTGAGCTGGTAAAGATAGGGATCATGATTGTCGTAGAGATGAACGTTTTTGAATTCAATATCTTTTAGCGAAATTGAATCGGTAACCGGTTGAGTTTCGTCGTATAGTTGCTTTCCGTCAGCATCCGTCACTTGTACTTTTGCTGTGGCACCGGACTTGTTAACCGTCATCTTGGTGTCGACGTTCAAAGTTCCATCTTTAAGATCATCAGACAACGTTGGCTTGATTGTCAGGTCCTCAATATGAATTTCAGGTTGGGCAATCAACGAAACATCCCTGAAAATCCCAAAGAATCGGAACATATCCTGGTCTTCCAGCCATGCCGCTGTGCTCAGCTTAAAGGCTTCCACTGCCAACGTGTTCTTACCTTCCTGCAGATAAGGTGTCAAATCAAACTCCGACGGTGTAAAACTGTCTTCCGCATAACCCAGAAAATGCCCGTTCAGCCAGACGTACATGGCCTTTTCGACACCATCAAAGCGAACGCGGACCTTTTTATCTTTAAATTCTGAATTCAGAGTAAATTTTTTGATGTATTGACCAACTGGATTATCAGTCGCCTCACTGAACTGCCCCTCAGCCTTGTCATTTTGGTCAAGCGCGTATGCCGGACGGCGATAAATCTTGCCTTCCCAAGGATACATCGTGTTAATGTAATGAAATTTATCGTATCCCGCAAATTCAATGTGTTGAGGGACCTTGATATGATCAAAGTCACTGCTGTCAAAATCGGCAGCATAAAAATTCTTGATTCGGTGCATTGGGTCCTTTGCATAAGCAAATTGCCACTGCCCGTTTAAGCTTTGCACATAACTGCTTTGACCATTCCTAATCTCATCATTACTTTGATAAAATTGATGGTCGCTGTGTGCAGGAATCATCCCCACCCGAAATGTTTCGGGATCGTCTAGCCATTTAATGTCTGGTTCCATGAACTTATCACACTCCTCTAGCTTAGTATGAACACTAACTACAATGTAAGCGCTTTATGGATTTTTGTCAATAAACAATTTATTCCATTGATTAAATGTTTAATAATATTTACTAAATATTTTAAAACAAAAAATCAGGCCCTATGTAAGGACCTGATTAATAGTGACAAGATTAATGACTATAACTTTATTTATTCCCGTGGCCGTGCTTAAAGCGGGCATTTGGTTCCGATGCAAGCATCTTTGAAAAGACGTCGGTCAAGCTTTCACTCTGATCTTCGAACTTCTTGTTCAAAACAAGCTGTCTGAAATCTTCGATCGAGATATGTTCAACATCTTTAAATGGAAGCGGCGCGTTTACGTCGCCGGTGGTTTGATTCAAACCGGTCTTCAGGGTGATAATCAACCCTTCTTTACTGTCCAAAGTAACCACGTAATATTCGTAGTAACTTGGGGTTTCATAATTTCCAGTTAAATCTTTGTGATCCTTGAAGTATTCGTAAATAAAGTCTGCAAATGCATCCTTTGACTGTAAAGCTCGTTTCCAGTCATCTGAGTTCACTGACATAGTTCATCCCTCTTCCTTACAAATAACGATTCATTGTTACTACTTAACACGCTTAATCATGGCAATCGCAATACCACCAATAATTTCCATACCAATGGCAAAGATGAAGATGGCACCGTAACCAAAGGCTTCAACAATGGCTGAAGCAACCATGGCACCAAGCATTTGACCTAAGGTGTTGGCCAAGTTAATTAATCCCAAATTCTTACCGGCAGTATCTGATGATGGCAAAACATCCATGTTCAAGGCACCATCAACTGAGTTGTACAAACCATTACCAAAAGCAGCGATAACGGCATATGCAAACATTGCCCATGGTTCCTTAACAAACAGTGGGAACAGTGCGGCAGCACCCAAAGCGAAGGTTGCAATTACAACTGGGGCTTTAACACGGCCAAGCTTATCGGCAAGTGGTCCACCAACCAGGGCAAAGAACACACCGATAAAGAGCATGATGGAACTAAAGATTGAAATTGAAACGCCGGCTTGACCGGTATTTTGACCAATGTAATCAGTGAAAATAAACAGCAGGAAGGTCGTAACAATTGTTGAACCAACAACCATGAAGAACTTACCGAACAAAGCCAGGTAGAAGTCACGGGCATCATGAGTTGGGAAGAAGAAGTACTTCTTCAAACTATCTTTATCAAACTTAACTTTTGGTTCGTCAAGGTTGCCTTTTTCGTTAATGAGCAACACATGGATGAAAGCTAAGATAACGGTACACCCAGCCATGAAGTAAATACCAAATTTAACGTTACCCAGGAATTGAGCTGCTAACAGGGCGAATCCTTGTTGGGCAATGGTAAATCCAACTCCATAGAACGTCGACACGGTACCTCGCCATTTTGGCGCAACCCGATCTGAAATCTGCGGGTATATGGCGGCCGCAATCGCATTTTCAGCGGCTGCTGCAACAATCCAAATTCCAATAATGGCAACAATGGACTTCGTGTTGGCAATCAGTACCAATGAAATCGCGATCGCAATGGTTCCTAATACAATATATGGCTTACGTTTACCAAAGCGCGTCCTGGTAACATCAGATAATGCACCAAACAACAGGTTGGTGACCGCACCGGTAATTGAAGCGATTGTTGCAAGGATACCAACGGCCCAAACTTTATGAGCCGGATCCAGTTGCGCGAACAATTGTGGAATTAAAACGCTTCGAGTAGATCCGATAGGACCATACCAACATAATGGTGCTAAAAACATTGCGGATGAAATCATCCAAGGTAACTTGGGCTGTTGTTCATCCTTAACTTTGGCGTTGGTAACAACACCAACGGTTGTTTTAACAACGTCTTTTTCTTCATCTTTTTTGGCCATGAATTTCACTCCTAATTAAAAATTTTGTGCTTCCAACTACTTAACCTGAGCTTGCGAACCGAATAAGTGAGCCTGCAGCGCCTCCCCTGAGCATTAATACTCAATCATGTAATCATTGTGATCACAGTTGGAGCATCATTAACCGCTTACATTTTGCCTAAAAATATAAAAGCATTCAGTGTTCAGTGAGTGATCGTCCAAAAATAAATCTAAAAATTGCTTTTTCGTCGTAACGATCAAGCCCACATTATCGTTTGGAAACGATGGAATACTTATATATCAGCATCTATATAATAGCGCTTGAAGAAAGCGCTGTCAACATAGTTTTTCTATTTTTTACTAGAATTATTCGTATCAATGATTAGCAGCTTTTACAGAACCAGCGGTGATATACTGCTTACCGGCGACGATATAAGCCCATTTTAGTTAAATGAAATTCCCCTACTGATTACCAGCAATTGATATGTTAGTTCGATAGAAAGGAAAATAGTTAGTATAACGATAATTAATTTCTTAATTTTTAGTAAATCAAAAAGCTACCAGACAGTTTCCTATCTGATAGCCTTAATCTGCTTATTACTCCAAATACATTTCTCTTAGTCGTTCCTGCTGTTCATGAGTGATGTGAAGGCCTTCGGTAATATATTCACCAACCGATCCATAATCTTGGTGAATCTCATCAATTAAGGCTTTCAGATATGATAAATCAACACCACCATCAATCTTTGCGAATTTGATTTCAGCGCGACTGGCACCCTTTGCTTTCAAGTGGGCAATCCGTTGATTGATTTGAACTTACAAAAAATCATTGGAAGCTACATAGTCCTTGAATATCGTTCTGGAATCAACTCCCAACACGTACAGAACCAATGCTGCAGCAACCCCTGTCCGGTCCTTTCCGGAAGTACAGTGCCACAAAAATGCCTGGCCGATCGGCTTGTTTAAAAGGCTTGAGAATAAATCATGGTAGACTTTTCTGGCCTGAGGTGAAGTTGCGTAGGTCCGGTAATGCTTGCGATTATTTTCTGGATTAATTTGATAATAATACGTTTCCCGAGTATCAACGGTATCATTGATGTACTTAACACCAGGGATGGTAACGTCTGGGTTCTCGCTGACTTCTTCAGGGCGACGTAAATCAAAATCAACTGCCAAATTATAAGTATTTTGAAGTTTATTAATATCCATTTGGGTTAACTGATTTAATCTGGCTGATCTCAAAAGAACATGACTTTTAACGACCAAACCGTCTTTGGTCGGATAGCCACCCATATCGCGGACGTTGAAAGCGCCCTCTAAGTGAATTTCATGTTCTTTCACATTTTTCAGTGTTCTTACAGCAGGTTGACTGATGGAAAAAGTGTTTGTGGAGTCTCCAGTGGTTGGAATTGCCTCCCCGGTTAATGCTGAAGCGGCAAATGATTCATTGCTTTCTTTCATGTAAAACCCTCCTAACTTTCTCAATCTCGCACATTCCAATGTAACACTTTTAGTATAGAAGGGTAATGTTTTTGCTTGGTTTCGTTTGTGTAAAGGATTGGTAAAAAAGAAAGAGTGTGAAAACCGGCGCCTTGACCCCAGAATTTAAGGGAATCAAGTGATCATTCCAGCGCTTGGAATGGTCACTTGATTCCCTTAAATGGCCGGGGGCAGCCGGATTGAACACGTTTTATCAAAATAAAAGTCGTGCCGACCTCAACGACAAAACTACTTCACTTTTCATGACGCTTTCAACCCTTTTCACGCCACCAAACTCAACCCCTACATCTTCCGCCGAGCTTTCAACATAATCAGCATGGCCACAATCAAAACAACCGAAATTCCCAACGTCACCATCCAGGCATATTGCATGGTTGCCAACGGTAATTTGACATTCATCCCGTAGAATCCGGTGATGATCGTTGGAACGGCCATTGTCAGAGACCAAATGGTTAGAAATTTCATCGTGTCATTCAGATTATTGTTAGCGATGCTGTTAAAGGTGTGATCAATTCGATCGACCACTTGAGTTTCAATTTCAAACATCCGTTGAACCTGTTCACCTTCAATTTGAACATCCTCAAACAAATCCAGCTTATCCTGATCGGCACCAACCCCAAAATGAGTCTTTGGTAATCGATTGAGTTCACTGAGATTGGTTTGAACACCACTTGATAGGAAGGTTAAAGTCTGTTGCAAATGCGACAAAGCCACCAGATCGCTATTCTTCGTGTTCTTATTAAGGGTTTTATCCAAATAATTCCGCTTCTTAGTAATCCCTCTTGCAATTGGAATAAAGCTGTCAACGACGGCAAATAAAGTTTCCAGAATAAACGAGTCGACATTTTGAACTTCCGGGTTATCCCTTGCAGAATACAGAGCGGTGTTAACTTCTGGAATATGGCTCTGATTGAATGTAAACAAGACGCCCTTGTGAAGGAGCATCCCAAATGGTTGGGTAATGTATCTCAGCGCATCCTTATCCAGTGCATATGGAGCCAGGAAAATAAATAATTGGTCATCTTCATTAATGTCATAGACATAATTGGTGCTTTCATCTCTATCAGTAACGTACTCGATGATGTCCTCATCAATTCCGTAGTCATTTTCGAGTGTTTCGCGTTCTTCGGCATTAATTTGAATCGTTTCAATCCACTTGGTGCCGTTAATCATCTTTTCAGGTTTGATCATTGCCAATCCCCCTGTTAGTTGTTAGTTTCTATTTTAGCCCAAAAGAAAAGAAGTCGCTGACAAATTTTGAATTGTCAATGACTTCTCACTGTTAAATACTTTTATAAAGAATAGGATGAAAATCAACTGATTTTTTATAAAGGCCTTTAACTGCTACTTCATCAATCCAACAGTTTGAAGAATCAGATAGATGTTTAAAGTAACCAGAACGACTGTTGCAAACCAGGCTGCATATTTTACCCAAGCGTGGTTAACAAACTCGCCCATCAGCTTCTTGTTACTGGTGAACATCACCAGCGGGATGATGGCAAACGGTAAGGCAATACTCAGGAACACTTGTGATGCTGTCAGTAAGCCTTCAATTTTTGCTTCATTTCCATGATAGTAAATGGCGAAGATCAACACTGGGGTTACTGAAAGCAAACGGGTAATCAACCGTTGTGCCCACAGTGGCATTCTTAAATGAATGAACCCTTCCATGATGATCTGTCCTGACAAGGTTCCGGTAATCGTTGAGCTTTGACCTGATGATAACAGGGCAACCGCGAACAGCATACTCAAAACCGGGCTGGCAATTGCACCAACAATGTGTGAATCCTGTAAGGCGTTGAATAAATCAACGAACCGGCCAACTGAACTGTCTGTTCCAAAGAACAAAGCTGCACCAAGTACCAACAGCAAACTATTAACGATGAAAGCCAGTGACAGCTGAATATTTGAATCAATTGTTGAGAACTTAATTGCCTTGGCAACACTCTTGTGGTCCTTACGATCAACCCGCCGTGTCTGGGAAATTGATGATCCCAGGAACAAATCATGAGGCATAACCGTGGCACCAACAATTCCTAATGCCAGGTAAAGCATTGACTTGTCAGTCACAATTGAAGTTGATGGAATATATCCGGCAAACAGTTCCGGCATATTTGGTCCTGATAAGAAGACTTCATATGAGAAGACCATCAAAATCACTGCGACCAAAGTGGCAACAATTGCTTCAATCTTTCTGAAGCCAAGCTGCATCAACAACAACAGGATTAAAACATCGGCACTGGTAATTAAGATTCCAAAAACCAACGGAATTTTGAATAACAGTTCCAAAGCAATCCCTGAACCAATAATTTCCGCAACATCCGTCGCCATAATGGCAAATTCGGTGATGACCCACAAAGCAAAACCCACTGGTTTGTTTGTCTGCTCACGGGTTAATTGAGCCAAATCTTTTCCAGTCACGATTCCAAGTTTAGCTGCCATGGACTGTAACAACATCGCAATCAAACTTGAGATCAAGACCACCGATAACAGGCTGTACTTAAACTGAGCACCACCGGCGATTGACGTAATCCAGTTACCGGGATCCATATACCCAACCGCAATCAGAATTCCCGGTCCGGTATAAGTCATTAATGTCCGCCAGAATCCGGCGTCTTGAGGAACAACGATACTGCCGTTAACTTCATCAAGACTCTTGCCGCTGCCTGCATCTTCTGTACTGCTGAAAAACTTCTTCTTAGGTTCTTTCATTTCCACACTCTCTCGCATGTAATAGCCCTCTTTCATTGGTTTGAATTCGGGCAATTGTTTGAGTATTTACTCACTCAATTACCAACGTTTATTATACACACGGAATTATAAAGGTCAATCTTTATTTGTTAATTTCTGAAAGATGCCGTTTTCATGGCATTTATCAAGAATTTACATAGAAATTTGTTTTGAAACTTCCAATTTCGTACATTGAGTGTATACTTAATTTGAATTTCAAATCACATACTTTAAATAAGGAGTCACACTGAATGCTGAATGGTACCGAATTAAAATTATTTGCCGACGCCCATGTCCTCGATGAAATGACAGACAAGCAGGTTCGAATTCTCTTGGCGGCCATCGAAGTATTTGCGGAGAAAGGATACGCCAACGCCAGCACAAAAGAAATTGCCAATAAGGCTGACGTCGCTGAAGGAAATATCTTCAGTAAATATAAGAACAAACGTGGGTTATTGAATGCGATCATCAATCCGGTTATTCACTCAATATTCCCAGCGGTTCTCAGTGACTTTAACGATGCCAGTCCGATTCAATCAAATTATGTGACGCTTCATTCTTTTGTTGACACAGTTTTACGGGACCGGGTTCAATTTTTGAAAGAAAATTCAGCCGTCTTAAAGATCTTTGTCTCCGAACTTTTGTATAACAATGACGTCCGTGTCAAATTGATGCAACAATTCCCTACTTCTTATTGGAAGAACATTAATCACAACTTGAATGTATTGAAGGAGAACCATTTGATGGTTGATTGGGAAAATACCGAAATTTTGAAATTAATGTGGTCGGTAGTCAGTGGCATGATTGTTGGTTATCTATTATTTAACCAACCGTTGGAATCAAAAGAAATCAATCATTGTATCGATGCTTTGGTTAAAGCACTGTCGAGATAAACAATTGAAGGATATACTCGAAGTATATATAGAGGCTTTTGAATTCTTGATTGAGTTCAAAAGCCTTTTTTGATTGAATCATTCAAAATATAAGATACCGTTTCCATTATTGTCTCATCAGCGTCCAACATGATCGTTCGTTTTTGAACGTCAAATTATCCCTAAACACGAACATTATTCTTAATAATTAATTTTGAAATTGCCATTGATTATTGAAACCCGAATGTTTATAATATAATCATTCAGCAATACGAATTATTTATTTTTATTATTAATTAAAGTTCGTGTTTTGCCATTCTAAACTAAGGAGATTCATAATGAAACGCAATGACAATGGTTTGCTTTACGGTCCAGAAGATAAGGTTTCATACTTTCAATCAGGATTATTAGGTCTTCAGCACGTCCTCGCGATGGACGTGTATGTTCCACCAATCATCATCGCCGGCTTGCTATCAATGAGCCTGGCACAGAAGACCGGATTCCTGCAGGCAGCATTTCTCGCCTGTGGGATCGGCACCATCTTACAGACTAAGTACTTCATGAAGCTACCGGTTTCTCAGGGACCATCATTTGTTCCAATTGGTGCCGTTGCCGGTGTTTATCTTGCCAACGGTGCTTCTCATGGTGGAATGGCAACTGTCCTCGGGTCACTGATTGTCGGTGCGATTCTTCTGATTCTGCTTGGGATTTCAGGAATCTATCAAAAAATCATTAATACATTGGTACCCGCAATCGTGGGTGGAACCATCATCACATGTGTGGGTCTGTCATTATTACCATCTGCCTTGAATGACAATATCTTCAAAGCGACGGGTAACATCAATCAAAACATTGAAATTGCCGCAATTACTGCACTAGCCATGCTGGTCGCAATCACCATCGGTATTCGAGTTCCCCAATTGCAACGTCTGTTCAAAGTCAGTTCAATCATTATTGCTTTAGTCGTTGGAACAATTGTCGCTTCAATGATGGGCCGTTTTGACTGGTCGGTTGTTAACAACGCTGCCTGGATCAGCCTTCCCCACTTCACTTCATTACATTATGGAATTCATTTCTCGTTACCTGCTATTTTGACTTTCGTTGTCATTTACATGGTATTAACAACGGAAACCACTGGAACTTGGTTTGCGATGAGTGCGGTTGTCGGTGAAAAGATCAGTAAGAAACAATGGAACCGCGGAATTATTGGTGAAGGCCTCAGCTGTTTAACTGCTGCTTTATTGGGAACCACTCCAATGACTGGTTACTCAACTAACGCCGGTGTTGTATCAATCACTGGTGTCGCCAGCCGTCGGGTGTTCGTTTCAGCTGGAATCTGGTTTATCGTTCTTGGCTTCTTCGGAAAATTGTCAGCCTTCTTATCTGCCGTTCCTGCAGCTGTCATTGGCGGTATTTTCTCCATCATCTGTGTCATTATCATGCTTAATGGTTTAAATGTTATCCGTAATCTGGCAACTGATGAAAGTTCAATCTACGTTCTTGGTATTCCGATTGTCCTCACCATGGCAGTTATCTTATTGCCAAGCAAAGTTGTCAGTGAAACCCCTCAGATGATCCAATACCTTCTGGGGTCACCAATTACGATTGCTGCGTTAAGTGCCATCATTATTAATCTTGTGATGGGTAACCATGAAGTGTCAGCATCAGCCGAAGATACTGAGGAAGACACTGAAGAAGACACTGAAACAATTTCTAAAGAACAATTAGCTGAATCAAAATAATCAATTGTAAACAAAAATTCTCAAGCAGAAAATCATGCTTGAGAATTTTTTATGGTTATTTCTTATTTAACTTGTTATAAACTTCATCGGCGATCAAATCATTCGTCCACATCCAGACAACGTGACCCAATGCTTCGGAAACATGTTCTTCAGCTGGCTGATCCTTGGCGGAAGGAACCGTCCCCATTGCAGGCATGATGCCCAGATGAAAGGCGCCCCAGACACCAAGGCCGAACAATGTCCCGTCGCCCATCTTGATCATCGGTACATAATGGCCGGCCAGACTGTAAAACATGGCAAATGAGGTTGAGAACCCAAAGTGAATCACGTAACTTACCCATGGCAATTGCTCACCGGAATAGGTATAAGTGGCATGGGTAACTTTTTCAGGTATGCCCGCCTGTTCAAGTAATCGTTGCGGTGGATTGGTTTTGTTGCGTTCCGGTGTTCGCGGCGGTAACACATTCTCCCAGCCCAGCTTCACCAGACCGGAGATAACCCCGGCGACTCCGCCGGCAATTAAAGCGGCTTTCCAATTAACAGATCTACTCATAAGTGACGATCCCCTTTCGCGTTCGCATTAACTTAATTATAATCCAACTGATGCCACTTCACTCAAATAAAGAATTACAGTTCTTTCATTTGCTTTTTTCGAATTTACCTGTTAAGGTATAGACAATGTATTTAGCTTCGAAACAAGGTCCATCGTTCTAATAAGAATGACTCCTTACTTTTCAAGTTTCAAATGCAAAATTTATCGCGCTATGCGCAACGGAGGTTTCATTCTTATGGAACAAGGTACTGTTAAATGGTTTAATGGAGACAAAGGTTACGGTTTTATCACTTTAGAAGACGGCAAGGACGTTTTTGTTCACTTCTCAGCTATTAATGCTGACGGTTACAAGACCCTTGAAGAAGGACAACATGTAACTCTTGACGTTGAAGACAGCGATCGTGGCCCACAAGCTGCTAACGTTTCAGTTGTTGAATAATTAAATCAACGAAAAATAAAAGCCTCCTGTGAGGGGCTTTTTTTGTTGCTCTGAAAACCGATTTGTTCAGCTGAATTGGATCAAAGTATAATCAAATGGCGTCCAAACATATTCATGTTCGGACGCCATTTTCATTTGGAGATTATTTTAAAATACCGTCGTAATCACGGCACCGGTCACAATCAACACTAATCCACAAAACGTAAATACCAGTTCCCGTGGCGTCTTATATTCATGCATCCAAACCATCCCTAATAAGGTCGAAATAACAACTGCCAGCTGGGATACAACAAACGCAGAGTTAACCCCATTTGCATTCACAGACAGGATGTACGTAATTGCCCCTAACGCATAGACAAGTCCACCGGCAATGTTGAGCCAACTCGTTCTTTCTTTGAAAATGGCGCTCTGTTTGGTAACAACGACATAGATGATAACGGCCACAAACATGCCGACACTTTCGGGCATAAAAATTGCCAATCCTGAGCTGTTTAAGGTTCGAGGAATGGCCATATAGATAATATACCCCAAGGTTGTGAATACCAGCATGATCATGGTACCGAGCCATTTTTTATCATGGCCTTTCTGGTTGGGCAGCTGTTCGGTAACTGAAGTCAGCCAGATTCCCACAATGAGCGTCAGAACACCGATCGCCCCAAGAACTTTCTGGGTGAATGTCGACCACTCACCAAAAATGACGACGCCAACCAGGGAAGTTCCAATCAGCTGAAACCCAGTAGAAACAGGCATTGTGGTCGAAAAACCAATGTTCTTTAAACTAATGAACTGGCCAACCTGGCCGATTACCCAAAAAGCCCCGGCAGATGCGGCAATTAAAAAAGTGGCAGTAGAAATATGGGGATGATAAAAAACGGTCAGAATCAGCGCAGTTGTCAAAGCCCCAAAGGTGGTCCCGAAAATCTGATTGGCTGGTTTACCGCCGATCTTGGCCACGACTGGAGATAACAGCCCCCAACCAATTGCCGGCAGAATCATTAACAATATATTCACGATAAAAGCTCCTATTCAATCGATAAAATTTCTTTAAATGAGCCCGATGATTAGCCACAGGATCCCCTGGCCTTTAGATATAGTAAAATTTTATCATGAATTTTCGATTAAATGCCATATGAATTATTAAAAACTTGTCAATGTTGATATTAAACGCTGTTAAAGCCGTAGCTGAAATGAATGGTTACCCCTTTACATTGAGCAATTTCCTATCGAAGGTACCCAGGAAGCTTTCTTTAAACTGCTGCTTATCTTTCAAATGTTTCTTTCCAAATTCATCAATCAAGCCATGAAACTCTTGGGCGTCTTTATAGTTGAATGTTTCCGGTAAGATAATCCGCTGTTGAAGCTTATGGTAGTTCGACAGGCCGCGAAACCCCAGGTAAGTAAATAACGTTCTGGCATACTTGTCAGCAATAAACGCGGGTTGATCAAATACATAAACCACTAATGAGTCAGCGGTCTCTTCACCGACCCCAGGAAGTGCCAGCATCGTCTCTCGGAGCTTGTCACCGTATTCTCCAACCATCTGGCTAAAGTCACATTGATGTTGATCAAACCAGCTGAGAACGGCTCTCAGGCTCTTACTTTTATTAACATAAAAACCGCTTGGCCGAATCAAAGTCTGTAATTGCTCGTCGGATAACTTCAGAATTTCTTTGACGTCCAGTTGGGTTTCATCCCTTAAGTTGGTCAGAGCCATATCCACGTTATTCCAATTTGTATTTTGAACCAAAATGGCACCGATCACAATTTCCATTTTGGAATCTGCCGGCCACCAGTATTGTGGTCCCATCTTACTGAACATTTCTTTATATAACGGCACTGGATTAATCACGCCTGTCCCTCCCAATCAAGTTAGTTCAATTATACCAAAGCCAAATGGCCATTAGCCTCTCTAACCACCCAAAAGCCAATCCGTGGTAGCGCTATCACCTACGATTACGTTATACTCATGACATAACAAATCTTAGGAGGAAACCATGACTGAACAAGAAAAAATGCTGGCGGGTAAGATTTATGATCCATCAGACCCCACTCTCCAATCGAAACAACATAACGCCCACCGGCTGTCAAAGCTTTACAACAATACTTTTGATGAAGATGCCGAAGAACGGGCAAAAATTTTAGCCCAACTCCTGCCAAAAGCAGATAAAAATATTTACTTACAAGGGCCAATTTTCTTTGACTATGGCATCTATACCACGATTGGCGACCATTTTTACGGAAATGCCAATCTCTCCATCCTCGATGATTGTCCGGTCACAATCGGCAGTAATGTCATGTTTGGACCCAACGTGACCCTTGCGACACCCATGCACCCCCTGCGTTATCAGGATCGAAACGTGAAGCAGCGACCAGACGGGTCCGAATATGATGATGAGTATGCCAAGCCGATCACGATCGGCAGCAATTGTTGGTTGGCCAGCAACGTGGTGGTTGTCGGTGGTGTGACCATTGGCGATGGCTGTGTGATTGGTGCCGGTAGCGTCGTAACTCGCGATATTCCCTCAAATTCATTAGCCGTCGGCAATCCCTGCCGGGTATTGAGAAAAATTACAGATCAAGACGACATACATTTAAAAACCGAATTATTTTAACCAAAAAAGTCAGCCGAAGATATTCTTCGTCTGACTTTTTAATATCGAGCTTATTTATTTTTTGCTAATTTGTGTGACTGATATGTCAAGAATGCCCAAGCAATCGCACCAAAGAAGATTGGGCCGATGATTGTCCAGAAGGCTGTGACATAGTCGTGTTGAATGATTGGAGTCACCGCGGTAAACCCGATTCCACCAACCAAAACGATCAAAACGATGATTGAAACGGCGTCAGTTATCCAACGCTTCTTGTAAATCTCAAATGGTCGTTCCAACCCTTTCTTGCGTTTGAAGAAAGGAAAAGCGGCAACCAAAAAGATGTAAGGGAAAGATGTGGAAATATTTCCCATGTTGGTCAAAATAACATAGAATTGTGAGGCATTTGAACCACCGAAAGTAACAAAGAAGATCAAGACTGCCACGATGACTGCTTGAGTCCACATCGCAAACCCAGGCATGCCCTTCTTATTCAACTGAGTCATCTTGGCCGGCCAGAAGTTGGGATTTGAACCCATGATAAACGACTTCAAAGGTGAATATACCAAGACAAAGAATGAGCCCATATAAGCCATGAACATACTTAATCCGGCGAATCGGGCAAAGGCAGTCCCGAGTATTGAACTGGCAGCAGCCGATAGATGAAGACTTTGCCCAAGGACAACTCCTAAATTAGCCATCAACACATAGGTGATGTTTCCCAAGTTGACTTGTCCGTGGCCAAGAACTGAATGCCAATTAGTAGTAATTCCCCAAAGGAAGATTGATAGAGAATACATAACGGTAATGATCACTGTTGAAATAATCAATCCACGTGGAAAAGTCTTGGCCGGATCCTTCATATTATCGGTAACCCCACCCAAGGTTTCCGTTCCGGCATATGCAAACACAGCGTAAACCATGAATGAAATGACCGCGATTGGTGATGTAAATTGAGGGTTTGGCGAATTGATGAAGCTTCCTATCCCAGTGACGGGCTGAGCCAGATGACCTCCATTAAATACCAGAACAACGATACTGGCAATTGCAAAAATCACTGTCAACAATGAAACAAAAATTCCACCCACTGACGAGATTTTAGAAATGGAATCCATTCCGCGAACCGCAAACCAAGTAACCGTTAGAATCCACAAAATAGCAAGCAACCCAACGGTCTTGGTTGAACTCAAGCCAAGAAAGCTCCACGTCTGAGTCGTATCATGACCAAACAATGTGGTTGCAAATGGAATCCAAACTTTTGAAGCAGTCGACATCAACCAGATAATCCAAGACGACAACCAGATGAAAGTCCCGATAAAGGCCCACTCCTCACCGATTGAACCAGCCAACCAGGAGTATATTCCACCATGGGCATCCTTAAAAGTCGAGCCATACTCGGCAAACATCAGGGCAGTAGGCAGCAGGAACAATACGGCTCCCAATATGTACCAAATAATACTTGCGTAGCCCATCTGATCGTACGCAACGGTCGTATTCGCAAACCCATAAATGGTTGATAACGTCATTAAAACTAATCCAACTAAAGTGATCTTTTTCTTCTGCATAATATAGATTCCCCAATTTTTAAATGATAATCCTCTACGAGGTAAACGTTTTCGCACAAAAATTAGTGTAGCATTCGTTTATTAAAATTAATTGCATTTATCTCACATATCAAATGGAGAAATATTAAAAGATTCACAAGTTACATTACAATTGATCACTCAGATAATCATGAATAATGAACATTGCGGTAATTAGAATTTAGCATCAAATGTATTCGCCCAATTTTTTCTAATAATAGTTTAATGATAATCAAAATTGGTATTGCCACCAAAATGTTAGATGTATTAAAGATGCTTCTTTTCATCTCTCCTGACTTTGATTAATCGATTTCAGAAGCCGTTTATGTTTACTGTTTATTTTTAAACCCTGAAATGTTTAATTCGTCAAGTGGTTAAAATTAAAGATTTTCGATTTTTAAGATGAATTGGCCAGATAACGATTGATTCTATGCCAATTAACGCGAATTTATTTTTTATTTCTTTTAACCACAAGGATCAGGTTGACTTTTCCCTAAAAGCGCTTACAATTATAATTATTAAATTGTTTACTGTTTACTTTCAAACAAAATTATTGGAGGAATACATCAATGGATGCACAAATTAAAGTATCAAAAGTGAGTGGGAACCAAATTTTCCACCTATCCAACTCAAAGGTTAGTTACATTCTGGGTGTGGAAGACCATAACGTTCTAGCCCACTACTACTTTGGTAAAAAAGTGAATGACTATTCAGGGAGCCTGAAGTATCCCCGACTGGATCGATCATTTTCTCCAAATTTTAGTGATGCGACCGACCGAAACTACTCATTGAACACCCTACCCCAGGAATTTCCAAGCTTTGGTGCTGGCGATTTCCGTGAACCAGCGATCAGTGTTCAACAAACCAACGGCTCTATGATCACTAACTTTGAATATCAAAGTTACCAGATTACCGATGGGAAAGACGCTTCGCCTGAACTTCCAAGCACTCATGCGGATCAATCGGAAGCCAAGACGCTCACAATCACGATGGTTGATAAAATAGCGCAGATTACCGTCAATTTGGCCTACACCATTTTTTCTGATTCCGCATCAGTTGTTCGCAGTTCACAAATCATCAATTCCGGAACAACAGACATTGACATTAAAAAGATTGACAGTATGAACATTGATTTTCCTAAAAATGATTATCAACTACTTCAACTTCCTGGCCGATACGCTGAAGAACGCCAAGTTGTAGTTGAAGACATTAACCCAGGTACTAAAGTTTTGGATTCGAAACGAAGTTCATCGGGGCACATGCAAAGTCCTTTCTTTGGCTTGGTTTCACCAAATGTCACTGAGGATAGCGGCACAGCTTATGGTTTCAATCTAATCTATAGTGGAAGCCACAAATCGACTATTCAAAAAGATCCATTTGAACAAGTTCGTGTACAGATGGGAATCAACGATTTTAATTTCTCTTGGAAACTCCGTCCACAAGAATCCTTCCAATCTCCTGAAGTTATGATGAGCTTCAGTGATCGTGGTTTAAACCAGCTGTCACATGCTTTTCATCATTTGATTCTTAATCACGTCATGACATCACAATTTGCCAAGAAGCCACGGCCAATTCTGATTAATAATTGGGAAGCAACGTATATGGACTTTGATGAAGCCAAGCTGGAAAAAATTGTGAAAAAATCTGCCCAACTCGATATCGAACTATTTGTTTTGGATGACGGCTGGTTTGGTCATCGTAACGATGACAATTCTTCACTGGGTGACTGGTACGTTAACAAGGAAAAACTGCCACATGGTTTAACTTCAATTTCAGACCTAACCCATCAATTGGGAATGAAATTCGGCCTATGGTTTGAACCTGAAATGGTTTCCAAAGATTCTGATTTATATCGGGCCCATCCTGATTGGGCGATCCACACCCCCAATCGGCAGCTTTCCGTCTCCCGTGATCAATATGTTTTAGACTTCGGCCGTCCGGAAGTTCGTGAACATATTTTCAAACAAATGTGTGAAATTTTAGACAGTACAACAATTGACTATGTCAAATGGGACATGAATCGAAATATTACCGAGTTGTACAATTTGAACTTACCTGCTGACCAACAGGGTGAAGCCTCACATCGCTACATTCTTGGGGTCTATGACTTTATGGCCAAAATCACAGCCCGTTATCCAAACATCTTATTTGAAGGCTGCTCAGGCGGCGGTGGTCGTTTTGATGCAGGAATGCTCTATTACATGCCGCAATACTGGGTATCTGATAATACCGATGCTGTGGAAAGAGTCAAGATTCAATACGGTACCAGCATAATTTATCCACCAGTTGCAATGGGTGCCCACGTATCAAAAATTCCGAACCCAAATACCGGCAGAAGCATCGATATCAACTTCCGCTCGTTAGTTGCTAATTCCGCTGATACCGGTTATGAACTGGATCCTCTCACTCTTTCGGATGATGAAGTCAAAACCGTCATTCAAGAAAATCAATGGTATAAAGCAAACCGGGAACTTATCCAATTCGGTGATTTCTATCGATTAATTAATCCTTTTAAGAACAATCAAGGCTCTTGGATGTTTGTCAGCCCCGACAAGTCTAAAGCGGTGGTCATGTACTTTAACATTCTCAATCAACCTGCATATCCACTAACCGTGTTGAAGCTTCAAGGTCTGGATCCAAAAGCCAAGTATGAAGTTAACGGCTCATTGGCAGTATCCGGTGATGAGTTGATGAACATTGGCTTCTACCCAATGCCCCAACCAAAACATGATTTTGAAAGTATGAAATTTGAACTCAAAAAAATATAATCTCAAAAAAGGTTTACGCATTTTAACGTAAACCTTTTTTGCACACTATATAGTTGTTTCCCGTTCGATTAATTTGCCAGATAACTGGACCTGACGAATATTTGAATTGTCAGAAGTTAATTCGTGGACTAGAATTCTAACCGCTTCGCTGCCAATCTCTTTAGTTGGAATTCGAAAAGTGCTTAAGCGCGGAATCAAAAATTTTGAATAATTCAAATCATCAAAGCCAATCACTTGGACTTGATTGGGAACTGATACCTTCGAATCATGGAGTGCCCGCAACACGCCAAGAGCAATCGGATCCGAAGCAGCCACAAAAGCTTGAATCTGCGGATGCTCCTGGATCAGGGCAGTTGCCGAGTCGTAACCGAATTGTGGTGACCATTCACCAATCTTAGTATGAAGCGTCACGCCGGCTTCTGCTTCACTAAGCTGTTGGAACGTGTCCAATCGATCCTCTTTTTCGGGGTGACTCACCTGACCCTGTACGCCAACACTAGATAATCTGCCGCCAATAAAACCGAATTCCTTGATTCCCTGGTCCATAAATCGTTGAAAGGCAGTCTTAGCCATTCCAGACACGTCCGGATCCACTCGATTGGCAACCAATGTATTCACTTGATTATCAATTAAAACCAAATGCTCATTTTGGTCTCGAAATGATTGAACCACTTGGTTATCAATTGCCCCAATCAAGATTAAACCGGCGTATTTGGGAATATCATTCATTTTCGGTTTTTCCTGAAGCCGATAGATTGTTTTAATTTTAAAATCAGTCTCTTGGGCTGCCTCGGAAACCCCTTGAAAAATCAGTCGGAAATAAGCGTCATTGACTTCTTCAGCCTCCGTTAACGTGGTGATCACACAAAGAGAATTGATCCACTTTTTGCCTTGATGCTTAGTTGGCTGGTAATTATATTGTTTAATGAGCGCGAGAACCCTTTTCCGGGTACTATCTGACACCGAGAGAGTTGGATCTTCGTTCAGTACGCGGGAGATGACCCCAGGTGAAACTTTTGCGATCCGAGCAAGTTGGCGAATACTAATCATAGAAAAACTTCCTTTGAGAATTCATTTTTTAAAAGTGATTTCCTTATTACGAAACCAATTATATCAGATTAGCAAAATACGCAAAAACAGTCACTTTGGGGACATGCCCAAAGTGACTGTTTAGTATTACTTGATTAGTCCAACTTAGTCTTGCTGACAACGTTCAATTTGTCATCAAAGTCATAAACCACTGGCTCACCAGTAGCCATTTCAAGGTTCATGATATCTTCATCGGAAATGTTTTCGATGTATTTTGAAAGTGCCCGTAATGAGTTACCATGAGCGGCAATGATAACGTTCTTGCCGTCAAGTAATTTAGGAGCAATTTGATCTTCCCAGAATGGCATTACACGTTCGAGTGTAACTTTAAGATTTTCACCACCAGGGATGATGTGTGGATCAAGGTTGGCGTAACGACGGTCATGAACAGCTGAACCTTCGTCGTCGGCCTTCAGAAGTGGAGGCAATACATCGTATGAACGACGCCAGATATGAACCTGTTCGTCACCATATTTTTCAGCAGCCTTCTTCTTGTTGTGGCCTTGCAAAGCGCCGTAATGACGTTCGTTCAAACGCCATGATTTAACTTCTGGAATCCAAAGTTGGTCTGAGTATTCCAAAGCATAATGTAAAGTTTTGATTGCTCGAGTCAATACTGAAGTAAATGCAAAGTCAAATTGAATGCCGGCTTTTTTGATTAACTTACCAGCGTTGATGGCTTGCTTAACTCCTTCTTCACTCAAATCAACATCGACCCAACCAGTAAATTGGTTAGATAAGTTCCATTCACTTTGACCATGACGAATTAACACAAGTTTTGCCAATATAATTACCTCTTTCTTTATCTCTATCAGATTGATTTTACACCAAACAGAAAAATTTTTCAGCTTAATTGTGAAATTTTTATAAAGTGGTTTTAAAACCGTAAGCTACGATCGGGTCTTTAGCAGCTTTTTGCGAGGAACTTCATGCTTTTTGACTCCCAGAATATCCAGGAAGAACGTGAAGATCGGCACCCCACAGATTAAGCCCCAAATGCCAAAGAAATGTTCGCCGACCAGTAGTACAACAAAGGTATAAAAGATCGGCAGGTTGGTCTTTGAGGCCATAAAATTGGGATTTAGCACGTATGCCTCAAAGATATGGATCACGATTATCGTGATCAGCAGGTAAAAGACATCGTTGATGCCGCCCACTGAAAAGCCGACCAGCGATAACGGGATAAACGAAATGATTACCCCGGCAACCGGAATCAGACTGAAGATGAAGACCATCAGTGACAATGCTGCCAACTGCGGCAGCCCCATAATGGCAATCACGATTGTCGTCAAAGCAGTGTTGCAAAGGGCAATGAAGAATTGGGCTTCAATCACAACACCAAAAGTAGAAACAAACTTTTTACCAAAGAAAGCCAAGTCTTGGAAGAACCAGCCAAAATCACTTTCCAACAGTGACTTCGAAAAGCGATCCATCGCTTTGAGCTCAATGGTGAAGAAAAAGCTCAGCATGATCGACAGGAATAATGTGACTCCCATCTTTCCAACACCGGTAACATACTTCCAGACCAATGAAACACCATTTTTCATCTGGGCCATGACATTGCTTTGCTGGATCAATTTATTGACCCACGAAAGTGTGCTGTCATCGGGCAGATTATTCGGATTAGAGTAAAAATTAATAATATCCTGGGTCACATTGAACGTTTGGTCGGCAACTTTAGGAATATAAGTGGTAATCGCAAAGTACAGACCTAAGACAACCAACAGATAAACGATGGAGACAATTACCGGCGCCGGAATACGGATGTGCCGTCGAATTGCGTTAGTCAATTTGACCACCAACAATGAGAAAATAAACGTCAGCAAAACCGTACTGATCATGCTGCGGGTGACATACAGCACAAAAATAACCAGCATTAGAACGGTAAATCTTCTCAGTGGAATGTTGTTCACAAACCTTGCCCAAAGTGACAATTGCTCAACCCCCTCGCGGTTTTATTGATAAAACACATTTTACTCTTGGAAAGCGGTTCCTAACAAGCTTTATTACTCATGGATAATGAAAATCCCAGAGATAGTCATCCCTGAGATTCATTATGAATAAACTTTGAATTAATAATGTGCCTTTACGTACTGGCCAATTGTTTCGCCATTCTTGTGGGCACCTTTGATAATGTTACGGACATCCTGGTCGCTCATCGCATTGGAATCCACACCAGCTGCAGAGATCTGCTTTCTGGCACTCGTAATTTGAGCGGCAGTAATCGGCTTGCCGTTAAGGTCACGCTCACCCTTGGTAACAGTGTATTCGTTCGAACCCTTATATGCGGCCGCAGCCTTCTTCTCAGCAGAAGTTAAGCTGGCTCCCTTATCGCCGGTCACATTAGGATTATTGTTGGTGTTACTATTGGAACTACTTGATTCAAAACTGTTTGAACTGTCTGAAGAATTGCCGCTGATTGCGTCGTTATTCTTATCCCGCAAAGTTTGTGCTTTCTTCAAAATGTCCGCATAGTATGATTGATGAATCGACTTGTCGGAGAATATCTTGTCCAACGTACTGTTTGACTCGGTGTACTGCCCATTACCGGCCTGATCCAGTGCTTGATCATAAATCTTGTTGTAATTTTGACGATTCTTTTGAATCCCCTTTATTTTAGTAATTTGCGCATTGGCCCGGTCTGACAATAACTGATTGCCCTTCTTGGTATTGGCAACGGATTGATACTCACTTTTTGCCTCGCCAAATTTGAGCGAATCAAATAAGTCATTTGCTGAAATAAATGACTGGGTCTGGTTCAATATCCGATCAGCCTTGTCATCATTCGGTTTGCGCTTTAAGGCGTTGGTAAATGACGTCTCGGCAGCGGTATATTTTTTATTCGAAATTTGAAGGCGGCCTCGCTGCATAGCTTCCGCGTATATTTTTTCGTTTTGGCTATGACGGGCATATGCGTAACCACCAACTGAAGCACCAATGACTATGGCGATTACAATCCAAATCCATTTTTTCAAATTGAAGCCCTCCTCGTAAAATTTGTTCTAATTTATTATAACATTTTTCCCGAATGAACATTTTCCGGATCCCAGATTATTGTTCGGAAAATTTGGAATAATGATTGTTAAAGTATATTATAGCAAATGACTGATAGAGACTTTCAACAAATAATTTGTTATATTAAACTTAAATATTGCGTTCGAAAGGGGCATTCAATTGGCTGATAGTTCAGAAGAATTTATTAAGCAGCATATGTTTGGCAATCCACAGATTAAACCGGATGAAAAGCGGGCATTTCTTGGCAACTTTCGAGAAAGAGTCGCTTTAGCCCTGACCATCGGCCAGCTCCATCAGGCCGGCACCCCGGAATTAGTGGACAAAGTTCTAAAAAATTATCCTGAATACCGGGTCTATATCAACGGCAGGATGGACCAGGAATTAATCGACCCCTTCATGGACATCGCGATTAAAGAAAAGGTTCAATTCACTGTTCTAGTACAAAACGGCATGCGGGTTGACCAAGAGCTCACCGCAGATGACTTTGGTCTGGTGGTTGCCAATCCAACTGAAAAAATTAAACGAAGAATCCTTTTGTAAAGTTAATAGGACTACCGACAAGTTGAACTCGTCGGTAGTCCTATTTTTGTGTATATGTAATGCTTTTATCAGACAACCATTGCCAGGAGAAATACTGCCAATAACCCCAGAACAACTGAGATTGCCATTGAACGCGTCCAATACGCAATCCCAATCACGATCACAGCGGCAATCATTTCTGGTGCCCGGTTCACAAATGTGACCGTGTATTCAGGAGAAATGAAAAGATCCTTGACAACCAATGCTGTGAACAGCGAAATTGGAACGTATCTCATCCACTCGTTAAACCAATTTGGAATTTTTCGTGTACGGAAAAACATTAGGGGAATTAACCGTGGTGCAAAGGCCACGCAAAAACACCCTAAGATTAACCAAACATGTTGTGTCGTGTTCCATTCCATAAAGATAGCTCCTAGTCATCCGTGTCTTCGTCAGTATCCTCAGGCGATCCAGCAGGGTTCTTCATCGGTTTCAACCAACGACTCTTTGTGTCGAACTTTCTAATCGTTGCTTCGACCATAAATCCAATAAACGATGCCGTTAAGGTTGATAATACCAGCCCCAGGGTTGATTTGGTAATCACCATGAAGAAAGCTGCCAGAAATCCTGACAAGATACAAATTACGATAATCAAACCATTCTTCAACTGCACAACAATCATATAAAGGAATAACGCAGTTAAAGCGAAGTGAACAATTGTTAAGTCAATGTTAATCGCACTGCCGATCAGACTACCGATGATGTTACTGATTGTCCAAAAGACCAGTGTCATATGTTCAACATGCAGAGCTTCATGCGGCGTGAACTTCTTATCAGTTGAGAATTTTAAGTAATTTAATGCATAGTTTTCATCATTCATGGATGCCGCAAACAACGCGGTAAATCCCAGTGACTCCCCGTGCAGATACTTGGAAAGACTGGATCCCAACAACGCATAACGAAGTTCCAGGAAGAACATCATCAAGATCACGGAAAGCATTGGGGCATTCGTTGCCAGAAGCGAAGCGATTAAAAATTGAGCACCGCCGGAAAAAACCATAATTGATACCATCAAAGTGGTCCACACATTAAAGCCCGATGCGTGAAGTAAAATACCACACGCCAGCCCAATTGGTATATAACTTAAATCTACAGGCAAAGAAGCGTCAAGTATTCTTCGCCAATATGGAAGCTTTGCCCTCGATTTTGCTTCAGCTTTTCCCAAAAAGGATTCCTCCATTTAAACCAATACACACTTTCGTCATCTGTGTGTAAAAATAATGTAAACACTCCAAGTACAATTATATGGGATATGCCCCAATTAATAAACACCTTTTGTGAAAATGAATTCTAAAACAGCCTCAATATCGCACGCCATAGGCGAACAAAAGGATTGGCTTTTTTTACGGAGTTTTTGGTAACCATGAAAATTTCTCCAGCTGACTTACCAATGTATTGCAATCGTTTGTCGCCAATTTTTAAATGAGCATTGCCGACATAAGTATTCTTTTTAGTTGGCGAAGCCAGTTTAGCCGGTTTTGTGACGTATTGCCCACTGATTTGGCTGGCGTGGGTTCCGTTAGCTGCCCATATCCAGTTGGCGGTCTTGGTTACCGGAATGACAGTTTCGGTTTTGCCATCCGGAATCTGTGCCTTGCCGACTCCGGTAACTTTGGACTTTGCTGCAAGTTTTACCGGCGTCAAAGTTGTATAAACCGAACGCATCAACTTGGCAGTCTGAATAAACCGGGCAGGATCACTGGCGCTTTGGTTTCTGGCACCCAACACCACGGTGATAATCCGATGACCACCATTCTCAGTTGCCGAGCCGACAAAACAAGCCCCTGCTTTATCGGAAGTTCCAGTTTTTAAGCCGTCAACCTGCACGCCCTTGGCAATGTTCTTATCATCAATCAGCTGATTGTGACCGGTCATCGCCATGCCATAAAAAGTCGAGCTGGTCTGTCTGGTCAGATTAATCACTTTTGGAAATTCTTTCAACAAATTTTTCGCCAATAAGGCGACGTCACTTGCAGATAATAAGTTTTCCGCATTGGCACTGACCTTTTGTAAAGCCAGCTTTCCGGTCAATTTGTTGGTGAGACCGGAGGCATTGTAAAATTTACCATCATGAATGCCCATCTTTCGGGCTGTCTTATTCATCAAATCGGCAAACTTTTCCGAAGTACCGGAAACTTTCTGCCCCAATGCTAAAGCAGCCGCATTCGCGGAAGCCACCAGGGTTGCGTTAACCAACTGGCGAACTGTATATGAACGGCCGGTTTTTAATGTCACGTTGGTCAGACCCGATGCCGTGCTTAATGACGCAAGCTCTGAGGAAATTTTGACCTTGCTTCCCCATGACAGGTGATGCTTCTGGATTTGTTGGTGAACGATATAAACCGTCATTAACTTGGAAATTGAGGCAATTGCCCGCGGTTGTTTGGCATTCTTCTGATACAAAATTTGACCGGTTTTGGCATCTACGGCGATCGCCGCTTTGGCATAGATATTAGGAGAAACGGTGTTTTGAGCACTGGCACTAACCGTGGTCGCCCCTGTTAGAACGCAAAAAAAGCCTATCAAGGTTATTACTAATTTAAGTCGATGCTTCATAAAGTTCTCCTTTTATTCAGCAGCTTTCGTTTGAGAAGGTTTGCTTAATTTGTCACCATGCTTAACTGGTAAATGAATGGCAAAAGTGGTTAAGCCTTCATCTGAACTGACGTTAATGTAACCGCCATGAAGGTCAATAATACTCTGGGCGATTGCCAAGCCTAAGCCGGAGCCGCCGGTTTCTTTGTTTCGAGAACTTTCAACCCGATAAAAACGCTCAAAGATTTGATCCAATGATTTTTTCGGAATTTCCGGTCCATCGTTAGCAACATGGATGACCACTTCACCAGGTTGGCCAACTGAGGCGCTCAAGTAAATGTGGTGGCCGCCCTTGCCATACTTGATCCCATTGGAAATCAGGTTGTTGAAGACCCGTCCAAGCTTTTCGGCATCTGCTTCAATGTACAACGGCTTGTCGGTTTCCTTAGCGGAAATTGCCAAACCATTTTTGTCAGCTTCAAGTTCAAAGCTGGCGACTAACTGTTCCATCATCTGGTTCAGATCAATTTTGCTAATTGATAGTGGCGTCCCAGTCTGCTTGACCTTGGTATATTCAAACAGATTATCCACCAGAGATTTCATTTGTTTTGCCTTTAAATAGGCAATATCAGTGTATTTTAACAGGTCTTCCTGACTATGATACTGCTTGTCCTGGATCAACCCAAGATAGCCTAGAATCGAGGTCAGTGGTGTCCTTAAATCGTGGCTGACATTGGTAATCAATTCATCCTTGGAACTTTCAATTGCCCGCTCCTCATCCATGGACTTAATGACACTGTCAACCAGTGCGTTGATACTTTCAACGACTGATTGAGTATTTCCTTTAAAATTAAATGGAATCCGGTGGTTCAAATGGCCATTGGCAATGTAATGTAGTTCACTGATGATGTGTCGAAGCTCCATTTGATGGTAGCGTCTGATTAAGCGCCAGTATACAACAGCAGCATCAAACAGCAGCATGAACACAATGAAAATGTTCTCCCAGCTCCAAAGGTGCATGTGGTCGGGACCGATAACGATCGACCGCTTGATGATAAAAATACCATCCCGCAAGCCAGGGTTTGTATAGAGTGATTGGTTAATTAAGATGATAATTGAAAGGTTGAGCAGCAACAGCAAAATAACCGTCACTATTCCTTCCAGGAGCAGTTCGGTTTTTTCACGACCTGTCAGTTTCATGCGACATCCCCCATTTCAAAATTGATGATGCTTAGTGGGACTCAATCTTGTAGCCCACACCCCAAACGGTCTGAATGACTTTCTCGCCGTTGGTTGCTTCTTCAATCTTGTCACGAAGGTGGCTGACATGAACCATGACGGTCTTGGCGGAAACAATACTTTCCTGACGCCATACCCGTTCAAAAATTTCGTCAGCTGAAAAGACCCGGTTGGGATGACTTGCCAACAGGTACAAAATACCAAACTCCAAAGCCGTTAACTGAATAGGCGTTCCGGTGATGGTTTTGACTTCGTGAGAATCTTTATTAATGGTAAGTGGACCAATGTCCAATACGTCGGGGGTATCGTTGGTAACGTGTTCTTCGGTCCGGCGAAGCAAGGACTTAACCCGGGCCATGACTTCAAGGGGATTAAACGGCTTGGTGACGTAATCGTCGGCACCGCTGATCAGGCCTTGAATCTTATCCATATCTTCGGTCTTGGCAGACAAAATAATGATGGGAATTTGAGAATCTTTACGGACTTCTTTAACCACTTCAATTCCGTTCATACCGGGCATCATAATGTCGAGAATCATCAAACCAATGTCTGATTCAGTCCGTAAACGGGTAAGGGCTTCTTGACCGCTATAGGCAGAAACTGGCTCATACCCTTCATTTCGAATGTAGATCTCGAGCAGTTGAGCAATTTCTTTATCATCATCAACAACTAAAATTTTCATAGCTTCATAACCTCATTATCGTATATATTTACTATTATTTTATCATTATTATGTGCATCACATTATTAATTAGCATCCAATACCGATTCTACACTTTTTAACAAATTCAACAACCGTGCTTGAAATGCTACTGTAAGACCGATACACAACGTTGACAAGGTTAGCAAGTGAAGCTTAAAAAAGACTTAAAAGAGAGTGCGAGTCAAGCCGCTTAGCTTCTGAGCATTAGGTAAATAACGAGTTTTAATGCGGGGCTTGCATTGAAGCTCGTTATTTGGCTAAGCGGAGGAAGCTGGCTTGGGGAGCACGTTTACGAGGCCGAAGGGAGCGTAAAATAAAAGAACCAATCAATCCTATCAGAAGAATAGAGAGGCTCTGACATAAGGTAAATACCGAATTTTGCTGCAAGTATTGCATTAAGACTCGATATTCAGCAAAACAGCAAAACCCATTTTAGCCAAACAAAGCTCAAAAATCCACAACAAAAAAGCCCCGGGGAACACCCCGAGGCCACTCAAATCCATCAATCTATAATTACTGTCCATCTTCCTCAAGCAGCCGTTCCTGCAAATCCGCCAACTTGGTCGTGATATAAATTGGGAATTCATCAGGATTGACCAGCCGTTCTGTGGCAGAAGGAATCTCACCCAACTTTTGTTTGGTATACTTCTGAATATCAAACACGCCAGGTAATTTCATCTTCAGATTAGTTCCATCAAGTGCCTCAACCTGCAATGGTTTGGCATCAAACTTTTCAATCCGCTGTTCACGCTTGGTGGCTAATGGATTGGCTTTCACAACGGTAATTGGTTGATCCAGTGATTCATCGCTCAAAGCAATAACGTCAGCAAATGCTTTATTCGTACCAGGTTCATACAGCCGGTATACCTGCTTGAGTCCAGGCAGTGTCACCTTTTCCCGGCTGGCACTGACCTTGATTTTAGGAATCATTTTGCCGTTTTCGCTGACGGCTGCAAGCTTATAAACGCCACTCAAAACTGGTGATGAAGCACTGGTAATCAACTTTTCACCAATCCCAAAGTTGTCCAGTGGAGCGCCTTCATGAAGCAATGAGGCGACAACATGTTCATCCAAGGCATTGGATGCCGTGATCTTTACTTCAGGCAGGCCGGCATCGTCGAGCATCTTTCTGGCAGCCTTTGAAAGCTGGGTAATATCCCCGGAGTCAATTCGGATGCCAACCGGCTTGTGGCCATTTTTCTTGAGTTCTTTAAATACTTTAATGGCATTTGGAACTCCCGATTTTAAAACATCGTAAGTGTCAACCAGTAAGGCAGCGTTGTCTGGATAAACTTCAGCCCACTTTTCAAATGAAGTTAATTCATCCGGGAATGATTCAATCCAGGCATGGGCCATCGTGCCGGCTGCTGGAATCCCGAACTTCTTGGCAGCCAATACGTTGGAAGTACTCGTACAGCCGCCGATAACAGCTGCCCGAGCGCCATAAGTGGCACTGTCAGGTCCTTGAGCCCGCCGAGCGCCAAACTCCATGACGGGACGATTACCGGCGGAATAAGTGATCCGTCTAGCTTTGGTGGCAATCAGAGATTGGTGATTCAAAATATTCAAGACTAAAGTTTCAAACAACTGCGTCTGTAACAGTGGTCCTTGAATCGTCAACAATGGTTCCCTTGGAAACACCGGAGTTCCTTCGGGGACAGCTGAAACTTTACAGTCGAACTTGAAGTCTTTCAGATAAGTTAAAAAGTTCTCCTGGAATAAGTTCAATGAACGCAGGTATTCAATGTCACTGTCATCAAAGGAAAAATTCTGCAGTGACTTGACCACTTGTTCCAGCCCTGCGGCTATTACAAAGCTGCCATCGTCCGGCACCTTGCGGAAGAAGACATCAAAGACTCCCTGCTCGTCAGTAATCGTCTGACGATAGCCGTTTGCCATAGAAAATTCGTATAAATCAGTGAGCATTGATAAATTATTCATAATATTCAGACACTTTCTTTTTATATTAAAAGTCGACTTAACTTTTATCTTGGTAAAAATAAAAGTATTTAAAACTTTTATTACACATTACAACGCCTTCGGGCAAAATTCAACCTTTACGCGCTCAAATAAGCCAATTTGTAAAGCCGTGCCGGACGTCCCGGGCCGTTCACCTCACTGGATCCAATGTCCGTGAAGAGTTGTTGATGACTTTTTTTAAAATTGGAATTGTCAATCTGTTGAACAGGAATTTTCATAAACGGTGAATACACCCGTCGAGCATCCTTCAGAGTAAATTTGCCACCCAAAATCAGCAGGATATTTGGCTGATAATTCAACTTATTGCGAATTCGATCACAAGCGACTTTTAGGATCCATTCGTGATCAAAAGCCAAATGTTTTTGGGGATCTGACTTTGTTCCGTCGAACTCGGTATAATAAGTCTTTTGAACTGGGCAATCGGTTGATTGAAATGTATGCACAGTATCGCTAAAAGAATAGGTCCGATCGGAATACCCCATGGTAAACCAACGGGCATCAGATGCCCCATAACCGGCTTTAAGCTGTGGCTTTTCAGGCAAAAATGTCATATAGGCAAGTGACAGTGCCCGGTCATTGGGGGTTCTCAAAGGGTTCGTGAAGGTCGCAAGCTGCTCGGTGTGACTGCCGGATAAGTCCATGCCGATCTTCTCACGGACCAAGCGTAATGCGGCTTCTTCAGCGCTCTCCTGAGCCCGCATGAAGGTTTCGGGCAATGCCCAATAATTGTCATATGGCGCGTTGTTGCGCTTGACCAGCAATATGTTGACCCGGTTGGTAACGTGATCAAAGCTCCAAATTAAATTGGTAATCGTAATAAATGGCCGTTCAAGAATGTTTTGTGAGTCCACAGAACTGCCTCCCCTGTCTTCAAAATAAATCATACTACCAGAATAATAATACTCCAATTTGGTAATAATATTGATAAATGTCAAAAACATTGGGAAAATTTTACCAATACAAGGGGTTTGCCAACCGGTTAAGGATCTTATTTTCGTAGGCAAATTGTTCCGCTAAATTAATCGTCTGTACTGGAAAGAGGCGTCGATGAATGGTAGTGCCAAACATCCCCGGTTCGATATCCGGTGCCTGACGACTTTTCAAATTAACAACCGGATCAGTCACCCGTTTGCTTCTGGCTCCGGTAGAGATTCGAATGGATGGCAATGAATAAAGCTGGCGAACGGATTCGATATCAACGTTTTGGATACTGTAGGATCGATTGGCAATATACATCACACTGGCCTTACCGGGATTATGGTTTAAGCCAATAGCGTGTCCCAGCTCATGTTCAGCGACATTAATCCATTCAAATTTCGCATAATGAAAGCTGCTTAATGTCTGATTATTAATTTCACATTTTGCTTTGACAATTAAATTCTGATTGTTGGTAGTTAAGTAGGTCATCCCGCTATAAGTCCCGCCAAGATTTGGGTTCATCTGAGTAATCACCTGAGCGTTGGGATCGTTGGTAATCTGAAAAGTAAAAACCCCGGTCCGGTTCCACGCTTGAACAGCACTTGTCCAAATAGACTGGAATCTTGGGGAACTTTGAGTGACATTCACGGTGGCAGTGTTAGTTTGAAATCTAGCAGCACCATGTGGGGTAATTGGTGTTGCGGCGTGGACATCAATTGATCCAAGCATTACCATGACACATGCAAATAAGACAAGAAATTCAATTTTGAGTAGTTGCCTAAACATGAAATCACCGCCTTGAATAAGTGTACGATTAACGTCTGTAATTACCTTTATTATATAACATATGTATTATAGTTTGAACTCATTAGCCTTCCCTGACACCACGAGGCCATAACAGGGTGCTTTTTTCGTCCAATCATGCGTGACACCAAACAAAAACAGGTCAATCGCATAAGCGAATGACCTGCTGAGGTTTGAGAATAATTAATCTTCTGGTTTATAGTTAGGAGCTTCTTTAGTGATATTAACGTCGTGGGGATGAGATTCTCTCAAGCCGGCGTTGGTAATCTGAACGAATTGGGCACTGTCATTAAGATCTTTAACAGTTGCTGAACCAGTGTAACCCATTCCTGAACGAAGGCCGCCGACCATCTGGAAGACGATGTCGTTGATGCTGCCCTTGTATTCAGTTTCACCTTCGATACCTTCGGGAACCAACTTGTTGGCTTCGCTAACGCCACCTTGGAAGTAACGGTCAGCTGAACCATGTTGTTGTTCCATGGCTGCAACACTTCCCATACCACGGTATGATTTGTACTTCTTGCCATGATCTTCGAAGACTTCACCAGGTGCTTCATCGGTTCCAGAGAAGACACTACCAAGCATAACAGCAGTTCCACCGGCAGCTAATGCCTTGACGATGTCACCTGAATATTGGATACCGCCATCAGCAATAATTGACTTGCCCCACTTGCGGGCAACACTGGCTGCATCATAAACGGCAGTGATTTGAGGAACGCCGACACCGGCAACAACCCGGGTTGTACAGATGGAGCCGGGACCAATTCCAACTTTGACAACATCAACACCGGCTTGGAAAAGCGCTTCGGTTCCGGCGGCAGTTGCAACGTTGCCGGCGATCAAAGTTGTGTGAGGATAGTGGTCACGAATTTCAGCAATCTTTCGAAGAACACCTGCTGAATGACCATGGGCGGTATCAATAACAATTGCATCCGCACCGGCTTTAAGTAAAGCTGAGGCACGATCAAATGTATCGGAGGAAACACCAACTGCTGCGGCAACTAATAACGCATCGTTGTCATCAACAGCAGCTTTTGGTGTATCGGCTGTCTTCTTAACTGCCTTAACCTTGGCAATCTCAGCAGCCTGATCTTCAATACTTAAATTCTTGTGAACCACACCCATACCACCAAGCTTGGCTAATGCAATCGCCATCTTCGATTCGGTAACAGTGTCCATTCCGGCACTTAGAAAAGGAACATTTAACTTCAAGTTGTCTGCCAATTGTACTGATAAATCCACATCATTTGGTAAAACATCACTCGCTGCTGGAATCAACAGCACATCATCAAACGTCAAACCTTTTTTACCGAATTTTTCATCCCAACTAACCATCTATCTCGCTCCTTTTTAATGTTGATTGCTTAACAATCTATCACTTTCATTTTGGTGAATCAACGCATTTGGATTAAATCTCATGCATTTCTAATAAAAATAACAAGCCCGTTAAGCAAATCGTTTTCTGAAATTGTTTTGATTATACACGACTCTTCCGAATAAATAAACCCCAATGTTCATGTATTTTTACTTCTCTGACAATTTATTTCGATTTTTAACAGTTAATGTTCGTGTTTTGCTGAAATGAATGTAAAAAAATAAGGCATTTTCAACAAGTGATCTTTTGAAAAGCCTTATCGTCCAATGTTTACGTTAGTTTAGAACACACCACCGGTAATGTTGTAGTGGCGTTTGATGAAGAATGAACCTGCTCCTGAGAGCACACCTAAGACGATGTAAATAATCGGGTTCAATACCGGATTAAGGACTGTCGGCAAAATAGATGCGACTGTGAAGATTCCCATCCACACGATCAGGAATAAGATAACCAGGATAATTCGAATCCAGACTGAAAACTTGTGTTTAACCCCTGGCGTGAACATCATGGTTACAATTGGAATTCCAAGCCCAGCCACCGCGGCACTGATGAGAATTCCAGTAATCCCCATCATCGGTGCATGGGCACTACCCTTGGTTGGCAGGAAGTACAAGACCCCATACATCAGGAAGAAGATGGTCAAAAACAGGACAGCATTGTACCCTGCATTTTTCCAATAGTCTCTGCGGGGATCGGCAGGTCTTGCCGGTGGATGAACTGTATTTTCGACTTTTTGATCAACAGTTCCCCACATATTTTTGGCAGTCTTTCCAGACTTTTGGCCTTCCAGCAATTGTTGAACCATTGTCTGGACGGCATCAGACTTCTTCTCTGCGGACAGTTTGGTGGCCCCGAGTGCCTGGTTGAACTTAAACATGTATTCTGCATTTCGTTTTGTTAACCCAATATTATCAAACTGGGAATGGACAATTTTTGCCGCATGATCCCGGTCTTGATGAACTTGAGCATTTTTTTCACGCGCTTTGCTGTTGGCATTACGCTTTGCTGTATCATCGTTGTTGCTGCTCACAAGCTTCACTCCTCAAATTGATCGTTTTAAACGTTAAACCTAAATTCAACAATATCGCCATCCTGCATAACGTAATCTTTACCTTCAAGACGCAGCTTACCCGCTTCTTTGACGGCTGCAGGAGTTTCTAACTTATCCAAATCATCAAATGCCATGACTTCAGCACGAATGAACCCACGCTCAAAGTCGGAATGGATGATCCCGGCTGCTTGAGGGGCCTTTGTACCCTTTTTAAACGTCCAGGCACGCGTTTCCTTACCACCTGCAGTGAAGAATGTCTGCAGGCCCAAAAGCTTGTATGAAGCTCTGATAAGACGGTTTAAGCCAGGTTCTTTAACACCTTCGGCATCCAGAAATTCAGCCTTTTCATCGTCGTCCAATTGGGCGATTTCTTCTTCGGGACCGGCAGCAACCGCAATCGCTTCGGCGCCTTCTTTTTCGGCGAATTCCTTAATCTCTGGGAAATACTTGGAATTCTCGGGATCAGCCATGTCGTCTTCGGCAATGTTGGCAACGTAAAGGACCGGCTTGCTTGTCAGTAAGAACAGACCTTTAACAATCTTTTGCTCATCTTCGTCAAAATCAATCGAACGAACCGAACCGCCGTCTTCCAATACCGGTTTGATTTTTTCAAGGACAGCTAATTCAGCTTTGGCCTCTTTGTCACTACCCTTGGCAGCCCGTTGGACCTTGCCCAAGCGTTTGTTAACGGAATCTAAATCGGCAATTCCAAGTTCCAAATTGATTGTGTCAATATCGTCTAATGGATCCACTTTGCCGGATACAGTGGTGATGTTATCATCATCGAATGCGCGGACAACGTGAACAATCGCATCTACCTGACGGATATTTTCCAAGAACTTGTTACCCAGTCCTTCACCCTTGCTGGCACCTTTGACGATTCCGGCAATATCGGTAAATTCAAAAGTGGTTGGGACAACTTTCTTGGCTGGAATTAATTCTTGAATCCGGTCCAACCGTTTGTCGGGAACTTCAACCATCCCGACGTTTGGGTCGATGGTGGCAAATGGATAATTGGCCATTTCGGCTCCGGCTTTGGTAATTGCGTTAAATAATGTTGACTTCCCAACGTTAGGCAAACCAACGATTCCTGCAGTTAATGCCATAATTCAACAACTCTTCTTTCTGGTTTATTTTTCAGCTTTTTCAAGGATCTTCTTTAATTTGTGATCAAATTCTCTGCGGGGCATCATCACAATGTGGCCGCAGCCGGTACATTGGATCTTAATGTCGGCACCCATGCGGATGATCTGCCAACGGTTAGTACCGCAGGGATGGGGCTTCTTCATTTCAACTAAGTCGTTTAAATCGTACATGGTGAGGTCTCCTTCCGGATCAGAGTGTGACAAGAGCCGGGAGATGCGGTTTCTAAGGATGCTTGGACTGAAACCCCGGTTTTGGGTTTTAGTTCAAGTGTCCTTAGAAGTTAGCATCTGGCTCATCGGAACACGTTTAGAGTGTGAGCCAAACCGGTTAACTTCCGAGCATTAGGTGAATAACAAGTTTTACTGCGGCTTTTGTAGTAAGACTTGTTATTTGGCTAAGCGGAAGAAGTTGGTTTGGGCCAAGTAGGCTAGGCAGGCTTTCGCCGGCCGTCGGAACACGTTTCGGCTAGATAACATTAAAATTTCACAATCCGGCTACCTAATCCAAATCGACCCCAAACATCTCCAAAATCCGGTTCAAATCATCAGTTGAGGTATACTCAATTTCAATCTTGCCCTTCCCCTTCTTACGAGAGGAGTTGACAATTGAGACCGGTGTTCCAAACTTTTCTTGGAGCTGGCCTTCGGATGCCCGAACAAATGGGGACTTTCTGGTAACCTTTTTCTTTTTGGAAGGCTTGTTGCCATTAATCTTGGCAGCTGCCTGCTCAAGTTGGCGAACTGTCAATGATTCATTCACTGACTTGCGAGCCAGCTTGATTAATTCCTGCTTGTTGTTAACGGAAAGCAGGGTTCGCGCCTGTCCCATTGACAGCTTTTTATCTTCCAACATTTTCTTAACTTCGGTTGGTAACCCAAGGATTCGAAGATAGTTGGCAATATAAGGCCGACTCTTTCCCAACCGAGTTGCAACCTGAGCCTGGGTCAAATCCAAGCGGCTCATGAGCATGTTGTATGCTTCAGCTTCTTCAAGTGTTGTCAGATCTTCTCGCTGCAGGTTTTCCATGACAGCGATTTCCATCATTTGCTCTTCGTTGACGCTGCGGATGATGGCCGGAATTGTTTCCTTCTTGGCAATCTTTGATGCCCGCAGACGCCGTTCACCGGTTAACAGTTCAAAGGATTCAACCTCTGGATCCGGCTGTCTGACAATGATTGGCTGGAAAACGCCCGAATTTTTAATTGAATGGGCTAAATCTTCCAAAGCCTTTTGATCAAACCGATGCCGTGGTTGGTAAGGATTTGGCTTAATGGTGCTGACTTTGATATCTAATACGTCTTCTTTACTGGTATCGACATTATTATCCTGGAACAGGGCTTCAATCCCTTTTCCAAGACCAGTTAATTTTTTCTTATTAGCCATGATTTGCCAACACCTCTTTTGCCAAATTCATATATTTCTCGGCACCTTTTGACTTTGGGTCGTAATCCATAATTGGCAGACCATAGCTTGGTGCTTCAGATAAGCGGACGTTTCTCGGAATAATTGTGTCATAGACTTCATCTTTGAAGTACTTGCGAACTTCAGCGTTAACCTGTTCGCCCAAATTCGTACGGGCATCAAACATGGTTAAAAGGACGCCTTCAATCTTCAGATCTGGATTGAAATGCTTCTGCACCAACTTGATGGTGTTCAGCAATTGACTCAACCCTTCCAGTGCATAGTATTCACTTTGAACCGGAATGAGAATTGAGTCACTGGCGGTAAAGGCATTGACGGTAATCAGACCAAGTGAAGGGGGACAATCGATCAAGACAAAATCGTATTGGTCCTTGACGGCATCCAATGCGGCCTTCAAACGGGTTTCTCTGGCCATCTGCGGGGTCAATTCAATCTCTGCCCCAGACAGTTGGATGGTCGCCGGAACAATGTCCAGGCCCTTATGCGATGTGTGCACGATGGTTTCAGCCATTGGTTCTTCATCGACCAAAACATCATAGATATCCTTTTTGATATCAGCTTTGGCAATGCCGACACCACTGGTCGCATTACCCTGCGCATCGGCATCCACAAGCAGAATTTTCTTTCCTAGTGAAGCCATGCCGGCACCCAAGTTAACCGCAGTAGTGGTCTTACCTACCCCGCCTTTTTGATTGGCAAGCGCGATTACATATGTCATCTTTCATCCCTCCTTATCATTTGGTTTGATCCAGCGGCTCCCTGTTAGGCGTCCCCGGCTTTCTTGGATATTTTTTAGGTGTATCTTTAACCTTATCAATCACAATAATGTGTCGTTCTTCATCAGAGATCGGTAACGTAAACTCAAAATCTCCTGATACTTTCCCACCCAGTAAGCGAATGGCGGGATTGGCGTCTGAAAGTTCGCCTTCAGCCTTGGCAGCCTTTAAAGCAACCATTTTACCGCCGACTTTAGCCAATGGTAAACACAATTCGCTGAGAACGGTCAACCGAGCAACCGCTCTTGCAGTCACCAAATCGTACTGCTGCCGATGTTCAGACTTCTTGGCACCGAATTCTTCTGCCCGCGCATGGAACAGTTCAACATCAGTTAAATCCAGCTTATCGACCAATGTCTGCAGAAAATTAATTCGCTTATTCAATGAATCAACGATCGTTATCTTTAGTTGTGGGAACAAAATTTTCAGCGGCAATGACGGAAATCCGGCACCCGCTCCCACGTCACAAATAGATAACGGCTCTGTTTGGATCTGTGAAACAAAAAAGGCTGGAGTTATGGAATCATAGAAATGTTTGAGATAAACTTCAGGCTTTTCTGTAATTGTAGTCAGATTAACGTGTTCGTTAACTGCTACTAACAGCTTAAAATAGGCATCGAACTGATCCATTTGCTGATCGGTGACTTCGATACCTTTATCCAAAAGCGCTTTTTTAAATTGATCATTGTTCATTCGTTATTCTCCTGATGTGTGAAACAATCTGTTTCACGTCTTATTATACTTTACCTTAAAATGACATGACTCGCAAGGTGTCCACAGACATTTGTTTTGTGCACATATTTTAATTTTACCATGTTTTATCAATATTTTTGTGCGATAGGACCATTCGCTTAAATTGATATCTTATTGAAATATTCTATTTGCAAAATCAGCCAGATTATAAGCTTCAGTTTCATCCAAAAAAGCAACCAACCCATCCGGTTGATTGCTTAATTGTCCATATTAATATAATTTGACCGGCTTTTCGTCTCGATGCCCATACTGGTGAACATGCTCTCGAATAATTTCCGTCACTACTTGGGCGGTTTTCACCATCGCTTCAGTGCTGACATATTCGTATGGTCCATGGAAGTTATCGCCGCCGTTAAACAAATTTGGTGTTGGAATCCCTTTGGCAGTGATGGCATTGCCGTCTGTACCGCCTCTGAAAGGTGTGATGTTGGGTTTGATACCCAAGTGATGGTAGACATCGAGTGCTAAATTGACAATATATGGATGTTTCTTAACCGTATCGCCAATGTTTTGGTACTGCTCGTTGATTGTTAACGCCACTCTTGGCGACTCAAAGCGGGCATTAATCCTATCGACAATTGTATGCAATAATTGTAAATTCTCGTGATATTTCTGTGTATCAAATTCCCGTACAATCAAGCCAATGTGGGCTTCAGCTACCGTTGCGGTCATGTCGGTTACCAGAATGAAACCTTGATGATTGCGGCTCTTTTCAGGCACCTCATCTTTAGGTAATGAGCTGACAATTTCATTTGCCAACGTGGCAGCGTTGACCATCAGGCCATATGCATCCCCAGGGTGGACAGCTGTGCCACGGATTTCAATTTTCGCTTCTGAAGCATTAAAAGTCTCCGCCTCGATTTGTCCAGGCTGACCATTATCCAAAGTATAAGCGAATTCGGTTCCAAACTCCTCAGCTGGAAATCGTTTAGCTCCCCGGCCGATTTCTTCATCAGGACCAAACGCCACTTTGACTTCGCCGTGTTCGACCTCAGGATGAGTCAAGAAGTACTTCAGCATCCCAAAGATTGCGGCAACTCCCGCTTTGTCATCGGCACCAAGTAATGTCGTGCCATCGGTGGTAATCACCCGTTGGCCGACATACTTCTTCAGTAATGGAAATTCTTTTGGACTGAGAACGATGTGCTTTTCAGCATTCAGGACAATATCCTGGCCATCATAGTTTGGATGAACCTGTGGCTGAATATTTTCGGCGTTGAAATCGGCGGTATCCAAATGGGCAATGAAGCCGATAGCACTTAGATCTTTGTCTGAATTGCTTGGAAGGGTGCCAAGAACATATGAATTTTCGGGTTCATATTTAGCGTCCTTTATTCCCAGATCTTGAAGGTCACTCAATACCATCTTCGCCAGTTTCACTTGTCCAACCGTTGTCGGGACAGTCTGGCTATTGGCATCAGACCTCGTGTTCACCTTCGCATATTTGATGAACAATGATTCAATTAATTCACTGTCAAAATCGCTTGTTTCACTCAATTCATATCACCTACTTTGCAATATACGTTGTCTTCCAGTCATAAGGAACACCAGCTGGGTTGTAAACGACATTCTTAACATTCTTTCGGAGTAACTGTGATTTTGCGACTTGATAAAGAGGAATAGTTCCTTGATCATTCATCAAAGTCTTTTCAGCTTCAACAAGATTGCTCCAACGTTTTTCTGGTTGGTTTCCAAATTTGTTTTCTGATTGATCAAGAAGCGTATCGTATTTCGAACTATTGTAACCACTTGTGTTATAACTCGATCCTTTTTCAAAAACATCCAAGAAGTTAATTGGGTCGGCAAATACTGACTGCCATGTTTGTACCGTGGTCTGATAATTCTTGTCAGCCTGCTTGGAAATTAATTGTACAAATGGAATTGATTGGACTTGAATCTTAACGCCTGGCAATTTTTGCAGATCTGCTTGAATGAATTCAGCTGCATCTTTGCTGCTGTCAGTATCAGAAGTCAGTAGAGTTACATGAAGTTGCTTAACGCCAGTCTGTTTGTATCCTTTTTTCAATAATGTCTTAGCTTGGTTCAAATTATAACTAACTGCATCTTTAACGTAGGCTTCCTTGTCAAAAGCCTCACCAGTCTTAGGATTGTTACCCATCTTAGCAGGCACAAATCCCTTCAAAGGAACTGAACCATCTTGCAAAACATTCTTGGTTAACTGAGAACGATTGATAGCCAAAGAAAATGCCCGACGAATGTTAAAGTTCTTAAATGCCTTCACTTTGTTCTGATTTAAGTCTAATCGGGTTGTTGCAGTTGGCAGTCTCTTTACAAAGTTGGGGTTATGCTGATTGTTTTTAACTTGTTGGCCACTCAATAGGGTTGCGTCAGTCTTCTTGGCCGTGAACAAGTTGTAGCTGGTCGTCGTGTCTTCGGAAACAAGTTCATTAATCTTATTCAAATGAACTGCTTTCTTATCCCAATAAGAATCATTTTTTGCTAAAGTCCATGACTTGCTGGTCCCACTCCATTTAGTTAACTTGAATGGACCATCAGAAACAGTGTACTTTGATGCAGTTCCGTATTTCTCACCAAATTTGTTAACTGCATTCTGATTAATTGGGAAGAACAGTGGCCATGCTAATAACTTTTTAAAGTATGTAACTGGCTTGGTAAGTGTGACTTCAAGTTTATAATTGCCGTCTGCTTTTATTCCCAATGAGCTAACAGGCTTCTTGCCAGAGTTAATGGCTTCGGCATTCTTTACTTGGAAGAAATAAAAGGCATCTTGTGAAGCGGTTTTAGGTGCGACAGTTCTCTGCCATGAATAAACAAAATCCTTAGCCGTGACTGGATCACCATTTGTCCATTTAACGCCTTTTCGCAAATCGAACGTGTAATGTTTCCCGTTATCGGTAATTGTCGTCTTAGTTGCCAATGCACCCTTTGGTGTTCCATTTTTATCCAGACGGTAAAGTCCCTCTTGAGTATTCATCAACACATCAAAGCTCAGTGTATCGGTTGCTTTAGAGATATCCGCAGTAGCCAAAGCCGTGTTTTCAGTCCAATTAAGGGTTTGAGTTTTAGCATACTTTCCATTACCGGTATTATTGGATTGAGTTGATTTCCCACATCCCGCTAAAATAAGGATTGCGGCAAATGCAGTTGAAGCTGCAATAATTTTCTTTAAATTCATAAATTTAATCCCTCCAAATATATCTTCCATCCATTTTGTTGATCATAATTACGTATAAACCCAACATCTGATATTTCATAAAATCATCCCCTTAAATATGAGAAAACAAAAAGCGTCCCTTAGCCCACTTTCTGGACTAAGGGACGCTTTGCGCGCGTTACCACCCTATATTCGTGTATCAAAAATACACCTCGACAGTACCATCTGGAATCGATACCCGGCAAAATAACGTTTGCTAACGGATCAACGGCTTTTACCGCTAACCTGCTCGGAGCTCATCTTCATTGTTTTAGTAATCGGGGTTCTCAATAAATGCCCCTTCTCTTTAGATTACGGCAACAACTACTCTTCTCGTCATCACATTGTTCTCATGTGTTTTTAATGTTAAATTCATTATGCAATTCATTATTAAAAGTGTCAAGGCCTATTGTAACTTTGATAGGACATCGAGAAAGCATTGTTGGTCCAGTGACCTGAGAAACCACCAAAGCCAAAAAAGCAGCCAGGCCAAAGCCCGACTGCTTCAAATTCAAATTATCGCTTAATCTTGGAAACCTCATCCAAGAACCACTTGTTAAATGCTTCCGAATCAATATCAACACACACATTCGCATTGGTCTTACCGTCATGGTAAGCACCACGGATATCCCCGACAGTTTCCCCAATTGCTGGTCCGTCAGTGACAATGTCAATCCACATCTTCTCAGTCTTAATTGCTTCTGGATGAAGCAGGTAGAAGATGGTGTTCACATCGTGCATGGCAATTCCTTCGGCACTGTTGTCACCATCGTGAATGATAATGTCATGGAGCATCTTACCAGTTTCGTTCATGTGCTCCAGCTTACTGAGTGAATCGGGCGTAATCAGCGCCTTCATGGTAATATCAAGGCCAACCATTGTTATTGGAATCCCAGAACTGTACATAATCCGCGCAGCATCCGGATCAGTGAAGACGTTAAATTCAGCCGCACTGGTCATGTTGCCCTTGCCAAGCGACCCACCCATTGCGACGATTCGTTCAATATGATCCTTAACTTCAGGATATTCACTGAAGAGTAAAGCAATGTTGGTAAATGAACCGGTTGGCACCAACGTAATCTTCTCATCACTATCCATAATGGTTTTACGCAATGCTTCAACGGCACTCATATCCAAAGGCTTTGGCAGGTCTTCTGGAAAATCGTAACCGGGCATCCCCGACTCACCATGAATTCGGGCAGCGTCTTCAAATTCCTTGATCAACGGCTGCTTGGCTCCGGCAGCAACCGGCACCTTCTTGTTGAAGAAGCGAACGATCTTCAGCGCATTCTTGGTTGTCTTATCAACAGTCACGTTACCGGCAACGCTGGTAATCAATTTAACGTCAATTTGAGGATCATTTAACGCCATGGTCAATGCAGCGGCATCGTCAATTCCTGGATCGGTATCCATAATAATTTTGATGGTCATAATAAATTCCTTTCCAAACAGTATTTGTCAATATCAAACGCTTACAATTAGTGATTAACAAGAAGCGAACCGCAAAGTCCGCTCACTTGCTACTTCTATAATAAGGCACTGAGCACCAAATCACATAAGAATAAAACTCCTAATACATAAGTTGCGACAGTCAATTCGGATTGCCTGCCCGCAGCAATTTTTAAAATTGGATACACGACAAATCCAAAGGCCAACCCGGTTGAAATGCTGCTGGTAAATGGAATCAGGACGACAATCAGAAATGCCGGGAACCAATCGGAAAAATCAAACATATTAATGCGACTAAGCTGGTTCATCATCAAAGCCCCGGTGATAATGATCACGGGAGCAATCGCTGCTTGCGGCACAAATGCCAACAGTGGAATGAAGAACAAAGAAGCGGCAAACATTAACCCGGCAACAATCGAAGTCAATCCAGTCCGGCCACCGCTTTCAATGGCCGAAGCACTTTCAGCAGCGGCAACAGTTGGACTGGTCCCCAGGATTCCAGAAAGAAAGCTGGTCACAGAACTGGCTTCAAAAGCCTTTTTGAATTTCTTGGGATTAGGCATAATGCCTTCCAGTAACCCCATCGACTCAAACACCAGAATCATGGTCATTGAGAATACCGCGAGAATAAATGGAATTGTGACAGCATTGCTGAAATCACCTTTAGCCACAATGGCGGAATACTTGGTAATATCACCAATTCCGACTGAAGGCGACGCCTGGTCTTTGATTCCAAACAGGATGCCGACAACCGACGTCACCAGAATTCCGATGAAGAAGCCACCGGTAATGCCACGGACAAACAGGAATAACGTCAGCAGCAGTCCAAACAATGCTAACAACGTAGCTGGTTTGGTCAGGTCACCCAGTGCTAAAATCGAACTTTTCCCCTGCTGGATCAGCTGAGCCTTTTCAAGCCCAATTTCCACCAGGAACAACCCAATTCCGGCGGTAATTCCTGCTTTCAAGGTGTCAGGAATCCCCTTGGCCAAGATCTCACTGAGCTTGGTAAAGGCGATTAAAACGTAGATCACACTGGACACAATCGAGATGGCCAGTGCTTCCTGCCAGGACAGACCCATCGCCACGACCACCGTATAAGTGAAGAAGGCGTTGACCCCCATCCCCGGCGTCAGGATAACCGGCGCATTGGCCCAGAATCCCATGATCAAACAGCCGATAAGCGATGAAATGATCGTCGCAAACACGCTTAAATCAGTGGGAATTCCAGCATCTTTTAAAATCATCGGGTTAACGATAATGATATAAGAAATCGCGAAGAAACCGGTAATCCCAGCGATGAGCTCCCGTTTGACAATCGTTTTATCTCGTATAGCCTCACGAAGAGGCAGCCGATTAGCTGCCTCCTCTTCTCTTTGTAACTTATCCAAAAATAAAACCTAACTTTCTAGTTGAAAATATTACCAAACGAATAATCCAACGATTCCGGCAGACATCAAGGATACCAAGATACCTGAGAGAAGCATTGTACCAACGTTCTTACTGATCAAATCGTTCTTTTCCTTGTCAACCAAGCCTTTGAAGGCACCGATAATCATACCGGTAGTTGAGAAGTTGGCGAATGAAGTGATGAAGACAGTCAATTGTGCTTGATAATGAGCTGGGAAGATGCTGAGGTTGTTAATTGTACCGGCAATCTTACCCATAACAACGAATTCGTTGGTAACCAACTTCATACCCATGAATTGAGCGAATTGGAATGCGTGGCTGACATCCAGACCCATTAACCATGCAAATGGGAACATGATGATTCCTAAGATATGTTCCAATGATAACCATGGGTTGAATAATGCCAAAATCTTATCGATCAAAGCGGCCAAGGCAACAAAGGCGATAACGTTGGCAGCAATGATTAAGATCAAACGGCCGGCACCAAGAATTGAGTCACCCAAGAATGAGAAGTATGGTTCACGTTTGCCATCAGGCTGAACGTCACCAGTTTCAACGGCAGCTTCACTTGAGCTTGAACCACCCATTTTGGCAATCGTATCTTCTTCAGGCGTAACTTTAACTGGATTAAGTAAACTTGTAATAATCAAGGCGTTTAACACGTTCAATGGAACGGCGGTCAAAACATATTGGCCAGGAACCATTTGAGTATAAGCACCAATGATAGAAGCAGTAACACATGACATTGACATCAAGGCCAGAGTCAAGTTACGCTTTGCTGACATTTGCTTTAATTGAAGTGATGAAACGGCAAGTGCTTCAGTGTTACCTAAGAACATCATTTCAACGGCAAAGAATGATTCGAACTTTGGTGCACCGGTAACAAATGAAAGTCCACGGCCAACCCATTTGATGATCCATGGCAATACTCCAATATATGTAAGAGTATCAAACAATGGAACAATCATCAGGATTGGTAGTAACGCACTGGTAACGAAGTTCATCGATTTGGCAGTTCCGCCAAATTGAGGGGTTACCCAGTTAGGCAAGGCAAAATTAATTCCTTGATAAGCAACCTGAACCAACCAGTTGAATCCATCGGCAGCGGCTTTAACAGCGTCACGGCCCCATTCAAAGCTGGTTAAGATCCATGCAAGAACAAGGTTAATCACTAAAACAACGGCAACTGATCGCCAGTTGATGTTCTTTTTATTATTTGAAAACAAGAACGCAATTCCAAGGTATACGGCGACACCCAGAATGTTGACCAGTAAATATGTTAATTGCATATTCTGAAATCCTCTTTTCTGAATTTTGACAACAATAATTGCTAAACAACGATGAAAATGATTAGCTATCCCCCTCTGTGATGGAATTGGTTTTATAAATTAAACCCTAATTAATAAGTGATGAATTATTTCAATTCACCAAGGAAGCTCTTCCCAATCGATTCATTGGAAATGTCGAGCCCGAAGATTTCCCCGATCGTAGCGCCAATATCAGCAAGTGTCCTTCTAATACCGAGCGCTTTTCCTTCAGGCGACGAAGATGTGTAGGCAATCAGCGGCAGGTACTCGCGAGTCGGCGTCACGTCTAACGTTGAATCGTTGGCAAACGACGCCGTAATGATCAACAGGTCCGTGCTGTACAATTCACGCATCAGCCGGGCCAAATGCTGGTCCACCAGCTTCAATGCATCGACACTACCTTTGAGGTCGTCCGATGCATTGCTCTCCTGAAGCCCCATCGTCCGAAAATAAAGCAGGCCATTATTCGGGGCAACTACCTGCTGATGAAGCTGCTCAAATCCAGCATCATCAGTATTGACAGGAATCACTTCAGCTTCGTTTTGATTGGACAAGTAGCTCTGATAGTTGCTGATCAGTATTGAGTGAACCCCCAAAAGGCCAACAATCGAATCAATGACGCTGGTCGTTCTGGTTAGAGACTGAAAATCAAACATTTCCCGCAAGCCGCTTAATGTGGAGTTATCCCGACTCTTGGAACGAATCTTACCAAAAAAGCCAATCGGATCATCAGCTGGCGCAAGTCCGACAACCGGATCACTATAGCGGATGTTTCCGAGCCCGAGCCGATTCAAAGTCGGCAGTTGGAAATCATCGCCATCATGGACTGCAATGTGTCCAAGCGTATCGGCACCAACTGAATTAAATCGATTTGCGTCACTACACTCACCAACACCGAGTGAAGCGAGATCAAGTACAATTACCCGACGAAAGTTCATCAGAAACTTCCTTTCCACTTCAAAACTTTGTTCAGAAAAAATTAATCTATGTGAATAGAATACCGCATTCTGGAAAGACCTGGCAATAAAAATGTCCTTATGACGTGAAGTAATACGGTTTACTTTTCTGATTGCGCTTTCATTATATCAAAGTGTGAGGACATCGTAAACAAAAAAATTTGATTGACAAAGTTGGGTGGGGGTGTTTATGGGTGGATGGGACTTATGTATGGGGAGTCTATGTATGATGAGTTGGTGGAGGTTTGTTTTTGGTCTTTGTTTTGTGGTTAAGGTTCTTTGCTTTTTCCTTCTCAGTAGCCGAAATGTGCTCCGACGCAACCGAGGCTAACTTCTAAGCCAACTTTGATTCAAACCCAAGTCCAGGGTTTCAACCAAAGTTACCTTAGAAACCGCCTCACCCGTTGCTCATCGCACTCTGCACAAAAAATAGGATTTAAACTCGCTTTTGAAACTGCAAGTCTAAATCCTATACGGAAGGGAACTTTGGGGTAACTACCCACTTAATTAAAACTTTAATGTCTTATCGCCTCAATCTAACTATTTATTGATCCAGCTGCCGCAAACTTTAATCATTTTCACGTTTTTACTTTATTGATAAATTTGCCGTGTGATCAATATTTTGGTTCTTCGTGAAACTATTATACTTGGAACACTTGCTTGGTACGTGCTACATAAACCTTGGTGCTGATAGCCTTGTACACGGTACTTTACGCGTGAACTATAAAACTTTCATCAACTTGATTCACATCAATTTGATATTCGAACCTGAATCTCTCAGATTCACCACAATTGACCTCTGTACATAACCCTTTTCAATTACTCCAACAGGTTTTCAATGGAGAATCGTCGAATTCATGTCTGAACTTTTGTGACTCATAACATTATATTCAAACACTTAATCACCTGAATTAACCTTCTGTTATTTTAAACTGTAACAATTTGAAACTCTGTGAATCCTTTGAAACAATCGGCTAAATAAAGCATTCTTATCAAACTACCATGCTTCTTGTGAATCGTGAACCTCAAACTCTTAAAACTTAAAATAAACAACTATGCGTTCTACACGTGAAACATTTGAAAATAACTCTGTGACGAAACAACATACTAATCTAGGATCAGAGAACATTCAAAGTAGGATGTAAACCCCTGTGCTTCGAACTTCTTTTCCCTTCCTTGACTATATAATATCATATCTGTAAGCGTTTGCAAGTATTAAATACTCTTTTTTTAAATTTATTTCAGAACGTTATATTCCATGGCTTTAAAGGCAGTCAAAAAGCCGGTTAAATCAACTTAACCGACCCTTTTGTGAATGCTATTTAAATAAAAATTTAAGTGGATCAAAAGCAAAGAACGTCACGCCTGAAACTGCAATTACCGCCAGCGTTACCATAATTGGCAGTGTTTCGGAAATCCCGGTTGTATCATGGTCCATGTACTTGACGTGCTTAACCGGAGTCGTCAGTGTGACTTTTCTGCCAGTTACTGTTGTAACCTTTCCCGGCTTCTGAGCAGTCTTCAATACATGACTATAAATCTTGTCAGAGAATGCGTTGAAAGTGAGCAGCTTGGTCTTACTGTTGCCTGCTGTGGCGACTGCTTTAATTGCTTTGGAATCACTTTTTGAAAGTTTATCGGCAAATGTATCACCGGAAATGTCGTTATGAACGCGACTTTCAATAATCGGCTGATTGGGAACGATTAAAGTTTCCTCAACTTTATTGGGATTTGCCGAATCCGGCGACTCCAATACAACTGCGTTATCAGCGGGTGCTTCAGCAGTTGGAGCTGACGTGGCTGATTCATCTTCTGAATCCGCCTTGTCAGAATCATCAGTCACTTTGTCAACAACGGTTTTGACAACCTTGTTGATCGTATCGTCATTGGCACCACCGACAACCGATGTTCCGGCATTAACACTTGTAATTGTGGTGGAGCCGGATTTATCCTCTTCCTTATCAGATGTCTCATCCGCAGTATCCTCAGCTGCTTCAGAAGTCACTTGTGGCTCCTGGGTATCATCGGAACTTGTGGCAGTGGCATCGGATGACGAGTCATCTTTTGCTGTCGTCTGGCTGTCAGTCGTATCATTGTTATTGGTTGGCTTAACCTGATTATTCTTAGCATCCCCATATGTAGTCTTTACGCTACTGTTTGAATCATCATTGGTTTTCAAAGTATCAGCCGTATCGTCCTTAGCAGTATTAGTCACAGACGATGCTTTCGCTGCAACCCCACTTGTCGGACTGACGGTTGTTGTCGACTTTGCTTGAACTTGGACTGTTGCTGTTGTTTCATTGGTATCAGCGTTGGCTTGGGAACTCATCCCCAAACCACCGAAGACCATCATTGAAAATAACAGTATTAACCTGTATTTTGACCTGGTATTCATCTGTTATATCCCCCGTTTGTACATTCAACAATTGACTAAATGCATTTCTTGCTAAATGTAAGCATAATTGATTTACTAAAAATAAGCAAGTTGTGTGCAAACTCTTCATTTTAAAGTAAGCGGTATGTAAGACTTTCGTAACAATATCATGCTAAAGTAATACATAGTTGAATTTTTATGAGGAGATAATAGAATATGAAAAAACATTTTTACATAGCGACCGCTGTCACGGCAGCGCTGGGGATCGCGATGTTCATGGCACCTGCAAACGCCGCGTCAACTGATCCGACGACAACAACGCCAACAAGTTCATCTAGTTCGTCAAGCTCAACGAGTACTAAATCCGATGCAACAAAAGATAAAACTAAAAAAGTGATTCCTGCTGCAACACTGGTCTCCACCGAAAGTTACGACCAACCACTTCCCTATCATATGAAGAGCGGCTATATTTACACCACTTCAGGATTAAATAAAACATTGGGATCCGCAAAAGATTTTGCCAAAGTCACCTGGTATGCTTATAAAAAAGTCGTAATCGACCGTTCTGCTCAAGGCAAAGGAACCTCTGTCTGGTATTATGTTAAGAGTGGAAACGGCAAGCAGACCGGCTACGTATGGCACGGTAATTTACAGGATATTTCGGAAGGAACGTTTGACATCGCAATGAAAAATAGTGACTACTTCAGTAAAGATAAAATAATCACCATGGGAGATTCAATTACCGCCGGATACGATGGCTATGAAACTTTGGATTCCGGATACCCAACGTGGTTAGCCAGATATCTTGGAACGACCGTTGATAACGCCGCTTATAATGGCGCCTTTCTCGGCGATGCCGGTGAAATGGCAACTCCAGGTGATTTGAGCACAACCGTTAATGACACCAACTTTGCCAAATACGATGTTGCCACAATCGCTTATGGAACCAATGATTACGGCCATACTGACAACACAATTGATCAGCTTAAAAGTATTTTGGATTCAAACATTAAGAAAATGAAAGCCGAGAATCCGAAATTAATTATTTACGGTTTCCTGCCGATCACTCGTTATGACAATAACCAGAACTCTGACGAAGTGACTGGCCAAGGCGGCTACACCATGAACGATTTACGGGCGGCAGAAGCTCAGGTCTACCAGGACAATGACGTGCCCGTCTTAAATTGGAATGATGTTGACCCCAACTTAATTACCGACGCCAACCATATTGATCGTTTCAACGACGGCCGGCTTCACCCAGCAGCCAAGACTTATCAGCTGATGGCACGTGATATTGCCAAGTTCATGATTGACAATTTCCCACAGGATCAAATTAAGAAGACCACATCAAGCAAGAAGAAAACAACCAAGACAACTAACAAGACCACAACGGCAAAGAAAACAACTTCTACCAAAGCCACAAGTCAATACTAATAGATTGTAAATCAAAGGGATGCTTCCAATTGGGAGCATCCCTTTTTTCATTATATTTAATTAAACGGTCGCGCAATCCCTGCAATATCCGATCGCTGGCTGTTTCGAATCGGCTGAACCATAATTCTTGGCGGCCAGCTTTCGATCACTTTGTTCTTACCCAGATAAATTGCCACATGCCAGATGACATGGGTCCCCGGTTGATAATAAAAGACCAGATCGCCACGTTGTCTGTGGGAATAAGCAACGTGCCTTAACTTTTTGGATGCCCAAAGGTTTCTGGAATTCCACTCGTTTCCAGGATAAGCATGGTGAATGGAGCTCGTAGGCAGTGGATTGATTCCACCTGCATAAAGTGCCTGCATGACAAGACCAGAACAGTCGGTTCCATATTTAGGACTTGATGATGAGCCCACCAGATAAGGATTACCCATGTAACGATAGGCCTGGTGAATCATTGCCTCAATATGCTGGGACCGGCCATTCCAGGCAAAAGCTTTTAACGGTGCGACATAACTGTCGATCCCCGTCCACGCCTTTTTGGAGAAACCCATTTTGAGCCAGGTCTTTTCATCCACGTTTCCAGTCACTTTTAAGTGATGACGACTTTGGAATCGCTTAACGGCATTGTAGGTTGCCTGGTTATATTTGTCATAACCGGCATAGGTGCCCATCTTTCGCATAATGTACCAAGTCTTGATTCCTTCAAAATGACGTTTCACTGTGTAGCCGACTTTACCGAATGGCTTAATTTGAGTGTATTGAACCTGATAGTATTTTTTCGGGTTTTGATAACCCTTTGTTTTGGCGACAAATGATTTGCTGGCAGTCAAATACTTACCAGTATTGGTTTGCAAAACAGGTGCCTTGCCCGCCTCATTGATCACCTTACTAATTTTAGCGTAGTGGCCAGCGGATACTTTGGCTGACTTGTGAGTCTTGGCAGCGTCTTTATACAAGATAACCTGACGTTTAGTCTTGATGATTTCAGGATTGCTCGTGTAATACTGGCTGTCAGCCTGAACACTTGACCCAATACTGAGCAGTAACATAGTGGTTAATGATAGAAAAATTGCGAGTGTGATTCGTTGAAAATTCTTCATGAATATAAACTCCCTTACTTAATAACTAAGTGCTCGATAACCGTCTCTTGAACGGTGATGCTGCATCGTTTTAATCTTCATGCTGGTCTTCTTATCAGTCCATGGATCATTGTAATAGAACCGTGAATCCGAGTAACCAGATATGGTAATGGCGTGATTCACAAAACCGTCTACGTTGTTCACCCAGACCACCACTGGATGATCGGATGCAATTTGCTTCTTCAGCTGGGCAACCGTTGCCCCAGTCATATTTTGGGCACTCCCAGCATGACGCTTGACCACCTTCATCAACCCTTTTGGATAAATGTACCAGCCGGTGGGGCTGTATGGACTGCCAACAAACCCCTTATTAGGATTACGGCTGCGCGGAACCTGTTTGGCCAGCTGCATCTTGGTTACCTTCGAACCGGCAAAGTTGAGCATCATCGTGGTCGCGACTATTTCACAGCCGGTTGGAAGCTCCGGTCGTTGTGCAATCAATGGCACATTCAGCCAATGATAGGATTTGTCGGTCCCATTTTCAGAAACCCATCCGGAAAAATTCTTATATGTAAATTTAAGCCAAGTGCTGTTCCCCACTTTCTCTTTTTGGGTAATGTGAACTTTCCGGCTGTTAAATTCACGGGCGTAGGCAATCGGTTCAACGTTTTGTGAAGAAGTGTTATAGCCACCAGACTTGTAAATCTTATAATTGTGCGCTTTGCGGGTAAGAATATGGGTATAATAATTGGTCTTTGTGAGATTGGATACCTTGTCATGATTGACATCCGCATTGACCGCTGACACAGACGTTACGAGAAGCGTCAGCATCCCCAATATCACAACCAAACCTTTCAATATAAAATGCTTCATGATGACCCCCAACATTTAAGATAATTATGATTATACTATTTCTTAGTAAGTGTTTCTATGGATTTTACTAAACTGTTGAAAATTCAGATATTCATCAAAGCGACTATCCTTCAACACAGCGTTTGATAGTATTAAACGCTAAAACTTGGTATCATTAATTTAAACAAGGAGGGTTATTATGACAGTCTTGAATACACCACTTATGTCCGTTACCGAATTGCAGAAATCCCCAACTAAAGCTTTTGAAAAAGCAAAATGGAATGAAACCGGCGTGTTTGTTCTTAAACGTAATGAGATGCTCGGTGTCATATTGTCAAAAAAAGACTACGATAAAATCATGCATGAGCTCGAGGAGCTGAGGTGTAAAGTTTTTGATGCGGGAATTGAACACAAGATGAATAATAACATCCCCGAACACTATACCGATTACGAAATGCTTGGCCCAACTAATGACAGTATGATTCTTGATTAAATGGAGGCAAATCATGCATCGAAAAATTATTGCAAGGCCGGATATTAAAATTACTGAGCTGAAAAGTTCATCAACTAAAGACTTTAAGAAGGCATTGAACGAACACGCAGAATTATATGTAACTGATCAGCAAGAAACACTGGGAATCATACTCTCGCTCAATCATTACAATGAATTGATGGATCAAATGCAACACTTGAAGGATCTGCTTTACAACCAAGAAATCAAACACAGGATCAACGAGAAGAATCCGAAATTTTATTCTGATGAAGAAGTTCGTGGCGATCTCTCCAAAGATGAATCATCCATTGATCCAAACGATGGTTGGGAATGACAAATATTCCAAACAAAAACCAGCGACCCGAAATTAATGGTTCTACAATATCTGTTGTTGGT
>NZ_AZEA01000050.1 GCF_001435575.1 Lentilactobacillus sunkii DSM 19904
CTTCCTTGTCTAACAATTGTAGGGCACTTCATTACCGCTAACTCTGGATTAAACATGCAGCCATTATTTAGCTGGCATTTTCAGACTCTTAAACGTTTAGTATCAATTTACCGACAATATGCCCGGTTTCACTCAGTTTGTGCATTTCTTGGACATTTTCTGCGTTGAACTTCAATTGGGTGGCAATTGGGACCTTGAGCTTGCCGGAACCCAGCTGATTGCTCAACGTTGTGATGATGTCCTTATCCGGATGGGCGTTGATTTTTTCAAAAGTCACACCCTGTTTTTTGCCAAGTTCAGTCGCCTGATCAGTCGTTTCAACGATTGAGATAACGTGGCCACCGGGCTTAACAACTTTGAAGGCATCAATCTGATTTTGACCGCCAAGGGTGTCAAAGACCAAGTCGACTTCCGGTGAAACTTTGGCAAAGTCTTGGGTCTTATAATCAATGACCTTGTCTGCGCCGAGCTTGCGGACATAGTTGTCATTGGTGGCACTTGTCGTCGTGATGACATGAGCGCCGATATGTTTGGCAAGCTGGATGGCCATTGAGCCAACCCCACCGGAACCAGCCAACACCAGCACCGTTTGGCCGACTTTTAAGTGGCCGGCGTCAAACATGGCTTCCCAAGCGGTTGTCCCTGCCAAGCTTAGGCCGGCAGCTTCTTGGAATGAAACGGTAATCGGTTTATGAGCCGCTTGATCTGCATCAATTGCATAGTATTCTGCGTAAGTACCGCGGTTACTTGGTGTACCATAACCGATAACCGCGTCGCCAACCTTAAAACCAGTCACCTTTTGGCCGACTTTGGAAACAACACCAGCCATTTCCTGGCCCAGAATGATTGGAAACTCAAACGGATAACGGGCCTTTCTCAAGCCTTTCCGGGTCTTCCAGTCAATTGGATTCACACCAATACTGACGACTTTTACAAGAAGTTGATTATCATTAATTTCAGGAATCGGCATTTCAGTTTCAGTTAGTTGATTTCTATCACCATAGTCGTTGATGACAATGGCTTTCATTGGCTTTGTCATTTAATCACCTCGTTCATATTATAACGGTAAATTAGCATTAAGAAAAATCAGAAGAACAATTGTGCACAATTTAATTGACATCTCTCGCCAAAGGATTAGTATGATTAGAAGAGGTGAGAAGATGAAATTAACAATTACAAATGAAGCCATTCAACAACTTAAGAAAGCATTCCCAGCTGACAGCAGATTATTGCTCAGCTTTGACGATGGTGTTGGTCCATTCTCGAAGGTTGGCATTTGCTCCCTGGATACCAGTTATGATGTGATCGCGGTTGATCAGGATGCCAAAACGCCTGACTACAATACCCAGCTGGAAGCAAATTTTGGTGATTGGGCCTTTAAAGGCTACAGCAAGATTTACCTCGATCAGGACATGAAGTTGGATTACAAGAACAACCGAATTGTTTTGAGTAGTGAAGCTGGGATTATGGATAGTAATATTGAATTGAAAGATTTAACTAAGCAAAACGCATAAAAAGCAAAAACTGTGTTCAGTTAATTAACTGGGCACAGTTTTTTATTATATTCTTTTAGCAGCATGTTCGATCTTGCGATAAGGCATTACCCACAACAGCATGACGACAAAGGTTCCAATCATGCCAAATTCATGCCAGTAAATCGACACGAAGAAGACGACGATGAAAGCAAACAGGGTGTAAATACTTTTTGAATCGCGGTGCAGCGAATCGACGACGGCTTTAACCGACTTATTTGCCCGGACCAAACTGACTCTCAATAAATTCCAAGAAAGATTAATTCCGATGAATAAGAGGGTATAGAGCTGCGATCCAAATAAGCTGTGTGGATCAGAGTCGACAATGCCGGTTGCAAACGGGACAAACGAGAGCAAGAACAGCAGTAACGTGTTGGACCAGATGACAAAGCCGTCAATGGATTTAACCAGTAAAAACATGTGATGGTGGTTACCCCAAACGATTGCCAGCAGGAAGAACGAAATTGCGTACGACATTAATTCTTCATGAATTCCCCAGAGTCCACTCCAGCTCAATTCTTCCGGGCGTTTCAGCTCCAATACCAAGACGGTCATAATAATGGGAACAATTGCGTCGGTGAATGCCTCCAACCGATTCTTTTTCAAATTCGTCACCCCTCAATCATATCTTTAGTACAAGGATACAATAATTCAGCGAGGAATGTTGATTTGACGATGCTTTTATACATAAATATGCAATTAATTTTCGATAAACCGGTTACATCAATGGATTGAAATTGACTTTATACAGGTTGGAAAGTTAAAATAGACTAAGTATTTTAATCAATAACTCATTTTACATACGGAGGCACATTTATGTCATTATTAGCACGAATCTTTCGCCGGGAGCAATTAGACCGCTATCTTGAGACTGATAAGAAATTTATCAAGACAATGTCGGCATTTGATCTGATCGCCCTTGGTATCGGAGCCGTGATCGGGACTGGTATTTTTATTCTTCCCGGTACGGTTGCCGCAACCAAGGCTGGCCCAGGTATCATCATTTCGTTCATCGTAGCTGCAATCGTCTGTTCAACTGCCGCAATGTGTTATGCGGAATTCGCGTCCGCGTTGCCAGTTGCTGGGAGTGCCTATTCTTATGGGAACCTGGTTTTTGGTGAAATTGTCGGCTGGATCCTCGGTTGGGCATTAATTTTGGAGTACGTTTTGGCCGTCGCTGCCGTTTCAAGTGCATGGGGCGCCTACTTCCAGTCATTTCTCGCAGGTTTTCATATTGGCTTTCCGAAGGCAATCTCCGGACCGTTTGTACCGAGTCAGGGCACGTATGGGAATGTCATTGCAATTATTATCGTCATTTTGATTTCTTGGATGTTGAATCAGGGGATGCGTTCTTCAGTTCGATTGAATAACATTATTGTTGTTGTGAAAATTGCCATTATTCTTCTATTCATTGTTGTCGGAATGTTCTATATTAAGCCTTCAAACTGGCATCCATTTCTACCATTTGGTTGGCACAGTGCTCACGGTGGTGTTCTTGGTGGCGCTGCGGCGGTATTCTTCGCCTATCTTGGATTTGATGCCGTATCCAGTTCGGCTGCCGAAGTTAAGAATCCAAAGAAGAACATGCCAATTGGAATTATTGGAACTTTGATTGTTGCGACAGTTCTGTACGTGGGCGTTTCAATCGTCCTTACCGGGATGGTTTCCTATACCAAGCTGAACGTGTCCGATCCAGTTGCCTTTGCATTACAATTCGTTCACTTGAATTGGGTTGCCGGCATCATCTCACTTGGTGCGTTAGCTGGGATGTTCACGATGATGGTGACCATGATTTACAGTTCATCACGATTGATTTACTCAATTGGCCGGGATGGCCTGCTCCCTAAGTTCCTGGGCAAACTTGATAAGAAGGGCAGCCCCAGAAACAGTATGATCACCATTACGATCATCATCGCCTTCATGGGTGGTTTCGTTCCGTTGGAGCAGTTAACCAACCTGGTTAATATTGGAACTCTGATTGCCTTTTTGTTTGTATCATTTGGGATTATTCCTTTGCGTCGAAACAAAGAAATTCAAAACCATCATGGCTACCAGGTTCCTTGGTATCCGGTTCTGCCAATTGTTTCCGGATTCTTGTGCATGCTGATGCTGTCACAACTTCAAGCTGAAACTTGGATTGCGTCAGGAATCTGGTTTGCATTTGGGCTGGTTCTTTACTTCAGTTACGGAATCAGACATAGTCAGCTTGGTAAGTCATAAAATCTAATCGAAAGAGGCTGGGACATAAGTCCCGCCGATAATTAAACTGAGACACATTCTCCACTTTCTCGGCTCTTCGTCAACTGTTGTTGGTGAATC
>NZ_AZEA01000051.1 GCF_001435575.1 Lentilactobacillus sunkii DSM 19904
CAACTTAGGGGGTCACTTCATATTATCTCTACCAGATTTTTACCCTATCCTCTACCAGATTTTTACCCTATCCTCCGGTTTCAGGTACATTCCGTCGCCTGGTTTTACCTCGAAGGTTGAGTAGAAATCGTCCAAATTCTTTACCTGGACGTTTGCCCTTAATTCTGCTGGGGCATGGACGTCGATGTTTAGCAGCAATTGCTTGTATTGCTCGGTTGCTTTCATTCGCCATACCTTGGCCCAGTTGATGAAGAAGTCGTACAAATTGTAGTCCTTCTCATTCTTGGCTGCTTCATTGGCACAGCTCAGTCCACCGCCATCAGCAATATTTTCTGAAACGGTCAATTTACCGTTTACTTTAGCACCGGCATATGGAATGCCGTCAAATTCTTTAATCATCTTATCGGCAAGTTTTGAGAAGTGATCATGATCTTCTTTGGTCCACCAATTATTCAAGTTACCTAACTCGTCAAACAGGGAGCCGTTGTTATCAAACGCATGAGAAATTTCATGGGCGATAACTGCACCGATTCCACCATAATTTTGGCTTGAAGTCTGCTTCAAACTATAGAACGGGGCTTGGAGAATGGCGGCAGGGAAGACAATGATGTTCTTAAATGGTTCATAGTACGCGTTAACCGTGGCTGCACTCATTTCCCATTTGGTCCGGTCAACCGGTTTGCCCAGCTTTTCAAACGTATCTTGAACCGTAATGGCGCCGAATTGCGACATGTTATCAAATAATGTGCCGCCTTCACTTTCAGGTATCACCTTGAACTTGTACTCCAATTCATCAATATGATCAGGATACCCAACTTGAAGTTCCAATTTATCGAGCTTCAAAATGGCTTTTTCTCGGGTGGCTTTGCTTAACCAATCGTTGTTGCTCAAACGGTTCTTATACACAGCGATCATGCTGCGGACCATGTGCTCAACATCGGCCTTGGCTTTGGGACCAAAGTATTTCTTGGCATAGTAGTCACCAATGGTTTGACCAAAGGTGCCTTCAGCGAGATAGAACGCCGACTTCTTTTGTGGCGTTGCCTCTTTCTTGCCGGAAAGGGCACGACTAAAGACAGAACCGGTTTGGCGAAATTCTTCTGATAAGTAGCCGGATGCGGAACGAACCATGTTGACCAGCATCCAATTCTTCATATCGGTGAAGGTGTTGGTGTTGACCAAGCCGTCAAATCGTTCATAAAACTTCGGTTCAGTCACAATCACTTGTTCTGGAGCGTTGCCGAATAATGAGTCGGCAAGGTTCATGAAATCAATGTGGGAGCTTGATTCTGAGAAGTAGGCAAACTTTTGCGGGTTGTACATTTTGCTGTAATCGGCTGATTCTTCGGCTGATTTAACGTTTGGTGCAATTTTTGCATCAAATCGTTTAGCAGATTCAACGATCTCATCGGCCTCGTTACTGCTGTAATCAGCTAAGACGAGTAGCTGGCTGGCCATTTTGGTGAAGACCGGCATTAATTGCTTGTAAGCTGGATTGTTGTTTTCATAATAAGTTCGATCGGGTAAAAATAGTCCGGGAACCGCAGCGAATAACGCATTCACCTGAGTATTCTTCATGTCGGGTTCAACCCAGAATCCAAATGGCAGTGGATACCCTTCTTTAACCAATTCTGGAAGGGATTCGTTTAAATCATCAAAGCTGGTAATGTTTTCGATTTTCTCCAGGTAGGGCTTCAGCGGATCTGCCCCGTCGGCATCACGTTTCTTGTAGTTGCGAGCTAATTCATACAACTTTAGAAACTCTGAGAATGGTGCATCATGGGATTTGTTTTCCTTGATAATGTCGTCAAGGTCACTCATCAATTGTTTGTCAATATTATCGTTGAGATCCATAAAGCCACCGGTTGATGAATGATCAGCCGGAATTTCGGCGGTCTTTTCCCAACGGCCGTTAACGGCTTTGTATAGGTCGTCCTTTAATAATGACTTGACGATTGAATCTTCGGCAGGCTGCTGTGACTGGCCGCCTTGAGCATCATTTGCATTTAAAATTAATTTATTCAATGGAATGCCTCCTCTGAGAAGTTGAATAACGCAACATCGGTACTGGATGAAAACAGCGTTATATGAAACTATTTGTATGTAATCTAGTATACTCAATATGAGAAATAAATGTGGAGATTACAAACATTCTCCAAGCTATTTTTCTAGGATTTGAGCTATTATACAATTATTAGGATACAATCTTTAGGGGGCTTTACTTTGGACGAAAAGAAAATGTTTGATCGTGAGAAATCTTTTCGGTACAACGGGGATCGGGATTTAAAAATTGATAAGATTCCGACATCTGCAACCGGTGAAAATTTAAACAAAGATGACATTAAGGCGCGGATTGAGAAAAACATTATTGCACTTCAGGATCTGCAGGGTAAGCTGTATGCTCAGAACCATTTTGGTGTACTCATTATCTTCCAAGGGATGGACGGTTCAGGAAAGGACAGCATGATTCGTCACATTTTAAGCGGGGTTAATCCACAAGGAATTGACGTTACCAGCTTTAAATCGCCAACTTCAATTGAATTGAGTCACGACTATCTCTGGCGGATTCATCGACACATCCCGGAACACGGTATTATTGGGATCTTCAATCGGTCATACTATGAAGATGTCTTAATCAGCCGAGTTCATCCCGAGATGATTGTGAATGCCAAGATTGGTGCGATTACCAAGCTGGATCAGGTTGATAATAAATTCTTTGATGGCCGGTTTAAGGATATTAACTTCTTTGAAGACTACTTGACCAGAAACGGCTTCATGGTGCTGAAATTCTTCCTTCACATGTCTGCAGATGAGCAGCGTGATCGGTTCAAACGCCGAATTGAACTGCCGGATCACAATTGGAAGTTCGCTTCAGCCGACATTAAGGAGCGCCGTTACTTCAATGACTACCAGAAGGCCTACGAGGACGCCATTGAGCATACTGCCAACAAGACTAATCCTTGGTACATCATTCCGTCTGATGATAAGTGGTACTCACGGCTTTGTGTTTCGGACATCATTGATCGTCGGATGAAAGAATTACCATTGAAATATCCGGATTTACCAGACTCAGAAAAGGCTGAGTTGGAGAAAGCTTTGGCTGAATTGGAAAAGGTTCCTGAAAAATCAAAAAAGAATAAATAATTGAAAACGTTGTCAGGATGCGAATGTTACAAATCGCGTTCTGGCAACGTTTTCATTTACTTTTTCCTTGTACTATGCGTCTGAGTGGTTAAAATGAAAATTAGTAGGTGATAAATAAATATCATTTACATGATTTAGATGTGCATTGTTATTTGATTAGACACAATTTTGAGAGAGAGGGAGTCTTACGATGACAGTCGCAATTCAAAAACAATTTAAGGAATCATTAGGATCAAAAGAGAAGTTCAGTGATTTTATTTCAGATTATTTTGCATCTCATAAGGTATTAACAGGTAATTATGATGATGGAATCTATTTTGAAAATTATCAAGTCCACTTGGATAGCAAGGATGGCTTGGTAATCACATTAGTTACCGGTTCTTATACGGGTCAGGCATTCCCAATAAAGGATACTGAACATATTTCAATCGAAGATTTTCGTCAATTAATTCTTAACAAGAAATTTGCCGACAAAACCGAATCGTTGTCAGACGTGTTCCATATGACGGCGGATACAATCGCGTAGAGTGCGAGCCAAGCCGGTTAGCTTTCGAGCATTAGTGTAATAACGGCCTTTAACGCAGGGTTTGCGTTAAAGGCCGTTATTGGACTAAGCGGAAAAAGCTGGCTTGGGGAGCACGTTTTCTACGTATAGTCAATATATA
>NZ_AZEA01000052.1 GCF_001435575.1 Lentilactobacillus sunkii DSM 19904
ATTGACTATACGTAGAAAACGTGCTTCGACGGCACTGATCCCTGCACCTAACCAAAAAAATTGCTCAAGGAATAAAAACCATTCCTTAAGCAATTTTTCCGGTTAGGCTACGGGATCACCCGTGCCTAGTCGCACTCTGTTTCTTTAGTTTAATGCCCAAGCACCCATTCCTTGTGAATGGTAGATACGTGCTGCGTCATTTACTTGTTCGCGCCAGTCATTACTTGTTGTGTAAAGTGATTGGTACAAACCATGAGCAGTTGAACTTGGGTTCTGTGCTGATGGGTTGTTTCTTGATTCACGGTAACTGATGGCCATCCAAGTTGATGCTGAAACACCAGTCTTTTGTTCCATCAATTGGGCAGCTTGTTGAGCAACTGAACCACTAGTAGCAGTTGTGCTTGAAGTTGAAGCTTGGCTGCTTTGAGTAGTAGTTGCTTGTTGAGTTTGCTGAGTTGGTTGGCTGTAACTCTGAGTCTGTTGAGCAGTTGTAGTTGAAGCTGCTACATGGGCGCTACCTTGAGTATTTGATGAACTGTTAGCTGAAGGAATTTCTAATTTTTGTCCTACAACGATAACATTTGCATCCTTAAGATTGTTGGCACTCTCGATAGCCTTAACTGAGGAATTGTACTGTTGTGAGATTCCCCAAACGGTGTCGCCTGACTTAACTGTAACTATTGTGCTTGCTGAAGCATATGCGGATCCTGCGAAGAATAAACCAATAGCTGCGGCTGAAGTTGCGAAGATCATAGATAATACTTTTTTCAAAATTACACACTCCTATATCTGTGTTCTGTGTCTAGAATTTTTGCTGACCTCATCGATCAACAATACACAGTTTATAGTTACGAAGTTACCAAAAAATATCACGGGTATTAAGAATACCTGTTCGGATGTAACTAATGTAATCAAGGAGTAATGTTTGTCAAACTAAAAATCTATGATTTACATAAGGAACCTTGTTAAAACAGCAACCTCAAACGTTTTCATGAGTTTTCAAATGTTTCAAGCCGATGCCTGTGAAGCCACTAATGATCGAAAAAATAGGTGAAGAAAGACTAAATATCGCAAATGGCAGGTAGTCAATCGTTGGAACTTGAAGTGTATTTGCCGCAAAAACACCGGCAACACCCCAGGGAATCAGGTAGTTAATAACGGTTCCGCCATCTTCCAGTGCCCGGCTCAATGCAACCGGCGCTAATTTTGCTTTGTCAAAAGTTGATTTGAACGCGTTTCCTGGCAGAATCACGGACAGGTACTGCTCACCAACAAAGATGTTGACACCAATTCCGCTTAACACAACTGCCAAAATCATCGAGCCATCTGATTGTAATTTTCGTGACAAAGGCCCCATAACCGCATCAATCACGCCAAATTTCATTAACAGGCCACCTAATGCCAAAGCCGAAATAATCAGAGCAATCGTCGCCATCATGCTGGTAATCCCACCCCGGGTCAACAAGTTGTCAACATTTTTATTGCCGGAATGCGAGACGAAACCATTTGTCAAGATATTGACGATTTCTTGAACCTTGGTTGTCGGTGCTTGGACGAAGATCATCCCCACCGCCACCGTAATATTGATGAACAATGTCGGAATTGCCGGAATTTTCCGCCAGGCACACAAGAACATCAGGACAATAGGAAGAAACGCCCAAAGTGAGATGCTGAAATGTTGGTTCAAAACGTTGATGGTCTTGTCAATTGATGCTGTATTTAAGTGTGCATTTGTCCGGCCAATCAGGAAGAAAACAATCAGCGAAGTGAAAAACGCAGGGATCGTAGACCACATCAGGTTACGGATATGGCTGAACAAATCTGCACCAACCACTGCCGATGCCAAGTTGGTTGAATCGGAAAGCGGTGATGTTTTATCGCCAAAGATAGCGCCGGAAATCACGGCACCGGCAATCATGGCCGGGTTGATTCCCATCGTCAGTCCCATACCCAGAAAGGCAATCCCGATGGTTGAAACGACGGTAAAGGCACTCCCGATCGCTGTTCCAACAATCGTACAAACCAGAAAGACCGATGGCAGGAACCACTCGGCACTAATCAGATGAAAGCCGTACACCATGAGTGATGGGATGACTCCAGCGGCAATCCACGAACTAATCAGTGCCCCAATCAGAATAAAAATAAACATTGGAATAATCCCGGTTGATATTCCATCGATAATTCCCTGATTGACAGAATTCCAGGAAAACCGGCGGACTTTGGCCCAGGCAATTAACAGCAAAATAACCAACAAAATTGGAATTTGCGGTGAAATTCCCAGCTTGATAACACTAAAGCCCATAATTAGTAACATAAACAGTAAAACAATAATTCCTTCAGTCAAGCCAACTTTTGGTTCTTTAACTTCATTTTCCATCATGACACCCCTCGTTTTAATCTAACAATTGTCGATAAATTCTTCTGTCAACCAGCTGGGCCACACTCAAATACAAAAAGCGCCCCTCAGTCCAAAATGAATTGGACTAAGGGACGCTTTTGCGTGGTACCACCCAGTTTAGCCGTTAAAAACGACTCACTCACTAGATGATATCGGTTCTAGTTATTTTCCGTTAAAAAGATTGCCACGGTAGTTCACCAATTCGTCCTGACCGGTTCGCATCACCCACCGGCTTTCTGACACCCAGACGCATTGATTACTTCATGCAGCACAACAAATATTCAATTAATAATTGGTGCTTCTAACCCCAAAGTATTCTTCAGGATAATAAATCTTGCCGCCCTTATTGTACAGGGCGCCATCGAATAATGGCTTAATCAAATTTGCATTAAAATCAACATTCACAGTGGGCAAAATGTTAAAGTTATCAGCTGGCACGTAGTTATTCCTGAAGAAAAAGTCCGAGTTATCAACGGCACTGACTGCCCGATAACCTGCCAGACGGGCCCGAGTTTCCAGCTCAATCACCATTTCTTGACCGATCCCATCGTTTTGATCCTCGTGAAGCACACCGATTTCAACGATTGAAACGATCGGAAACTTAACAGTGGCAGAACGGACCGTTGCCGGTACCATCAGTGCATGGCCGACAATTTCACCGTTGCGATCCTTGGCAACAACTTCAAACTTTTCATTGTAGCCGCTGCTCTCACGCAAACGGTCAATCATGTCAATCTCGTCACCATCTGTGTTAGGTCCATCGTTCTCATAACTATCTGCAATAATCGTTCGTACAGCCGCATAATCTTTGCGATCAATTGTCTCTACTGAAATTTCCAAAATTTCATCTCACTATCTATATTTTTCCAACTTGTCTATAATTATATCTAAATGGTATCACAAATTTCACTTGGAAAGTTGGTTAATCATGTCAACAAAAACAAAACTCACAATAATTAGCATTTTAACATACTGTGCCTTTATTATCTTGGCTTTATCGTTAGGATTTCTCTCACCGGCCAAAATTGGCATCACGTGGACCATCTTCTGGTACGTTGCCGCTGCCGGGATTATTTATTATCTTTGGTTCAAAAATCTGGTATTTCAGCGAGTGATGTACTATAGCAAAGCCCTCAAATTGGCCCAAACAGATTTGGCTAAAATGCTGCCAAACCTCAAGGAAAGTCAGGTTGTCCCTGATCCCGGCAAGCCGGCAATCATCGCACCAATCTTTAATTTTCCACTTCAAGGATTGGATATTCTCAGCGCAAAATTAACGCCGATGGCAAAGGAAAAAGGCATTCAACCGTTTCGGTAAAATGGTTCTACAATATCTGTTGTTGGTAATA
>NZ_AZEA01000053.1 GCF_001435575.1 Lentilactobacillus sunkii DSM 19904
ATTTCATTTACACAAGATTCTTGACGCTACCAAAAGAAACAATTCTAATAATACATGATGGATTGTAGTCAATAGGTGAGATAGATTTTAGAAGAAATCAACGGAATGGTGGAACAAGTAACCTTTTAGGGTTGTAATCCGTTAACATTGAAACCACGCTATTGACGATATAAGCCGGCAAATGACGAGAGGATATTGTTGCCATACGATTGTTTGAAATTAGTAAAGAAAAGCACAATCCCGGATTTAAAGGACTGTGCTTTCTTGCTTTTGAGATGTGCAATTAACCAGGTAGTCTGATCATCATGTTGAGGGTATGTGCCCCATACAAGGCGCTATCCACAACATCACTCCAAGCGTTTGTCATCGAAGCGTATTTACTTGCATTATAGTAATTCGCATTAAGAATTTCAGTTACCCATTTAACTCGTGGGGTAATTGCATGAGCATAGCTATTGTAAAGATAGATATCGATATTTCCATCTTGATGCTGATTTGGATTATTAGGATCTTAAGATCACTGATTGCCATAAAATCGGTAAATTTTGATTTTTTATTAGTCAGTCTATCATTACAATTCGTATGAATATTAAAGAATTGAAATTAGATGGTTAATGGGGGTATCATTATTGCGCACAACCTACTTGTACAAAATGGAGGACTTTATGAATACTTTTACCTTGAATACGTATCAAGATTCATTAGTAGATTTTACTCGTGATATTTACTTCAATCAGGATAAACTTTGGGTAGTTACAAATAATTAAAACAACCAAGCAGATCTTAAAAAGTGATCGTTTACTGGCAGATGTTTTACTTGGATTGTAATCAATAGGTGAGACAGATTTTAGAAGAGATCGACAGACCGGTGGAACAAGTAACCCTTTAGATTAGATCCAAAGAGTGGCGCTGATATTCGTACTGAATATCTTTGGCATTTTTTTGAATAGTAATTTATGAAGTGTGTTTCTTCCATTCTCTGTTGGTCATGCGACTATTTGAATTTAAGCGTTGAAAAACGTCACATATTGGTTATAATTAAAATCTGTTAGCCTTTATTAAGGAAATCTTACGGGGACAAAAGCCTTTTCTAAGGCAGTTAAACTGGGAATCAGAATAAAATACAATCAGAACGTATATTGAGGGAGTTATTACAATTTTTCTCCGTTACAGCCTGGGGGGGCAACGAGACAACGATGTTTCAAAAAATATCTAATTGGGTATATGAACAAATCCAAACATATGATAAAAGATTAAATACGTACTTTGATAAACATCCAAATCGTCGAAAACTATTTGAGTGGGTTATTAATAATAACCCTTTGAGTGGTGGGTATGACGAATTAACAGCGATTGCTTTTTGCATTATCATTGGCATACTTGCTTGGATAGTGAAAAACATTTATTTTTAATGTTAAATCGCCACAGTTTGGTAACCCGCAAACGTTGGCGTAGATTGTTATGCTCGGCTTAGATTAAATCCAAAAAATGTCGCTGATATTCGTAATGAATACCAGCGGCATTTCTTTTGAATCCTATTCAGTTAAATACGTTTCTTAAGTTCCTTACCCTTTTCCTCAAATCCAGGTTTGCCAAGCAATGCAAACATGTTCTGCTTGTATGCTTCAACACCCGGCTGGTTGAATGGATTGATTCCGTTCAGGTAACCGGAAATGGCTACGGCTACCTCGAAGAAGTAGATTAAGTAGCCCAAAGTGTAAGGGGTTTCGTCAGGGATGTGAATGGCCATGTTCGGCACATTACCATCGGTGTGGGCGAGGACAACGGCATGGAAGGCTTCCGTGTTGGCATAGTCCATGGTGCGGCCTTCAAGATATTGCAGACCATCCAAGTTATCTTTTTCCTTCGGGATGTCAACGTCATGGTTGGGCTTGTCGAGCTTGATAACTGTTTCCATGAGGTTTCGTAATCCTTCTTGAATGTATTGACCCAATGAATGCAAATCAGTGGTGAAGTTGGCTGATGAAGGGTAGATACCCTTTTCATCCTTACCTTCTGATTCACCCATAAGCTGCTTCCACCATTCGGCGAAGTAGGTCATGTTTGGTTCGTAGTTTTCCAACAATTCAGTGGTGAAGCCTTTGCGGTACAAAATATTTCTGTATGCCGCATACTGATAAGCTTCGTTCTTGGTCAAATCTGGATCTGTGTATTCGTCTGAAGCATCTGCGGCACCCTTCATCAATTGTTCAATGTCGGCACCGGAAACAGCGATTGGCAATAAGCCAACTGGGCTCAGAACGGAGTAACGACCACCGATACCATCAGGGATGATAAAGGTTTCATAGCCGCTGGCATCAGCTTCTTTGCGTAAAGCACCGTGAGCTTTGTCAGTTGTGGCGTAGATCCGTTCTTTAGCGCCTTCTGCACCATATTTAGCAATTAGGCGTTCCTTGAAGATTCGGAATGCAATTGAAGGTTCAGTCGTGGTTCCTGACTTGGAGATCACGTTGACTGAGAAGTCACGATCGCCAATCAAGTTGATTAAATCATAAACGTAAGATGAACTGAGGGAATTTCCGGCAAACATTACTTGGGGGAACTTTCGTTTGTCATCTGGTAAATAGTTGAAGAAGGTATCGTTCAAGAAATCAACGGCCATCTTGGCACCGAGGTATGAACCACCGATACCAATGACAACCAATACCTTTGAATCTGACTGAATCTTCTTGGCAGCAGCCTGGATTCGGGCAAATTCCTCTTTGTCGTAATCTTTAGGCAGGGTGAGCCAGTCGCGAAAATCACTGCCGGCACCGGTACCTTGACGTAATTCACTATCTGCGGCATTGACCAATGCCTGCATTTCACCGAGTTCGTTGTCGTGAACGAACTTTGATAACTTGGAACTATCAAAAGAAATATGAGCCATGTGTTAGTACTTCCCTTCTTGAAGTCATTCAATAATATCATTATAAAACACAAAGTGGCTGGAACAAAACCGAAGTTTCATTCCAGCCACCCTTGAGTGAATTGTTTCAAAAACAAGTAGTTCAACTGGAACTAAAGAATTTGGCAGAACTCGATTGTTTCTTCATTAGGGCCAAGGATATTGAAGTACTTGATTCCCTGTTTCCAGAATGAAGGAATTGATTGAATTTCTTTGTCAACTAAGCGTAAACCTTGTTCTTTAGCGTCAGCGAATGCCTTCTCAACGTCTGGTGTGTTTAATGAAATATGGTTGATGGCACCAGCTTTGCGGGCAGTTGGATCACCTTCCCAGGTTTCAATGGTCAAGTTGCCAAAACGCATGAATGCACAGCGGTTTTCACCGTTATGGAATAAGCCGGCTTCTTCAAAGCCAAGTGATTCATAAAATGCGATTGTTTTGTCTAAATCAACTGATGGAATACCAACGTGTTGGATTCCGGTAATATCATCTTTAATTGCCATGATTAATGTCCTCTTTTGTGTCTAGATTTGTAAAGTAAACTTTGTAACCGTGTTCAATTGTGAGGAAACCCAAGCCCAAGGACTTCTGTCCAACCGGGGTTGATTCTTTGAAGTGCCTTGGGCTGGTTAATGGTGCTGGGGTTAGAACTTTGCTGCTATATTGCTGAAACGTGTTTCGACGCAACTGATGCTAACTTCTAAGTGCACTTTAACTAAAACCCAAACCCGGGGTTTCAGCCAAAGTACTCTTAGAAATCGCATCACCCGTTGCTCGTCACACTGTTATG
>NZ_AZEA01000054.1 GCF_001435575.1 Lentilactobacillus sunkii DSM 19904
TTTCGATTCCCTAAGTAGCGGCGAGCGAACGGGGAACAGCCCAAACCAACGAGCTTGCTCGTTGGGGTTGTAGGACTGAACATTTGAGTTACCAAAGTTGTTGATAATCGAACAATCTGGGAAGGTTGGCGAAACAGGGTGATAGCCCCGTAGGTGAAATCAATGACCCTCAGTTCAGGATCCTGAGTACGGCGACACACGTGAAACGTCGTCGGAATCCGGGAGGACCATCTCCCAAGGCTAAATACTCTCTAGTGACCGATAGTGAACCAGTACCGTGAGGGAAAGGTGAAAAGCACCCCGGAAGGGGAGTGAAATAGTTCCTGAAACCATGTGCCTACAAGCAGTTAGAGCCCGTTAATGGGTGATAGCGTGCCTCTTGTAGAATGAACCGGCGAGTTACGGTAACATGCAAGGTTAAGGTTTAAAAGCCGGAGCCGCAGCGAAAGCGAGTCTGAAATGGGCGTTTAAGTATGTTGCTGTAGACCCGAAACCAGGTGATCTACCCATGTCCAGGGTGAAGGTGCGGTAAAACGCACTGGAGGCCCGAACCCGTGTACGTTGAAAAGTGCTGGGATGAGGTGTGGGTAGCGGTGAAATTCCAAACGAACTTGGAGATAGCTGGTTCTCTCCGAAATAGCTTTAGGGCTAGCCTCGGACGTAGAATCATGGAGGTAGAGCCACTGTTTGGATGAGGGGCCCGTCATGGGTTACTAAGTTCAGATAAACTCCGAATACCATTGATTTTTATCCGGGAGTCAGACGGTGAGTGATAAGATCCATCGTCAAAAGGGGAACAGCCCAGACCACCAGTTAAGGTCCCTAAATATATGCTAAGTGGAAAAGGATGTGGAGTTGCATAGACAACTAGGATGTTGGCTCAGAAGCAGCCATCATTTAAAGAGTGCGTAATAGCTCACTAGTCGAGTGATTCCGCGCCGAAAATTTACCGGGGCTAAGCATATTACCGAGACTGTGGACTTGACCATTAGGTCAAGTGATAGGAGAGCGTTCTAAGGGCAATGAAGCCAGACCGTAAGGACTGGTGGAGCGCTTAGAAGTGAGAATGCCGGTATGAGTAGCGAAAGATCAGTGAGAATCTGATCCACCGAATGACTAAGGTTTCCTGGGGAAGGCTCGTCCTCCCAGGGTTAGTCGGGACCTAAGCCGAGGCCGAAAGGCGTAGGCGATGGATAACAGGTTGAGATTCCTGTACTAGTTGATTATGTTTGAGCGATGGAGGGACGCAGGAGGCTAAGTTGTGCATCCAGCTGGAAAAGGATGTTCAAGCCACAAGTCAGTCAAAGAGTTAAATGCTTTTTGGCGGGTTGACAAGTGGTGATGAGGACCGAAATTTAAGTAGGGAAGCAACCCACGTCACACTGCCGAGAAAAGCTTCTAGTGAGTAATCAACTACCCGTACCGCAAACCGACACAGGTAGTCGAGGAGAGAATCCTCAGGTGAGCGAGTGAACTCTCGTTAAGGAACTCGGCAAAATGACCCCGTAACTTCGGGAGAAGGGGTGCTGTGCGCAAGCACAGCCGCAGTGAAAAGGCCCAGGCGACTGTTTATCAAAAACACAGGTTTCTGCAAAATCGTAAGATGACGTATAGGGGCTGACGCCTGCCCGGTGCTGGAAGGTTAAGTGGATGAGTTAGCTTCGGCGAAGCCCAGAAATGAAGCCCCAGTAAACGGCGGCCGTAACTATAACGGTCCTAAGGTAGCGAAATTCCTTGTCGGGTAAGTTCCGACCCGCACGAAAGGCGTAACGATCTGGGCACTGTCTCAACGAGAGACTCGGTGAAATTAAGATACCTGTGAAGAAGCAGGTTACCCGCGACAGGACGGAAAGACCCCATGGAGCTTTACTGTAGCTTGATATTGGGTGTTGACACAGCTTGTACAGGATAGGTAGGAGCCATTGAGGCCGGAACGCTAGTTTCGGCAGAGGCGTTGGTGGGATACTACCCTCGCTGTGTGAACACTCTAACCCGCGCCACTCAGCGTGGCGGGAGACAGTGTCAGGTAGGCAGTTTGACTGGGGCGGTCGCCTCCCAAACAGTAACGGAGGCGCCCAAAGGTTCCCTCAGAATGGTTGGAAATCATTCAACGAGTGTAAAGGCAGAAGGGAGCTTGACTGCGAGACAGACAGGTCGAGCAGGGACGAAAGTCGGGCTTAGTGATCCGGTGGTACCGTATGGAAGGGCCATCGCTCAACGGATAAAAGCTACCCTGGGGATAACAGGCTTATCTCCCCCAAGAGTCCACATCGACGGGGAGGTTTGGCACCTCGATGTCGGCTCATCGCATCCTGGGGCTGTAGTCGGTCCCAAGGGTTGGGCTGTTCGCCCATTAAAGCGGTACGCGAGCTGGGTTCAGAACGTCGTGAGACAGTTCGGTCCCTATCCGTCGCGGGCGTAGGAAATTTGAGAGGAGCTGTCCTTAGTACGAGAGGACCGGGATGGACATACCGCTGGTGTACCAGTTGCGCCGCCAGGCGCATCGCTGGGTAGCTACGTATGGATGAGATAAACGCTGAAAGCATCTAAGTGTGAAACTCACCTCAAGATGAGATTTCCCATTCCTATATGGAAGTAAGACCCCTGAGAGATGATCAGGTAGATAGGTTGGAAGTGGAAGTGCAGTGATGTACGGAGCGGACCAATACTAATCGGTCGAGGACTTAACCAAGTAGAAATGGTGTTCAAGGTACAGAAAATTAATATTAGCTAGTTTTGAGAGAACGAAGTTCTTTCAAGGAAA
>NZ_AZEA01000055.1 GCF_001435575.1 Lentilactobacillus sunkii DSM 19904
TGGAAAATGCTGTGACCGTCCATCATTTGCGTCAAGATGAGCAAGGAAAGCCAACTAACGCAACGGTTACATCTGATACAAGTTTGCCCGGTAGAGTTGGTCAAATCCTCTCAGTGGACCTGAACAAACAGCCACAAAAGGTCAATGGTTACACAATCGTTCCCAATCAAGTAGTCCCATCTGTGAAAGTGGAACAAAATTCTCACAAAGTCGTCAATGTTTATTACACTGGTGATGCGGTTAAAGATGCTGTGACCGTCCATTATCTTCGTCAAGATGAGCAGGGTAAACCAACGACCACTAAAATTTTGGATGATAAGCAGCTGAACAGCAATGTTGGCGAAAAGGTCACTGTAAATCCAAGCGATGCACCGCAAGAGGCGAATGGTTACACAATTGTTCCCAAACAACCTGTGAAATCTGTGGATGTTCACTTGAATACTCACGAAGATGTGAATATTTACTACACCGGTGATAAGAACTCCAACATCAACGTTCACCTGATTGATACCAATGTTAACGGCACGAAATTTAAAGTCCAAGTGCCAGCCGGTCACACCGGCGAAGTTCTGAATTTGAATGATAACTCCAAAGTTCAAATTCCAGATGGGTATCACCGTTCGAATAAGTCTGAAATTCCTACTGGTAAGAGTCAGAGTGATAATCCAGTTTACTCGACTGTTAAGCAGGATGTTCACGTTTATGTAACAGGGAATGCAATTGGTGAGAATGATAAAAATGCCTTAACAGTGGACCATTACTTAGTCGATGAAAAAGGTCAACCGACATCGACTACTATCGGCACTCCAGTCAAAATAGGTGGACATGTTGGTGAAACACTGCAGGTTGACCCAATGAGTAAAGATAATCAGATTACTGGATATACAGTAACCAACAAAGAGAAGGTAACCCGGACATTAGGCACTAAGCCTGTTGATCCGGTTAAGCTATACTACCAGGCAAATGGTCTAAGCAACATCACCGTTCATTATTTAGATATTAATAATGATGACAAGCAGGTCGGCGATTCAGTTAATCCGGAAGGGCATACGGGTGAAATCCTTAATTTGGATAAAACAAGCACCCAGATCCATGTTCCCGAAGGTTATCATTTTGCTACTAATGATGAATTGAAAGAATACCAGAAAACACAGGTTCGTGAATTAACTTGGGGAACTCAAGATCAGAATGCCAATGTCTATGTATCTGGAAATACGATTGATGGAAATTCTGCGAATGCCTTGACGGTCGACCATTACTTGGTTGATGAAAAAGGTCAACCAACATCGACTACTATCGGCACTCCAGTCAAAATTGGTGGACGCGTTGGTGAAACAGTGCAGGTTAACCCAATGAGTAAAGACAATCAGATTGCTGGATATACAGTAACTAGTAAAGAGAAGGTAACACGGACATTAGGCACTAAGCCAGTCGATCCAGTTAACCTTTACTACACTGGTAATGCTGTGGAAAATGCTGTGACCGTCCATCATTTGCGCCAGGATGAGCAAGGAAAGCCAACTAACACAACGGTTACATCTGATACAAGCTTGCCCGGTACAGTTGGCCAAACGCTCGCAGTGGACCTGAGTAAGGAGCCACAAAAGGTCAATGGTTATACAATCGTTCCAAATCAAGTTGTTAAACCTGTGAAAGTGGGACTAAATATTCACGAGGATGTAAATATTTACTACACTGGGGATGAAGCCTCTAACATCAATGTTCATCTGATTGATACGCATCATAACGGCACAAAATTCAACCCTGAAACGCCTCAAGGTCACACGGGAGAAGTTTTGAATTTGAACGATAATTCGAAAGTTCAAATTCCAGAAGGGTATCATCGTTCGGACAAGTCTGAGATTCCTGCTGGTGAAAGTCAGAGTCCTAATCCGACGTACACGACCAGTGAACAGAACGTTCATGTGTATGTAACCGGTAATAATATTGATGACACTGATGCAAATACGTTAACCGTTAACCATTATATCCAAGATGACCAAGGACAAAAGACGACCAAGGTCATTGGAACAGTTGCGAAAATGGGAGGTTATGTTGGCAAACAAGTGACCGTTGATCCTCAAGAGGTTCCTAATGTGATCCCTGGATATACGCCGGTAG
>NZ_AZEA01000056.1 GCF_001435575.1 Lentilactobacillus sunkii DSM 19904
AACATTTGCGAAGTCAATTCGTAAAACAAATAATAAATTTAAATCATGAGCTATAACAGGCTTATCATTTTAAAAAGTATTTTAAGATGAGAGTTTGATCCTGGCTCAGGACGAACGCTGGCGGCGTGCCTAATACATGCAAGTCGAACGCGTCTTGGTTATTGATTTCAGGTGCTTGCACTTGAATGATTTAACATTGAGACGAGTGGCGAACTGGTGAGTAACACGTGGGTAACCTGCCCTTGAAGTAGGGGATAACACTTGGAAACAGGTGCTAATACCGTATAACAACCAAAACCACATGGTTTTGGTTTAAAAGATGGTTTCGGCTGTCACTTTAGGATGGACCCGCGGCGTATTAGCTTGTTGGTAAGGTAACGGCCTACCAAGGCAATGATACGTAGCCGACCTGAGAGGGTAATCGGCCACATTGGGACTGAGACACGGCCCAAACTCCTACGGGAGGCAGCAGTAGGGAATCTTCCACAATGGACGAAAGTCTGATGGAGCAACGCCGCGTGAGTGATGAAGGGTTTCGGCTCGTAAAACTCTGTTGTTGGAGAAGAACAGGTGTCAGAGTAACTGTTGACATCTTGACGGTATCCAACCAGAAAGCCACGGCTAACTACGTGCCAGCAGCCGCGGTAATACGTAGGTGGCAAGCGTTGTCCGGATTTATTGGGCGTAAAGCGAGCGCAGGCGGTTTCTTAGGTCTGATGTGAAAGCCTTCGGCTTAACCGGAGAAGTGCATCGGAAACCAGGAGACTTGAGTGCAGAAGAGGACAGTGGAACTCCATGTGTAGCGGTGAAATGCGTAGATATATGGAAGAACACCAGTGGCGAAGGCGGCTGTCTGGTCTGTAACTGACGCTGAGGCTCGAAAGCATGGGTAGCGAACAGGATTAGATACCCTGGTAGTCCATGCCGTAAACGATGAGTGCTAAGTGTTGGAGGGTTTCCGCCCTTCAGTGCTGCAGCTAACGCATTAAGCACTCCGCCTGGGGAGTACGACCGCAAGGTTGAAACTCAAAGGAATTGACGGGGGCCCGCACAAGCGGTGGAGCATGTGGTTTAATTCGATGCTACGCGAAGAACCTTACCAGGTCTTGACATCTTCTGCCAACCTAAGAGATTAGGCGTTCCCTTCGGGGACAGAATGACAGGTGGTGCATGGTTGTCGTCAGCTCGTGTCGTGAGATGTTGGGTTAAGTCCCGCAACGAGCGCAACCCTTATTGTTAGTTGCCAGCATTCAGTTGGGCACTCTAGCAAGACTGCCGGTGACAAACCGGAGGAAGGTGGGGATGACGTCAAATCATCATGCCCCTTATGACCTGGGCTACACACGTGCTACAATGGACGGTACAACGAGTCGCGAAACCGCGAGGTCAAGCTAATCTCTTAAAGCCGTTCTCAGTTCGGATTGTAGGCTGCAACTCGCCTACATGAAGTTGGAATCGCTAGTAATCGTGGATCAGCATGCCACGGTGAATACGTTCCCGGGCCTTGTACACACCGCCCGTCACACCATGAGAGTTTGTAACACCCAAAGCCGGTGAGGTAACCTTCGGGGACCAGCCGTCTAAGGTGGGACAGATGATTAGGGTGAAGTCGTAACAAGGTAGCCGTAGGAGAACCTGCGGCTGGATCACCTCCTTTCTAAGGAAAAACGGAATCCTGCACATTGTCGAAAGTTTTGTTTAGTTTTGAGAGGTCTACTCTCAA
>NZ_AZEA01000057.1 GCF_001435575.1 Lentilactobacillus sunkii DSM 19904
GAAACAGACTAAGCTTATGATGAATTAAAACCCGACGGGGTTTTGGTTCATCACTTTTTGTTTTAAAGTGATTGTGAAGTTGATAAGGTCGTTAGCACGTTTGGCGCTGGACGCCGCAGCTGAAACTGGCCAACTTCATTGTTCTTATACGAATCTGCTCTAAGTCTGTTGGCAATAATGCCGTGTATTGAAAATTAGATTTATAAGACTTGAAGCAACAACTTTGAAAGGTTAGGTGATACAAATGCGTGTGGTTTTTGGTATCGACGTTAGTAAGGCAACTTCAACTGTTGCAGTTGTTGTAAACAAGAATAAAGTGGCTGGGTTTGAAGTTCAAAATAATCGTTCCGGATTTGATAAGCTGTTGAAAAGCTTAGCCAACTTTCAAAAGCCTGAGATTGTTTTTGAAGCAACAGGACTATATTCACGCCGGCTGCGGGTATTTCTAGACGATTATGGTTACCGTTACACTCAATTGAACCCATTGGCATCTAAGAAGCAATTGGATCGACTGCGGCCAAACAAATCAGATAAAAATGATGCGTTTAACTTGGCTGAAACGCAGTTTCAGATTTCGCGAGCCTTAACATATGTCCAGGCACCCGTTTACCAATCATTGCTCGATTGGAGCCGTTTTTATGATCAAGTAACAGTTGATGCAGTAAAGGATAAGAATCGCCTTCATAAGGCCCTTCAGTGCACTTTCCCAGAGGTTGAGAACCTGCTCAACGCTCCAACCGGCCACCTATATTGGCACTTGTTACGGCAATTTCCTATCTCAAGCACAGTCACGAAGCTAAGCTCAACGCAGTTGAGTAACACAATTGAAAAGCTGCCCCATGTATCGCATCAGCGGAGTATTGAGCTTGCCAATCGTCTTTCTCAGTTGGCTTCAGAATCTTATCCATGTGTCGGAGAAAAATCCGCAATGGTTGAAGAAGTGTGTTATTTGGCTACTGAACTGTTAAGGCTCGATACTCAAAAAACTGAGATTATCAATAAAATGGCAATTCTTGCACAAAATTTACCGGAACTTGATATTCTTGAAAGCATTCCTGGAATTTCAATCAATACAGCTGTTCGCCTTATCGGCGAGCTAGGTGATGTGCGTCGCTTTAAGAGTGCCAATAAGCTTAATGCGTTTGAGGGCATTGATCTCAGACACTTTGAATCAGGTGAGTTTGTGGCAGTTGATCATATTAGTAAACGTGGAAACCCATATGCTCGTAAGATCCTGTTCCGAACAATTCTCAATATCATGACCAGCTCACGAACCAAGCCTTCACACATCAATGACTACATTGTTCGAAAGAAAAAGCAATCTTCCGGAAAGTCTAGTTTCAAGAAGATTGCCATTGGCGCCATCCATCATTTGAACCGCACCATGTATCACTTAATTACTACCAACCAGAAATATGATTACCCAAGAGCTCAACCAAAGCTAAGGTAATTTACTGGTCACAGTAATCATACCAACCTTGCGAAAATAAATAAATACGTAAGGCTTATTTGGTATACCTTGAAACAAGTATTTAACTATAAAATTAGGTGAACTGCTTCATCTGTCGGACGAAGTCTGACATTAAATGACGCTGTAATCCTCTATATATATTGACTATACGTAGAAAACG
>NZ_AZEA01000058.1 GCF_001435575.1 Lentilactobacillus sunkii DSM 19904
AGAGATAATATGAAGTGACCCCCTAAGTTGTCATTTCGCGGATTTAAACTCATAATGATGTCGTATAAACACTGAGTTGTTACCGCATGACAATTAGGAGGTCACCTTATGCAAAGTATAGTTTACGTTGGAATGGATGTCCATAAAGAAAGTCTTAGTTTATGTGCTGTTAATTCTGATACTGGTGAAATCTTGGGTGAAACCAAATGTGCCTTAGATACCCGAATGCTTGGAAAGTTTCTTGCAACATTGCGGAAGAAATGTGGTGAACAAACGAAGTTTGTCACTGGATATGAGGCTGGTTGTTTGGGATATTCTTGGCATAATTCCCTTGAAGAACTTGGTATTGAATGTCACATAATGGCTCCAACCACGATGTATAGTTCATCCAAAAATAAGATGGTTAAGAACGATCGCCAAGATGCCAAAATGATTGCCAGAAATCTTATGAATGGAACTTATCGCTCTGTCTATGTCCCCGATGCTGAGGACAACAGTATTAAAGAATTTATCCGCATGCGTAAAAGCTTTAAGCTTGCTCAGAAAAAAATTAAGCAACAGATTAATGCTTTTGTTTTACGCTTAGGGTTTTCATTTGACGGTAAATCAAAGTGGACTGAAGCCTATCTAAACTGGCTAAATAAACTGCCACTTACTGGACACCTTAAGATGGTGATCGATGAATACCTAATTCAGTACGATGAATTATCTCGAAAAATTGCTCGTTATGACCAAGAACTTGAAAATTTATCACTTAGTGATAAATATGCCGAGCCAGTTCAAAAACTGCGGTGTTTCAAGGGAATTAATACTGTTACTGGGATGGTTATTCATGTAGAAATCTCTGATTTTTCAAGATTCCCTACACCCACTGCTTTTGCATCATATCTAGGGTTAACCCCCAACGAGCATTCAAGTGGTAATTCAATTAATAAAGGATCAATTACTAAACAAGGTAATTCAGCTGTTAGATCAACGTTAGTCGAATGTGCTCACTCTTTAGTTCGTGGAAGAATTGGAAGAAAGTCAAAGCGAGTCAATGCTAGGCAAAAGGGGCAACCGGGCAAAGTAATTAGCTATGCGGATCGTGCTGTGGAACGATTACAGCGTAAGTTTTTCCGTCTGGTTGCGGCTGGAAAACCTCAAAATCTTGCGATTGTGGCAGTTGCCCGTGAACTGGCTTGTTTCATTTGGGGCATGGAAACTCAACACCTTGATTAGCATCAAATTAAGCACAAAAAGCGTCTAGCTTTTGATTGAAGAATAATGTTAAACGGCCCCTCCCAGGGGTATAGATAAGCCAAGGAGAGTAGCACGCAGGTTTGGCCACTTACGATCACACTCTTCTGGCATAGATTTCTTAGCTTATATTTGGCCATATTTGCTAACAACAAAATTTATGATCCACGTATAGAGATTATAAGGCCTACGACGAACCATTAACCTGAGGTAACCAATCCACGAATAACAGAATGGTTAACTGTCGTTTGAACTTATATTCCTTGGTTTATCTATGCCCCAGATGGGGGATAATGATTTAGATTTGTGGCTTGACATTGGTCACTTCATAACAGTGTGACGAG
>NZ_AZEA01000059.1 GCF_001435575.1 Lentilactobacillus sunkii DSM 19904
TGAAGTGCCCTACAATTGTTAGACAAGGAAGTCTAATTAATTGTGGGGCTTTTCTTATGACAAAATACAGCAGTAAATTTAAAATCAAAGTTGTTTCCCGATACTTCAAGGGTGACATTGGGTATCACGATCTGTGTAAGCAATACCACACATCCTACGGATGTGCTCGGGTGTGGGTCCAGCAGGCCCGTGAACAAGGTATCCAATCTCTTGAGGTTAAGCGTTCAAGGGCTACATATTCTCAATCTTTTAAATTAGCAGTGATAGAATATGTGCGTACACATCAAATAAGTCGAGCCCAAGCAGCGGCACATTTTGGAATTTCTTCAAGCCAAGTCTATGCGTGGAATCAGATTGTGGATGAGCAAGGAGTCGCTGGACTGCGTTCGAAAAAGAGAGGAAAACAGACCACCAACCGTAAATATAATAAGTCCATTAAACATCTGCAGCCTAACCAGGAAGAGAAGTATCAACAGGAGATCTTAGAACTTAAACAGCGACTGCATAAAGCAGAATTGGATCGTGATATTTTAAAAGCACTCGCGACTTTAACGAAGAAGGCTCGCAAATAATCACCACAAAGGTGAAGGCCAACATTGTTTCTTCGTTACGGTCGCATTATGGATTCCAAGAACTACTAACTGCTCTAAAGCTACCGCGAGCAACTTATTATGATCGCCTAAAGCGGAATCGGCGACCAGATAAATATGGATCAATCAAAGCATTCATCAAAAAATTATTTTACAAAACACACGAAACCTACGGTTACCGTCGAATTCACGATGCAGCATTAAAGCATGGGTTCAGTTACGCAGAAGAGACAATCCGTCGATTAATGAGTGATATGGGTCTGAAAGTTTCGATTTATTCCAAACACACTTCTCAATACCATTCTTACAAAGGTCAAATTGGAAAGATTGCCCCCAATATCCTTAAGCAAAAATTTACTGCCAAGCAGCCGTTAACAGTTCTCCATACGGATGTCACTCAAGTACGCTTATACAACGGTAAATGGGGATACATTTCAGCTATTACAGATGAAGCAAGCCGTGAAGTATTGGCCGCTGCTATCAGTGATTCACCGAATAAATCCTTAATTCAGGCTACTTTGAAGCAACTGGCGCCACATCTGAGGCCGGGAATTCATCCAATCCTTCATTCAGACCAGGGCTGGCAGTATCAAGTTCCAGACTATCAAGCACGCTTAAAGCACATGAATATCTGTCAAAGCATGTCCCGTAAGGGAAATTGTCACGATAACGCACCAATTGAAAGTTTCTTTAATCTAATGAAACGAGAATGTCTTAATCGATATCAGATCAATAACGTTACGGATTTACGTCATTTAGTAAAACAATATATTCAATGGTTTAATTACGAAAGAATCTCGAGAAATAAAAACGGCCTAACTCCTGTAGAATACAGGAATCAAGTCTTAGCATCTTAAATAAACATTTTCTTTGTCTAACTTTTCTGTTGCACTTCAT
>NZ_AZEA01000006.1 GCF_001435575.1 Lentilactobacillus sunkii DSM 19904
AATAGAGCTCTCGTTTTTTGATCAAGCTTACATTCAAAGTTTTCAATGCTTTTGCGCCAAACAAATGAATATTTATTGGCATCGGCAAGAATTTTAGTACCATCAATGAAAATGGCCTCATCACTTAACAGATTGTTGTCAATTAAAGATTGCCGGAACTGAAGATACATGAGGGCAATGTGTTTGGTTGTTTGCTCATCAGTACGGAAACGATCGATTGTTCGGTAACTGGGGACCACATCAGGATCACCAATTAACCATTTCATTGGAATGCTTTCCTCAGCCATTTGTTGAATTTTGCGGCCAGAAAACACTTTGCGTGAGTAAGCAAATAACGTCATTTTAAGCATCATTAGTGGTGAATATTGTGGTCGCCCGAAGGTCGATTCCTCACCATAGATTAATTTATATGGAATGGTATCCACAAAGGCACTAATCGCACGAACAACATGAGTTTCTGAAATCTAAATTTCTAACGGCAATGTTAAACTGGTTTGATTATTGTTATAATATCTATACATAGAGATTCACTCCTATCCTTGGTTCTAGTCGATTTAAGAATAGCAGAGTTGAATTCTCTGTGCTACATAAAATTCAAAAAAAGCCTCGGAAAATTAATTCCGAAGCTTTTTCTGTATCCACTGGGACTTTTGTCCCAGCCTCGTGTTTACTAAGCTGTTTCTTGAGGCTTCTTTGATTGTTGATGACTGNTTCTAGTCGATTTAAGAATAGCAGAGTTGAATTCTCTGTGCTACATAAAATTCAAAAAAAGCCTCGGAAAATTAATTCCGAAGCTTTTTCTGTATCCACTGGGACTTTTGTCCCAGCCTCGTGTTTACTAAGCTGTTTCTTGAGGCTTCTTTGATTGTTGATGACTGCTATCATGTTTTCACAGACTTTCAGGCGCTAAATGTTGATAGTGATAATATTCTCTGGATGTGGCTATCATGACGTTAAGTTATCTTCTAACCTTGCATCTACCGATTCATTAATTGAGTCTGCAATCCGCGAAGGTACCGGGATGAATGGATCAACGTGGGTATTATTCAAATGGATATTGCTGTAGAGCCCACGATATTCACTGGGTGACAATCCGGTATCCTTTTTAAACCGTCGCATAAACACTTTTGGATTTGTGAAGTAAGAACTGTAAGCAATTTCTTTAATTGACATTTCTGTGCGAACTAATAGGAGTGAAGCCACATCGATTCGTTGCTTGTTGATGTATTGCAAGATCGTCATTCCAGTTTGCTTCTTAAAAATACGAGTCAAATAATCCCTATTCAGGTTCACACTATTTGCAACAACCTCAACGTTGATTTTGTTAGACATGTGGGCACGAATCCATTCCTTGATATAGTCAATCTTGGCATTTTCTTCGTTCGGATTATGTTGGTTCACATAAGAATCAAATAATTCAATTAGTAACGCAGAGGTCAAGAAATCACGTTTCTCCATATAAGTAATTTTCTTCTTGGCTGCTAAAATCTTGTGAATAGTAACGACCGCATCTTCATAGTCAGGAAGGTCAAAAATAATTGGCAAAGTAACATCATCATGTTTTCCAGACGTGTTTGTCTTCAAACGGCTAATCACATCACTTTCTTTAGCGTCAAATTCTGACACTTTCTCCTGTGGGAAAAAATGTAGCCAATAAAAATCTGCACCGCTTGGGTTTTTACGATACCCAAAATAATGAGTAAATGGGGGCACAATTAACACTTGATTTTTGTTCAATATATACTTATCGTCACCTACTTGTAAATATATTGGTCCACGATTACAAAAAATAATTTCATAATCACCTTTATGAAACAATGCCCGGTGTTGCCAAGACTCGTTAACCTTAAATTCACCACCCATGTAATACAAGACAGGTTTTGCGAGTACAAAAGAATAAAATTTCATGAAACCGCCCTCCTAAGTGTATCCACATAATTCACGTATCGTAAATGAACACCATATGTTCAAAAAAAACGACCAACTATGATTAGTGTACTAAATACAAGTCGTATATTGATACCATTGGTGATATTATAGACCTTTTTTTAAAATATGTAAGCGGTTAATATATAAAATGTAATCGTTATCAATGCGCATTGAGACTGATTCACTTTTCAATTTATTTGTTTTGACTTTACACATAAGGGAGACGTAATCAATGGAAAGTTCAGATCAAAAAGCAGCTGCGGCTGTTTCTAACATCAGTAGCCATGGGGCGGTCAAGCTACCATTATCAGAAAAGCTTGGTTATTCATTCACTGATATGGCCGGGAATCTGCTATACGTTACTATCACAAGTTATATTCTTTATTTCTATACAGATGTTTTTCAAATTTCAGTCGCTGGAGCGGGATTAATTTTACTGGTTGCCCGAGTAGTGGACGCAATTAGTGCACCTGTTTGGGGATCAATTGTTGACCACACACACACCAAATGGGGACAAAGTCGACCATTCTTCTTATGGTTGGCCATCCCATTTGCAATTGCAACCTTTTTGGCATTTACTGCACCAAATCTTCATGGAACATCAAAACTTATATACGCTGGTGTGACTTATATCTTAGCAGCAGGCATTATCTATACAGGAATTCAAACACCTATCACTGCTATCCTACCAAGTTTAACCTCTGATCCAACAGAACGAATCAGTGCCAATACCTGGCGAATGGCCGGTGGATCAATTGGTGCCTTCATTACCAGTAGTTTTGCGTTACCACTAGTTGCCTTCTTCGGAAAAGGAAACGATAAAGTTGGGTTCATGTGGGTTACTGCTATCTTTGGTGTAATTGGTGTCCTTATGTTATTCTTCGCCTTTAGTCACTTAAAGGAACGAACAGTTGCTGTCACCAAGTCCTTACCGTTCAAGGACAGTTTGAAAGCAACTGTTGGTAACAAGCCTTGGTTCATCTTAGTTATCTCATTTGTCATTTACTGGATTGCACAATCAGATCGGAATGGGATTGCCGTTTACTACGCTAAATACAATTTAGGAAACGAACAATTAACTTCTATTTTTAACGGTGTTGGTATTTTAGGCCTCTTTGCAACAATTTGTATTCCATTAATTGTTAAAGTAACAAATAAAACCACAACTATGCTTATTGGGCTCGCCGTTGGTGCCTTTGGTCAAATGATGGTTGCCTTCGTTGGTAATAACTTTGCGTTAGTGATCACTGCATGGATCATCGGAACCCTTGGCGCTTCAGTTGCCTGTGCAATGCCATTTGCCATGTTGGCTGATACCGTTGATTTTGGTGAGTGGAAGACGGGTATTCGCGCTTCCGGATTCTTAACCGCCGTTGGATCCGCTTTCTGTATCCAATTAGGTTCAGGATTTGGTAGCTTTATCCCCTCAAAGATTATGGCCGCCGCTGGTTTCGTTGCCAATAAGAGTCAAAGTGCTGCTTCACTTGCTTCAATTCACTTCTGCTTCGTTTGGCTACCAGTTATCATTTACGCAATTGTTGCCGCAATCATGCTTCTCTATTTTAAGTATGAAAGAAACGAACCGGTTGTGAAGGCCGATCTCGATAAACGCCATGCACTTGCTGAACAAGCTGCTCAAGAAAATTAGTAATTTGAATTTAGAAAGGTTGAGATAAATGGACATCGCAAACAAAATAAGATTAAAAAATGTTGAAGTTACCTCCGACTTTTGGAAACGATACCGCGAATTGGTTGTCAAAGAGGTATTACCCTACCAATGGAAAGTTATGAACGACGAGGCTGACATTTCAATTTCCGAGGATCCACAAAACAATGGCCGTGATCAAAACAGCCATGCGGTTGCTAATTTGAAAATTGCTGCTGGTAAAATGTCCGGTCACCACTATGGTTTCCCGTTTCAAGATACGGATGTTTATAAATGGCTGGAAGCAGCCGCTTATTCCTTTGGGTATCACCCAAATGCCGATTTGCAAAAAATTACAAATAGCTTAATTGATCTCATTGCTGAAGCTCAAGATGATGACGGCTATCTGTCCACCTATTTTCAAATTGATGCCCCTGAAAGAAAGTTCAAGCGCCTTCAACAGTCTCATGAATTGTACACCATGGGACACTATATTGAAGCTGGGGTTGCCTATTATCAAGCAACCGGCAATCAAAAGGCGTTAGACATTGCCACACGAATGGCCGACTGTATCGATGATCACTTTGGCCTTGAGGAAGGTAAAATTCCCGGCTACGATGGCCATCCAGAGATCGAGTTGGCACTTTCACGCCTATATGAAGAAACAGGCAAACAAAAATATATTGATTTAGCACATTACTTTTTAAAGCAACGTGGTCAGGATCCCGATTTTTTTGATAAGCAAAACCGCGCTGATGGTTGGGATAACGACATTCTTGAAGGGATGCGGAACTTACCAAAATCCTACTATCAGGCTGCAGAACCAATTATTGATCAACAAACAGCGGACGGTCACGCTGTTCGGGTTGTCTATCTATGTACAGGAATGGCTTACGTTGCCCGATTTACCGGTGATAAAGACCTATTGGCCGCCTGTCACCGTTTCTGGAAGGACATCGTACGACGAAGAATGTACATCACTGGAAATATCGGTTCCACAACAATTGGTGAAGCGTTCACTTATGACTATGATTTACCAAACGATACGATGTATGGTGAAACCTGTGCGTCAGTTGGAATGTCTTTCTTCGCCCGTCAAATGTTAAACATTGAAGCAAAGGGAGAATATGCGGACATTCTTGAAAAGGAATTATTCAACGGTGCCTTGAGCGGAATGGCCTTGGATGGTAAGCACTTCTTCTACGTTAATCCACTGGAAGCCGACCCAGCTGCCAGCAAAGGCAATCCGGGAAAGTCACACGTTCTGACTCATCGTGCGGATTGGTTTGGTTGTGCTTGCTGCCCGGCAAATTTAGCCCGACTCATTACGTCTGTTGACCAATATCTATATACGGTTAACGGTGACACAATTTTATCTCACCAATTTATTTCTAATAAGGCTGAGTTCGATGATCATGTTGAGGTTGTCCAAACAAACCATTTCCCATGGAGTGGCGACATTCACTATGAGGTACGTAATCCCGAACAACACGCTTTCAAGCTTGGCATTCGAATCCCAAGTTGGTCAGCTAAAACGGAAATTGCAATCAACGGAGCAATTCAATCCCTGCCAGTTAAAGACGGCTTCATTTACTTAAATGTCACTGAAAAATCACTCGTCATTGATTTAAAACTGGATATGAGTGTCAAGATAATGCAAGCCAGTACTAGAGTTGAATCAGACTTTGGAAAAGTTGCGGTTCAACGCGGTCCTGTGATTTACGCGACTGAAGAAACTGACAATCAGGCTCCACTTTGGTTGTACAAGGTTTCCCCAGAAGCAAAAACAACTTACCACTACGACAAGACATTGTTGAATGGTGTTGGTGTTGTTCAAATCGCTGGAACAAGAACATCCCTAGCCGAGGATGGTGTACCACTTTACACTCCCGCTACAAAACGGGTTCAAGACCCCATTACCATGCAACTCATCCCCTACTACGCTTGGGCTAACCGAAGCGACGGCCAGATGCGAGTTTGGTTAAATTCATAACCTTAGTTTGATTTACAGAGAGAAATGATTGGAGGACTGATGATTATCAAATCGACATTATCCATTGATTTAAATGAACAAATTTCGAAAATTGATCCAAGAATTTGGGGATCGTTTACCGAACACCTTGGTCGCTGCATATACGAAGGTATTTATCAACCAGAACACAAGACCGCTGATGAGGATGGCTTCCGACAAGATGTGATTGAGGCCGTTAAGAAGCTTCACGTTCCGTTAATTCGCTATCCAGGTGGCAACTTTGTCTCCGGTTATAATTGGCAAGACGGAATTGGGCCTAAAGACCAGCGTCCAACTCGCCTAGACTTGGCCTGGCGCAGTATGGAAACCAACCAGTTTGGCCTCCACGAATTTATGAAATGGTGTGCCAAAGTAAATGCAAAGCCCGACATGGCGGTAAATTTGGGTACTCGTGGTGTTGATGAGGCCCGCAATTTGGTCGAATATTGCAACTTCCCAAAGGGTACTTATTGGAGTGATCTCCGTCGCAAAAATGGAGCTGAGGAACCTTTCAATATCAAGGTCTGGTCCGTGGGTAATGAAATGGACGGCGATTGGCAAATTGGTCATAAAACCGCTCATGAATACGGTCGGTTAGTTCACGAAACTGCTAAGGCAATGAGATTAGTTGATCCAAGTGTCGAATTAGTTGCTTGTGGGAGTTCTAACCATCAAAACACGACTTTTGGCACCTGGGAAGAGACTGTGCTTGATAATGCATATGCCGACGTGGATTATCTGTCACTACACCAGTACTATGATAATTTTGATGACAACTTAGAAGAATTTCTTGGTAAGTCAGTCGACTTCGATCGCTTCATTACGGATGTCGTAGCCATTTGCGACGCTGTCAAAGCTCGCAAGCACAGTGACAAACAAATTAACCTCGCACTTGATGAGTGGAATGTTTGGTATCATTCAATGGAAGATGATAAAAAGCAAAAGCCTTGGACAAAAGCACCCCATTTGCTCGAAGATCATTACAACTTCGAAGATGCTTTATTAGTTGGCAGTTTAGCAATTACGTTATTGAAACACGCTGATAGAGTCAAAATTGGTTGTCTCGCCCAATTAATCAACGTAATCGCCCCAATCATGACAAAAACTAGTGGTGATCCATCCGTTTGGTATCAATCAATCTTCTACCCATTTATGCAAGTCTCCAATTATGGTCAAGGCATCGCCTTAGCGCAAAAAACAGATGTGCCAACCTATAAATCTAAGACTTATGAAGTGCCATACACCGACTCAATTGCTGTTTATAATCCAAAAACTCATGAGACTGTTGTTTTCATTGTGAATAAGGCAAAAGACAAGATCCCTTTCACGCTTAATTTAGCCAATGCTCAATTTGATAGTCTTGTTGCTGCAACACAATTTGCGGGATATGACATTCATCAAACTAATGAAGACCAATCGATGAAGCTCACCCCACTAAATAATCTGACAGTATCGAAAGATCATGTTAATGCTGACCTTGAACCATTGTCATGGAATATGATCCGCATTAAGACGGAGGTTTAGCACATATTTGATTGTGTATCTTTAGCACCCCCAAAACAACCGATCAGATAGCCTTCACTGGCGATGAGCTGGAAGTAATTAACTCTTACAAATGTCATTACAAAAGCATTCACTTGCTGCGAACATTAGGAATCCATCTGCACCAAATGGTTGACGAAACTAAATTCTTTTACAGTTCAAAACTGGTCATTATTCCCATCGTATGATAAATCTACTCAATCCCACATCAATTTTCTGCACCCCAGAAACTGATGTGGGATTGTTTTTAAGGACCTAAGTCAAAATGTATTGATAAGATCACTCAAGCTCACAGGGTAGACAGCCCAACTCATTATTAAGTTTCTCATCAAAACAAACTATCGTTGAAGAAGGTCACTGAATTACAAAAAAGCTCTTCACAAACTTAAAAATCAAAAGATAGATCCTAACAATCCATGGCCAACAACCATTTATAAAAAATAATTATAAAAAACAGCCTCGGCATCTTTACCTAGACTGTTTTTTATACATCTATCTTTTTATAATCATTGTTGCTTTAAAACCCGAATTGTTCCAATGAACTTTCTTTTACTAATTGGAACAATTCAGACTACCACTGCATTTAACTTGTATATGCGCTAAGCCATTTCTTGAGGCTTCTTTGATTGTTGATGACTGCTATCAAGTTTTCGCAGACTTTCTGGCGCTAAAATAACATCATCCAACGGCACATCGTCTACGTCGGGATAGTTCTCAGTAATTGGCAAATATTCAGGAGCACTTAGAAGCTCTCGCTGCTCATCATCAAAAGAAACGATCACGTCATCACTGGCGTTATCCGTATCGTGACTTAACGAACCAAGGGGATGATATTCCTTAACAGTGCCAACCAAGCCTCGGTAATCTTCCACCGGCTCGACAACTTGTACTCGATCCCCGTATGCAAACGGGGCATGATACTCGAGAAAGTCCAAGGTTTGATCTAAATGAACTAATTCTTCAGGATAAAATGGAATTGCTGCAGTCGGTACTTCTTCGGCATACCCACCATACGCATCAACCATTGTGTCAATTTCTTCTTGAGTTAGTAGTGGTTGATAATCTTCAAAATCTACTCGAATTACTAAATGATCCTTACCATTATCATCTGACTGCACTTCCTCCTTTCGTGGATAATTCATAAAAACTATTTATTCTGTCCAATATTTTCAAAATCAGGGTTGACCATCAACTCTGCGAGTTCCTTTGGGTTCACGTTGCCAATATTGTCTGTCAGATGGCTGTTTTCAAATGCTTCGATTAAATTATCACGTTCAAATGGGACTCCAGTAATGTGTTCTTCGATCTCTGCCAGATTCCCGTTGGCCTTGTTAAAGTCGCCAAAAATTTTAGCATGGGTCACAATGCCGTTATTGACCGAAAAGCTGACTTCAACATTGCCGACACCATCAAAGTGGTTTGAATGGAAGTAGTTGTCATGAAGTTTCTTACCCATGATCCAATCATCACCCGGATAGTCTTTTTGACGCATGGCTTCAATCTTGTCCCAGTCTTTCGAGTCAAATCGGTAGGTTGGAACATCTGCCAAGTCATCAACTTGAAAGATTTCTTTTAAAATCATCCCAAGAATATCTTCGATTGAGATATCTTTGTATTGGTCGCTGAAGTATGGCCGCAGGTTGGTCACCCGGCTGTGCACGGACTGGACACCCTTGGACGCCAGTTTTGATTTGGTTGGGTTCAGTGCTTTGGCAGCTGCGTCCAGATCAACGTCGATCATTAAAGTACCGCCGACATAAAACCGGCTGCCGGCTTTAAACGTTGCCATCCCGGAGAATTTCTTACCATCAACCGTTAAGTCATTTCTCCCACTTAATTCAGCATCGACTCCCAAACGCTTGAGAACGTTAATGACAGGGGTCGCATATTTTTTGAAATTCATGTAATTGGTGCCGTCATCGGTATCGATAAATGAATAGGTGAGGTTACCCGAATCCACATAGACGGCACCACCACCGCCTGCTCGACGGGCAATTTGAATATCATGGGCTTTGATATAATCCAAGTTCAGTTCTGAGTAAATATTTTGATTGCCGCCAATGATCACAGAAGGTTTCATTGGCCGGGACCAGTTGAACAACGTTTCGTCAAAACGATCGTCAGCCATTAGGTAACGAGAGGCGATTTCAAAGGTCATTGGATTGCCGGAATAGTCGGCTTTTGAAGACAGATCAGTATAAAGCAAAGTATCACTCCCTTACATTAAGTAACCGTTTATGGCGCTAAGTATAGCATCTTATCGGCTTACTCAGGATGAATTTGCTTGCTTCAATGTCCAAGGGATTTATCGATACATGACCAATTTTCCGTGCATGGTGTTCCATAGGATAATAATCCCTATCAGGACCAGTAAAACAGCGCTGGTAGCGATTATAAACAGGGCGGTGTACGAAGACATCTCAATGACCAGACCGCCAAATAGAGGGCCGAGAGCCCGTCCTGCAGATGCCCAGGATTGAATCAGACCTTGGTATCTGCCTTTTGCTTCAATCGGTGTCAATGTATTGACCAAGGCAGGAATGGTTGGCAGGGCGGTTGCCTCGCCAATTGTCAGGGTGACCATTGCCAACACGAAGAAAGGATAGGTTTTTGCGAAGATCAAGACCACAAAGGATAACGACATCATGAAAACCCCGAAGAAAATCTCCAGAATCATATTTTCGTGGTACCTTGAGATCCAATTAATGATGATTTGAGCAATTACAATCACCCCACCATTAATCGTCCAAAGCAGACTGTAATTACGAAGTGGAATACCAATTCCGGTCATATAGACAGATAAGTTGGACACCCATTGCTGGTACATAATCCAAATAATGAATAATGAGAGAAAAAATGTAAAAAGCATAATTGCGTTGGGCTTTGGCAGACTTTTCGACGACCAAGTGGTTTTTTCGGTGTCGGAGACCTTCTTGCGTGATTCATTGGCAGCGGGCTTAAACTTCAGCACGACAATCAGCAGGAATATGGCAAAGAGGGTTGTTGCAACAATGAACATCAACGTGACACTGATACTGTAAATGAAGCCAACCAGAGAAGTACCAATGACAATCCCCAAATTTTGAGCGAAGTACAGCATATTGAAAACATAGCGGCTGTCCTGAGATCTAATCCCGGTTCCAATCGAATTGACAACAGCGATGTTCCAGCCACCGGCAATTCCATTGAAGAAAAGGATGATTCCAAATGCCGGCCAACCATGGAAAAAGACCAGCATGATCAAGGTCAGCGTTGTGGAGGCGACCCCACCAATCAATAGGTGATAAGGATTCTTCCGGTCATATAGGTACCCGCCGAGATAACTGCCCAACACACTTGCCAGGGAGTTGAACAACAGAACAATCCCAATGACAGTCAGAGAAACACCCAACCGATCATGCAGATAAACACTGGTTAACGGCCAGACAAAGCTCATTCCAATACTACTGAACATGCCACCGATGATCAGCCATTTTAATTTCATTTCATTTGCGGGCATTTAATTGACCTTCTTTCATTCGTTTTTTGCGCCAAGGTCCAGTGTATCAAAAATAGACAGGGAATGGGGCACATTTGCGATAGTAAGCGCTAACAATTACAAGTGCTGTTTGATGGACTTCACCAATTAAATCACATATGATTAAGGCGTTGGATGAAGTATTGAGTTTGTTAAATTAGGAGGAATAAGATATGGCTGTTGACGGATCACTTTATCACACTGAAGTCGTTAATGAACATGGATTAGTTGGTGAGAGTTTTGTTCGAGGTAATGAAGGCCTGGCATTGGGTGTAAGTAGTTCATTGATTAATAGCCCAGGTACCAACCCGGAACAATTCATCGGCTTTGCTTTGAGTACTTGTTTTAATGCAACTATTGGCTTAGTTGAGCGGGGCCACAATTTGAAACCGGATACGGTTATTCACACCGCAGTGGATAACTTGAAGGATACCCAAGGATATAAATTCGTAGTTCGTTGTCAGATTCTTTTCCATGAGTTGGATAACGAGCAGGCTCAACAAATGGTCGACGAAGCCTTGGATACATGCCCAGTAGCCAAATTGTTGAAGGCAAATGAGGATGTAACGTTTGAGGTAGTGGATAAGTTCTCGTTTTAGGAACCAGAGTGTGAGCCGGAGCGGTTAGCAACTGGAGTCTAAGCCAGCTTTGGTTGAAATCGAGTTTGATTTCGACCAAAGCTGACTTAGATGCAAGTTGCTGCTCCGGCGAACACGTTTCGGCTAAGTACCAGTGAACAAATAAACAAAATCAACCACAAACAAGTACCACAAACAAGCACCACCCAACTCAATTCTACGAAAAAAGCACCAGCAGCAAACCATTCGGTCTGTTGCTGGTGCTTTACTGTATCTATTTAATTAATCGTCATAACTTAAAGTAGCAGGACGTGAGAATCCAACAACGTGCCACCATGGTGAGTAAACTTTTTCAGTGATCACACCGCGGTTTTGTGAATCGATCATCTTACCATTACCGATATACATACCAACGTGTGAGATGCTGTGTTTGCTGCCGCCGAAGTATACCAAATCACCTTTTTTGATGTTGCTCTTTGAAACTTTCTTTGTTCCGTTGTATTGTGCTTGAGCAGTTCTAGGAATTGATTTTTTGATTGAATGCTTGTAAACATATTTGGTGAAACCTGAACAATCAAAATGAGTAGGACCAACAGCGCCATATACGTAGCTTGCGCCAAGATGCTTCTTGGCAACTTTCAGAACCTTTGAATATGATTGGTTTGAAGAGTCGGCGTTTGCGCTGGTTGCTGAAGTATATGATGTTACAGCGAATGCAAACAATGCTGCGAGCAATAATACTGGTTTTAAGATTGATTTGATAATACTGTGTGACAAGATAAATTCCCCTTTACTTTGCGTAGTTTCGTTAAATTAGTCTGTTACGTATGCTTTATTAGCTGTGATGTAATTTCCGTTTGAAAGTTGGAACCGATAAGCTCCACCGTTTGAACGAGTGATTGATTTAACTGAAAGCTTCTTGCCTGCAGTAACCTTTGAAACCCGACTCTTGAAATTAGCATCGTTATATTCATAGATGTTTTTTGATACTGAAACTTCTTTATCACTTGGAAGTGATGTGAAGTAGGTTGGCTTTGCGGTGTCTGCGGATGAAGTTTTGAGCCATGAGTTAACGACTGAACTGTTAACCACTTTACTCAAATCAACTCGACCGCTGATTCCACTTAACGAACCGTGTGACGTATATTGCCAAAGATCAGTTGAAACATTTGGCTTGGCGGAATAATTTGCAATCCATGAACCGTCAAACTTGGAATAGTTGATCTTGTGGACATTGACGTAGTTTTGGTATGAGTAGTAAACCAAAGGCTTATTGGTTAACTTTCTCATCTGAGCAAGCCATGCGTTCACGTATGACTGTTCCGAGCCGCTGCCTTTACGATGCTCGTTATCCAAGACGTAGAAACGCGCTTTGGAACTTGAACGTTTGTAAAAATCTTTGGCTTCTTTTTTGGCGTCGGCCACGCTGCTGAACTCTGCGTAACCATATTGGCCGAATGGCACGTTATATTTATATGCGCCGTTTGCGTTGATATCTTTATGAGTATCAATTCTGAAATCTGCATCGCCGGTGTCACCATGTTGAACCCGGATGATTGCAAATTTTAATTGCTTAGAAGCTTTGCTCCAATTGATATTTCCTTGATACTGGGAAACATCAGCAATCTTTGTCTTGGCAGCGGATGCGTTAATCGCAAATGTGAATGCTGCCATAGCACCCATTAATAGGCCGGCTATCTTTTTAAATTTCATATCAGTAATAGTCCTCCTCTAAAAACTTACAAGTACAATTATATGAAATGAATGCTACCAACCAGTATCAGGATTGTTTCATAAATGTTAAGAAAAATTTCACACTTTCTTCGTATGTGTGTGATCCCCATGAGGACGGCCATCCCCGTGGTAATTTAATGTCATTAAAAGAATGGATTTATTCGATATATTTTGGAAATAGTCTTAATATCATGACAAATTGACCAGAAATTGCTTGTTTGTTACAAGTTAAGGGGGTTAAGTGTAACAAAACATCTAATTTCTTTAATAGTTGGTAAAACAAGTTGGCTATATTAACAGTGTGATTGTGTGAAAAGCTATAATTAAGCATAGATATAGCAACTCGGTGACTTTTTCGGCCACTGGGAATTCATTTTGGGGTGGATGCATATGCTGTTACAGCGTGGCCGTCATGCGAAACGTAACTTCTATATATTAGCGGTACTGATTCCAATCTTATTGGTCAGTGCTTTATTTGTGATGATCGGGATTGCACCTTTTGGGCCCCACAATCTGCTGGTCAGTGACCTTTCAACTCAATATTTACAATTCTTTTCTGAATTAAAGCGCCAACTGACCCACTTTTCATTTTCAGGATATTCATTTCTGATGTCGCTTGGTGACAATCTGGTGCCAATTTATGCTTACTATTTGTTGAGTCCACTGAACATCATTACTTTGTTCTTTGGGAATGCCCAGCTTCCAATTGCCATTGATCTAATCATCTGGATCAAGCTCATCTTGTGCTCAATTAGTATGAGCTGGTTTCTCGCCAAAAAGTACCAAGCCTATGATTTGATGGCCGTATATGGCGGCGTGGCATATGGCCTCTGTGGTTTTGTCTCGATGTATTTCTACGATCTGATGTGGCTGGATGCTTTGATCTGGCTGCCGGTAATGGTTTATGGCTTGGAAAAGCTGTATTACAGGGGCAAACCTGCGATTTACATCATTGGGCTGATCGCAATCATCATGACCAACTTCTACATGGGATATATCATCTGCATCTTTAATGTCTTATATTTGGCCTTTTTGATAAAGAAAAATCAACCATTCAACCTCACGTTCACTCAGAACCTGGATGCCAACCGAAGCAAAATTATCCGGTTTATCTGGTATTCATTACTTTCGGCGATGTCAGCAGCTGTTGTGCTGATACCAACTGCAATTAGCATGTTGGCAACTGGCAAGAAAAATTTATTGAGTGCAAACTTTTTATTCAAGGGAACTTTCGGTCTCAGTTTTCCGGTCAATCTGGGTGTTGGCGGAAACGACTTTGCCGGCCGACTGGTCCATAATCCCAGCTTTTTCACTGGTTCACTGTTCATTATTGGTTCAGTCGTCTACTTCTTTTCCAAATTCATCAGCAAGCGGGATAAGCAGGCGGCCGGAATATTGATTGGCGGCATTTTTGTTGGGATGTGGTTTCTACCATTTAACACAATCTGGCACATGATGCAGCAGCCGGCCGGCTTTCCGTTCCGAATGGTTTTTCTCTTCAGCTTTGCGATTATCATGATTACATATGAAGGATATCTTCAGGGGATGTTTGCCGAAGAAAAGCTGTTGATTCGTTCATCAATCGGGATTGCTGCTGCCATTTTGATTGGCTATGTTTTTGCTAACATTGAAGGTCAGAAACTGATGGAATTTCGCTTTGACATTCCCCAATTATCCGTGCGGAACATTGTCTTTGCCTTTGTTGCCGGATTTATGATTGTGACGACCATTGTCATGATTGGGGTCGGTAAGCATCAGCGGATCAGTACAATCCTTCTTGGGTTTATTTTGGCTGCAGAGCTTGGACTGAACTTTATGATTGCGACAGATGGCGCACCATTTGGGAATCAAAAAGATTTTGAACAGACGTATGCCCAATCAACGAAAAAAATCGGCGCTGTTGAGAAACGATACCGATCGGATGATGGCTTTTATCGTTTTCTGGTGATTAATAAGCCGTTCCGAAATTTGTTCAAGGTTCCTTATAATGGATACAACGATTCGTTCCTCTATCGAAATCACGGCATCAGCTCATACAGCTCAACGTTAAACGCCAATACTCACCATGTTCTGGGCGACCTTGGATTTTCCACAAGAAATATTCGCAGAATTGATTTACTTGGTGGAACGACCATTACCAATTATTTCTTTGGCTTGAAATACTTCTATTTCATTGGAAATCAAAGCCAGCATTTGATTGTTAGAAAGCAGACTTCCGGACTTGGATTCATGGCAAATGACCAGATTCAACATCTTAAGCTAAAGCGGGACCGGACTTTTGACAATCTGAATCACTTTGTGCAGGCAGTTTCCGGCACCAACAAACAATATTTGGTTAAACCAACGATTGTCAGTACTGCAAAATATGTCACCCGAGACTACTTTGGGTATAAAGTGCAGTTTATGGCTAACACCAAGGGACCTCACTATTTGTATATTCCGAGAACACGGCTGATTGGTGTGTCGTTTTACGTAAATGGGCAAAAATTATCCAATCTATATAGTGGGTTGGGAACTGAAATGATCCCAATGGGTTACATGCAAAAAGGGCAGGTCTCCACGGTTACAATTCATGCCAATAAAGAGCTGTCGAAGATTCCCCAAGACCTGAGCGGAATCAATATGACCAATTTGAGACGCGTAGAAGCTTATCAAAATACCCACAAATTCAAGTTGCAGCAGCCAAATCAACTTAATGAACATGGGGCTCATTTTAAAGGTCATGTTAATGTGTCAGGCAGGGCGAAGACATTGGTGCTTACAATTCCGTTCGATAAGGGATGGCGGGTTAAAGTGGACGGTCATCAACAAGCAGTCAAGAAAGCTGCCGGTGGACTGGTCGGCGTTCAATTGTCGCCCGGTCGACATGAAATTGCCTTTAATTATCATATAAAGGGGCTCTTGGCAGGCGCCCTTGTAACGCTGGCAGGCCTGCTGGGACTATGTGGTACTGCAGTTTGGCGGCGCTTTCAGCAAAAACTGTAAATCATTTTCAACAAACGCCGTTGCCGGTGATATGGGTAATGGACTGACAAGATGATTAATAATCCTAATGTAGCAGTGTTTGAAAAGGATGCTTGTCTGTCTTTTTCAGAATTATCAATCTTTTTGAAAATAATTATCAATAATGCTTGCGAAAATTCTTTTCAAAATATATAATATGTTTGTAGTCAAGTAACTAACTAATATATAAGACGAAAGAGGTACAATTATTATGCAAATTGGTATGATTGGTCTCGGAAAAATGGGTCTTAACCTTGTTAAGAACATGATCCGTAACGGTAACGAAGTTGTTGCATTTGATTTGGACGAAGCAAACATCAAATTAGCTCAAGAAGCCGGTGCAACTCCAGCTTCAAGCAACAAAGATCTTGTAAGCAAGTTGGATGCACCACGCACTGTCTGGATCATGGTTCCAGCAGGCAAGCCAACTGACTCAACTGTTACTGAACTCGTTGGCCTTCTTTCAAAGGGTGATTACCTCATTGATGGTGGTAACTCATTCTATCAAGACTCAATTCGTCATGGTAAGATTGCTGAAGAAAAAGACATTAACTTCTTCGATTGTGGTACTTCAGGTGGTAAGAACGGTGCCCTTAATGGTGGTAACTTCATGATCGGTGGTACCAGTGCTGAAGCATTTGAACACATCAAGCCATTATTCGAAGGAATTTCACAAAAAGACGGCTACCTTTACACTGGCAAGCCAGGTTCAGGTCACTACTTGAAGATGGTTCATAACGGTATCGAATACGGTATGATGGAAGCCATCGGTGAAGGATACGACGTTTTGGACCACAGCCCATACGACTATGACAACGAAGCAGTTGCCAAAGTTTGGGTAAACGGATCAGTTATCCGTGGATGGCTCATGGAATTGGCCCAAGAAGCATTCGCAAACGATGCCAACTTGGATCAAATCAGCGGCAAGATGTTCTCATCAGGTGAAGGTAAGTGGACTGTTCAAGAAGCCCTTAAGCAAGGCATCCCAGTTCCAGTTATCACTGATTCATTGTTCGCACGTAACCGTTCAATGGAACAAGATACATTTACAGGTAAAGTCGTATCAGCATTGCGTCACGGATTCGGTGGCCATGCGATGGATATGAAAAAATAAGAGTGCAACAAAGCCCGGTTAACCCCGGTGTATAAGGAAAGAAGGTCAATGATGAACTTGTTCATCGTTGACCTTCTTTTCTTATACATTAGGGGTTGGGCTGCAGGCGCACGTTTCCGCTAAATAACAGTAAAGCTGAGGTCAGGGCTGTAGCCGAGTAGGCTAGGCAGGCTTTCGGCCGGTCGTCGGAGCTGTCCTTAAAGGCCGACTAAATCAGAATAGATGCTTAAATATCTAACTTATTCATGTTGATATGCAGTGTGACGACAAGCATTACCGGAATAACGGGTAGCGATGTGCGGATTATGCACATCGCTACCCGTTTGAATTTATCGTTGATACTTCTTCTTATACTTTCCAGGCGAAATTCCAACAATATTATTGAATGTTCGAATAAAATTACTGTAATTTCCAAAGCCGGATTTTTCACAAACTAATGTCACGCTGGTGCCTTTTCGCAAGAGCTGTTTGGCAAGCTCAATGCGCTTTTCAATGACATAACGGTGAATTGATAAACCCGTGTACTTTTTAAATGAACGGTCCAAGTAATTTGGATTCATAAAGAATTGATCAGCAAATGCAGACAAGCTTAGGTTTTTAGCCAAGTTCTCGTCTATAAACGATGTTACTTTTTCCAAAAACGGTGGCATAACATTTTTGGGTTGTTCTTTTACAGGTTGGATTTTATTTGCAAGAAGCAAAATTTGAGAAAGAAGAATTCTTATTTTGACATCATTTCCATAACTGTTTTTATTTAAGCTTGAAATAATTTGATCAGCAAATCCAATATAATCGTCTATAAAGTCCTGATCAGGATTAAGAATATTAACATCCTTAGCGCTACTGGTCTTAAAGCAATCGAACAAATTAGTTTTTGGGGTGGATAGTTCATCAATTAAGTTGACTTTGATATTTAAAAAAATTCTTTCATATGGGTCTGCATTTTTTGTAACTACGCGGTGCCACACGCCATTGGGAATGGCAATCAGATATCCCGGCTTTATCGGGAACGCTTTGTGAGGTGTGTAGAATGTGACATCACCTGAAATGAATAAAATGAGTTCAATATGATCTGTATGTTGATGAAAAGGACTGTCATGGTGCCGGCTTCTGTTATGGGAACAGACAATGTCGGTTGGAAGAGTTCCATCCAATGGTAAATCAATGATCATTAATGTCACCTACCTTTTTGCAATATTTCAGTATAGTATGCCGGTAATCGACTTATTCAATACGAGTGGAATCTCGCCATTTTTGAGCAATAGTGAACGTTACATGCCAGATGGCACTTATTATAGTCCGCTAGGGTATAAAAAACTTGACCATCGAATTGTTGGCGAATTGATTAGGTACATGACTTAAGGGGCTGGGAAAAGAGTTTCAGATCGAAATTTATCTGTATTCTAGTATATTACCTACGTTTTTGCAATATTATTGTCAAAATTTGCAAAGAATGTACCTTATAAAGCGTTTACAATTTTAGTTGTGGTAAAAGTTAACGCATTGTAATTTATTGGCCAGATTTAGCTATTATTTCTTTCGATACTTAGGATTGCTTATTCCAAGGATCAACGGTCATTTGATTGCAATGCATGAGATAGATACATTTGTGTCTGTCTTTACTTTTTACAGCAAGCTGTAAACGGATACAAAATTATATGTAATTTTTAGGAGGTTACAAAATGGACAGTCAAAAGCAAGTTGTTCACGATGGCTGGGATGAATATGCCAACAAACGGATTTATAAAAGTCGTGGAAAGATCGGAATTTGGCGATCACTAGGGTTTGGTGCATTTTCATTCTTTAGTATTTCGATGCAGGGATTAGTTGGTGCCTGGTTGATGTTCTTCTATACCACATTTGCCGGCTTAAGCGCTGGGCAAGGTGCCACGATCTTCTTAATCGGTCGTGTGGCCGATGCCATTGTTTCTCTGGTTATGGGTAACATTTCCGATAACATTTACAAGTACAAGCTCGGTCGGATGTTTGGTCGCCGCCACATTTTTATTTTAGCAGCGGCACCATCAGTTCTGATTGCTATTACAATGTGGGTTGCCGGAATGAATTTCTGGTACTACCTGATTACTTACTTGATCGTTACTGTTTTGATGTCAACCTTACAAATTCCTTGGGAGACATTACCAAATGAAATGACCAAGGACTTCAACGAACGGACTAAGATGTCGACTACCCGGATGGTACTTGCCGGATTAGGTGGAATGTTGACACAATTCGTTCCAGCTCAGTTATTCAAATACTTCCCAAAGACTTCACCAGAACCATACCTGTTGATGCAGGTTATTTTCTCAGTTGCCACCTTCTTCCTGGTATTGGTTACTTACCATACCACTTGGGAACATTTTGTTACCAAGGCAGAAGCTAAGAAATTGGAAGCTGAAGCGCTCGCTGAGAATAACGGCCAGAAGCCTAACTTGAAGTCTGAGTTAAAGAATTACTTCTCAACCTTTAAGATCAAGACTTTCCGTCTTCACATGGGTATTTATTTAAGTTCATACTTCGCAACAATTTTATTCTCAACAGTGTTCGTTTACTACATTGTTTATGTTTTAAAGATGTCAACTAGTGTTTCCGGATTCCTACAATCATTGAGTATTGTATCAATTCCAGTTACCATTATTGCTGGGTTTGCGGTTACCAAGTTCACCTATCGTTCACTTTATCTGTTTGGTTACTCATTAATTTTAGTGAGTGCTGCCAACTGGGCATTCGTTGCTTTGACCCGTCCAGCCCACATGATGGTTTGGTTGATCGTTGGTATGTCATTCTATGAAGTTGGTCTGTACATCTTGTACTTCGCTCCATGGAACGTCTTCCCATTCATTCCTGATTTGGATACTTTGGTTACAGGTAAGAACCGTGCCGGATTATTTGCATCAGTTATGACTTTCATTAACCAAATCAGTCAAGGACTGGCATCAGTTGTTGCCGGATACTTACTTGACTTTGCACACTTCCGTCAGTCAGCCAGCGGTGCCGTTTCACAGCCTGCCAGTGCCACCAACATGATTATCTTCATTGTTTCCGGTGGTGTTGGTTTCATGATCTTATTGGCAATGTTCTTTGCTGCTCGTTTCCACTTAAGCAAGAAGACCTTTAAAGTTTTGGCTCAAGAATTGGGTCGTCTTCAAAAGGGTGGCAGCATGAAAGATGTTGACCCACATACCAAAGCAGTTTGTGAAGATTTGACTGGTGTTAAATATGATTCAATTGATTTCTGGAAGAAGAATGATCAATCAAAACAAGACGCTAAAGAATAATTTTGACTGATTGACTTCTACTTCTATAGAGGGGAGATATTAATATGGCTGATAGTAACAAATCAAGCTGGAAAGAAGCACTTAAGTCAAAAGATGCTTTTGCCGACTTTATCACTGATTACTTTAAAGAGCATAAAGAACTGACTGGTTCGTATGATATTCCATCATATTATGAACACTATACTGTTCATCTGGATAGTCATGACGGCATTGTTATCGCGCTGATCACTGGCGTTAACCAAGTGGGTGAAAGTGCTGCATCCGCGCTTCCATTCAAACAAAAAGAAACGATGAGCATCGAGGACTTTCGAAATTTGATTCTGCATAAGAAGTTTGCCGATCAAGACATGTCTCTTGCAGACGTATTTCAAACTGTTGCAGGTGTTCCGGATTCAGATGACAAATAAATTATCGTGTTATGAAACTGATTCATAGCTCGGCGACAAGGCGGCTATAACGAGGCAAATACCTTGCATAGCCGCCTTGTTGACATTAAAACCATGATTACTTCGAACTGGATATAGAATAAAGAAGCCATGAAAGGATGGAAATATTGTCTAATAAAGAATTTACAATCTCACAGGGGACAAAAGTTGTTGCCCAGGATTTACGTAATTCGGTACTAAAATATGCCTGCGAAATTCTTCAACGGGATGTCAACAAAGTAACTACCGAAAAAGATGTCGATAACGAAATCTATTTGACTGTTGATCCGCAAGCACCGGTAGACGGCGATGATTTTCAAATAGATCTTACATCTCCTGATAAGGTAACAGTTTCGTCAAAAACTTCACTTGGTGTGATGTACGGTGCCCTCGCAATTTCACGAGACATCTTGAAAATTGATGACTTTTGGTACTGGATGGATACAGTAGCACAGGTTAAAAAGACCATTGAGTGGACCAATTTTGACTTGCATCTTCCAGACTATCAAACAGAATATCGTGGCTGGTTTGTCAACGATGAACTGCTTCTTCGGGGATGGAACGATCATGATTCTCAACAGTATATTTGGCAAAGAGTCTTTGAAACAGCCTTACGAGTGGGATGCAATGTAATTGTTCCCGGAACCGACGTTCAATCGCAGGTTAACCGTCAGCCGGCTAAAGAATTTGGCCTGATGATTGCCCAACATCACGCTGAGCCACTTGGTGCCAAAATGTTTGCTCGTGAGTATCCGGACTTGGAAGCCTCATTCTTAAAGTATCCTGATTTGTTCAGAAAGCTTTGGCGCGATGCAATCAACGAACAAAAGGGAACCCCAACCATTTATAGTTTGGGATTCCGTGGCCAAGGCGACAAGCCGTTTTGGGAAGATGATACCAGCAGAAAATGGGACGACAAGGCCATCGCCGATGTTGTTAATGGCGTTATCAAAGAACAATATGACATGATTCAAGAATTGGATCCCGGTGCTCCAATGGCACTGAATGTCTATGGAGAATTGGCCGGTCTGTATAAGAAAGGATTGGTTGATGTTCCTGGTGACTTGATTGAAATCTGGGCCGATAGTGGTTATGGCAAAATGGTTTCAAGACGACAGGGATTAGATAATCCGCGTTCACCATTATTGGACATTCCAAATCCTCACAACCGTAAACGCGGCCTCTATTACCACGTTGCCTTTCATGACTTGCAAGCATCCAACTTCTTGGGATTACTTTCAAACAGCCCAGAATTTGTCTCATCAGAATTGATGAAGGCTCGAAGCAAGGGGCTTGATACACTTGAATTGGTTAACACAGGAAATATCAAACCACACGTTCTTTATCTACGAGAAGTTGCCAAGACTTGGGTAAAAGGATACAAGGCTCGCACCAATGATGAGATTCTTGATGACTATGTCAAACACTACTATTCAGAACATCAAAAAGAGATTGTGTCATTGTATGAGGATTACTGGAAATCCGTTGTTCAATACGGTACTCACTCAGACGAAACTGCCGGTGACGAGCTTTCCCCATTCTTAATCAGGCGGATTATCAAGACCTGGCTAAGCGGTAAAGACAAGCTGTCGGACGCAGGTTGGATTGTTGGCGATGATTCATTAGCTGATGGTGTTAAAAAGATTGATGGTATGATCACACCCAAACTTCCTAATTGGGAAAAATTAGTTGTAAACCTTAAAAAGTTAATGCTGGATCAAAACGAGCAGGATGCCAAGACACTTTATGGTGATTTATACTTGAGTACGCTTTATCAGGCAGACGGTCTCAAAGCACTGCATCTTGTCATTCAAGCCTATGAATTGTCAATGGCTGCAAAAAAGGACGACGATTACCTGAAGCCATTCCTGCTTGCTGATGAAGCTTACCACACGATGGACGAAATCAATTTTGCTCAGAGTCATCACAAATCAACAAAGTGGTATGACTTTTACAAGAATGATGGTTACGATGATATGCCACTTACAGCGATCAAGCTGCGGTTCTTGCGTCATTACCTAAGAACACTTGGTGATACTGCCGATGAGGATGACTGGGAACGTCGCTTCATCAAAGCACCTGGTGATGCCCGAGTCATGACACTTTGGACGATTGCACGAGAATTTTCTGATGATGATCTCGCAAAGAAATTACGTGAACGATTAATTGATAAGCTTTAACATGTTGGATTCATGCAAACCTGTCAACGATCAGAAGGGAGAAAGAAATGGAAACTGAACGTAAACCACTGACTGTCATTTCAGCCGGACAATCAAATATTGATGGTCGAGTTCCGATTGCGGAACTGCCAGATCCAATTTCATTACCACTAGCTGACTGTCACTACTGCAGTAACTACACACCAAAGCATGAGGAAGGGGTCTTCCAGGATTCAATTAAAGTGAGTGACCTTTCCGATAAGCGCTGGGGCTTTGACCTGGTAACCTATTACTATCTGACGAAGATAGCTCATTATGATTTGCACGTCATGAAATGTTCTGAAGGTGGAACTTCGGTTGCCCCAACCGGTGAAGGCGGCCATCAAGGCCATAATCATTGGACAACTCATATTGATCAGTTGGACAGCCCAAGTAATTCCTTGTTGCTTCAATTTAAGCAAATCATTGAAGCGTGTGAGAAAAATGCCAAGGAAAATTTGGATGTCAAAGCAATGATTTGGCATCAAGGCGAAGGTGATCGAGCTACGTTCTCACAAGAAGCGGCTGATAACTACTACCAGAACTTAAAGGATGTATTTGAGGCTTGCAGAAGCTATGTCAACAAGCCGGACTTACCGATTTTCTGTGGGACAGTTAGTCACAACTCTGAACAATATGATGCCAAAGTTGAAGCTGGGCTATTGAAAATTGCTAAGGAAGATCCAAATGTTCACGTGGTTGATATGCAAAAGGGAACTTTGCTTGATCAATTCCATTTCGATCCTAAATCCAGCATGTATTTTGGCAAAGCCATTTATAATGCTATGATCGATCAACATATTATTGAAGGCCCACATGCTGATATTGGTGAATATCGGGTATATTAATAAAAACGTAAAAGTGCTTTAATGATCCACTGATAGGGTGGTCATTAGAGTACTTTTGTTTGTCTGGCGATGTTATCAAAATAAATAGATAGGCAATTGTAATTTAAACGCGTTATCATACTATAAAAGCGTCTAAAAGGGGGAAACAGATAATATGCTCGATACAATCCTTAACACGCTGATGAAGCCGACAGAGTTGGAAAAAAAGCAACTTAAGAGTTTGGAATTTCATAACGACATGCCAATCGATGCGTATGATACGGCATTATCGCAGAAAGAACAGACACCGATTATTAGTGACGCGTTGTTCAAAAACAAGAATATTTATGTTAGCAAGCACAATCGCTATGCGCCATATCCAACTCATTCGCATACTTTTTTGGAGATCAATTATATGCTTCGGGGATCTTGTGATGAAGTGGTGGAGGGGCAAAAAGTTCATCTGGAGCAGGGGGATGTACTGCTTCTTGATGTCGGTAGCAAGCATTCGGTTGGGTATTTGGGCACCAATGATTTGTTGATCAACGTGTTGTTCAGAGATAAAGAAATTAACTTGGACTTGTTAAGCGACTTACGAAGCAGTAAAAGTGTTTTATATGAGTTCTTGTTGAACCGTCGGATTGGCGATGACAGTAAAATTCATTTTCTGATCTTCGGTCATGAAGACGAGAAGGAAGTTCAGGAAACATTGGATAGAATTATTGAGGAGTATTTCCTTGAGCGGGATTTCTCTGATACCATCATCAGCTCGTATTTATCTATTTTGATTGCTCAATTGGTTCGAAATTATAAGGTGGATATGAACAAACCAATGTCCAAGCCCCAACAGATTGCCGTTCAGATGCTTAAAGAAATTAATACCAATTACCAAGATATTTCCCTTGAAAAATTGGCTGCGAAATACGATTATAACCGCAACTATCTTAGCAATCTATTCAAAAAGGAAGTCGGCGACACCTTTTCAAACGTCCTCACAAAGCAGCGATTGATCAACGCAAACATCCTCCTTACGTCAACTACCCTACCAGTTGCCAAAATTATTACCAAGGTTGGGATCAAGAATCGGACATTTTTCTATAAGAAGTATATCAGTTACTATAAAGTAGCTCCGGGATCTAGCCGAAAAAAAGTTTCGAGTCCAGTTGAATTCACACAAGAAGACCGCCATAATCATTGATCGTTTGCTTTTTTACAGCGCAAGCGAACGATCAATGATTGAGGCTTTTTTAATTGTAACTGTGCATTATTAATGTTTTGGGCAGTGTGAAATGGTAACCCATCTTCTTTACACCTGTATCATATATACATATTTCGGTTGGCTAAGAAGAATTCAATAGTTGTCGAAAACTCCGTCAACTTGGCATGTCAAAGGCAACTGATAAGAAATTATCAGATTTTTTGAAAACGCTTTATTGACCAATTGTATATCACAAGATAAGCTAAAGAATGTTCATATATCAGTTTTATGCAATTGAAGAAATACGCTTCTGTTGATGGTTTGATATATGAATAAGTAATTTTAAATTAATTCACTAGGAAAACTCTCAGGAGGTATTATTGTGTCTACTAAACAACAGCAGTCTTTATTAATTCCAACCCACTTAAATGTGAACTTAATGCCATTTGCATATAACGTTGATCAATCCCCACAGTTTAGTTGGTGGGATCACAGCAACATCTCCAATAGTATTCAAACAGCCTATCAGATTGTTGTTTCCAAACGACTTCACCAGCTGATCAATCAAGAATTTGTCTTTGACAGTGGCTGGGTCGATTCTTCAAAAAACACTGGTGTTGTGGTTCCTGGGATTGAAAAGGATCTTAAAGCAGGCGAACTTTATTATTGGCAGGTTCGGGTTAAAGATAACTTTGGCAATGAAAGTGGGTTCTCACAACCTGACAAATTTATCTGTACAGATCCGCATGAATCGACACCTAAGAAGGGAATCTGGGCAAAAGCCACCCCTAAAAAAGACAATGAACTACCAAAGTTGGGCAATGTTGTTTTCATTCGTAGTCCTAAATTTAATATTAATATGAATAATGTCGACACTGCGATTGTTACAGCATTCTCACGTGGAAATGAACCGCTCTTTATCCAAGGGTTTGATCTCTTTGTTAATGGCACCAATGTTGGCGTTGGCTCAGCTCATCAGCAAGCTCATTACCTCGGATCTGATAAAACAGGTATTTACTATAACAAGTACGATGTAACTGAAAACTTAACCAGTGGCGAAAATGTCATTTCTGCACTGGCAACTGCTGAATCGGACAGAAAAGCTTTTTGGGCGAAGTTGGAAGTTTATCTAAATGATGGTTCAAAAAAACAAATTCTTCTCACTAATGATGACTGGAAAGTCTTGGACGGCAGTACCGCATTTGGTGATTATGGTGTGAAAATTCGAAGCATTTACTTCGGCATGATTTCGGAAAACGTTGACATGCGATACTATCCACAGAATTGGTCTGAGGTGGATTTCAACGATGATACATGGGACCAGGCATGGATTAATCCGGAACCTGCAATTTCTAATGATGAAGTTTTGATTCCATATCGAAGTCAAAACACCCATCGTTTCGAAACCAACGAACCCAGCAAAAAAATTATCAAGTTGGGTGAGCAGGATTATCTGATTGATCTTGGAAAAGAAATCATTGGAAGCCTAAAAGTTAATCTGAACAGTCCAATTGACCAACGAGTAACAGTATTAATGGGTGAGCAGCTTCAAGACGATGGTCATGTTCGTCATGAATTGGCTGCTGGACCGGACTATGTTGAAAACTGGACCTTTGTCAAAGGTTCCAACGAGTTCACAACGCTTCAGGTCAAAAACTTCCGTTACATTGAGTTGGTCGGTTTCCAAGGCGATTTACATGAAAACGATATTAATGGTTGGGCAATTGAACAGCCATTCGAGTCGCAAGAATCAAAGTTTGATAGTGATAATGACCTACTAAATCGTGAATACGAAATGTCAAAATATACAATCAAAGCGACTAACCAGGATGTGTATGTTGATTCTCAGGCTCGAGAAAGACGACCATACGAAGGCGACCTTTTAGTCAACGGGAATACCAGTTTTGTCGTTTCCTCAAATTATTCTCTTAACCGGCATAGTATGGATTATTTGATTGACAATCCAACCTGGCCGGAAGATTACAAGCTTTATAGTATTGAGATGGCTTGGCAGGATTACTTGTATACCGGAAATGATGAGTTTATGAAATCACGATATAAAGATTTAACATACAAGCTAAACCGAGGAAAGAATGAGGAAAGCTTTGACGGTGCTTCGGAGAGTTTTACCGGTTCACTGAAAAATACTAAAGGCGTTGACAACTTTGACGAAAAAGTCGGTTTGGTTACCAACGATGGCTTGATCGATTGGCCGATTCCAGAACGTGACGGCTTTGTCGAAGGGGAATATAACGCACCGTTCAATGCAATTTTCTATGGTGCATATCTGAGCATGAGCAAGATTGCTGAAGCCACCAGGCACACTGCCGATGCCGAACACTATCGCAGTCGGGCAGCTCGAATTAAGAAAGAAATGATTGACCGTTTGTACAACCCCGAAACCGGCCGTTTCTACGATTCTTTAAATGCCGATCTCTCAGTTAACAAGCATACAGCTCATCACTCTACCGCATATGCACTTTGCTACGGCGTATATGATGACCAGGCAATGGCTGATAAGATGAGTAAATTTGTGGCCAATGATGGTAAATTTGTCGGCAGCATTTACTTCATCTACTTCATGCTTAAAGGTTTGATTGACAGTGGGCACGCTGATGATGCAGTTCGCTTGTTGACGAACCCCGATGATCGTAAAGACCAAAAAACGTTTGCTGCCATTTTGAACACTTTGAAGGCTACCATTGCCCCAGAAGCCTGGAGCAATCACTACAAGCCAAATATGACAATGTCTCATCCTTGGGGTGCCACACCCGGGTTGACAATTGTCCAAGGAATTATGGGAATTAACCCAACTAAGCCGGGATTTGAAACGTTTAATGTTAAGATTCGTTCCGGGAACGTCCAGCACGTAAACGTTGAAACACCATCTTCAAAAGGAATCATCAAAGCCGCTTTGTCAGCCAATGGTGAAAAACAAATCGTTACCGTAGATGTCCCAATGAATTCAAAGGCCACTGTTATTCTTCCTGAAAATAGTGAATCGGTTGAAGTAACCTCAGGTAAGGGTAGAACTGATGCGATGTCCGAAGATTCCGTCCACATTGTCCTTGGTTCTGGCAAATATCGTATTTCGTATAAAGCAGAGAGCTAGAAGTCAGATACTAACTTGCAACAAGCATAGCTATAATCGGATTGAACACGAAATAGGATATTCAGATTTTTGATTTAGGGCCAAGAAACCACAAGGACATCGCTTGGTTTTCAGTGTGTGAGTTGGAGTGCTTTCTGAAGCTAATTGGATCGAATAAGAAATTTAATATGTTTAGCACAAAATAGAAGCTGGGACTTTTGTCCCAGCTTCTATTTTGTATCATTTGACAAATTAACACCAACATCTATTTAATGCCAACATACCCTGTGCGATCAATCAACTTCTGCCCCTGATTAGTTGTAAGCCAATCGATCAAACGCTGACTGTTCTGTGATGGATGGTCCCGGGTGATGGCATAGAAACTGCCAACCAGCGGATATTTACCGTTTCGGATATTAGCTGCGGTTGGGGCAACTCCATTAACTTTTATGACTTTAATCTTTTTATTCTGCTTCATTTGGGTCGCATAAAATCTGAACGAATAGCCAATGGCGTTTGAATGATTATTGTAGCCAGCCACTTCATCAATTAAGAATCCCATGCCATCGGTACTTTGATACCTCAAAGGCTTAACCAGCTTTTTGCCTTTCATGACCTGCTGTTCCATGGCCGTCTGGCTGCCGGAGCCCTCAGCTCTCTGGAAGGCCTGAATTGGGCTAAAATTACCGCCGACGTTGGACCAGAAGATCGTCTTGCGCTGGTAGATCGATTGAATTTGAGAGATCGTTAAACTGTTGACTGGATTTTTCTTATTCACAAAGAAAACAAAAGCTTCAGTCCCGAGCTTGGTCATCTTCAAATGCACGTGAGATTTTTTAGCCGCCTTCATTTGTACAGGTGAAGGTTGAGCCATGAAGCTGATATCAGATTTTTTATGGATTAAGCTATTGAAAGCTTTTGGTGTTGTATCAACACGGATTATCTTTTTAGCCTGCTTGGTGTTCATTCCTGAATAGACTGCCTGGGCCGCGGCTGAATATACTGGATAAAGGGCGGTTGCGCCATTTAACCTTGGGTAGTGTTGAGTGATCCGAAGCTTGGCAGGGGATCCCAGCTGGGCGAGTTGTTTGTTTTTCATGAACGGCCGATATTGTCTGAGGCTGAGCTCGCTGGACATCCCATAGTCTTGAGTAAATCGAAGGTCTGTCGCAAAGTGTTGATAGAAAGGCAGAAGACTGACGAGCACCAAGATAATCAGGGCACCAATTCTTCGATTATTCAATTTTGGCAGTTTGTGGATCTTAAGCTGATAAATCAACATGCCAATGATCGATGACCAGAACGTCCCGATGAACATCCAGCCCAAATTGTGGTAAAACATGAAGCCACCTGCGGCGATCGTTGATAGGTTATACGGAATAATTAAAAATGGATAGTAGATCGAAATTTGATAGAAATTGTAGCGGTTGACGATCAGGATAATTGAAAATATTCCGAAGTAATAAATGAACCCGATGACCAGTGCCCGAATTTCTTTTGAAAAATCTGAAATAGAAAGCTTACTGTTATACCGGTACCAATAAAGACAGTTCAACAGAAGAGCCGGAATCATTGCCCACCACCAGCCAAGGCCAAATGCCCCGGTGGAGCCGACGATGAGTGGCGAAACAATTAAAACACGAAATAACAGCCACCTCATGTTTTTACGATAAGATTTGTTTTTTGCGATGATGAATCCCCCTTTTAAAATATGAATGATTACTCATAGATATTTTAGCGTAAATGGAATGGTGTGACTCACTAAACATATGTTAGTTGATTGTAAACGTTGACTTGACAGCAAAACGAGGACTACCAGGATAAGCATGAGATCACTTATCTTGACAGTCCTCGTTTTTATATATCGATTATTTTGAAAATTTAATTTGTTAGTTCTTGAAATAATCTGGGTAGGCATCGACAACCTTCTGCTTTTCCAGCAACATCAAGTGCAGGTGTTGGGTAACCAGAAAGCTGAGATCATCGATATCTTTGTTGTTCACGGCATTAAAAATTGCCTGATGCTGGTTGGTAAGTGTATCCCAATCCAACTCGGTTTCCTTTAACCGCAAACGACGGAAGCGGTTCAACTGGGTGTTGTTAATCTGCAGCCAATTCCAAACAGTGTCTTTATCAACAACTTTATAAAAGGCATGGTGAAATTCCTGATCCAAATCAAAGAAATTGTCCGGCTCATTTTTCAAAGCCGTTTGTTGCTGTTGATCCAAATTCTTTTGGATTGCACTAATGTCGTCGTCAGAAATATTGACTGCAGCGTCTACCATGATTTTTGGCTCGATGCAGCTGCGAACAAAACGGGCATTTTTGGCATCTGCCATATCAATCTTGGTGATATAGGTCCCACTCTGAGGTATCACTTCGATCAAACCCTCACGCTCAATTCGAATGATTGCCTCTCTGACGGGGGTCCGGCCAAGGTTTAATTCTTGGGAAATCATTTTTTCCGAGATCTTTTGGCCCGGAATATAGTCAAAATGAATGATTCGATATTTAATTTCATTGTAAGCGTCGCTGCGCATATTATCCAACATAATAACTCTCCTTTAGATACCATAATATTAGCATAGATTGGTGAAAAAGTTAACGAGGATCGTTGAAAAAACTAGGGTATTGACAATCTGATATATCAGAATATAATAAAAGCGAAAGCGTATTCAGGAGACTGGTGTACCAGTTCTGATTTTTCACTCATACGCCTCAAGTTTTAACTTATGTAACGCAATACGGGAGGTTTAATTAATGGTAAAAATTACGGATGATTACCTGAACAACAAGAAGGAATTTACCGACGCTGGAATTAAGGTTCCAACCTATGATATTAAGCAAAAGAGTGGCGCCACCAAATGGGTCCACTTCGGCGGTGGTAACTTGTTCCGAGCTTTTCACGCAGCTATTGCGGACCGCTTGCTAGAATCAGGCGATCTGGATGCAGGTATTGTCGTTGCCGAAACCCACGATAAAGACGTTGTCAAAGACGCATACAAAAAATTTAACGATCGAATTTTAAGAGTGATTACTCACGAAGACGGCAAGTTTGAAAAAGAATTATTTGCTTCAGTTGCCGACTCGCTCTTCTTCGACCAAAGCAATCCTGATGGCTGGAAGAAATTATTCAGCATCTTCGAAAATCCAGCCCTTCAACTTGCTACTTTCTCAATTACTGAAAAAGGCTACAACCTTTGGGACAGTCAAGGTGACTTACTTCCAGCTATCCAGGACGATATCAAGAATGGTCCCGAAGCTCCAAAGAACAACATGGCTTCACTAACTGCCTTGATGTTTGCCCGATTCAAAGCCGGCAAGTACCCAATGGCTTTACTCAGCACAGATAACTTCTCACAAAATGGTGAAAAACTGCAAAAGAGTGTCTTGACCATTGCTGAAGGATGGGAAAAGAACGGTTTGGTTCCGGCAGAATTTGTCGCCTATCTCAAAGACGACAAGTCTGTCAGCTTCCCACTTTCAATGATTGACCGAATCACACCGAACCCTTCAGACGCCGTTTCAGACAAGCTTAAAACAGACGGTTTTGAAGACTATCAGATCTTCCATACCCCAGGTCATACCAACATTGCTGCATTTACCAATACTGAAGAAGTGCATTACCTGGTTATCGAAGACGACTTTCCAAATGGCCGTCCAGCATTGGATAAAGCATCCGGCGTTACTTTAACGGATCGCCAGACAGTTAACGATGCCGATGAGATGAAAGTAACGACTTGTTTGAACCCACTGCACACCGCATTGGCGGTTAACGGCAGTCTGCTTGGTTTTGATTCGATTGCCAAAGAAGTCAGTGACCCCGACATGCTCAACTTGATCAAGCAAATCGGTTACGTTGAAGGCCTGCCGGTAGTTAAGGATCCCAAGGTTATCAACCCCAAGACCTTTATCGACCAACTGGTTAACAAGCGTCTTCCCAACCCATATATTCCTGATATGCCACAACGAATTGCTTCAGACACCTCACAGAAATTGTCTGTCCGTTATGGCGTAACAATTCAGCATTATATCGACGATCCAAAACGTGATCCTAAAGACTTGCACTTTATCCCACTTGTCCTTGCAACCTGGTGCCGTTACCTGATGGCCATTGATGATCAGGGCAAGCCGTTTGAACCAAGTCGGGACCCAATGTTATCAGAACTCCAGCCTAAAGTTGCCGACATTAAGCTCGGTGAAAAGACTGATGTTCACGCTCATTTGAAGGACATTTTATCCAACAAGAAGATCTTTGGTCATGACCTTTATGCCATCGGCCTGGGAGAAGTTGTTGAAGGATACTTTGCCTCACAAATTGCCGGTGTCGGTGCCGTTCGAAAGACACTTGAAGATACATTGTCAAAGTACGCTAAAGAAATTTAATTAAGGAGAACGTAAATATGTCATTATTGGATGATGATTTTCTGTTAACAACCCCAATGGCTAAAAAGTTATTCCATGATCACGCTGAAAAAATGCCGATCATTGATTTTCATTGCCACTTGGATCCTAAAGAGATTTATGAGAACAAGAATTACAAAAATATTTCCAGAATTTGGATTAATGAAGGCAGCTTTGGTGACCACTACAAATGGCGCTTGATGCGTGCCAACGGTGTTCCTGAGGACCTCATTACCGGCGACGGTGACGATTATCAAAAGTTCCTTGCATGGGCCGGAACCATTGAAAAAGCCCTTGGTAACCCATTATTTGAGTGGACCCACCTTGAGCTTCGCCGCTTCTTTGGCATCAATGATGTCTTCAATACCAAAACAGCTCCTGCAATTTGGGAAAAGGCCAACAAACTTTTGGCTACTGAAGACTTCAAACCCCGTAATTTGATTAAGCGTTCAAACGTTCAGGTTGTCTGCACCACTGATGACCCTGCGTCTGATTTGAAATATCATAAATTGCTCAAAGAAGATGAAGCTCGAAACGGCTTCAAAGTATTACCAGCAATGCGTCCCGATAAGGCGTTCAACCTGACTGCAGACAGCTATGGCGATTATCTTGATCAATTAGCCAAAGTTTCCGGTAAGAAGATTACGTCATTCAAGAGCCTGGTTGGTGCTTTACGTCAACGTTTCGAATACTTTGAAAGCCTGGGCGGTCACCTTTCAGATCACGGCCTGAACTTCTTCCATTTTGTTAAAGCTTCGGATGATGAAATGAACGATATCATCGACAAAGCCCGTAACAACAAGAAACTCACCAAGACTGAAGTTGACCAGTATCAGACGATGTTGGTTGAAGCCTTGATGCATTTGAATAAGGAGTTCAACTGGACAATGCAGTTCCATATGAATGTCATCAGAAACGCCAACAAGCCAATGCTTAAGAGCTTTGGTACCGATGGCGGCTTTGACTCAATGGGAACTCAGCCTGATTTGGCTCAAGAATTCATGAAACTGTTAATGGACGCTCAAGAACAGGATCAGATCCCAAAGATGATCATTTACTCATTGAATCCAAACGACTGGATGCAACTGGCAACCGGTATGGGTGACTTCCAACAAGACGGTGTCCAAAAGTTTCAATTAGGTGCTGCTTGGTGGTTCAATGATACTTTTGACGGGATGAAACGCCAGCTGACAATTATGGCTGAGCAAAGCCTTCTGCCTAACTTTGTTGGGATGCTGACCGACTCACGAAGCTTCTTGTCATATCCACGTCACGAATACTTCAGAAGAGTATTGTGCAATGTGATTGGTGAGTGGGCCGAACGTGGCCAGGCACCTGATGATGAAGACTATCTGGGCAAGATCGTTGAAGATATTTCCTACAACAATGCCCATGACCAGTTCCATTTCTTTGATAAAGATTAGTTCGACACATTAGGAGTGCGGATAGATGCAAACAATAAAAAGCAGTCGGTTTACTGCAGAGATTGACGAGCATGGTGCTCAATTGACCCACCTGTATAGCAACAATGATCACTTTGACTATATCTGGAACAACCCGCTTTGGGAAAAACATGCGCCAATCCTGTTCCCAGCGATCGGTCGATCCAATGATGACGCTTATTTGGTTGATGGCAAGAAGTATGAAATGCCACAGCATGGGTTTGCCGGTGATCACGATTTTGAGGTGGTCAGTCATCAGGATGATCAGGTTGAGTTATTGCTTCGATCTGATGGATCAACAAAAAAGTATTATCCGTTTGATTTTGAATTCACGGTAACATTTAAACTGAATGATTCAGGCCTACAAGTTGCTTTCAAGGTTGACAATAAGAGTAATGGCGACCTTTCCTACTCGCTGGGATTTCACCCGGCATTTAACGTTCCGATCAACGGTGAAGGGTCATTTGACGATTATCGTTTGGACCTTGCACCTGCATCACAATCTTTGGACACGTACGAAATCGTGAAAAAACCCAACCCTTATCGTTCTGGGAAGGTTACCAAGTTAGTCAACTATAAAAACGGCATTGTTGATCTTGACCACAACATGTTTGAAAAAGGCCTGGTTATTATCAAAAATACCGGTATTAAGTCGGTCAAGCTGTACTCAGACGATACTGAGCACGCTGTTTCAATTGATGTATCAGATTTTGATCACGTCACCCTCTGGACAAAGGAAGGTGCCAACGCGCCATTCCTATGTATCGAGCCTTTTAACGGATTACCCGATGTTTATGGTGATTTGGTAGAGTTAAGCCAAAAAGAAGGGAACCACCACTTGTCTGTTGGTGATTCCAAGACATATCAGTGTTTAATCAATCTTCACTAGAAATAGATTGACAATGTGGTTTTTGAAAACTAGTATATCAGTAGACAGTGAATCAATGATTTTTTGATTCATAATATAAATAAGGAGAGTTTATGATGGAATACAATATTGCGGTCGTTAATTCAAACAGTTTTGGACAGGTTTTTACTGAACATTGGAAGGAACTGGAAGAAATTGGAACTGTTAAGCGTTTCATGTTACCAACTGACATCGATGGTAAATCATTAGCTGAAAAGCTTCACGGCTTCAACGTGATCATCGCCAGTGTTACCCCATTCTTCAACAAAGAATTCTTTGATAACAAAGATGATCTGCTGTTGATCTCACGTCATGGAATTGGCTTTAACAACGTTGATCTTGAAGCAGCCAAGAAGCATGGCACTCAAGTTGCTATCGTGCCACAAAAGGTTGAACGTAACTCAGTTGCCGAAAATGAACTTGCCAACTTGATGGCATTGGTTCGTCAGGTTGTTCCTTCATCAGAACGTGAACGTGCCGGCCGCTATGAAGACCGTGCCCAATTCATGGGTAACGAATTCAGTGGTAAGACATTTGGTGTTATCGGCTGTGGAAACATCGGTAGCCGGGTTGCTGAATTATTCAGTATCTTTGGCGGTCCTGTCTTAGTTAACGATCCACATCCCGCAACTGAACCAGAATGGTTTACCAACAATAACGTTGAACGAGTAGATCTTGAAACTTTGCTCAGCCGTTGTGACTACATTTCATTGAATGCTTCACTTGATGACACCAGTCTTCATATGATCAATTCAAAGACCATCAAGAGCCTTAAAAAGGGTGCTTACATCTGTAATAACGCTCGTGGTGCTTTGGTTGAAGAAGACGCTATCAGTGCTGCAATCAAGTCTGGTCAACTCTCAGGTTACGCTGCCGATGCAATGGAAGTTGAACCTGTTAAGGCAGACCATCCATTCTTGAAGAACGACCGTATCCTGGTTACACCACATACTTCTGCTTATACTTACGAATGTCTTCACGGCATGGGCGAAAAATGTGTCAGCGACGTTAAGGCAATTGTTGCCGGCAAACGTCCTGGACGTGAATTGACTCATACTTTAGACGACTAAAGGAAACCCAGCTCGGATTCCTTGCCACTAAGCCATGGACATGATGGAGCGCAGTCGTGCGTTTGATTACTGCTTCATGGCTTAGATGTTGAAAAAGGTCGTTTGAGTACGTTATGACAGAGTTACATTGAAGCTGAAACGGAGATTATTATGGACTATATTATTGGAATTGACGTTGGGACCACCAGCACAAAGGCGTTGATTTATGATACCGATGGAAATATCTACGGCAAGGCCAATAAAGGCTATCCACTTTACCAGGATACCCCTGACATGGCCGAAGAAGATCCCGATGAGATCTTCAATGCCACTGTGTCTGCAATGCAGGAAGTTGTCGCCAAAGCCAACATTACAGATGGTAAAGTGATTGCTATTTCTTGGTCGGCCCAACAACACAGCTTGATCGCACTTGATAAAGATTTTAAGCCATTGACCAGATCCTTAACTTGGGCAGACAACCGTTCACAAAAGTATGCTGCTGAATATAAGGAAAACGGTCGCGGAATGGAAATGTATAAGCGAACCGGCTTACCGATTCACCCAATGGGACCATTTTATAAGCTGCTGTACTTCAAGAATGAACAGCCGGAAGTCTTCAAACAGGCAGCCTACTGGGTTGGAATCAAAGAATATATCATTTGGAAGTATACCGGCGTCCTTAAAGAAGAAGTGTCAATGGCAGCCGCAACCGGCTTGTTGAACATGAATTCTTCCGAATGGGATGTGGAAGCACTCAAAGAAACCGGCATTACTGAAAAACAACTTCCTGAATTGGTTGATACAACTGATAAGTTCCAAGGAATCAAATCAGAGTATGCAAAGGTTATCGGCATTGACAAGGATGTGTACTTTGTCATGGGGGCAACTGATGGTGCCCTGTCAACAATTGGCGTCGGCGCCATTCAAACTGGTGTATTAGCCATTAATATCGGAACATCAGCTGCAGTCAGAACCTTTGTGGACAAGCCACGGGTTGATCCCAAAGCGCGTCTATACTGTTATCCTGTCATGAAGGGTAAGTACTTGATCGGGGGCCCAATCAACAATGGTGGAATTGTCCTTAATTGGGCTCATGATTCACTGTTTGGCGGTGAAGTCGAAGCAGCCAAACTGCTGAACATTGATTCGTATGACATGCTTTCAAAGATTGCTGCGACAGTTCCTGCTGGATCAGACGGCTTGATCTTCCATCCATATCTTGGTGGAGAACGGGCACCACTGTGGGATGCCAACGCACGGGGTTCATTCTTTGGCCTCAACCGTAAGCATACCCGAGCTCACATGATTCGTGCTGTAATGGAAGGTATTATGTACAATCTATATTCAGTTACTCTGGCACTCAAAGAAGTTACCGGTGAACCCAAAGCAGTTCTGGCTGCCGGCGGTTTTGCCCGTTCGACTCTTTGGACTCAGATGATGGCTGACATTTTTGAACACAATATCGTGATTCCTGAATCATACGAAAGTGGCAGTTTAGCAGCAATGTTTCTTGCCAAGATGGCCTTGGGGATGGAAGACAACCTTGAAGACATCAAGAAGTACATGGGCAAAGAAACCGTTTATAAGCCAAATGAAGACGTCTTTAAACGTTACAGAACATTGATGCCGATTTATTTGCGGCTGAGTCGCGATCTCTCTAAGGAATATCAGGGAATCGCGGATTATCAACGTGAATTTACCGACCTGGATGATTAAATAATTGAAGCACTTAACCAACCGGCTGTTTTCAGTGGCCGATTGGTTGGGTGCTTTTTTGCTGCTTCCTGTGGAGTTGTCCTACCTTGTTTCAGTTTGTTAGTAATCCGTTGAAATTAAAAATAGCTAATGTTGTCACAAGGTGTTAACAAATAGTATACTTTTAGTTGTGGTTACGTTTTCATTTCGAAAGAAAGTTTCCAATTTAAAACAACGGAGGTACTGATTATGTCCAAAGTTCTGATTGTTAATGCAGGAAGTTCGTCTTTAAAATTCAAGTTATTCGATATGCCTCAAGAAACCGTGCTGGCCGATGGTGAAGTTGAACGGCTGAACATGCCGGGTTCAAAGGTTAAAATCAAGTATGGCGATGGTAAAGTATACAAATCCGAAGAAGACAAAATCGACTACGAACGCTCAGCTGCGATCATGCTGAACAATCTCAAGGATCTGGGTGTCATCGATCACTTGAGAGATATTGACGCCATTGGTAACCGGGTTGTTGCCGGAAGCGATATCTTTGATAAAGTGGTTAAAATTGATGACGACAGCTTGTCTCAGATTGTCGAATTGGGAGATATTGCCCCCATTCATAATCCGGTTGAAGCTGAATACATTGAAATCATTCGGCGAATTCTTCCTGATACTGATCAGTACGCGGTCTTTGACAGTGCCTTCTTTAAAGACGTGCCGGAAGTCAACTCGATTTATGGGATTCCCTATGAGCTGACCAAGAAATTTACTATCCGCCGCTATGGTGAACATGGAATTAATCATGGCTTTATTACCCAGGAAGCCCAAGAAATGTTGGGCAATGACAAGGCTAAGCTGGTAACCCTTCATTTGGGCTCAGGAGCGTCTGTGGCCGCTGAGAAAAATGGCAAGTGTTATGACACCTCAATGGGCTTCACACCGATGAACGGCCTTGTAATGGGGACACGTTCGGGGGATGTTGACCCGGCTCTGGTTCCGTTCTTTATGAAGAAAATGGGCGCCAGTGCTGACGAAGTGATCGACATGTTCAACAAGCGTTCAGGCTTGCTTGGTGTCTCCGGTGTCTCCTCTGATATGCGTGATTTGGAGGATTCGGATGCTGATCGGGCTAAATTAGCATTGGACATGTTCGTCAATCGAACGGTTAAGTTTGCCGCCAGCTACATCACTGAACTCGGTGGTGTTGACGCCATTGTCTTTTCTGGTGGAATTGGTGAGCACGACAAATGGGTTCGTGAACAGGTCTGCGAGAAGCTTGGGATTTTTGGCATCAAGCTCGATGGTCAATTGAATGAAGAACAAAAACCCGGTGATCTTGGAGCTAAAGATTCATCTGCACGAATCTTGTTAATTCCTGCTAATGAGGAATTGGCAATGGTGCGGGATGTGGCAAAAGAACTTTAATAGGAAATCAACGAGAGGCTGGGACAAAAGTGTAAACTTTTGCCTCAGCCTCATTTTTGGTGGTGTCATTATTACTTAGCAAAAACGTGCTCAAATCGGCTGATCCCGGCCATTTAAGGGAATACACCAACCATTCCAGAACCGGGAATAATTGATGTATTCCCTTAAATTCTGGGATCAAATCGCCTCTTTTCTCACTCTCTTTTTGTGACATTTGTCATGTTAGATAGTGACAATAGAATCTATTGTCCAACCCCAAAATTTTATATTCTATATACATCAAGAACACATAGGAAAGAGGTTGGACAACATGGCAACAATTGTTAAAGCAAATAATATTTCAAAACATTTTGGTCAGAAATTAGTATTAGATGGTGTGAGCTTTGGGATTCACAAAGGCGAAATTGTTGGATTAATTGGTGAAAACGGTGCTGGTAAAAGCACGTTAATCAACATTATCCTTGGACTGGATTCTCCTTCAAGTGGACACGTTAGTTTGTTTGATAAGAAGAATGATGATAAGTCTGTTAAAGACAAAGTAGGGGTTATGTTTCAAGATAGCTACGGACTAAGTCGAATTCGGGGTACTGAAATGGTAGAACTTGTTCGAAGCCACTTTGCCAATCCATTACCCATCGCAACGATTAACGAATTGGCTGGATTAGGCCCGGATATGCGCACGATGGTTCTCAAAATGTCAGGTGGTCAAAGACGAAAGCTTAATTTTGCACTCGCAATGGCCGGAGATCCCGATATTTTGTTTTTGGATGAACCCACTGCGGGAATGGACTCCACAAGCCGGTATGAGTTTTGGAATCAGGTAAGGCAACTCTCACAAGCGGGCAAAACAATCTTTGTCACCAGCCATTATTTGGAAGAGATTGAAGATATTGCAAGTCGCATTATATTTTTGAGAAATCATCAGATCTTGTTTGATGGGACGATGGCTAATCTGAAAAATCGGTTTACCAAGTCGATTGTTGAATTTGACACTCGGAAGCCGGAGAAAGAAATAATTGCTTATGTTCATACGGGCAGCCTGGATTCTGATAACCAAGGCCACTATACATTCACAACTGATGACCCTGATAAATTAATTCAGGAATTGGTGCCAGTCATTTCTGAAATTCAGCATATCAAAATTACTCAGAATACTTTAGACCAGATATTTAGAGAAGTTATGAAAGAAGGACAAAACTGATGAAATCATATACTACACAATTAAAAATGGATATTAAACGCTTGATTATGCGTAATCCGAAATTTGTCATATTTGATGTTGGAATTCCGGTTGCCTTCTACGTCTTGTTCACCAAAGTGTTGAATGCTGGAATGCCGAGTTCTTTTGACAAGTCATATATGGTCAACATGGCAATCTATGCGACGCTATTATCTTCGATTGTAACCGTTGCAAATAATGTTTTGTCCGATCAGGAAGAAAAGTATCTCCGCTTTATTGATGTATCTCCAGTCTCTCGAATCGTGTACTATACTTCTATCGGAACGGCACTGATGATTCTAACATTACTTGAAGTGTTGGTAATCGAACTGGTTGGATATTTTTATGTCGGGGTTTCCCTGCCGATTAGCAGTTTGTTGTGGGCGCTCGTTATCGTGACGATCGCCAGTATTCCACTGACAGTGTTTGGTGTCCTTCTGGCGTATACAGGATCAAGCAGTTTAGTAAATCTCCTTGTTTATCTGATCGTATTTCCTGTAGCAATTTTGAGTGGCCTTTGGTGGCCGTTACAAATGCTCCCAGCTTGGGGTCAACATATTGGTAAACTCTTACCAACTTATCAAACTTCTGTTATTGTTAATAATGTGATACAGAATCAGTCATTTTCTATGAAGCCGATCATTATTTTACTGAGTTGGTTGATAGTTGGGGCTTTTGCGATAATCGGTACCCAGAAAATCCAAAAGATGCGAGTAAGTAAATGAAATTTTTAAAGGAACACATTTTATTTCCAAAGCGCTTCGGAGTCTATCCATACTTCTGGTTACTTTGGATTACATTCCCGGCGATGGAGATTTGGCCGTTTGATTCGATCAAAAAGATTGTGGCAACACTTTTCCTGCTTACATTTTTACTTTTTTATCGAAATGGCTTTTTAGTGACAAAGTATTTGTCAGTGTGGATATATGGCCAATATGCGATTGCCATCATATTGACAATTACTAACCAGTGGCAATATCTCTTATTGTTCACAGCTTGGGAAATCGGTTCACTGCCGATCACTCAAAGATTGTTTTATCGATACCTGATTGCCTACTATTTAACAGTGTTTTTAACAGTGGGATCTGTTATCTATCTATACCAGGTTAACGTATTTGACTTAAATGGTTCATCATCTGTCAATTTCATTATGGTTCTGTTTGAACTGTTCTCACCTTTGGCGGCTAAATCCATTTCAAATTCGTATCGGCGGACTCAGGAATTGCGGATGCAGAATTCACGTTATGCTGATCTGATTAAGCGAGGTGAACGTGAGCGAATTGCCAGAGACTTACATGATACGCTTGGCCAATCATTTTCAACTATTACAATAAAAGCTGAATTGGCCTCAAAACTCTTAGAGAAAAAGCCGGAGCAGGTAAAGACTGAATTGAATCAGATTGCTGAAGCATCAAGAAATAATCTTCAAGTGGTTCGTGAGATTGTAACTGGATTGCGGCAATTATCGATTTCCGAGATGATGATTGAATTGACGGATTCATTTGATCCCGCCAATATCATGATGGATAGTGAAGGTGAAGAAACAGCTCAAACCTGGCCTGCCAAAGTTCAAACTGCCATTGCAGAGGTTTTAAGAGAGGCTGGAACAAACATTATTAACTATAGTCATGCACGCAATGTCCAAGTATCTTTTAAAGAGGAATCAGATACCTACATTGCTCTGATAGCTGATAATGGTATTGGAATTGGAACGGTTCGAAAGAATGCTCATGGTATATCCGGTATGAAGGAACGAGTAAGTATTGCGGGCGGGAAAATTGACATTCAAACTAGCACAAAAGGGACGACGATTCGCATCGCCTTGCCAAAGGAGAGTGTTAAATGACAATTCGAATTATCTTAGCTGAAGACCAAAGCTTATTAAGCAGTGCCTTATCACAGCTTCTGAATTTAGAAGATGATCTTGAAGTAATTGGGACTTATTCCAATGGTGAAGATGCATATAGCCATATTAAATATGAATTGCCAGATGTTGCTATTTTAGATATTGAGATGCCTAAAAAAACAGGACTCGAAGTTGCGGAACAAATCGCTGAAGAGCAATTGAATGTAAAAACGATTATTTTAACCACTTTTGCTAACAAACAGTATTTCCAAACTGCTGTTAAAGCTAACGTTAAGGGATACTTGCTTAAGGATATTCCAAGCGATGAACTTGTTCAGTCAATTCGTGATGTTGTTGAAGGCAAAACGATTTATTCTCCTGAGTTGGTTAGTTCAATTTTGGGGGATGTTGCTAATCCACTTACCACAAAGGAAACCCAAATTCTCAAAGAAATACACAAAGGGAAGTCCACCGCACAAATTGCAAGTACCTTGTTTCTTTCCAACGGAACCGTTCGGAATTACATTTCTTCGATTCTTAGCAAGCTAGGTGCTGCAAATCGTATTGAAGCGTTGAATATTGCTGAAAAACGTAATTGGATATAATAAAGAAATCTGTAACTGAAAAGCGGCAGCCAATTTAAATTGGCTACCACTTTTCTTTGATCAATTGCTTAGCTTTGAATTTGTAATGAACTCTCCCAATTATTTGGGAAACCCATTAAATTGAGTATCGCTTCAAGCTTTACATTAACTAAAGCTCTTTCTAAGTCGGAGAATGTCAACTTAATAGATGAAATCATCTGTTCGAAATGTTCAGGGGTTAACAACAGTGCCATCATTGAGATCATTGTGAACAGATCAGTTTTATTGTTGTCCGTATTGGAGAAGATAGGGTTGCTGATAAAAAACTTATTGAATAGGGAAAGTTTTAATCTAGATTTCACCTTAAACGTATAAAGGCGTTCATCATGGGCACATTTATTTCTGAAAAAATTAGCAGCTTGAATAGTAGCCTTTAGTTCTGTTATATCAATTTTTTGAGTGGAAGACCATCGCTTTTTAAAGTGCAAACTGAAATCTTTTGCTATCGATTGTTTAACCTTGTCCTCTAACGAATCAAAAAAGTGCTGGACTTCACCAAAGGTCATGCTGTTAATTAGCACCCATATGGGCACATGATCATATTGTTTCACATAATGCTTTATGTAATCTAATCCATTCCAGGAACTAGACCCGTTTTTTAAGCGCCGACTTAATGAGTTTAGGTTGTTTAGTACTAGATTGAATGATTTTTTATCATCACGATAGGAGTGTATATCTAAGTATGCATATGGCTCACTGTGATATTTTGCAAATTCATATGCAACAATAGATTTCAATTTCACTTCAATCAAAAGCAAGTATTCCAACAAGATACTTCGTAATTTTGAATCCATTATATATACGGAAAAGAGTTCATCAAAAAGTGCATTGGTAATGAAGACTTCAGGTTTTACGACCTGCCCTAAAGTATCTTTTTTCAAGAATGGATCTTTATAGCCATTGATAACATTGTAATAGTTGTTGTTTAACAGTAGTTCCTTCGTGGAATCTGGGTCAGTAATTGTAAGGCCTCTTGTTTCTAAAACTTTGATTTGATCATCAAGTGATTTGAATGGTCTTTTACTTAATCGGTTCATCATAATCTCCTAAAAAAAAGCGCCAGTCCGCGGACGGAATCTGGCAAGGTCTCTTCATGTATTATATCAGATCCGTCAATTGTTCCACAAGCTTTTTTATTTAATCAAATAATAAAAAACGAGGATGCAAAGTTTTTGACTTTACATCCTCGTTGCGTTATCAAAGGTACTGAAGAATTAGAATTCCACCTTGTACTTAATTGAATAAGTCTTCTCTTCACCAGCTGGCAAAGTAACATCACCAAAGCCTTCATGGTTAGGTGTATCCGGCAGGTTCTGGGCTTCCAAAGCAATTGCCATGTAAGGACCGCCTTGGCCTCGTAAGTAATTAGTCCCGGTTAAATCATCAGGTGTGAAGACAACCAGAGCGTTACGGTTTGAGCTGATTGAAACGCTGCGGCCACTTTCTGGGTCTGATAATTTAGCAACTGGTTCATCATCTTTGTGCTGATTAATTTCAAAGACTTCATCGTAACTGTGGCCAACTTCAGCCTTCATGTCGTCAATTCCAACTTTTAAGTTCTGGTTGTCACGGAAGTCGTATGGTGTGTCATCAACGGCGACCTTTTTGCCTGAAGGAGTCTTGTCAGAGTTGAGCTCCAAGTAGTGATCAGCATTGATTTGGAGTGACTGGCCATTGATGCTGTCGCCTTCACTCAAGTTGAAGTACATATGTTGAGTTGGGTTGAACAGGGTATCGGCGTCACTCTTGGCACTGTATGTTGCAGTTAATTCATTATCATTGTTAAGTGAGAATGTAATCTTAACGTCAATGTTGCCAGGGAATGAATCCTCGGAAGAATCGATGTGTTTGGTAAAGACGATTGTGTCACCGTCAAATGAGCCATCCCAAATCTGGGTATTGAATCCGTGAGGGCCACCATGCAAAGTGGTTGTGCCTTCGTTTGAATCAACGTGATACTCTTTGCCCTTGATCTTGAAAGTTCCATTAGTGATTCGGCCGGCAGTTCGTCCAATTGCTTGGCAGAAATATTGATTCTTCATCAATTCTTCACTACTTGGGACGCTGACTAAAATGTTAGTGGGCTTACCATCAGGACCCGGAACGTTGAATTCTTCCAGGGTTGCACCAAAGGTGATTGCAGAAACGGAAACATCATGATCGTTGGTGATCGTGAACTTTTGAATATCTTGACCGTCTAACTTATCGAACAATTCTTTCTTTGTATTCATATAGATAAATCTCCTTAGAAAATAAATTGTGGTTGTGAAACCGCTTTTATATGTATTATAATATGTTTTTGTACGGTGATGCAATACCAATTCTTTAATTTATCCGTATAATTCTATATTAATTTTCACCAAAGTATGATATTTTTATTACTAGAGTGATTTAACGAAACGCGAGAGGGAATACGATGAAAACTTTATTGTACGGATTATCAGGCTTTACAGATTTATTGATTATTGTTTTTATTTTCATGGGAATGTATGAATTTGCCCGTAAGGATCAGACTAAACGCAACCATCATTTCATTATATGGGCATTTGTTTGCGTATTCATCACCTATGGTTTGTTAATGTTAACAGAGTAGAACCAGCAATTTGAACGCGGGGGGATAGTATCATGGAAACAAAGTATGTCATGGTCAAAAAAAGCATCAAATCAAACATCATTAACGGAAAATACAAGATTAACGATAAGATCCCTACCGAGTCTGAATTGATGGCGATGTACAAGGTCAGTCGGTACACGATTCGACGGGCAGTTGGTGATCTTGAACACGAAGGTTACATCTATCGGGTTCAGGGCGGCGGGATGTATGTCAATGACTGGATCAACAATAAGGTGTCGTCCGATCGTTCCAACCAGAACGTTGGGGTTGTTACAACCCATATTGCCAATTATATTTTCCCAAGCATCATTAGTGGGATTGACCAAGTCATTTCTGATGAGGGACTTTCCATATTAATTGGCAATACCCATGATGAGTACGAGAAAGAACGTCACAACTTATTGAATATGTTGGACAATGATGTCGTTGGCTTCATCATTGAACCAACCAGAAGTACATTGGACAACCCCAACCTGGACGTCTATCAGATGATTGTCGACTCGGGAAAGCCGGCTGTATTCATTAATGCGCATTATCCACAATTGAACTTTCCATATGTGGAGACCAATGATACTGATGCCGAAAAGGCTTTGGTTGATTACTTACTGGATAACGGTCATGAACGAGTCCTTGGTGTTTTCCAAGTAGACGACCTTCAGGGAGTTCACCGGATGAACGGTTTCATCAAGTCGTATCAAACTCATCCGACTGTTTCAACCTCTGGCGATATTATGATGTATCGTTCAAGCGATAACATCAACGATGTCCTGGAAAAAATTAAAAATCGGGTTAAAGTCGAGATGAACAATCTGCCGACAGCCATCGTTTGCTATAATGATCAACTCGCCATTGAGGTGATTGGGATGTTAAGCAAAGAAGGAGTTGCTGTTCCTGATCAGGTGTCTGTTGCCGGGTTCGATGACTATCAAATTTCGAAGTATATTGATCCAACTTTGACCACGATGATTCACCCTAAGCGAAAAATGGGTCATACAGCTGCTCAGTTGTTATTGGATATGCTGGATGGTAAGGATGGCGAGTCAAAGATTTTGGATTCGGAATTGATTGTCAGAGGCTCAACAAAAAGTATTTAACTCAAGTCACACAAATAATTTAGTATGATCACTTTCCATGAAAGGGGGTGACACACCGCGGATTATCCCATCCGTGTTTTATTTTCCTAAAAATTTTGTGCTAACAAATAAAATATATCTTGATTTATGCGTATAAATATTTTATACTCTTTTTGTAAGCGATGTCAGAAACCGTTTACAGTGCGCACAGAGTTTTTGCAATACATTTTGGAAATATAAATTACGAATGGGGTGCTCGTTTTGAAAAAGGTCACAAACAATGGCTTTATCTATACATTTGGAGCCTTAGGCGGTTTGCTCTTCGGTTACGATATCGCGTCAGTTTCAGGTGCGATTCTGTTTATTGAAAAGCAGCTTCACTTAGGACCATGGGAACAAGGTTGGGTTGTTAGTTCAGTTTTAATTGGTGCCATTATCGGTGCCTTGGCAACCAGTAAGTTTTTGGATACGTACGGACGTCGTAAATTATTGATCTGGGCTTCAGTTATCTTCTTCATCGGAGCCATTACATCAGGATTTGCGCCTAACTTTGAGATTTTGGTTGGAACGCGTGTTGTCTTAGGTATTGGTGTTGGTATTACATCAGCATTGATTCCTGCCTACCTGCATGAACTTGCACCAAAGAGCATGCATGGTGCGGTTGCCACAATGTTCCAGCTGATGATCATGATTGGTATTTTGTTAGCCTACATTTTGAACTACACATTTGCTCATATGTACACTGGCTGGCGTTGGATGTTAGGATTCGCTGCTTTACCTGCCTTCATTCTTTTCGTCGGAGCGCTCTTCCTTCCAGAAAGCCCTCGATTCCTTGTTAAGATTGGTAAGCTTGATGAAGCACGTGAAGTTTTGATGGATACCAACAAACATGATACCAAAGCTGTTGATACAGCCCTTGGCGAAATCGAAGAAACTGCCAAGCAACCTGTTGGCGGCTGGAAAGAATTATTTGGTAAAGGCGTTCGTCCAGCATTGATTACCGGACTTGGCGTTGCGATTTTCCAACAAGTTATTGGTAGTAACAGTGTTATCTTCTATGCACCAACAATCTTTACTGATGTTGGTTGGGGAGTTATCGCCGCATTGCTTGCCCATATCGGAATTGGTGTTGTTAACGTTATTGTTACCGTTGTTGCTATGTTGCTCATGGATAAAGTTGACCGTAAAAAGATGCTTGAGTTTGGTGCTGCAGGAATGGGTCTTTCACTGATCGTAATGTACACCGTTCTTAAGTTCGATAACGGATCACACACTGCCGCTATTGTTAGTGCCCTTGCACTGACTGTTTACATTGCCTTTTATGCAACAACTTGGGCACCAGTTACCTGGGTTCTGATTGGTGAAGTCTTCCCATTGAACATTCGTGGGTTGGGAACATCACTTTGTTCAGCAACCAACTGGTTGGCCGACATGGTTGTTTCATTAACATTCCCAATGATGTTAAGCTCATGGGGATTGGATAATGCCTTCCTGTTCTACGCAGTCATCTGTGGAATTGCCATTTGGGTATGCCACAGCAAGTTCCTTGAAACCCGTGGTAAATCACTTGAAGAGATCGAACTTGATCTTCACAAGGCCGCTGGAACGGAAACTACAAATTAGTTAACCATTTTTAGACAATCTGTCTAAAATTAATAAATCATCAAGAGGAGAGAAAACTATGTTACAAGTACCTGATTATGAATTTTGGTTTGTTACTGGTAGTCAACATCTTTACGGAGAGGAACAATTAAAGTCCGTTGAAAAAGATGCCCGAGACATGGTTGATAAGTTAAACGCTTCTAAGAAGCTACCTTACCCAATCGTGTTCAAGATGGTAGCTACAACTGCTGACAGTATTACTCAGTTAATGAAAGATGTTAACTACAATGATAAAGTAGCCGGTGTGATTACTTGGATGCACACATTCTCACCAGCTAAGAACTGGATCCGTGGTACTAAGTTACTCCAAAAGCCATTACTTCACTTGGCAACTCAATACTTGGATCACATTCCATATGACACCATTGATTTCGATTACATGAACCTTAACCAAAGTGCTCATGGTGACCGTGAATACGGCTTTATCAATGCTCGTCTTCAAAAGCACAACAAGATCGTTTACGGCTGGTGGGGAGATCCAGAAGTCCAAGACGAAATTGCTGATTGGGAAGATGTTGCAGTTGCTTACGACGAAAGCTTCAAGATCAAGGTTGCTCGTTTCGGTGACAACATGCGTAACGTTGCTGTTACTGAAGGTGACAAAGTTGAAGCTCAAATCCAATTTGGCTGGACTGTTGACTACTACGCACTTGGCGACTTGGTAGAATCAGTTAATGCTGTTCCTGAAAGTGACATTGACAAGAAGTACAAGGAATTACAAGATAAGTATGAACTTGTACAAGGCGACAATGACAAAGACAAGTACGAACATTCAGTTCGTTACCAAATCCGTGAATACTTCGGAATCAAGAACTTCTTGGACAAAGGTAACTACTCAGCATTTACTACTAACTTCGAAGACCTTTATGGTTTGGAACAATTACCTGGCCTTGCAGCACAATTGCTCATGGACGAAGGTTATGGTTTCGGTGCCGAAGGTGACTGGAAGACAGCTGCTCTTGACCGCTTAGTTAAGATCTTAACTCATAATCAAGCTACTGCATTCATGGAAGACTACACTCTTGAATTACAAAAGGGTAAAGAAGCTATCCTTGGATCACATATGCTCGAAGTTGACCCTGGTATTGCCAGTGACAAGCCTCGTGTTGAAGTTCACCCATTGGATATCGGTGGTAAAGCTGATCCTGCACGTCTGGTATTTACTGGTCGTGAAGGCGATGCAATGGACATCACCATTTCAGACTTCGGTACTGAATACCGTATGATCGGATATGCTGTTGAAGGACACAAAGCTCCAAAGCCAACTCCACATCTTCCTGTTGCAAAACAAATGTGGACTCCAAAGATGGGCTTGAAGAACGGTGCCACTCAATGGATCCAAGATGGTGGTGGACACCATACCGTATTGACATTTGCTGCTAATGAAACTCAAATCCAAGACTTGGCAACAATGTTTGGTTTGAAGTTTAACGATATCAAGTAGCAGAGTGTGAGCCGGGGCGGTTAATAACCGGAGCCTAAGCTGACTTTTGGTAAAATCGAGTTTGATTTTGCCAAAAGTTGGCTTAGGTGCAGGTTATTGCCCTGGGGAACACGTTTCGGCTAAGTAATAGTAGTGTGTGTGAATAAAAATCACCTGCCCTAAGAGTAACCCCGAGAGATTACTCACTATAAAGTTCCAATAACAAAGTTCCGAGAGACTTATAATGGAACTTAATGAAAATTGAAATGAGGTTGAGACAAATTTGCGTTTGCCTCGACCTCATTTTGTACATATCTGTTTTAAATTATAGGAGGAAATTGATAATGCTTACTGAAAAAGAGAAGATGTTGGCTGGCGAGAAGTACCTGAACATTAGTGAGGAGCTGGCTGAAGATCGCCGCACCAACCGACTGCTGGTTGATAAATTCAACCGGGTTGCCAGAGAGGATCCAAAGCAAGGCAGTGAGATCATTAAACAGATGTTCCACCACACAGGTGAAAAAGTCGACATCCAATCACCGTTTCAGTGTGATTATGGGTACACGGTTTCTGTCGGTGAGAATTTCTTTGCCAACTATGGCTGTACTTTTATTGATGTTGGTAAGATTACCATTGGTGACAATGCCTTATTGGGACCGAATGTTCAAATCTTCTCGGTTAACCATCCACTCGACGTTGACGATCGAAAAGCCGGGTATGAGTATCCAGCCGATGTGACGATCGGTGACAACCTATGGGCCGGCGGCGGTGCCATTATTGTGCCCGGTGTTACTTTAGGAGATAATGTTATAATTGCAGCAGGCGCTGTTGTCACCAAATCATTTGGCGACAACGTTTTGATTGGCGGAAATCCTGCCAGAGTCATTAAAAAATTGAAATAGCACGGAGGATTTGCATGAGTAAAGAGAATATTGGAAGCAGAATTGAATTGGCAGATGGCAATAAGATGCCCCAAGAAGGTCTTGGTGTTTATCGGATGACTGATGAAGATGAATTAATTAAGTCGGTTAAATCCGCATACTCCGACGGTTATCGGTTGTTTGATACCGCCCAGATGTACGGTAATGAAGCAGCGGTTGGTAAAGCCATTAAAGATCTTGATGTTCCTCGTGACGATGTCTTTATTACCACTAAGATTGCCGAAGACAACCAAGGATACGACAAGGTTATGTCTTCATTTGAGGAATCATTGAAGAAATTACAGTTGGACTATGTTGATATGTTGATGGTTCACTGGCCGATTCATACCCACTTCTTTGAAACTTGGCGCGCATTTGAAGCTCTCAAAGAACAAGGATTGGTTAAGTCAATTGCAACCAGCAACTATGGCATGCTTCACCTGCAGTATTTAGCAACCAAAGCTAATGAAATGCCGGTTGTTAACCAGTTGGAAGTTCACCCATACTTGTCACAGAAGGCGATGATTGATTTTGATCGTGAAAATCACATTGTCACCCAGGCCTGGGCACCACTTGGACGAGGCAAAATTTTTGATGATCCAGTAATTGTTAAAATTGCTAAGGAACATGGTAAGTCAGCTGCTCAAGTCATTTTGAGATGGCATTTCCAACGTGGAGATGCATTTATTCCCAAGTCAGTCCATCCAGAACGGATTAGGCAGAACGCTGACATTTATGACTTTGAGTTGAGCACGGATGAAATGAAACAGGTCGATGGGTTGAATCGGAATACCCGGATCAGTCAGGAGCCTGAGATGGTGTATGAGATTGGGCATCAGTATCCGCATCATTAATATGTTTTGAAAAGAAGGGCTTCGTTGATGAACTTGCTGGTTTTAGAGTTCATTACGAAGCCTTTTTGAATAATCATTTAAGCTTGATTTATTCTCAATGAGCGATATAACGGAATTGGGTTTCAACTTTTTGCTTTTAGACAATAAATTATGTGCTTGGGAGATAATAGATTGGATGCAAGGAACAGGAAGTTATCTAAAATATTGATTGGACTACTGCTGATACTGGCTGGTGGGGTTGTCATATTCTTCAGCATTTTCGCCATGGGTCCACTACCAGTTTCCAAAGGCATGGCAGCCATTTATTGGCTTATATTCACCGGTGGAATGAATGTCGTTGGCGGAATTGGCTACTTGTTCTTACATAATAGGGCGATTGTGTTAACACTTGCTGGTGTGCTAATCATTGTGAATTTAATTCCAGCTGTTCAGCAGGCAATGTCGGGGAATTACTTTTTGTTCCCAATGATTGTCATGCTCATCATTTTAGCAGTTGCGGTTGGTGCAATATCTTTATGGAATGAATCAAAATAAGCCTTGGTGAAAGCAAACCCAGCTTCCATCAAGGCTTTTGTTATGATCATTTTTACCCCAGTGCTACGTCTAGCACCATCATCAACGTGAACCCGGCCATAATCCCAAAGATTGCCCAGTGGGATTCTTCTTTGGTTCTGGCATGGGCTTCCGGAATTAGTTCCTTACATGCAACGTAGATCATCGCACCGGCCGCAAATGACAACGCATATGGCAACAGTGAGTTGACCGACGCCACCAGCAATGCGCCCAAGACACCCGCAATTGGCTCAACGGCACCACTTGCCTGACCATACATAAATGCTCGAAAGCGACTCATCCCGTTTTGACGCAGGGGAATCGAGACCGCGGCTCCTTCAGGAAAATTCTGCAGCCCAATTCCGATGGCAACCGTGGTGGCCGCAAGAAGCATCGCCGCCTGCTCACCATCTGCGGCAGCCCCGATCGCCCCAAAGGCAACTCCGACTGCCAGTCCTTCCGGGATGTTGTGCAGTGTGATGGAGAAGACCAGTAGAATGGCACGTTTAACTGCTGCCCGAGAGCCACCCTCTGTTCGGGCCCGTTTCAAATAAATTGCCGGAATAATTTTGTCAGCTAAATATAAGAAGAAACCACCGGCTGCAAATCCAATGCCAACTACCAGCCAAGGAATGCGGTCCTGAGTTTCAGCTAAATTAATTGCAGGATCCAGCAATGACCAAAACGATGCCGCGATCATCACGCCGGCTGCAAACCCATACATCAACGCCAGTGCGTGACTGCGGATTGTTTTGAAGGCAAATACCAATGCGGAACCCAAAGCAGTGACTGCCCACGTGAATAGCGTGGCGAAAAGGGCCTGCTGCCAAGGGACAAAATTTGTTAGTGTGTCCATATATACCTCGCTTTATAAGTAAAGTTCAGTTCCTATGATAAGTATAACAAGAAGCATTCTATGAAAGCCAGTCAGTTCTCGTTAGAAATTTTGTTGAATTCAAAGTGACTTTTAATGTCAAATAATCACTTATCCGCTATACTTGATGTATGTGAAAGCAAATTTTTGAGAAATGGGATGATTTTTTGACAAAGGTTACTGCTTACTTGGTCCGACATGGTCAGACATACTTGAACATGTACAACAAGGTTCAGGGCTGGATTGATTCTCCGTTGACTGAAAAAGGAATTCAAGATGCTAAGAGCGCTGGTAAACGACTTGCCAAGATTGACTTTGCCGCTTCATTTACGAGTGATTCAGGTCGGGCAATCGACACTGGCAAGTTGATCCTGCGGGCCAACCCACATAACATGAACATAGTAAGTTACCAATATCCCGAATTACGAGAACAATTTCACGGTTATTTCGAAGGAAATGACCTTAACCAAATGTGGCAGTTCGTTGGTGCCCAGGTTCAAGAGACTACTGAAAAGGAAGTCTTGACCAACTTCGGGTTGGAACGTGCCAGAGACTTGATTCACCGGGCGGATTTGTACAACAACGCTGAAAATAACGCAATGTTCTGGGAACGTCTCGATCATGGGTTTGAAAAAATTCGTCAAAACACTCATGACGGCGAGGATATTCTGATTGTGTCCCATGGGATGACAATTCGATCAATCGTTGATCGTTATGCGCCAAAGCTGGATTTGGGTGTTGCAACCAAGAACGGCAGTGTGACCAAATTGATTATTACCGATGACGATATCAAAGTCGAATACTTTAATAATCTCGGCGAAGTCTAGTTGTTTAGTACCATTTAATATGATATATTTATAAGACATGTGTTGGTCAGGACAATTATGCCCTGGCTTTTATTTTAGAGTGCAACGAGAACCAGCTTAGAGGGTATCATCTGGTTCATCGGCACCCTTTTCGGTAGAACAGTGAGGTACTATATTAATGATTACGATTCAAGACATGGGACTACAACTCTCAGGTAAAAAACTGTATGATGACGTGAATTTGAAGTTCACCCAAGGTAACTGTTACGGTGTCATTGGCGCTAACGGTGCCGGAAAATCAACCTTTTTGAAATTGCTTCGGGGTGATTTGACACCAACCACTGGTGAGATTCATATCGACAAGAACGAACGGATTTCCAGCTTGAGCCAGGATCATTATGGCTTTGAAGAACAGACTGTGATGCAAACTGTGATTCAGGGTTACAAGCATTTGGCTGATGTCATGGAAGAAAAAGATGCTTTGTACGCCAAGGCTGACTTTTCGGATGAAGATGGTATTCAGGCGGCTAATTTAGAGGCTGAATTTGCCGAGATGGATGGCTGGAACGCTGAAGCCGACGCGTCACAACTGTTACAGTCATTGGATATTCCAGAAGAACTTCACCAACAGTTGATGAGTGAACTGACTGAGGGCCAAAAAGTTAAAGTGCTGCTGGCACGGGCATTATTTGGTGAGCCTGACATCCTACTTTTGGATGAGCCAACCAACGGACTTGATGTGTACAGTATTGAATGGTTGGAAAACTTCTTGGCAGACTATCCCAAAATTACGATCATCGTTTCTCATGACCGTCATTTTCTGAACCAGACCTGTACCATGATGTGTGACGTCGATTTTGGTGAAATCCGCATGTACGTCGGAAACTACGATTTCTGGCTTCAGTCCAGTCAATTGGCTGCCAAGATGAAGGCAGATTCCAATGCTAAAAAAGAAGACAAGATAAAGGAGCTCCAAGCCTTCGTTGACCGATTCAGTGCCAATGCCTCCAAGTCAAAGCAGGCAACGTCCCGAAAGAAACAATTGGAAAAGATTTCTCTGGATGACATCAAGCCATCTTCAAGAAAATATCCATTTATTAAATTTGAAGAAAACCGACCATTAGGGAATGATTTACTCCGAGTCGATAAGGTTTCCAAATCAATCGACGGCGTTAAGATTCTTGATAATGTCACCTTCACCTTGCGTCCCGGCGATAAGACGGCCTTGGTCAGCCGAAACGATTTGGCAACTACGACCTTAATGCAAATCTTGGCAGGTGTCATCAAACCCGATACCGGTGAAATCAAGTGGGGTCAAACGGTTGAGATATCTTCATTGATGAAGGACTTTGCTTCTGAATTTAACAACAACGACCAACGGATCATTGACTGGCTGCGTCAGTTTGCCGAGAAGGGCAGTGACGATGATGCATTCCTTCGTGGATTCCTTGGGAGAATGCTGTTCTCTGGGGATGATGTGAACAAAGAAGTCAGTGTTCTATCCGGTGGCGAAAAGGTTCGTTGTGTGTTATCCAAGATGATGCTGCAAAAGGGCAATACGCTGCTCATGGATGACCCAACCAACCATTTGGATTTGGAATCAATCACCGCTTTGAACGAAGCCTTGGTTTCATTCCCAGGCTCGATTATCTTTACCTCTCATGATCATGAATTCATTCAAACCATTGCCAATCATATTATCGAAGTATCCAACAATGGGATCATTGATAAGGCGGATACCAATTATGATGAGTTCATTAATCACCCTGATGTTCAGAAAAAGTTAAGTGATCTATATAGCTAAATTGCATCGCAAAGCCGTTTCCGGGGTTCTCGGAGAAGGCTTTTTCTTTTACACAAAAGTATTAACAATTGTCCAGCTCTGACTAAATATTGGCGCATCCCGATACTGCAATTAAAGAGTCAAAATATCACATTTAATGAACGGTTTCATGTAGAATACAGATGTAGGAATAGGTAATAGTTTCTATAATTAATTCAGCATTTTATCGTGGGATCTTTTAACCGAGGTGGCCTAATGAAATGGATCATATTTTTTAAAAGGCAAAAATGAAAGCGCAACCATTAATGACTAAAAGATAATAATGATGTTTTATTAAATTGCATGGCAATATGAATTGTTGATTCAGGAGGGGGATGATTCATTTGAAAATTGCTAATTACTTGGGGATTGTTATTTTTGGGCTTGGTTCGGCTTTTGGTTTGATGTTGATGGATCAGCATACTGACTCTTTTTATAGTCCACAGACTGTTCAGGCTGCCGATGGTCAGAACAATGTGGCTGCTGATGCAGATGGCACAATCATTACGCCAACAAAAATTGTTAAGGCACCGGACCCAGCAGATAAAACCAATAATCCAACGATTGATCCGAAGCAGCATACAGATGCAGCCGATACCAATTTTTATCAGGGAAGCAGATTTCATCAAGCACCAGTCTATATTGATGGTAAGTTAGCCAACCCGATGGGAAAAAATGCTGTAGTTGGGGGTCAAACGATTTCTGACGTTCAAGGAACGATTAATGAAAATGATTATATTGATCCGCCAATAGAGAACGAGGTTATCAACTATGGATACTACAGCGGGTCGAACGCTTGGATGATTGGCTGGACTGAAGATAATAAGACTGCCTACATTCATAAAGTAAATGAGGCGGGAACCCTTTTGGAGACCATCAAAGTGCCGGCACCCGGTTCTCCAGATTTTAATGCAAATTGGACAACTGGTGGGGATGGGCTGACTTTTTCCTGGCTGGGAGATAAAATTCATATTTCCTTTGATCGAGGCTCATTACGTTCCTCAAGTACAGCAGGTTCTTTGGAATTCCTCACTGGGATTCCAGTTAAGTTTGTTGATGCCAGAGGAAACGAACTGGCACCAACTCAAACAGTTTCTGGCCATTCAGGAACCTTTGTAAATGTCGATTATCCAACGATTTCCGGTTATCGATTAGTTCGGGTTCCATATATGAACAATGCTCATAAGTTCTTAATTAATAACACGACGGCAACAAAGCCCTCAACAGATTGGTTCTCCTCGCAAATCAATCAATATGTGACCCTTTACCAGAAGATAATTGATGATAATAATACTCGTCAAATGTACATGGTGTTTGATTACAGCAAAGTGACAGGCGCTGGTTTCTCCGGTACTGAAACCAGTAAAACTGTGACGGTGAAGGCAACTCAGGGTGGGGCAATCGCTGCCGCATTTTCAAATGGGATTGTTCGGGCAACATCCACAGCATCGATGCCGACACCTGTCGGCAACCCACTCACATTTGTTTACGAACCAATCACCGAGTATCATTTAACCATCAATTATCTCGAAAAGGGCACCGATAAAGTGATGGCCGACCCTTACAAGGCCAGCGGAGCCGGTACCTATGAGATCGAATCTCCAGTGATTTCGGGATACACTGCCGATAAAGCAACTGTCAAAGGTGTTTTGGGTTCCGATTCAACAATTAACGTTTATTATGATAAAAAAGATGTTCCGCCAGTTGAAGATACTTCATTAAACATTAAGTATATCGACGAGGAAAGCAACAAGCCCCTCAAGACTGAGACCCTAAAAGGCAAAGTTGGCGATGACTACCACGCAGATGGCCAATATCAATTGGAAACAATCACAGTTGATGGCACCACCTATGAACTGAACAAGACTAACTTACCGACGAACGCAACCGGCAAGTTTGCCAAGACCAACGCTGACGTTAATTACTACTACAAGAAGAAAGCTGCTCCAGTTGAACAATCTTCATTACTGATCAATTACATTAATGAAGATGGCAACAAGATTCTTAAAACCGATTCACTTGATGGTAAAGTTGGGAATCCATACGAAGTTGACAGCAAATACCAGCTGGAAACCCTGACGATTGATGGGGTGACCTACAAATTAAACAAAGGTCGTCTTCCATCAAACACCAAGGGTACTTTTGCGACAAAGAACGATCCGGTCAATTACTATTACACGAAGCAGAATGACCCGGTAGACACGAATTCTTCACTGATTATTAACTACATCAATGAGGAAAATAACGGACTGTTAAAAGTTCAGACCATTCAAGGCAAAGTTGGCGATCCTTATCAGGCTGACGGTCAGTACCAACTTCAAAACATCACAGTCAATGGCGTCACATACGTTTTGAATACGACCAGACTTCCCGGCAACATGCGGGGAACTTTCAGCAGTCAAAATGCCCCGGTCAACTATTATTACAAGAAGAAGACCAACCCGGTTGATCCAATTATTCCCGTCATTCCAATTATCCCAGTAACACCAGTGACGCCTGTAACGCCAGTTGCTCCCGTAACGCCGGTTACGCCAACGCCAGATGGGACAGATGTTCTTCCTGGAAAGATTGCCAAAAAAGGGATGGCTGTCTACGCCCTGAAGAAGGTTTATCTATACCAGAATCCGACGTTCAAGAAATTAGAACGGAAATCCGGCTATGTTAAGAAGCCACGGGTATTCCGACCGATGTTTGTGGTCACGGATTATGCCCGTTCAAATGAAGGACGGCTTCGTTATAAAGTCCGTGACGTCAATCATTTGAGCAAAACCGATGGCTGGACAGGATACGTCACAACTAATTATGAATATATCCGTCCGGTATATTATCAAAGCAAACATTCAACGTTGACGGTTATCAATCCGCGCGGGGTTAACGAATACACCAGGGTTAATCTGACTGGTAAGGTAAAGAACTTTAAGCAGGGAACTATTCTTAAAGTGAAGGGCTTTGTGACTCACAACTTAACAACCCGGTACCTATTAAGTAATGGCAACTACATTACCGGTAACCGGAAGCTGGTCAAGATGGGCAAGCACAAGCAGCCAAAACAACTTGTGGTGAAGAAATCCATCAACCGTTATAAGACTGCAAATCTGACTCAGCGTAACGGGCATTTCAAGAAGGGCCAAAAGTTAACGATCAAACGTTATACATTTAGCCATGAAGGTTCAATCACCAAGTCTGGAACCAAGCGTTATGTTGTTAAAGGCGGGTATATTACTGCTAACAACAAATTTGTCAAAGTGGTAAAATATTAAGCTTTTCAGGTGAAGGCGATCCTCATTTTTACGGACCGTCTTTTTCCTGTAAGCTAATTTTCCCTATAAATACCTAAATCAATATATAATCATATTATGAACTATCGAGTTACTGGTTATATTTAGGAGGGGAATAATTTGACACGAGAACTTGGTGCAAATGATTTGGGGACTTATGAGTATGTATCACGCGTATACAACGAAAACATTCAACTGCCGGACTACAAATTGCCAACCACTGCCGAGGATGGCACTCAAGTATTTTTTGACAACTCGGACATTTACCTTTCAATGGAAATTCAAGATGAGCGGGTTCAAAAAATCACGATGGTGACGCCAAAACCACAGTCACTCACATACATGCGGGTGTTTGAAGGCTTTGAATTTGGCATGGAAGCACTTGGAACATGGATCAACACTTACAACCGTTCAATTGCCAGTCATGGACCGGCTTCTGATGCGGTGAATGGCATCTTGGCCAGTTACAATACAACAAAAGATAATGTATTAACGGTTCATTTAACCAGAGAGAAATAAAAAATCGTCACGCTTCTATCTATCAGGATAAGAAGAGTGGCGATTATTTTATTTGTTGCGTAAATTAGTTCAAGCCGGATACTTCTGCGAATTTCTTAGCAGTCCGAACCATGTTTGAAACAAATCCGTATTCATTATCGAACCAGGTTGCTGTTTTAACAACTTGGAAATCACCGTTGGTAGTGACTTCGGTAAGGGTTGGGTCATAGACTGCCCCGTGGGTGTCGCCGATGATGTCGGATGAAACAATTTCATCTTCATTCCAGCCAAATGCCGGGTTATCAACGGTATGAGGTTTAATTGCTTCATTAACCTGATCCGCATTGACCTTGGTCTTGAGAACGGAAACCAACTCGCAGACAGAACCGTCAACGACAGGAACTCTTTGAGCATGTCCTTGAAGATGGCCGTCCAGTTCTGGAATAACCAATCCGATGGCTTTAGCAGCACCGGTTGAATGAGGAATCGTGTTTGCTGAAGCAGTTCGGTTTGGACGAAGCTTCTTGCCTTTAGGGCCGTCAAGAATCATTTGTGAACTGGTGAATGCGTGAATTGCTGTCATGGTACCAACTTCAACGCCGAATTCCTTGTTCAGGAAGTAAGCCATTGGTGCCAAGGCGTTAGTCGTGCATGAGCCGGCAGAAATGATTTGGTCGTCAGCGTCCAAAGTATCATCGTTCACGTTGAACACGATCGTCTTCATTGGACCGGCAGGAGCAGAAATCAGAACTTTCTTCACACCGGCATCCAAATGAGCTTGTGACTTTTCTTTTGAGGTGTAAAATCCGGTACATTCAAGAACCAAATCAACCCTGTTATCCTTTACCCAAGGAATATTGGCAGCATCTCTTTCTGCATAGACTCGGTAGTTCTTACCGTCTACCACCAATGAATCATCGGTTGAAGAAACTTCATGAGGCAATCTGCCATGAGTTGAGTCGTATTTGAAGAGGTATGCCAGCATTGATGGGCTGGTCAAATCATTAATCGCAACAACTTCCAAATCGGGATCGTTCACTTCTAATATCCGACGTAAAAGTAAACGACCAATTCTACCAAAACCATTAATTCCTATCTTTACCATGAGTGGAATCCCCCTTAATTATTCTGGGTGACAGTCGACGTGATAATTATATTGTGTGCAACCTTTCATAATCATCAAACAAATTTTAAGCGCATTCCACCTGAAATTCAATCAAAGAGACTTTGCAGAATTGACTATCAATCAGTTCCTTTGTGCAGTAGGGGATGACAAAACAATAAAAATGGTCATGATCATTGAACAGATTCAGTGACCATAACCATTATTGAATATTGATGAGAAATTATTTTAATTGAGCTTTATGCTTTTGAATTCTAAAGTTGATAATCGCTGCGATTAAAGCAGCTGCACTCAACATCGTTGCCAGCAGGAAGTCATATCTTCCACCAGTAAATGAACGAGCTGCCAAGTTACCGGCGCCGTTGTTTTGATTAATGGCCATCACAGCAGCCATGATACCAACTCCGATTGAGCCGGCGAATTGCTGGAGCATACTGAACAGTGAGTTGATGTCCGTTCGAAACTTGTGCGGCACATTCAACATCGCGTTGGAAATCGTGTTGGAAAAGCCCATGTTAAAGCCGAAACGCAGGAATGAGTAAACCAGTAAAATGATCCAGGCAGTCAAAAACTCCTGAATGCCAAAGAAGATGAGGCCACCCAAAGTCATCGAACATAAGCCAATGTAGATTGGCAACGCGTAGCCTTTGACATCGGCAAGGCGTCCGGCAAATGGTGAGATGGCGGCTCCAACCAATGATCCAGGCAGCAGAACTAGTCCGGCGATGAATGGGGAACTATGCAGTGCATACTGGCAATATACCGGAATCAGGAATGAAACGCCAATGTTAACAAACTGCAGAACGAAGTAAGTAAACGCCGAAAGAGAAGTCGACAGCCATTTCAAAACGCGGATGTCCAGTAGCTGAGAACTCCCATGAGTGTCGGAATAAATGAATAGTCCCAAGGCGATGAGGCCAATCATAAATGGGATCAGAACCTGTGAACTGAACACATCGTACTTTCCGGCCTTGCTGACAGCGAAGACCAGGGAGAACAGGGTGGCCGCTAACAGCCCGAGGCTTAAAACATCAAAGGAGCCCGTGCCAACAGGATCAATTCGAATGAAGTGTGAGCCCAACCACCAGCTGACGACGATAATCGGCAAGATCAGCCAGAAGATCATCCGCCAAGACATGAGTGAAGAAATCGTACCACCATAAGTCGGCCCCAGAGCGGGTGCCAAGGAAATCACCATGCCGGCAAGACCGGTCATAGCACCAACTTTTTGCGCCGGGATTCGACTAAAGATGATGTGAAACATGAGAGGCGTTGAAAGCCCGGTGGCGATGGCTTGAATCAGACGGCCACTCATGAGAATTGGAAAGTTGGGGGAGAGCGCACACATAACATCACCTATGACAAAGGCAATTGCGGCCGATAAGTGAATCGTTTGTGATTTGAACTTTTTCAGTAGGAAAGCGGTTGTTGCCATCACAATCGTTACCATCAACAGGTAGCCGGTGGTGATCCATTGAATGGTGTCCAAAGTGACATTGAAGACTCTGGTCAATTCCGGGAAAGTGACGTTCATCGAAGTTTCAGTCAAAATTCCGGTAAATGAAAGTAGTGCAGCAGCCAGCAGGGCAAGGTAAGTCTGTAGGCTGATTTTTTCGTTGCTGTTAGACATGATTTCATCTTCTTTTATTTGATAATTTGAATAATGGCAAATAATTAATGTGAATTTGAAAGATTAAGAGCAGTAAAAAAGCGAGTGGCGATTCACTCACTCTCGTTCAAGTTACTTGCTAAAATTTATCCCAATCCAAGTCCCATACGACGCCCATGGCCTTTTCACCAGTGTGGACGGTGATTGCAGGACTGATCTGGTAAGTGCTGATGTTTGCCTTGGGAAAGTGCTCCCGAAAGGCGGTTACCCAGGAACGACTGAGTTCAGGGTTGTTGGCATCAACAACTGAGATTCTCATGGGTTGGTCAAATTCGGTTTGACTAATTGAATTAATAATATGCTGGAGAGCTTGTTTCATGGTCCTCTCCTTGGCCTCTGGCACGATTTTGCCAGCTTTGTCAAATGTCAAAATTGGTTTAATTTTCAACAGATTACCAAAGAATGCTGAAGTATTGGAAATTCGACCGGTTCGCTGCAGGTGATCCAAGCTGTCAACGACCAGGGACACATGGATTGAATCACGAAGCAATTCGAGCTTGGGGATGATCGCATCCGCATTGGCACCTTTTTCTGCCATTTTGGCAGCCAGAAGACAAAGATCGGCTTCACCGGCACTGGCGATTTTTGAGTCGAATGGATAAACCTTGATGTTGGTAACATTGCGGCTGTACGCCACTAAGTTTTCATAGAAAGTGGTAATTCCGGAAGACAAGTTAACACAAATGGCTTCGTCGTAACCCTTGTCACTCAACATATCAAAGGCTTCCTGCATCTGACCCATAGTGACTTGAGCAGTCGTCGGCAGTTTCTCAGTATCTGCCAGTTTTTTCAGGAATTCCTGTGAAGTGATGTCAACACCATCATGAAACTCCTTAGTGCCGAAAATAACGGTGATCGGCAGGACGGTAATGTTATATTTGGCAGCAACCACTGGATCCAGGTAGCTGGCACTGTCGGTAATTACGGCTGTTTTCATTTCGATATCCTCTTTTCGGGGTTGTAAGTGTATTTTAACCCTTATTTTGTCTTTAAACAAAGATTGTATGTACAAATAAACACAAAGTTTATGGTGTTTGGATGGCATGATTGACGGATGATCAATCATTTACGGTATAATTGACTTAAATACACAAAAGGATGGGATTATATGAAATTCATCTCGTGGAATGTTAATGGTCTTCGCGCAGTCGTGAAGCATGATTTTGCGGAGACATTTAATCAGTTAGATGCAGACTTCTTCTGTGTTCAGGAAACTAAGATGCAGGAGGGACAGTTGGAACTGGAACTGCCCGGATATCATCAATATTTTAATTACGCAGAGCGAAAGGGTTATTCTGGTACAGCCATTTTTACCAAGCATGAACCGATCAAGGCTATGTATGGCATTGAAAGTGATGAGTTTGATCACGAAGGACGGGCAATCACGCTTGAATATCCGAATTTTTATCTGGTCACCAGCTACGTGCCCAACTCTGGTGCCGGTTTGAAACGGTTGGATTTTCGGATGGGGTGGAATAAAGCCTTTCATGAATATTTGAATAAATTGGATAAAGCAAAGCCGGTGATCTTATGCGGTGATTTAAACGTCGCTCACAAAGAAATTGACCTGAAGAATCCCCAGTCTAACCACCACAATGCCGGCTTTACCGACGAGGAGCGGGAGTCGTTTACCAAGCTGTTGGGCGAAGGCTTCATGGATACATTCAGACATTTCTATCCAGACCAAAAGGACATTTATTCTTGGTGGAGCTATCGGTTCCATTCACGAGATCGGAACGCCGGTTGGCGGATTGACTACTTTGTCGCCAGCGAACGGTTGGCCAACAATATTCAAGATTCCAAAATTTTGACTGACGTTTTCGGGTCCGATCATTGCCCGGTAGAGTTGGATACAGGAGAATTATAGGTACAAAAGCACCGCAACATGGATTAAGTTGCGGTGCTTTTGTGTGATTTAGATATTTTTATTTTTTATGATAATGTGTTCTGGCCTGAGCGATTATGACTTGATCGTCACTTATTTTGTAAACGAGTCGATTGGTGGAATCAATTCTTCTACTGTACCATCCAGAGAGATTTGCATGTAATTTCTCCGGTTTACCGATTCCTTGATTGCCGTTTCTAATGATGTCTTTGATTAATTGGTTTGTTCTCTTTAATTTGGTTCGATCATGATTCTGAATGTAAAGATAGTCATCCCAAGCGGTTTCAGTCCAGGTAATCTTCATTTATCTCGGTCCATCAAATCGTGTTGGGTGATTTTTCCTTTCTCAGCTTCTTTAATAGATTTACGTAATACATCTTGATTTTCTTTTGAATAAAATGGATCCGCCTTGATTTCGAATGGAATTTTTCCTTCATTAACAATCGCTTTTGAGAACATCGTAATTGCACTGGAATAGGTCAATCCCATGCTATTTAGCATCTCTTCTGTTTGTTTTTTTAGCTCAGGATCGATTCTTACAGAGACAGTTTCTTTCTTTTTTGTAAGCATATGTCTCACCTCTTACAATTATTGTATTACATATATTGGACGATGTACACAATTGTTTGCGTGCGGGATATTGGCCTTGCCTAATAAGAAAAACACTAACTTAAGGATAAATCGTCTGACTATTCACATAAAACTTCTTTCCACCAACATAATAGCGAACCGAAATTGTCACGCTGTCATCATACTTTTTATTTTGATCGGGATTGATAGTTGCCATGCGCTGATTGGTTTTTCTGATCTTAAGGCGATATCGGTTGTTGCCTTTCTTGTGGACATGATACATTGGCAACCCACTCACTTTGGATTTGGTATACAGATATGTGGAATTGCCTTTCTTCACTGCTTTTTGAACTTTGGCAGATGAGTGGGGACGGGGCATCTTGGTAACCCAATAATTATAACCGGTGAAGTATTCCAAGTAGCCGTCTTCAGTCACACGGAAACAGTTTTCGATTTTGTATTGTTGTCGCAGCGGGAAAGCCTTGTTGCCTTTCCAAACCAAGCCACCAAGGTCGCCAGTATAGGGCTGCTTAAAATATGATTGGTATTTTGGCGCGTGAACCTTTTTGAAATCTGATTTTTTCGCCCAAATTGCCTTGGTAATCGTAACATTATGCTTGGACTGGACGATTCCCTTGCGCAGATGCCAACTCAGATTATTCATATTGATCGTAATGTATGTTTTGTGTGACTTTGCGCTTTTGCCAAGGCTGCCGGACTTAAAAACGGTGCCTTTGGGGATCGTAATCTTCACGTTTTTATAGTGACTGTTGGTAGTGTGAATGGTCTTTTTAGTTTCCAAGTATTGATTTTTGGCGAGCTTGGTTAAATATTGGTTGCTGGCATTGGTCGTTGTCGCGAAACCCAAAAGGGACAAGAATGTGATGCCGGCGATGAGAAATTGTTTTGTCATTTTAGTTGAAATCATTGTCGGGCCCCCCTTATTTAAAAGTCGTCACGCTGTTATTTTCGTACCAGTCAACTTTACCAATCCGGTAAATCCAGTTGGTCATGATCTTTTTGACGTTATTAGTATTGGGAACGACCGTTACTGTCCCATTACCGGTGCTCTCAATTGTCAGTCGATAGGTGTGATGAGATTTTTTAACGAATGGCAGGCCACTGATCTTCGATTTGAAAGTCAAGATGGTTTGACCGCTGACAATTGGGTGGTTGGCTTTAGTGACCTTCAAGCTGGCAGTTGGCTTTGGCGATACTTTGAAGGCAAACGGTGACTTGGCATAGTACTCCAGATAGCCATTGCTGGTGACCCTCAATCGAGTGCCGGAAGCAGTGGTGTAATCGGCTGGCAGCCGGTCTCCTCTCCACAGGTTGCCGGACTCAGTCCTTACCTTGTTTCGAGATTTATTGCCATCGGATTGGACTGCAAAGTAGCTTAAATAAACCGGCTTATGAATCTGCTTGAAGTTGTATCCCTTGGCACGAAGCCAATGGGTGTAAATTCCCGACTGTTTTTGGCTCAACAGCGGCTTGCGGATGTTATAGCTCAGGCGCTCCACGTTGAGATCAACGTATTTATTGCCCTTGGCGTGCTTAATTCCGGCAACTTGGACGGTGGTTCCCTTGGGAATGGTAACCTTAACCTGCTTTTTACTATTATATGTAGTGATGGTGCGTTGCGTTTTCAGAAAGCTGTTTTTGATGACCGTGGCATGAGCTGGTTGGGTTTGAATGAAAGCTGTCCCAAACAGCACCAGTGTACTGAACATAATTTTTGAAGTTAGTCGCATATGTTTATCCCCCTTACATAAAATAATTGTAGCATTTTTGGCAATAAAAAAGTCGCTGAATCCAATTAGATCCAGCGACTTTCCATATTCAAATTAGTTATTAATCAATTTATCAATCATCTTATCAACGGCATCCACGTAACTGGCAAGCTTCTTGTCAGCGGCGTCTTGACTCTTGTCGTCAACTTCCAGGTAGAACTTCACTTTAGGCTCAGTTCCTGAAGGACGAACGGCCAGCCATGTTTCGTCATCCAACCAGTACTTCAATACGTTGGATTTAGGCAGGTCAATGGCTGTCTTCTTACCATTCTGATCAGTTAATTCAGAAGACTGGTAGTCAGCGTGGCTCAATACTTTGTGACCGTTAAATTCGGTCAATGGGTTGTCGCGGAGTTCAGACATGATGTGAGCCATCTTGTCTTTACCGTCTAGGCCATCAAATTCTTTGGCGATGGTCTTTTCAGCGTAGTAACCGTACTTCTTGAACATTTCTTGGACGCCATCGTACAAAGTCTTGTTCTGGCTCTTGTAGTAAGCAGCAACTTCTGCCAGCAAGAGAACAGTTTGAATGGCATCCTTGTCACGGACGAACGGCTTGATCAGGTAACCAAAACTCTCTTCAAAACCAAACAGGAAAGTGTGATCATGCTCAGTCTCATAGTGATGAATGGCTTCGGCAATAAACTTGAATCCGGTCAAAACGTTGTTGGTGGCAACACCGTATGATGCAGCAATCTTAGGTGCCAAATCGGTTGAAACAATTGATTTCACAATTGTTCCGTCAGCTGGCAGGTCGCCGGCTTTTTTCTTGGCTGCCAAAATGTAGTTCAATAGAACACTGGCAATTTGGTTACCGCTTAACAGCTGGTAACTGCCGTCAGGTTGACGAACAGCACAGCCTAGACGGTCGGCATCAGGATCTGAAGCAATCAAGACATCGGCTGAAATCTTCTTGCCGAGCTTGGTTGCCAAGTCAAATGCTTGTGGGAATTCGGGATTTGGAAATGGTGTTGTTGGAAATTCGGGATCGGCAATGGTTTGTTCCGGCACAACGACATAATTCTTGAAGCCGGCCTCTTCCAAGGCACGACGGGCGATGACTTTACCGGTACCGTGAAGTGGTGAGTAAACGAACTTCATATTGGCACCGACGTTCTTAATGAGGTCCAAATCAATATTAACGGTCTTAACCTTGGCAAGATAGGCTTGATCAACGGCCTCACCAATCAAGTTCATGATTTTGGCTTCACGCAGGTCTTGTTCCGGCGTAACATTGATGGCGAATAAGTCACTGTTCTTACGAATGTATGAAGTGATCAAATCAGATTCCTTTGGTGGCATCTGACCGCCGTCTTGGCCATAAATTTTAAAGCCGTTATATTGCTTTGGATTATGGCTGGCAGTAATCATGATCCCGGCATAGGTATTCAGATGACGAACAGCAAATGAGAGTTCAGGGGTAGGGCGAATGTCGTCGAAGACAAAGGTTGGAATGTGGTGATAACCCAATACCTTGGCAGATTCATGAGCAAATTCTTTTGAATGGTAACGTGAGTCGAAGCTGATCGCAACCCCGCGTTTTCTGGTTGCTTCATCTAAAGTATCCATGAATGAAGCCAATCCTTCGGCAGCTTGGCGAACAGTGTAGATGTTCATCCGGTTGGTTCCGGCACCAAGCACACCCCGCATTCCGGCAGTTCCAAATGAAAGGACTGTTCCAAATGCATCGGTTGTTTTATCTGAATCATTTTTCATTTTATTTAAATCAAGCACAAGATTTTCTGGTAAATTAGGTTGTTTAACCCATTGTTGGTAAGCGTCTTTAATTTTGTCGTCCACGACATGACCCTCCTTATATTTAAAATCAACTTAATTATAGAAATTTACCAGGCATCCGTCAATAAGTTTACTAGCCAAAAACGTTAATATAACGGAATATCCTTGACATATCAAGGTAAAGAACATATATTTATTTTAGTAAATTAACTAAAACGATTTGACACATAAAACAGGCATTTATTTCACGGAGGGGTGAGATCATGGCAACAATCAAGGATATTGCGCGTAAAGCCGGGGTTTCGATCACCACGGTTTCACGAGTATTGAATTATGATAAATCATTATCTGTCAGTGACCTGACTCGTAAGAAGATTTTTCAGGCTGCAGAGGCGTTAGATTACACAAAAAAGAAACGGTCGAGTTCCACAAGGGACAGTATCGCAGTTGTTGAGTGGTACACAGAGCAACAGGAACTTGATGATTTATATTACTTATCAATCCGAATGGGTGTTGAGAAGCAGGCGGAGCGTTACCATTACAAGGTTAAACGCTACTTTGCCGGTGACGCATTAACCGGAACTTCTGACATTAAAGGAATTGTCGCGATTGGCAAATTCAGTGATGAGCAGATTCAAGAAATGCAACAGGTCACGGACAACGTCGTCTTCGTTGATTTCGACACTTTGGCAAAAGGGCATGACTGTGTCGTCACCGACTTTGATAATTCTACCAAGTCAGTTCTAAATTACTTCATTCAAAACGGCTTGAAGCGAATTGGCATGATTTCTGGAGTCGAATATAGCAGTGACCACCAACTAAAGATCACTGATCACCGATTTGACGTGTTTAAAAATTATCTACAGAAGCGCTCTTTATACGATCCAGCTAATGTGTTTGTGGCCGACTACACCCTGCAGTCAAGTTATGACTTGGTCGATAAAGCACTGAAGAGCTCTAAAGAAAGCTTTCCCAACGCACTGTTTGTTTCCAATGATGCAATGGCAATTGGGGCGTTAAAAGCTCTCAATGAGAATGACGTCAAAGTTCCGAATGATGTCAGCTTGGTCAGCTTCAACGATACCGCTGTGGCCAAATATGTCATTCCATCATTGACTGCGGTCAAAGTTAACACTGGTAAAATGGGGGAAGTTGCGGTCCGACTGTTGGAGATGGTGGATGCCAATCCGGATGGTGAGGAACACACACCAGAAAAAGTGGTAGTGGCAACCAAGTTGAATGAACGTGAGAGTGTCCGTAAATTAAAATGAAAAATAAATAGGACTACGGCAGAAGTGATTTTGTCGCAGTCCTATATTTGTTAACACTTATCCAAGCAAATAGGTAACCCCAGTTGATTCCCGACCAATAAACGTGGTCATTTCTGGATTTGTCGGAACAATGGAGATTGGTACGAATGGAAATTCGTTGGTCAGCATGTCCCTTAGAAATTCAGCACGGACCGAGGTTCCTGAATGCAGGATACTTAACTTAACAATGCAGTCATCATGCATCAGTCGAAATTGATTTTTCCAAAATTCATTCAGTGACTCATCCTTCGAACCATGGGCCAGTAAATGAAAATCATTATCTTTGAAATTAAGCATGTAAGCTGTGTTGGCATGTTTACCCAAGAACCCTTGGAGCTTGCTGATGATGCGGTTGTTGACGATCTGCTGGTTGTTGCGTACTGAAAAGAAGATTCTGGTATTGTCGCGGATCTTTGCCATCTGTGGCAAAATCTCTGTAATTGATTGGTTTTTGGTTACCAGTTGGCCAGCCTTCAAAACCTGATAGGCTAATCCTGCTGCGGTCACCCGACTGTTAACCACCGTCACCTCACTGGTGGATTTGCTGGCAGCAGTTTTGGCGTTATTATAAGAAGATGATAGTTTATCACTCAAGTGAATGGATAGAATCTGGCTGCCATCTTCTCCAAGTTCATTAAAAATTTTAGTTAGTTCGGCTACGGAAATATCGCCAATAATTGGTTTGTTTTTACAAGAATCAAATAGTTGAAGAAACTTTTCACTGCTGATCTTATTGACGTAACCGAAGACTTTTCCATCCATTAGAATTGGCGGATTCAACACATGAATCCCATAAGTCTGGATGTCAGCATTTGCGATGTGTGCCGCCGAGTCTGTTACAATTTTTATATTTTTCATCTCATTCACCCCCGAAACCAAAAATTCATCTACACTATTATTGTATAGTATAAGTTAGTATAATTGTTATGTTTATGAAAAGATTAGATTTTAATTCTAACTTTATTCATAATTTAGTCACGAAAGGTGTGATTCACATGAAAGGCAAGTACGAGGTCAATCAATATATCGGGGTGCCTTTGGAAACGGACGACTCTGGAAATTACCAAATTAAGCTGGATGAATCCGGTGATTTTAAATTACATAGTTGGCGAACAGGTAAGCATACCAAGGGCAAGTTCAAGAAGGTTGGTCAAATTTTTATCACTGAAAACAACTTGATGGTCGGTATTATCAAGGCCATCCCGGTTGCCTTTAAAGATCGCCATGATTATACGCCGCTTCAGCGGTTTACCAGCGAATATGTATCGGATGAAGTGTTGAAGACAGGGGAGAGGAAATTAACTGACTAAACATTTCACCCTTTTAGATAATATTATGAAGTGTTTATTGGTTGAGATCGATAATGGTTTTGGGGAGGGATGTTCCATGGCTAAAATTACATTAATGCTTAGAAATATAATGATTATTGTGGGCATTATCATAATTGGGTTAACGGTAATGCCATCTAAAGTCCAAGCATACAGCAATCTTGGAGATAATATAAACATAGATTACGTTAAGCTAAAGCGGCCAATGTTCACCGGTTATTATACGAAGGTTAGCGGGCACAAAGGCCACCGGATTATTACACCGAAGGGAACCATTATGCAGGTGTTGGGGTCTTCAGCCAACACAGTTGGTTTGAGCTATGGGTTAATCAGTTATCAAAAGCAACAGCACATTTATAAGCCGACTCATCCTGCGAATTACAACACGCCTCATTACAATACCAAACATTTCACACCGTATAAGCTCAAACTCCCAGTTCGGGGTCTCCCTTTGCAGAGCGGCATAGGATACACTAATTCGAAAAATGACAATTACAAACCAATCTTTTACATCACAATGGACGGATATCTGCAATATTATTCTAATGCCCGTTTAAAGCATTACGATGTTAAAAATATTTTCGAGTCAAAGTCAGGTTCTCAGTATGAAAATCCGCTCTGGCGGATAAAGCCAACAACCAGCGTAAAAGTTAATCATTTTAAGACCATTGGCAAGACATCCTATGTGTACTACAAGAAACCGATAAGAGGTCTGAGTGAAAAGAAAGTTTCTTCGAAGTATTATCGATTGTCTATCAGAAAAGGAATTAACGAGAGTGAATCTTGGCACTACGGAGATTCAACTTGGACTGTTTGGTGGACTACTTACACTGTTGGTGACCGACCATTTTATTTTATTCGTGAACAGGAAGCAGATAGCTAAGGAGCTTTTTGCAGTGGATCATAGACAAAATAGTAGGAGGACTTCACAAAAGTGAAATTCTCCTCTTATTTTTTCATATCTACATAAGCAATTCGAAGTTAGAAACCGCCTTGACTGTTTTCACCATTATTGGAAGAAAGACCAAATTCTGACAAAAATTCGGCAAATAGTTTCAAGTCCTGTGCTTCATAACGTTTCTTGAAGGTGTCAATTTCATCGTTATCGAATTTTTCAGGATCCAGCTTAAGATTTTCAACTGGAATTGGTCGATCCCCTGAGATAACTGCGTCGATTAGGACCGGCTTATCTTTGGCGATTTCCTTTGCTTTTTCGAATATGCCTGCAAGATCTTCAATCTTGGTTACCCTAAATCCCTTCATATTAACCGCTTCAGCAACTTTGCTAAAGTCAATATCATCGAACTCAACACCGATATAATCGTTTTGATTGGTGTCTTCCTGCTCGTCTTTGATAAAGCCATATTGCTGATTGGTGAAAATCACGTTAATTGCGGGTAAATGATATTGAACTTGAGTTACCAGATCCTGCATAGTCATCGAAGCACCGCCATCACCAGCAAGGTTGAAGACTTGGCGGTTGGGATAATCCAGCTTTGCTGCGATCGCCCCTGGAATGCTGACACCCATCGTTGCAAATAGATTTGAGGTGAAGTGGCGATTCTTTGGTGTTAATTTCAAGTGACGGTTGGCATTAAGATTGATATCACCAACATCAATCGAGAAAATCGCATCGTCTTCAGCAATATCATTAATTGCTTTGAGCACTTGATAAGCTTGTAATTGACCAAATTGTTTGTTCTCCAGCATTGAAAGATAATCTCGCCAATTTTGGATGTTGGCAATATTTGCCTGCCACCAAGGCGATTCCTGTCGTTCTTCTACTTGACTGATAATTTCCTTTAGCGCCAATTTGGCATCGGCTAAAATGGCAATGTCAGCTTCATGACGTTTACCCAATTTTGATGGATCAATGTCGATTTGGAGAAAATGAGTTGTGTTTTTGAAGGCATTTGAGACCTCTGCAAACGGATAATTGTTTCCAATGAACACAACCGTATCTGCCTCGGAAAGGGCTTCGTTTGCCGGCTTTTGAGCAACCCGATTTGCCGACCCCAAGTAAGCCTGATAACTGTCCGGAACAATCGACTTCGCTGGATAAGTACTCAGAAGCGGAATCTTCAATTTTTGACTTAATTCGACCAGTTCATCACCGGCACCAGTTGCACCGATGCCGTAGTAGACAACCGGGCGCTTTGCGGCGACAAGCTGCTGAGCCAAGTCGCTTAATAAGCTTGGATCAGGCTGTGGCAGCAAAGGCTTTTGGTGGCTCGATGCCGAAGCATACCAATCACTTTGCTCGATTTCCTGCCATGGCAGGTCCACCGGAATTTGGACAACCGATACAGCAGAGTTGGCATATGCGCGGCGAATGGCTTCATCGATAACATGAGGGAGTGTTTTTGCACTGACAGCAGTCACGTTATACGAACCTACGTCGGCATAAATTGGGTTCTCGTTCATTTCCTGGAAGGTATCCATATTCATTCCGGATGTCCCAAATTGACCAACTAAAGCTAATACGGGCACATGATCTTCACGAGCATCGTATAAACCGTTTAATAAATGTGTTCCACCAGGTCCGGCTGAGCCAAAACAAACCCCGATCTTACCGGTTAGTTTTGCATCGGCCGCTGCGGCCATTGCGCCAACTTCTTCATGACGAACCTGAATATAGTGGATCCGATCCTTTTCTGCGTCAAGTGCATCCATCACCGAGTTAAAAGAGCCCCCTGGAATTCCGTAAAGATGGTCGACTCCCCAAGCCTCCAGAATCTTAACTAGTGCAACCCCTGCAGTAATTGTTGATGTTTTATCAGCCAATCCTATGCATCTCCTTAAATTCTCTTGAGCAACAGCTTGCAATTTAATTGTGCACAATTAATAATTTAAGATTACCATATGGGATTAACCATTGCAATCGCATACATCACTGAAAGGTTGCCAATTTACTTCACTTAATTTAACCAAATATACTATAGTCAGTTGGTTAGTCGAATTGTTGATTGTATTTCGTCACCCACAACGTCAGCCACGAAACCGCAAAACCAATTGGCCAGCTCAGGTTGACCCAAATAAGGGCCAAGGCGGCACCCAGAAAGAGGGCAATGATGGGTGGTAGTGATGCTGATAACTGATCGTCTTGATAAAGCTGCGGGACATTCACCTTTTGATGGCGCTTGAGGTAGTATTCGTTCAGAATAATCGCCGTCATGGGTCCTAAAAATGCAGAATAGATTTTGATAAATATCGTCAGCCCGATTGACGAACTGTCTTGAACTAAAAGCCAAGGGCAGCTCAGCCCCGCAAGAACAGCAATAATTACGAGTGCGGTTCGCTCTGAAATGTTCAACCAGGCATTTAGAACATATGTCGGGGGAATAATGTTGGCCACAAGGTTGGTAAGAATGGTGCCCAGAACAATGAATGCCGACACAACAATTGTGATGAGGTTATTGTTGAACAAATGTGCCATCGCATGGACCGGACTGGATATTCCGGTCACAACTGCCAATAATGCGCCGGTTAAGAGCGTTAATCCATAGCCGGTAAATATTGGGATGAAATATAACACAGCGCGCCGTTTGTTCGACAAACCGGGTTTTAATTCTCGAGAATAATCGGCTGCCGATTCGAATATGGCTGTGTAGTTGCCAAGAAAAGCAACCACAAAGCCCCAAAATGTCAGTCCCCAGCTTCCCTTTACCGCAACCATACGATCAATGAAGAGATTGCTTTCTTGAGAAAACAAAAAGATCAGTGTGGTGATCAAAGCAACGGCCATAACCAGGGAGGCCCAGACAGAAATGGTTTTAATCGAACGAAAGCCATTCATGGAAAGCAGTGTTTGAATAATCAACAGCAGGACGAAGAAAACAGCAACATTGTTATAACCAGTGAGGATAGTCGTAATTTGATTGAAAGCCAACGCGCCGGTCCAACTTTGAAATCCATACCACACAATAGCGGGAATTCCACGCAGTAAACCGGCCAGTTTGCCTCCTTTTGCCCCAAAAGTCATTTGCAGCTGAATGACATAAGGTGATCCGGTGTAATAGCCAAAATGATCGTTTAGAACAAAAATCACGGTAATCATTGATATTGCCAGTCCAGCAGCAACTATTGTTTGGAACAGGTTCATGCTTGCAACTCCGGCGACCACAATTGAGGATCCCAGGGTCACGTTGCCAATATTAAAACCATCGCCCAACCACATTGCCATGTAAGATAGTTGGCCAATGTGGCGCTGCTCTTCTATCTTTGGCTTCAAATCTGAAGCAACCGTCAATGATTTCTCTGTGTTCATGAGGAGAGGCCTCCGATTGAATGCGGTGTTAATACTTTTCCAATTGGATTTCCGGTGAATCCGCCAGCCAGGGTGTAGATAATCTTGCCGCGTAAAATGGTCATGGTTACCCGATCATTAATTTCGAAGCCTTCATAAGCGCTAATCTTATTTTTATAAAACAGATCGTTATTCTTGAGGACATAGGATTGGTTGAGGTCTAAGAAGGTGATGTCTGCGTCGTATCCGACTTGAAGTTTACCTTTGTTGAGGATGCCAAATAGCGCCGCTGGTCTTTCTGCCGTCATTCTGATGAAGTCCGTAACTGGCAGTCCATGCTTGGTAACAGCTTGATCATAAAGAAGGTCGACATTGTTTTGACAGCCACTGATGCCACCCCAGATGTCAAAAATATTGTTAGTGCTGCTTTCTTTCATAGACATTGGAGCGGGTGAGTGGTCGGAAGCGATCGTATCGATCTCGCCCTTAAAAAGTTTTGACCAGAGTCCTTCGACAATTTCAGGATCTCTTAGTGCCGGTGAGCACTTTGCCAATGGTCCAATTTGTTCAAACTTGTTACGGTCCAAGATCAAGTAATGCGGGCAGGTCTCACAGGTAACTTTTAAGCCGGCGTCTCGTGCGTTTTTGACTTCTTGCACGGCGGCCGGGGTTGATAAGTGGACAAAGTGAAGCTGGACGTTAGTCTGTTCCGCTAAATAAATGGCTCGGCGGACTGCTTCAACTTCTACGAAAGGTGGGCGGGAGTCGACATAATCCCGGATCGAAGTTTTTCCGGCGGCAATTTTCTCGGCTGCCAGTCCGTCCGTAATTGTGGCGTTCTCGGCGTGAACCAACAGTGGCAGACCGGTTTTGGCAATTTCCTGCATCCCTTCCAAAAGTTCCAAGTCGTTGACGTTTTTGAAGTCCCCAGGTTCATCAGATCCGGTGGTTGCCATGAATGCTTTGTAACCAAAGGCGCCGTCATTGCCCATTTTGCCGATCTCATCCAGGTTACCCGGGACCAGACCGCCGTATAAACCATAATCAATGTAAGATTTGTTTTCTGCAATCTTTGTTTGGCGTTTGAATTCTTTATCGGTTGTTCGGGCGGGGAGAGCATTTAGCGGCATGACCAACATGGTCGTGGTTCCACCGGCTGCTAGGGCTTGAGATCCGGTATGGTAATCTTCCCAGTCACTTCTCCCCGGTTCGTTAATGTGGACGTGATCATCGATCATTCCTGGTAAGATCATTTGACCATGGGCATCAATGACTTCCTTAGCGTGAGTTGCCAATCCGTCACCGATTGCTGCAATTTGGCCGTCTTGAATTGCCAAATCAGTATCGAGTACGGCGTTGGGAGTTGCGACATGACCATTTGTGATAACGAGTGAATATTTCATCATTTTTTCCTCCAGTAATTTTGCCTGCATTGGGTATCAAGGGTGCCATTGGGGGTTAAACAGCCCATGAGTGGCGGGAGTTGGAAAGCAAAATAAAAACTCCAATCTCAAGTAACACAGAGAAAGGAGTTTGACCTACAACGGGATAGTTGAATCATCGAAAATAGGTTCTCGATTGTTGTCTTCCTCCGACAGTGCAAACTGCATCAGGTTCAATGGGTATTTCTCAGCCAAAAGGCACCCCAGACAATTCTTAATTTGAATATAGCAATTATTGCTGAAAGAAGTCGGAAAAGCAAGCAAATATAATTGAACAAAATAAGCTGAGAAAAGTTCATAATAAAGATATTGGTGAATTAATAAACATTGGAGGTTGATGAACATGGTATTTAACAAAGATAGTTTCTCCCTTGTAGGTAAGGTGGCCCTTGTAACTGGCGGTGCGTCAGGCTTGGGGCTCAATTATTCCATTGCGCTTTCCATGTATGGAGCAGATGTATTCATTGTCAGTCGGTCGCAAAAGGGTTGGGATGAGGCCCAAAAATTGGTTGAAAAAAATGGTCAACAAGTTGGCTTTTTACAAAAGGATCTGACTGAAGACGGCGCAGCTGAAGAAGTGATTCAAGCAGCGTTGGCCAAGTTTGGCCGGCTGGATATTTTGGTTAATAATGCCGGGATGCAAATTCGAAACAATGTCTTGGATTTTAAAGACGAAGATTGGCAGAAAGTCATTAATCTGAATTTGAATGCGTTGTATTATTTGTCCCATGAAGCGGCTAAAGTGATGACCAAGCAGAAAAGCGGCAAGATCATCAACGTTGGTTCCATGCAGTCGTATCGGGCTGGCAAATTTATCTTTCCGTACACTGCCAGTAAGCATGGCGTTTTAGGGTTGACCAAAGCATACGCAGACGCCTTGGCACCCTACAATATCCAGGTGAATGGCGTGGCACCGGGTTATATCAAAACGGATATGACTAAGCCCCTTCAAGAAGATCCTGTACGTGGCCCTGAAATTAAATCCCACATTCCTTCTGGTGAGTGGGGTGTGCCAGAAGAGTTGATGGGTCCAGTTGTTTTTCTGGCCAGTCATGCATCGGATTATGTGACCGGTGTGATGTTGCCGGTTGATGGTGGATATTTGTTGAGATAGGATCGCAAGAATAGGAATACCTTTTGTTCCTATTGTTTTGAAACTATTTTGATGACCAGCTGTAAGCTTGCTTGGTGATAACCCGGATGCCAGCTTCTGAGTTATGTCCCAAGTTCCATTACATTGTTCCACAAAAAAAGATCCCCCGCCCTAAAGCTGGGAATCTTTGAATGCCTACACGAAACGAGTGCGGGTATTTTTAATTAGCTGTCGAATTACTTTTTGAGTAATGCTTCAGCCTTGCTCTTAAGATCATCAGTTGACATGTTCATGTAAGGTTCAACATCTTTTTCGGTCTTGAGGGTATCGTGGTCGTTTTTCTCCATGTAATAGTCCCAAATAGCATCACGGACTGGTAATTTTTGATCGCTCCAGTCGAATGCTTCAGACATCATTTTGTTCAATAATGGAGATTCTGCACCTGGTTCTTCTGCCATAAAATATTACCTCCTTCTATTTGATCTAACTTCATTATAGTTCTTTTTTGAGAAGTGGTTAAATATTTGTTTGATTTATTCGAAATCTATTTTGCAGGAGCCACTTTAACAATCCAGTTTACTTGTGGATTAGGGTCGTTGAGCTGTTCAATATCTTTGCCGATATCTTTATTTCTTTCAATAATTTTACCGGAAATTGGCGACTTCAAAGTTTCCACCGATTTGTCACCTTCGATATCCAACAAGTCATCATCGGATGCCAGGTTGTCCAGTTGGTTGGGAAAATCGGCAAACGTAATTTTACCCATCAAGTCATAAACCGATTTGTCGATTCCCAACAGGTAGTTGCCATCAGCGCCCTTTGCATACCAGATGCCGTCTTTAACCTGAACGTCAGTATAAGCAGGTTGTTTCTTCCCAGTAAAGAAATTAATAATTTTTTGCCAAATTGAAATTTTTGCCATAATGACACCGCCTCGATATTATTTACTTCAATTATACCGTATAATTGAAGATGTACTAGAATTTGAACAAAGGGGGAAATGTCAGATGTACTTAATCGATATTTCCAGGAATGGTAAACCCAGTTATGATGCACGGGTGAACCAATCATTGGATAATTATTTTGTGAATGATCTAAAGCTGCCGGGTCATGGATTTATGTTCTATATTAATCAACCGTCTGTGATTATCGGCCGGAACCAAAACGTCTGGGCGGAAGTCGATGTCGACTATCTGCATGACCATGACATTCAGCTGGTTCGTCGCACTTCCGGCGGTGGCGCCGTTTATCATGATATGGGGAACTTTATCTTTGAAAATATTCTGACGGATAACGCTGATGATTTCGGCGATTACGGCCATTTTGCAGAACCAGTTTTGAAAGCGCTTCGTAAGTTGAATATCGACGTCAAAATGAAAGAAAACTCCAGCGATCTTATCTTGGATGGCAAGAAATGGTCAGGCATGACGATGTTCAAGAGCGGCCAAGGACTGGCAGCCGGCGGGACCATTATGTATGATTTAAATATTGAAAATGCCAAGAAAGTTTTAACGGAAGATCAAATGGAGAAGCAAAAAGGACTGGGTGTCCGTTCCAAGCGCAGTCCGATTATCAATTTGAAGGATTTCCTCCCGGATGGGATGACGATGGCTGATTTTCGTGAGTACTTGTTAAAAGAAATTTTTAGTGTGAAATCACTTGATGACATCGAAACCTATCATATGACCGACCAGGACTGGGCCAATGCCGATAAGCGATTGGCAGAAACCTATGGCACGGATGAATGGAACTTCGGCCACAACCCTGGTTATTATGATTATGCCGACAAAGAGCTCAGTGAAGGCAAATTGGGCATTAATTGGACAATTGAAGATGGTAAGTTGGTTCATCTGAAGTTCAATCCATTTTTCAAAGTTAAGGGATTGAATGAGATTGAGGCCGGACTTGCTGGAAAGAAGCCAAGCAGTTGGAACGTTAAACGGGCAGTCAAGAAGGCTGGCATTGAGAATATCGATGACGATGAGTTGATTGACTTTCTTGTGGATAACTTTAATAAAACCGAATAATCTTTTCAAAAGTGGCTGGAACAAGACTCAGGTTTTGTTTCCAGTCTTTTTTGTGTTTTCAAAAGTCATACTATCTTCACACTTTCCTCGAACTTTGTGAACATTTGTACGATATGCTTATGACGTTGATAAGAGGGAATAATTCAAATCGAAGCATATGGAGGACGAAAGTTATGAAGAAACGAACAAGCTTTTGGATTCAAGCGATCGGCGTCTTGACGCTGGTTCTTGGGAATTTTTTTACAGCTGGGACCGCGTTGGCTGATGTCATTTCGACCAAAGAGGTCGTTGCCGACAACGCAAAGCTGATCGATGACAGACGTGGTTTGATTACCAAGTCCAAAGTTGGTGATCAGGCAAACATGGCATTTGATTTGACGGTAGGCGGACTTTCCCAGTCCGGTACGGTTAAATTTAATTACAACGCTGATTATTTCAAAATTAAGGATAAACAATTCAAATTTTCAAATGGCGATACCAAAGTGGTCGTCGACATTGATGGCAAAGAGTCCACAATTTCATGGACAAACGCGATTGATAAGACAGATCTCGAGGTCATTTTACCGGTGAAATTCAACCGGACAGTTAATGACCGGGAGTTGGATTTCGTCGTTGACGATGAAAAGGTTAAGCTGCCGACCTTAACGGTGGTTGAAGAAGACGAAGATGTTAAAGATGTGCCAACAGTTGAAAAGCCGGATGGCAATTTGGCTGACGACAACATTTTAAACGAGGCACTGGCTGATGAAAAGGCGTCTGATGAAGCTGAGGCTGCTCATAAAGAAGCCGAGTCAAAGAACCAGCCAAAATTGACTGAGGATACCCAAAAAGACGCCGAAGTTGACGAAAACTCATCGCAAGCCGATGCAGTGGAACAGCCAAAGCAATCCAACCGTGAGCAGGCTGAAGCATTGTTGAAAGAAAAGCAGGCAGCAGACCAAAAGAAAGCTGAGGAGAAGAGTCGTCAAGCCATTGCCGACACTCAAAAATCCGACAAGCAGGCACAGTCGACTCAATCTACAGACGTGCAGACGGTCAAAGATGGTGGCGAAACAAAAGAATCTGCCACCCCACAGACCCCTGAAGTATCTGACTTGAAAGGCGCAAAAGAAGCAGTTGCCGCTGACGATGCGGATGCCGACGAACCGGCTGACAATCAAATAACTCGACAGCTGCCGGTGAATGGAGTCTTCGATGATGAAGATGGTAATGATATTACCCAACAAATCAAGGCTGCAGAAACACCACAATTTTTCAAATCAATTTCATTTACTTATAAAGATAAAGACGGCAAGATGCAAACTAAACAGATCCCGCCAGTTCTTGAAGAGATCGTCGAACTTCCATCCGTATTGCGGGTTAACAAGAATATCGAAATTCAGTATGAATGGGACATTGACACGATTAAAGAAAAAACCGGTATCGACATTCAGCAGGGTGACTTTTATACGTTTGACCTGAAAGGGATGACGTATAAGTATGGTACTACCGGTCTATATGATGAATTCATCAAGTATAATGGCAAAACCATTGGCCGGTTTACCATGACGCCAACTGCTGATCCACATACACAAAATGTGAAAATTACTTTTCTTCCCGGTGAGTTGGAAGGTGTGTCCAATATTCAATATAAGGCAAGCTTGAAGACAGAGATTAATGCCAATTCTGATGAAATTTCTTTTGGGGAAAACTCCAAAGGTGAGATTGATATTGAAGTTGGGGAAGAGTTAGTATCTGTTGAAAAAGTTGGGGCCTTCCACAAAGAAAATGGCGTAACCGATTTGGATACGCTTGACTGGACATCCACGTTTAAAGTGAAGGATGGCAAAAAAGCCACCAATGTTGAGCTCTATGATCGATTTGGTACTGGATTTGAACATGATAAGAATAAAGTTGATTATGTATTCACGATTCAGACAGCGGATGGCAAAGAAACCGTCATTGACGACAAGAGCAGCGCGGAATACAAGCGAATTGTTGCCAACAATCAGATATTCAAATTCGATGTTGATGACTTAAACTTGCCAGACGGAATTACTGAAATTGAAGTGAACATGGTAACCCCAGTCGTTCGGACGGATTACAAGAGTTTCAAGAATGAAATTAAGGCCAATAATGTAACTCTCTCCGACGGCGAAAAGACCAAAACCCTTTATACTGAAGCATGGATCAATCGTGATAAAAATCATCTGACGAAGACTGCAAAAATGGATGAAAACGGCAAGATTAAGTACACGGTTGGCTTTACAGTTGAAGCTGGTCAGAAAAATATTACTTTAAAAGATACGTTGAGCACGAACAGATTTAGTTTCAGCAGTGACAAGAATGATTACACGCTCAGCCCCGCAGTTGAAGGCTGGTTCGCAGAAGGTCCGACTGTTGACGGGAAAACACTGAGCATCAAGTTCAGTGATGCAATTGTTCCAGAGACTGGTATGAAGACTTATACATTCTCTTATATTATCAATCCGGCTGACGATATCACCGATGCTGACTATAAAGACATTACTAATTCGGTTGAAGTGAACGGTCAAAAGAAGAGTCATCAATTTGGCCCAACGATCAATAGTAAAAACAACGTGAGCTTTGATTGGCAGAAAATGATGACCAGTTGGAGCATTCACGTTAACCAGATTGAACGAAACATTGATGGGACATTCACAATTACAGAACCTGTTAAAGGCACGAACCCAAATTATTTGGATTATCAGGCTTACTATGACAGTTTTAGTGATGGTAAGGATGGTTTTACCGACGAAATCAAAAATCACTTAAGCTTCACTAAAAAGACAAATGATTCTAAATGGGATTACAAAGTTGTCAACGGAAAAGCTTACTGGGCTGACGACACGGATAATGAGAACGAAGCATTTACCGTGTCCGCTTCAGATGGTCAGATTAAAATCCAAGTGCTGAATCTCCCAGCTGGTGAAAAGTCATTTGTGGCTTATCTAAATAATGTTCCTTTGGATAAAGACAAGATTTTGAAGGCAACTCCCGCTGAATTAGCGCTGATTTGTAATTATGCCGGCGTGGATTATGAGGGATCCGGTGAGACAGTTGTTTCAACTTGTAAAGGTCAGGGAGACCTGATTCGAAACAACATTTCAAAAGAAGGCCAGTTATCCAAGAATTTCTTGAAAGATGGCATCATCAACTGGACAACTCGATTCAATTACCGCCAGTACCTTGGCTCAGATGAAGAAAAGCTGATGACAAAGGATGGCATTGATATCACCGATGAAGTTGGTCCTGATGTGATTAAGGACGCCAGTGGTGCAACCACCGACCGTGATCTTCAAGACATTAAGAATCTGCTGATGGAGAGCCTCCAGGTATCATTGGCCAAGATTGATGCTGATGGCCGTGGCATTTCCGAGTCACAGATTTTGGATAAAAAGCAGTATATAGTTGAAGTTGACGTCGACCAAAATCACAAAGTGACGTTTAATTTAAAACTATCTGACGATGCTTATGAGGATGTTTATCAGGGTGGCAAGAAAGTCATCGAGTTGAAGTACCAATCCAAAGTCGCCAACTTCAAAGCTGATGATGAGAAGGCTTACGAACATCTAAAGTCTTGGACATTCAGGAATCAGGCAACCGTGCAATGGAACAAAGATGATGAAGGCGAATATGCCCACACACTCCAGGCCAACGCTGCGGTTTCCTACACGGATAACGGTCATCTGCTGAACAAAGAAGGTGTTCTTCAAAAGGACAATCTTGAGCTTAATGAAGGTGACCATACTCGAAAAGTGGGTGCCGTGAAGTGGAATCTGGCAATCAACGGTAATGGGTACAAGCTTAAAGCACCGGTAAAAATTACCGATACGCTGGGCGGTGGTCACTATCATTTGAAAACCAATGATAACAACTATAAGTTGAAAATCTATGAAGCCAAACGATCACTAAGTAATGACAATGTAGTCTATTCCAAAGATTCAGACAGTCCGTTAACAGAGGGACAAGATTATGAGATCGTGTACTCTGATAGTTTAAACACGATGACGATCAAATTTAACAGTTCCTACACAGTTGATACACCACTGTTGGTTGAATACTATACTGTCACTTCAAAAACAATTGGGACTTCTTACAGCAATGAAGTGAAGCTCACCATCTCTTCGAAGGATTTTGAAGACACTGAAGAAGTGGAATCCAGTGCAACGGTTGCCGGTCAATATACGACGTTTGCCGCCAACATCAAGAAAGTCGACGCCGCAACCCAGCTTCCACTGGAAGGCGTTAAGTTCCAAACCCAGATGAAGAACAAGAGTGGCAACTGGACCGCCGTTGGGGAGGAGAAATTAACTGATAAGCAAGGATTTGTCTCCTTCGATGGGCTGTATGACAAACCGACATATCGAATTGTCGAAATCAGCGGTCTTGAGAACTACGATGACAGATGGGTTTCAGATGAGTTTACGATTGCCGATGCTCAAAAAGAATCTGAAGACGGCAACGAAAACACATATTGTATAACGGCTGAAAATCACCGGACAAATGCTTTGAAGATCAAAAAGACTGTGACTAATCCAATGAGTGTTAATAAGGATGATCAATTTGAATTCAAAGTGTATGTAACCGATAAAGATGGTGAAGTTAATACTGATTTTAACGATGAGTTTAGTTATGCAGTTGGCGCAGAGAACGGGGTTGTCCGCTTTGAAAAGGGCAAGTCAACCAATCTCCCAGCCATCAAAGACGGCCAGGTTATCACGATCACCGGCTTGCCACAGGATAAATATTATCGGGTGGTTGAATCGGCTAACGGTTCATACAAAGCAACTCATACGATTGATAATTTAACCACAGTTGAACCGGACGGCAATGGTGGGGATCAGACCGATGTCTTCCAGATGCTCCAGGGGAAGGATGCAGCGGCTGGAATCGTGAAGTTCAACAACGAAGGCCAGACGACCCACTTTGGTTTCTCCAAGAAAATTGAAGGGCCAAACACTGACGATGACAAGAATCAGACTTTTGATTTCATGATGAAAGTAATGGATGAGAGTGGAAACGTGGATACTGGCTTCAGTGGCGAGATCGAAGGGATTAAACATACGACTAATGGGGATGCCAATGTGACCTTCAATTTCGATCGGGGAGTTGCCAAAGAAGTTGAGTATTCCGACAAAAGCAAGTCATCAATTGAGTTAAAAACTGGTGAAAGTTACCGTAATATCAAGTTACCAGCCAATGTGAAGGTGAAGGTATACGAAAAACAAGATACACAGTATACGGAAGTTCACTATCGGATTGACGATGGGGAAGAAAACGAAGCCGGAGATTCTGACGAAAAAGGTTGGAATGCTGTTGGACCGGTTAATGCAAACAATTCAACAGTGAAGTTCATCAACAAGCAGGTTGTGAACCAGTTTGAATTTGAAAAGGTTGTTGCCGGAGATATGCCTGAAGGGGTGCAAGGATTTGACTTCAAAGTTGAAGCTGACGATGAAGAAACTGTGAAGGCTGTTAAAGGCCAAACGGTGAAGGCAATTGTTAAGAATGCGACGACCAACAGAGTTATTAATTCAGGTGAAATCAAATTCGACGACGATGGCTCTGCCACTCAAATCAAGTATGGCACCGATGAATTGACTGACCCGGTCAATATCACTCTTGAAGATAACCAGAAATTGGTAATTCTCGGGTTACCGAAAGATGCAACCAAGTTTAAAGTGACTGAAACCACAAATGGCCATTTTGATACTAATACGCATGTTGACGGTGAGAAAAAGCAGATTGACAGCAAAGAAGCAGTCCTTGAATTAAACAGAGAGAATGCAGAAAACTCGATTCAATTTGAGAACGTCGCGCCGGATCTGGTGCCGTTTACAGTAAGAAAGACGGTTACTAGCAGTGTTGTTCCAGCAGACAAGAATAAAACATTTGAGTTTGTATTGACAATTATGAATCCTGCAACAAATTGGAATGATGATAAGCCTGTTGAGTTTAGAGCAGATAATTCAGCAGGAAAGGTTACATTCCACAAGGATGGAGATGTTTATAAATCCGAGAAGCTCGAATTAAAAGCCAATGAGTCGATTACGCTGTATATTTCCAAAGGCCTGCAAATTGATGCTCAAGAAACGAATACGGAAGGTTATAAAGTCAGTCATCAATTCGGTGAACATAAAGAAGATGGTGATTCCCATCAGATTACCACCGATAAGGACATGCCTGAGTTGATCTTTAATAATCATTCTTTGACAACTGGAATTGAAGTTAAGAAGACTGTCAAAGCCGAAGACAAGAATCAACTTGGTCAAGAAGATTATAGTAAAAAATTCAAGTTCAAGGTTCATGGGACAGATAAAGAAGGAGAATCTCTGCCTGGAACATTTACACTTCGAAAATATAGCGTAAGTGGTCAATATAAAGATGAAGATGTTTCATTTAATCAGAATGATATGATTAACTTCAATCTGAAACATGACCAAAAAGCCCAAATTCTTGGACTCCCAATCGGATCCAAAATTCAGGTAACTGAAACTGAAGAAAGTAGTGAGGGCTACGACCCAAGCTACAAAGTTAACGATAACTCCGAGAAGCAGGGTAACAAAGCGACTGAATTTATCACTCAGGAAGATCAACTTGGCACCGTTCACTTCATCAATACCAAGGTGATTCCTGAAGAAGCCAGCTTGATGGTTAAGAAAGTTCTCGCCGGTCCAGTGACTGATGAAGACAAAGACGTTAAGTTCGAATTCAGAGTGACCGCAACGCCAAAAGACGGCGTTGCCGATGAACTCAGTGGTAAATTTAAAGCTGAAAAGCTTGATCATAACGGTGATACGTCGGACGTTGATGTTGAATTTACTGATGGCAAGTCAGACATTCTGAAGTTACAGGGCGGCGAGTCCATCAACATCAAGGGCTTACCAACTGATTACAAGTATAGTGTCAGTGAAAGAACCCGTGCTCAACGATTTATGTATGAAACTTCATACAACGTCAACGATACAACCGATAAGAATGGGAGTATCACAGAAGGCATTGCCTTGAAGGACGGACAAGCGGGCAAGGTAGTCTTCACGAACACCAAGTTTGAAGTTGAAAATGCCGAACTGTCGATCAGTAAGAAACTTGCCGGTGGTGGAATCATTGATGCCGACAAGAACAAGAGCTTCACGTTCGTCATTGAAACCGATGCAAGTGTTGATGGCGAGTATGACGCAGTCCTGGATGGTCATGATAAGGTGAAAGTAACGTTCAATAATGGCAAGGCAACGGTCGACTTGAGGGCGGATGAAAAGATCGTTATCAAAGACCTGCCGAGCGAACACAACACTTACACCGTGACTGAAACGAACGGGTCCAGCTTTAAGACCAAGTATCAGCTCAACGGCACTCGGATGGAAGATGGTACCAAAACAAAAGTCTTCAAATTGACAGACAAGCAACGAATTGACGTTGATTTCACCAACAGCAAGGACACACCGAAATTAGCCAGCCTCAAAGTTAATAAAGAAATTGCTGGCGAAGGTTTGACGACAGCTGACCATGACCGAGACTTTAACTTCAGAATTTACTCCGAGATAACGGGTGAATTCAAGGCTGTCAAAATGGATCAGCACGGCGATTCACATGACCTGAATGTGAAATTTGCCAACGGTGAATCCGACGTTATTACTTTGAAAGACGGTGAATCATTAACGATAAACGGTCTACCAATTGATTACACTTATTCGGTAGGTGAAGAGCAGGTTAATGGTTTTGCGCCAACTTACAAGGTGAATGGCGCCAAGGTTCAATCGGGGATGACAACACAGAGTTTCAAGTTAACCGAAGATCAAAAGGGGACAGTTGAATTCACCAACACCAAGAATGGTGAGATGGAGTTGGGAATCCTTTCTGTAAGTAAATTTGTGAACGAACTTGGTGACCGATCCCGTAAATTTGAATTCCACATTGAAGTGACTGATGGACTAAGCAACCCGCTGAACGGCGCGTACAAGACCCAGGTCACAACCGATGGGAAATCAGTTGATGGAACCATTCAATTGAATGGGGGTAACGGCAAGTTCACATTAACTCACGGACAGACAATTAAATTCTTTTTACCACTTGGTGCGAAGTATGAGATTGCCGAACAGGATTATTCCAAGGATGGATATGTTACGACCGTGACGAAACGAAATGCAGTCGTTAACGATCCAACTGTAACCGGAACAGCTACCAAAGAAGATGACACCATCGTGTACCATAATGATTTGGAAGACGATGAAGCGGAATTACCGCTGCCAGGGGACGAAGATGAGGCTGATGATTCATCAATCGGCACGCTTGACAGTGACGATTCTGCCGGAACATCAGGTAACACAAGTTCTGTTGACAGTCCAATGGGGATTCCATCGTCTGGTTATACAGGCAAGTCAACCCTTCCGCAGACCGGTGAAGATAACAATACACTTCTCATGGTGATTGGGATGTTCATGTTAGTTGTGGTTCTTGGGATGGGTAGTCTGTATTTGGCAAAACGGAAATCATAGAAATGAGGGAAATAACAAAAAAGTCAAAAATTAAATAATTAATTTAAAAGGCTGCCGGACAATGTCCTGGCAGCCTTTTAGTGACATTGACATGTCAGAGATTCACATTATTTTCTCAAAATGTATTGACATATTCTAATCTTACTATCATAATACGAGTTATCAATTTGAAAGAAGTTTTCTACAAGCTTTACTAAAAGAAAAACCATTCGGCGGCTGAGAGATGGTAGTGAAATTGTAGATTGTGACTTTCATGCTTTACCCATAAATCGGTGAGCGCAAGTTAGCCGGTTTCGGACTTGTCCGTTAAAGCAAGCAACGAGTGGATATGAAAAGTATCTATGAAGGTGGTACCGCGGCCAATTGTCGTCCTTTTGTCTTAGTGACAGAAGGGCGATTTTTTTGTATCGCGGGTTGCTTTAGTGGGATTGATAATATTGGTGATTACATATTCGAAAATGAAAGGGAGTTTTATTTATGAAATATACAGTATTAGGTGCAGGCGCAATGGGTTTGAGATATGGGGTTCTTCTTCAAGAAGCCGGCTTTGATGTTGACTTTGTCGACACTTGGGAACCTCAAGTAGAGACTGTTCGGCAGCAGGGTGGCGTTTATGTATCACGGGATGGTCAAAACAAGCATCTAGTGCCCGTGAACGTGTACTATCCTGAAGAATACAAAGGTGATCCGGATGTCCTGATTGTCTTCACCAAGCAGTATCAATTAGCTGACTTCTTAAAACGCTGTTCACGATTCTTTAACGACAAACAATATGTTGTTACATGTATGAACGGGATGGGCCATGTTGAAAAGCTCAACGAGTACTTCCCTAAGGAACGGTTACTCGGTGGTACTGCACTGATCGGAACTGTATTAAATAAAGCCGGGGATGTTGACTTTATCGGTCCCAAGGGTGCCGGTTCAATGAATATTGCCAATGAAACCGAGAAGCCCGATGAGATGACTCACAAGATTGTCGATGAATTCCAGAAGGCCGGTCTCAATCCTAATTTAACTACCAACTTCCTTGGAACCTTGATGGCCAAAGTTGTCTTCAACTCCGTCATCAACACCCTTTGTACAATGTTTAAGATCCGAATGGGTGAGTACATCCAATCACCAGTTGCTCAAAAACTGGGTGTCCAATTAATCGATGAAGCCTTTGACGTGTGCGAACGCGCAGGAATTACATTACTTAATACCCGTGAAGAAGAGTGGGAGACCGTTAAGTATGTCAGCACCGTATCCAACCCACTTCACTTCCCATCAATGTATCAGGATATTTCCAAGAACCGTCAGACCGAAGTTGATTACATCAACGGCTACATCTACGATCTTGGATTGAAATATCATTATGAAGCCAAGACCCACGACTTCTTGAGAAACCTGGTTCATTTGGCTGAATTTGCCGGCACCTTCGATGTTGACAGTTACATGAAGTCCGTTCTTGAACGCGATAAGAAAGCAGCTGTTAAGACACCGGAAGCCCATGTGGCAGAAGCATAGTTTTTTTCGGATTGAGTATCTGATAACGACAGACAAAATTTACCTGAGTCCCGCCATGCTATACAAGTGTGGTGGGATTTTTTGTGCAATAAAGAATTCCCCACTTGAGTTCATGTTGATACAATGAATGAATTTTCCATGTATTACGTAGATATAAACAGACAGGGAGGTTAGTATGAAAAAGGTTGGCAAAGTACGCCAAATGACGTACAATTATGTTGAGGTGATCAATATGGCAAGAATAGAAGCTCGAATTGATTCAAAGGTGAAGGATAAAGCAAAAGTTGAATTGGCGAACCATGGGCTAACAATTTCTGATTTCATTCGAATGACACTCACTACAATTGCCAACGAAGGACTGCCGAAGTATTATTCACTACCGAATAATGAATTATTAGCAGCTCTTCAAGAAGTCGTTGATGATGTATCTGGGAAACACAAACTACCGACAGCTCACAGCGTAGAAGAACTAAAAAAGATGCTAAATGATGATGAAATGGAGCAGACAGCCCCTGATGGCCAAGATAATTAGTTATACACATAGGTTCCAAAAACAATATCGTAAGAAAATTAGGGATCCTCGATGGAAACATATTTTTGAAACACAGTTACCACCTGAAATTGATGGCTCTAAAAGAACACCATTTGATTTTATTACTGATTGTTTGATTAATGACGATCCTATTCCGAGGTACTTTTATCCCCACGCATTGAATGGGGTGTCGAACATTGTGCAACAAATTAAACGGTAACTTAGTGATCCATCTGTGACCGCCATCGTACTCGAGTTACATTTTGATGGGCACAATGGGGATCATTTATTAGTCTATGTGCCAACTGATGAAGTCGTATTCTTTGTCAGCATTGGAACCCATAGTGAGTTGTTTGGTTAAATCTCCCCATAATTTTACTTGTAGGAATGTGAGAGAAAGTGGTTTACGATTTTGGTAGGTTATTGGCGACTGTGAATATGATCCGTGTAACATGCTTCAACTAGGTAATATCAAAATTGAGGATGGGCCTATTGGTAAAATGTTAATTTTGCCATAGGCCTATTTTGTTTAAAAAGTTTTGGTTAAAATGAGTGAAACAAACTTACTTTAAGTTCATAATAGGAACTATCTGTTTACTTATTTAGTACTATTTAAGCTTGATATTTTTATGTCGAAGTTGTAATATGCTTAGGTACCTAAATAAGCTAAAAATTCCCATCTAAAAACGAACCTGGAAGGAGTAGCAACATGCTGAAAATTGCCAAAAATCGGATCTCATATATGGCAGTCCTCGGGGCAGTCCTGTTTATGGTTATTCAAGTGATCGCAAACTTGAATCTTCCCAGCCTGACCTCCGATATTGTGAACAATGGGGTAGCCAAAGGAGATATCGGATATATTTGGAAAGTAGGCTTTGAAATGGCCGGCTTTTCGTTGATTAGTATCCTGGCGGCGATCTGCAACGTCTTTTTAGCGGCTCGAACTTCACAAAAGTTGGGCCAGAATTTACGGAGTGACGTTTACCGCAAAGTCATCAATTTTTCTAAAGACGAATACGATCAGATCGAGACATCATCATTGATCACTCGGACAACCAACGATGTCGTTCAAATTCAAAACGTGGCAATTATTATGCTGCGGATGATGCTGATGGCCCCAATTATGTTAATCGGAGCAAGTTTCTTGGCTTACACCAAAGACCATCAATTAACGATGATCTTTTTGGTTGTACTCCCAGTCATGATTCTCTTTGTCGGCCTCCTGCTCTACTTCTCGGTTCCTTTATTCAGAGCGATGCAGACCAAAACCGATAAAATCAACCGTATCTTTCGTGAAGGTTTGACCGGCGTTCGGGTTATCCGGGCATTCCGTCAAGACAAGTTCGAACAAGACCGCTTTGAGGATGCCAACCGGGATTACACCGACAACGCCATTAAAGTAAATACAATTGTGGCTTTGGCATTCCCTGTGATGACTTTAATCATGAGTGGCACCAACGTTGCCATTGTCTGGTTCGGTGCCAAATTAATCGGTGCTCAATCCATGCAGGTTGGTAACCTGATTGCGTTTATGAGTTATGCCATGCAGATTTTGATGAGCTTTATGATGCTCTCCATGGTTTTCGTGTTTATTCCACGAGCCCAGGCATCAGCCAAGCGGATTCAGACTGTGTTGGCATTGAAGTCAACTATGAAGGAAGCCGACAAGCCGGTTATTCTCGATCCAGATGCCAAGCAACATGACCTGAAATTTGACCATGTTGAATACCGCTATCGTCAAGCCGAACTTCCAGCATTGACCGACATCGACTTTGAAGCTCATAGTGGCGAAACGGTTGCGATCATTGGTGGTACTGGGTCTGGTAAGACCACATTGGTCAGCTTGATCCCACGGTTTTATGATGTGGATAAGGGTGAAATTGAGCTTGATGGTCATAATATCAACGACTTCTCAATGAAAAACTTACGGGACCAGGTTTCATTTGTTCCTCAAAAAGCCACATTATTTACCGGCACAATTCGGGACAACATGAAGTATGGTAATCCCGATGCAACCGATGATCAGATTTGGCATGCGTTGGATATTGCCCGGGCCAAGGACTTTGTTGAAGAAGACCCGGCTGGCCTCGACTTACAGGTTGAGCAGGGTGGAGACAACTTCTCCGGTGGCCAAAAGCAACGATTGGCGATTGCCCGTGCTTTGGTCAAAAAGTCCGCTGTTTATGTCTTTGATGACTCATTTTCGGCACTTGATTTTAAGACCGATGCTGATTTGCGGGCAGCTTTACGAGCCGATAAGCATATTCAACAAAGTATTACGGTTATCGTTGCTCAACGAATTGCAACGGTTGCTGATGCTGATCTGATATTGGTATTGGATAACGGTAAGTTGGTTGGTAAGGGAACCCATGATGAACTTCGAGCCAACAACAAAATTTACCAAGAAATCATTCATTCACAACTGAGAGAGGGGGACCAGAAATAATGGCTGAAAAAGATAATGCACCTCAACCAGCAGCTAATCGCAACCATGGTGGCCGTGGCGGCTTCCAAGGCGTTGTTGAAAAGCCACACAATTTCTGGGGCACGACCAAACGCCTGCTGGATTATATGCAGGATCGAATGGTCGGCCTGATCCTGGTCTTCGTCTTTGCGATCATCAGTGTTATTTTCCAAATCAGAACACCTAAAATTTTAGGTGAAGCAACGACTGAAATCTTTAAAGGCTTGATGAAGGGAAATGCTCAACAAAAAGCCGGCTTCAGTGTTATGTCACTCCCCATTAATTATGAAAAGATCGTTCAAATCATTTTAATCGTTATTGTGATGTATCTTGCTTCTGCGGTATTCAGCTTCCTGCAGCAGTACATTATGACAAGAATTTCCCAGAACACTGTCTACAAGCTTCGTCGGCAGATGAAAGGAAAGATGCGTCTGGTTCCAATTAAGTATTATGATACCCACAGCAATGGGGATATCATGAGCCGGGCCGTTAACGATATGGATAACATTGCCAGCACGCTTCAGCAAAGTCTGACCCAGGCGGTTACCAGCTTTGTGACATTCATCGGAACTTTGTGGATGATGTTTACGATTAGTTGGAAATTAACCATCATTGCCTTGATCACAATTCCATTGAGTTTGATCATTGTTGGAATTGTTGCACCACGTTCTCAGAAATACTTTGCCGCCCAGCAGAAGAGTCTGGGGTTGTTGAATAACCAGGTTGAAGAAAACTATGCCGGCCAGATTGTTCTGAAGAGTTTCAATAAGGAACAAGACACGATCGAGCAGTTTGAAGTTCAAAACAAGTTGTATTATCAGGCTGCCTGGAAGGCCCAATTTATCTCAGGGATTATCATGCCTTTGATGATCTTCCTAAATAACATTGGCTATGTGTTCGTTGCTGTGGTTGGTGGAATTCAGGTTGCCAACGGAACGGTTACACTTGGTAACGTTCAGGCCTTCCTGCAGTATACCAACCAGTTTTCACAACCCATCTCTCAGTTAGCCAACCTGATGAACACGATTCAGTCAACGATCGCGTCGGCTGAACGTGTCTTCGAAGTGATTGATGAAGAAGAAATGAAGAACACCAAGGCCGATCGCCCAGTTGAAACAGATACCGATAACTTGGTGGAATTGGAACACGTTCAATTTGGCTACAACGATGATGAGCTGTTGATGAAGGATTATAACCTGGCTGTTAAACGAGGCCAACAGGTTGCCATTGTTGGGCCAACTGGTGCCGGCAAGACCACCATCATCAACTTACTGGAACGTTTCTACGATGTCAAAGGCGGCAGTATTCGCCTCAAGGGTGTCGATACCCGTGATTTGGATCGGGAAGACTTGCGCTCCCACTTTGCCATGGTACTTCAAGATACCTGGCTGTTCACTGGGTCGATTTATGACAACATTAAATACGGTCGGGAAACGGCAACTGATGATGAAATCCTCGAAGCAGCCAAAGCAGCCCACGTCGATGAGTTTGTCCGTAAGCTGCCAAAGGGTTACGATACCGTGTTGAATGAATCGGCTTCCAACATATCCCAAGGCCAGCGTCAATTAATTACAATTGCCAGAGCCTTTGTGGCCGATCCTGAAATCCTGATACTGGACGAAGCAACCAGCTCGGTTGATACCCGTACCGAAGTTCAGATTCAGCACGCGATGAGTCAGCTGTTGGAAAATCGAACAAGCTTTGTGGTTGCCCACAGACTTTCAACGATTCAAAATGCCGACAACATTATCGTGATGAACCATGGTGCGGTTGTGGAAACCGGGACTCATAATGAATTGTTGGCCAAGAATGGATTCTATGCCGATCTGTACAACAGTCAGTTCTCAGATGATGTTTCATTTGATTAGGGAGGAGCTTACGATGAAAAAATTATTTGGATTGTTAGTCGCTGCAGCTTCTCTGATGGTCATTTTGAGTGGCTGTGGCGCACCTACTTTATCCGTGCAAAGCCATCACCTCAATCCAGATGGGTTGGCTGCGGTTGTTAAAGGTAAAAGCAATCAAAAAAATGTTCAATATGTGATTAAGAATGGTTCCCACTCTGAAACACAAAATAATGAAGCACCAATTGGTGTGGGAGGAACTGATACCATTAGTGGCGCTTATGCCATTACGGTTCCGACAAAGGCTGTTAAACAAACCATGCGCTTATCGGCGGGTGGTAAGCATCAAACGGTCACAATTGCCAAGGCTAATGTTTTAAGTGATTATAGTACGCTTCAAAAGAAATATAATCAGGCATTGACCGGAACGGCACTATCGAAAAAAGATCAGAAATTGGCAGCCAGTATGAAAAAACAGGCAGCTGATTTGAAGAAAGCTTCCGAGGCATTGAAGACGAATAAAGCAACCAGCTTGTCCGCAATGCAGGCCAAGGCAAAACAGGCTGAACAAATCAAAACTGATGCTGAGAAACTAAAACGTGAGCAGATTCAATTGGCTGGGGCTATGAAGCAGGCCCAGGCCAGCGTCAAAGACGTATTGCTGCCTAAAAATGCCAAATCCGGGGTTAACAATTTGGTTAAGACCAAGGATTTCACAATTAGGACAAACGTTGATAATCAAAAAGTGGTCGGGATTGCAATGATGGTTCCAACCAAGGGACTCAAAAATAAGAGCCAAATGAAGTCATTTGTCATGTCGTTTTCTATGTTGGCGAATAGCGTTGGTGCTAATGCCAAGCAGGTGCTTAAAGATTTTCAAAAGATTACCAAAGATAAAAACAAGAGTTCAACGACAACCCCAAAGATTCATTCAAATGGTCTGACGTTTAGCCTCGGTTATTCAACCACAACTTTATATATCTTCATTACAAAGTAATATGAAAATCCCACCACTATTAGCTTAAACAGCTGATGGCGGTGGGATTTTTTGGGCTTTTACTGATAATACCTCAAATGAATCGTCGGAACTTTGTTGGGGTGGTGTGATAGGTCTTTTTGAATTGGGAAATAAAATGAGAAATATTGTGGAAGCCGACTTTGTTTCCAATTGTATTTATCTCCCACTCTGGATGAGTAAGTAAGAACTCTTTTGCTTTTTTCATCCGGTAATTGGTCAGATACTCAAGTGGTGTGATGTCGAAGGCCTTCTTGAATACACGGTTTTGATAAGTAACCGAATAGCTGGTAATCTTTGAAAGTTGTTCGTTGGAAACCTTTTCGGAATAATGGTCGGAAATGTAATTCACAATTGGCAAAGTAATGTGGGTAGCGTTTGAGTGAAGATCTTTAAATACATTATTTTGATGTAAGAGCATGATAAATTTGTATATCTCCACTGACTGATCCGGTAGTGATACGGTATTACTGCTAATAAAATCGTGAAATATTTCAGGAATAAATGCCATAATTTCTGGGGAAATTCTGTCTATATATAGAAAATCTTTCAATCCAAGATATTGAGCCAGTTCTTCACAGAGTGTACCGTCAAAGGATAGAAAAGCTGTTTTCCAATTTTTTTGGTCTAGGGGATGATACTCATGAGGGATTCTTGGCCTAAAAAGGATTCCCTGGTTTGGCCCCAGAAGAAACTGCTGATTTTCAATATTCACCACGCCGGTTCCCATCTCCGTTTGTAACCAGTGATAAGTGTAATATCCATTGGAACGGTGAATAGGTGGTTGACTCCAGTGATAGCCAATACTTTCACAATATAAAGGTAGCGGTTGATTTGGTTTATTAAACGCTATGCGCAATTTATGCACCTTCTTAATAACATTTTACTATAAATGGGTCAGATATGGATATATTAGGGTAAAAAAATGGTATTAATGAAAACCCTTCCAATATATACTTAAAACGTTGAAACAAAATTTTTCTAAATTCATTAGGAGGCGCATTGGAATTTGGACGTTGTAGAAAGTAAAAAACGCAGGAAAAACTTTTGGTCGATATTTAATTTTGCCTTTGCAAATATTGGTGGATCTGCCGTTTACATGACCTTTGGAACATACTTTATGGTGTATGTAACTTCGGCAATGTTTACCGGGGTCCCAAAGGCCCAAGCCAACAAGTTAATTGCTATGATAACAGGATTAATATTCATTATTCGGCTTGTTGAAATTTTTATTGATCCAATTATTGGTAATATTATCGATAATACCAATACTCGTTGGGGAAAATTCAAGCCTTGGCTGATAGGAGCAGGAACTATTTCCAGTTTACTGCTGGCACTGCTTTTCTCAGGAATATTTGGATTATCAAAGGTGAGTGCAACTTGGTTTACCATCATGTTTATCCCAATATTCATTACCTTTGATATCTTCTATTCATTTAGAGATGTTTCATATTGGGGCATGGTGCCTGCCCTGACAGAAGATAGTCACGAGCGATCACTGTTCACTGCGGCTGCAAACTTTAGTGGATTTGGTCAAAACATTGTGACCATCATTATTGTCCCCGTTGTGACCTATGTGACATTCCTGTTCACCGGCCAACATAATGAAGGACAACCCGGCTGGACTGCCTTTGGTATTCTGATTGCGGTTGTCGGCATTATTTGCTCGTTTGTTGTTGGACTGGGGACTCACGAAAAACAAAATGCTTTGCGTGAAGTTACCAAGAAGAAGACCAGCTTGAAGGATATGTTTTGGGCATTGGGTCATAATGATCAAATGCTTTGGACGGCATTTCCGTATTTGATTTATGGATTTGGTAATGCTGCGACTGCCGGTTTGATGTTCTATCTGTTTAAATACATCATGGATAAGCCTGGTTTATTCTGGATTACCGGACTAATTCCAACAATTGCCGGATTCTTTACTTCTCCACTATATCCAATCATTAACAAATGGGTTACCCGGAAGACGATTTATGCCGTCAGTATGTGCAGCATGATCTTAGCTTATATTCTTTTGATTGTTTCAACTGATAACCTGACCATGGTCGTCACCGCAATGATTCTTTATTATGTACCACAAGGTTTCATCTTCATGGCCGTTATTTTGACTTTAACTGATACCATTGAATATGGACAGTTGAAAAACGGTACACGAAATGAAGCTGTTACATTGGCAATTCGACCAATGCTGGATAAAATGTCCGGTGCCATTTCAAATGCGATTGTTGGTTGGGTTGCCGTTGCAGCCGGAATGACTGGAACTGCAACTGCCGCATCAATGACACCTGGTGGCATTTCCTTATTCAAGATGGTTGCCTTTTGGATCGCATTAATTTTACATGTCCTTGCATTGTTCATTTATGTGTTCAAGGTTAAGATTTCTGAAAAGAAGCATGCCGAGATTGTGGATGAATTGCAACATAAATTAGCCGTTGAGGGGATTGGTGATTCTGGAACTGATGAAGGAACTTCCAACCATACAGAGCCTGAAAAGCCTGCTTCCAAGTCTGCTGAAGTCAACATCTATGCACCTGTCAGTGGTGTCACAATGGCGTTGTCAGACGTTGTGGATGAACACGGGCACAAAGGAATTGCCGGTAAAGGAATCGCCATTCAACCAACTGAGGGTAAGATATATGCACCATTTAATGGTAAGGTTGTCTTACTATTTACAACTAAGCACGTGATTGGCCTTCGTTCAGAAGATGGACTCGAAGTGTTAATCCACGTTGGTTTAGGAACTGTTAATATGCGTGGGGAAGGATTTATCAATCATCTGGATTCTGGTCAGTCATTTAAGAAGGGTGATTTACTTCTTGAATTTAACCGTGATAAGATCCAGCAAAGTGGTTACAAAGATACTGTCATCGTATTATTGACTCAGCCTCAAGAAGTTATCAATGCGCATTACACTGATAAAGAAGTTGTGAATAATGGTGATGAACTTGGGACGATACAAATAAAATAACATTGGGTTTGTGTGAAAAAATTCCAACTTTTACGTAATCGATTGGTTTTTCACTAGCATCTATCAATAATAAAGAGGTCTCAAGACTGTGAAAACAATCTTGAGACCTCTTTATGGAATTTTTTTGGTTTTGCAAATTTTAATTCAGGCGTTAGTACTTCTAAATAATGGGCACAATAAAAGACGATGTTTAAGTCAACCTTTCAGTCAAGGAAACATCGTCTTTTCAAATGCTGATTTACTTCAAAACCTTAAAGCGATCTTCATCATTCATGAATTCCTTGTCGCCTGCAGGGGCTTCAATTGAACCGAAGTCCATTTGAGCGCGGAGCTTCCAGCTGTCAGGAATACCAAAGGCTTCTTTCACTTCATCATCGATGAGTGGGTTGTAATGTTGTAAGTTGGCACCAATGCCGTTTTCAGCAAGGGAAGTCCAAACAGCAAATTGGGCGTTACCTTGAGCTTGTTCTGCCCAGTCGGCGAAGTTGTCGGCATACAGAGCAAAGTCATTTTCAAAACGGTGAACAACGTCCATGTCAGTGTAGAACATAACGGTACCAAAAGCTGATTTGAACGCGTTAATCTTTTCCAAAGTCTTTTGGTAAGCTTCTTCGGTAGGAACTTCTGACTTCAATCGTTTACCAACGATATCCCAGAGCTTTTCGTGGTTGGCACCGAATAAGATAACGGCACGGGTGGTTTGGTTATTGAATGGGGTTGGTGCCCACTTAATATCTTTCTTGATCAAGTCAGCAATCTCGTCAGAAGTTTGGTTGATGTTACGGCCTAATGCATAAATTGAGCGACGCTTCTTGGCAAGATCCAATAATTGTTCTTTCATGTGTTAAAATTCCTCCAATGGGTTTACTTACTTTTTATTAGTTAATAGTTTATATGATACAGATTGATAAATCTGATGTCAATACAAATTAACCTGAAATATTTTACACACTTACTTTAGCACACAATCTGGTGCGTAAACTTGATCTGAATCAAGTTTATAGTTAGTTATTATAAAAAAGCTCAGTGATTTTCATCACCGAGCTTTCGACGTGCTAAATTGATTATTATGCGGCAACTGTGTAAGTTGCAGGTACGTTCAGATCATCATTTGAAGACGGATTGCTAGAGCTTGTTGCCGAGGCAAGGAAATCTTCAATATTTTTCATGTAATCTTGAACGGCGTTACTTGCTGAGGCATGACCGCCAACGTGACCGTCAAGAATCCAAAGCTTTTTATCTGATGAAGTACTCATGTTATACATTGTTTCTGTTTCAGTATCAGGGATGAAGGTATCATCTTCAGTTGAAATGAACAGTGTGGGCAGTTTTGAGTTCTTAACAGAAGTAATTCCGGAAACATCATCCAAGCTGAAGCCTTGAACCAACTTGTTAATCCCGTTCATAGCAGTCAGCAACTGGTCAAATGGTACTAATGGAATTGATCCATTAAGATTCCAGCCGATCTTGGACGTGATGCTGTTTAAGCTGTTTGCTGCACCAGAGTATAAATGATAAATCAGAGATGGAATTGTGGAAAATCCACAATCGGCAATGGTTGCTTTAACAGAAGAAGGCAAATTGCCCTGAGCCGCATATTGCAGAGCTGTATTGGCGCCAAGTGATTGGCCATATAAAACGATTTGGCTGTCTTTGCCATTCACTTGATCAATCTTGTTGACCCAGTTAACCCAGTCTTGTTTATCTTTATTACCAAAGCTTAGCCATTCTCCATCACTGGAATTCTGACCACGAGTGTAAGGCATCAAAACATTGTAGCCCATATCATAGAACATCTTGGAAATCCGACCCATTCCTTCTGGTTCGGTGGTCCAGCCTTGGCCGTAGATGATGGTCTTTTTTGAGTCACCATTTTTAATGTAGGTGGCTCTGGCTGTTCCGGTTCCATCTGCGAATGGAACCTCCAAGGTTTCTTTTTGAACTCGGTTGTCGTACCAATCCTGAGCATCAGTATAGTAGGCTTTGACGTAATCCGGATTGTATTTTTGATCCAAATCGGCCCAGTTTTGACTCACATCCCAACGATTAGGGGACAATAAAGTCCGAAAATGGGAAATGAATTGAGCGCCTTGTCTGCTGGCAACCAGTGGATAAATGATCGAAGCGGCAATGCCACTTGTGATCCCCGTAAAGAAATTAATAAATGGGTTATCGCTAGATTGCTTGATGGCAGGGTCTGTCGAATCACCAATGCCGTCTACAGTGATTTCATCTTTATCAGAAGTTGATGTTGATGATGAGGCAGTGGTAGTGTCAGTATCAGTCTGAGTGGACTCGTCGGATGCATCTTGGCTTTCCGTTGGCTGCTCTGTCGAAGTGTCAGTTGAGTTATCTGTTGTTTCTGAAGCAACATCAGATTGATCGTCTGTCGACGAGCTTGTAGCCGTTGTGTCAGCGGATGAATTATCGGCAGTAACTGATGGTTCGTCAGTTGAATCATCACTTGCTGCAGTGGTTGGCTGCTGGTCAGCACTTGAATCAGCAACATTTGCATCAGTGTTTTCCACCGGTTGAGCCGATTGGGTTTCTGATGACTCGCTGGCAAGTGTCGGAACAGTTGATTCACTTGTGGATGAACTGTCCGTTGTTACAGTAACTGCAGAATCAGTTGCAGACTGCGATTGAGATGTATCTGCGTATGTAGAATTGCTCAGCAGCAGGAATCCCAAGGCAACACCCAAAGATGTCGCTAACTTCAGCATATGATGATAGCGTTGTGAAGTATTCATGTTATATGTTTCTCCTTTCTTAATATTTTCAGAACCTTTATATTATATAATTCATCAACTTATATGTATATAGGCAATCAATCGAAATTCATTTCATTTTGATGACAAAAAAAGAACCAGCGATCGAAATCGCTGGTTCTTTCAAATTTTGGTTCTACAATATCTGTTGTTGGTAATAGA
>NZ_AZEA01000060.1 GCF_001435575.1 Lentilactobacillus sunkii DSM 19904
GGTTCTACAATATCTGTTGTTGGTAATAGATTTTTATCTATTACTGATGACAGATTTTTTGTTTATGATTAGAATAAAAAAAGCGGACATTCCCTGTCCGTTCATCAAATCATCCACCACGAAGATTTAGAGAAAGAAGGAAATGCCCTATGTGCAATGATACTACAAAACTATTGCTAGGAATAGATGATGAGAATCTTAAAATTGAAAATGGCGAAAAAGGTGACGATGGGGTTATTAGATTAACTGGCTGCTTAACATACACGCCGAAGGCTTGCCCAAATTGTGGAATTATCAATGATCAAAAAATTATTAACTATGGTTGGCGCATGACCAATGTCCGCTTCTCAAAAACACTCGGCAGTACGGTCCTCTTGGCGCTAAATCGTCGGAACTTTCACTGTAAAGAGTGTCACACCAACTTCCTCGCACAAACATCAGTTGTACCGAAGAACTCTACGATTTCCAATACAACTCGAAAGGAATGCTTGGAGAAGCTAGTAGAGCCCGTTTCTTTGAAACACATTGCCAATGAGTTATCGACTTCAGACTCGTTTGTCGGGAGGCAGTTAATGCGATCAGAACGAGATTTTCAGACTAACTGGCACTATTTGCCCGAGGTCATCCTAATGGATGAAGTTAAGACTACTAAGAGTGCCACTGATGCCATGAGCTTCGAATTCATGAACGGGGAAACCCATGAGTTGATTGATTTATTGCCATTCCGGACGATGCCAAAGCTCGAAAAATACTTTCGTCATTACGACCAAAGCGCTCGAGAAAACGTCAAGATAATAGTCACAGATATGAATTATACCTATCCAAAATTGGTCGAAAAAATCTTTCCTAACGCGCTCGTCATTATCGACCGATTCCATATTGTCAACGCCCTTAACCGGGCGTTCAATAAAACGCGTATTCGCCTAATGAAAGATTTGGCCACCTCATCTAAAGCATATCGGGCCTTAAAGCGATACTGGAAATTACTGCTGGTTCCTGCCGATCAATTGAACTATGAATATTTCCACAAGTGGACAAATTTTGCTTATCCAATCGCTGCCACTGACGTTGTTCATGCATTACTATCAATCAGTCCCGAACTTAAGAAAACATACGAAATAATGAATCAGTTACGCTCAACTATTAAAGCGAAAGACTGGAACAATTATAATTTGGTATTTAGTGATACCCAAGGCTGCTCAGAAGAAATGATTACTGCTTTAGAAACCCTACAACAACACCACGATGAAATCAGAAATACGTTTGCCAATAGTTTCTCCAATGGTCCCTTAGAGGGTTCAAACAATAAGATCAAAGTAATCAAGCGGGCTAGCTTTGGCTATAGAAATTTCTTTCGATTCCGAGCAAGGGTTCTATTTGTGTTCAGAATTAAAACAAAAAGAGCCCTAATCACAAAGTGATTAG
>NZ_AZEA01000061.1 GCF_001435575.1 Lentilactobacillus sunkii DSM 19904
GCGTTAACGAGCGAAACAACCGCTCCGCCGATCAAACCGATTGGTGCCAAGATTAAACCACCCAAGCCTAATGACAAGAGAAGTGAAATCCCGACGACTGTGGAGAATACCAGTGGAAGACTAGTTGTCAGCCAAGTGGTGAAGTTAAGGACGGTCAAAAGACCAGTGCCCCAGGCACCAATTAACATGTACCCAATATCTGCAATAATCGCTGGAATCCAACCAATGATTGGAACCAAACCATCCCAGTTACCGACTGTCCAGATTGGACTGGTCATAATCAGATAGAACAGGAAGGTTGGAATATTAAAGGTACTTGGCAGCCAATCCTCAGCCAGCATGAAGCCTCCGGCTATCAATGCAACGATTGAGGCAAACCCAATCACCGCAAATCCTGCCTGAGTTAATACTGTAAAGATTGGATCTGAAACTAATGCAATGAGTGATCCCAAGCCTAACTTCGTAACAATTCCTGGAACCGCTGTGAGAATGGTTGAAATATCGATACTTAACATGCCGACCATCCCAATTAAGGCAACGGTGATGGCTAACATTGTAGCTGCCGGAACAGCCAATTCAAATGTTAAGTAGGTTGGTACGTTGATTCCCAGGTTGGCAACAACGCCGAGAACTCCGACGATAACCAAAAGACCAACCCACAGAATGGCAACGGCCCAAAGCATTAAGTTAGGTATCAATGTGTTTAATCCAAATAATGTAATCAATCCTTGGAGATCCAAGCTGGCGCTGCCGAGCAGCAGGAAGCCCGCAAGTCCAAGCAATCCGCCTTTGAGCAGTGTGTTCCAGGCAAGACCGCTGAGAAGCGTTAATCCGGCATTCCGTAGGAATGACAGACTATTCTTCGCAAAGCTGCTGATGCCGTTAAACAAACTGTTCAGTGGATTCAGCCAATTAGTGAACGAACCAACAAAGGTTAAGAATGTCAGTGGTTCAGTAATGTAGAAGAACGACAGGTAGAAGATTGTGTGATTGAACATCGTGTACTGAAGAATCATGAAGGCAACGAAGTCAGCGATTGGGTTAACCATCAGCTGTAAGACGATTGGTGCTAAGAACCAAACCAGAATGATAACTGCGGAAATCCCTGTGACCAAACTGCCGAT
>NZ_AZEA01000062.1 GCF_001435575.1 Lentilactobacillus sunkii DSM 19904
TGGCAAATTACAAGTTTAATCCGAACAAGCCCGGAATCTTTCAATGGCAGTCTGTTGATGATGTATTTTTAATGGTCGTTGATTAATTAGTTCAAGTGCTGCTAGGATCTCATCAGTCGTTACTTGGCTAAAATTGGTCTTTTTCGGGAAGAACCAGCGTAACCGTCTATTAAAATATTCATTGGAACCTCGCTCCCATGGTGAATATGGATGGCAAAAATAAACTTTGATCTGATAATCCTGTTCTAAGGCCTGATAATTGGCAAACTCTTTACCATGATCAACAGTAATGGATTTTACTTGGGGACCGAAGGCCCCCATAAACTTGCCAAAGGCGGTGTTTAGAGCCTTAGCCGTTCTATTAGGGGCTTTGATGGCCCATAGAAGTCGGGTCTTACGTTCTACGAATGTAACCAGACATGATCGTGACTCACTTCGACTAGAAAGCACCGTATCTACTTCCCAATGACCAAAAGCTAACCGTTGATTAACAGTTGTTGGCCGTTGTTCGATGGAAGTCCCACTTGTAAATTTCCCACGATTTTCGCTCACTCGGTGCTGGCGGACATTCCGATTGGGTAGATCAGTCAATTTGAAGGGGAGCCAGCCACGATTAAGCCAATTATAAATTGACGCAGTGCTCAAGTTATAAGCGGCCGCAATGGTTTCTGGTGACCAGGTTAATCGTAAGTGATTGGTAATTAAAGTCGCTAATGCTGCCGTCAGCATCGAACGACGACCGCAATTCCGCCTTTTGCGATCTGCATCTTGCTGAGCTAATTCTGGATCATAAGGTTTAACCCGGTCCAACTCATAGCTAATCGTAGCTTTGGCGACGCCTAAGGCGTCAGCCATTACTTGGTAAGATTTATTCCCCTCATTGACCAGTTGTGCTAGTGCGCCACGTTGAAAACGTGATAAAGTAGATGTACCCAAAGTAATCACTCCCTATATTGGTTGGAATTAGCTACTACCATTGTAAGTGATTGCTTTGGGCTTTTTAATTTCTGTTCGGATTAATTATAGAATTTGCCA
>NZ_AZEA01000063.1 GCF_001435575.1 Lentilactobacillus sunkii DSM 19904
AGAAGCTGTCCAAGATCTATGATTTTTGATATACTTCTATGTAAAAAGCGAGTTTAAGCTATGAAAAATTATCCCAGCAATATTACTCGGCAACAATTTGAATTAATTCGACCAGCTTTAGAAAATTTTCGTAAGCGAACTAAGCCTCGAAAATATGACCTCTACGAGGTCTTCTGTGCGGTCCTATATGTCTTGAAAACCGGTTGCCAATGGCGTCAAGTCCCCGGTGATTTCCCAGAATGGCGGTCAGTTTACAACTATTACAAAATTTGGTCAACTAAAGCTGAGCCTACGGCTGATTCTTTATTGGAACAAGTTTTAAAAAAATTGTCATTGCTCGGCGAACTTACCAAGGACGTTCAGCTTTAACTTCCTTTATTATCGTTGACGCTCAGAGCGTCAAAAACACCGCTACTGCTGAAAACAAAGGTTACGACGCTGGTAAGAAAATCTCGGGGATTAAGCGCCATCTGGCAGTTGATATCAATGGCTTTCCGCAGGCCATTCACATGACGCGAGCGAACGTCTCTGATCGAGACGGGGCCAGTGCCATGATCGCTTTACATGCCATGCATTTACGCCAGGTTCAAAATGTCTTAGTTGATGGTGGTTATTCAGGCGTTAATTTTCAGCTCGATGTAGCCAGTAATTTAAACGCAACCGTGCAGGTTGCGAAGCGCAATGAGTTGCATCGATTCGAAGTCATGCCCCAACGTTGGGTAGTCGAACGATCTTTTAGTTGGCTAGAGAATTGTCGGCGACTTTGGAAAAATTGTGAGCGTCAATTAACCACCAGTCTGCAAATGGTCGTTTTAGCGTTTTTAGCACTATTACTTAAGAGATTTTAGACAGCTTCT
>NZ_AZEA01000064.1 GCF_001435575.1 Lentilactobacillus sunkii DSM 19904
CTACCGGCGTATATCCAGGGATCACATTAGGGGCCACTTGAGGATCAACGGTTACTTGTTTGCCAACATAACCATCAACTGTCACAACTTTTCCGATGACATTAGTTGTTTTTTGTCCTTTGTCATCTTGGATATAGTGATTGACCGTTATTGCGTTTGCATCAGTGTTTTTGATTGTGTTACCCGTTACATAAACTGGAACATCCTGTTTTTGAGTGGTGTACGTTGGGTTGTCACTCTGCTTCTTACCATCAGGAATTTCAGATTGATCTGAACGATGATATCCATCTGGAATTTGTACTTTGGACTTATCGTTCAAGTTCAGGACATCGCCGGTGTGGCCTTCAGGTACCTCTGTCTTAATGGTTTGCTTGGAATGAGTATCAACTAGGTTAACGTTGATGTTGGTATTCTTATCGCCAGCAACATAAACCGTAACTGTTTGTGGTGTTACGTCATAAACAGGGTTGGCCGGCTGCTTATGGCCGTTTAATTCAGTCTCGGTTGCTTTGTGATAACCCGCCGGAATATTCAGATTCTTGTTATCATTCAGATTCAGCGTTTCACCAGTCTTTCCCTTTGGTTCAACGGTGTTAACTGTATTGTTTGAATTTACATCGTTTTCATTCACAGTAATATTATTCACACTATTGGCAGTGTAATACAGGTTGACCGGAGAT
>NZ_AZEA01000065.1 GCF_001435575.1 Lentilactobacillus sunkii DSM 19904
AAAGCTGTTCACGAATATATTCTTTTTGTGAGTCCCAATTTGGATTAATATTGATTCTTCGCTGGTTTCCCATACGAGTGGTGGACCAATAGTAACCTTCGGGATCATCATAATCATCGGCTCGATAAACTTTAAAGTCGCGGGTAAAGCCATTTTTATCAGTTCGATGGCTCATACCATGGTATGAGAAGCGGATGTGGTGATCATCCAGATAGTAGTCGTCTTCTGCGTGATATTCCCAATTCATCACTTTGCCGAGATCAGTTCGGTATTTCTTAGATTGCTCTTTCAGGTACATGGTATAAGGAATCAATGGAATCCCGCCTATCTGGTCTTTAACGAATTGATAGTTTGGTTCACTGCCATAGCCCGCATCGGCAACGATATATTTGATTGGAGTCTGGGTAAAGTTCATTGATTTCAAAAATGGAATTAAAGTTCGTTGGTCCGTAGGACACTGATTCACTTGGTAATACAGTACAAATTGAGATTGCGTTGTGATTTGCAGATTGTACCCAGGTTTTAACTGGCCGTTTTGCATCGGGTCTTCTTTCATGCGCA
>NZ_AZEA01000066.1 GCF_001435575.1 Lentilactobacillus sunkii DSM 19904
ACTCATTGAGAAAATGTACGGTGCTCACTACACCAAAGCTACGGTTTCCAACATGACTAAAGCCGTTAACGAACAGGTTCAAGCTTTCCAGCAACGTCGACTGGCTTCACAATATGCAGCTATCTTTTTAGATGCCACTTACTTGCCGTTAAAGCATGATACCGTTCAAAAAGAAGCGGTTCATATTGCGATTGGCATCCGTCCAGATGGCACGAAGGAAGTCCTGAACTACCTGGTGGCGCCCACGGAATCGACTGGGATCTGGACTGAACTGCTGGGAACCTTAATCAAGCAGGGCGTCAAAGATGTCCTGTTGTTTGTGGCCGATGGGTTAGTGGGTTTGGATGAAGGCTTAAGTAGACATTTTCCCAAGGCTAAACGGCAACGTTGCCTGGTTCATGTTGGACGTAATCTGATGAATAAGGTTCGGGTAAAAGACCGCAAGGCCGTGATCAATGACTTTAAACAAGTTCATCGAGCCGCCAACCGTGAAGCAGCCGAACTGAAAC
>NZ_AZEA01000067.1 GCF_001435575.1 Lentilactobacillus sunkii DSM 19904
CCAAGGATAGGAGTGAATCTCTATGTATAGACAGTATAACAATAATCAAACCAGTTTAACATTACCATTGGAAATTTCAATTTCAGAAACTCATATTGTTCGTGCGATAAGCGCCTTTGTGGATACCATTCCATATAAATTAGTCTATGGTGAAGAGTCTGCCTTCGGCCGACCGCAATATTCGCCATTAATGATGCTTAAGATGATGTTATTTGCGTACTCACGCAAAGTGTTTTCAGGACGAAAAATTCAGCAGATGGCTGAGGAAAACATTCCAATGAAATGGTTGATTGGTGATCCTGATGTGGTCCCCAGTTACC
>NZ_AZEA01000068.1 GCF_001435575.1 Lentilactobacillus sunkii DSM 19904
CGGTGGAAAATGAAATGGATCCGACGGATCTCCAGACGCTTGAGGCTGAAGTGACCGCACTGGATCAAGAAATTGACAAATTAGATCAGCAAGTTAAAAATGAAAAGACAATTCCTGGTGGGTCACCACGTAAACGGCGCCGACGCCAGCTTAAACATCTCAGGCATCTGGTAAAAGACGAATTCATACCCCGGAAGCAAAAGTATCGGCAATATCATGAGTGGTTCGGTGACCGGAACAGTTTCTCCAAAACAGATCACGACGCGACTTTCATGCGCATGAAAGAAGACCCGATGCAAAACG
>NZ_AZEA01000069.1 GCF_001435575.1 Lentilactobacillus sunkii DSM 19904
CGGTGGAAAATGAAATGGATCCGACGGATCTACAAACGCTGGAAGCCGAGGTGACCGCATTAGATGAAGAAATTTCGGAATTAGACCAGCAAGTTAAAACTGAAAAGACAATTCATGGTGGGTCACCACGTAAACGGCGCCGGCGCGAGCTTAAACACCTCCGCCATTTAGTCAGAGATGAATATTTACCACGAAAGCAGAAATATCGACAATACCACCAGTTATTTGGAGATTGAAACAGCTTCTCTAAAACAGATCATGACGCGACTTTTATGCGCATGAAAGAAGACCCGATGCAAAACG
>NZ_AZEA01000007.1 GCF_001435575.1 Lentilactobacillus sunkii DSM 19904
TAACTGGGACTTTTGTCCCAGCCCCTTTTTTGTAGATCATCTATGAAGCTTGGTAAAGTGCACGTATACAGAAACTAATCCATTGTCACGATTATCTTTCCGTGAGCTCGACCGGTTTCAGAATAATCTAAAGCAGATTGAATTTCAGAAAATGGCACAACCCGATCAATCATTGGCTTAACTGTACCATCTTCAATCATCTTTGTAATCAGATTTAATTCGGCACCATTTGGTTTCATAAACAAAAAAACATACTGTGCCTCGGTCTCCCGCTCTAATTTGCTGATATTCAGCGTTGCTAAGCTGAAAGCCAGCCGCTTCCACAATGGCAATCCATATTCTGCTGCAAAACGCCCATTTGGAATCCCAGAAAGCGACACCACTTTTCCACCGGGTTTAATAATGTTAAAGGCATTTTCCAACGCCTTCCCGCCCAAAGTATCAAATACAAAGTGGTAATTAAATAAAACATCCTCAAAGTTTTCCTGATGGTAATCGATCACCTGATCTGCTCCAAGCTTTCGAACCATTTCAATGTTTTTCCGACTAGTTGTCGTTGCCACAAATGCTCCCAGTGATTTGGCAATCTGAATTGCAATGGTTCCAATCCCACCGGATCCGGCTTGAATTAAGAGTTTATCTCCGGGCTTAACGTGCATGATGTCCACAAGTGCCTGATAGCTGGTTAATCCAGTCAGCGGTACTGAAGCAGCCTGTTCAAAATTCAAATTGCTTGGCTTCAGCGCTACATCCCCTTGGTCAACCGCAATATATTCAGCAAACGTTCCAATCCGATTTTTCTGCACTCGACCATATATCTGATCACCAACCGAAAACGCCTTAACATCTTGGCCCACTTGAGTCACCGTGCCGGAAAAGTCACTACCTAAAATTAACGGCATCTTATAATTTAGAAGCATCGTTAGTTTGCCATCCCGAGTTTTCAAATCAATGGGATTGATACTAGCAGCGGCAACTTTTACCAAAACATCGTTATCCCCAACGGCAGGAATTGCCACTTGGTTCAATTCTAAATGGTGCTGTTTGTACTTACGAATTTGAGCAGCTTTCATTGTTTTTGTCATAACATCTCTCCAAAGTAATGGTTTAAATTTTTAAACGAATGTGTCACAAATCTTATTCCGCTTTAAAAAAATAGTCAAGAATTCCAGCTTCGAACGAATATATTGACTTCAATCAGCCATGATGGTTTAATGGTTTAAACAGATGAACGGAGTTGAGCCAAAAATGACCGATTTAAAACAAATTCAATCAGAATTTGCCAACATAAGCACTTTCCTAACTGCACTAGGAGATGAAAAACGTCAGGCAATTATTATCGCATTGCTCAAGAAAAATGCATGTAACGGCTTACAAGCCACTGATCTGACAAATGCAACTCATTTGTCCAGACCAGCAGTATCCCACCATTTGAAAATTTTAAAAGACGCACATCTTGTTGCCGTGAGAAGTGAAGGAACCAAAAATTTTTACTATTTATCTCACAATATCAAGGAAATCGATCAACTGAAAACATTACTCGACCATGTGACTGAGATTATTAAACAAACGGGGACTAAAAAATGACAAAAAAGGTATTAATTGTCTTAACAAATAAGACACGTTATCAAGGAACTGATGATCCAACCGGCTTGTGGTTGGGAGAAGCAACTGAATTTGCTGAATCAATGGAGCAGGCTGGAATAAAAGTTGATTATGTCAGTCCAAAGGGCGGCTTTGTTCCGCTGGATCCAAGAAGTATGAAATACACCAATAAATCCATCATGGAATTTTACGAAACCAAAGACTTCCAACAACGCGCACTAACTCAATCGCTGCGTCCGGATCAAATAAATCCAGCTGATTATTCAGCAATCTACTATACTGGCGGTCACGGTGTCATGTGGGACTTCCCAGATGATCCTAAACTCCAAAAAATTGCATTATCAATCTACAACAATGGCGGCTACATCACATCGGTCTGTCACGGAGTAGCCGGATTGCTCAATATTAAAGATAACAACGGTAAATACCTGATTGCCGGCAAAACAATCACTGGTTTTACAACAGCCGAAGAAATTATCGCAGGTAAAAAATCAGTCGTACCATTTTTAAACAAACAAGAAGTAGAAAAGCGCGGGGGTAACTTTAAAAAGAAACGGGCATATAAAGAATATGCCGTTCAGGATGGTCATTTTATTACAGGGCAAAATCCATTCTCACCAAAAGCTGTGGCTAGACTGCTTCTTAAAAATATTAAATAATTCGCAATTAAAAAAACGGGTCAAAATACTGTTAAATAACAGCGTTTTGACCCGTTTTGACTATCGATTAATTAATTGAATCATCTTGCCAATCCGGTATCCGGTTTGAGTGATCAACTGAGGGGCTTGCTGAATTGCTTCATCAACTGTCATTGGACTGGTCATTGTCGAAAGAATCAAATCAAAACCGTGTTCATAAAGACGCTGAACATCTTCGGAAACACTTCCGGCTACAGCGATAGTTGGAACCCCGGCCTTATGGGTAAGTTGGGCAACTCCCAAAGGCAGCTTACCATTCAATGTCTGCTGATCAATTCGGCCTTCTCCGGTGATAACCAGATCAGCGTTTTGAATTCTTGCCTGCAAATGGACGATTTCGATCATTTTTGCAATTCCGGAAGTTAACCGGCCACCAAGAAAGGCCAGAACGCCAAATCCAAGGCCACCAGCAGCTCCAGCCCCAGGGAGTGTCGAATAATCAGTCCCAAGAACCGTTGCCGTTAATTGTGACAGATGGTTGAGCTGGTTGTCGAATTCAGCTACTTGATCAGGACGAACACCTTTCTGTGGTCCAAAGATTCGGGTAGCACCATTTTTACCAGTCAAAGGGTTATCAACGTCAGCAAGTCCGATCACCTGAACATTTTGAATTCTATGGTCAATTCCTTCAAGATTCACTCCGGCCAATTCACGCAGACCTGTCATACCATGTGGAATTTCAGCACCGTTTTGATCGAAAAAACGGCCACCCAGTGCCTGAGCCATCCCAACCCCACCATCATTGGTAGAACTGCCGCCAAGCCCAACGTATATTTTGGTCGCATGATGATCCAAAGCCTGCTTAATTAATTCCCCAACACCATAAGTTGACTTCAAAGCAACATTTTGCTGACGATCCTGAGTAAATCCGGCAGCTGCGGCCATTTCGATGACGGCCGTGTGATTAGGCAACAATCCCCACTGTGCCTCAACATGACCGCTGGCAGGCCCAGAAACCTTAGACGTCATCAAATGGCCGTTAGTAGCCTTAATAATGGCCATTACAGTCCCTTCACCACCATCAGCAAGTGGCACTTTGATGATTTTCAACGAAGAGTCAGCTTCATGAAGCCCACGTTCCAAATAATCAGCAACTTGTATTGAACTGGCACTGCCTTTAAATGAATCGGCCGCAATTACAATTTTTTTCATATTCAGCATCCTTTAACGATATTTACTCCAGTTTAACCGAATCGGGCCGTTTTGGACCATAAAAAAAAGCAGCATCGTCAAATGGCGATGCTGCTTAATGAATTATTTACGTTTACTCTTCTTGGCACGCTTGATGGCTTTTTTAATTGCCCGTTGCTTTTCGCGTTCTTCACGTTGTTTCTTCTCACGTTCTCGACGAATCTTCCAAGGGTTTTGAATAACCAAGGTTTGACCCACCTGGAATGCATTGGTAATTACCCAGTACAGTGACAAGGCTGATGGTAAGCTAAGCGCCATAATTAAAATGAAGAATGGCATTCCCAGTGTCATCATGGTTGTCATTGAATTGGATTCGGGCTGACCTTTCATGGCCAACCAGGAAGAAATGAAAGTGAACAAAGCAGCTAGGACCGGCAAAACGAAGTATGGATCCGGATGTCCAAGCTGTAACCAGAAGAAGGTTCCGGTTCTCAAAATATGAGTCCGCCAGATTGCTTGATACAAGGCGAACAGAATTGGCATCTGAACAATCAATGGCAAACAACCAGCCAATGGATTAATACCTGCTTCGGCATACAGTTTCTTTTGTTCAGCCTGAAGCTTTTGAACGGTTGCAGCATCCTTTGATGAATATTTCTTCTGCAGTGCCTTCAGTTGCGGTTGAACTTCTTGGGTCTTCCGCATACTTCTGGTTTGATAAATCATCAATGGCAGAATAACAATCCGGACAAGAATGGTAAAGATAATAATACCCATACCATAGTTGTCGCTAAAGAATTTAGACAGCCAGATGATGGCTCTGGAGAAGTTTAAAACAACCCATCCATCCCAAATACCTGTACTGTGATTGGTTATTGGTGCATTGCTACATGCGGAAAGTACTACCGTCAAACTTACTAATGATAGTAATACTAGTAATTTCTTTATTCTCTTTTTCAACTTTTTTCCTCACTATCATAGTTGGGATCGATTAGTTTAGCTAACTTGAGTACGTGAATTAAGCTGGCCTTAACATCAGCCATCGACATTTGGTCTGCCGCCGGACGGGCGATAACAATGAAATCAACGTCCTGACGGAGGTAAGGCTTTAATTCCAACAGGGATTGGCGAATTCTTCGCTTAACCCAATTTCTATGTACCGCGTTGCCGATCTTCTTACCAACAGAAATACCGACGCGAAAATGTAATTGATTGGGTTTGTCCAAAGAATAGATAACAAATTGACGATTTGCAACCGAGTTATGAGTTTCAAATACTTCTTGAAATTCAGACTCTTTTTTTACTCGATACGATTTTCGCATGATCCATCTCCACAGATTTTTGAAAAATAAATGAAAAAGACCACTGAATGGTCAGTGGTCTATGCAGACAATGATTTTCTACCTTTTTGACGTCGGCGAGCCAACACTTTACGACCATTGCTGGTACTCATACGTTTACGGAAACCATGAACGCGTGCGCGATGACGCTTCTTTGGTTGATAAGTTCTTTTCATTATGAAATCCTCCTTTTACTCTAAAAGTCGCGTTTAAGCATTTAATTACAATATGTTCAAATGCATTTCCCAAATATATTAACATAATTTGTTCATTAATGGAATAGTCTTTTGCATGATCAATTAAATCCAAAAAAATTTAAAATTTGTTTCATGAACAATTTGTGTGGATAACCGCATAAATAATAATAGCCGATTTTGAAGATTTGCACAAGGTTATCCACAGATGAACATGGGGTTCCAAAAGTTATCCACAGACTGTGCATTTCGATATTTTATTTCTTGTTAAAGCCGTTGCTGTCAAGTTTAGTTATCCACAGTTGCCTGTTAATTACCCACAATTTCAGACGCGTTATCCACTTATCCACAGGGGACTTATACATTTCTTCCACTCCTGTGAAACAATTATGCACAGGCTGTTTTTGCCTGTGGAAAACTTTTCTTTGGAATGCTAAAATTAATTTGCATTTCGCAAGACGACTAAAAAACAGAGGGGGAATTCGTAGTGTTAGATAAGGATTCATTATGGCAAAAGTTAAGTGAACAATTCCGCAGCAACACCACTGACCTTACATATGATACCTGGATCAAACCAGTCAAACCGATCAGCTTTGATGGATCCACACTTACTTTATCTTTACCTTCTGAATTGCATCGGGATTACTGGAAAGAACAATTGGCACCAAACTTGATTGAGTATGCTTTTGTGATCACAAAAGGCAACATCGAGCCAAAGTTTATTCTGGATTCAGACGTTAATAAAGAAGCGCAAGAAAAACCTGTGGATAACCATCAAGAGCAGGACGGTGATGAATTTTCATTTAGTAAGGAAAATCATCTCAATCCAAACTACACGTTCGATAATTTTATTATTGGCAAAGGCAATCAAATGGCCCATGCCGCTGCTTTAATTGTGTCTGAGGAACCTGGAAAGCTTTATAATCCACTGTTCTTTTATGGTGGCGTCGGATTGGGCAAAACCCATTTGATGCAGGCTATCGGCAACAAGCGGCTCGAAGACCATCCTGAAACCAACGTTAAGTATGTGACCAGTGAGGCCTTCACCAACGATTTCATCAACGCGATTCAGACCAACCGGACAGAAGAATTCCGTCGTGAATACCGGGATGTGGATATTTTGATGGTAGATGATATTCAATTCTTCGCCCAAAAAGAAGGAACTCAAGAAGAGTTCTTCCACACTTTTAATGATCTTTACAATAATGACAAACAAATCGTTTTGACGTCCGATCGGGTTCCACAAGAAATCCCCAAGCTCCAGGAACGATTGGTATCACGATTCGCATGGGGTCTGCCTGTCGACATCACGCCGCCTGATCTGGAAACCAGAATTGCGATTCTTAAGAACAAAGCAAAGCTGGACAACCTGGTCATCCCTAATGACACGCTGGCATACATCGCCGGCCAGATCGATTCCAACGTCCGAGAACTTGAAGGGGCATTGTCACGGGTTCAAGCTTATTCCAAATTAAAAGATGAACCGATCACAACCGATCTTGTCTATGAAGCGCTTCGTGGCCTGAAGCTGAGCCAGGACAACCGCCAGCTTTCGATCGTTGACATCCAAAACAAAGTTGCCAGCTATTTCCACATTTCCATTAATGATTTGAAGGGTAAGAAACGGATGAAATCCATTGTCATGCCCCGACAAATTGCGATGTATCTGGCCAGAGAGATGACCAGCAATTCGCTGCCAAAAATTGGTAAAGAATTCGGCGGTAAAGATCACACAACCGTTATTCATGCTTGCGATAAAATTGCAGAAATCATTAAACTCGATGCCGATTTGAGAAAAGAAATCTCGGATATTAAAAGCGCCCTGAACTAAAATGGTATAATCGACTGTGGATAAATAATAGAGAAGTCAATAAGTTGTGCACAGTCTTATCCACAGGTTTATCGTTGAGTACTAAAGACTTGTGAAAAGTTATCCACAATATCCACATGCCCTACTATTACTTCTTTTTTCTTTTATTAATTAATATATACTTACACTTTACTTTCCGGGAGGTCGATTAAAGTATGAAATTTTCAATTGGTCGAACAGCATTCACTAAAGGTCTAAACACAGTTTCAAGAGCCATCTCTACAAAAACAACGATTCCTATCCTAACTGGATTAAAGATTGTAGCCGGTCCTGATGGTCTTGTACTAACAGGCAGTGATGCTGATATTTCCATTGAAACAACGTTAAAAGCTGATGATCCAGACAACATGTTGGTGATTGAATCCGAAGGTGCCATTGTGTTGCCTGCACGATTCTTTACTGAAATTGTTAAAAAATTACCTAAAGACACCATTACTTTGGAGGTTGGTGAAAACTTCCAGACAATGATTACTTCGGGTCAATCTTCCTTTACAATCAACGGATTGGATGCCAACAACTATCCACACCTACCTGAAATTCAAACCAACGATTCAATTCCTTTGGCAGCTGATCTCTTTAAACAAATTATCAGCCAAACCGTCGTTGCAGTTTCAAATCAGGAAAGTCGACCAATTCTGACAGGGGTTCATTTTGTGATTTCTGAGAACCACGTTATGGCAGTTGCAACTGACAGCCATCGACTCAGCCAACGGAAAGTAACTTTGGAAAAGCCAATTACCGGATCGTATGATTTTGTCATTCCTGGAAAGAGTTTGTCTGAGTTATCCAAGATGATTGACGATGCTCAAGAAGAAGTATCTTTGTCAGTCACTGAAAACCAAGCTTTGTTTGTCATTGGAAACACATTATTCTATTCACGACTGCTCGAAGGCAACTATCCTGATACAACCAGATTGATTCCAGACGCACATGACACCCGGATTTCATTTGAAGCTCCTGAGTTATTGGCAGCTATTGAACGGGCATCGTTACTTTCACATGAATCAAGAAATAACGTTGTAAAGATTACAATTGATCCTGATAAAAAGTCGGTTACCATCTACGGAAATTCCCCTGATGTTGGTAATGTTGAAGAAGACCTGGAGCCTAAGACCCTCGAAGGAAACGAGCTTGAAATCTCCTTCAACCCTGATTACATGAAAGATGCGTTGCGTTCATTCAGTCAGGCAACGATTAACATTGACTTCACCTCTGCTTTACGGCCATTTACATTGACCCCAACCGAAGACAGTGACAGCTTTGTTCAACTGATTACACCAATTCGAACGTTCTAATTGAAAATCGATTAACTAACAACTCTCACAACATTCTGGGAGTTGTTTTTTTCTGTCCAAAAATCACAAATTATATCTCAAATAGTTATGCTTTTAAAAAGTTCACTTACAATTTGATTGAAGTCGAAAATAACTGCCGATATTTCGTTATCAGTCCATATATGGACTTTTTAGCAATTTTCGTTGATTTCATACAAAAATATCAAAAATCTTTAAAACGGCTCATAATGCCCATAAATCGTCACTGACGTGTACTTTTACTAAACAAAGGGGTATAATAGAGTATGTAAAAAGGTGGGTGAAATTGTGAAAAAAGATGTTTTCATTGATAGTCCATACATCACTCTTGGACAGCTGCTCAAAGAAGAATCAATCATCGGAAGCGGCGGCCAAGCCAAATGGTTTTTAAGAGAAACAACAGTTAATGTCAATGACGAACCTGATAATCGCCGTGGCCGGAAGCTGTACGACGGCGATCATGTCGAAGTTCCGGATGTTGGCTTATTTTTTATTCACTCAAAGCAGGGAAATGAATGAAGTTAACGGAAATTGAACTCCATAATTTTCGTAATTATGCTGACCAAACACTTAAATTTTCCGATGGGATTAACGTATTCCTTGGTGAAAATGCCCAGGGAAAGACTAATTTGCTTGAAGCGATCTATGTTTTAGCGCTGACCCGCAGTCACCGGACCAATAACGAAAAAGAATTGATCAATTGGAATGCTCAAACTGCCCAAATCAAAGGGCGTCTCCAAAAGCGCCTGGGCACTGTTCCCATTGAACTGGATTTAGGGTCAAAAGGAAAACGGGCAAAGGTTAATCACCTCGAACAAGCCAAGTTGTCCAGTTACATCGGTCAGCTGAACGTGATTTTATTTGCGCCTGAAGACTTATCCATTGTTAAGGGTGCACCACAGGTTCGGCGTCGGTTCATGGATATGGAATTTGCTCAGATGAGCAATCGTTACCTATACAATTCCACCCAATATAAAAAAATATTAAAGCAGCGAAATCGGTACTTAAAAGATTTGCATCATAAACGGCAGTCCGATCGAGTTTATTTGGATGTTTTGTCCGATCAGCTGTCTGCATATGGCGCAGAAATCATTTATCAAAGACTCCAGTTACTTAAAAAGCTGGAAAAGTATGCGCAACGCATTCATCCAGAAATTTCACAGGGGAAAGAACAGTTGGCTTTTGACTATCGTACGACGGTTGAAGCCGATCAGCTTGGTTCTGTGGAATCGATTTATCAAAGTCTGCTGAAGCATTTTGCGAAGATTAAAGATAAAGAGATCCTGCGTTCAACCACTTTAATCGGACCGCAGCGCGACGATCTGCACTTCATCATTAACGATAAAGAAGTTCAGTCGTTTGGATCCCAAGGCCAGCAGCGAACCACTGCGCTTTCGGTTAAATTAGCCGAAATTGACCTCATGAAGGAACAAACGGATGAATATCCGATTCTGTTGTTGGATGATGTGCTTTCCGAACTGGATGATTTCAGGCAGACTCATCTATTAACGGCCATTCAAGATAAAGTCCAAACATTTTTGACGACGACCAGTCTGAGTGGTGTCCAGCAGGAATTATTGACCAATCCCCGAATATTTCGGATTAGTGAAGGTAATGTTACTTTGGAACAATAGTGAAGGAGAATCAAAATGGCTGACGAAAAAGAAACTAAAAAAGAATTGGCTCATGAGTATGACGCGAGCCAAATTCAGGTTCTTGAAGGATTGGAAGCTGTTCGTAAGCGACCAGGAATGTACATTGGAACGACCAGCTCACAAGGACTCCATCATCTGGTTTGGGAAATTGTCGATAACGGTATCGATGAAGCTTTAGCCGGGTTTGCCAGCAAAATCACCGTTACAGTTGAAAAAGACAACAGTATTACCGTAACTGATGACGGTCGTGGAATTCCTGTCGATATTCAAAAGAAGACCGGAAAGCCAGCTTTGGAAACAGTTTTCACGATTCTTCATGCCGGTGGTAAATTTGGCGGCGGCGGATACAAAGTTTCCGGTGGACTGCATGGTGTTGGTGCATCAGTTGTAAACGCCCTGTCGTCCGAACTGGATGTTGAAGTTACCCGTGACGGAAAAGTCTATTATATGGACTTCAGCCGCGGCCACGTTAAGACCAAGATGAAGGTCGTTCGTGATGTTTCCGATGACCTTCATGGAACAAAAGTCCATTTTCTTCCAGATCCTGATATTTTCCGGGAAACAACCACATATGACATCAAGGTGTTGACCGCCCGACTGCGTGAATTGGCATTCTTGAATAAAGGGTTACGGATTGTTGTCCGTGACTTGCGCCCTGAAAAACCGACAGAACAAGATTTCCTGTATGAAGGTGGTATCAACCATTATGTTGAATACCTCGATCACAGCAAGGAAACCTTGTTGGATGAACCAATTTACGTGGAAGGCGTCATGCACGGCATTACCGTTGAAGTTGCCATTCAATACACCAATGATTACCACAATACATTAATGACCTTTACCAATAACATTCACACCTATGAAGGTGGAACCCATGAGGAAGGCTTCAAGCGGGCCTTGACCCGGGTTATCAACGACTATGCCCGAAAGAACAAGCTTCTTAAAGACAATGAGCCGAACCTTTCCGGTGAGGATGTCCGTGAAGGAACTACTGCAGTTGTCAGCATCAAGCATCCAGATCCTCAATTTGAAGGACAGACCAAGACCAAGCTTGGTAACTCGGATGCCAGAACCGTCACCGATCGAATCTTTAGCGATCACTTTACGAAATTCCTGATGGAAAATCCTAAGTTGGCCCGAAAGATTGTTGATCGCGGCCTGCTGGCATCAAAAGCTCGTTCTGCTGCCAAACGTGCGCGTGAAGTCACTCGGAAAAAGAGTGGTCTTGAAATCAGCAATTTACCCGGTAAATTGGCTGATAACACCAGTAAAGATCCCAAGATTTCTGAATTATTCATTGTCGAGGGTGATTCTGCCGGTGGTTCAGCAAAGCAGGGCCGTTCACGTTTAACTCAAGCAATCCTGCCAATTCGTGGGAAAATTTTGAACGTTGAAAAAGCCAGCATGGACCGGATCTTAGCTAACGAAGAAATTCGTTCACTATTCACTGCCATGGGAACCGGTTTTGGGGAAGACTTTGATTTATCAAAGGTTAACTATCATAAATTGATCATCATGACCGATGCCGATGTCGATGGTGCTCATATTCAAACCTTGCTGTTGACGCTGATTTACCGTTACATGCGGCCATTGATTGATGCCGGCTTCGTGTATGTGGCCCAACCACCGCTGTATCAGGTTCGCCAAGGTAAGATGTCACGTTATATTGACTCCGATGAAGATTTGAATTCATTCCTGGGAACCTTGCAGCCATCACCAAAGCCGGTTATTCAACGATACAAAGGTTTAGGTGAAATGGATGCCGAGCAATTGTGGGACACCACAATGAATCCGGAAAACCGTCACTTGTTAAGAGTGGAATCCTCAGATGCCGCAGAGGCAGACAAGGTCTTCTCAATGTTAATGGGCGACAAGGTGGAACCAAGACGTGAGTTTATTGAAGATAATGCAACGTTCGTGGAGAATTTGGATGTGTAGATCAGAGTGTGACGAGACCCGGGTGGCCCCGGAGTGTAAGCCAGAAATTTAAATGATGAATGGTTTTTGTTCATCGTTTAAATTTTTGGCTTACACAGTAGGGGTCAGGGCCATCGAAACACGTTTCCACTAGGTAGAATTACACAAAGAAAATCAATCTACGTGAAAATCAATTTAACTTAATACCAATCAAAATGTTTCACATGAAACAAACCAACCAAACCCTTGAATGGAGGTAAATAATTTGGCGAATAAAGATAACCATGACGAACCAATTGCTGGTCGAGTGACCAACGTTGATCTGTCTAAAAAAATGCGAACTTCATTTCTTGACTACGCAATGAGTGTTATTGTTGCCCGTGCGCTGCCAGATGTCCGCGATGGTTTAAAGCCTGTTCACCGTCGTATCCTATACGATATGCATGAACTGGGTGTTACGCCTGATAAACCTTATAAAAAATCAGCCAGAATTGTTGGAGATGTTTTAGGTAAGTATCATCCCCATGGTGACACGGCTGTGTATGAATCAATGGTTCGAATGGCTCAAGACTTCAGCTATCGTTATATGTTGGTTGATGGTCACGGAAACTTTGGATCAGTCGATGGTGATGGTGCTGCGGCGATGCGTTATACCGAAGCCCGTTTAAGTAAAATCGCCATGGAAATGCTGCGTGATATCAACAAAGATACCATTGATTTTCAGCCCAACTATGATGGTACCGAGCGGGAACCAACCGTTCTGCCATCACGATTCCCGAACCTCCTGGTTAACGGAGCTTCAGGAATTGCTGTTGGTATGGCAACCAACATTCCACCTCACAATTTGTCGGAAGTCATCAGTGCGATTCACGTTTTGATGAAGAATCCTGATGCCACAACGGCAGATTTGATGGAAGTTTTGCCGGGACCTGATTTCCCAACCGGTGGTGTTGTCATGGGTAAATCCGGTATTCGGAAAGCCTATGAAACCGGTAAAGGAACCATTATCGTCCGAGCCAAAGTTGAAATTGAAGGGGAGTCCGGTGGTAAACAGAGAATTATTGCGACCGAATTGCCTTACATGGTTAACAAAGCTAAGTTGATCGAACGGATCGCTGAACTTGCCCGTGATAAACGGATCGAAGGAATCACCGATATTAACGATGAATCCGACCGTGAAGGGATGCGGGTCGTGATTGATGTTCGCCGCGATGCCAGTGCAGAAGTTATTTTGAATAATTTGTACAAATTAACTTTGATGCAGACATCATTTAGCTTCAACATGCTGGCCATCGTTAAGGGAACACCAAAGATCCTGAGTTTGAAAGAGATTTTAACTTACTACTTGGAACATCAAGTGGAAGTTATTCAACGACGGACCAAGTATGAATTAAACAAAGCTCAAGCAAGAGCTCACATTCTTGAAGGATTAAGAATTGCCCTTGATCATATTGATGAAATTATCAAGATTATCCGTGGGTCACAAACCGGGGATGTCGCCAAGAACCAATTAATCGAAGGCTTTGGACTGGATGACAAACAAGCCCAAGCGATTCTGGACATGCGTCTGGTTCGATTGACCGGTTTGGAACGCGAAAAGATTGATAAAGAATACAATCAATTGATGAAGGATATCGAAGAATACAAAGCAATCCTTGCCAGCCGTGAGCGGGTTAATGAAATCATCTATCAAGAATTATTGGAAATCCAAAACAAATTTGGTGATCCACGTCGAACTGAGCTGCTGGTTGGTGAAGTTCTCAGTCTTGAAGATGAAGACTTGATCGAAGAAGAAGACGTCATCATTTCATTGACTCATAATGGATACATCAAGCGACTCCCTACCTCTGAGTTTAAAGCTCAAAACCGTGGTGGTCGTGGTGTTCAGGGAATGGGTGTTCATAACGATGATTTCGTGGAACACTTGGTTTCTACATCAACTCATGATGTGCTGTTATTCTTTACCGATGCCGGCAAGGTATATCGGATGAAGGGTTACGAAATTCCTGAATATGGCCGTTCAGCCAAAGGAATTCCAGTTATTAACCTTTTGAACATTGGCAACGACGAAAAGATCCAGGCTGTGATTAACGTTTCTGATAAGAACAAGGATATCGAAAAGGATCTCTTCTTTGTGACTTTGATGGGAACCGTTAAACGCACGCCAGTATCTGATTTTGCCAATATTCGGAGTAATGGTCTGAAAGCCATTAACCTTAAAGATGACGATCAAGTAAGCAACGTATTGATTGCCGATGAGGATAAGAACATCATTATCGGAACTCATCGTGGCTATGCTGTCAGCTTTAACGCTGCCGATGTTCGTTCCATGGGACGTTCCGCAACCGGTGTCCGAGGTGTCAGACTTCGTGAGAATGATTACGTTGTTGGTTCTGATATCTTGAATCCAGACAGCGAAGTGTTCATCATTTCCGAAAATGGATATGGTAAACGAACCCCAGCTGCCGAGTACCCAATTAAGGGCCGTGGCGGTAAAGGTATCAAGACAGCCAACATCACTGAAAAGAACGGCCCACTTGCCGGTTTAACAACCGTTAGCGGTGCTGAAGACATCATGCTGATTACTGATCAGGGTGTCATGATTCGATTCAGTGTTGCCGATGTTTCTCAGACTGGCCGGGCAACACTTGGTGTTCATTTGATCAGAATGAATGATGGTGCCAAGGTTGCAACGATGGCGAAGGTTGAAAAGCAGGATGATTCTGAAGATGATCGAGCAAAAGACACAAAGTCTGATGCAGATCAGTCAACTGATGATTCACAACAAAGTGATAATCAAGATTCAAATTCAGATGACGAATAAAAATAATTAGTTATTAAGCCGATGCGAGAGTCGTTCTCGTACCGGCTTTTTATTATGTAGTTTCACGTGAAACAATCTAGGTAGATATTTTAAAATGTTAATCATTAAAAACATTGAGCGAATGTTTTGACTTACTTTTCGTAAGTGATACACTTTTGTTAAGAATTAAAAAACAAAACAATTACCTGGAGGTAGTTAATTCATGACTGTTGTTAATGGTTACAAACAAAACGATACCGAACAAAAACTCGACATTTTAAACTTGCCTGAGTTGGAAGAAAAAGCAAAGCAAATTATCCCAACTGGTGGTTTTGGTTACATCGCCGGTGGTTCAGAAAACAATTGGACTTTAAAAGCCAACCGAACAGCATTTACTCACAAGCAGATCGTTCCACGTGCTTTGAGTAATATTGAAAAGCCTGAGTTGGATACCAACGTGTTTGGCATTCCATTGAAGACACCAATTATGATGGCACCAACCGCTGCTCAAGGATTGGCTCATTCACAGGGTGAAAAAGATACTGCAAAGGGTGTCGCTGCCGTTGGTGGTTTGATGGCACAAAGTACTTATTCATCAACCTCAATTGCCGATACTGCCGCTGCAGGAAATGGTGCTCCTCAATTCTTCCAACTCTATATGAGTAAGGATTGGGACTTCAACTATTCATTGCTTGACGAAGCTAAAAAGGCTGGCGTTAAGGGTATCATCTTAACCGTTGACGCAACTGTCGATGGTTATCGTGAAGACGACATCAAGAATAACTTCCAGTTCCCAATTCCAATGGCCAACCTGACCAAGTTCAGTGAAGGCGATGGTAAGGGTAAGGGAATCGGTGAAATTTATGCATCAGCTGCCCAAAAGATTGGCCCTGATGATGTTAAGAAGATCGCTGATTACACTGATTTACCAGTTATTGTTAAAGGAATCGAATCTCCAGAAGATGCCCTTTATGCAATTGGTGCCGGTGCTGCCGGTGTTTATGTATCAAATCACGGTGGCCGTCAATTAAACGGTGGTCCAGCATCATTTGATGTCTTGGAAGACGTTGCCAAAGCCGTTAACGGCCAAGTTCCAATCATCTTTGATTCCGGTGTTCGCCGTGGGTCAGATGTATTCAAGGCACTTGCTTCAGGTGCTGATTTGGTTGCCATGGGCCGTCCAGTTATTTATGGCTTGGCGCTTGGTGGTGCCGAAGGTGTTCAATCAGTCTTCGAACATCTTGGTGACGAACTGAAGATCATTATGCAATTGGCCGGAACCAAGACCATTGCCGATGTTAAGAAAGCAAATCTCTTGAACATCAAATATTAATTAGTGTGCAACTTCCCATCAATGGGTGTCCTCTAACAGAATTGTTCAGGCATTCTATTCTGTTCTCGTCATGGGAAATTATTTAGAGGATCCCACTGTGCTGCACAGTATTAGAACATTCCCCGTGTTCTTTTCCCAAAAATATGTTAAAAAAGACGTTCCTCAATTTTGAGGAGCGTCTTTTTTTGGTTTAATTTGAATTAGTTAATATTTTTTCGTGGGCGGCCGGTTGTCTGGCCTTTGTCCAAAATTTCAGGATGTTCGTTACGTGCATATGCGTATGCATGAGGATCCTGGCTGTTTTGATAGCGATTTGAACGGTTGTTTGATTGGGAACTTCTGAAGTAGTAAAATGCTGAGAGTCCGACGATGGTTAAAATTAAAAGTGTCATTGAATTCCTCGTTTCTATATTTTTGTTTAAGTCATGGTACGTGTACGTAAAAGCGTTTCCAAAAGAATAATCATTTTGGAATTGATACTAGTTTACTTCCAAACTGGGAAGAGTCAAGTATCTACGAAGCCGTTTTTGATTGGGTAACTGCTAAAGACTACAGCGACAATGGATTTCGAATTCTTAAGGAATTATTTAATTCAATGTAAAATAATTTATTTCAGAAAAAATATTTTTAACTCTTTTGATCGTATATAATTACTGTATCGTCAATCATCAATTAGGCAATTGATATTTAAGTTCACACGTGGTATAGTTTTATATTGTGAGTATCTGGGTAAAAACAGAAACTCTCCTTGCTCTCGGGTAGAGGGCCATAAGTCCACAAGGAGGTGCAAATCATGGAAGAAAAGAAATACGAAATTACTTACATCATTCGTCCTGATATTGAAGAATCTGCAAAATCTGCATTGATCGAACGATTCGACAAGATTTTAACTGACAATGGTGCCAAAGTATTAAGTTCAAAAGACTGGTCAAAGCGTCGTTTTGCTTACGAAATCGGTGGTTATAACGAAGGAACATATCATATTGATACCTTAACTACTGATTCAGACAAGTCACTCAACGAATTTGATCGTCTTTCAAAGATCAATGACGATATCTTACGTCATATGATCGTTGTTCGTGACGACTAATAATTCATTCTAATATGAGAGGAGCAAATTCAGCATGCTTAATCGTGCAGTTCTTACGGGTCGCCTAACCCGCGATGTTGATTTACGATACACTCAAAGCGGAACCGCTGTCGGTTCGTTCTCACTTGCCGTTGATCGGCAATTTACCAATCAACAGGGGGAACGTGAGGCTGATTTCATTAACTGCGTAATCTGGCGTAAATCCGCTGAAAACTTTGCCAACTTCGTTCATAAAGGTTCTCTTGTTGGAATTGATGGTCGGATTCAGACCAGAAATTATGAAAACGCACAGGGACAACGTGTTTATGTGACTGAAGTTGTAGTAGAGAATTTTGCCCTGCTTGAGCCCCGTTCTGCAAGGAACAACTCAAATGGTCAGCAAAGTGGAAATGCTCCTCAACAAAATAACGGTAATGCCAATCCATTTGATAACAATTCAAATCCTGGTAATAACGGCAATTCCAACAATAATGGCGGTAGCAAACCTACCAACAACAATGGTGGAAATAATGGCAACAATGGGAACAATAATCCCAATGACCCATTTGCCAACTCCGGGGATTCGATTGACATTTCCGATGATGATTTACCATTCTAATGAATTGGTAAAGTAAATTTTCGAGGAGGAAAAACTATGGCATATCAAAGACGTGGCGGCGGTCGTCGTCGTCGTAAAGTTGATTTTATTGCTGCAAATCACATCGAATACATCGACTACAAAGATATCGATTTATTGAAGCGATTTGTTTCAGAACGTGGAAAGATTCTTCCACGTCGTGTTACTGGAACCAGCGCAAAGAACCAACGCAGCTTAACAATTGCTATTAAACGTGCACGTATCATGGGCTTGATGCCTTTCGTTGCGGCCGACTAATAATAATTAAAGGTCATCCCCTGAGGATGGCCTTTTTATTTTGATTCGGTATTGTTTGTAATGACAAAATAGCCATATTATGAACGATTCTAGAAAGTATCTTGTCCTGAAAAACCGGTTTGATCAGCTTTCGTAATGGGTCGAATGACTTTGCATGGATTACCAGCTGCAATCACGTTATTGGGGATATTGTGTGTAACAACACTACCAGCACCGATAATGGTATCACTGCCGATAGTTACGCCCGGTAATACAGTAACGTTTGCAGCCAGCCAACAACGATCTCCGATGGTAATGGGTTTGGCAATGCAGCCGCCAATTTCCCGCTCTCTGGCATCAAACAAATGGTTACTGGTATAAAGACCAACTTTTGGGCCAAAAAGAACCCGGTCACCAATCGTTACTTTGGCACCATCTAAAATGACACAATCATAGTTGGCATAAAAATGATCGCCCACATGGATATTGCGGCCGAACTCACAACGAAAATTGGGTTCTACTACTGGTAAATTTCCGACACTGCCAAATAATTTCCGAATAAAGCCTTCTTTTTTCTTTTCGTCCACCTCATTATTGATCTGGGTTGTTAGTTTTACGGATCGGCTGCGAGTTTGAACTAAAAGTGGATCCAAGTCATTATATGGCTTACCGGTACTCATATAGTCAATTTTTTTGTCCAAGTCCATTATTGTCAGTCCCTTGTTTTTGTTTAGTGTAACATATTGATTGCTTACCAAAAAACGCCTTCCCTGTATGATTCGAGAAGGCGTTTCACATTACATAGATTAGTTTTCATTCGTAACCGGTTTGGCATCTTTAACTGATTGATCTGATCCTAATTTCTTTAATCCAACGCCGGTAAATCCGCTTAATAGTGAGAAGATTGGGCAAAGCAGGCTGAAGAAGACAAATGGCAGGTACTGGATTGTCGGAACACCCAGTGTGTTGGCAATGAAGACACCACCAACGCCCCATGGAACCAGGTAGTTCAAAACGGTTCCGCCATCTTCAAGGACTCGGCCAAGGGCACGGCTGGCAAGGCCACCGTTGTTGAAGGTTTTCTTGAAAGCTCGACCGGGCAGGATAATTGACAGGAATTGTTCACCAACGAAGATATTGACCCCAATGCAGGCTCCTAATGCCGCTGTAACCAATTTGGCAGGGCTGTTCAAGCGAGTGGCAAGTGGCGACATAATCGCGCTGATAAGCCCGAAATGAACCAATAAACCACCAAGTGATAAGGTCAGGACAATCAAGGCAACTGTGGGCATCATGCTGACAATACCACCGCGAGAAAGCAGGAGATTGACTTCACTATTAGAAGTTTTGGCTATAAAGCCGTTGGTGATGATGGTGCTGGCTTTCGTGACGTTCAAGCCGGGGTTGTTCACAAACATCATACCAGCTGAAACAAAGATATTTAGGAGCATGGTTGGAATGGCGGCCATCTTGAAGCCGGCACAGACAAACACCAGGATGATTGGAATTAAAGAAACAATTGAAATGTGAAAGTCACTGTTTAACGCTGCGACAGTGGTATTAATCTTATTCATATCAGCGTGGTTGTGACCCATGCCAAGAACCGCAAATGCAATTGTGGAGATTGTTGCGGCTGGAATGGTTGACCAGAGAATGGTTTTCATGTGATCAAACAAATCAGTGTCAACAACCGCAGCGGCCAAGTTGTTGGTTTCAGAGAGTGGTGAACATTTATCACCGAAGACCCCACCGGAAATGATGGCTCCGGCGACCAGAGCAGGATTGAAACTCATGGTCACGCCAATGCCGAAGAAGGCAATTCCGACGGTCGAGACAACCGTAAAACAACTTCCAACTGCAGCTCCTACTAATGAACAAACCAGAAAGACTGTCGGTAAGAACCATTGAGCACTGATCGCTTTGAAGCCGATGACCATCAATGTCGGGATGGTTCCTGCAGCAATCCAGGTACTGATCATGGCACCAATTAAAATGAAGATGACGATGGGGATGATTCCTTTATCAATGCCGTCCTTGATGCCGGCATTGATCTCATCCCAGCTGAATCCGGTAATTTTTGCCCAGAAAATAGTGACGGTGATTGCTAATAAAACCGGAACCTGTGGGGACAAGCCCAAACCGATTACCCCGGTTCCCATAATGGCTAATGCGATGACTAAAACTGATATTGCTTCTCTTAAACTAACTTTACTATTTCTCATATTGGTAACCTCTTTTGAATTTCAAATTTTTGTTTTCTACTTGTTCAATTCAGTTACTCAATATCGAGATAAGCCGCCATTTGTTGTTCTACCCATTTTAAAGTCCTCCTTAAAGTCAAAAAAATCGTCCCTATTACATATAAATGCAATAGGGACGATTTTTACCGTGGTACCACCCAACTTGTGTATCAAAAATACACCGCTCACTAGAAGATAATGGATTCTAGTTATTGACCATTGTCGTGATATTACGGTATTTCGTGACCTTACCCTGATTGGTTCGCAGCGACCACCAACTTCCTGACACCCAGATAAGGAACTACTTCATGTAATTCGACTTTAATTATTAGAATGAGTATAAAACTTGATGAGAGAAATTGCAAGAAATGTTTTTGTTTATATAACAGTTCACAATTTTACGTGATTAATCTAATGTTTATATGATTCTTTATGGAAAAACATTAACCAGTTCACGAATTATTGAAGTTTAGAGTCAAATAACATATAATATACACTAATGAACTCGGAGGTGAGCGTATGTTAATAGATTTTACAGTTACAAATTACAGTTCAATATTGAGTGGCACAACATTATCAGCAGAAACTGGTGAAAGACTTAGCCGATTAAAACAATCCAATACAATCATAGAAAACAACTCATCACTGCTGAAAAGCCTAATTATTGTGGGACCCAACGGATCTGGAAAATCAAATTTACTAAGTGGCTTACAATTGATGCGTGGTATGGTCTTAAGCAACCCAGGAAAAGTTACGGACGCATTACCATACAATCCGTTTTTATTGAACGAAACCACCCCACAAGAGCCAACCGAGTTTAGTGTGAAATTTAACTATAGTAGCAGGACATATGAATATTCATTTGCCTACACCAACCAAGAAATTGTAAATGAGAGTTTGCAAATTATCAATAAAACTTCTGTTTCAACTTATTTCTCAAGAGATCATCAAAAATACTCTGTAATTCCTGATAACTTAAAAGGGCTAGCTGATGCAACCAAACAAAATTCACTGTTTCTGTACAATGCTCAGCAAATGAATGACCAGTATGCAATTGATGTGATCAAGTGGTTCCAAGATGATTTAATATTCGTTGATAACACTGGGATACCAGATAAGCTTGGAAAATTAATGGATAATCCCAAAGTTAAGAAGGAGTTTTTGAACTTTCTCCATTTTGCTGACTTTAATATTATTGATGTCAAAGTACGCGAAGTTCCCATTCCTAAAATCCCGGATCAGTTTGTGCAACTTATCAAATCACTTGATGCAACTCTTGAACTACCTACCACCTCTCTTCAGTTGTACGCGCTTCATAAAAGATACAATGCCGATGGTAATGTGATAGGCAATCAAGAAATACCTTTATCAAGGGAATCGCGAGGGACTCAGAAAGTATTTATGATTGCGTTATCCATCATTAACGCACAGCTGAACGGAGATGGCAAAACGCTATTATTTGATGAGTTTGATGACTCTTTACATTTTGAGTTATCAAAAGCACTATTACAGATCTTTAATTCTAAGACAAATAAGAATCAATTTATCCTGACCACCCATGAATTACAACTTTTGGATACTAATTTAAGGACGGATCAAATATATTTAATGGAAAAAGATTTTAAGGGCCGGAGCGAATTGAAATCAATATTTGATTTTAAAGATAGCCGAAAGAATGCAAGGGCTGACGTAAAATTTCTAAAAAAATATATTGAAGGTCGCTTTGGTGCTCTTCCTGAAATTCAGGTAGACGAAATGCTAACGGCTTTAAACAGTGTTGGAGGAGAAGGAGATGTCAAGAAAGTCTAAAGCGATCCCCTTAAAACCAATTGTTTTAGTATATTGTGAGGGAGATTCTGAGAAAGCATATTTTGAGATGTTGAGACACAAGTATCATGCTCGAAATGTTCATGCCATTAAGGTTGAAGTTTCTGCAACCGGAATGAAGGGTATGGCTTTGATGGTTAAAGCCCAAGCAAAAATGAGGCAAGCTGCAACAAAGAAAAAAATTGATCAAGTATATGTGGTTTTTGATAGGGATGAGTTATCGAAGGCTGAATTAAAGAAATGTGAAGATTTTGGAAAAGAACACGATATTCAAATTGTTTTTTCAAGTATTAATATTGAAGTTTGGATATTGATGCATTTTGAGCCAGTGTTCAGATCCTATTCCACATTAGAACTTAACCAAAGCTATCAAGCTCAAAATACTTTAATTTGGATTATGAACACTTTAAAGGCCAACCATATGACCACTTTTTATTTGATCGTGTGAATATAGCAGTTACAAATGCCCAGAAATTAAGGAATCAGCAAAAGGGATTACGTTGGTATGATAGGGACCCGTTTACAAACATTGATCAATATCTAACAGATATCTTCGGAGTAACAGAGTACTAATTGAATAATAAATCTAGATTTAGATTAATAATTAAAGCCGTAGGGACGAAAAAATCTCTGCGGCTTTAAATAATGTGAAAAAATCTGTCATGACTGCCTAATAATATCTAAAAATTTCTCATTTTTGCCTTATAAAACAATTTAATGTTATTAAACCTGACACAAGCCACCGAATTGTGATAATATAAGTGCATTCTCATTAGAACATTTTAATTTGTTTCTCATATAGCTCTTATTTAGGAGGATGCCTATGAAGTCAAAAATTCAAGAGAACCAAGATGGAACCATGCGTGCATTAAGCAACCGACACGTTCAGATGATCGCAATTGGTGGAACAATTGGGACCGGGTTATTTTTAGGATCTGGGACAACAATTAGTAAGACCGGACCATCCGTTATGCTTATCTACTTAGTATTAGGATTGTTTTTCTTCTTCATGATGCGCGGGATTGGTGAAATGTTTTATTCGGATCCTTCCCAACATACTTTTGTTTCATTCATTTCAAAATACTTAGGTCCAACGGTTGGTCATTTCACCGGATGGACATATTGGATTGGCCTGGTCTTCGTATGTATGGCTGAGTTGAGTGCAACGGCCACCTATATTCAATTCTGGTTCCCGCATTTTCCGGCGTGGATTACCGAAATTGTCTTTTTGGCAATTTTAGCTAGTGTTAATCTGATCGCTGCAAGATTGTTTGGTGAAGCTGAATTCTGGTTTGCTATGATTAAGATTGTTGCAATTCTTGCATTGATTTTCACCGGAATTTTTATGATGTTTAGTCATTCAGTTACGCCATTGGGACATGCATCAGTTACAAACATTTTTAGCAATTTTCAACTTTTCCCTCATGGGACTGTCAGTTTTATTTCCGCATTTCCAATGGTATTCTTCGCCTTCATGGGAATTGAGTTTGTAAGTATCACAATTGGTGAAGCAAAGAACCCACAAACCGTTATTAAAAAGGCGGTTAACGAAACGTTGATTCGGATCCTGATCTTCTATATTGGTGCCTTAACAGTTATCATGGGAATCATCCCATGGTCCTCGATTACGCCGAATAGCAGTCCGTTCGTTCAAGTATTGAAACTTGCCGGCTTACCTGCCGCTGCCGCAGTTATCAACTTCGTGGTATTAACTTCCGCTGCATCATCGCTTAACAGTTGTATCTTCTCAGCCGGCCGACATTTCTATCAGTTGGCAACCGAAGTTCCAGAAGACAGTTGGATGCGCAAAACATTTGCCAAGATTTCTAAAAATGGTGTGCCAGCCGCTGCAATTATTTTCTCGGCCGGTCTGGTATTGATCACACCGCTGATCAGTTTAACCAATGGGCTTGCATCAGTATTTACGATCGTAACTGGCATTTCCAGTGATATGTACATCATCGTTTATACATTGGCAATGCTTGCTCACAGAAAGTACCGCCAATCAGCCGACTTTTTGCCAAATGGGTTCCTGATGCCAGCGTATAAGATTATGAGTCCACTGACCATCACATTCTTCATGGTCATCTTCGCTTCACTGTTCTTCGTTCCTGAAGACATCATCGGTGCGATTGGTGCAATTATCTGGACGGTCGTATTTGGTGGTGCCACATATCTCCATCAAAGAAGATTGGTTCCAAGTGCCGATCAATAAAGTCCAAGTTAAACACATAAATGATTTCCTCCTACTATAAAATGATGAAAAGAGATTCTCGACAGATCAAAATGTCGGGAATCTTTCTTTGTTTAAGAATATTGCATTGATAGAAATCCCCAAACACCGGTCAAATGATAGTAAACCCCATTTTATGGTAAAATGAGACTATTAAGCTATTGATGAAGAGGAATTAACATGAAAAATTGGTTTACAAACAACAATGGCGAACTACCGCCATTTGTTCATAACCGACGTCTTAGAAGAATCATGATTTTCATTTCGTTGATCGTGATTTATGGCATCATTATTTCATTTTTATATAACATCGTGGCTTCCCTCATCCTAATTGTGATTAGTGTTATTGGGATGATTTTTACGATTGTTATGATGAATGAAATCAGTTCGGATACCAATCGCTACATTACCGATTTATCGTATCGAATCCATCGTGGTGAGCAGGAATCTCTGCTGGAAATGCCGATTGGCGTCATGATTTTAAATGATGATGGCCAGGTTGAGTGGGCTAATCCATATATGGTGAGGTATTTCAAAGATGAAAATTTGTTGGGACGAAAGATGGATGATATTGATCACGATCTCCAACAGTTGATTACCAAGTATGCCGAATCCAACGAATTTCACACAATCACATGGCGTGATCACAAGTTCACCATGCTGATCCAAAAGGAATACAACTCGGTTTATTTAATGGATATCACCCGTTATGCCAACCTGGAAGAACGATACAACGAAGAACAGATTTCCGTTGGCCAGATCTTCTTGGATAACTATGATGAAATTACCCAGTCAATGACTGACCAGGAAATTTCTAATTTGAGTAACTATGTGACCAATGAGTTGGCGACCTGGTCTCAAAAGTATGGGATGTATCTGAAACAAATTGACGATGATCATTTCTTCTTGTTGGCCTATTCCAAGTCGCTGACTGCGATTGAAAATGATAAATTTAACATCTTGGATACAGTCCGTGAAACAACTTCCAAGCAAAACTTCCCACTGACCTTGAGTATCGGAATTGCTTATGGTGAGGATGATTTGAATAATTTGGCAGATCAGGCTCAAAGCAACCTTGATTTGGCATTGGGTCGTGGTGGTGACCAGGTTGTTGTTAAATCATTGGACGGCACTGCCCGATTCTATGGTGGTAAGACCAACCCAATGGAGAAGCGGACCCGTGTTCGAGCCCGGATGATTTCTCAAGCTCTAAACGAATTGATGAGTTCTTCAGACCAAGTCTTTGTCCAGGGTCATACCAGACCTGATATGGATTCACTTGGTGCCTGCCTGGGTATCAGACGAATCGCTCAGATGAATAACAAGAAATGCTGGATCGTTCTTGATAAGGAAAAGGTTCATTCAGATATTCAACGATTACTGGAAGCAACCAAAAAGTATCCAGAGATCGCCGATTCAATCATTACGCCGTCAGAAGCCATTGGTAAAGCTACCGACAGCAGCATGTTAATCATGGTTGACCATTCTAAACCTTCAATCAGCATTTCAGAAGATTTGTATAAACGGATGTCATCCAAAGTCGTTATTATTGATCATCACCGTCGTGGTGAGGAGTTCCCTGAAAACCCAATGCTGGTCTACATCGAACCCTACGCATCTTCAACTTGTGAGTTGATTACCGAAATGTTTGAATATCAACCACACGAAGAAGAACCAATCAACCGAATTGAAGCAACTGCTATGTTAACCGGGATCTTTATTGATACCCAACGCTTCTCAATGAGAACAGGTACCAGAACCTTTGATGCCGCCAGTTACTTGCGTTCAGCAGGTGCCGACTCCGACGAGATGCAGCAGTTTATGAAGGAAAATATCGATAGTTACCTCCAACGGAACCACTTGATTTCAAAGGTCGAGTTCTTCCACAAGAATATGGCGTTGATTGTTGGTGAAGAAGATCAGGTTTATGATCCGGTCACCGCGGCTCAAGCGTGTGATTCATTGTTGACGATGTCAGGCGTGGATGCATCATTTATCATCACAAAGCGTGCCGATGGCCTGATTGGCGTTTCCGCCCGCAGTACCGGTGCGGTCAACGTTCAAGTTATTATGGAACAAATGGGCGGTGGCGGCCACTTATCCAGTGGTGCGACCCAAGTTTCTGACAAATCGATTGCTGACGTGAAAAAAATGCTGCTTGAAACGATCAAGAAAATCGATGATAATGAATAAAGATAATTAAAATTTTGAGGATAGTAGGAGTGATCTGTTATGAAAGTAATTTTTCTGGAAGATGTCCGTGGTAAAGGTAAACGCGGGGAAGTTAAAGAAGTTCCTGACGGCTATGCTCAAAACTTTCTGATTAAAAATGGAAAGGCAAAGGCAGCCTCAAAAGCCGCTATGAGCCAGCTAAAGGGCCAACAAAAAGCTGAAGAGAAACGTGAAGAAGAAGAGCTGGAAGAATCTAAAAAGCTGAAGGCTAAACTTGAAGACGACAAAACAGTCGTTGAACTCAAAGCTAAAGCCGGAACAGATGGCCGTCTCTTTGGTTCAATCCCAAGCAAGCAAATCGCTACTGCACTGGAAAAACAGTATGGCGTGAAGCTTGATAAGCGCAAGATTGAATTGCCGGAACCGATTAAAGTTGCTGGTTATACCAATGTGCCGGTTAAATTGCATGTTGATGTGACCGCCAAGATTCGGGTACATGTTTCTGAGAAATAGAGAGTGCGATGCGACCCGGGAACCGCGGTTTCTAAGGGTAATTTGATTGAAGTCCCTGGTTTTGGGACTTTAATCAAATTACCCTTAGAAGTTAGCGGTTGGGTCGTCGGAGCATATTTTAAAGGCCGGAGGAACAGCACAAAAGCCTGATGAGCATGCTTTTCGGATAGCCAGCCGACTTTTTAACCAGATAAATGTAACAGAGACTCCTCACAAAAGGACCACCTTGTGGGCGAGTCTCTTTTATTCTCCAATCCGACCAGATTTAAGGGGAGTGTGCTACAATTTATGTATTGTATTTAATGTGAACGAATTTGAGGAATAAACATGAGCAATGAGTTTGGAAATGAGTTACCACCACAAAATATCGACGCGGAAAAGGCGGTCTTGGGATCCATTTTCCTGAGCACCGACGCTTTGGTGGAGTCCATGGAGTTCTTGGAGCCGGACGACTTCTACAAGCATTCTCACCAGATCATCTATAAAGATATGGTTGAGTTAAACGACCGCGATGAAGCGATTGATGTTGTGACGATAACCAATATTTTAACTGAACAAAATAATTTGGAAGACGTTGGCGGAATGGAATATATCGCCGATTTGGCTGGTTCTGTACCAACGGCTGCCAATGTGACCTACTATGCCAAGATCGTCAAAGACAAGGCCATTTTACGGCGTCTGATCCAGACTGCAACCAACATTGTCACCAACAGTTACAACACCGATGACGACGTCACAACGGTCTTGGATGATGCTGAACGAGACATCATGAATGTGGCTGAGAACCGGACAATGTCTGGTTTCAAGCCGATCAAAGAAGTTTTGAACAACGCCTTTAACGAAATTGACCGCCTGTCTCAAGAAGGGGATGCCGTTACCGGTCTATCAACCGGGTACCCCGAGTTGGATAAGATTACCACTGGTCTGCACAGCGACGAATTAATTATTTTAGCCGCTCGACCAGCCGTTGGTAAAACTGCCTTCGCACTGAACTTGGCGCAAAACGTCGGTACCAAAACCGACAAAACTGTTGCCATTTTCAGTTTGGAAATGAGTGCCGAATCTTTGGTTAACCGGATGCTGTGTGCGGAAGGCAGTATCGACGCCAACCATTTGCGGACCGGGCAGTTAACTGAAGATGAATGGCAGAACCTGGTGGTTGCCATGGGCAGTTTGTCCCGTGCCAACATCTACATGGACGATACCGCCGGAATTAAAATGTCCGAAATTCGTGCCAAATGCCGTCGTCTGGCTAAGGAATCCGGTAACCTTGGCTTGGTCGTTGTCGATTACCTGCAGCTGATTGAAGGCAGTAACGCCGAAAACCGGCAACAGGAAGTTTCCGGAATTTCCCGTCAGCTGAAGAAATTAGCCAAAGAACTGCATGTTCCTGTGATTGCGCTGTCGCAACTTTCTCGTGGGGTTGAGCAGCGTCAGGATAAGCGACCAGTCTTGTCAGATATCCGTGAGTCCGGTTCAATCGAACAGGATGCCGATATCGTTGCCTTTCTTTACCGTGACGATTATTATCGTGATGAAGATGATGACAGCGATGATTCCGGTTCCGAAGGTGAAGACGACGAAAATAACGTCGGTGAAGTCGAAGTCATTATTGAAAAGAACCGATCGGGTCCTCGTGGAACAGTCAAATTGCTGTTCGTGAAATCGTATAACAAGTTTTCGTCGATTTCGTATGCACAACAGCAATAATTTATAGCTTATTAATAAGCAAGCATTGATAGCGAAAAACTTCTATGCTTGCTTTTTGATTCAATCACCCATTAGTATTGTCAATAATGGGGGTTATTTTAACAAAATGCGGTTTTGTTAAAATATGACGCTGTTGTTGCGGCCATAATAGAACAAAATGCTATAATGATTGAATAGAACGCTTGTAACAATGCTATATTCATTCAGTAAAGGAGGTTGTCAATTATGGACTATCAATTATTAGCAACATTCAAATACAATGGCAGTGGCCCTTCAAGAACCCCAGAAGAGATTAATCGTGAGTACTTGCGACGCTTGAAGGGTTATTCAACGATAGTTACACATCTATTCCCGGTTTTAGACCATGGGGAATTCGATCAGATTTCCAGTTATCCACTATTCCTTGTTCAAACTAACCAAATAAATATGTTAATTAATGAAATTATGCGTAATTCAAAAATGATTACGAAGATTGCTGACCCACTTCCAGGAGTAGCGAAACATAGTTACACAAAAAGATTATTAACTTCTGAAATTTATTATACTAATGAGATTGAAGGAGTTAAAACTAACAAAAAAGAAATCGGGACTGTTGTTGGTGAACTTGATTCTAAAAAACCACCTGTAAGAAGATTGGCTTCGGCAGTTCGATTATATAATGCAACATTAACTGGAAAGACTTACCAAATTAACGAGTTGAAAGATCTTAGGAGAATCTACGATGAACTTCTAAAAGGAGAAATCTCTCCAGAAAAATTGCCAGATGGCAAAATATTCCGCGACAAAGAGGTTTACATTGGCAATTCGAGTCAAAAAATGCATGTTCCGCCGAAAAATGAGGAAGAGATCAGCGAAAGATTAACTCCATTAATAGATTTTATGAATGAACATGATATGTTGGACATTACCAAAGCGTTAGTGACGCATTTTATGTTTGAAAATATTCATCCGTTTATTGACGGTAACGGAAGAACTGGTAGATATTTGTTATCATCTTATCTTGCCTCAAAGATGGATGCATATACTGGCTTGTCTATTTCGGGAGCGATTCATTCAAATCAAAGTTCATATTATAAGGCGTTTAAAGAAGCGGATACAGCAGAGAATCGTGCAGATGTAACAATTTTTGTCAAAAAAATGTTGGAAATTATTGCTCAGGGACAGCAACGAGTCATTGCCAATTTATCGAATCTTAGCAAACAATTACGTCTCACGGCTGATCAAATTAACGTTGAATTTACAGATGAAATCGATCGTACCATTATTTATATTTTTGCTCAGTCAAAGTTATTCAGCGAATCAATTGAAACAGGAATTAAAGATACTGCTCTAAAAGATTTTTTATATGAACAAGATCCAAAGAAGTTTCATAAACGAGAATTGCAACGAAGAATTAAAGAATTTGAGGAACGCGGGGTTTTGATCAAAATCAAAAGTAAGCCAATCCAGCATGTTATAAGTAAACAATACCTCAGAGGACTATGAAGTACTATTCCGAGATAAATTTAAAATACCCTTGGGTATGGATTTCATCCCCCAAGGGTATTTTTGCGTAAAAAAATAACAACCACGGCTACGAGTAGCTGCGTGATCGTTATTTAATGGTATGTAATTGATGGGCAGTCAGGGGCTCGAACCCTGGACCCACGGATTAAGAGTCCGTTGCTCTACCAACTGAGCTAACTGCCCATTACTAACCGACTTAAATATAATAGCATATGCTCAAAATATTTGCAACACGGAAAAGTCAATTTTTTACATCGCCAAGTGATCTGATTGGTATAGTGAATGACAAAACATTTTTCGACGGGTTTATTCACACTTATTCAAACAATCGCGACCCGATGCCGGGCATCATTCGCCTTTATTTGACCCATATCTGTCTGTGTTATAATAGCAACATGTTGGCGTGTGCAGATTTTTAGAAAATAACAATATAAAATCCATGTTAGGAGAAATTGTTAATGGCAAAAAAAATATTAGTTGTAGACGACGAAAAACCTATCGTCGACATTGAAAAATTTAATTTAACTAAAGAAGGCTATGAAGTCGCTGTTGCTTATGACGGCGAAGAAGCATTAAAGCAGGTTAAAGACGTTGATCCGGATTTGATTATCTTGGATCTCATGTTGCCCAAAGTGGATGGTCTGGAAGTTGCCCGTGAAGTTCGTAAGACCAAGGACACTCCAATCATCATGGTAACCGCCAAGGACTCTGAATTAGACAAAGTTCTCGGACTTGAACTCGGTGCCGATGACTATGTTACCAAGCCCTTCTCCAACCGTGAACTGGTTGCCCGGGTTAAGGCCAACTTACGCCGTCAGGGTTCCAGCAGCAGTAGTAACACCAACGAAGAAGACGATACGAAAGATATCAAAATCGGTGATTTGGTCATTCATCCGGAAGCTTACTCAGTTTCCAAACGTGGTGAAAACATTGAGTTGACTCACCGTGAATTTGAATTGCTTCATTATCTGGCCCAACATATCGGCCAGGTCATGACTCGTGAACATCTACTCCAGACGGTCTGGGGATATGACTACTTTGGCGATGTCAGAACGGTTGATGTTACCGTTAGACGGCTTCGTGAAAAAGTAGAGGACAGCCCCAGCCATCCAACTTGGCTGGTGACCCGCCGTGGGGTAGGTTATTACCTGCGCAACCCAGAAAACGATCAAGCATAATATCAATGAAATCAACGCATAAGGGGTACTACTGGTTGTGAATAATCGAATTAAATTTTATCAATCAATCAAATTTAAGATAGCACTGGTTTTCGCCCTTATTCTACTGGTCACATTGGAAATTGTTGGTGCCGTTTTCGTCAGACAGTTGGAACATCAAAATTTGGCAACGTTTAAGAACCAAATTCAGCTGCAGACATACGTCACCAACTCGTTAACGACTCAATTGTCGCAATCCAATGAGACGCAGGCTAATGGTCGAATCAAGACAATTTTAAATGATTCCGGCAGCGGCAATACTGCTCAAATTCAAGTTATTGATAACAAAGGAACCATCCGTGGAACCAACCAGATCAACAATCAGGCAATTGTTGGCCAAAAGACCACTGATGATAACGTCAAGAACGCTATCTATAATGGCAAAAAGTTTGAAAAGACAACTTATGATTCATCAACGGGAGCACGTTATTACACGATGATCTCGCCGTTGATTAAGAGCTCCAATAATAATAGTACGGTCGTCGGGGTGGTTTACACCCGGGCGAACCTCGATAGTGTGTATGACAGTATCAACAGCATTACGTTGATTTATCTGTTTGCCGCGTCGATCGCTATTATATTGGGGTTATTAATCTCGATTGTGATTTCCAGGGCGATTACCCGACCAATTGAAGAAATGAAGAAACAAACGATCAGAATTGCCCGTGGGGACTATTCGGGCCAGGTTCACGTTTATGGAAACGATGAGCTGGGTCAACTTGCCAGTGCGGTTAACAACCTGTCTGTCAGGGTTGAAGAGTCCCATGAATCAACTGAGTCTGAACGACGCCGACTGGATTCCGTGTTGGCCAACATGACCGATGGTGTTTTAGCTACTGACCGTCGTGGAAATGTCATCATTATCAACGAAACGGCTGCCAGCTTCCTGGACGCTGATGAAAATCAGGTCATGGGAAAGTCGATTTTGGACGTTTTGGATATTCGAAAAGACTATAGTCTGCGTGATTTACTTGAGAAGCCGGATGAAATTATTCTGGATCTTTCAAGTGAAGATCACAGTCTGGTTCTTCATGCCCATTTCTCACTGATTCAACGGGAGTCCGGCTTTATCAGTGGACTCGTCTGTGTGCTCCGTGATATCACTGAGCAGCAGCGAATCGACCAGGACCGGAAGCAATTTGTTTCCAACGTTTCTCATGAATTGAGAACCCCATTGACCAGTGTTCGTTCATACATTGAAGCTTTATCCGATGGTGCATGGAAGGATCCCAAGTTGGCACCCAAGTTCCTGAAAGTAACCCAAGATGAAACCGATCGGATGATCCGAATGATCAATGACCTGTTAACCTTGTCGCGAATGGATTCAGGAACTCAGAAGATGGAAGTCGAACTGGTTAACATCAATGAATTGTTCAACTACGTCTTGAACCGATTTGATATGATTCTTAAAAAAGAGGACCATCCAGAAAAGACCTACACGATCAAGCGTTACTTTACCAAGCAGGATTTGTGGGTTGATCTGGATACCGACCGTTTCACCCAAGTGCTGGACAACTTGATGAACAACGCGATCAAGTATTCACCGGACGGCGGTGTGATTACCTGTCGGCTTTATGAGACCCGTAACAAGGTCATTTTAAGTGTCTCTGACCAAGGTTTGGGAATTCCACGTAAGGATATTCCCCATATCTTTGATCGGTTCTACCGGGTTGATAAGGCACGTTCCCGTCAACAAGGCGGTAGTGGATTAGGATTGGCGATTTCCAAGGAAACCGTCGAAGCTTTGCATGGCCAAATTTGGGCCGAGAGTGTGGAAGGTAAAGGATCAACGTTCTATATTGCCCTGCCATACGAACCGGTAGAAGAGGAGGACTTGTGGGATGAGGTTTAGTAAATACTTAATACCACTGGCACTTACCATTGCGGTGGTTATCAGTCTGACTCTTTCAGTTGTTCTCTGGACAAATCCGGCCAACTATCGAACCAACAAACAAACGGCACAAAGTCCGCAAACTCAGCAAATGATTAAACCCAGACAGTACGTTTATACGCCGGTCCAGGCTATTCACACCAATGCGGATGGCAGTCAACAGATTATGGTGAACAAGCTGGTTAACACGGTTACTGAAGTCAAGAAGACCATGAGAAACTACCAGAAGCCAAAAATTAAGACCTTGAGTAAAAATTCCAAGGTTGATTATTTCCGAATTGCCAACCAGACTGACTCGATCATGCTGAATTACTCGGATACGGTTTCCATGCGGGCAGTTAACTACATTGTTAAAAATCGATTTAGAAAATTGCCAAATTACAAGATTAATCGAATTATTTTACCTACCAACAATTCCACCAAGCTATACCTTTTATATGATAAGAACTTCACGGTATACGAAGTGGATGTTAAAAAGCATTCGTTAAAATCATTAAACAAAGTATTAAAAATGGACATGCGGACACAGCCGGCTTCCTTTAAGCTATTAAACAATATACCGACAGTCTACGTCACGACAGCAGTTCAAATGCAGCCTTACAAGTATTTAATTGACCGTCAGTCCGATGACTATTATGTTAGCCGGCTGCTTAACACTCAGGATTCAACCAACGTGAGTGTTAAGCGTCGAAAGAACATGACGATCTATGGGGATCAGAGTTCACTTCAGCTGACCTTTAATTCCAATAACCGGATGGCTGAATTTTCCGACTTTCGGCCCAATAAAAATCGCCGGAATCTGACATCAGCAATCAATGATTCTTATAAGAACGTCACCAAGCTGGGATTACCGATGGATAACGTCCGCTTCTTCAGCTATGATGCTAAAAACCGGACGATTATGTACCGAACATACGTGGAAGGTTTCCCGATTTTTCGGGCAAACGGCTTTGGAACGGTTTCAACCAGAACACTGAATTCGAGTGCTCAGCGGACTCGGTTCTCACTGGATAATCCTGAAGTTCCACTGCCAAGTAACAAGGGATACGTTTCTTTGCCATCAACTGAAACCATGCTGAAACGATTGGAGCGTGGTGGTTATGATATCAAGGAGATTTCAAAGGTGCGTTTGGGATACACTTGGAAGAAGGATTCAACTTCACCATTGTTAATCGATCTGAATCCAGAATGGTACGTATACTTCAATAAGCAATGGCGCAGTTACACTTCACTTATGAATCAATATTAGGAAAGGAGGGAGCCTAGTGAACTTTCGAAGAATTGAGATCATCTTTTTGGTGACCTTTATCGCAATGGATATTTTCCTGTTTGGAATGTTTAAGAAAAATATGGACATGCAGGCCGATAATGTCGGTCAGGGTGGTTCGGATTCCGTCATCATCAAGGAAATGCGTAACGACCAGATTAAAGTCGGCAGCTTATCGAAAAAGAATGAAACCGCCTATTATATTTCTGGTGAGCAGGGTGATGTATTACGCAATCAGATGGGCCAGCTCATCAACCAGACTCCTCAATTTGTGGGACATGAACTGGAAAGTGAACTCAAGCAGCCGATTTCCGTGAACAAAGACAATCCGCAGAAGTCAATTAATACATTGCTGGAGGATTCCACCTTTGTGTTATTCGGCAACCAATACGTTTACAGCAAAAACCTTTCAACCAGTCGGAATATCGTATACAATCAAAAGGCGTTAGGGAGTTCAATTTACTCCTCCGAAGCTCAAATCAGATTTACTTTGAATTCGAATCATCAGATTGTCAGTTACACACAATCGTATCTCCAAAACATCAAGAGTCTTCGTGAAAGTTCGAGAACCATTTCGGAAACCAGGGCATTGATTTGGCTTTATCAATATAACGAAATCCCGAATAACACCACTGTTGCCTGGGCAAGTCTGGGTTACACGAAACTGTTGTCGATTGATGGTGATCGGGTGTTTATTCCAACCTGGATAATCGCAATCAGACCGCAAAACTCAACGCAGATTCAGCTTAAGCGAATCAACGCGTTTACCGGTGGCATCATCAAGGAAACCGACGAGAACTTGAAGAATAATCCTTCGTCAATGAACTAAAGTTAGGAAGAAGAACCGTTATGAATAATGATGACATGAAAATCAGTATCCTGGCCAGCGGAAGCGGCGGGAACGTTACTTATATCGAAACACCCGATCACAAAGTCTTATGTGACGCCGGCTTGAGCGGTAAGAAAATTGAAGCGCTGATGAATTCAATCGGCCGTGATTTAAGTGATGTTGATTCGCTGTTTGTCACCCATGAGCATTCGGATCACCGTTTGGGTGCCGGTGTTTTGGCGCGCAAATATGGGATCCAGGTATATGCCAATGAAGGCACATGGGATGCCATGGCACCAAGAATTGGTAAGGTTTCCGATGATCAGAAGAATATCATGCCGCCGGACAGTGTTATGGATCTTGGCGATATTGACGTCGAGAGCTTCTCAGTCTCACATGATGCAGCCGAACCGCAATTTTATGTCTTTCATCATAACAACAAGTCCTTCGTCGTCTTGACCGATACCGGTTATGTTTCTGATCGAATGGAAGGGGTTATCAAAGATGCCGATGGTTACCTGCTAGAGTGCAACCACGACATCGAAATGCTTGAAAATGGCGATTACCCTTGGATGACCAAGAAGCGAATTCTGGGCGACCAGGGTCATTTGTCCAACGAAGACGGTGCCAATGCGATGCTTGACGTGATTGGTCACCGGACCAAGAAAGTCTTCCTGGGTCATCGAAGTGTTCACAATAATATGAAGACTTTGGCCCATTTGACCGTTGCCTCTATCTTGGAAGACCATGATATGGGCGTCGGTAAGGACTTTAAGCTGTATGACACTTCACAGGATCATGCCTCACCCTTAATGATTATTTAAACACTCTTTAGATATTTCTAAACTTTTAAACACACTATTGTCATGAAAAAAGGTTATTATAGTTAATATAAAATAACAGGGAGGCACACTAATTGGCACAAAATAATGGTTTTGGAAAATTCATTGCGACCGCCGTTATTGCCGGCGCTCTTGGCGGCGGGATTACTTACGGCGGAGTTTCATATTTTAATAACAATAATAATGGAACTGGAACAGAGCTGGTCTCTGGTACAAACAAGAATGGCAACACCAAGGTCAGCAATGTGAAGGTGAACCTCAATACACAAGCAGAAAAGGCGTTCAATGCCACAAAGAGCACCGTCGTTTCTGTTATTAATTTGCAAAAACAAAGTTCAAGTGATGACACATTATCCGGAATTTTGGGTCAGATTCAAGGCGGTTCTTCAAGTAAAAAGAAGAGCAGTGGCGAACTTGAGGCCTCCAGTGAAGGATCCGGTGTGATCTACAAGAAGAGCGGTAATACTGCATATATCGTTACCAACAACCACGTGGTTGCCGGTGCCAATGCTTTGGAAATTATCCTTAGTGACGGCTCCAAAGTTTCTGCATCGGTTGTCGGTAAAGATGCTGTGAGTGACTTGGCCGTTATCAAGATCAACTCGGATAAGGTTAAGAAAGTCGCTACCTTTGGTGATTCAGATAACATTAAGGTTGCCGAACCGGTTCTTGCAATTGGTTCACCACTTGGTTCGCAGTACGCAACCTCGGTTACTCAAGGAATTATTTCCGCCAAGAAGCGGGAAGTTCCACAAACTTCCGAGAGTGGTGCCCAGATTGGAAACGCAACCGTTATTCAGACTGACGCTGCGATTAACCCTGGTAATTCAGGTGGTCCGCTGATTAACTTCGCTGGACAAGTTGTCGGGATCAATTCAATGAAGCTCGCTTCTGATCAACAAGGTACCAGTGTTGAAGGAATGGGCTTTGCAATTCCAAGTAATGAAGTGGTTATGATCATTAATCAGCTGATTAAGAATGGTCAAGTTGTTCGACCAGCCTTGGGAATTGGCTACACTGATTTGTCCAATATTTCAGAACAGCAACAGCGCTCTATTTTGAAGCTGCCTAAGAGTGTCACTCAAGGTGCCGTTGTCCTCAACGTCAACTCAAACTCACCTGCTAAGCGGGCTGGATTGGCCAAATATGATGTCATTACCGCATTGGATGGCACCAAGATTACCCAGCAGAGTCAATTGCGGGATATCTTGTATAAGCATAAGATTGGCGATAAGATTTCAGTTACCTATTATCACAAGGGTGACAAGAAGACCGGTTCAATTACGTTAAATGAAAAAGCCACCAGTAAAGTTTTAAGTGAAGCAACTAAGTAAATCAAGTTTCTAAAAATGCGATAACCTCCGTTTGTCAGTTGATGAACGGGGGTTATTTTTTCACCTTTTATGGTTGGGGCGGTTCTGCTTACTTTACATTAGTGTAATACTTAATATTCATGTAATATTAATCAATTCTCACTTGAGATACAATTGAGGTGTAACAAAAAATGCTAAAGGGGAAATGCACATGACAATTCATTTTAAGGAGTCACTTATTGCTTCTCTCGCTGCATTTGGGTTAGTTGCGGCTGTTGGGGTCACAAACGCTCAAAATGCCAGCGCGAAATCACGGGTAAGGGTTACTTCAAACGTGAAGTTGCGAACCGATGCAACCACTCGTAATGTAAACTTTACCGGCAGAGCCGGTCTGTATACCAAGGCCTCTGCTTTTAAGAGTGCCAAGAAGGTTGCGACGACGATTACTTTGAAGGACTTGGCACGAACCAATAAATCAGCCAAGAACGTTCGAGCTTACCGAGTTGCCAAAACCAACAAAGGTAAGGTCTATTACAAGGTCGTTACCTTTGACGGCAGGTACCGTGGTTGGATTTACGGCGGTCGAAGTACTGCTAATTTTGCCGGTGGTTTGAAATCCTATCAAACATTCCAGGAAGGTTCACTTACTAATGATATGACGACTGGTACTTTCCAGTTTGCCAATCCGGGAACCGCAAATGACAACCAGACAGTTACATATAAACAACCTGCCTGGACACAATATAAGGTTGGCCGTCAGGTAACTGATTCAACGCCTTATGCGAACGTCACTTACAAGATTGATAAAGCCGGAACGAGAACTCGCGAAGGTGATCAATGGGTTCACATTTACGCAACTAACGGAAACTCTGGTGCCGATGGCTGGATTTTATATTCTGGCCTGAAGACTGCTTCAAATAATAACTCGCCCGTTGCTGACAACGCTATCCGAATTAACGTTGTTGATTCAGCCACTGGTGCATCAGTTACCTCTGTTGACTACACAAAGAGTGGTGCAAGCAAAGGTGCCACAGTTGGAACTAATAACAATGGAACTTGGCAGCTTTCTTCAACTGATTCAAGTGCTATTCAAACACAGCTTGCTTCCAAGCTTGGACCTTTGGGTTACACCGGATTTACTCTAACCCAAGGACAAATGGCTGCGATTGCTCAAGCAACATTTGGTTCAGACGTAACTATTTCAGTTGTTAAGCCAACAATCGGCAAAGCTGTTCGAATTCTGTTAACCGATCCTAATGGTAACACCATCAGCTACGTTGATTATACAAACGCAAACGCTGTTCAAGGCCAAACCGTTGGAACGTTGAATGGATCAACTTGGCAGTTAGCTGCTACCGATGCATCCGCAATCCAAACTAAATTGGTTGATGCATTGAAGGGAACCGGTTATGCATTAAGCGCCAGCAACACTTTGACCGCTGATCAACAAGCAGCGATTGCGCAAACCACTTATGGTAACCAGGTTTCAATTAAGACGGTTGCCGTAAATCCGGTTAAGGATAATGAAGTTCAGCTGTCATTTGTTGATCAATCAGGTAATGCTGTTGGCTCATTGAAGTTGACTAAGGGTACCAATGATAAAAAGGCTATTGATACCATTAAGGCTGCAAGTAAGGATGACCCAACATCAAGCGATGCTGCGACTGTGAAAAAAGCTTATGCTGAATTATTAACGGCTGCCGGTATTAAGGGTTATACCACTGATGGATTGACCTCAGAACAAGCAGCAGCTAATTTAGCTGCTATTACCAAGGCTGAATATGGCAAGGATGTTAAGTTGATTGTGGCTAAGATTCCCGTAAAGGCGTTGGCTTCGAAATTTAGTTTCTTTGATCAAGCATGGGAAGTTATTACTACTAAGGATGTACCAGTTACCTATTTTGAAAGTTCAAATGGTAAACGAGATAGTGATACAAACTTTAGTAAGGCTTTAGTTGCTGATGCAAACCTCAATGGTTATGCTGGGGACACTGTTTCAGTGGCTAAATTTAATTAGGCCTTGAATGATCAAGGATTGGCTACGATTTACTATGCTGCAAAAGATGATAAGGCACCTTTTTACCAGTCTGGAGGAACTCACATGGGCTCCAGTGATTTAAACGGAACTGATGGGTCAATCTTTAATTCTCAATATAAAGATAAAAACGTTTGGGTTTACAAGATGACAATTACTGCTAAAGCTGATGACAAAGGTGTAGCAATTGGTACTACTCCATTATTTGATAAAGATGGTAATGTAAAAATTGCTGATGCTGGAAAAGATATCACTCTAAGAAGCAGTAGTAGTGATGGACACAAAGTTAAGCTTGATGCTAAAAACTATGCTGTTAGTTCGTTGCAACAATTGTATAACAACGCTACCGGAAAGTAGTTTTGAATAGATTAACCAATAGAGTACTCAGCATTTTTTGTTGAGTACTTTTTTGTGCTTGTTTGTATTATTGAGCATCAATGGGGATACACAATATAACCCCCTCCTGCGTCTGAAACACGTTATACCGTTCGTTCTGAGGAACAATGTCACTAGGGATGGGAACCGCAAGCGATCCGTCTTTATTGATCAATTTAACTGTCATTCGACTATTCTCCAATCAAAAGTTGAGGTTATGTTCGGTTTATGCTATGAAAAGACATGAAAATTAGTCCGATTTGTCCGCAAACATAAGATGAAATCATGATTTACGAACGGCCTTCCCAAATAGCTTGAACTTGTACCGTACACATTATATAAATACGAACGACAACCCCGGTTTTATTTAAAAGATTCACTGGATGTAAAGATTTGATAAACTATCCACATTTTGGCTGTGGATAACTCTGTGGACAATCCACAAGGTTCTGTCATCCACTGGTAGAATAACGTTAAATAGTTATCCCCCGAAAACGTAAAGTTATCCACAGAAATTGTGGATAACTTTTTTTGGACTAAAAAAGGGGTTTGTTCGTCGCCGTAAAGACTGATATAATGGGGTTTGCGGTGGGAGATTGCGAACACATGTTGTCCACAGTTTTGTGGATAACATTTTTGCCTCTTGACAATTTTTTAAAAAATGCGGGTGGTCAAAAAAACAGTTATGTGCATAAACCTGTGGATAACTCTGTGGACAACTTGTTCATAAGCCCCGATTTTTACACAGGATCATTGAATATTTGGAGGAAGCTACATATTGAATATTAAATTAGTCGTTGTTGGGAAACTCAAAGAAAAGTATTTTAAGCAGGGGATTGCGGAATATGCAAAGCGGTTATCGCGTTTTTGCAAGTTTCAAATTGTGGAAGTTCCCGATGAAAAGGCGCCTGAGTCACTTAGTCAAGCTGAAATGGATGAGGTGATGGATAAAGAGGGTGCGCGAATATTAGACAAAATAAAGGACCGTGAGTACGTTTATGCACTCGCGATCCTTGGTAAGGAGCGGTCTTCGGAAGAGTTTGCGAAGGAGATTTCCAACCTGACCACCTACGGTCATTCCGATATCACGTTTGTTATTGGTGGGTCGTTAGGGTTATCGAAACACGTTCTCGATCGCGCAGATACCCAGATTTCATTTGGCCGATTCACATTACCCCATCAATTGATGCGGTTAGTGCTGTCTGAACAGATTTATCGGGCCTTTATGATTAATGAGGGTAGCCCGTATCATAAGTAGAAGAACTGGGCAGCCTTTAAATATAAGATAAATAACGGGTGACAACGCTGATATTGCGCCGTTACCCCTTACTTTGTTCATTGGAAAAATTTGGTTTAAGAAAAATGTTTACTCTAAGTAATATTAATTTTTCAACAACTTCCCTTTACTCAAAAAGCGATTATTCAAGAACCAATAATGCTTCGGATCGCCAAGCAATGCGGTATACGGAACAGGGGTGCCGCCGTCTTCGATGATTTTTTCATCCAGATACGCCTTAAGAATCCAAGGTTCTTCCAAGCGGGTTGGATTCAAATCCAAGATATCTTGAACGTGTTCCGGTGTGGTATCCAAATCTTCAGCAACCTGTTGGATTGGGATGCCGGCCAGCTTGAAGTTGGCGTTGATTTGCTGTTTCGTGTCGATTTCTTGTTGTGGTGTTAATGACATATGCTTACTCCTTTTTAACTAAATGCTGATAGATTTTGTCTAATGATTTGCGAACTTGATCAGGGGCAGATAATGCCTCATCCACTCGGCTATCCATAATGTCGAATGCGTGGTTGACGTTTTTCACGGTTTTTTGTCCCTGTGGGGTGAGTGAAATGTGTTTTTCCCGATCGTTATCTGGGCTTAGACGTTTTTCAATGAGCTGTCGACTTTCCAGAACTTTCAATAAATTGGAAACACTGGCGGCACTGCGACCTAATATTGTTGCGATTGCCCGTTGATTGGTTCCCGAATGATCGCCAATGAAGCGTAAAGTGTGAGCTTGGTCCGAATTCAGATTAAGTTCATGCAGCTGTTGGTTGATCATGGATTCTTCCAGCTTGGCAATTTGGTGAATAATCGATGATACTGAATTTCGATCTTTCAAGACATAACCTCCTCACTTAGATTTATAGTTTAACACTGATAGTTGTAAATGCAACTGTTATGTTTAAAACTATAGTAAGAACTCAAACTTCAAAATAGACTGGGTGATAATTTATTGTTTATACTAATGACCACTATTAATAGCGAATGATTATCATTACAAATATTTTGGAGGTAAGGTGTATGAACAACAATAGTCAAAGACCAAGAAGGTCATGGTACAAGAAATGGTGGGTATGGGTGTTGATCGTATTTGGATTAATGATTGCCGGTGGGGCACTTTTGGGTGGCGAAGGTGATTCTGCCGATAATAAATCGGACACAAGTGCTGCCACAAAGAGCGGTTCATCAAGTGACAGCAAGTTAAAAGATAATTACCATGTTGGTTCGGTTGCCAATCATAAAGGCTATAAGTTCAAGGTCAATAAAGTAACCTATTATGATGGAAGTGATTTTGACAAGCCTAAAAAAGGCAATCGGTATGTGATCTGCAATGTCACGATTAAGAATGATACCGATAAGAAACAGTCATACAACCCAATGGACTTTCAGTTGAACGCGAATGGAAATTCAACAAATATGATGGAAATACTGACTAAGGAGAATTATTCACAGAACACTTTAGATAGTGGTGATCTTGATCCTGGTGCCAGCGTTACCGGGAACTTGATTGGTCAGGCAAATAAAAATGCTAATTTGAAGCTCGAATATCAGCCATCTGTTTGGAATGACGAAACCGTCAAAGTGTCTCTTTATTAATCAAAGCCCTTTGTTTAACAAATGATCAAAGATTCGTATACAATAATGGTGTAAGCGTTTTATATATAAAAGGGAGGCTTTTTCATGACAGATCGTTTAAAAGATAAAGTAGCCATTATCACCGGTGCCGGATCAGGTATGGGTGCTGCAATGGCTAAGCTATTTACGGCTGAAGGTGCAAGTGTTGTCGCCGCTGATTTGAACAAAGATGGTGTTGATCAAGTTGTTTCAGACATCACCGATAACGGCGGCAAGGCTGTCGCAATTAAGACCGATGTTTCGAATGAAGAAGATATCAAGGCAATGTTCAAGTTGGCCAAAGATCAGTTTGGCAAGCTGGATATTGTTGTTAATAATGCTGGTATCATGGACAACATGGCAGCCATTGGCAGCTTAACCGATGACATGTGGAAGAAAGTATTTGCCGTTAATACCGACAGTGTCATGTATTCAACCCGTGAAGCGGTCAAAGAATTCCTGCCAAAGAAGCAAGGCGTTATTTTAAACATTGCTTCCGTTGGTGGAACAAATGGCGGCCGTGCCGGCGTTGCCTATACGGCTTCTAAGCACGCCGTTGTCGGAATTACCAAGAATACCGCCTACATGTATCAAAAGGAAGGCATTCGTGTAAACGCGATTGCTCCAGGTGGCATCAAGACCAACATTGCTCAATCAATGGGTAAAAACGTTGATAAATTTGGCTTTGAGCGTCAATCTCAAGGCATGGGTACATCACCTGAACCTGGAACTGCTGAAGAAATCGCAAACACAGCTTTGTTCTTGGTTTCCGATGAAGCTCGTTATGTAAGTGGCGCTGTATTACCAGTTGATGGTTCATGGACGGCATACTAAAATCGTTGATTTAACTGAATATTGTTTGAAAACCGTGGAGTTCGCTCTGCGGTTTTTATTAATTTGAGTCACTTTTCAATTCGATATTTGTATGTGCAAAAGATGGCTTGAGAATTGATGAGTCCTTGAGCTGATTGACGGAATATCGCAATAATAAATTTGCCAAATATATTATCTGTTTTGGCGGGCTGCCATTTGTTAACAGATTTGGACGAATATCAAAACAGATGGATATTTCTACAATCTTGTGTTTTTAAGTTGACTCTGAAGGTGAATTTCAGATAGAATGACTGTAAGATAACTTGAGAAGGAGTAACGCTGGGTTCCCGAATGGGAGTAGGCTTTTTAGCTTAGAATTCCTATGCGCCTGGGGTTATCTTTATTTTTTTGGCTTTTTTAACTCATTTTTTAAGATGTTAACAATATCGTGAGGATTGTCCATTATTTCCTTTTCGATCAAATTAATTCCCTTTTGAGAATAGGTATACTGGTTATTGTTTCCAAGGACATGTTTGTAGGCATAATCAATTTCTGCTTTGATACCGTAGAACTTTATGAACAAATCTAAATCGCTTTTGTTAAAAGTAATGCGATTTTTATGATCATTCGTAACACGAAAATCTATTTTCTTTCTTGATATCCATTTATTTACTTGGTTTACAACTTCGCTATAAGTGAAAGGATGAGTATTTTTCGGATCCTGAAGCTTGTTAATAATGGCCGCTTTAGTTTCGCTGTCTTTTGCAATAGAGACAATAAAATCAGCATTTTTCTTATTCTTGGTAATGTAAATATTATGGTTAAGAGGAATTCCAAATCCAGTACTACCATTATTAATTGTTTCCTCATTTAGGTCCATTTGGTCCCTTAATAGTTGTTCCGCAATCGTGGCTGGATACTTTTTCTTAATAGTACCGGAATCAAGTGGGTCAATATTAACTGAGAGTGAGAGAAAATGTTGATCAAATCGTTCAGTAATATCAATATTGAAAAAGTCGTTAAGTTTATTTACATAGTTAATGATGCAGGCTTGAAATAATGGAGCGTACATCTGCTCATATTCCTCTGTTACGAAATGAACTGAGGTGTTTCGAAGAGAAATGATTCTTTCAAGATTTCTTCTCAAAGGTTCTTTTTTATCCGTAAATACTTTTTTTAAACATTCAGAGAGTGAATATGTTTGGCTCCGTTGCGTTTTGGCATTTGAATAAAAAATTACATCTAAACGATTTGCTGTTTTTACCAATTTCGCTTTAAGAAGAAGCTCCCATGCATTACAGATATAAAAGCTAAAACCCTCTACCCGATACTTGACGGTAGGACGGTTGTACAATTCCAGTCCAAGCGTGAAGGCTTCCATGCTTTTTTCGAGCATGGTCGATAGGGTTTGATTGTCTTTTGCATTCAATGTATGTTCCTCATGGCGTTTATTATTTTTTAGATTGATGATTTAAATTATACATTATTTCTGTAAAAACCACTTGGAATTGTTATTTCTCTCAAAAAAACTCCATGTATTTTCCCTTAATTCATTAGTACCAGGAATTGTTTATATCAAGAATATTAATATAACTCGTATTTAGGATGGCATCTGGCAATCGCTTATTTGCAAATATTGTTTGAAAACCGTGGAGTTCGCTCTGCGGTTTTTTTGCTATGAAGTCCACTCCAGGGTATATCCTTAATTTATTGAATGTTAGAAAGAGGTTATTATGAAAAAAACACTTGTCATTTATTTTTCGCTATCAGGAACCACCAAAGCTGCAGCTGAATCTATTCAGGAGAACACCAATGCTGATATTGTTAGGATTGAACCTGTAGAACCATATCCGGAAGGTTACAGTAATTATTCAAAAGTTGGGATGCAGCAGATGGAAGCTCACGCGGATGTGCCAATGAAAACAAAGATTCCCGATCTCAATCAATACGATTTGATCTTTATCGGTTATCCAACATGGGGTGGACAGGTGCCACGGATTTTTAACAGCTTATTCGCAGAAAATGATTTTTCTGGAAAACGGGTGTTACCATTTTCCACGTCTGTTTCAACGCCATTTGAGGATACTTTGCCGTCATTTAAAGAAGCTGCAGGAGGTGGTGTCAAGATTGTTGGTGGATTTAGGTACCGGGATGAGGCGCAGGTTCAAAGGTTACTAAAGGATAACAAATCAAGTAGTTCATTTCTCGGACTAGAATAATAGTATAACTGAGACCATATAAATGTATGGTCTTTTTATATGCTTACATAGCTATGTAACATATGAATATTAATTCATTATACTGGTGAATATTGACATAAAAACAAAAAAGTTTATAATTGGAATAATTAAAATTTAATGAGGAAATGAGGGAAATTTATGGGTATTTCTAATATTAAGCGATCATTACTATCTTTTGGGGTCTTGGGAATGGCGGTTTTACTGGTAGGATGTGGTTCAAAAAGTTCTAACCAAAATTCAAAAAAACTAGCATCAGACCAAAAGATTAGTTTATCTACAACTGCTGAAATTACAAGTTTGGATTTATCAAAGATTTACGACAAGACTTCGTTTATTCAAATTGATGAAACGTTTGAAGGCTTATATCGATATGATGCTAACGGAAATGTTGAACCGGCACTAGCAACAAAGACTAAAATTTCTAAAGACGGCAAAACATATACGATCAATATTCATCATAATGCCAAGTGGAGCAATGGCGACCCTGTGACAGCAAGTGACTTTGTTTATTCGTGGCAACGAGCTGTTAACCCGAAAACAGCAAGTCAATATACTTACCTCTTTGACAATGTAAAGAATGCAGATGCAATCGTTAATGGCAAGCTTTCACCTAGCAAACTTGGCGTTAAGGCAACTGGAAAATATCAATTGCAAGTTCAACTGAATAAGCCAACAACCTATTTCAAAATGGTGATGGCGCGTGAAACACTCTACCCACTTGATAAAAAGGTTGTTGAAAAGTACGGGAAAAATTACGGAACGTCAGCAAAGTTTACAGTTTATAATGGTCCCTTCAAGAATGTTGGGTGGACTGGTACCAATGACTCGTGGAAACTTGTTAAGAATAATGATTATTGGGATAAGAAGGCCGTTAAATTATCTCAAATTAATTACACTGTTGCTAAGTCACCAAGTACTGCCTACAACTTATTTCAATCGGGGAAACTTGATTTAATCAGTTTGGTTGGTGAGCAAGCGAAGCAACTAGGAAAGAGCAAGGATGCTGTTAAACGACCATTAGCTGCAACAGAATATATGCAGTACAACCAGCGAAAAGGTGTATTTAAGAATCGGAATTTACGATTAGCATTTTCACTAGCTTTGAATCGTAGCCAATTAATTAATAAAGTCATGCAAAATGGATCTATTGTTTCAAAAGGATTTGTACCTGCTGACTTTGCTAAGAATCCTAAAACAGGTGAAGACTTTGCTAAGGAGGCTTATGTTCCAGGAACAGTTGATCATGATACTGCAAAGGCAAAGGAATATTACAAAAAGGCTTTGTCTCAATTAGGCAAAAAGAGTCTAACTGTCAAACTTCTCTCAGCTGATGACGATCAAACTAAGGACGTTATTGAGTTCATTCAAAGTGAACTCCAAGAAACATTACCAGGACTTAAGATTGAATCGAACAGTATTCCGTTTGCCTCAATGCTTGCACGAGCATCTTCTGGGAACTTTGATGTTAACTTTACAGGATGGTCTGCAGACTTTGCCGATCCGATTTCATTCCTGTCTCAATTTACATCAGACAATCCTGAAAATAATGGAAAGTGGAGTAATAAGGAATTTGATCAAGCGATTGAAGACTCAAACAATAAGGATGCCAATAATGCGACTAAGAGATGGCAAGATCTAATTAATGCTGAAAAGATTTTAGCAACTGATCAAGGAATTACACCGATTTACCAAGCTAACGGAATTGACCTGGTAAACCCTAAGCTAAAAGGTGTTGTATACGATAGAATCAATGGACATTATGATTATAGAACAGCTTATTTAACAAAATAATTTGAAAAAGAGGTAATATTTTGGATAAGAAGTCAGCACTAAACTTAATTGAGCATTTATCCAATGCAAATGGACCAAGTGGATTTGAAGATGAAGTAAAGAATTACGTGGTGGAAACTGCATCAAGTTTTAGCTCTGTTCATGCAGATCACATGAATAATGTATATTTGAAAAATAAACAAAATTCGCCATCAAAAGGTAAAACTTTGATGTTAGATTCCCATCTAGACGCTGTTGGTTTGATTGTTCAAGCAGTTAAGCCAAATGGAACAATTAAATTTGTTCCGCTTGGTGGTTGGGTTCCTGCCAACTTAACTGCAGAGAAGATGCGGGTTCGCAACCAAGAGGGAGAATGGATAACCGGTTTGGTAGCAACCAAGCCACCACATTTCATGACTGAAGCCGAAAAAAAGAAACCAATTGATATTGCTAATTTGGTAATTGATGTCGGAACGAACAGTGCTGAAGAAACCAAAGAAGTGTTAAAAATCGACACAGGTTGTCCAATTGTTCCAGATACTGATTGGGAATACTTGAAGACTCAGGATGTCATGATGGGTAAAGCATTTGATAATCGAATTGGAACTGCATGCCTCATGACTGCTATGGAAGACTTAGCTGATGAAAACTTAGATGTCAATTTGGTTGGCGCAATTGCATCTCAAGAAGAAGTGGGATGTCGTGGTGCTAAGGTTACCGTCAAAAAAGTTCACCCTGATATTGCAATTTGCCTTGAGGGATGTCCCGCAGATGATACGTTCACTCCAGAATGGTTAATTCAAACTGGCTTGAAACGTGGACCTATGCTGCGTGATATGGATACATCATTTATTGCCAACCCACATTTTCAACAATTAGCAGTTGATGAAGCTCATAAAAATGGGATTCCATTTACTCGGGCAGTTCGAACCGGTGGCGGGATTGATGGATCTGAATTACTTGAGTTTCAAGGTGCTCCAACTATTTGTATTGGAATTCCTGTTCGTTATGAACATACGAATTATGGTCTAGTTGCATACTCTGACTTCGAGAACACTGTTAAGTTATTAAAAGCAGTTATTTTAAGCTTGAATGACAAAGTGATCGATGGCTTATAAATCAAGGAGCTGGTATATTTGGAAAAGAAATTCGCAATCGGAATCCCTGCTGAAATCAGAATTATCAAGAATTTGGAACGCAACAGCGTCAATAATAACGAAGTTGCCGGCGTCATCAAGCACGGCGGTGTGTCGGTTCTTATCCCGACTCGCAGCCCCGAACTGATGGAGCAGTATATTGACTTGATTGATGGTTTACTGCTGCCAGGTGGACCGGATGTTGCCCCCCGCTTTTATGGTGAGGAACCGGTGCCTGAGTTGGGTGATACCGATTCCTTGTTGGACCAAAGTAGTATTGAATTGGCAAAACTAGCAGTTGAACACCAGAAACCAATTTTTGCCATTTGTCGGGGAATTCAGGTTGTTAACGTTGCTCTTGGCGGTACGCTATATCAGGATATGGCCAGCCAGCGGAACAAACCTGTGCTCCAGCATTACCAAAAAGCACCAATGGATCAGGGAACCCACACCATTTCAGTGACTCCGGACAGCTATCTGGCTAAAATTATTGGTCATGATGAGACGATTTATGTAAACAGCCATCATCATGAAGCTGTGAAGGCCATTTCTCCAGAATTGAAGATTTCGGCTTTGGCAAAAGACGGGATTATTGAGGGTGTTGAAAGCGCTGATGATTTGATTGTTGGTGTTCAATGGCATCCCGAAGCCATGTACCAAACTGATGAAAAGCAAGATGCCTTGTTTGCAGATTTTATGAAACGGGTTGAGAAGTTTGCAGAGGCGGATTAGACAATGAAACGCTCACCTTTACCTTTTGGTATTGGTGAGCGTTTTAATTCATTTATCTTTACCATCATCTTCGTGCATGCCGATGTAGTAGCCATCCATGTAACCATTATCATATCCGGGATCGTTTCTTGGAGAATCCGGATCTTCCCAACGAATTCGTTTGGGATGTTTTTTGCGCCAGTAATGGTGCCAAGTTATGATTAAGACAATTATTAATCCGAAAATGACAACATCAACATCACTAAAAAATAATCCTGGACTAAGATCTTCAGAATTCAAGTGTTGATTTATAAAGGTGTCTAAGACATCGACAGTATTAATAATATTTTTCCCAGACATGTCTTGAAAATCAAGTTTGGGACTAATCAGCAAATTCCTTACCTCACCGTTTGCAAGGTGAAATGTTTGAGACGTGATTGGTATTACTTTATATTTTAAGCTTGGGTCCACTAGTACAATATTGACACGGTCTGAAATCAGTTGTTTTGTTGAGAGATCAGAATCATTATTATACTTTATAAATTTGTGACTTATATAGTCGGTAAGGCTGGCAGCATCATCATTTAGTGTATTTAGACTAAGTCCCCCATCTTCGGTAGAATTGTAATCCATGTAGAAGCTGTAGGTGTTTCCGGGTTTGTTTAACGTGACAACCCAGATTTGTTGATGCTGCTTATTTTTTTGAAGCTTCTTATTTACGTCTTTAATATGTTCCTTTTCAGCAGGAGTCAGCAAGTGCAATGAATCATAAATCACGGGTTTAATTATTGAAGAAGCGTCGACAGATTTTACACCCACAAGCATACAAAAAAATGTTAATAACAGGATGAAGTATTTGGTTAAATGATGTCCACTCATCATTTCGTCCCCCTCGGATTTGATACGGTGAGTATAGCACCAGATAATCGTGGGTGGGTGCAGCTCAATCTTTTCATTTTAAAGGCAGCTAAATGCTTCTAAAATGTAAGCACAAGGGTTATTATTTAGTGTACGTTTTAAACAAGAAATGACTATCTGGAGGCACCCATTGTGCAACTGAAAACTGCAAAGAATTACCTACTATTAACAGAACGCATCGGTAAGAAGCCCATGCTGCGAACGAGATTTACCGCTCAGGCATATTTTGTCTTTGGTGCATTATTGGATTTAATGGATCAAGATATCTTGGAAATTGATGATTCAATTAAGATTGCCGATCAGAGCAAATTTGATGGGCTGCCGTCTTATCTTGATGGTCTCAAACAACGAATTACAGAAGCAATAGATAAAGATGATGACTTGGTTCATTCACTAGATATGATTACCAGTTGGGATGTTGCAAACGAAATCTATGACGGCGTCGGCGAGAAACTCTTAGCTGAAAAATTGGTTGAAGAAAAATCAGTCAAAACCAATCTCGATACCCACACGATTTACCTTCCCACCGATGATGCCCGTGCTCAAGTGGTTGAGTACCTAAGCATGGAAATGCAATCCAGCACGATTGAGGGTGCGGCCATTAGTCTGGTTGTCATTCTGGAACAGATGGACGCTTTGAAGTGGCTGTTTAGTGACAAGGAAGAGTTGGCAAATCTGACAAATTCTTTCCGACAGAACATGGCTGGGAATTCAGTCTATGCAAAAGAAAAACAACTGGCAAAAACCGCACAAGATATTATCACCAAAAAGAAGTTTTGGTTTGATTCCTGGTTAAGCTAGAATTGATTTTAATTGAGGGTTCATGCTTTAATAAATTTAACTGGTATATATTCAAAATCCTGATGCTTCAAGAGATAAGAGAAATATCATTTATTTGTCATGAGCAGTTCAACAAGCAATAAATTTCAAAAATAAATTAAACAGTTTTGTAAAGGCAGTGTCCATGAGGGATGCTGCCTTTTTTGTTGGAAAAGGGAATTTTAATAAGTTTGAAAGTGAGCATAAAGCGCTTACAATAATAACATTCAGCAACCTTGATATATGAACAGGTTAAACGTTTGCACAACTCACAACAGATCCTGTATACCAGTACAATTGCCCACAATTAAGCGTTTATAAACACAAAACTAATCCGTTGACTTTATCTAGGAAAACGTTTACCATTCAAGATGATTTAAGTGACAGCTACTGAGCAATTATTTTTGGAGGGATCTATTATGACATTAATTTTAAATACTTGGATTTTCGAAGCAGACGTTCAGAAAGGTGCAAAGCAGGCTGATTTGGTTGATCGTGTCGCAAAGCTCGGAGCGGACGGGATTGAAGTTCGTCGTGAGTATTTTAAGGATCTTGATAGCGAGTTGCCGGAAGTTGGCAAGCATGCCAAGGCAAACAACATGATTGTTAACTATAGTGTTCCCGATGTTGTATTTGAACCGGATGGCACCGTTAATCCTAAGTTGTCACAATATTTTGATGAAGGAACCACGATGGGCATCAGTAAGATTAAGTTCAACACTGGTAACTTTGATAAATTCACCGGCGATTTGAAGAAAGAATTCGAAAAATTCCCAATAGACGATATTGAAATGAACGTTGAGAATGACCAGACCGCAGTTTCCGGTACGGTTGAAGCCATTAAAACATTCTTGACCGCTGCTCATCAAGCAGGCCTGACCCAATTAGGTTATGTTTATGATTTGGGCAACTGGGCATTTACCCATGGCGACGCCACAGAAGCCGCCAAGGAATTAGCACCATTTACCCATTACATTCATTTGAAGAACACCATCGACAACAATGGTGAGTTAACCACTTCAGATGACCTCGATACCGGTGTCTTTGATTGGCGGAAATTATTGACCATCTTGCCTTCAGACGTCGCATTTGCTCTTGAATACCCAATGGACAGTGATGCCCATATTGCAGAACAAGTTCAATTGTTCAAAAACGAAGTAGGTGAATAACGTATGACATCCACAATTATTTCAATTCTTCTGCTGCTGACATTTGCCGGCTTTATCTACTACATCATTAAAGGTGGAAATTTGATGATCGGGTTCTTCATAATGGCCATTCTGTGGTCCGTTATCGGAATGGTTCCGTTCAACACCGCCATTCAAAAAGTTTTCGCCGAACCTGCGTTGAATTACGGACCAACGATTATTTACATTGTTTTTGGTTCCTGGTTTGGCCGAGTGTTGGTTGATAGTGGAATCGCCCCGGCAATTTCAGAAACGACCAATAAAGTTGGTAAAAAGAAACCGCTAATCGCAGCAATTTTAGTTATTTTTGTAACCGCTTTAATCTTCGTTAGTGCATATGGTGTTGGCTCTGTAATTGCCATTGGTGTTATCCTGCTGCCAATCTTACTTTCAGTTGGGATGCCCCGCGATTTGGCACTTTCAGTATTTTCACTTTCAATCGGTGCACCAATGTACATTAATGTTGTGTTGTTCAACCAAATAAAAGTATTCTTCCCTAAAGCCGTATACGGCGGCAAATACCTGGAATTTGGGATTGCGGCAACCTTAGTTCAAATCGTTGCTGTGATTGTGTTCCTGTTTATTCATCGTAAACGAATCAACCCTGCCAATGCTGAGAAGAACCTTGAAATCATTGGCGCTGTCGAGGGTGATGAAAAAGATATCAAGAGTGTTCCCAAGATTACGTTTGTGATTCCAGTTATTCCAGTGTTTATGAACATGGTATTCGGTTGGGATGCGATCCCAGCATTAACCCTGGCAACACTTTTAGCCATCTTCCTGACTGGTAATGGGAAAGGCTGGAGCAAGTTCATCGATTTCTTAAACAGCACAATCAAGCAGTCTATCGGTGATATTTCCGGATTGATCATGTTCCTGATGGCCTTGATTATGTTCTCCGGTGCCGCTTCAATCAACGCACCACGATTCAAGCCAATCTTTGAGGCGATCTTACCAAATAGCCACTTAGTTCTTGCGATCATGCTTGGTGTTCTGGCACCACTGGCATTGTTCCGTGGCCCACTGCACGTTTGGGGTGCTGGAGCCGCAACCGCAGCCGTTCTTTCTGGAACCGGGCTGTTCAGTGATGCATTCCTGCTCCCACTGCTGTATGTCCCATCATTGATGGCCGTTTCAACTGATATTACCCAGTCTTGGAACGTTTGGGGACTAGATTACATGAAGGTTGATACTAAGAGCTTCCTGAAGTTGGGCGTCCCGGTAATGTGGATTGTTTCAATCTTGAATGAGCTGTTGGTATTCTACTTCTTTGGAAAGTAAAAATTTGTGCAGAAAGATACTGATATTCTAACGAAAAGAGGAAATTATCATGAGTGAAGTTATTACAGTTGGTGAACCCGTTGTTACCTTTGCATCTCAGGATGCAGACAAATCATTGGCCGACGCCCGATACTGGCGAAAAATTCTCGGTGGCGCTGAGTTAAATGTTGCCATTGGGGTTAAACGACTGGGCCATTCGGTTGAATATATTTCTCGAGTCGGCCAGGATCCACTTGGCGATTACGCCATTAAACGGATCGCAAGTCACAGCGTCGGCAGTAAATATATCTCAAGAGATCCACAATATTGGACTGGCCATCAATTGAAACAGTTGGTTACCAAGGGCGATCCGCTCACCTTCAATTACCGGACGAATTCAGCGGCGTCACATCTGACCAGTGAAATTATGGATCAGGTGGATTTGGACGGTGTTAAAATTGCCCATATGTCAGGGATTTTCCCAGCTATTTCAGATACTGCCGAGAAATCATTCCGTTCATTATTGAAGCGACTGGTTGATAAAGATATTCTGACGACTTTCGATCCCAACCTGCGTCCAGGACTTTGGAGCAGTCAGGAAAAGATGATCAGCACAATCAATGAATTAGCGGGTTCAGCAAATATCGTTTTACCAGGGGTTGAAGAAGGTAAAATTTTGATGGGTTCAGACGACCCTGAAAAGATTGCCGACTTTTACCTCAAGGGTGAAAGAACCGATACGGTCTGTGTTAAAATTGGTCCTGCCGGAGTTTACGTTAAGACTAAAGATGGTGACAGTTATACGGTTAACGGCTTCAAGGTTGATAAGGTTGTTGACACTGTGGGTGCAGGGGATGGCTTTGCACTTGGCGTTATCACAGCTTTACTTGAAGGCAAACCAATGAAGTCAGCGGTCTTAAGAGGAAACGCTGTTGGTGCCCTTCAGGTTCAAACACCTGGTGATAATGACGGCTACCCAACTCCGGACGAATTGAAAGCATTTTATGAAAAAGAAGGAGTATCCGAAGACTAATGAAATTACAAGCTGCAATTGACCGAGTATCACTCGGTGAAGCAATTACTTTGGCTCACAAATTAGATGGTATCGCTGATGTGATCGAATTTGGAACATCACTTGTGAAGGACTACGGTCTCTACATGATCAAGGAAAATCCAGTTAATCTGAAGCATTCAAAATTGTTGTTGGATCTGAAGACGATCGACGAAGGCCCTTACGAATTTGAAAAAGGGTTTGAAGCTAACGGTGATATCCTGACTGTGATGGCCGGGTCCTCATATGACACTATCAGTAAGGTTTATGATATTACCGAGAAGCATAACAAGGAAATGCTGATTGATCTGCTGGAAGTTGAAGACGACAAGATTAAGGAAATTGCCAATTTCGACAATGCCATTTATGGCTTGCATCATTCAAAGGATGCTGAAGGCAAATTTGACGCAATCAGTGCGACTGCTGATTTCCATCAGAAGTTCCCAGCAATCAAGCGGGTCGCAGTTGCCGGTGGAATTGACCTTGCCCAGGCTAAAGGATTGGCCAAGCAGGGAATCGCTGACACCGTAATCGTTGGCGGTAAGATTGCCGGCACCGATGATCCGATTAAGGCAGCTAAAGAGTTCAAGGAGGCAATGACGCTATAATGACATTAATTAATGATGTAATGCATGAAGTCAATGAAGTCATGGGTCTGGTTAAAGAAGATCAGATTGATGATGCAGAAAAAGTGATTCAAAAGGATCGCCGAATCTTTGTTTTGGGTGCCGGCCGTTCAGGCTTGATGGCCAAGGGATTTGCAATGCGTTTGATGCACATTGGCTATACTGTCTTTGTAATTGGCGAAACCATTACCCCGTCCGTTCAAAAAGGTGATGTGTTGGTATCCGTATCTGGGTCTGGTAAGACCGGTATGGTTCTTGAACCAACTGAAAAGGCCAAGGCTGACGGTGTGAAGATCGTTTCTATCACAAGCAACGCTGAATCACCATTGGCTAAGTTGGGGGATGCGGTTATCGTTGTTCCCGGCGCAACCAAAGCTGGTGATGGCGTGAAGTCCATCCAGTTATTGAGTACGCTGTTTGACCAAAGTGTTCACATTACTTTGGATGTGTTGGCTTTGAAGCTCAGCCGGCGTGACCATGTTTCAAATGATTCTGCCAAGGCAGCTCACAGCAACATGGAATAGATTTATGCGAATTGTAGCGTAAACGACAGGCCTTGTCCTTTAAGTAGAAAATTCTATTTGTGGGGATGCGGTCTGTTTTGGTTTGAAAGATGTTTGTGTAATTGTCACATTATGGTAAATTATTGTTATGGGTAATGTCGAATTAATAAAATTTTTACCCGAGTAAATTTGAATTGGGGAAAAGCGATGGAGAAGAAGACACAAAAACATGGTAAGTCAGTTGTTAAGATGCGCGATGTTGCTGCGTTGGCCAATGTGTCGATTGCAACGGTCTCACGCTATCTTAACGGTAACCTGGATCGAATGTCTGCGGATACCGCCGACCGAGTAGCTGATGCCATTGATAAATTAAACTATGTCCCCAACTCCGCTGCCAGACAGATGGTGAAGAAATCATCCGGACTGGTTGCGGTGGTTGCCGGAAATATTGATGATTTCTTTTCTACCGAGATGTTCAAAGGGATCAATGCCATGCTTGAAAGTAAAGGCTACATTGGTGTTTTGTTCGACTCCAATTCAGATTTAGACCGGGAAAAACATTTGATGCAGATCGTTAGTAATCAGTATTTTGATGGCGCAATTCTTCAGCCATACAATACTGTCCAAGTGATTCGGGAGACAATCAAGCGACCAATGCCGATCGTGATGGCTGACCGTGAAATCGAACAGTCACCATGGCCGCAGGTGGTCACAAACAACTATGAAGTGGCGCGTCAGGCAACTCAATACTACAAAGATAAAGGTTTTAAACGGGTCATCATGATCACGTCCAGTCTGTCGATGGCTGCCAACCGGCGGGATCGATATTATGGTATTCAGTCGGTTATTAACAATATTGATGTGCTGGAAGTTTCAGAAAAGTCGTACAACCATAAAAAGGTGCTGGAACAATTGACCACCTTGATTAACGGCTCTCAAGAAGACACCTTGATTTTTGCCTTGAAGGAACGCTGGCTGACGGAATTTATTCCCCGTCTTTTCTATATGGGTCTAATTGATAACGATCACGTTGCCGTTACTGGATTTTCCGATACTGGAACCGCTCAGTATATCGATGCCAAGACGAAGCTGATTGCCCAAAATCCTTACCTGATTGGTGCCAGTTCTGGCGAAATCATGTTGAACATGCTTGAAGGCAAGCATCGGGATCCAGAAAAAATTGTGGTACCGGCGAAGTTTGGTTAACGATTGAAATGATTTATAGTTACTAAAAATGGAGGCACAATCATGGTATATTCAGCATCCAAAGATCGTTACGATAAAGTACCAATTAGAAGAGTCGGGCATACCGGCCTGCAGCTGCCAATCCTTTCATTGGGATTGTGGCGGGGGTTTGGCAGTCTAGCTGATTATGATAATTCCAGAAAGACTGTTTTGACAGCCTTTGATAACGGCATTTTCCATTTTGACTTGGCGAACAACTACGGTCCTGAACCCGGAACTGCTGAAGAAACTTTTGGCCGAATCATGGATCAGGATTTACGACCATATCGGGATGAATTAATTGTGACCACTAAGGCTGGCTTCAATATGGGACCGGGCCCTTATGGGGTGTTTAATTCTAAGAAGACCCTGGTTTCCAGCCTGGACCAAAGCTTGAAACGGATGCATTTGGATTACGTCGACATTTTCTATTCACATCGACCAGATCCAGTTATCAAGTTTGAAGAGACCGCTGACGCATTGGCAGGAATCGTTCGAAGTGGTAAAGCATTGTACATCGGAATTTCTAATTACAGTACTGATGAAACCAAGAAGATGGCCAAACTACTGGCAGAACGTCATGTGCCGGTGATGCTCAATCAGTTCTCGTATAACATGCTGAACCAGGAAGCCGAAACAACCGGCTTGGTTGATGAAATGGCCAAGCTGGATGCCGGTCTGGTTGCTTATGGACCACTGGCAGAAGGCTTGCTGTCAGATCGATATCTGAATGGTATTCCGGATACCTTCCCAGTTCATCGAACCAACAAGTTCCTATTCGATAAAGGCAGCGACAAGCTGGTTGAAAAGTTGAACCAGTTAAACAAGATTGCCGAGAATCGTGGTCAGACTTTGGCACAAATGTCATTGGCATGGCTGCTTAAGAACCCGACAGTAACCAGCGTAATTCTTGGAACATCACATGCAAATCATTTGCTGGATAACTTGAAGGTTGTTGATAATCTTGAGTTATCTGATGATGAGTTGACTGCGATTGATGGGATTATTAACGGATAGTTTTATGTATGGTAAAGGGAATCTCTCGGGTGAGGGATTCCCTTTTGCGTTTGTAATAGTAAACAACACTTTTAATGGTTTAATCCAAGTGTATGATATAATATAAATGAATACAACGTGAATACATTGGAGGGATGATTTATGAAAGTCAGAGAACAAGGTAACTCGCTTGTGGTCACAGTCCCTAAAAAGTTTGGTATTAAGTCCGGTACTGAAGTGATTGCTGTAAAAGGAAAGGATGGTTCATTTACTTATATTCCCAAGATGAAAAATCCGTTTACTGATAAAAATGTTCACTTTGAACATGACCATGAAGAATTTGACGACGATACTACAGGACGGGAAGAAATATGACTGAATTTGAATACGCATACCATGGCTATACCCCTGAACAGGCTGATTTAATCTGGGCCACATTTGATCCGCAAGCAGGTAGAGAAATTCAAAAGAGGCGGCCGGCATTAGTCGTGAGCTCAACTGAATATAATAAAAAGACCGGATTTGTTCAAATTTGTCCCATTACGAGTAAAATTCGAAATCATCCTGGTTTTTTTGATGTGCATGAAAAAGATGGTATCAATGGTCAAGTGAATGCTATTCAGCTAAGATCAATTGATTTTCTTTCACCCTGTAGAAACATTGAGAAGATTGGTGAGCTACCTTTGGATACTTTTGGAGAAGTCGCTCAATTTATTACGTACATTTTTAATTTTGATAATATTATTGAATCGGGAGAATAAGCACTTTAAAACACTTAGAAGTTATAATATGGGTAGTTAATCGTATATTGATTATTGTTTGACGTTACAGCCTTTGACTATATGGAGGATAATTTGATGACATCAAATTCACTGATTATTAAACTAGTTGATAAGCGGCACCTGCATCAGTTCCTGAAGGTTGGAGAATTACATTTTGGAACAACTGTTCAATATCAAGAAATTGAAAATAGTGGTAAGAACTGTGGAATTGGCGATCGACTAGAAGGGGACTATGATCCAATTATTAAGACCACGGGTATATTGAAAAGAACCGTGAATTTTCCTAAAAAGCTTCATTTTTTTCGACCAGCAAATATTTTTTGCACAACCCAACTGAGACCGGGAATAGAAACTAACGAGTTTATTAAGCCTGAAGTAATCAAGGGTCTTTATGAGTCATTGATGTCGGATACTAATTATCCCAAACAAATTGTGTTGTTCAAAGACTATAATGTTATTCACAGTAGAATTGTAAATAAGCTACAGACAATATTTGTTGAATCCGGATCAGAACACATGGAAGGTCCAGTAATTTATAGTAATGTGCGTGCTATTGATGCCGAGCTTTTAGGCCAAAAGTTAAATCCTCGTGAGCCTAGAATGAAATCGGCAGTGTCGACAATTAACTTAGTTAAAGATCGGAAGTTTGAGATCGAGAAAGAATATCGCTATGTCTTATTTCCATCAGAGGGAATGAAACAACGGCTTCAAAAACATCATAATAATATTTATATCGGAAATCTTGAAGATCAAGCAGTTTTGATCGACTCCGTAGATGAACTTCAAAGTTCAATTCAGATTACATTTGGATATCAATGATAGTGAATTGGTTTTTATTCATATTATGATGTAAGGTGATGTGAAAATTGGAGAACAAAACTCTTCTTTAATTTGTTAATGTTACAAACGTGCAAATCCTTTTTGTATCCCTAACGTATTAGACATACAAGTATTTTATGAAAGAGGTTAATTAATCATGGTAGTCAGTATTTTCGACAGCATCCCCATGAAGCAGCTCAACAAAGATGACGTTAAGTTCGACGTCTTGGGAGCAATCGACAAAATTCAAATCAGTGAAGGCAAGCCGCCGTTCTTGTATATGATTGATACGTTTGAAATTAATGGTTATCGCAACGGTGGATATGAATTCTTTGCCGTTTTGAAAGATGGGTATTCGAAGGATGATCTTTCCGAGCAGTTCTCGAAGAATGCTCATGAGAATGATTAGTTGTCGTTGATGATTAACAGATTTTTCTAAGCAGTTGAAAAGTAATCAAAAGCCACTCAATTGAGTGGCTTTTGATTCGAAAAGTTTAATTTTCTTTAAAATATTGTTGTTTAAATTATATGCTGCAATTATTTCTGATTGTTGAATCTGTAAAGATGCACCCAAAAAGGGAGTGTGATTTACCATAAATAATTATATGTTTTACCCCATTAACTATAATTATACGCCTTTTAATTAATCGAAAAAAAGCGTATAAATATCCATATTAGAGGTGATGATTATGAAACGGAAAGACAAAGTTATTACTATAAAATTTAATGGTACCTTAAATGTTGCTGGGCTGGATAATAATTTTTCCATTGTAAACCAGGATGGAGTTAATGAAATCTTTCGGGAGATTATTCAAAATATTGTTCGTTTTAATACAAATGTGTCTGCTGATCCCTCTTTAACGAATGGTTCGCCAACTATCTCAACTCCAACCTTTTCAAGCAGTTCGTCTACTTCAAGCTTATTTGAGATTATCAAAAGTCCTACAAAGTTGAAAACTGGTTTTTACACTCAGAAAAGAGGGTATGCTCCGAATTCTCGGGACATTCAAATGCGTGAAGTATGTAGGAGCATTATGCGTTCTTTGGTTACCAGTCCTCCAACCCCAGTGAAAAAAATAGTAAATGATATGGGAATTTCTAATACCACAGTCTATAGAATTAAGAACAACATGTAGCATCGAGAAACTAACTTTTAGAAAAAAACGGCAGAATTATGATGCAGTGTTCTGTCATCTACATAGAAATCTTATTGTTCATTCAAGTTTAATCTGAATATCTAAACCAATTGTTGCTATTGGTTCTGGCATAAAATAAACGTGAACCATGACCATTAACATACAGCATATATCCATCTTTACCCATGTGGTAGAAAGGGCCGACGTGAATCACTTGTCCACGATGCAGTACAATACTTCTTCCTAAACGGGATGTAGCAAAGGACTTTCCCCAAATCCAGTGATAAACACGGATTCGATGAGTGACATATGCTCGTTTGGCTGAACTAGCTTCAACTTGAGTATCTTGATTGAATTGCGAATCATTAATTGAAATGGCCATGAATCCTAGGGATAGTCCGATTAATAGGCTTATTAAAACTCTTTGTACCTTTTTACTCTTCAAGGTTATAACCTCCACAATTTTTTATGCTCATCTAGTATACCTTATAAATAACACAATCCCAGCATGTGTGTGCGTCTTTTTTCGTGGAATGCTTGCTCACCCCTAAGTTTTAAAATACCAGGTATCTTTAATTGCATTTCACAAAGAATCTGCCATAATTAGACTGATTTTTGAATTGTAACCGTTTACATGTATACAAGGGGGATTTAACCATGACTATCAAAAAGGTAACTGTTGCAGGCAGTGGGGTATTGGGGAGCCAGATTGCTTTTCAAAGTGCTTTTAAGGGATTTGACGTAACTGTCTATGACATTAATCAGGAAGCTGTCGACAAGGCTGAGGCCCGAATCAAGGGCTTACGTCACGCTTATCGCCACGACATTGCAGCGACCGATGAAGACTTTGATGCCGGCATTTCCAGATTATCATTTACCGACGATTTGGCTGATGCGGTTAAAGATGCCGACTTAGTGATTGAAGCAATTCCGGAAAATCCAGACATCAAACACGATTTCTATAAGAAGCTCAGCACACTGGCACCAAAAGAAGCCATCTTCACCAGTAACTCGTCAACACTGGTTCCAAGCATGTTCGCCGCAGATACTGGTCGGCCCAAACAATTCTTGAACATGCATTTTTCCAACCAGGTCTGGCTGAACAACACCGCGGAAATCATGGGTTCACCGGAAACCGATCCCGACATCTATAAAGAAATTGTTCAGTATGCTAGAGACATTGGCATGGTTCCAATCCAACTCAAGAAGGAGCAGCCGGGCTACATCCTCAACTCATTATTGATGCCGTTAAATGCCGCGGCAGGGATGCTTTGGCTGAAAGGAATTGCCGATCCTGAAATGATCGATCGGACCTGGATGGTTGCCACCGGCGCTCCTTGGGGACCATTTGGCATTACCGATGCAGTTGGAATCCGAACATCCTACAACATTACTCTTGAAGCATTAGATGTTCACCCAGAGTTGAAACCGTTGGCGGATGCATTTAAAAAGATGCTTGATGAAGGCAAGTTGGGAATTGAGTCCGGTGAAGGATTCTACAAGTATCCAAACCCTGCATATAAGGATAAAAAGTTTACTGAAGTCTAACTGATTGATTATGAAAGGATCGCTCATTATGACAAAAGTATTAGCTGTTTTGTATCCAGACCCGATTGACGGGTTCCCGCCAAAGTATGCGAGAGATGATGTTCCAAAGATTACCCACTATCCGGATGGCTCAACGGTTCCAACTCCTGAAGCCATTGATTTTACGCCTGGTGAGTTACTGGGAAGTGTCTCCGGTGGCCTTGGCTTGAAGAAATACCTTGAAGATAAAGGGGTCGAATTCGTGGTCACCTCCGACAAAGAGGGGCCTGATTCCGTATTTGAAAAGGAACTTCCGACTGCCGATGTTGTGATTTCCCAACCATTCTGGCCGGCATATCTCACCAAAGACCTGCTCGACAAGGCTAAGAATTTGAAACTGGCGATTACCGCCGGGATTGGCTCTGATCACGTTGATTTGAACGCTGCCAACGAACACAACATCACAGTTGCCGAAGTGACTTACAGCAACAGTGTCAGTGTGGCGGAAGCCGAAGTGATGCAGTTGCTGGCACTGGTTCGGAATTTCATTCCAGCCCACGATATCGTCAAAAACGGCGGCTGGAACATCGCTGACGCCGTATCCCGCGCCTATGACCTCGAGGGAATGACGGTTGGGGTAATTGGTGCCGGACGGATTGGCCGGGCTGTGCTGGAGCGTTTGAAACCATTTGGCGTTAAATTAGTCTACAACCAGCGTCATCAATTGCCTGCCGACGTTGAAAAAGACTTGGGACTGACCTATTATCCTGATGTTCATGAGATGGTTAAAGACGTTGACGCTGTTGTGCTGGCAGCACCATTACACGCTCAGACCTACCACCTGTTCAATGATGAAGTGCTTGCTACCATGAAACGTGGTGCTTACATCGTCAACAACAGTCGTGGTGAAGAAGTCGATCGGGATGCGATTGTTCGCGCATTGGAATCCGGTCAGATTGGCGGATACTCCGGGGATGTTTGGTATCCACAGCCGGCACCATCCGACCACCCATGGCGGACCATGCCTCATGAAGCCATGACCCCACATATGTCCGGAACCACGCTGTCGGCTCAAGCACGATACGCAGCCGGCGCCCGTGAGATTCTAGAAGACTTCCTCGAAGACAAACCGATTCGTCCGGAGTACCTGATTGCTCAAGGCGGTAGTTTGGCAGGTACCGGTGCTAAATCCTATACCGTTAAGAAAGGTGAAGAATCACCAGGCAGCGGGGAAGCTGAGAAGTAATTTCATATAATTGGATTAAACAGATTGCCTTCATAATAAGCAAAAGGCTGTCACCCCAAAATTGAGGTGGCAGCCTTTTTGATTATTAGTTTGTTTAAGATTTATTCTTGTGCAGGCGCTTAACCTTCCGCATTGTGAATATCATCCTTGATATTGTCGGCCGAAAAGTCATGCTTCATATAGTCATCGTCATTGACTGGCAGATGCTGTTCCAAGGTATCGAACAACTGGTAGGACACGTCGCCCTTATCCAAATGGAAGTCCAGCAGATGGCCGCCAAATTTCCGATCGTCAGATAAGAAGTGATTGTGGAAGCCGGCCACTGCCGCACCGTCAAATAATTCAGGTGAGAAGTAGCTGATCAGTGTGCCTTCAACCTTATCACGGGTGAAGATACTCTGATTTTTGGCCGTTTCTGCCAGTGTTTTAAATGGGGGTACGGATTTCTTAACTGCCCGGGTTTTGACATTTGTGAAGCTACCGGTAATCTTGATTGAGAAGAATGTGTTGTTTGCATGCATCAGTGAAAGAACCTGCTTTTCCAAGTCGTCTTGGGAAACGTCTTCCAACTCTGCCAATGGTGAATAGTTGGCGAAATGAATATTTGCGAATGGCATGTTAAATGAATTTGGAACCACATTTACGTTTCCTTTGCTATTCACTTGGTAGGGTTTGCCATCCAAAATGATCAATTCACCATCGAGACCTTCACCGGTACCGATTCCTGTATCGCCATGTTTGAGTAAATCGCCCATGGTCAGAGTTCCCTTTAACAAGCCGGGGACCAATAATGCCAACGTTCCGTGTTGATATAAAGTTGTAAATTTTGCCATAATTAGCCTTCTTTAATTCTAGTTTAAGATGTCTGGCAATAATGCAGACTTCAGTTCAATGTTATCACTGTAATCGACTGGGATGTCAATAATAACCGGACCATCTTCTTTTTGGGCCTGATCAAGGGCAGCTGCCAGTTCATCGGCGTTGGTTGCTCGGAGGCCTTTGGCACCAAAACTTTCTGCATATTTGACGTAATCCACTGGGCCGAATTTAACGCCGGCATTCTTGCCGTACTTGGCTTCTTCCTGGAACTTAACCATGTCATAGTAGCCGTCGTTCCAAATCAGCTGAACGATGTTTAACTTCAAACGAACAGCGGTCTCAAGCTCTTGACCTGAGAATAGGAAACCACCGTCTCCAGATACGGAAATAACTTTTTCATTTGGTCGAACCAGCTTTGCGGCGATCGCCCATGGTAATGAAACACCCAGTGTCTGCATGCCGTTACTGAACAGCAGGTGACGGGGACGGTAAGTCCGGAAATGACGAGCCATCCAAATGTAGTGACTTCCGATATCGACGGTGACGGTTGTGTCATCATCGACCTTTGTTTGAAGGGTATTGATGATATCGAGGGGATGCATGGTACCAGGCTTTGCGCTGGTATTAACATCAGTCTCGCCGTCAAATTCTTCCCGTAACTTGGCCAATTGGTCGACTGCTGATTGAGCCAGCTGATAGCCCTTTGGCAGGGCTTCGGTCAAGGCTGCCAGCGTTCCGGCAATGTCTGATTCGATGACCATGTCCGGTTGATAATCAACGGTTAATTCGGGAGCGACAGTATCAATATTGATAATTTGATCATTGTGTTCAACGTTCCAGTTACGGGCTTCGTATTCCACTGGATCATAGCCGATAGCGATGACCAAATCGCTTTGCTTTAATAGGGTGTCACCAATTTGGTTTCTGAAAAGGCCAACCCGGCCAAAATAATCGTCTTCAAATTCATGGGAGATTGCGCCGGCTCCCTGATAAGTTTCAACGACTGGGAGTGAGACTTTGGCCAAAAGCTGATGTAAGGCATTAGTCACATTCTCAGATGATGCCCGCATTCCGGCTAAGATAACCGGCAGCTTGGCATTTTTGATCATCTCAACAATTTGATTGAGGGTTTTGGCAGAGGTTTGCGTCTGCTCAGGTTCTTGAAGCGTCTGCATTTCAGGGCGGGTCACGTCACCACTTAAAACGTCTGAAGGCAAAGAGATGAATGATGCTCCCGGTTTGCCGGAAATGGCGGTGCTGTAGGCGTTGGTGAAGGCCTCTGAAAGGTTGTTGGAATCCTGAACTTCAACGCTGCTCTTGGAAGCGACGCTCATCAGCTCTTTGCTGGGGATGCTTTGGTGGGTGTAACGAGCAAGGTCGTCACGAGGAACCTGGCCACCCAAGGCAACCACTGGATCACCTTCGGCAGTGGCGGTCATCAGTGCGGTAACCAGGTTGGAAACACCGGGGCCTGATGTGGTTGCCACAACACCGGGCTTGCCAGTCAAACGGCCAATTCCAGCCGCAATAAAGGCGGCATTTTGCTCGTGGCGGGTAACGACAAGTTTAGGTGTATCCGGTTGGTCGCTATACTGAAGATCTTCAAATAATTGATCAACTTTTGCGCCGGGAATTCCGAAGACGTACTTAACGTCTTGATTAATCATCGATTGGATTAATGCTTGTGAACCGAGTTTTTTATCTGTCATATCACTGACACCTCTTAATTTTTTATGTTGACAATTCAACTTACATCTAAAGATAATGTCATCGTGTTGATTTGTCAACATAAAGATGCTAATCTTACACTAGTATTTTGAAGCTCGAAAGGACAATTATATTGAAGGATATTGGTTACCTCGCACAGGACATTTCAATTTTGCATCGGCAGTACTACAAGGATACCGGCAAGCTATTCAAGGAACACAAGCTGAATCCAACGGCTGCCTGTATTTTGCTGACGATTAAGGACAATTCAGATATCAACCAAAATCAGGTTGCCAAATCATTGGTCATCGACAAGGGGCTGGCAACCCGTGAAATCAAAAAGATGCAGGAACTGGGCTATCTCACTAAAACAGCTGGTACCGGCAAATCCATTATTTTGGGATTGACGGATTCAGGCAAAAAAGTCATTCCGATTATTCAATCCATCAGGAGCAAGTGGTGGGAGGATCGGTTTGCGGAAACCGGGATTCAGCCTGATAGCCCGCTGGTTGCTGGGATTCAGAAAGTTGTTGATTCGATTGTGGATGAAAGCTTGGACTAGGATTTACAGATTAGTAAAAAAATGGTTCATTGGAAAGCAATTGAGGATCTCCTCTTGCCTTTCCAATGAACCATTTTTGATAGTATAAAGTTTTAATCAATTAAAGAGTTACGAATTTTGAGCTCACTTTCAACTAGAACCGGGTTTTCTGGAATTGGTTGGTTGCCAAAGAGGTTGATCAACAGCTCGGCTGACTTTTGTCCCATTTTCTTAGGGTTCTGTTGAATGGTGGTGATCTCCGGCTGCATTAGCTGAGCCCAATCCCAATCATCGAATGCAGTTACGCCAATATCCTTTGGAATCAGGATATGGAACTTTGACAACAACTTTCTGACGCGCATTAAGACAGTTCCTTTGAGGGCATAGACAACCGTTTTGGCTTTCAGGGCGTCGGATTTTTCCATGATCTGATTATAAATCCAATCATCAGAGGTATTTTCGGTTATCTCAATACTGTCAACGATGACATCAGTGCCTTTGGCGGCATCTTGAACGGCCTGATATCGGTCCATTCGCACTTCATTGTCGGCCAAGGGTTCGCTGATGGTAATGATCCGCTTGTAACCCATCCGAATAGTTAATGCCGACAGCGCTTTAGAATAACCATAGTTATCAGTAGTCACTTCCGGCCAGATATGTGGTGTAATTTTCCGATCAACGATGACCGTTGGTGTATCTGCGTCTTTAATAAATTGGTAACTGGCGGCATCGCGATGAATCGGCTGAAGAATAATGCCGTCTACTTGGAGATCCAGCAGCCGCTGGAGTTGTTCATGCTCCCGATCGCCAGAGTTGTCCGAATTCATCAGTAATATCTGATAGCCATGCTGTTCAAAAACTTTATCGGCTCCCTTAAATAAAATCGAGGAGAAAATATTCTCAATATCAGCAACGACCATTCCAATTAAATGTGTGGTTTGGTTTTTTAATGACTGTGCTTGACGATTGATGTGATAGCCGGTGTCATTGATCACCTGCTGAACTTTAATTCGCGTTTCATCAGACATTTTTTCGAAGTGGCCGTTCAAATATCGCGATACGGTTGCGGTGGAAACCCCAGCCATTTTTGCTATTTCACTGATTGTCAAACGCTTTTTCACATTAACCACCTCACACTTCCATCACTTAATTGTACCTGATAATTTGATGTTAGGGAATAGTCCGAGGGATCTTGGGTCACTGGATATCGTTGGTACAGATGATACAGACTGGTTCGGGAACATCGTGATTGATTGATAGAAGTGTCAATCTGCCGCTTTTGGAGTCCCGCTGATAGATGGCGACTGAGTTACTCTTTTGATTACCCACAATCACGTACCGCTCGGATTGATCGAGACAGATTTCTCGGGGGAAGTCACCTTCACTGGAGATGCTTTGAATCATTTCCAATTGACAATTTGTTTCATCAACACTGAATACTGACACTGAATTATGTCCACGATTTGATACGTACAAGTACTTCTCATCTTTAGACAGGTACATTGCCCCGCAGCCATTTTCTCCTACCCAATTGTCCGGAAGCGTCGAAATAGACTGCAGCTGATCGAAGGCACCGCTCTGGGGATGGTATTTCAAGAGAATCACCTGGTTTGCCAATTCACCTAAGACATAGGCATGTTCACCATTACTGGTAAACGTAATCTTTTTTGGTCCGAATCCCGGTCGAGTATGAAACGTCGTGGCTTTTTGAAGCACATGACCATCGGATGAAAGGTCAAAAATCAGGATTTCGTCGGTACCCAAATCAGTCATACAAAGCCGGTCGTCAGGGGATAATTGGGCATAGTGCAGATGCGAGGTGTTTTGTTGAGGCAGGACGCCTTGGCCCAAATTATGAATTTCATCGACCAGGCTCAGATCACCGTTACTCATGATTGTAAAAATCTGGACAAAGCCGTTATTATAATTGCTGGCAAAAACGAGTTGTCGCTCTTCGTTGATTGTAATGTTGACGGGAGATGAAGCGTTAAACAAGTGATCAGCAAGCTTGTTTAACTGATTGCCGGAAAGATCATAGGCAGAAACACCGCCTTTATCGCCATCTTGGTTAACGGCATAGATCACATTTGCATCTGAAAGCGCCAAATAAGTTGGGGCACCAATTTCTGCCGATAAATGAACCGCCCCCATTATGCCGGAATCTGTATCAAATTCAGCTTGGTAAATGCCTTTTGAAATTCGTGATGAATAAGTGCCAAAAATTAACTTTTCTTTCAAAATCAGTTCCTCCTAAGTTAAATGCATCCTACTTAAACATAACTGCAGCCAGCAATAGATTCAGAATACTGGTGATCCAGCCGAACGGAACGCCGGTCATCAGGAATTGCTTAACGTCGAGCTTCTCGTGTTCAACGACCCACAAATTCCATGATTGGGTGATACAAGTTGAGATGGCAATGGATACACCGGGGACCAGGATGGCAGCAAAGGCAAAATATTGATTGAAGAATCCGGTGGCGGCAAGAACGGCCGCTGTAGCGGAACCAGCTCCCCATACCATCAATGGACCACGGAACAAAGCCAGTGGAGCTAGGATTCCAAAAGCAATTGCCAACACGATGGGGCTGTGGGGAACAATGCTTTGCAGGATGTTACTGAATCTGCCGGTAACCTTAACGGCTGCGGCACTGAACATGGTTAAGAATAGTAACATAATAATTAATCCCGAAATATCTGAAATGGCTTGGGAAATGGTTTTGTTGATCAGTTCCATTGCTGATTTGTAGGTTTTGAGTTTTCCGGTAATCAATAAGACCAAAAAGATCGACAGCATTAATGCAGGGATCGGTTCCCATTGGAAGGCAAGGTTCATAAATACCGGCATAATCGGCAGGACATAGGCAATCTTGGGAACGTTGGAAGTTGCTTTTTTGTCTTCTTCAGCGGAGACTTCTTTAGTGTCATTTTTATGGATTGATTTTGCATGAATCAAGATAAAGATGATGACAATCACCAATTGGACAGCCATTGCACTGAACCCATAGCTAAGGTATTTTGCACCATAAACCACTTTAGGGAAGAACAGCTGCAATTGTTTGATGATAACGATGTTGACGTACATTGGGGCACCAATGGACATGACAAACGCCGTAATTGCGACCTTCTTTGAAAGTCCCAGTGACCGCAGAATTGGCAGGAGAATAACTTCAATGGCGATAACTGCCCCCACACCATAGGAACTGGTAAAGATAAAAGCAGTGACTAAGCAAATGAGAATTGTTGCGATAATTGGTCGTTTGTAGCTGACTTTGACGGTCTGCTCACTAATGGCACTGGCAATGCCGGTATCCACCAGCACCCGGCCAAACCAGGATCCAAAAATGATGACCATGATGGTCGATCCATAGTTGAGGGCCGGCTGTGAGAACACGTTCGTAATTGCGTCTTTATAAGGAATTCCGCCAATGACTGTCCAAAGGATTGCCATCATCAGGAACCCAATCATGATATTTCCACCCTTCATGACAAAAGCAATGAAACCAACAAATGTCAGTAAAAGAAGAACACCGATAATAATATTTGTCATTTTGATCCACACTCCACACATTTATTTGTCTAGGTAAACGATTAACTGAAATCGATTACATAATACCCCGGGATATTGTGAATTGTCAAACAAAATTTCAAATTTTTGATGAATGACCGGATACCCTTATTTATATAATCCCTATTAATAAAGGAATTTTGGTATATATTAATTGGGATTGACTTTTATAATCACTTAGATTAGTATGATGTTGTCAAAGGGTAATCGATTACATAAAACTTACAAACGGAGGTCCAATTTGATGAATTATAACAGATTAGTATTAAACACTTTGGTTGCACAGGCAGCTCACGATGCTGGTTCAAAACAGGAACAGCTGGTGAAAGATTTGTTGAACAGCGGGATTAACAATATTGAGTTGAGAAGAGAATATGGTAATGCCACAATTAAAGAACTTGATCAATTATCCGAATTAAGAAAACGTGATCGACTGACTTATTTCTATTCAGTTCCGGATGACTTATTTGTTAATCAACAGATTAATTTGAAGCTATTGCAATATGTAGCCGAAGCACAGCGTTTGGGAGCCGGATATATCAAGATGACATTGGGAGATTACAATGACGCAAATCCTGACTTTATCGATGAATTATTAACTATTATTCCGAGCAGTATTCAACTAAATATTGAGAATGATCAGACTGCTGGCAACAGTGACACGGCCAAGTTGGCTTCGTTCTTCAAACAATTTGACCAGCGTGAACGAAAAGTGGGCTTTGTTAACGACTTGGGTAACTGGATTTTTACGGATCAGGATGCCGTCACCGCCACAAATGCCTTATTACCGTATACCCGGTTCATTCACTTGAAAGGTTTCATTCTGAACCAGGATGAAAAGCCTGAAACGGTGTCATTTGTTCAAGGGGAATTGGATTGGCAGGAAATTCTCAAGAACTTTCCAACTGATTTACCAATTGCCCTCGAATATCCGGCAGACACAAACATGCTGAACAGTGATATTTCGAAGTTGCTTAATGAATAATTTTAATGAAAGAGGTCATAAAAATGGGTAAAGAAGTTCCATTCAATACAGATAAATTCCGTCTCGACGGCAAGGTTGCCATCATTACCGGTGGCGCATCAGGTTTGGGATACAACTACACCAAGGCGATGCTGATTTCCGGTGCTAAGATTGTAATTGCCAGCTATGACGAAAGGGGCTGGGAAGAAACAACTGAATTCGCAAAGAGCGTCAAAGGTGAAGTTAAGTTCATCAAAGTTGATGTGACTGCGGAAGGAGCCCCTGAAAAGATTGTCAATGAGGCGCTTTCGGATTTCGGCCAAATTGACATTCTTGTCAACAATGCCGGTATGCAGCGCCGTGAGAATTGGAAAGACTTCAAGGATTCAGATTGGAACGCGGTCATCAATCTAAATTTGAACGCCTTGTATTTCTTATCCCACGCCGTTGCCAAAGTTATGGCAAAACAAGGCTCTGGGAAAATCATCAACATCGGTTCGATGCAGTCGTTTAGAGCTGGGAAGTTTATTTTCCCATACACTGCCAGTAAGCATGGGGTTGTCGGCTTGACTAAAGCATATGCGGATGCATTGGCTCCCGATAATATTCAGGTGAATGCCATTGCGCCGGGATACATTGACACGCCGATGACTAAGGCACTTCAAGAAGATGAAAGTCGAAATACTGAAATTTTGGCCCACATTCCAGCTGGCCACTGGGCAGATCCATCCGAGCTGATGGGAACCGTTGTCTTTTTAGCAAGCGCGGCATCCAATTACATTACCGGGGTTACGATCCCGGTTGACGGCGGATATTTACTGAGATAAAGATAAGGAGAAAAGATTATGGGAAAAAATGTTGCAATACCACAAGGCTTATCGCAAGCTGGGAAAGATTATTTGATCAATCACGGAATGGATCTTGTTGAATTACCGGATACCCAAGCAAAAACGATCATTTCACAGGCTCCAAATGTCGATGGAGTCGTGCTGATGACTGAACCATTTCCAAATGAAACCATTAAGCAAATGCCTAATTTAAAAGTCATTGCCCGCCACGGGGTCGGTTTTGATAACGTTGATCCAGATTATATGGGAGAAAATCAAGTTTGGGTCACAATTACCCCCAACGCCAACGCAGCCACAGTTGCCGAAACAACCTTGGCAGAGATTCTGGACATCTCAAAGAATTTAACGGCGATTTCTGATAATATGCGAAAAGGTGATTTTGGCTATAAGTCATCCCACATGGGTTTTGACCTGGCAGGCAAAACTTTGGGAATTATGGGCTATGGCCGGATCGGGAAAATGGTCGCTAAAAAGGCCAGTTCACTGGACATGGACATTTTAATCTATGATCCGTTCGTCAAGTCCGCTGAATATGGCAAAATTGTCGACAAAGAGACATTGATTGCCAACTCGGACGTCATAACGCTTCATATGGCCGTTACCCCTGAAAACGAGCAGGGAATCGATCAGGATGTCTTCAAGAAAATGAAGAAGTCTGCTGTTCTGATTAACTTGGGCCGTGGGGCATTGGTAAACCAAGACGACTTATTAGAAGCTTTGAAAACCCATGAAATTCGTGGTGCTGCATTGGACGTGTTTAACGAAGAGCCACTTCCACTGACAAGTGAATTCTACAAATTGGATAATGTCCTTTTAACTCCTCACATTGCCTCCAATACCACTGAGTGTATGGCCAGAATGGCTGTCGATTCCGCAAGCGAAGTCGTCAGAGTCCTTTCTGGCGAACAGCCAAAGTGGCCAGTTAATTCACTTAAATGAAAGTGAGGGATTTCAATGAAGAATGATGTCAGAACGCATATTGATCCGGAAAAGTTTGCTTATCAAGCTTTGTCGACGATTCATTTCCATGAAACAGATGATTACGAACGTCAAAACAAAGAGCGGTTGGCCGTTTTTCTGATGCTGAAGTATTTGGCTGATGACTTTAATGACTTGGAAAACAAAGCTTTTGATATCAGCAATAACAATGATGACCAGTTGTCTAAGCTGGGATTTGATGACTTGCTGTCGCGGATTAATCAATTGAATAAGTATTGATGGATGTATTTGACCACGTGATAAAAGAAGTTCAACCAACACTGGATTACCAGTATGGGTTGAACTTCTTTTTGAATTAATAATTCATTTGATTAATTGAGTGATTCAGAATGAGCATCCACCGTTTTAGCAGTTCCTTTAACGGCAGCTTTGGTGTCATTTGCAGCAATCTTTTTCCGGTTCCAAACCATCAGGCCTAAGGTAATAACGGCGATGACGATTGGTCCAACTAATGTCAGGTTGGCAGTGAATTCATAAACGATCCATGCCAGTGGACTAGCTGCAAAATCAATACTTGCAACTGATGTTGTTCCGGCTGGGATCAAGTTTGATTGAACCATCCGAACAGCTGAAGTGAAGATTGATGCAAGTGCAGTTGCTGAAAGGACACCGGCAACCAGGCTGACCAAACCAACTAAGAATGAACGTAACACATTTCCTTTGGTATATGGAAGAACCAGCGGGAAGATGTAAATCAATCCAGACAAGCTGGCAAGTGGTAAGAATTCATTACCAGGAACGATCACTGACAGGAACAGAATGGTTGGAACCAACAGAAGTGATACAACCAAAGTGGTTGGGTGACCAATAACCAATGCCGGAGTCATACCGATGTTGAAAGTCCGACCTTTGAATTTCTTGCTGACTAATTCTTGAGAACGGGTTGAGATTGGGTTTAAGCCTTCAATAAACATACCGGTAATTTTTGGAATCAATACCATAACGGCACTCAAGATGATTCCCAACTGAAGGGTCTTGGCCATTGGGTATTTAGCGAGCAGGCCAAGAATGATCCCGATGATCACACCGAGCAGGATTGGATCTCCGAACAGGCCAAAGCGTTTTTCAAGTTTCTTGGCATCGAAGTCAACTTTGTTGAGACCAGGGATGCGTTCAACAATCCAGTTCACGGCGATGGCAAATGGAATGAAGCTGACACAGAATGCCTGGGGAAGTGATACACCCTTTAAATCTTCACCATAGAATTCTTCGACTTTCTTCTGTGAACGATCGGCACCAACCAGGGTTACGATGATGGTGATAGTTGCGGCAAATACGCCCCACAGAAAACTTCTGGTTGCGATTGAAACGATTGATCCGATAAAAGCAAAATGCCAGTAGTTCCACAAATCAATGTTCAAAGTTTGAGTTGTTTTGGTTAATAACATTAAGATGTTGATTCCAAGACCCAGTGGAATGATGATCGCACCAACTTGAGTTCCAAAAGCAACGGCAGAAGCAGCAGGCCAGCCAATATCGAGGGTATGTAAATGCAACCCGTAAATCTTGACCATTTGGTTAACGGCTGGTCCCAAGTTATCGGCCAACAACTGTGTGATAACATTTAATCCAACAAATCCAACTCCGACAGATAAACCTGATTTTAACGATTTTGATGGTCCCATACCCAGCAAGACACCGAAGATGAAGAAAATGATTGGCATCATGACGCTGGCCCCGAGGGACATAACATAATTAATAACTCCCATGGTTATCCTCCTAATAATGAATGCTGTGACGTTTAATATCTGAATGCCATGTGCGTGGAACAATAATTGCAAATATGAATTAGTATCATCGCCCAGACATTCTTATTTGGAAATAATAAATTCTATTTAGGAAAATCACAAACAGAGTATATGATATTCAAACCAGGATTGCAATAGAATTCACAAAATATTTTTTTGAGGAGGATAATTTTTGGCTTTTTCAATAACGTTTAATACCAGTCACTGTAAGCGATAACAATATTTTTCAGCCAGATTGTTCGATCTCAAAATAGTTCGATTTATGAGTATCTATGTGTGCTATTGATCATCAATTCCCGTGACAAAATGCTAAAAGCAGGATATACTTGTTTCCATATAAGAAATACAAGGGGAGAACATGATGGAACGTAAACTATATGGAACCGTCCTGGTCAAAGCATCGGATATATTGGATGCTTTGGCAGATGGCAAGGCAAAGTCGATTCAAGAGATATCGACTGAAACGAATATTGGTGCACCAACCGTTTCTAAAATATTAACAACGCTTGAGTATCTACACTATGTATCAAAAGCCCAGGCAACCAAACACTATTCTTTGGGGTCCAAGCTGGTTCAATTTGGATTGGTTCATACCCAAACAACAGATATTGTTGATATGACCTTTCCTATATTGGAGAGACTGCAGTCCAAGATTGATGAAACCATTCATCTTGCGGTACCGCAGGGAGATAAGGTTGTCTATGTTAATAAGCTGGAGCCAAAGCATCAAGGCATCTATATGACATCAAAAATCGGCATGGCCCGTGAGCTGTACAGTTCTGGAATTGGTAAGTCGGTTTTAAGCACATTTCCAGATGAGAAAGTTGATTCTTATCTGAGGCGAACCGACTTGAAACCATTCACCAAGCACACAATCACTAATCCAATGGAATTAAAAGACGATATTGAAAAAACCCGCAAACGTGGATATGCCATCGATAATGAAGAGCAGGAGGAAGGCGGATACTGCATCGCCATCCCAATTGAGAAGGCCGGCAAAACAATTGCCGCAATGAGCATCAGCATTCCCAAATTCCGTTTAACGACTCCTTATAAGACTGAAATTGTTAAAGATCTAAACATTGCCAAATCAAATATTGAAGACGAACTCAACAAATAGTTCGTCTTTTTTATTTTCTTTTGAATAGTGGTTTAACTGCGTGATGTAGGGATTTGGTGATGGGTTTGCTTGTGATTTTCTTCATCAATTTAAAAAAAGCGGTTGCATTTTCGAAAATCTTGAATATACTGTAATCACAAATAGGAAATAGGAAATTCCAAATAGGAAATCACACACTTACTCGTCACTCGAATTTACTATGGAGGTTTTACACAATGGCTCAGTCACAAGAAGAAATCAAACACAATGCAGAATCACTTAACCAATTCAAGATGGATTGGTACAGCTTAAAAGGCAAAGTTGCCATCATTACCGGTGGGAACACTGGATTAGGACAGGGATATGCGGTAGCAATGGCAGAAGCCGGCGCTGACGTCTTCATTCCAACTTTTGGCCATGAAGGCTGGGATACAACCCGTGAACTTGTTGAAGCCCGTGGGCGGAAAGCTGAATTTATGGATGTTGATTTGACTGAAGAAGGCATTGCACCAAAAGTAATTGCCGAAGCCATGAAGATCTTTGGTCACATTGATATTTTGATTAACAACGCCGGGATGATTAAGCGGAACCCGCTTCTTGAATCCAAGGATGCTGATTGGGATAAGGTTATTGCGATCAATCTTTCAGCTGTTTATCACTTGTCATTGGCTGCATCCAAAGAATTTGCCAAACAAAAATCAGGCAAAATTATCAATATCGGTTCAATGCTTTCATTCCAAGGTGGGAAATTCATTCCTTCATATACTGCCGCTAAGCATGGGGTTGCCGGCCTGACAAAAGCATTTGCCAGTGAAATGGCCGCATACAATGTCCAGGTTAATGCAATTGCGCCTGGTTATATCAAGACTGCCAACACCGCACCAATCAGAGCCGACAAGTCACGAAATGATGAAATTCTTGGCCGAATCGCTGCCGGTCATTGGGGCGAACCTTACGAATTAATGGGAATTTCAGTGTATCTGGCAAGTAATGCCGCAAATTACATCAATGGTGCGATTATTCCAGTTGATGGCGGCTATCTGGTCCGTTAATGATCTCGATTACCTGTTAAGAAGGGAAGACTAAGTATGAGTGAACTAATTACAATTGGGGAGCCGCTTGCTGTTTTCGCATCAGAAGATTGTGACGCATCAATTGCCCATTCAACTCGGTTTGTTAAACGAATTGGGGGAGCCGAGCTGAATGTTGCAATTGGGGCTAAACGACTGGGTCATTCGGTTCAATACATTACTCAGGTTGGTGCGGAACCGCTGGGTGAGTATATCAAAGAAGAGATTGACGGCTATGGGATTGGAACCGATTACGTTTTTCAAAGTGATCAGTATCTGACCGGCCACCAGTTTAAGCAGTTGGTAGCACACGGGGATCCGGATGTTGCCAACTATCGGAAAGATTCTGCGGCGAGCCATCTGTCATTTGACAAGCTTAGTGATATTGACTTGTCTGACGTCAAAATTGCTCATCTAACTGGAATTTTTCCAGCCATTTCAACAGAAGCTCAGGACACGTTCAGACTGTTTCTTCAAAAGTTGATTGATAACAATGTATTTATTTCATTCGATACCAATCTGCGGCCGGCATTGTGGCCGGATAAGCAGACAATGGTCGAAACGATTAACAGTTTTGCCAAAATGGCCGATATTGTCCTGCCCGGTGTTCACGAGGGGGAAGTCCTGCTTGGGACTGACGATCCTGATAAAATTGCCGATTATTACTTGAATAATGGTCGTGCCAAGGCAGTTATTGTGAAGGTTGGTGCCAAAGGATCATTCGTGAAGACTAGGGATGGTCATACAAATATGGTGAATGGTTTCAAGGTTGATAAGGTCGTCGACACAGTTGGCGCCGGCGATGGATTTGCGTTAGGCGTCGTAACGGCACTTCTAGAGGGGAAGTCCATTGATGACGGTGCTTTGAGGGGAAATGCCATTGGTGCGATGCAGGTGCAGACGCCTGGCGACAATGATGGTTATCCAACTAAAGAACAATTAGCAAAATTCTATGTATCGCATGGAGTTTCAGAAGAAAGAGAAGTGCAAAGCTATGTTAGAGAAGTCTAAAGTCCTTACCCAAGTTCAAAATTCAGGAATCGTTGCGGTTGTCCGTGGGAATTCCAAGGAAGAAGCCTATCAAACAGCAAAAGCTTGTATCAAAGGCGGTGTCAGTAGCATCGAACTCGCCTTCACCGCGCCCAACGCGGACCAAGTAATTGGAAAGTTGAATGAAGAATATGCTGATGATGAGAACGTCTTGATCGGAGCCGGAACAGTGCTCGATGCCCCAACAGCGCGAATTGCAATCATTGCAGGCGCTCGCTACATTGTCAGTCCGTCATTCTCCGAAGAAGTGGCCAAGATGTGTAATCTATACACCATTCCTTACATTCCAGGCTGCATGACACCAACTGATATTCAAAATGCCCTGACATTTGGGTCCGAAATCGTGAAGCTGTTCCCAGGATCAATCGTGGGAAGCAGCATGGTTTCCGAATTACACGGCCCATTCCCACAAGTTAAGATTATGGTGACCGGTGGTGTCACACTGGCCAACCTACCCGAGTGGTTTGATAAAGGCGCTAAGATTGTGGGCGTTGGCGGTCAAATGGTTGGTCCTGCTGCTCATGGGGATTTTGAGAAGGTCACTGAAAATGCTCGGGTGTTTAAGGAGCAATTGGACAGGATCTTGTCGGATCAAGTTCTGGCTTAAGTGATTAATTTAAAAGTGTATATAAAATAACGGTTCATGGGAAGTTTTGATTTCCAATGAACCGTTGTTTTGATTCAAACGTGATTAGATGGCAATTCTGGAATTGCGATGAGCAAAAATATTACTTGACAGTAAGATGTTTAATAACTTGGCTTGTTGTCTCAATTAGTTCATGGAAATTAAACTTGGTAATTTTATCGTCAATTTTTGGATAAGATTCATTCAGATTAGATAAGAACTGTTTTCCATAAGGAATCTCGTGTTCATGAAAATTCGATGCATTCTTTATTCGAAGAATTTCTTCAGTGAGATAACCTTGGATTCCTTTAAATCCTGTATTGTTATGAGATAGAACGTTATCTATTGTGTTGGTATCTATGAGAATCTTAAAAAAACTGTTGTTTTGAAAGTATTGTCCCATTTCTTTGAAAGCTTGTGGCTTAAAGTTCAAAAGATTTTGAATTTCTTCCTTATCTCTTCCTAAATCAACTTCTTTCATTCGATCATCAAGGGCAAGCTTTAAAGTCTTTCTTAACTGTTGGTTGTTTATACTATCCAAGGAGAAGTAACCGTCTGATTGGACTTGTTGTATGCTGAAGTGATTAATTTTATCTAGAATGGTGGATTTCAGTTTATTAAATGGAACTTTCTTAATCAACAAAAGTCCAATTCCGTCAAAGTATTTAAGGTTTGCATATATTCCTAAAATCTCAGCATATTTGGTGTCTTTTTTCAGTGCCAAGGTAACCATCTCTTGCTGCAGATTACTAAAAGACTGTTCAGACATTTCTCGGAAGTCTATCGTTTGATCCATGAGTCGACGATAAGCTGACTTTTTGGGGAAAAGAACAGTTCGTATATCATTAATTAACGAGTTAGCATTTAGCTGATCATGAAGAACAACATCAATGATTGATTGTAAGTACAACATACTTGTGTCAAAGCCATGAACGCCTTGATGATATGTTTCGATCAAGTAAGAAATATCTTCGGGTTCCATATTGGGATCGTTTTTTGCTGCCGATAACAACGAACCTTTGTTGAATTGAATTTGTCCTGAAGTACGCCTTAGCAGTAAGTTGAAAGATTCTATCCTACTTATTGAGTTTCTTTTGATAGTATCAGTGATAATAAAAACTGAAACGTAGCTAGTTTTCAATATTTGCATTAATAGCTTTTGATCTAGATTCATATTATGAACCTTATTAATAATTTCAGAATAAGAACTCAAAGCGCTTTTTAGTGTCCTCAAATTAATGTTCTCTGGTAAATCTAATAATTCGGCAGAGATTGTTCTGATCCAGTTATTTAAACTATCGTCCAACCCATCTTCATGAGTGAACTTTGTTATCATCTGCAGGGCAGTTGTCTTTGTTTCCTCTCCAAAATACCAGCTTTTATTGATGACTTTCTCCTTGCTGGTTTGAAATTTTTTAAACTGGTGGGAACCTTTAAGACTATCCTCATTAGAAATAATTACGAATTTGCATTTCCATTCGTTTTGGATAGTAGCAATATATCCCATTACAGGAATAATTTGTTTGGCGTTTCCAAATCTTTCTAGTTCATCAATGATAATAACAAAATTATGAAATTCAGTTGACGTTAATATTTCTTTTTGGTTTTTTTCCATATACAAGTTGGTTACTTTAAAAAGGCTACCGACCTTCGCTCCTAATAAACCATTTGGGATGTTGGCCTCATCGAGCATATTAAAAAACGAATTGATTTTTGGGGTTACAGTGTTGATCTCTGTGCTTTTCTCATAAAATACATTCAATACCTTTCGATTTAACTCCTTTTTAATGTTATCAAGTGATGAAATTCCATTCAAAGACAAATAAACGGGGTTGTAGTTATTTTTTGAAAAAGTTTTGTTTAGCATGTGTTGCGCATAAAATGTTTTTCCACTTCCCCAGGGGCCGTCAATCTGGAACGCTTGATCGTCATCGGACTTTAGATAGTTTTCAATGGACAAAATAAGATCATTTTTCATAATATTTTCCTTTCCATAAATGTTTCCGCTGTAAATATATTTTGAGTTTAATGCCTAGTTAATGTATTTGAATAAATTACTCCTTAACAACAAGTTTCTTATTCGCACTTACAAAGTGACCATTCTGCAGGACAAATCGCGTACTCAAATTGTGTCCAACAAGTTTTTTAACTCGCAGAGTGGATCCCTTCTTATCATGCTTAACTTTACCGGAAAGATTCTTGTTGCGGTATTCATTTAGACCTTTAGAGTTAATGACCTTAATTCTCAAGTATTTTGATTGATAGTAAGCATTTTGCACATATTTGACGTTGGTTGTCAGATAGCCAACTGCGCCATAGCTTTTCGTGTGCTTATTAATATCACGAACCCTGTATCGCAAGCGACCATTGCTATCTCTGACATATCCAGTCACTTTGAACATTGGTCGATTCTGGCGAGATGTTTTGCGATAAACCGCAATCCGACCATTTTTAGCAAAGTTGGCTGATTGTATAGATAGACTTTTTTCAGCGTGTAGGCAATAAATGGCTGTGTGGATGCATAGTTTGGTGTAACAGGGGACTTTGGTGTAGATGAAGAAGTCGAAACGCTGATGGCACTTGAAGAACTAGAACTTGGAGTGTTGGGGGTTGGATTGACTGGCGTTGGGGTGGGAGTCGGTGTTGGTGTCTGATGACTTAATTCTTTAAATAAACCATGAGACTCAAATAAATCTCCCATCTTCAACAATAGTCGATCTTGATTCTTGCCAGCCTCCAGCTGAATTCCTAATGGCATCCCAGAAGAAGGGCTGACATAAGTTGGTAAGCTAATTGCCGGTTCACCGGCAAAGTTAGCAAGTTGCGTAAATGGCGTTTTTGTAAGGCCATGTAGCCAGGCATCATAGATTAACTGCAATTGCTGCGGACTATCTAGGCTACCGATATTTTTAAGTTGATCCACATATTCTGGCAGAAAAGCAGGATCATCATTACTTGGAGCAGTGGTTGCTGTGGTTGGTGTCAGATAGAGTGGATACTTTTGATGGAATGCGGTCATCTGTTGATCAATTAAAGCTAGTTCATTTGTATATGTTGTTCTGGCATTGGCTGGTAACTTTAGGGAGGCTTGGTAGAGTGCCCATGTGACCGGGCTTACCTGATCAAATGTCATATTTGATTTAGTCTTTTGATTGATCAAGAAGTTAGCGGTTGAACCGCTGCTGGTGGCACTCATGAAGTATGTCTGCATAAGTTTGACGCCATCAACCGGAGAATCAACTTCGACCATGTTGAATCCCTGTGATTTCAAGAATGAAACGGCATTTTGAACTGCTTGAACGGCATCGTCACTAACGGGAGTTCCGACCGGTGATTTAGTGGTGTAAGCAATTGTCATACCCTTGAGGTCAGTTGGTGCTGCCGGCACTTGACTGGCCTTTGAAGGATTAAGCATGCTCTCAAACAATGAATTTGTATCCTGCATTGTTTTGGTTTCAGCGAAATTAACAGCACCAATAGAGCTACCATCACCAGTAATAATTCCTTGAGTTGGCTTCAAACCGATTAGTCCAGTCCAAGACGCCGGAATTCTAATGGACCCACCGGCATCATTCCCTCCTGCTAAAGGAACCATACCATCGGCTGCACTGGCAGCTGCTCCGCCTGAAGAGCCCCCAGGATTGTCATTCTTATTCCACGGGTTGCTGGCGGCGCCGTAAAGCTTGGAGGTGGTGACGTTGATCAATCCCATTTCTGGGTAGTTGGTCAACCCAATTACAATGAACCCAGCATTTTGGAAGGCCTGTGTTACCCGTAAGGTAGAAGATATTGTGGCGTCTTTTAGAGGTAAAAGGCCATTGGTGTTGGGACCCCCCGGCAATCAACTGTAATAATCCTTTTGTTAGGATTGGCACACCATAGAACGGTTGACCGGTATCTTTTAACTGCCCAGCTTCATCCAATGCCTGTTGTTCACGTGTATATATCACGGCATTTAGAGATGGATTATCTTGGCCGATGATGTTAAATGCGTGGCGAATCAGTTCCTGCGGGGTGACCTGACCACTCCGAACCATCGCGGCGAGTTGTGTCGCACTGGCATTTCGATACTGTTGATCGGTAATTTTGTCAGTCTGATTAGCTGCATTTATTACCGCAGTGGGCGTTGTGTCGGCTGATATAGGCTGACTGGAATTATTGCTGGATAAAGTGAAGAATGTTATCGCGGCAAAGAATGATAATAAGAGCTTGGAAAATCTAGAAAATAATTTGTGTTCCCTCAATGTGAATACCCCTTTCACAAATACTTAGAGACGGTCGTTGGGTATTATTCTAAGCGCTTACAGAAATTTTGTATAGGGGCTTGTGAAAAAAAGTGGGCAGCCATTTACGGCTGCCCACTTTTTCCAAATGTGTAAAACTAAAGATCTAAACTGGTATTTCTTTGTGTCATTCGAAGAATTGCATAATAAACAATTCCAATTATCAACCACGCAATACCAATTTCCTTGGCAAGTGGATCGAGATTGAACATAACGAATCCAATGATGATAAAGCCAATAATTGGAGAAACCAGGTGTTTCCAAAAATGATGTGATCCATTCTTGATGACATAGTAATAAACCACTGAAATATGAATAACAAGGAATGCGGTTAATGCTCCACAATTAACGATTGATGAAAGTACACCAACGTTATCCATAAAGATCAGGCCGACAATTAATGAAATAATGCCAACTAAGTAAGTGCTGATATATGGCGTCTTGAATTTAGGATGAACCTTAGCCAATATCTGTGGCAATGTTTTGTCTCTGGCCATTCCAAAGAGAATTCTTGAAATAGCAGCTTGGGCTGCTAAAGCATTGGCGATTCCCCAAGCCAGAATGGTTGCGATCGTCGTCAAGTATTGTAGGAAAGACCCACCGACTTTAAAGGCAATTTCATAAAAGGCGGTATTCAAATCTTTGAAGGAATTGTAATCCGGCATAATTAAGCTGGCAATGTATGTTTGAGCAATGAATAACACGCCAACAATCATAAGTGCCCACAGGATTGCTCTTCCAACGGTTTTATTACCACCTTTGGTTTCTTCAGCCAAGGTACTGATGCCATCAAATCCCAAGAAACTCAGCACAGCAACTGAAACTGCAGTTAAGACAAAGTTCATATTAAAATGTGAAGCATCGAAGAATGGTTTGATGGTAAACCCAGCACCAACGCCATGGGTAATACCCCATAATCCAAATGCCATGAAAATGATTAGAACCAGGATTTCACCGACCAAGAAAACAATATTTGTCCGAGCAGTGAACTCAATTCCAAGAACATTAATAATTGTATTCATTGCAATGAACAGTACCAGCCAAATCCAAACGGGAATTCCCGGCAGTAGTGACTTTATAGAGTTTGCTGAAATTACATATAGTAGGGATGGAACAAAGATGTAATCAAGAATGATCATCCATCCTGCCAAGAACCCAACACTTTTGTTGATTCCACGCTGGGCATATGCATAAACAGATCCGGCAATTGGGAAAGCTTGTGACATTTGACCATAACTAATAGCTGTAAAGAACATGGCAATCATGCCGATCAAGTAAGTTAATGCAATCATTCCTTGTGATGAAGAAACAACTGAACCATAAATACCAAATGGGGCAATTGGCACCATAAAGATTAATCCATAAATGATCAAGTCTTTCAAAGTGAGGGAACGTTCTAGTTGCTGCTGATAGCCGAAGTCAGATAACGTTGAAGTTGAATTTGTACTGTCTTTTTCCATATATTCTGGGCTCCTTATTAATTAAAATTTTCCAGCTCGAACATCTTTAAAATAATTTTTGAGGTTGGTAAAGAAGACATCAGGATTATCAACCATGTGGTTGTGGCCACCATCCGGTGTTACGGATAAACGAGCATAGGGAAAGTCTTTAGCCATTCGTTTGGCGGCTTGTAATGGCATGGTTTCATGATCTGCAAATAATAATTGAGTAGGAACATTGATTTTCTTTATTTCTTCTGAATAGTCCCAGTTCCCAAGGTCACCGGTGATGACAAACTCGTTATCACCTTGGAAGTGGTTATAAACTGGTTTGGATTGAATATCTGTCACATGCGCTTGAGCAGCCGGCTGACGTCGGTGAATGTAATTGTTGTACAGGTGATCGATGTATTTTCGGTAGGTAGGATCGGAGAATTCTTCACGTTCTTCAATGTCATTCATATAAGCAATCTGAGCAGGCGTGAATTCTTTCTGCCGAATATCTTTCATCCTTTCAACATAATCGGCAATATTGTCGATCATGCTAATGATGATCAGTCCTTTTAAGTGCTCGGGATGCTTCCTGGCATACATCATTGAGATCATGCCACCCCAGGAGTGACCTGCGAGGTAAATCTTATCAAGTCCTAATTTTTGACGGACCTCATCGATTTCGTTCACATAATAATCTTCGTTCATAAACTTTTCGCGGATTGATGGATCATCCCAGTCTGGTGTGTCAGAATACCAAGATCCAAGCTGATCATAGGTGTTGACTTCTATATCCATATCTTTGAGTTCTGATCCAAATTGTTCATATACTTCGTGGGTATCTCCAGGCCCACCATGGAGGCATAGCATTTGATCCTGTCCTCCGGAATTCCAAGTATGTGTCCATAAACTGTAACCGTTATCGAGCTTAACAATGTGCGTACCATTCTTCATTTGATGATGACCCCCTTCATTTTAAGTAATCTTTAGTCTACATTAAAATTAGATGAGTGTAAATCTAAGTGAAGCTTCAATGTTGACGTTATACCTTGCATAAAAACCACATTTATAAGAATTTCTGAGAATAAAAAAAGTAAACTAATTCGTTGACTTTGTTAATGAAATCGCATACAATGGTGTTGAAAATTAAGTTAACCGATTAACTACATTTTTATATGTTTGGTTTGACTAATCCTGACATTTAAGGACTTTGTGAAATCGCCATTGTACCAAATGGTTAAACGGTCAACCTGATTTATCAACCATGGGGAGGTGTGAATTTGAACCATTATATATTGAATACAATTGCCTTTAAAGACAAGTTGGATGAGGGGGTATCCCAAGCTGATTTGGTTGCGAAGGCAAAGGATTTGGGATTTAATTTTGTGGAAATCCGGAACGAATTTCTCGATGGAACGAATACCGAATTGGAACAGATTAAAGATAAAGCGAATGATGCTGGAATTGGTATTTATTACAGTGTTAACGACGCGCTCGTCAAAAATGGGCAGGTTAATCCTGATATTGATCGATATATCCGTGAAATGCAGACGCTTGGGTCAAAACATTTGAAGATGAATGTTGGTAATGTTGCTGATATTTCTTCAACATTTGCTGATGACTTGAGCAAGAAGCTTTCCACTAATGGTGAGTTCGAATTCAATGTTGAAAACAACCAGACACTTGAAGACAGTCAATTAGATAATATTGTCAGTTTTTTCAAGCTGGTTGATCAGTCTAAGCTGCCGATTGGATTTTGTTTCGATACTGCAAACTGGTATTGGACCGAATCAGAACCCGACACAGCCGCACAAAAGCTTGCTTCTGTTACAAAGTATCTTCATCTTAAGAATAAAGCGGGATCTGGCAGTAATAAATCTGCTGTTTCTTTGGATAAAGGTGAGATTGATATTAAGTCTTTGATTAGTAAGTTTAATGTTGAAGAGTATGGTTTTGAATATTTTACTCCATCTGCCGAAATTGAGCATGACTTGGACGAAATTAAAGCATTGAATTAACGATTAAAGGCTCAGTTTTATATCGCGTTTGTAAGCGTTTGCTAATACGTTTGGAAGGGAAGATAAAATATGTTACAAACATTTAATGATATTTTCCAAACATTTGGCGCCAGCGTAGTTGTTCCAGTCATGATTTTCATCGTTGCCCTATTTCTAAGAGTTCGTGTCCGAACCGCAATGATGAGTGCCTTCTACGCAGGTGTTGGATTAACAGGATTTACTTGGATTATTTCTTCATTTACTCCAGTTGTTACCAAGATTATTAAGCAGATGGTTGACGGAACTGGTATTCACCTGCCAATTGTTGATATCGGCTGGCAGGCAGGTTCGTTGGCTTCCTTTGGGTCAACTGTTGGTTTAAGTTTCTTCGTATTCGGTCTTATTTTGGAATTGGTATTATTTTTCACCGGAATTACAAAGATCTTTATGCCATCAAACCTATGGAATAACTTTGGATTTATGATTTGGGGAACTCTTTGTTTCTATGTAACTCATAATTTCTGGCTTTCATTGGCACTGTCATCATTTATGCTTCTCTACACATTGGTTATTGCAGAAATGCAGGCTGATCGCTGGTCAAGCTACTATGGTGTTAAAAATGCCACTGTTTGTTCCATCCATAATATGGAACAAGCCGTTCCAGCTATCCTTTTGGATCCACTCTGGAATTTACTTGGCTTGAATAAAGTTAAGATGACACCTGAATACTTCAAGAACAAGCTCGGAGCATTCGGTGAGCCAACTACTTTAGGTGCAATTCTTGGTGTCATCATTGGTGTTCTTGGTAATTTAGGTAAGTTGGGAACATTAGCTGCATGGGGTCAAATTTTAACCTTTGCTATTCAGCTTGCTGCTGTTATGACTATATTCCCACTCGTAACTGGTGTCTTTGCCAAGGCGTTCTCACCACTTGCCGAAGAAATTGACAAGCGTCGTAAGATCAGCACCAAGTCTGAAGAAGAAGAGGAAGAAGAAGCCATTCACGACAAGAAGCGTTGGTTCCTTGCTGTTGATGATGGTGTTGGTTATGGTGAACCAGCCACAATTATTTCCGGAGTTTTGCTGATCCCTATTATGGTTGTGATTGCATTCTTACTTCCTGGAAACAAGACCTTGCCAGTTGTCGATTTGATTTCAATTCCATTCATGGTTGAATCAATTGTTGCTGTTACCCGTGGAAATATTTTGAAAGTAATCTGCAATGGTATTGTTTGGTTCAGCATGGGTCTGTACGCAAGCAGCTGGCTTGGTACCATCTATACCGGGGCCATTTCACATTATGGTGTTGCAATTCCAGCTGGTATTGTTTTAATCACTAGTTTCAACTTGATGGCTCGTCCATTGAATGCTTTGATCTTTGCTGCATGGATCAGTCAAAGCCCAATTTGGATCGGAATTACCATTGTTGCTTATATCGCCTTTGCTGTATTGCTCAGAACTCATCGTTCTCAAATTTGGGTATATCTCAAGAAGATGTCCGAAAAGAACGCTGGATTTGAAGGAAGCAAAGACAAGATTACCTATGGTGAATAGTGGATTGTTTGATTGAATTCAAAAATATAAGTTTTGGAGGCTTATGATTATGAAAAAAATTGATGGACACTTGCATTTAGTTCGTTCGGTTGCTGGTTTTAATGGAAAAGGCCGTATGACACCACTTGGCAAAGGTCGCACAATTTGGGACGATGGTACTGTTATTAAGCTTATTCCTGACGGCTGGGGTGATGATGATTTCACTGCAGAATCAGCTTTGAAAGTTATGGATGAAAACGGAATTGATAAGGCCGTATTACTCCAAGGCAGTTTAAACGGCTATCAAAATTACTATTCATATCAATCAATTAAGAAATACCCTGACAAGTTTATTGGTGCATTTTCAGTAGACCCATTCAGTGAATTCTATATGAAGATCGTTAAGCGTCATGTTGAAGACCTTGGTTTCCGTGCGATGAAATTTGAAATCAGCCAAGGTGGCGGTATGCATGGTTATCATTTCACTACACCATTCCGTCTCGATACTGATCCTCGAATTGGTAGAATCTTCCACTTCCTGAGCGATTATCCTGGCTTCACAGTCACTGTAGATTATGGTGATTTCTCTCAATTCAGTTATCAGCCAGAAGCAATTGCTAACTTGGCAAAGATGTATCCTCGTCTTGACTTCGTGGTTTGTCACCTGTCATTCCCTAATGCTGATCACTTGGATCGTTTACAAAATGCATTAGAGCAATGGGCACCTTACAAGAATATCTATACTGATATTTCAGCTATTCAAGATATTGAAGGCGAAACTGACTTCCCATTCCCACGTTGTCAAAAAGATGTATCCTTGGCTAAAGATATTTTGGGTGCTGGTCGCATTATCTGGGGAACTGATTCTCCATGGTCATCAACATTCAATTCATACAAGGATCTTTCAACTTGGCTTGAAGAATCAAAGATCTTCTCTGATTCTGAGCTGGAAGATGTTATGTACAACAATGCGATTAAGGTTTACTTCAAAGATTCAGCTATTAAAGCGGTTAAAGAAGCAGACGATCCCGCATTGAAAGATTAATATTAAGTAGTTTGATTTAATTTGATGTGTCATTAAGAAAGGAATAGATAATTTATGGCTAAAGCAAAAGTATTAGTAACCGGTATTATCCCAGAACAAGGGCTCACCGAACTGCAAAACACATTTGATGTAACTTATTCTCCCGACAAGCCATTCTCACGTGAATGGGTGTTAGAGCACCTTCACGAATATGATGGATTGCTTTTAATGGGATTAAAGGCAGACAAAGAATTAATTGATGCCGGAACTAATTTGAAGATCATTACTGCCAACGGTGTTGGTTTTGACCATATCGATATTGACTATGCCCGTGAAAAAGGCATTGTAGTTGCCAATGCACCTCAAGGGGTACGTATTCCAACTGCAGAAATGACCATCACGCTTATGCTGGCAACTGTTCGTCACTTGTACGAGTATGATAAGATCGTTCGTTCAGGAAACTGGGTTGATGTCAGTGAACCCAAGTATATGGGTATGAGTTTAGGCGGCAAGACATTAGGTGTATTCGGAATGGGACGTATCGGAAGTACTGTTGGTAACTTTGCCCAAGTTCTTGGGATGAATGTTATTTACAATGATGCTCACCATTTGGATGCTGACCTGGAAAAGAAACTCAATGTTAAGTATGTTGACTTTGACACCTTGGTTAAGGAATCTGATGTCATTACACTGCATGCCCCATCGTTACCATCAACTGAGGGCAAGTTTAATAGTGATGTCTTCAAGCAGATGAAAGATACTGCTTACATCATTAACGCTGCCCGTGGTTCATTAATTAAACAGGACGACCTGATTGATGCTTTGAAGAATCACACCATTGCAGGTGCTGGCTTGGATGTGTTCGAAACCGAACCTGATATTCCTGAAGCATTGCGTTCATTAGATAACGTTATCATGTCCCCACATGCTGGTACTGGTACATTGGAAGCACGAATTGCCATTGCTGAAGAAGCATCTGGAAACCTGATTTCATTATTGAAAGATGGTAAAGCAAAGAACATGGTTAACAAAGTAGCTAAATATATGGATTAGTTTTTAATGCTACAGTTTTGAAGGCATTGAAGTACGCTCAAACGAGACGTGGCTTCAATGCCTTTTGTTATATAATATATATGTATCATATGATACGTACCATGGAGGAATATCAATGGAAAAAATGACGATTAAAGATATAGCGAAGCTGGTTGGAGTTTCAACAGCCACTGTATCTAATTATCTGAATGGTAATCTTTCTAAGATGTCTCCAGCGACGCAAAAGAAGATTGCAGATATGATCCGCAATACTAACTATGTACCCAGTAGTGTGGCTCGTGGGTTGGCAACAAATGACAGTAAAACCATTGGTGTTTCGGTTGCAGATATAACTAACCCTTTCACCTCAACGGTTTTGTCCGGTATTTATGAGGAATGCGGGAAGCATGGGTACCGTGTACTTTTCACCAATGCCAGCAGTGATGCTTCTCACGAAACTGATAATATTTCCAAGCTTCAGAATCAACAGGTTTCTGGTTTGATTATTGATCCAGTTGAAGGGGATAGCCCTATATATAAAACAATCACTAATCGTAATGCCGTTATGATTGACAGGCAGGCAAAACAGATCAAAGTGGATACTGTTGTAACCGATAATTTTGATTCTGTTAAGCGGTTTGTTTCAAAAATGCTGGATGAAGCTTATGACGTTATGTATTACGTGAGTTGGCCGCTGAAAAACGTCAGTACACGATGGAACCGATACAATGGTTTTTTAGCAGCCACTGGATATGTTTCGGGAACTCATTATCTTTCAGTTCATAACACAGGGGATACAAGTGAGTTTTTAGATGAGTTGACAGCGATCATGAAAGAAAACGCCGGTAAAAAGGTAGGCTTTTTTACGATGAACGGTCGGGTCTTGATTAGATTACTTGCTGCTATGGAGTTCTTAGGCCTTCAGTACCCTATCGATTATGGTGTTGGAAGCTATGAAGATTTGGATTGGATGAGTATTCTGAAGCCTGCTATTAGCTGTATCAGTCAAGACTCATATGCAATCGGGACTATGTCCGCTCAAATACTCTTGAACAAGCTTGATGCCAAGTCGGAGATGGAGCCCAGATTAATTGAGGTGCCCACTTCTGAGAAGATTCGGGGATCATTCTAAAACGGTTGCTTTTAGATAGAGATTGACAACGATTGTGGAAGCGAATACAATAACAATTGAATAAGTTAACCGGTTAACATGATTTATCAATATTTCTTGACTCTAATCTTTTGAAACAAGGCGTTGTAACAACTGATTCCTGGTTTTAAAGCAAGCTTTGATAAACTGCAGTTAATCGGTTAACATAATTAAATGAAATTTGAAATAAAGGAAGGACTTCTGAAATGAAATTCACAAAAATTTTTTCTGACACTTTAGATCACTGCTATGCGATCATGCGACTAACTGATAATAAGCACGACTATGTCATTGTTGCATCCGAGGAAAATCAACCTTGTTATGCATATGACTTAAACAACGACTATAAACGAACTACTATTTGGCCGGATGTTGGTGGAACCATGACATTGGTACGGATTCCAGGAACAATGAACTTCTTGGCAACCCAACGCTTTTATCCTGGCTTCAATTCAGCAAAGTGCCGAATCGTTAAAGAAACGTTCAATGGCGAAGGATGGGATCAAACAATAGTTGGAGACTTTCCATATGTTCATCGTTTCGATATTATCCCTCATGGTGATGGACTTTGGTTCGTTGGATGCTCAATTGCAAATTCTAAGAAAGACACCGATGACTGGACTGATCCTGGTAAGGTTTGGGTTGGAGACTACAACGATCAAAAAGAAGAAGTTGAGAATCTTCGTGCCCTTGATATTCGTTTGACAAAAAATCATGGTTACAAGAACATGGGTGGATATTCTTTGATTACATCTGCTGATGGGGTTTATCGTCTTGACTATCCAACAAATGATAGTGACTGGATGATGACAAAATTTGCTGACGAAGAAACCAGTGATATTGCATCTGCAGATATCAACGGTGATGGTCATCCAGAGTATCTTGCAATTGAAGGATTCCATGGCCCACATATTAGAATTTATGATGACCGTTTTGAATCAATTTATTACAGTGAGCCCAATTCACCGTTTGGTCATGCTATTTGGGGCGGTAATATTGGTGATAAACAGTACTTCATCTTCGGATGGCGTCAAGGGTCACAAGAACTTGAACTGATCGGAAGTGAAGATGGTAAGATCACCACTCAAACCATTGACAAACAAGTTGGGCCAAGTAATGTCACAGTATTTTCGAAAGACAATGAATTATACTTGTTGTCCGCAAATCGGGAGCATAATGAGGTAGCCATTTATCACATTACCGACTTCTAGGCAAAAAGGCGGGGAATTTTAAAATGACAAAATATTTTTTAACAATTGATAATGGTGGCACCAACACTAAAGCAATTGTATTTAATGAACATGGTGACCAGATGGGATCTGAAGCTTTTCCAACTCCTCGGATCGAGGAACATGCTGGATTTCATGAGATTGATCTGAATGAATCATGGAAGGCAATCAGCAATGCCATCAGTAAAGTAATCCCAAAGTCTGGTATCACCAGTGATGAGGTTGTCGGGGTTTCTTGTGTTGGCCATGGTAAAGGTCTTTATGCACTTGATAATAATCATCAGATATTTATGCATGGTATTCTTTCAACCGATTCAAGAGCCTTGGCGCTTGCCGAGAAGTTTGAAAGTAAAGTTTCTGATATTTACCCAATTAGTCATCAGCATGTGATGGAAACTCAGTCGCCAGTATTGCTTAGGTGGCTGAAAGACCATAAGCGTGATGATTATGACCGGATTGGCACAATTCTGGCGGCTAAAGACTATATTCGATTTAGACTGACCGATAACGTTAATCAGGAATATGGGGATGCGTCAGGAAACAATTTCATGGATCTTTCAAAGCAGGAATACTCAAAAGAGTTATTTGACTTCTTTGGGATACCCGAAATGTTTGATAAAATGCCACCTTTGAAAAGATTTAGTGATTTTTGCGGTGGTGTCACACAACAAGCTGCCGAACAAACTGGATTAAAAGCAGGGACCCCAGTTTATGCAGGAATGTTTGATATTGATGCCTGCTCATTAGCGACAGGTGTTTTAAACGATGATTACTTCAGTTCCATTGTTGGGACTTGGAACATTAACGTGTTCCCTTCAAAGACACGAGCCGATCAAGACAGCGGGTTGATGAATTCAATTTATCCAACGGGATCCAATTTAGTTGAGGCTTCGAGTGCAACATCTGCCGGCAACTTGGATATTATGATTAAAACGTTATTGAGTGAAGAAATTAAGAATGCTACTGCTCATTCGCGTTCGATTTATGATGTGTTGGAAGAATTTTTGGATCATACTGATGCAACTTTTACAAAAACAATTTTCTTCCCATTCTTGTATGGCTCAAACGTTGCCCCGGATGCTGAAGGTAGCTTTATTGGGATTCAGAGTAATACAACCAAATCTGCAATGATTCGTTCAGTTTATGAAGGGATTATTTTTGCACACCGTTACCATATTGAGAAGCTTCTTAAGGTTGCCGGCCACAAGCCAAAAGCAATCCGGATTTCTGGTGGCGGCACGAACTCCAAAGCTTGGGTTCAAATGTTTGCAGATGCCCTTGGGTTGCCAATTGAAACCGTTAAGGGATCCGAATTGGGCGGCCTTGGCGGAGCCATGGCTTCAGCAGTTGGTACTGGTCTGTATGCAGATATTGATGAGGCTGTAAAGCAAATGTCACAGCTTAAAGATCGAGTTGAACCAGATCAAGGGCAATATAAAATTTATACACAGAAGTACGATGTCTATCTTGATCTGCTTCATACACTTAATCATGGATGGGCAAAGCTCAGAGATATGCAGGAAAGGATTGATAAACAATGAACTCTTTAGGAATTTATGAAAAGGCATTGCCTAAAAATAAATCTTGGAAAGAAACATTACAGACAGCCAAAGACTTGGGATTCAATTTCATCGAATTTTCGGTTGATGAAAGTGATGAACGTTTAGCACGACTTGATTGGACAAAAGAGCAGCGTGAGGAGCTTCGGAACGCAAGCTGGGAAACAGGCGTTAGACTTCATACGCTCATGCTAAGTGGACATCGTCGATTCCCATTAGGCTCTGCTGATCCTGCCATTCGTGAAAAGTCTTTGGAAATGCTGACGAAGGCTGTTGACCTGGCAGTTGACCTTGGCATTCGAAATATCCAGCTTGCTGGATATGATGTCTACTATGAACCGAAAACGATTCAGTCTCGTGAGTGGTTCATGGAAAACCTTAAAAAAGCAGTTGAGATTGCAGCGAAAAAAGAAGTTATGCTTGATATTGAAACAATGGATGATCCATTTATCAATTCACTAAGTAAGATTGCCGAGATTAAAACCCAAATTCACAGTCCGTGGCTTCAGGCATATCCTGACTTGGGGAATTTGACTGCATGGCCTGAAAATAACGTTGGCCGTGAACTTGAGACTAACATTGATAATATTGCGGCTGTGCACTTGAAGGATACAACCCCTGTAACCGAGACATCCAAAGGCCAATTTAGAGATGTGCCATTCGGTGAAGGTACCGTTGATTTCAAAGGCTGCTTGCAGACTCTTAAACGCCTGGGATATAATGGGGCATATACCATTGAAATGTGGTCAGAGAAGTCTGATGATCCTTTGGCTAAGGTCAAAGAAGCTAAGAAATTCTTTGATGATATTTTTGCTGAAGTTGGTATTGAACAGGAACCTATTGTTAAATAATTGGAGGACTGGGCATTGTTAGAAGATTTAAAGAAAGAAGTATATGACGCAAATATGCGTTTACCTCAACTTGATTTGGTTACTTTCACTTGGGGTAATGTTTCCGCAATCGACCGTGACAAGGGCTTGTTTGTTA
>NZ_AZEA01000070.1 GCF_001435575.1 Lentilactobacillus sunkii DSM 19904
CACCCAGACTCCCATCAAATATATCGTCGCCGATGCGGGATACGGCAGCGAGCCAAACTATCAATTCGTTAAAGAGCAGTTAGGCAAGATTCCACTGATTCCTTATACCCTGTACCTTAAAGAGCAATCTAAGAAATATCGGACTGATCTCAGCAAAGTGATGAATTGGGAATATCACGCCGAAGACGATTACTATTTGGATGATCACCACATCCGCTTTTCATACCATGGTATGAGCCATCGAACTGACAAGAATGGCTTTACCCGTAATTTTAAAGTTTATCGAGCCGATGATTATGATG
>NZ_AZEA01000071.1 GCF_001435575.1 Lentilactobacillus sunkii DSM 19904
ATGCAATTGGTGAGAATGATAAAAATGCCTTGACGGTGGACCATTACTTAGTTGATGAAAAAGGTCAACCGACATCGGCTACTATCGGCAAACCAGTCAAAGTGACTGGGCGTGTTGGTGAAACAGTGACGGTTAATCCGCTAGATAAAGATAATCAGATTGCTGGATATACAGTAACCAGCAAAGAGAAGGTAACACGGACATTAGGTACTAAGCCTGTTGATCCGGTTAACCTTTACTATACCGGTAATGCGGTGGAAAATGCTGTGACCGTCCATCATTTGC
>NZ_AZEA01000072.1 GCF_001435575.1 Lentilactobacillus sunkii DSM 19904
AATATACGGTTGTAGAATCTGCAGTAACAGGCTACACAACTGATAAAGATGATCAGGCACCAGACAAGGACGGTAAGGTCACTTTCAATAACCAATATATTGCCGAAAAAACCAAAATCAGTGTAAATAAGATATGGATCGGCGTTCCTGACGGTGTCAATACACCGGAAGTAACCGTGACATTGTATGAAAATGGGCAGAAGACCGACCAGACATTAACACTGAATAAAGTTAATCATTATTCTGGTGAGTTTGATGGGTTGCCTAAGACAGATTCC
>NZ_AZEA01000073.1 GCF_001435575.1 Lentilactobacillus sunkii DSM 19904
AATAGAGCTCTCGTTTTTTGATCAAGCTTACTTTCAAACTTTTCAGTACTCTTGCGCCACACAAATGAATACTTATTGGCATCGGCAAGGATTTTAGTACCATCAATGAAAATAGCTTCATCACTCAACAGATTGTTGTCAATTAAGGATTGCCGAAACTGAAGGTACATGAGGACGATGAGTTTGGTTGTTTGCTGATCAGTACGGAAACGATTGATTGTCCGGTAACTGGGGACCACATCAGGATCACCAA
>NZ_AZEA01000074.1 GCF_001435575.1 Lentilactobacillus sunkii DSM 19904
GTGATGTACAGGTTAAGTTAAAAAGGGCGCATGGTGGATGCCTTGGCACTAGAAGCCGATGAAGGACGGGACTAACACCGATATGCTTCGGGGAGCTGTACGTAAGCTTTGATCCGGAGATTTCCGAATGGGGAAACCCAGCAGCTTTAATCAGCTGTTACTATATGGTGAATTCATAGCTGTATAGAGGTAGACGTGGGGAACTGAAACATCTCAGTACCCACAGGAGCAGAAAGAAATTT
>NZ_AZEA01000075.1 GCF_001435575.1 Lentilactobacillus sunkii DSM 19904
TTAAATTGGCCATCATTTTGGCCAATTTATTCATATTTGCTGCCATTAGGATAATTCCTAACTCGTTATTTACTTGTCTTAATCCACGTACCGATAATCTTCGGAAACGCAAATTAGCCTTCAGGTTACCAAAAGCTGGCTCATCTTCAAGTTTTCGCTTAGCGAAAATGGCCTTTCCCTCTGGACTCGAAAGCTGTTCACGAATATATTCTTTTTGTGA
>NZ_AZEA01000076.1 GCF_001435575.1 Lentilactobacillus sunkii DSM 19904
AATTCATCATAAGCTTAGTCTGTTTCGGCTAGATAACAGGAAAAACGCAACCAGAGTGCGAACCAGAGCGGTTAGTAACCGCCAGTAGGCTAGGCATTTCATGGCCGTCGAAACATAAGCTGACTTTCGGTGAAATCGAGTTTGATTTCATTGAAAGTTGGCTTATGTGCAGGTTACTGCTCTGGTGAGCACGTTTTCTACGTATAGTCAATATATA
>NZ_AZEA01000077.1 GCF_001435575.1 Lentilactobacillus sunkii DSM 19904
TCATTTTGCTACTAATGATGAATTGAAAGAATACCAGAAAACACAGGTTCGTGAATTAACTTGGGGAACTCAAGATCAGAATGCCAATGTCTATGTATCTGGAAATACGATTGATGGAAATTCTGCGAATGCCTTGACGGTCGACCATTACTTGGTTGATGAAAAAGGTCAACCAACATCGACTACTATCGGCACTCCAGTCAAAA
>NZ_AZEA01000078.1 GCF_001435575.1 Lentilactobacillus sunkii DSM 19904
TCCGAGCCACTGAACCCTACTGTATAAGACAGAAGAATTAGCAATGAACAAAGTTTGTTTTTTACTTGAATAAACAGGGGGTTGGTTTGTGAGGGTATTTTCTCTTGGTGAACGAGGCAGCCTCCTAAACGTGCTCCGACTGCCCTGATCGCTACACACAAGAAGGGAATGGTAATCAATGAACACCGTTTGTTAGTTGATTGG
>NZ_AZEA01000079.1 GCF_001435575.1 Lentilactobacillus sunkii DSM 19904
TCAAGCGCACCACCCACCACAAAGAACAATTCCCAACGGAAGATTCATTGGATCGATTCCTGGTTTCTCAGTTTAATGTTTACAACGAGAAGTCCATGAAGCGAATCCATCGCGGATTCAAAGGACTTCAAGATACCCTGGAATCATTATTTATTTAAATTAACTACATAATTATATGTACGAAGGCATTTCATTTACACA
>NZ_AZEA01000008.1 GCF_001435575.1 Lentilactobacillus sunkii DSM 19904
CTTCCTTGTCTAACAATTGTAGGGCACTTCAAAAACAGGAATAATTGCTTTGTTTCGTTAAACTCTGGGGCCAAGCGCCTCCTTCCGCACTCTATATAAAAAGGCCCCGCACAACTTTTATTGTCCGTGGCCTAATTATAGAAGGATGAAGCTTAATCATTTAATTCGATTTCAATTAATCAGCTGGCATGTAAATGCCCTTGGTGATTTGTGAAGCAAGAACATAGCCATAACCTTTGACATACAAGAATGTCTTAGTCTTTTTAGAATTAGTTTTGTAAACCTTAATTGAGCGGGTTACCTTATAAGTAACTGCTTTGGTTAACTTGCCCTTTTGAGTGAAGGTTACCTTACCGCCATTTGCATAAATGAGACCCTTGTATAATGGAATGTTCTTCTTAATATGATAGCTCTTTGCTTTAAAGCTCTTAGCACCGTTCTTAGCAATGTTGTAAGTGGTACCCTTCGTCTTTGCTGCAGTAGTAACAGGTGTTGTTGCGGCTGAAACTGCCAGTGGTGCGGCAAATGCCAAAGGTAATGCGAGTGAAGCGACTGTAATCATTGTTGCAAATTTTTTCATAATCAGTACTACCTTCTATAAAGAATAAATCTATTATGCCACGTTACAATCAGATGTCAACGAAATATTCGTGTAACATTAAGCCCTTAAAGAAATATTAATTTAACGGTTACATTTTATTTATGCACAATCTTAATAATCATGAATAGCTTGGTATAACGCGTTTTTACTAAAAGAAATTCACAATCTTTGGTTGTTTTAGTGTTGGACGATCTTTGTAACATTTTTGTAAAAATAATTCTAAAAAACAAGTACCCATAACGAGTACTTGTTTTATTTGACGATTAATTTTCTTTGGAACGTAACAATTCTTCCAAAGATGGTTGTTGCTTACGATCGATATGATATTGCTTTGCGAATCCTTCGGCAGTATCTTCGCCATACTTCTGTGAATCAAGCGGCATGAAAGCAGTTGCGACTGGATCATCCTGCTTGATCTTGGCATCAATCACGATTGGCTTCTTATTGCCTGACGCTTGGAGATCCTTAATCTTAGCAAATACCTCATCAAGATCTTTGATACTCTTCACAGTAAAGCCAATTCCACCAAGGCCTTCACTGACTTTAGCCCAGTCGGCATCGTTCAAATCAACACCGTAGAAGTGTTGCTTAGTCTGCATTTGTTCATACCAGATAAAGCCGAAGCGGTCATTTGAGAAGACCACGTTGATAACTGGTAAGCCGTAACGAACTTGAGTTAAGATATCCTGGACAACCATTGAGAAGCCACCGTCGCCAGATAATGACCATGCTTGGCCATCAGGAACGCTCAATGCACCGGCAATGCCACCAGGAAGGCCAAAGCCCATGGTTGCGAATAATCCGGAAATTGCGAAGCGTTGGTTCTTGTTCATTGGTAAGCCACGAACACCCCACTCTGATACATTTCCAGTATCAACAGCGTAGGTATCATTTGGCCCAGCCATTTCGGCAATCTTCTTAGTAACTGATTCAGCATTCAGACCATCACTGTCATCGTCAGCCAATTGATCCAGCCATTTATCCCAGTTCTTCTTGTTTTCCTGGTTGGCTTCAAGCCAAGCATCCTTTGGACGGCTCTCGCCAGAATCAATCATGGCTTGGAGATAACTCTTGGCATCAGCAATAACGGCATAGTCAACGTCAATTCGCTTACCAATATCGTAAGGGTTGTTGTTAACCTGAATCATCTTGGTATCTTGTGGCCAGAAGTTGGCAAATGGATATTCAGATGCCAGGAATAAAATCAAGTCAGCATTTTGAATGGCTTCAAATCCTGACTTGGTACCAAGTCGACCGGTGGTTCCAATAAAGTTTGGATGATCAGTACTGATGACACCAGTTGCCGGAACACTATTCATAACTGGAATGTTGAATTGTTCCGAGAACTTGCTTAAAGTATCACGGGCACCAAGTAAGCCACGGCCTGCATAGATCAATGGGTGTTTGGCTTCTTTAATCATCTTAAGGGTGTCATCAACAGCTTTAGGATCAACACTTTGTTTGAAGTTGTCAGCAACCGTTAATGGTGTCTTGGTTGGTGCATAATCGATTTCTTCAGAAGTTAAGTTCTCAGGAAGAATGACAACAGCAACACCCTTTTGACGATATGCTTCCTTAATTGCCTGATTGACAACGTATGGAATCTGATCTGCTGTGGTTACCTGTTTGTTATAAATGGCAACGTCGCTGAACATTGGTGTTTCATCCATTTCCTGGAAGTAGTTGGTGTTCATTGATGCTTGTGGAACTTGACCAATTAAAGCCAGAACGGGAACGTGGTCCATCTTGGCATCATACAGTCCGTTAAACAGATGAGTGGCGCCAGGGCCGGCAGATCCAAAGGCAACCCCAATTTTGCCAGTGAATTTAGCATCGGCAGAAGCGGCAATTGCGCCAACCTCTTCATGACGAACTTGGATATATTTCATTTTATCTTTTTCAAGGTAGAGTCCTTCGACAGTATGATTAATTGAGCCGCCGGGAATTCCATAGACGTGATCAACGCCCCAGTCTTCAAGTACCTTAACTAAAGCTTGTCCTGCAATCATCTTAGTCATAACAAAATCTCCTTTAATAGATATGATGTCAACGATGTAAGCGTTTGACATCTTTGGTTCAATTATTAATTATAGGCATGCTGAAAATGGAATGCCAGTATTTAGACTTACTTTTCGTAAGTATTACAAATCGGTTTACTGTTGGCGGAAAAATGATAATGACGAGAATTATAGACACATAAAAAGCCAGCCAGTACTTTACGTACAAGCTGACTTTTTGATAACTAACGTTTAGCTGTGCCTTGGTTAGCGAACGATCGAATCGTCCTTTCCTTAATTAAAAGAATACTAGTTGGTTTCCAGATAGTCAACTAACATATCCATAATTTTAACAAAAGTCACTAAATTCACATTATCAATATACCAGTCCTGATGTCGCTGAAATCTTAAAATTAATTTCTTTCCCTGATCATACTTATGCGAACCTAGCACATCACTTTGAATTAGTTTATGAAGATAAAACAAAGAGATCAAATCATTAACTTTAAGATCACGTAGATTTGAAGATGAAATTCCTATTTCTTTAGACGCCGTCCGAACCGGTGCTGATGGCTTACGTAAAAACTCTTTATCAGAAAATAGATTCACTAATAGAGGATTGTTGTGTGCGCATGCATTCCGAATATTTTTGGCATATTTAAGGTAATTATGAAACTTTCTTACCGATTTGGATGGCGATCTTTTTAAATAAAAATCCACAAATAATGATAGCGTACCAAACGTCATTATCTCAAATAAGACCCAAATAGAAGGTTCATTCCCATGCTTCACGTATAAATCATGCAAATATCGATTTTTACGAAGGTATGCAATTGTTTGCTGATATGCGTGCTCATTGGCCTTTTTGAAATCAGTAACAATTGAATAACCGTCCTCCTCATTATCGTTAGAAATGAGCTCCATTAGCTTTACTTTGATTCCATGCTCAATGTCCAGTGATAAGTCCAACAAATACTCTCTTAAATGCATATCGATCGATGCAAGATCAATCAAATAAGCAAAGTCCAAGTTATGATATTTATCGTTTAACTCCAAAAAGTTTTTTCGATAGGAGGTCAATTTGAAGTAATAGTTTTTCTGTTCTAAAACCAATCGCGCTTGTTGTTCGTTTGCTTTCTCAAACTTAATGCCTTTAGATTTCATGTGAACAATCAGTTGTTTAGTGGACATCATTGGCTTGTCGCTTTTACTCATAGATTTTTACCTTTAATCTCTATTTTTAAAACGATATTACCATAAATTTTGTATTGTTCCAAAACTAAGTTTCTTACTCAAATGGAAACAGCTGAAAGGTAATGTACTTGTTCAAATTTAAAAGCTCAAAAGTACGTTTTCAAAAATTCCTGCACCCGGCGCTTATAGGCGACCGGATCATACCAAAAACTCTCCGCGTGAGTCGCGTTTGGCACAATCCAAAGCTGCTTGGGTGCGTGGGTTGCCTGATAGTTTTCGTTCGCCATGTATGCTGGAACATAAGTATCTTTGCCACCATGGATAAATAAAATTGGCCGGGTATTTTTCTCCAGCTGCTTCACTGATGAAGCACTGTCGAGCCCAAATCCGGCAGCCCGCTTATTGATTTCACTCACCATTGGTTCTACGGGATATTCGGGCAAATGGTACTGTTTCTTCAGTAGATAAGTTAGTTCTTCTTTGATGCTGGAGTAACCACAGTCGGCAATAATCGCTTTGACTTGAGTCGGGAGGCGTTCACCGGAAAGCATTTCAACGGTTGCACCACCCATGCTGACGCCAAACAGGAGTAGTTTGCTGTCCTCACCAACATGATCAATAACTTGGTCGATCCACTTCAAATAATCCAAACGATCAAGCCAGCCAAAGCTGATGTATTTACCGGCGCTATCGCCATGACCACGGTCGTCGGGAGTCAGTACGTTGAAACCCATGTCGTGAAACATTTGGGCGTAGTTTGCCATTGTTTCACGGTTTCCCTTATACCCGTGAGCAATAATGACGGTCTTCTTTGAGATCCCATCCGCAGGGATATATGTGGCAACCATTTTCTTGTCGGGTTCGTCTCGATTGAGGTACCATTCTTCAGAAGGCATGTTGTGGAACCAGTCAACGTATTTATAGTATTGATCGGCATACTGTTGCTTTTCCTTAGAAGTTTCGGGCACGTAGTCGACTCGTTTAAACGCAATATCAAATAACTTGAGACTAACCCAAAAACTGCCGGCCGTAATCGCTGTCAGAGGCAGAATGAATGTTTTAAATGATGATGGTTTGATATTTCGCATTTTCATTGGTTTTCGCAACTCCCTATTAATGTTAATCTTAATGGTAGTTATTGCGCTGATTGAAGTCAAACAACTTTACTCTTGTTTAATAAATCAGCAAAAAAGCCCTCAATATTCAATAGAACGTCGTCAGAGTTCCACAAATACCAAGTGCTTTTTCTTTCATTTTTATCATTATTTTTAAAATCGATGCGATAATAAATTCATTAATCTATTCCAACAAATAAGGTGGTTACATAATGAAGTTCTCAGTTCTCGGACCCGAAGGCACCTTTGCCGACGCGGCCGCAAAAGATTATCTTAAAACCCAGCCAAATGCTAACGTCCTTTTTGACTACCATCCCTCTTTCGATCAAGTCTACCAAGCTGTTTCCGGTGATGACATCGGTCTTTTGCCACTCGAGAATCAGCTTGACGGTTATGTGTCCGCAACTCTTCAACGCTTACAAACCGCCGACGTTACGGAAATCGGCGAGATTACAATTCCGGTCAACTTTGGCTTGGTTGCCAATGTTGCTGAATTAAGTCAAATCAAACGGATCTATGTTCAGTTCAAGACGGAGGGGCAATGTCAGAAACTCCTGTCATCGTTACCCAACGTCCAAATTATTACGACTTCTTCCAATATGGTCTCACTAGAGAAGTTTCAAAGCGGTGAACTCGGTGATGCAGCGATCATTCCCCAATCACAAATGACGGATCTATCACTTCCGTTAATGCGGGACAATGTTGCCGATCAAGATGACAACAGCACAAGATTCATTATTTTTAAATCCCAGCCTGCCAATCTCGAGAAACTTTCTCGACATCATTTAACGACCAATCACTTTAAAGCACCACTCTTTGTTACCCCTTCTTTCAATGATCAACCGGGAACCTTATATGATATCCTCGGTTATTTTGCGGAACACCAACTCAACTTGGTCACGCTCATGTCGCTGCCGGTCAAATCCCAACTAGGCGTCTATTCATTTTATTTGGAGCTCTCCGGAACTCGTGAACAACAGGAGGTGCTTTTCACAACGCTTCAAAAGATGGCTGCCAAATATCATGTTCACCCCTTAGGCTACTATGCAGTTTGAGCTTGAGGTGCTTCCTGCTTAGCCTTGATAGCTCGTTGTTTAGCAAGGTTTTGACGATGGAATTCAGCTAAATGAACCGCTTGGGTTACAAACAAATGGGTGCTGGCTTCGTAGTGATATTTGCGTCCAAGTTCGGCAATATAGCCGTTTATGTAGTCAACTTCAGTTGGACGGTCCTTGGTCATGTCTTGATACATGGAAGGATAATGAAGCGGCATATCGATTCGGGTATTGTGGTCAAGGGCAGCCATTTCTTCGTCACGGCTGGATACCAGCTTAATGCCCGCTCTTGCACAGATATCATAGGCTTCATCAATCAGTTGACGACCCATCTGGTAAGCGCCGGGGAAGTTTCCGAATTCGCCCATTGGTAATTCAAACATCGTACAAATCGTGTTGATAACTGAATTGAAGATAACCTTGGTCATCAATGTCCCAGTGAAATCGTCGGTTAGAGTGGGATTCATATCAGCCTTTTGCAGTTCATTGAACAATGCTTTGCACATCTTGTCGGGCTTCTCGTTAAGTGGACACATGTTCATCTTGCCGGCACCACGTTTACCCATGAAGTCAACCTCACCAGGACCAGGAAGAACTGTGGCAATTAAGGCAGTTCCACCAATGATCTTGTCGTCCGCAAAGTAATTTTGCAGCTTTTCAATATGGCCCATGCCGTTCATACAGGTGAAAGCATATTGATCCTTGTGGAAGAAGTGTTCACAGCGATCCAAGTAATCCTGGAGCTGCATCTGTTTTGCGAAGAAGATAAACATATCTGGATGTCCATCAAAGGTTTCAGGGGTTTCCAACTTAATTTTGGTTAAATGGCGATCTTTATGATCCCGCATGACATATACGCCACCTTGTTCACGAATCTTGTCAATATGTGGCTGCCAAGTATCGATGAAAGTGACATCGTTGCCGGCCTCCTGTAGTAAAATTCCGTAACGTAATCCCATTGCTCCTGCACCAATCATTGCAAACTTCATAAAAATCACTCTCCAATTCCTATTTTTTATTTTTGATTAAAAAAAGCGCCCTTAATCTTATTTCTAAGATTAAGGGCGCTTGCGCGTGTTACCACCTAAATTCACGACCTGCTCACACAAATCGTCTCATCATGTACGGCCAAGTCAATGACGATACACTGGCACTTTAAGGGGTGCACACCGTGGATACTCATTTCTTCGCATCTACTGCTTAGAGGCTACTTTCATTTCGCGAATCATTATCCCTTCTCACTTACCGGGACTCCCTGAAATGATTTGGTGAAATTACTCTCCTCATCGCTGCATTTTTTCAATCAAATTTAATGTGCCTATAACTTAACTCATAGAATTTTAATTGTCAACGGTAAATTTAAAATTATTTTTCACCCAGCAATCTCTTTAACCGAGCAATCCGCTCATCCAGCGGTGGATGAGTATCAAACATTTTAACTAGAAACGGTGTCTTGCCTTGACGGGTCACAGGTTCATTAATGTACAAAGCAGCACCTTTTGCAGTTGGGTTGTCGGTCGGAGTGGAGTCATTCTTAAGTAACGTGAGTGCATCAATCAATCCTTGCGGGTCTCGGGTCAAGTTAACCCCAGAAACATCAGCCAATGATTCACGTTGGCGGGAAACGGAGAATTGCAGAATCTGGGCGACCGGGACACCGATAATTCGGATGACCCAGCCACCAAGCCACATGATCAAGCCAAAGGTCAAGATTCCAATTGCAATTGCCCAGCCACCTTTAGAATCGCTGTCACTATCACTGCCGAACCAACTGAACCACCGACCACCACGAATGAGGCCAATCCCGGCAACAATTAAGACCGTCCCGGCACCGGCAATGAAGGTGGTCAAAGCAACGGTAATGGATGATACCCGAATATCATAGTTCTTGATATGAGAAATCTCATGAGCGAGAACTCCTTCCAACTCCTCACGGTTCATCATTTCTCGAAGACCCTTGGTGACCGCCACGGCGGCATGCTTAGGATCTCGTCCAGTTGCGAACGCATTGGGTGAAGGATCATCGGTCTGATAAATTGCCGGCATTGGAATATGGGCAACCATTGCCAAGTCACTGACAATGTTAAACAATTCCGGATCATCGGATTCCTGAAGCTGATGCGCATTGGCTGATCTCATCAAAATATTGGTTACCTGGGTATAAACAAAAAGTGAGTAGAGTCCGGCACCAATTAAAAAGCCGACCATGGTGTAAGTTGGAATGATCCAGTCAATTGAGCCTTCATCATCCGTTGCAAGTGCGAATACCAGTCCAATTAGAAACCCAATAATCGCTATTAAAACAACGAAGACTGCCATTACTGACCAGGTTCGCCGTCGATTTTGCTGAACTTGCTGATTTATGGTGTCCATTATCAGTCAGTCCCCTTTAGAATTTCATTTGTGGTACTTCTTTAGATTGTTCAGGAACTTCAAGGTAACTGTGTACTGGGAAGTTTCCGAATTTGGCAACAATGTTACTTGGGAAGGTTTGCAGTCTGTTGTTGTAAACCATCACGTTGCTATTGTAGTTCTGACGTGAGAATGCAATCTTGTTTTCAGTATTAGTCAACTCTTCTTGCAGAGCCAAGAAGTTTTGGTTTGCTTTTAATTCGGGGTAGTTTTCGGAAACTGCAAACAAGTGGTTCAAGGCACCGGTCAATTCATTATCGGCTTTAACCTTGTCGCCCAAGCTAGCATTCGGATCCTGAATTTGTGAACGCATTGCGGTTACTTTTTCAAAAGTTTCCTGTTCGTGCTTTGCATATCCTTTTACGGTTTCCAAAAGGTTGGGCAGCAAGTCGCCTCGACGTTGTAATTGAACGTCAATCTGACTGGCAGCTTCGTCAACCAGGTTCCGTTGACTCACCAAACCGTTGTACATTAAAACAACGGCGATAATAATGATGACGATGATGACGCCTGTAATTATAAATGCCATGTGAATTCCTCCTTGAGTCGTTTGAACTTAATTTACCATACTGGCAAGAAATACTAAAGGTCTGGGTTGGATATTAACATCATTTTAATGAACAAATTCAGCGTAATGACTAACAGCTAATTCCATGCTACCCTAATAAAAATCAGGCACCCATTGGGATGCCCGACAATTACTTTTATTATACTAAACCTTGTGCCATCATCGCTTCGGCAACCTTCTCAAAGCCGGCAATGTTTGCGCCTGCCTGATAGTCTTTATCAAGCTTGTATTTCTTATCTGCCGCTTCCGACTTGGCGAAGATATCTTCCATAATATCCTGCAGTCGATTATCAACAGTTTCAAAGCTCCAAGCCAGACGTTCACTATTTTGGCTCATTTCCAAAGCTGACACGGCCACGCCACCTGCATTGGCTGCCTTGCCCGGTCCATAGAGGATATCGCTGTCACGGTAAATCGCAATCGCATCAGGATAACTTGGCATGTTGGCGCCTTCGCAGACGTATTTCGCCCCATCCTTGACAATCAGTTTGGCCTGATCCTTGTTAATTTCATTTTGAGTTGCACATGGCAGGGCAATGTCATAATCAACGTCAAAGTCCCAGACCGACCCACCATGATACTCGGCAGATGCAACCCGATCGGCATAGTCACGAATTCGACCACGCTCAACTTCTTTAATCTGTTTGACAACTTTGTAATCAATTCCCTTTGGATCATAGATATAACCGTTGGAATCAGACACGGTAATGACCTTGGCACCTAATTCAGTTGCTTTTTGAACAGCGTACGTGGCGACGTTACCTGATCCGGAGATCTTAATTTTCTTGCCTGTAAGGGTGTCTCCCTGAGCTTTTAACATAGCGTTGGTGTAATACAGCAGGCCAAAGCCGGTTGCCTCGGTACGGGCAAGACTACCGCCAAATGTCAGGCCTTTACCAGTCAAGACGCCATTTTGGTAACCGTTCAACCGTTTATAAGCACCGAATAAGTAGCCAATTTCACGTCCACCGACACCAATGTCGCCAGCTGGAACATCCAAATCAGGCCCAATATGGCGTTGCAGCTCTGTCATGAAGCTTTGGCAAAAGCGCATAATTTCGGAATCGGATTTCCCTTTGGGATCGAAGTCGCTTCCACCTTTGGCACCGCCAATTGGTAATCCAGTTAAACTGTTCTTGAGAATTTGCTCAAACCCAAGAAATTTTACCACACTCAAGTTAACAGTGGGATGTAACCTTAATCCACCTTTATATGGTCCGATGGCTGAATTGAATTGAACCCGGAATCCTCGGTTAACATTGAACTGGCCATCGTCTGACTGCCAAGGAACTCGGAACTGGATCACCCGTTCCGGTTCAACTAATTGTGCTAACAGATTGGCATCGACATATTCGGGATGTTCTTCCAAAGTTGGTGCAAGGCTGTCCAGAACGGTAAATACGGCTTCCTGAAATTCTTTTTGGTCAGGATCGCGACGGTCGATCTGGTCTTTGATGGATTCAATATACGTCTTTACATTGGTCACGTTTATTCCCACTTTCTAATTTTGGCTTGGAGCAGCAATATAGACTGTAAATGAAAATTCAGTTAGTGAATGTCACTTACATCGTTAGGTAATATATTAGCAGAAATTTTATTAAATATCTTCACATTTTATTATATTTATCAAATATTTATTCAATAAAAGATGCTTAGACCGTTTATTCAACAGTCTAAGCATCTTCTTTTATTAATGGGTAACTCATTACACGAATGGGGTTCGTGAAAACATTATGTCAGAAATAATGTTGGGTTGAGTCCATGTTGAAGTTTTCTGGATGAATGCATCACCACCTTATCAGGTGTCAAAAGTTACTCGAGAATATTTGATTCAAATTAGTCCTTAGCATGACGTGCAGCCAAGTCTGCTTTGATTTGTGGTTCCATCTTCTCGTACTTGAAGTACAAGCACATGATGGCAGCAACAATCGCATAGATGATAACTGGAAGATAGATGAATGTGAAGTGAATTGCTGAAAGAGCATGGGCAGTCTGAGTCTTGTTAGCAACGAATCCGGCAGCAGCCATGATCTTTGATGGGATAAATGAACCGAATCCTGAACCTAACTGGATACAGAAGGCAGAACCAACGGCAGTCAAGAACCCAGGGGCACGAATACCCGTCTTCCACTCACCATAATCAACAGTATCGGCTAACATACCAAATGGCATAGCAATGGCAGTTGAAGCACCGAAGATACCGATAATCCAAGCGACAATAACAAGAGTGAAGTTGTTACCAACCATACCCATCATGATCTGACCAAAGGCACCAATTGCCAAACCAATTAACATGGTAGCAGTCTTGTTAGTAACCTTAACGATAAATGGAATACACATTGTTGCGATGATACCAAGAACTTGAAGTCCGTTAAATACTGAAGTTAATTGTTCGTTACCAAGGTTGTATTTAGCGTAGTAAACTGAGATACCATTACGAGTTGACTGAGCAACCCAGTAAATAACGAATGCGACAACCAAGATGTACCATGGGTTGTTACCAACAGTTGCTTTCAAAGAATCCTTAAATGGAATTGGCTTCTGAATAGCAATAGTACGTTCCTTCATTCCCTTGAATGCCAAGAAGAGAAGGATGATTGCCAAGATACCAAACATGAACATTGTCCACATGAAACCAACTTTGTCGTCACCTTTACCAAAGAATGCAACTAATGGTAAAGCGAAGGTACTAGTGATAAATGATCCAATGGCTCCACCACACATACGGAATGTGTTGGCGTTGATACGTTCCTGACCGTTAGTAGTTAAACTAGGAAGAATAGCAGTAATTGGTGTTTGAATACCTGTATAAATAACACCAGCAGCTAGGATGTAAGTAAATCCGGCATACCATAATTTAGCAGTACCGTGTAAGTTTGGAGCGGTAAATGCTAAGAATGTGGCAGCAGCAAATGGAATTGCCAGCCATAAGAAGTATGGTCGACTTTGGCCCCATTTTGTGTGGGTGTGGTCAACAATTGATCCCCAAACTGGTGCACTGATGGCATCGAATATACGAGCAACCAGTAAGATTAAACCGGCTCCACCAACTGAGATACTGAATACATCAGTATAGAAATAAAGAATATAACTTGAAATTGTAACATATAGCAAGTTACCAGCCATATCAGTAAAGGAGTAAGCTGTTTTCTCCCAAACTGACAGTTTAACGTTTGCACTGTCTTTGCTGGTACCTGCTGCACTAGCAGCGTTTTTATCCATGATCATAATCTCCTATCCAAATTTTATTGAAAATAATTGCAAAACAAAATGTGAAACGGGCCACCACCTCCTAAAGTGGAATCTGTCCAATTATTCGAATTTACGGGTTGATAGATTGAACAACGCTTTATCCTTGTTGCTTTCTAATACAAGTCCGTCATCCAAATAAATATATTCATTGATGTATGGTGCAAAGCTTTGAACCTCATAGTGTTCGTCAACAAGCTTCTTAACGCGTCCGTTGACGGCTGTGAGACCGTTTTGCTTATCCTTATAGATATAAGTCTTTTGACCAAATCCATTCAGGAAGGCAACCAGCTCTTCACCCATGTCCCAATCATCTTCACCTGTGTATCCATCTGGGAACAGACGGGCGAAGATACCGCCGTCTGATGCAAAGATGGATTGGCCAAATCGGTTTCTGGAAAGATCAGGCCGGTTCAGGTTCGGCCCTGCAATACTGTATGTTGATGCTGCTTCGCCGGGTTTAAGCATCCGGTTGGTAGCAGTCGCATTGGAGTCATACATGTAAAGGATGGCACCAGTAGCCCGATAAGCAGCTTCTACCAGTTCGGGATCTTGAAGCTTCTCACCTGCAATTTGTGCAGATGCAGCGGTTAAACCGCCCCATAGTGCATGAATCATGTATGATAAGGCTTCCCACCAACGATCAGGGCTTTGGGAACGGAAGTCGTTACTGAAGCCGATATTGGCTTTCAGCAACTCACCGTAAGTTGTTGCAGCGTGGACATTACCGGTTAAAGCAAGTGCGCCGGCAGCTGGACCAAATCCAGCGTTATCGAAGAAATGCTCTGTCATCGCAGCTTCCAAAGAATCACTGTTGGCTGCAAGTCTGTCGGTAACTGATTTCCATGATTTGGAAATCTCTGAATACTCTTTATCCAATCCACTCTTCTGCAGATCGGCCAACAAGTCTTCAATGTAGAGACCGTAAGTTCCAAGCATCTGAGCCTCTGTCTTACCACGTTCATTGTCATTGAGATCCGGGTTAACCCGAACATCAAATACCTGGGCAGCCCATGAGAGATAGTCATTAGGCTTGTTGAGCTTCAATGATGAAGCTGGGCATTTGGACAACAGGTAGAACATGTGAGCGATATACTCCAAATCCATCAAGCGATAAAAGTCACCATATAGTTTGGCAGGCTTCTTAAAATCACCGTTTTCAAACCATTTTGGCCGGACATACTTCACAGCACTTTCTTCAACTTGGGCAATTTGCTTATCGGCATCCTTAACTTTGTCATCCAGCAGGCATTCCTGAAGAATGAAGGTCATCTTTCCGATTGACTCGCCTTGGTTGGATACAGGTCCGAAACTGTATGGTACCTTGCCGTCTTTTCCTGCATACGAATGTTCGGAAACATAATCTGCACGGTTTCGAAGCAATTCGTTGATTGAATTCATGACATTGAAAACACCCATGTCGACTGTCCCGTCATCAAATTCAAGAATTACCTGGTGCTCACCAAGCCCTTGTGGCTCGTACACAAGTCGGCCATTTTCCAGTTGATCGGTCATATCCTGATCAACAATCTCTTCACCGGACTTGTGTCGGACGGTAATGCTCTTCAAAGTTTGACCTTTGGCAAGCTTAATCGTGAAGACCTGATAAGAACCTTGGGAAATCATCGGTTCAAATGAGAATCTTGGATGATTGTATAATCTCGTCGCAATATCATAAAAGTCTTTTTGATCGGTGAATGGTTTTAGATAAAACTCCCAATTCTTGCTTTCACCAGGTTTAAGAACCAGTGAGTTTTGAGGATAAATCCAGTCGTTATGCGGCCTGCGGTCATCATCGTAGCCGCCAGCCAGGACAATTTCATGGAAGAGCATGCCATCCAATGAAGGCGACACGTTTTCAAAGAATCGGTTGGTGTAGTCATTGAACGTTCCCACCGAAAGTACTTCACCCTTGGTTTGATAAACACCCAGGTTAGGGGCTGTGTTGTCACGACGGACAGCAGCCAGCTTTGTATAATTCTTTGAGATTTGGGGAAAGACCGCAACGGATTGATTGGCATTTCGCTTAACGTTCTTATCTCTGAACATGACATAGGCCAAGCTGATCCAAACGCCGAGATTGCTAATGGTGATGTCTTCTTCGCCGTTATTTTGAACGGTAAAATCCCATTTAAATGAATTGCCGATCAGTTGAAATTGTTGAACCAATGAAAGATCATCCACCTTGAATTGAAGCTTGCTATGAGTATCATCACCGCTTACCTCAGGATCCTGATCAATACTGCGGTGCTTTTGCCCATCCACCGTGATGTTAAATTCTCCAAACAATTTATCCAGGTCGTCATATCCAAGTGACTCAAGATAATTGGGATCGATTACCCAGTTCATGTTGGATTTATCGGAATTCAACTGTAACTTTGTAATAGCTCCACGCTTGTTTTGTGAAACTGTCAGAAATTCTGACTTCATGTGTAAAACCTCCTGGAGTTGTTAGTTATTTGATACCATTGTTTCGATCTTGTTAATGTTGGCAATATCGTAATTTGATCCTTCGTAATCAAGCGGTGTGATCTTGATGTTAATCTTGTTCTTTCCATTAGTTGCATCAACTGGTAATGGATAGATGTAGTATGAATCTTCAGGCCACTCATCATTCTTCATCGTCTGGGTGAACAAGACCTTGTTATCATCTTGAATTTGGAAGCTGTAAATATCGCCATCAAGATAATCGTATGTGATCTTCAAGTAATTCTTCTTGTCCGGATCAACTGCTAAAGTCCATGAATGTTCTTCGTTCACTGGATTGTCGCTGTCATTTTGGGTGTCGATGGTTGTTGCAACTGCTTCATCAGGCACCTTAACGTATACGTTGTATGGTGTGTCTGCCGGAATCTCTGGAAGTGACTTGAAAATAATATCAGTACCTGCAAGTCTGAACTGGTTCTTATCTTCAACTTTTTGCAGATCTTCCAAATATTCAACAGCTGGTTTAGTTGATGCTGGTAAGTCTTTAGTCTGGGCGGCTAACAGGATTGGGCCGTAGTAGATGGCAACTCGGTTGAATCGATCAGCAAGTGTTTGATAATGAAGTTGGAAATCAAGGTTAACTTTAATTTCACTCTTCTTGCCCCAGTTGCGTTTGATTGCAACAAAGCCATTTTCTGGTTGAGCACTAATCTCTTCACCATCAACGGTAATTGTTGTTTCTGCACTCCACTTAGGAACTCGAACGTAAACAGCGAATTCCTGGTCCTTATCTGATTCAACAGTAATGTGGGCAAAATGTTGATCTGGATAATGTGAATCCTGGGTGATTGTGATACCCTTGTCTTTCAAATTCAGGATTGAATCGAAGTATTGAGCAACATAGATGTCGTTTCCGTCTTCGTAATAAATCCCGTCAACTAAAGTGGAATGACGTTCAGTACCACTACCAACACAGCACCAGAAGCCGCCACGATCAAACTCTTTGGTTGCGTTAGGCGAAACGCTTAAGTTGTAAAGATATTCTGCGATAGCGCTGTCATTATTCTGCTGAGCCATGATGGCGTTGATGAAACGAATCTCGTAGTCATCCATTAAGGTAGCGTCTTTAGTATCAGCGAATAATTCGGAACTCAAGTAGTTCAAATCATGTGAGCAGCAGCTTTCACCGTTTAACTTGGATAAGTGCTTGAAGAACATTTCAGGGTAATCATAGAGTTCTGAACCATAATCAGCAGGTGCCGGATATGCAGAACGACCTGAAATTCCCTTGGTTGGCAATTCATGGCCGGTATGCATCCAGTTCATGAAGTTCTCAACACCATCTTTATATTTTTCATCACCAGTTGTGTGATAGTATTCGAGCATCCCTTCAGCACAAACCAATTCGGTGTTTGAATGACATGAGTAGTAACCTAATTCATCGTCATTCTTGATGAGCATGTCGCGGAACCATTTACGGTCAAACTTTTCAGCAAGATCAAAGACATCCTGTTCTTTCTTACCGTTCAGCTCGTAAAGCCTCAATAGTGTTCGATGCATTGCACCAAATTCTTGATGGAATACATAATGGCCTTTTCCTTGATACCAGCGTGTGTCAATCATTGCATTGATTCTTTCAGGTGTCAGACGTGCCATCCGTTTTTCAAAGTAATGGGTCAAATTCTCAGTCAATTCAAGAGCTGTCTTATTGCCAGTGAATTCATATGCATCCATTAAGCCATCCATCAATTTTTGTGCGGCATAATAAGGCACATAATGGTTACCGTTGAATCGGAGCTTTTCAATATCATCAAATCGTTTCGATGGTTCAGCTAATAAGTAGCCGGGGAACTCTTCGAATGTATCAAATTTTTCCTGGCATTCTTTCAAACCATCGACAATCGTGTCAACTCGTCGTTTAAGTTCGTTTGCCTGGTCATTGTCACCCATGTTGTTAAGTTCAACGAAACTCTTAGAAGCACCTGATAGGTAATGACCAGTAAAATGGCCTCGGAAGAACCAGTCGGGTGATTCCCAAACAGTCAAAGGTGTCGCACCTTTGGTGTCCAGCCCCGCGTTTTTACGGTAGTTATAAAGTAGTTGGTCTGTAGTGAGTGAAAGCATCCAGTTAATGTTTCGATCGAACTTCTCTTTAAGGGTCGATCCTGGTAAGTATTGAATGTCGTAGTATGATACCGGTTTCATTTTTAATCGTCCTTTCTGGAAATAAAGTGAGTTTATTGATAAGGAACTAATAATTATTCTGTAACCGCTTACGATATATAGAATACAATCGATTTAGGTTAATTAGAATCCATTATCTTATTAACAATTTATAAAATATAACAGAATCAAATATATTGGATTGTTAATCACTGAACGTGTAGCAAACGGCCATATTACCCGTGATAAAAGTTTTTGAACTTTAATATTAATAAATGAAAAATTTGACTTTTTATGGTTTATGAACTATTTTTATATTATCAAAATGTTTATTTATAAAATCTGATTTAGCCCTTAAATCCAGCTGATTATCATTGGAGGTTTTGTCATGGTAAAAGAGTTTTTATCAATATCTTGTCTGCCTACACCAACTTATATTCAGAGTGGCCACGTCGTCTTTAGTCCCGGTGAGAAGCATCCAAATCGGAAGAATTTTCAGTTTTTCGTCATGATGTTTATGATTCGAGGCAAATTGTACATTGCCGAGGATGACACCCAATATACAGTCAGTGCAGGTGAGATGTTTATCCTGCAGCCTCAACATCACCATTATTCATGGAAACCAATGGACGAAACCACTGAGTACTATTGGATTCACTTCGCAACGACAGGCAATTATGTTCAGGGACAAGAGCCCAAACAGGTTCGCCCAGCAATCCCTGTTCCTGCAATTCACTACTACACTTCGACGATTACTTTGTTCTTACGGAAGCAGCAAACCATTCCGAATCAAGAGACGGTTATCTCCATGATCAAGAAGATTTTTTCCAATAGCAGAAAATCCAATGAGAATCATTCCGACACCACTCAAAACTCGATTGAATTCTGGAAAGCTCAGCAGCTGTTTCTCGATCTTTTGCAGCAAATTCAGGTTCAAACGCCGCAGGAGTCGCCAATGGTCTTAGTTGCCAATAAGATTCAACGATACATTGAAGATCATTTCGACGAAAAGATTACCTATGAACAACTGGGTAAAGAATTTCACATTCATCCAAATTCCGTTTCGTTATATATGAAGAAAACTTTCGGAATTACGCCAAACAATCTACTCACAAAATACCGTTTGGAGGAAGCCACCAAGTATCTTCTGCTCACTTCCGACCAAATCAGTACCATCGCCACCAAGGTCGGCTACCAAAATGTCTATTACTTTTCGATGGCCTTCAAGAAAGGCTATGGCATGTCGCCTTCCGAATACCGCAAGAAGTACATTAGTTTGAAGCCAAACACACCGGATGACGGTTCTGCAAATCAATTTATGTAGAGCAAAACGCCTGCTTACAAAGAATGGGGTTAATTTGTAGGCAGGCGTTTTATTATGCTCAAATCACGATTAAGAGTGATCCGCCCAACAATTTGATTCGGTTTTAGAATTCATTTTGATGAAGCCAAACCGTCATTTGCTTCTCATCGCGGTTAGCCCATGCATAATATGGAATCAATGTTAAGCGACTCTTTTGGGCGCCCTTTGGTGTATCAAAGGTATACAAATCATCTGTACTGTCTTCTTCAAGGTAATAGGCATCATCAGTGGATAATGTGCCAACCCCACTTAATAGTTGAGGTTGATACTGGTACTTAAACGATGGCTTTTGTCCTAAGATATAGCTCGACAGCGGTTGCTTGTTATCAACACCTTCTGCACAATAAACGATTGGTCCACGTTGAACAGCGACTTTCATGACATCTGCACTAACGCGAGTATTTGCTCTGACAAGGTGAGTATTCATGTTAAGGACAAGATTAATTTCGAGTTCCTTGGCGTCAACCGGAATGTAGAGAATGTCGTCTTCCAGCTTGGTGTCGACTTCTTGGCCATTGACTTTGACTGAATATTTATCAAGACTCCATGAAGGAATACGAATACCAAAAGTGAATTTGCTGTCATGCGGATTTGAAATGGTGTAATTGATATTGCCATCCCAAGGGAAATTGCCAGTCTGCTTAATTTCAATGTCATCATTAAACTTGGCATCGTTAGCAACGAATTGATGAGATAAAATCACTTCGTCATGAACTTCATACAAGTATTGATCAAGTGATGCAATCAATCGGGTAATGTTAGCCGGGCAGCAGGCGCATGCAAACCATGATGATCGTCGAAGGGCAATGTGTTTCTTGCCAGGATTCAATTCACTGGCAGTTGGGTCGGCTTCCAATGGGTTGGCATAGAAGTAATGCTTTCCATCCAAAGCAATTCCACTCAAGGCACCATTGAAGATTTCCTTTTCGATAATGTCACCGAATTTTCCGTCAAATTTATTGGCCATCATCTGCTTGGTGAAGAATGCCATCGAAACAGAGGCACATGTTTCACCGTAATCGGTATCGTTAGGCAAATCATAATCGTAAGTGAAGGCCTCGCCAGTTGCTGTTTGGCCTACGTTACCAGTGATATACATCTGCTTTTTGACGATATCATTCCAAATTGTATTAGCTGCTTTTAACAGTTTGTCATCATGTTCAACCCGAGCAACATGAGCTAAACCGGTGCAGAAGTACAATACTCGGACAGCATGGCCATGAGCATCCTTTTGCTCAGTTATTGGCTTGTCGGCGAAGTAATAACGATCGCCAATCGTCCGCAATTCTGGGAAGAAGTCATTATCAATACCATCTGCCTCGTTTTGGCGATCAAAGAACTTCAGGTCGCGTCCACGTTCAGTGATGAAGTATTTAGCCAAATTCAAGTAAGTTTTATTTTTGGTTGCTTCATAAAGTTTGGATAATGCGAGTTCAATCTCTGGGTGACCATCATAGCCATGAATCTTGCCATCTTCCGGTCCGAAGTGATTGTTGATACATTCGGCCATCTTTTCAGCAATGTCTAATGCCTTCTTATTCCCAGTTGATTCATAGTAGGCAACTCCGGCTTCAATATAGTGCCCCATTGAATATAATTCGTGAGATTGTTGAAGACGCTTGAATTTCCGCTGAGGCGCATCGATCTGGAAATAAGTTGAGAGATATCCGTCATCGTCTTGGGCATCGGCAATCAAGTCAACTGTCCAGTCTGCTTCATCCTTCATCTTTTGATCGAAATGGTACTTCAATACATAAGCGACTGTTTCCAACCACTTATAAACATCAGTGTCTTGGAATGGGTAGCCAAAGTGATGACCTTTTGCTCGGCCGGCAGCAATCTTCAAATTTTCGATTGCCCCACTATGATCGGCTGCACCACCTGCTGCATCCGCATTGGTGACATCCATCTTACCTTTGTCATTGATCATATCCCATTGGAAAGGAACTGAATCATTGGCAATTAAATCACGATAACGTTTCCAAAAACCCGATGTGATTTGGACCTCGTTTAATGATAATTTAGTTAATTCATCCATTGTATAATCTCCTTACTCTTTGTTATTCAGGTAGCTGTATTACTTCGCGGTGACGTTGTTGTCACCTGATTACAATTTAAATGATAACGGTTTCATGTGCAGTATAAAACTGATAAATAATCATATTTGGTGTAAAAATATGACATTTCTAATAGCGCTTTCATACATTGAATGCTAAAATGAAATCATAAAATTAAAAAATATCGGAAAAACGTTGCAGCACCAACGATTCACCTCTCCCTATTGCTTTAAAGCATTCGGGTTGACGTTTTTTGTAATTTGGTGTATTTAATTGACTAAAAGTATTTTTATAAATCTTTCATGTGGAGGGATTATCATGGACAAGCTGACCATTCATAAAAATCAAGTTGTTTCCTACATGATCGGCGGAAATTTCACTGCTGATTCAGGATGGAAGCACAAAGTTCGATACCATCATGGTGACTATGAGCTGATGGTGTGTTTACAGGGACCGATCAGCTTGTTGATTGGAACCGACAATGTTGTGCTGAATAAGAATGACGTCTTAATCGTCCCACCCTACACTTCGATGAGGGGAACCGTTTCTTCCCCAAAACCAATTGAGTTTTATTGGTTACACTTTTTAGTTCCCAAGGCCCCGTTGCACACAACTGGTGAACCCGACAAACAATCTCAGATTGCCTTTAGAAACAAGTACCACTTGAATGATTTGAGTGAATTACTTATATCCATACATGAGCTTCTCACAATTGATACTTCACTTCCATTGACTCAAGAGCGTCAAGATCTCCTTATGACGCTTATTCTGATTCAAATTGCCGGGACAGCCACAGATTCAACCGATGAAGATCAAAGCAGTGCACTCATCGATCAATTAAAAGAATGGATTCGAACTAATATTTATAAATCGCCGACTCTGACAGATATTGCCAACGAAACCGGGCTCAACCCACAATATGTCTCTCGAGTTTTCAAGAAGTACGTTTCTATGTCCCCCAAGCACTACATGATCCATCTGAAAATTCAGACGGCCCAGGCATTGTTAATTCGGACGAATTTATCTATCAAAGAGGTCAGTCACTATGCTTATTATTCAGACGACAAGTTATTCTTGAAACAATTTAAGCAGCTAAGTGGTGTCACGCCGAGTGAATTTCGGACAATGTACCAGAAGGTCTACCATAATAACCAGGTCATTGATCCGGTACTACCGATTCCAGAAGAGATCACCCAGAAGCTGGATAATGATCGAGATCCGGGGAGTCCAACAAATAAGTGATCAAATAAAGGCCGTCAACCAAAAAGGTTGAAGGCCTATGTGCAATAACATCATTCGCATTCAAAAGATTATTAGTCTGTGCCAAGTCGCTTGTCCCAAAAATAAAACCATACTGCAATGATGGGGCCAAACAAGTCGTATGCCACCAACAAAGCAACGGCGACAAAAAAGTTCATTTCCCCGACTGCTTCACCTTTTGCTTTCGCAGTTGCTTGGGAAATTGGATAAAGGCCTCGAAATTTCATTAAATAGAACTGACTTGCAAAAGACAAGATCAGCCATACCAACACTAATCCGATTCGCATTGTGAAGCTGCCATCAGGGTTGGAGCAATACAGAAAGTAAATACCCGAAATAAGGATTGCCTGTAGTGCTACTCGAAGTAAATATACTGGTTTGTTCATTTAATATCTCCTTGCTAAAATAACTGAAATCTCTTAAATCGTGAGATCGCTTTCAATGCTATTTTACAGTTACTTGGTCATTTAGGTAATCTATAATCTACCCGAGAATTTATAATAAGACACACAATATATCGGCTATCCGTGGAAAATGAACTACGACGGCTTGCTCCGCTCTCTGGTATGTGGGATGGGTCTTTGGATCGCTCATCGTATTTACTGCTCCCTTCGGCTTTTGAGCTATGCTCCGACACCGCAAGGCCCTAAAGTACAAACAAAAGTCGGCAACGACGAACGAGATACGTTTCTCACTTATATTTTGCTGAAATGAGCTACGACGGCATGCAAAGCCTGCCTAGTCCTGTGGACGCAAACCAGCTTTCTCCGCTCTCGGTTATGTGGGATAGGGTTTTGGAGCGCTCATTTTATTTACAGCTCCCTTCGGCCTTTGAGCTATGCTCCGACGCCCCAAGGCCCTAAAGTACAAACAAAAGTCGGCAACGACGAACAAAATACGTTCATCATTGCCGACTTCCGCTTGTACCACGGGCCTAACCGGGGCTCGTCGCACACTTACTCAAACATCTTCCTCGTAGCCTTTGCCAGTGTCTTAACATCCTTATCATATCGAGGGTTCTTGACCAATTTGGCCATTGGTACGCCCGCGAAATGATAAGCCGCAATTTCGCCTGAACGAACGGCACTTTGCTCTGTGAAGACCATTTGGTATGGCTGCTCAACGAACTCACCTGTGAAGGCCAGGTTGGTTGAGTGTTCTGGAATGACTTTTGGCCGATCGGTCTTGGCACGATTATTGAACAAAGCCGACGCATATGGCATATATGAAGGAATGCAGTTAATTACGCTGTCCATGATTTCCTGCTTCTTATCCATAATGTTGCCTGGACCCGGATCAACTTTGGACAGTTGACCTAAGAGTTCCTCAACCATTTCCTTACCGGTCATCTTAATGTATTGTTTGTCGACAAATTCACCTTTCCGGCGTGGGTACAAGAAGTATCCCCAGATAACCGACTCATTCGGCTTTTGGGTTGTGAAATGAGGTTGATGGTGAACCACAATCGACATGTTCACATCTTTGTTACCCATTGGTGTAATAGGTGAAGTTGAAATAAATGAATTCAAAGCATTACCGGGAACTTGAGTGGTAATCCGAGTAATTTCATTCAATAAAATATGATCTTTGGTCGTCAACGTAAAGCTGACCCACTCGCTGGCGTTCCGATCATTGAAGAACTTATCAGGATTCCCCAAGTTATAGAACCGATTGGTGGCCTTCTTCCACAGACTGGCAGCTGCACCATAATCCATATTTTCCGGAGCTGGTGTGTTGAAATCACCAAGGGTTGCAGAGTCGGTAATTGAACCATTGGTAAAGATAACAGCAGTGTCATCGTCAACCGGCACGTCTTCTTCCTCATCGGTTTCAGTATTTTTCATCCGTAAGGCAGTGACCGTAATTTCATCTTGCATGGGCGTGTTTTTAAATTCAAAGTTGGTAACTCGGCGATTTAAAACAATCTTGACGCCTTGATCCTTCAAATAATTGAACAACGGCAGCATGATGCTCTCAAATTGGTTGTAACGCGTCCGGTTCACCCCGACCAGATGCTCGATTTGGGTAAATTCATAAATCATTTGGTGCATGTAACGACGGAGTTCCTGAGCTGAGCTCTGGACTCTGAATGCAAAGGTTGTTTCCCACATGTACCAGAAGTTAGTGGTAAACATGTGTGGATCATCTTTGAAGTAGTCGGCAATTGTGACGTTGTCGAGCTTTTCTTCCTTTGAATCGGGCATCAAAATCAATTCAGTCAGCTTCATTCGATCCTTATTATTAAGACCCAACTTACCGCCATTAATAATGCCTTTGCCGCCTTCCATCAGCCGGGCTTTGTCAAAAGTCCGGTGTTTGGCGTCAAATTCGCGGGTATCTTCAGCTGCCGTCATCCCTTCTTCAGTTGCGGATGGAATTCGGCTGAGCAGATCCATCAGATCAACATAAGTCCGGTAGTTGAGCATCCGACCACCACGTGCGATGAAGCCCTTGCTGTTTTCCAGTGGGTGGGTCTTGTTCCAATATTCATCAGCGGCTTCACTTGCTGTTGAACCATCGTTTGAGCCATGATCATCAATTGAATAAAACGTGATCTGATCGCCTTTCCATTTACCTTCCTGAATCAAATAAACAGCAGCTGCCATGTTGGCCAAGCCGGCTCCGATCATAATTGCTTTACTTTTTGTCATTGATAGCTCCTCCTGATCTGTTAAAGATTATTTTGCTTCATATTCATCGTACAAGTGAGAATCGTCTTCAAACCAGCCGATGGATTTTAAGAAATAAGCACCTGCAACGACGACGCCGATCCCCGTTAATAACAAAACCTTGTGTTTCATACTCGATCGCCCCCACATATTTTTTTGAGAGAAATGCGTTATTAATTTCTACTGCGCACCTACCCCTATTGTAGTAGATTATTGGAATAAATGTATGGACAATGTATACATACTTGTCCATATTTCTGGGACCGCTTCCAGTCATCCTTGATCTGATAAGTTTTCATGGATTTATGAAAGTTGTTGAAAATAACACTTACGAGAATCTTTTATTTATGGTAGTGTAATCAATTGTCGTGATAGAAAAGTTTTTAGAATTAGGAGAGTCATCTTTATGGAAAAATCTTTAAATGCAGAACAAGTTTCTGTAGAACCAAAACAAAAACAGGCAGCCAAGCCGGTTGACCGCCCATTTCTCGCTATGTTGGGTATGCTGATAGGCGGATTTGTGGGAATGCTCAGTGAAACTTCGCTAAACATTGCCCTGCCGAGTTTAATTACCCAGCTTCACACCAGCATTGGCACAATGCAGTGGTTGGTAACCGGTTATATGCTGGTCATCGGAATTGTCCTGCCAATGTCTTCATTATTACAACGAATTTTTACCACTCGTTCATTGGTCTTATTCGCCTTATGCGATTTCATGGTTGGTGCTGTGATTTCGGCTATGGCACCGAATTTTGCTGTTTTATTAGTCGGCCGAATGATTCAGGGAATTGCTACCGGATTAATTCTGCCGCTCATGTTCACAGTTGCCACCTTAATCTTCCCACCTTATAAATTAGGATCAGCGATGGGGATGATTGGGTTGGTCATTATGTTTGCCCCTGCCGTTGGCCCTACCTTAGCCGGTATGATCCTCGGCCTGCTTTCATGGCACTGGATTTTCTGGCTGTTCATTCCATTCTTAGTGGTCGCCTTTATCCTGGCTGCAAAGTTTCTGCCAAACGTTGGCACTATCACAAAACCCAAAATTGACTGGTTCTCAATTATCCTTTCAGCAATTGGTTTTGGTGGTTTAGTTGCCGGTGTCAGTCTGGCAAGTGACTCAGGATGGGGTTCACCTCAAGTGCTGGGTTCATTGGTTGTTTCCGTTATTGTCTTGGGATGGTATATTCGTCGCCAGTTAAGTTCTGAAACACCTATTCTGAACTTCCGTGTGTTCAAGAAGTCTCAATTTACCGTTGGTTCAATTCTGGTCATGCTGGACTTTGTGATTATTCTTTCTTCCATGTATCTACTGCCAATGTTCTGGCAAAATGGGTTGGCAATTCCAGTTGCCATGACCGGTATCGTGATGCTGCCAGGTGGAATCGTCAATGCCATTGTTTCAGCACTTGCAGGCCGCTTTTCAGACACGGTCAGCACGAAACTTTTGACGACCATGGGCTTCGGTGTCACCATCATCGGTCTTGTCATGTTACTGCTGGCAAGTTCAACCTCACCTATGTGGTATGTCATTATGGCCCACATCGTTATTATGCTAGGTGTCCCACTTGCCATGTCACCTGCTCAAACATTTGGGCTGGGCGCTTTGGACGAGCGCACTTCCGGTGATGGAAGCACCATTATGAATACTTTCCAGCAGATCATTGGTGCGATGGCAACCGCCATTGCGACGAGTTTGCTGGCATTTGGAAATAACGCTGCTGGAAACGTCAACCACCAAATCGCCTTTACTCAGGGTGTTCATGTTGGTTTGTGGTTCACCTTGATTGTCGCCGGCGTGGCATTCATTCTATCGTTTACAATTAAAGATCGGAACCGTGCTTAATTTAATATTTCAATCAAAGTCGCTGGGAATTTTCCTGGCGGCCTTTTTGAATAAAGTTAGCTAATCTTCGCTAAAAATGCATTAAAATACTCAATTTATGTAAGCGCTTTATCTACTGATAGAACGCTATTGACGGCAATTGCTCATCAATGTACAATCAGGTTGAATCAATCAAATTGAGAGGTGGAAAAATCATGAGAACTACAAAATTACTCCCTGGACTTGTGGCATTCGCAGCCGCAATGGGAATGGGGATCGCTGCAAATGCCTGCACGACTGTACTAGTGGGTAAGGATGCCAGCACAGATGGATCAACATTGGCTTCCAGGAATGAAGATGTTGACACTTCATGGGCAAAACACTTTATCGTTCATCAAGCAACATCTAACGGGCCAACTCAATATGTTTCAAAAGACAATAACTTTACTGTGAACTTACCTGCCCAAGCACAACGCTATACCAGCACGCCTGACTGGCAGCAGATTGATGGACAAAACCAATTTGGCGAAGACGGAATCAACAGCAGCAACGTTGCAATGAGTGGGACTGAATCAGGCACCACCAACAGTAAGGCACTCAAGGCAGATCCATTTGTTAAAGATGGTTTGGCGGAAACTTCAATACTGGATGTAGTGCTTCCTTACATCACATCAGCAAAAGAAGGTGTTCAATACCTTGGCCACATCATTGAGACTAAGGGGTCAGCAGAGAACAATGGGGTTATCTTTAGTGATAAGAATGACATTTGGTACATGGAAATCGGATCAGGCCATCAATGGGCAGCTGTCAGAGTTCCGGATGACATGTATGCAGTTATCCCCAATCAGAATATGATTGGTAAGTTAAAGCTATCTGATTCCAGCAATTATCTTGCATCTCCTGGCATCACCAATTTTGTTAAATCCCACAAACTCAATGGGTATAAAAACGGCACCGTTGACTTTGCTTTGGCTTTTGGCACTAACAGTAAAAGTGATGCCACTTATAACCGCCCACGTGTTTGGGATGGCCAACGAATTTTGACACCAAGCAAGAAACAATCCATTACCACAAAACGTTTCTCAATGTTCATGAAACCTGATCATAAAATTGGCGTTAGGCAAATTGAAAAAGTATTGAGCTCACATTTCACTGGTACCAAATACGATTCCAACGGCAAATGGGTTGGCGGCTACCGACCAATCAATGTTCCAACAGATGTTGAATCGCATATTCTTCAAATCAGAAATAACGTTCCAAACGATATTGCGGCTGTACAATGGCTGGCAATGGCCTCACCTGCTACCAGTGCGTATATTCCGTTTTACACCAATATCAAAGACACCCCTGCACAATATAAGCTTGGCACAGATCAACCTGATGCCAAATCAGCTTATTGGACTTACAAAATGACTCGGATATTAACTGATCCATACAAGGACGTCTTGATTAGCAAAGATGTCACTCCTATAAAGGAGGTTGTCAACCATCAGCTTGATATGAACTTGGAAAATTCCGACAACCATGCAGTTCATCTAAATGGCGATGATTTGGTTAATTACTTGACTGAACAAAATCAGATGAACGCTGATTATGCTCAAACTCAATTCCAACTTTTAAATCAAAAGTTAATTCAAGATGCTAGTCGATTAACTAAAATTGTTCAAAACAAAGATTTGTAATCCCATCAAAAAAGCCGTCAGATAATCTCTGACAGCTTTTGCATACATATATCATTACTTGGTGGGTTCTTCAGTATGATCGGCAACCAGCTGTTTAACAGCCTTCATAGCAGCTGCCAAAGCTTCATCGCTGGCGGCATAACTAATACGAACATATTCGTTATCGCCAAATGGATCACCAGGCATCAAGCCAATGTGGTATTCCTTGGCTAATGTCTTAACAAATGCCCAGCTGTCCATGTTCAGGTCCGCTGGAATCTTGGCAAAGACATAGAACGCACCACCGGGATGAACAACATCAAAGCCGGCTTCAGCCATTTCTTTGGCAACAAAGTCACGGCGCTTTTCATATTCCTGAAGCATTGGCTTGGAATCGTCTTGACCATGCTCCAATGCTTCGATTGCAGCATACTGAACGATTGAGGCAGCTGCGGTCACTGTAAACTGATGGACTTTGGCAATTTGATCAACAAACCCTGAAGGGCCAAAGATGAAGCCTAACCGATAACCGGTCATGGCATGGGACTTGGATAACCCGTTAATGATAATGGTTTGGTCTGGAAGGTATTCGGAAATTGAATAGTGCTTTTGGCCATAAGTCAGTTCACCATAAATTTCATCACTGATGACCCAGATGCCATTTTCCTTCAGTACTGGTGCCAATGCAGCAATCTGGTCTTTCGAATAGGCAACTCCGGTTGGGTTGTTCGGATCCGTTAAAATCAAACCCTTAACATTTAAATCAGGGTGATCGTCAATCGCCTGTTGAACCTTTTCCGGCGTCAAAATAAAGCCATCATCACTGGTATCAACCAGCAGGGTATTCAACTCGTTTAAGGTAGTCGTTGCATTATACAGTGGATAAGCCGGAGTTGGAATAATCACGGCATCCCCAGGTTTGAACAATGCTTTGACAGTCACGGCCACTGCCTCGGTTGCCCCAACAGTCACAATAATTTGGTCCGCTGAATAATCATAACCAAATTTATCACGATAATATTTGGAAGCCGCATCCCGGAGTTCTTGATAACCCCAATAATATGGATAATGGGACTTGTTATCATTGATGGCATCAATTGCAGCCTGCTTGATATGGTCAGGAACGTTAAAGTTGGGTTCACCCAAAGTTAACTTGATAATCTTAGGATCGACGTTGATATCGTGGTCAAACTTACGCATGGCAGAAGGCATAACCTTAAGCACGTAAGGGTTAATTTCATTTAAATCCATATTGAAACCTCCGGGAATATTTATTTAAAAGCTGATTAGTAAAAGTTATTGTTAATAATATATCAAACAGTGGGAAAGTCAATCAAATATGGTAACTTAATGAATAAATATTCCATAACTCTAGTATCAGTTGTTTAATCATACATGATGATGTCAGGTTAACGACTATTTTTTTGGAAACATGGCAACGCTTAAGTAATTGTCACGATAAGTTGCCGAAAAGACCGACTTCACGCTGTCAATTCCCTGCTCTTTGAGCTGTGATTCCAACCAAGCTTCGTCCTTACCCATAATGTCCAAGACATCCGGATCGATTGCCCCGTCTACAATGACCGGGTAACGGATACTGCCTTCACCCCGGTTCAAGACTGTCAGTTGCCCATTTTGCTCCAGGATTGCCCGCTTGACATCTTTAATTTCATAAACACCGGCTGTCCGTAATTTAAAGTCGACGTCTGACGCGGAGAGGTTAGCTTTGATGCAATTTTCTACTAACAATTCACCATTACGAACCAACGTGATCGGCTCACCCTCGATAAACTTACCAAACCAATGAATATGAGTCTTCAGGTAACGGGTCACCAGAATCAGCAATGCCCATAACAAAAGGATCACCAAGAATTGGGCCATCGTGATTGCCGGATTATAAATCACACCACCGATAATGCCACCAAGAACATAGTTCTGCAGCTGGTCCATCGCTGAAGTGGGTGCCAAATTCCCCTTACCGGTTAGATTAATGAGAACCGTGATAAATAAGAAACCAACAATTAACTTAAGTGCAACGTCTGAATATGTAAACATTATTGTGCCCCCTCAACTTTAATATCACTGGATTCATCCAGTTCAACCCGTTCCAATACGAATTCAGTTCCAGCTGAATTGTAGTCAACCCGAAAGAAGCCCTGTGGTGTTTTAACCATCAAGTTGGCATTCACGTTGGTGGAATTAACACTGATTGTCTTTGGCCGGACGTCCAGCCGCTTGGCAACCTGCTTGACTGTCTGGGTAATTTGCCCAGTTTGTTTGGAAGATGACTGAATCGCACTAAAGTCGTTATACTGAACGGCTAAAACAAGTAATAGAATTGTGGCCACAATAATGCTTAAATCTTTGTATTTGATGTCCATTCGATTGCGCAGGTAATGAATCAAGAAAAGAATAAAAACGACCGCCAGTACGCTTATAATGGCAATTCTTCCATACTGCCAGTTGCTTTGAGAATCATGAAGATAATCATAGGTATAAAATGTCATGTGCATCCCCCTAAATAATCAGATAAATACAATATCATATTTTAAACCACAATTTCTAATGATAAAACGTTTATCTCAAGAACAAAAAAGACTGCTCCTTTTACCGGAACAGTCTTCTAAGTAAAATTTAAAGATTAAACACTGCGACGCTTAAAGATGACATAACTGATTGCCATGAAGATGGCGGTGTAAACCAAACTCCCGACCACCATTTCCGGCGTTGAAAGCAGCGTCATCTTGTGGAAGGAGCTTGAAACCAGCTGGCTGGGTAGATTCATCATGTTCAATGGATTCCATTTCAGCCAATCCCACTTTTGCATCAAGACGAACATGATGTTTGAGATGATACTTAATGCAAAATAACCAATAATTCCGATTGAGATAGCTGCTGCTGTACTCTTGAAGATGTTTGCAAGTAAGAGAACCAGGCTGAGTACCAGCCAAACTGTCAGGAAGGAACCAACAATTCCAAGCCACATTGAATTAATGACTGAGTGACCCGGTTGATAAGTATCTGATAATTGGAACTTGTTGTTGAAGAGAACTACCTTCAATAACATTGACCAGACAAACGCCAATACATAGAAGTAAATTGAGTAAAGCAGCATGGTGATCCACTTGCTTACCAAAATTTGACCACGGTAATATTTTCGGTACAGCAGTTCTTTAATTGTTCCGTACTGGAATTCCATGGCAATAATCGAGCTGCAGGCTGCGATCATAAACAACACGATCCAGTTGATCCCAGTAAACATTGTGACAAACAACCCTTTGGGATCGCCCCAATACTTGGGATAGTTTCTGGTCAAAACACCAAAGACGGTCATGATGATCAACAGAGTCGCAGAAACGGCGTAAGTACTCTTCTTATGAAGTAATTTGAAAGTTTCTTGTTTTACTAACGTTATCATTCTATGACTCCTTTACTTTGTCGTTTTTCAGCAGGTTCAGCAACGAGGTTTCCAAATCGCTATGAACGTGTTGAACATCGTCAATATCGATGCCATTATCTGACAATAATTTGATAACATCGGCCATCTTGGTCTGATCGTTTTCGACAATCGCAAACTTGTCACCATTATCAAGCTGGTAATTATTTTGAGCCAAAATCTCTTTTGCTTTGGCATCATCGGAGGTTTTGAGGACCAGCAGCTTCTTACTGCCGCTCTCAAGTTCTGCCATGCTCTTGGTGTAAACAATTTGACCTTTATCAATCACGACTAAATCGTCGATTAATTTTTCCAATTCGCTTAAAATATGACTGGAAATCAGGAGCGTAGTGCCTTGCTTGGCCAAATCAAGAATGATGGTTCGCAAATCTTTGTTGGCTTGTGGATCCAGTCCATTCATCGGTTCATCCAAAATGACCAGTTTGGGGCGGTCAACTAGTGCCAATGCAATTCCCAGCTTTTGCTTCATCCCCAGTGAGTAGGTTTTGGCTTTTCGATTAATGTATGAATCCATCTTCATCTTGTCGACAATATCCATAATTTGATCTTTTGAAGTCGAATCTTTAGAGAACAGCTCCAAATGCTGATAACCGGTTAGGAATGGGTAGATACCCGGATATTCAATTAATGCGCCAACCTTATCCATTGCTTTGTGGCTGGTCGGTGAGACCGGTTCGCCATCAATTGTGATCGTCCCGCTGGCATAGTTGAACAGCCCAAGGACGGCTTTCATAATCGTTGATTTACCGGCACCGTTAGGACCGACCAAACCGACAATATGGCCGGTTTGAACTGAAAACGAAACATCTTTCAGAACTTGCTTCTTGCCGAAGTTTTTATTAAGATGTTCGACATTTAATATTGTGTCTGACATTTGTTCCTCCTAGTATTTTCTGTAAGCATGCTCTACAAGTAGCCATCAGCGTTTTACTGCCTGGCTGGCTATAAGGATAACATATGTGTTAAAACTTATACAACACCCCATTTTGCGTCACAACTTGTCAATATCTGCTATGATGGGAGTTGGGTACAATAACGAAAAGTTCATTGGAATCAAAAATCGAGGTAAATCTGCGTATGACAAAAGCACTAATAGTGGTTACAAATACACCCACATTTAAGAAAATTCAACGGGCAACCGGCATCTGGCTGAGGGAAGCATCACATTTCAATAAAGTGATGGCCGATAATGGCATCGATGTCGACTATGCCAGTCCCGATGGCGGCTATGTCCCCATTGATCCATTGAGCTTGGGAACCGATGATATGGACGCGACTGATTGGCAATATTACCTGGATGATGAATTCAGAAATGAACACCTGGCAAAGTCGCTGAAACCTGCCGATGTTGATCCAAAAGACTACCAGGTCATCTACTTTGTCGGTGGTCATGGTGCAATGACTGATTTCCCTGAAAATACCGAATTGGCAAAGATTGCCCAAACGATTTATGAAAATGGTGGAATCGTTTCAGCTAATTGTGTGGGTGTCTGCGGTCTGCTTCCAATGAGGAGCATTGACGGCCAACGATTTGTTCATGGCCGCAAGGTAACCGGCTTTACCAACGATGAAGAAGCACTCAACGGCCTCACCAATGATGTTGAATTTCTCGTAGAAGATGAATTAACTAAGTCCGGTGCCAGCTTTGTGAAGGGCACTGCCTTTGAACCCAACGTTGTCGTTGACGATCGGCTGATCACCGGCCAGAATCCCAACTCGGCAACCGGCGTTGGTGAAGCGATCATCAAAGAGTTATTGCAATAATACAAAACAAACTGTTCAAGGAGTTATTTTATTAGTAACCGCTTGAACAGTTTTTATTTTGGCTAATTATTTAGTTTTCTTTGGTTTTTCAATCAATCCCTCGATCAAAAGGCTAATCCCAAATAGGAATTCCGCCAAATTAACCCACCACCAAAGTGAAAAGACGGGGTTGTTTGGGGCGATGGCCGGGAAAAGCGAGATGCCCCCGAGAAACATAATTAGGCCAAGCCAGAAATTAAATGATTTATAAAACTGATGATTGAATTTCATCCTGATTCGCCCTCCTGTTATAGATATCAATTTACTAGCATTATTGCATCAAAAAGGAGAAACGCCTATCAAATAGCGTTTCTCCTTTTTGTGAAATGATTATGTCTAAATTTTTATTTATTAACGTTTTCTTCTTCAATATCTTCCAAACTGCGGCCCTTTGTTTCTGGGACCCGTGAATGGATGAACCAGACACCCAAGAGGCAGATAACACCGAAGATGGCGAATACGGCGTCCTGTGGCATGCTGGCAGTCATGATTGGGAACAGCAGACCAACAGCGAAGGAACCAACCCAGTTGGCTGATGAGGCGGCCCCAGATGCCCGACCACGGATTGCCAGTGGGAATACTTCACCAATGATGACCCAAGTAAGGGGAGCCCAAGTAAATGAATAGGCAGCCACATAGATGCTCAAGAATGCCACGATCAATAGTGGGCTTGAATTAGGCATCAATAACTTGATGACCGTTGGCAGGATGAATGATAATCCCATTACCGTACCACCAAGGATCAACAATGTCCGACGCTTAAACTTGTCGGCGATACCCAAGAATACCAGTGAACCGATTACCAGGATAATTCCTTGAATGATTGGCCACATCAAAGCTGAATTGGCAGCTGCACCAGTGGCTTTTTCAACAATCAATGGAATATAGTAGAAGATCGCGTTGGCACCTTGGAACTGTTGAAAGGCAGCAACCCCAATCCCGGCAATGGCAAGGTAACGATATTTGGAACTGAAGACGGTTCCCCAAGTGGTTGCTTTGGAAATTTTCTTTTCTTGTGAAGCAGTATCTTGAATCTGATCAAGTTCGTTATCAATCTCTTCATCGCTGTCACGAATGTAGCTCAATACTCGACGGGCTTCATCGGGACGACCATTTTTGACCAAAAATCTCGGTGATTCCGGAAGCTTCATCACACCGAAGAAAAGAATCAGAGCGGGAACTGCGGCTAATCCAAGCATTGAACGCCAGGCGAAGTTTTCAGGCAGGTCTTTCAATACGAAGTCCATCACATAGGAAAGTAACATTCCAGACACAATCATTGTCTGGTTAACCCCGGTCAATCGACCACGCATCTTGGCAGGTGCCATTTCCGACATATAAGCAGGAACCAAAGCTGATGAAGCCCCAACCGCCAGTCCAAGGAATACTCGGACAGCGATCAAATAAAATTGACCATCGTGAGGTGAAACTGCGGACAACAGTGATCCTGCCATGAAAATCAGGGCTGAAAGCAGAATCATCTTCCGCCTTCCCAACTTATCAGAAAGCTGGCCAGCAATTGCGCCACCAAAAATCGCCCCCAACATCACAGCGGATGTGATCCAGCCGACAATGGTGGCATTATTTTGAAGTCCCCAATCAGTCTGTAAAAATGGCAGCGCCCCTGTCATCACGCCGATATCATATCCGAATAAGATCCCACCGAATGAACCAAAGAAATAAATAAATCCGCTTGAGATCTTCTTTTCTGTTGCAGCAGCCTTTTCCATGATAATTCTCCTTTTCAATTCTCTTCTTAAACATCAATTTATGCTGTATCCCAATTCGAAAGGTTTGAAAGGGGTTACATAACAAATCGCACAAATTCTGAACAACTTTTGTTTTTTCATACAACGGTCAATCATTGCTATCGTAACGCTTACATTAGATTCGACAGCAGTTAATCACTACTATCAAAAAATAACCAGCGTCCATAGTTTGCTATGTTAACGGATTCATCCGTATAAATCAAGTATAAAAATCAGTTATCATACAAATTCGAATTTTTGGGACAATAAAATGCACTCACCGCAAGGATTGCGACAAGTGCATATTTTTTACTAATGGAACCATTATGTTTACTAAAAAGTAATAACTTTATTTTGATGTTTACAAAAATTGGTATGATTGATTGCTCCATAAAACTATTCTGACTGATGAATGTCTCCCTGAATATGGTCATCTGAAAAGTCGTGTTCCATGTATTGCTTGTCGTTGACGGGCAAATGCTGTTCAAAGGTGTCGAACAGCTGATAGCTGACATCCCCTTTAATCAGATGAAAGCCAAGCACATGACCGCCAAACTTGTGATCGTCAGAAATGAAATGATGATGGAATCCGCCAACCGTTGCGCCTTCAAACAATTGTGGTGAGTAATAGCCAAGTAACGTGCCATCAATCCGATCCCGGGTGAAAACACTTTGATTTTTCGATGTTTCAGCTAATGTTTGATACGGTGGCTTTGATTGAACGGCTGCTCGCGTTCGAATGTTTGAAAAAGTGCCATGGATCTCAACGGAGAAAAATGTGTTTACTGCGCAGCTTAAGGAGACCATCTGCTTGTTCAAGTCAGCTTCATCCACATTTTCAAACTCCGCCAGAAGCACATATCGGGCAAAGTGGGCATTAGCAAATGGCATCTCGAACGAGTTCGACACGGTCGTCACATCCCCTGTTGCATGAATGTGATAGGCCTTGCCGCCAAGAATAATCACTTCGCCATCCAAACCTTCACCGGTCCCAATACCGGTGTCACCGTGTTTCAACAGTTCACCCATCTTCATCGTCCCTTTCAGCAGACCTGGGACTAATAAAGCCAAGGTTCCATGCTGAAATAACGTTATGTGATTTGCCATGTTAAAGTGCCCCCTCATTCATAATATACCAATTTAATCGTATCACTCCAGCCATTTCTCCGATCACAATTTTCGTGGTTTTGATTAGAAACTTTTGTGATAAAATTAAACAAAATAAACTCGAGGTAAATTGATATGACATATTCAACTCTGCTGTTCGACGTCGATGACACTCTGCTTAACTTTCAAGCATCCGAGCAGCACGCAATCACAAAACTTTTCAATACCATTGGTGAAGAGCTCACGCCGGATATTTACGCGGATTATCATGAATTAAACGAACACCTATGGCAGCAGTATGAACTCGGGGAAATTACCCGCAAACAATTGCTGGCAACGCGCTTCACCTTATTCTTTGGCAAATACGGAAAGTCTGTGGACGGCCAAGACTACGAAACCAAGTATCGCAGTTACCTTGCCGAAGGTCACACAAAGATGCCCCATGCTCAGGAATTGTTGGCTGATTTGAGTGCTAGTCACGACATCTACGTGGTCACCAATGGAATTGCGAAGACCCAACGGCGACGCTTAAATGAATCTGGGTTAGCCCCTTACTTCACTCAGGTGTTTGCTTCCGAAATTGTCGGCTACCAAAAACCCGATCCGGCATTCTTTGATTATGTTGCCCGTAAGATTACCGGCTTTTCCAAACCTTCTTCTTTAGTAATTGGCGATTCTCTATCTTCGGATATTAAAGGTGCCGCAGCCTATGGACTCGACTCCGTTTGGTTCAACCCACAACACCAGGTAAACACTACAAAAACAAGCCCGACTTATGAAATTGACCACCTTTTACGGTTAGAGTCAATTGTCGCGTAAAGTACTTTTTTGGTCAGTTGGAAATCAATCCAACTGACTTTTTATTTGGCTTTTGTGTTATGTTTTGTGACACAAACTATTGCATGCCCTTAATAATTAAATTATACTATTATTTAATTAGAATTTGTCTAATGTAAATTAATCATGAGTTTTCATGAAGGAGGTTGTCAACATGCAAGTATATAGTCAAAAACGAATTACCAGCAACATCATCAAAGGTTCTTTGGGAAATATGATTGAATGGTTTGACTGGTACATCTATGCATCATTTGCAATTTATTTTGCAGGATCATTTTTCCCTGATGGTGATCAAACCGTCGAACTTCTGAGTACTGCTGCCGTCTTTGCGATTGGTTTTCTAATGCGGCCGTTTGGCAGCTTCATCATGGGCAAGTTTGCCGATCGAAAGGGCCGCCGATCAGCGTTAACTCTTTCAGTCAGCATCATGGCAACCGGATCGTTATTAATTGCAATCATTCCAACCTATCAGTCCATCGGTATCTTTGCTCCGTTATTGCTGGTCTGCATCCGGTTGGTCCAAGGCCTCTCGCTGGGCGGCGAATATGGAATTTCCGCAACTTATTTATCTGAAATGGCCACACCCGGTCGCCGGGGTTACTACGCTTCATTCCAATATGTAACTTTGATCAGTGGCCAGTTGATCGCTCTGATCGTTCAGATCATTCTCCAAGCGATGTTTAGTGATGGCCAATTAAGAGCGTTTGGCTGGCGAATTCCATTTGCCATTGGTGCTGTTGGTGCCGTAATTGTCTTATATCTTCGACTGTCGATGGATGAAACCAATCAGTTTAAACATGCTAAGCAGTCTAAGGCAGCCAGGGGAACCCTGCGAGAATTGCTCAAATACCCTAATCAGGTTCTGACGGTTATCGGATTGACTTTTGGCGGTACAATTGCCTTTTACACTTACACGACCTACATGCAAAAATACATGATCAATTCCCTGGGATTGGCACCAAAGCTCGTAACCATGATCAATTTTGCAGCCCTGTTAATCTTCATGTCACTGCAACCGCTTTTTGGCCATCTTTCGGACAAGATCGGCCGAAAACCGCTACTTTATTGGTTTGGCCTGGGTGGGACCCTGCTGACAGTCCCAATCTTTCTGGGATTAAAGTCATTCGACAGCCCCATTGCTTCATTTCTATTAATGCTTAGCGGCCTCCTGATCGTCAGCGGTTATACTTCAATTAATGCGATTGTTAAAGCAGAGCTGTTTCCAACCGAAATTCGGGCTTTAGGCGTTGGCTTCCCATATGGACTGACCGTTGCAATCTTTGGTGGAAGTGTTGAATATGTCGCCCTTTGGCTCAAACACATCGGCCATGAAGACTGGTTCTTCTATTATGTATCAGCTGCTGCATTTGTCAGCTTCCTGGTTTATGTTCATATGCTGGAAACTTCTAAAGAGTCAAAGCTGGAAGAATCAACAACAATTCCGGTTTCGCAACCTGAAGACCCCACGATTACCGGCCCCAGAGACCATTAATCAGAGCACTAAGTTTTTAAAGTGCTACTTCCTTGATACCCCATCTCCCAATCAGGTACACTGAACATGTAACCGAATTCATGGATTTTGGGAGGTAAATATAATGGCAGACAAGTATGATTTTCCAAAGACACGAGAACAGTTAAACCAATTGGTGGCTGACTTAAGTCAGCTGCAGACCAACATACAACAAACTCATTGGTACATGAGAGGCGAGAACTTCTTCCGACTTCATCCATTGATGGATGACTACAATGACGAACTGGCAGACCAGTTAGATAACGTTGCCGAACGACTGATCGCTATTAACGGCTCACCATTCTCAACAACACATGAGTTTATCGAGAACACCGGTCTTCCTGATGAAAAAGTCACCTGGGATCAATTAACTATGCGTGATTTCATGCAGCGTTTGGTTGACCAGTTCAGATACCTGCGTGACCAATATCAAAAAGGCATCGAAGTAACTGATGAGGAAAAAGACTTTCCAACTCAGGATATGCTGAACGGATTCAAGGAAGCAATTGATAAGAATATCTGGATGATCAACGCCTATCTGGGTAAAGGACCTTACGACGACTAATCTATATACACAAATGGGTTGAAAACAATTGATTTCAACCCATTTTTATTTGAGGAGGAACCTATTTTGGACAATTCAGTTAAAATCGGCAAGAGTGACGTCACAACCGGCCCACTTGGCTTAGGAACCAATAAAGTTGGCGGCCATAATTTATTTGACGGCCTCAAAGATGAAGACGGAGCTGCAGTCGTTAAAGCTGCTTTGAATAATGGAATTTCACTGCTGGACACAGCATTTATGTATGGCTTGGGAAAGTCCGAGGAAATCATTGGTGACGTCATTCAAGATTACGATCGCTCAAAGATCGTTATTGCCTCTAAGGCAGCTCAGGACCCAAATAATGGGCTGAAGCCGAATAACGACCCCAAGTTCTTAAAAAAGTCCGTGGACGAAGCTTTGGAACGTCTGAACACTGATTATATCGACATCTTCTACATTCATTTTCCAGATGAGCAGACTCCCAAGGCTGAGGCAGTGAACGCTTTAGCTGAGGAGAAGAAAGCTGGTAAGATCAGAGCGATTGGGGTTTCCAACTTTTCACTGGATCAGATCAAGGAAGCCAACATCGATGGTCAAGTCGACGTGGTTGAGAATCACTATAGTCTGGTTCACCGACAAGCTGAAGATCAGATATTTGCCTATCTTAAAGAAAACCAGATTTCATTTGTGCCATACTTGCCACTGGCCATGGGTTTGTTGACTGGCAAATATAGTCGAAACGATGCCGGCAAATTCAGCAAATTCTCCTCTGATGAATTCGGTAAAATTATTGATAACTTGTCTAAGGTTAAAATTATTGCCGACAAGCATCAGGCGACAGTCGCTCAGACTATTTTGGCCTGGTACATCGCCAATCCGAATATCAGCGTGGTGATTCCGGGTGCCAGATTGCCTGAACAGGTTGAAAGTAATGCCAAATCTTTGGACATACAGTTGAGTTCGGCGGAATTTGATGAAATTGATAAATTATTTTAGCTGTTTGGGGCTTAGTGAATGCTGAGTCCTTTTTTGGTTATAGCAGCAAACAAGCAGTCCTCCCTAAGTGGCACGGGAGAACTGCTTGTTTCAATTTACACATCATAATTTGAAAACTATCGGGATTGGTCACACTCAATTAATTGCGTTTACGTGAGTGCAAAATTGATTCTACTAAAAACGTGATCAACCAGACGACCACGTAAACAGTGATAACGAAATCAATCACATATGCATACACATCGCTCGAAACTATAATCACAACGGTGGAGATAATACCAACGCATACCATTGGGGATAATAACCGGTTTAAAATTTGGAACCATTTTGAATAATTCTGCAGTTTCTTGCTTGCGTTCATATGATTACTCACGCCTTCCAAATTAGTATGTATTATCGGGACCAAAAAACCGTTCGTCATTTGACGGCGGTTCTTTCAAGCCTCCCAGAAAACAACATTGTCAATAAAGATCAAATTTCAAAAATATAGTCTCGTACCTGTTGAGCCGCCCGCAAACCAAAAATCACGGTTTCCGCTATTGAGTTTCCACCAATGCGATTGGACCCATGCAGGCCACCGACCACTTCCCCAGCAGCGTACAGCCCCTGAATCGGCTGGCCGTCAGCTTTAAGGACTTGGGTTTTATCGTTAGCTTTAACTCCACCCATTGTATAATGGACAGCCGGCGCGATATGAATTGAATAGTATGGTGGCATGTCGAGCACGTGCATCCCAGTTTTCCGACCAAAGGCGATATCCATCCGATCGGAAACCGATTGATTCCACTTTTTAATCGACAGATTCAGCATTTCTGGATCAATACCGGCCTCACGTGCAAGAGTATCCAAATCAGAACCAGCTTTCACCAGGCCCACATGGTCATAGAATTCAATTGCTTTCGCCCGGTTACGGACTGATTGATCAAAGATAAGGTATGCACCGGTTCCGTTGAGTTTATTAATCGCACTGGTGACCTTGTCACGAGTTTCCATTTCGTTCACGAACCGTTTGCCTTCCTGATCAACCAGAATAGCCCCTTCACCACGAACGGTTTCGCCAATTAAGTAGACGTGGTTGGTGTCCTGTTGAACGGTTGGATGGATTTGAATTTGATCCATGTCCACCAACTGGGCACCCAACGCTTCAGCCAATATAATTCCATCACCAGTATTTCCTGGTTGATTTGTAGTTTTATAGGTTGTTAGATCAGGGCGATACTTTGCGATCAGTTCTTTACTGGCACCAAAGCCACCCGTGGCGATGATGACGGCTTTCGCATTGATCGTTTGCTCACCGTTTGCGGTTTGCACTTGGACACCGGTGACCTTTTGGTCAGTGTTAATTGCTGTTACCTTAACGTCACAAAATAATGGCATCTGTTTTGCCTTGATTTGTTTCAGCAACCCATTAATCAGGTAGGCGCCAACTGGCGCAGTGCTGCTTGGTCGATGAGCGCGGGGAACACTCATTCCACCGGTAATTGTCAGGTCATCCAATTGGACACCTTCCTTGTATAGCCATTCAATCGCTCTGGAACTGTGTTCAGTGAAATACTTGAGCAGGTCGGGATCGTTTGTGCCATGACCTCCTCGCAAAGTTTCATAGTAGAATTTGCCGACACTGTCTTGGACCCCATGCTCGGTTTGCACAAAAGTTTCCGCCGCATTCATCCCAGAGGACGCACGTTTAGTATCGCCACCGACTGTCGGCATCTTCTCCAAAACAACTGGTTTTAATCCAAGCTCTTTAGCTTGAATTGCACTGATTAGACCGGCACTACCAGATCCAATCACAATCACATCATACATATCTTTCAATTCACTTATATCAGTTGGTTCAAATTCTTGTGACATGGTTTTCTTCCCATCTTCAAATTTTATTATTGAGCCCGACGAGGAATTAATCCTTCTCGTCCATGCATCTTAACGCTGGCTGCCAGTGCCCGCCAGCCACTGCCATATAACTGTGGCTGCTTACCAGTCGCAATTCTACGGGCCTGCTGTTCACAATAGGCAGTAATGTATGCGGCAGTGTACTTTTGGTCAAGACGACGGCTTCCCATTGTGAGGGGCAACCGGACTGGCTGATAGTTTCCAGCTAAAACGCGATTTGGCAGATCGGGCAGCACAACCATCGGGGTACAAATTCCAATCATATCAGCGTCATGTCTGCCCAATGCTTCTTCCATCGTAGAAATGCTTCGAAAGCCTCCACTTAACGCAATTGGTGTGTCCACCAATTGATGGATCATATGGGCAAATCCGGAAAAGCCTACTGTTGAATCCTCATAATCATCACCGGCAATTTCGATTAAATCGATCCCAAGATTAGCCATTTTTTGAATGACTGCTATCAAATCATGCTCGGTCAAGCCATCCAAGCTAATATCAAGCACGCTGACTTTTAGACTGATTGAAAAGTCGGCCCCACAAGATTCGCGAATACCTTGATAAATATCAATCAAGAATCTCATCCGATTCTCAAGTGAACCGCCAAACTCATCGTCTCGCTGATTATCTCTGCGAGATAGAAATTGATTGACCAAGTAGCCGAACGCACCATGAATTTGAACACCGTTAAAGCCGGCCTTTTGAGCAATCTCAGCAGTTCTGACATATTTGGCAATGATCTCATGGATTTCGTCATTCGAAAGTTCCCGGGGTTGATTGAAATATTTGGCATTTGACCCATCAATCGGAATAGCGCTTGGCCCGGCAGGTTGAGCTGATAAATATTTGGGTGACTGCTTACCCGGATGGTTCAGCTGCATCCATAATTGTGTCTGGTTTGCGGTTCCCGCTTCAGCCCACTTTCGAAGTTCTGGCAGACTACTTTCGTCTTCGACAACCACATTGCCTGGTTCAGCGAGGGCTGCATGATCAACCATTACATTTCCGGTCACAACCACGCTGGATCCACCGGCTGCCCATGCCCCATATAATTTGGCAAACCGCTCATCAGGTTGATGATTCTCTGCCATCGTCTCGCTCATAGCAGACTTGAAGAAGCGATTCTTAACCTGTTGTCCATTTGGCAGTGTCAACGGCTTTGCAACATTTAAGTAATTCATTTTAACCGCTCCTTTTTCCAGTAGTATTCGGTAGAATTAAAACTATTGATTTAATGGTAACCCGAATTAATTGGGAGAGCAATTATCAAATTGCACATAAAGTTTGATTTTCAGTTACAATGAAGCAAGAGGTGATATGCAATGGATACTCAATGGCTATCACAACTACCAATTAAAGGAATTACCAAGGCAATCCCCGTTGGTGGCGGTGACGTTAATCAAGCATTTCGATTAGAAACAAAGGACGATACTTATTTCCTGCTGGTTCAGCCCCATACCACAGCTGATTTTTACGCAGGAGAAATTGCCGGACTCAAAGCTTTTGAAGAAGCCCACGTTTTGGCCCCTCGAGTTTTAGGTAACGGCCAGATTGATGGCGATGCTTACTTATTGCTGAACTATTTGGAATCAGGTTCCGGAAGTCAGAGCGACCTCGGCGAACTGGTTGCCAGTCTGCACCAGCATTACAGTAAGAATGGAAAATTCGGCTTTGATTTGCCATATGTCAGTAATGATGAAAGCTTCGATAACAGCTGGACCGACTCATGGAGTGAACTGTTTGTCGACCATCGTCTCGATCGGCTCCGCGACGCTTTGATGAAAAAGCATTTGTGGAATGAGCATGATGATGACAAATACAAACAGGTTCGCGAAGTGATTCTCGATAAGTTGTCGAAGCATGAAAGCGAACCATCCCTGTTGCACGGTGATCTTTGGGGCGGTAACTACATGTTTCTCGCGGACGGTCGCCCAGCATTAATTGACCCGGCATCATTTTACGGTGACCGCGAATTTGATTTAGGAATCACTACCGTATTTGGCGGTTTTGACGCAGACTTCTATGCTGCCTATAATGCCGTTTACCCACTGGATCCCGGTGCTAATGAGCGATTAAACTTCTATCGCCTGTACTACCTGATGGTCCACACCAACAAGTTTGGCACGATGTATAAGAGTAGTGCTGATAGTGCAATGAATCAGATTTTGGAACATAAATAATCATTAATTATAGCTGGACATTTTTGTCCGGCTATTTTTTACATAAATAATCAATTCAACGTTACTTTTACAGATTCCATTCGTTATATAGAGTGAAAGGGGGTTGTCATGAAACTTGATGGGTATGAGACATTATTGAAGGATATTTCAGTTGAACTGAGGCGATACCTAATCTCAAAATGTGTCAACAAGGACATGGCCGAGGACGTTGTTCAAGATGTCTTCGTCAAAGTCTTGGAAATGGATTTGATATTGCCACCTGATAAAATTCGGCCATATATGTATAAGATTGCCAGAACAAGATACATCGATTTGTATCGGCGAGACGCGCACTTGAAAGAAATTTTGCAATTATATCTGATTCCAGAAAAAAAGGCGGTCGATATTTCAGATGCCAAAAATTCATCAAAAAAGTTGCAACACACGCTCAATAAATTATCTTCAGAAGACCAAGATATTTTAAAGATGAAATACATCGACAATCATTCAATCGATCAAATTGCAATGAAACAGAAGACAACTCCTGCTGCCATTAAGATGCGGTTATATCGACTTAGAAAAAGAATCAGGAAAGGTTTTGGTGACTCAAAATGAATCAAGATAAACAGTTTGAAAAATTAGCATTTAAAATCAAGGCCAAACGATGGTTGATCACGATCCTGTTAATTATCGTGCTTGTACCAATTATCGCTACCATTGGCTACAAAGCTTCCCAATCACTATCTGGGAAACAGTCAGGTCAGCTCATGGCAGATATGAGTATTAATCAGACGCTGATTAGTCCCAATATTCAAAATAGTGATTTGGCGCTTGGTAACACTGGTATTGGCGGTGGAACCGTCATCAGCCACCAATATAAAGACATTGACGGTTATCATATTCCCTGGCAGACAGTTCAAGGAAAATACAATTGGCTTTCCCATCAAATTCAGAGTGATAACTTAGTCGATTGGGGAAAGAATGTCGCATACACCCGCACAACTCAAACCAAAATTCCATTATTTTACAATGACCAGGTAAAATCACCGCTTGTCCACAAGGCGTATGAAATTAGTGATGTTGCGGACATGAAGGGTTACGTTGGTGAAGTTGCCTTGACCTTCAAACAACCAATGACCTATAAGCAAATTAAACAAAGAATACCATCAAATATCCAAGCAAACTGGTTCTGGCTGGGGGTCAGTGGCAAGGCTGATCCAACCATGCAGGATAACAATTTGCTTGGTATCCAATCTATGAATGGAACAATTCAAGAATCTGATTATCGGTACTTTCGAAAGAGCCTAAAAAAGGCCGATGACTTAGGAACGTATAACAACTTTTCAATCACAAAATTTGCCCATCAATACGCTCAAAAGTACCCTTCCCTGAATAAAGCAAAGTTTGCCGGTGTGATTGTCACAGGGAAGACTGAAAATTTCAAACCACTTGTTAACCAGAAGTGGATTGCTGAAAGCTCAGTTGGTGCCACAATCAAACGAGTCCCATATATTAAGCCAAGTTTTTAACTTGTCAAAAGCCATCCGCAAACGGATGGCTTTATTAGTCTATTTAAACGCAGTAAAGGTTCCCATGACCACCAATAAGACGCCAAGAATTGGCTTAACATATTTGGTGAACTTCTGGGGATCCAATTTACCCAACAAAACGGGTGCCAAAAACGATCCCATGATGGCCCCAAACATTAACCCCAGTCCAACTGACCAGTCAACGTTGCCGGCTGACAAATGGAAAACCAAACCGGTGGCAGTCATGACCACTAACACGAGTGAGGATGTCGCGGCAGCTGTCACCATATCTGTACCCATCACAAGCAGTCCGGCCACAACTGGTCCACCGCCACTCAAGCCGCCAATTCCGACCATCAAGCCGCTGATGACACCGTAAATTGGTGCCAGCCACTTATTGGGCTTTTTATGGCCGTCCTGTTTGCTCAATAACGTCTGGATTCCCAGAACCGCTAAGATACCACCAATAATATACTGATAGATTTTAACCGGAATATGTGGCGACAACAGCGAACCGACAACCACAGCGGGAACGGCAAAGATGATCATCCGCCAGGCAATCTTCAACTTGATTTTGTGTAATCGGAAATATGAATAAGAACCAATCAACAGTGATGGAAATGAGGTCACCAAAGACGTTGCTGCCGCGCTGGCCGGACCCAATCCAAAGACAGTCGTCAAGATTCCCAGATAAAAGGCCGCTCCGCCACCACCAAGGGTGATAACAACCGTTCCAATGATAAAGCCGGTAATGATCAGAAATACGATATTCATAAACTGACGCCTCTTCCAAACAACATGATGAACTTATTGTACACCTGCAAAACATCCCTTAATTAAGCATTAAATGAACAAATTTGCTATGATTTCAATTCTTCAACAGGAATTTATCATATAATAGTTATGTTCGCATCATAATGATTTTGTTGAGGAGAGAATTCATAATGGGTATTCATCTTAAAGCAGTAACCGCATTCGCAGCAGTTGCAGTCGTTTCGTGTGGTCTGGGGCTTTCAATTCCAAGCAGCCACCCCAAAACGATTGCATCGGGAACTCATCACCAACTAACCACTGAACAAAAGATCGATAATCGAATTAAGCATATGACATTGAACGAAAAGATCGGCCAGCTGTTTGTCACTGGCGTTTCAAACAATAAAGCCGCTACCAAAAACGATATCAAGAAGTACCACTTAGGTGGCATTATTTTGATGGGCAATAATTTTGTCGGTACCAAGTCGTCGTTCAAATCCCGGCTCAAGAGCTATCAACGAAGTGCCAAAATTCCCCTGACCATTTCAACGGATCAGGAAGGCGGCACGGTTTCAAGGCTGAGTGCAAATAAACGGATCTCCGGCCACAGTTACTACCTTTCACCACAACAGGCGCTCCACCGCGGCGGCATGAAGAAGGTTCTCTCCATGTATCGATATCAAGCTAAACAGCTGCATTCCCTGGGGATTAATTGGAACTTCGCTCCGGTTGCTGATGTTTCCACAAAACACAGCAGCTTCATCTATGACCGGACAATTGGTAAGGGCTACAAAAAGACAGCTTACTATATTTCAAAGAGTGTCCCAGCAATCCAAGACCAACATGTTGCAGCAACGTTAAAGCATTTTCCAGGATATGGTTCGGCAGCCGATACCCATACCGGCTCTGCTGGCGTCAACCGCTCACTCAAGTCGTTTAAAACGAAGGACTTTATCCCATTCAAGGCCGGCATTAAAAGCGGTGTCGACTCAGTAATGGTCACCCATATCATTTTAAAGAAAATCGATCCGCACAAACCGGCATCCCTATCTAAAAAAGATATTAGTCTCCTCAGAAATGATTTGAACTTTAAGGGCGTCATTGTATCCGATAGTCTTCAGATGCAGGCTGTTGGCAATTACGCCGTTTCTCATCATGTTTACCGCGACGTTGCGGCCTTTAAAGCCGGCAACGACGTCCTGTTAACCAGCGATTACAAGCGCGGCATCCCTCAAATTCGGCACGCCGTGGCCAAGAAACAGATTTCCGTTAAACACATCAACGCTTCCGTTAAGCGAATCCTAACCATGAAAGCCAAAACCGGGTTAAACATTGACTAGCAGGTAAACGAATATTTTCCGGAACCATGAATTGTGTGATACATTTAACATGTAAGTGTTTCCGGATTTAACGGATTCCAAAATGAGGTGAACAAAATGAATGAAAAGGAAAAAGCACAAAACGCCAAACGGGCCAACATCATGTGGGTCATGATGACATTGATGATTCTAGTCGTGATTGCCGGCATCGTTGGTATCATCATGAAAAGTCACCAAACTGGCCAATATAAAGAAATGATTCGGCAAAGCATTGTCGTGTATAATAAAACCGATCCTGAAAAGACCCTCTCAGCAGATAGTAAAACTAAAGTCTATCGCGTTCGTAAATCCGGTGATGGCGAATTCTTCGTCCAATTGAACGGAACCAGTCCAAAGTTTGTTTATGAAAAGAATCACGGCAAATGGTCTTCAGTTGGTACTCAAAAGAAAGCTAATGTCGTTTTGAAGTATCGGGCGGTTTACACGTCTAATCAGCAAGGATAACTTGAAACCATATGTATAACAAAGGCAGCCGAAACTTCTCGGCTGCCTTTTAATCTGCTATTTAATTGGTTTCTGAGTTGCCAAAATATCATCAATCTTCTTGAGTTCTTCATCAGAGAACTCGAGGTTATCCAACGCCTTCACGTTATCAAGCAACTGTTCCGGTCGGCTGGCACCAATCAAGACACTGGCAATTTCCGGTTCACGCAGGTTCCAGGCCAACGCCATTTCGGCAAGCGTCTGACCCCGGTCTGCAGCAACCTGATTCAACTTTTTAACAGTCTTAATGGTTTCTTCCACCTGTTCTTCATGCAAGAATGGACTGGTGGATTTGTGGGCCCGGGAGTCAGCTGGAATACCATTCAGATACTTATCAGTTAACAATCCTTGTGCCAATGAACTGAAGCTGACGGCAGCCTTGTGTTCCTTCTTTAATACCGGGAAGAGGTCGTTTTCAATATGACGGTCAAACATGTTGTATCGCGGTTGGTGGATCACAAACGGTGTCTTCAAATCGTTGAAAATCTTGGTAATTTCAGCGGTTTGATGGCCATCGTAATTTGAAATCCCGATGTAGAGTGCTTTTCCTTCATGAACCAACTCGTCCAGTGCCAACGCGGTTTCTTCCAACGGTGTATCAGGATCGAAGCGGTGGGAATAGAAAATATCAACATAGTCCAAGCCCATCCGCTTCAGGCTTTGATTGGCACTGGCAATAATGTTCTTCCGAGAACCCCACTCACCATAAGGGCCTGGCCACATGTAGTAGCCGGCTTTGCTGGCGATAATCATTTCATCCCGGTAAGGCTTCATGTCAGTCGCCATAATCCGGCCGAAATTCTCTTCGGCACTACCGGGTTCCGGACCGTAGTTGTTGGCCAAATCGAAGTAGGTAATCCCCAAATCGAAGGCTTGGTGAATAATCACCTTCTGGTTTTCAAATGAATCGACACTGCCAAAATTATGCCAGAGGCCTAAACTAAGAGCCGGAATTTTTAAGCCGCTTCTACCTACGCGGTTATAAACCATTTTATCGTAACGATCTTTGGATGCTTTATACATTTTGCCATCTCCTAAATTTGTTTAGCTTAAATGTAACACTTCAAGTATACTTGAAGTAAAATCATTTCAACTCAGGAGGCCACAATTTTGGAAACAACCACTGTTAAAACCTATTCCATCACTCAAGTATCCAAAATGTACAATCTACCGACAACCACGCTTCGGTATTACGAGGACTTGGGACTGCTGTATGATATTCCGCGGATAAAGGGCCGCCGGGCTTACACCCAGGAACACCTGAACCGATTGGGCGCAATCTGCTGCTTCAAGGATACCGGCATGACGTTAAAAGAACTCCAAGAACTCTTTGAAGCCCAGGATAATGACAACGATCTAACCAAAACCTGTGAGATTTTGGATAACCATTATGAACGGGTATTGGAACAGCTGGCTCAGCTAAAGAAGAATGAGCGTCATATCAAACGTAAGGTCCGATTTTACCATGATATCAAATCAGCAAAGGAGAATCATACCAAGATGCCAGACTGGGATGATTATCGGGATCGAGATTTTTAATCGTTATATCAAAAAGGGGTCTGAGAAATATTTCTCAGACCCCTTAAGTGTTGTTAATTTATTTTGGATTTGATGAAGTCAGCTCCAAATTATCCCAGAACGTTGGGAACAAATAATTATTGTAAGCTGCCTGTTTAAAGTTCTTCAGCCGATGGTTAACCGGTGTGAAGCTTAACAATGTGCTTTGTGGTGCATAAGCAGCCTGCTCATTCATATATTCCTGCCACTTCTTGAATTGTTTGGTTCGATAACTTTGGTTCCAAGCTTTACTATTATTCAAGCTGTTGAGCAGCTCAGTATTCTTCTTGGTGACAAAATGGCCCATGTTATAGGTGGCATCCTCACCATAGAACTGGGTTGGCGTTGGCTCATAAGTCAGCTGCCAGCCCCCGACAAAGACATCAATCTTGCTTTGTTTGGGTTTACCCAAAATTGAATAGAAACTGTTAATTTCAAGGGGGCGGCCATTAGTCATTTGGACGTTCAATCCCAACTTCCGCCATTGCTGAACCTCGTAGCGAGAAATCTCATTGCTGGCTGCGGAACCCTGCATGGCTCCGAAGTGAATGGTCAACTTCTTACCGTTTGGTTGAACGTACCACTTGCCCTTCTTCTTGTATCCGGCGTCCTTCAACAGCTTCTTGGCCTTCGCCATGTCATATGGGAATCCAGCTGCTTTATTTTCGTGATACTTTTTAAAGATTGGTGGGATCAGGGTATTTGGCCGCCACTGAACACCGCTTAAGATCTTCTTATTAACCTGATCCAAATTAACCGCGTACAGCATGGCTTTTCTCAGATTCTTGTTGCCCATTTTACTGTGTTTATACATGACGTTCTTATTCTTTTTGGTGTCAAAATAACCGACGTTAAATCCAAAGTAGCCGTAACTTAAGCCGGGAGCACCTGCTAATGTGTAGCCTTTGATACCCTTGACTGATTTATATTGGCTGGCCGGTAGACCACCAAGCGCAAAGTCGAACTTTTTGGCTTTGAATGCGGCAGCCGAATTACTTGAGGAAACCACTTGAATATCGATGTGTTTGATCTTTGGTTGTGGTCCCCAGTAATACTTGTTGGGAACCCAAGCGGTTGATTCGCCTTGGACTTGATTCTGCAGCTTATACGGACCGACAAAGATCGGGTGTTTTCGAATCGCTGGTGCAGACGTCAGTTTTGAAATTTTGACGTTCTTAATGTGATTATATGGAACAACTGTCCCCCATAAGAAGGAATTACCGGCATACTGCATAGCTGGTGACAGATGCGTGTAATGGATAACGACCTGTTTGCCGTTTTGACCATCCGGATAAGTAATCCCAGAAATGGTTGTTGTTTTGCCACTGTGGTATGCGGCCATTCCTTTGATCGTCGCCATATCAGAGGAGTACTGCTCAGCGGCAGTGTTCCTGTTGCCAATGATTTCGTAAGCATACTCAACATCCTTGGCAATTACCGGGCTGCCATTGGACCATTTGGCGTTTTTACGGATTGTAATTGTTGCCGTGTTATTTGACCGATCCAACTTGAGATTGGCCAATCCACCGTTCACAATCTTGAAGTCCTTATTGCTTTTGAACAGTTGATCACCACCACCGGGTGAATAAACGTCGGAATCTTCAACGTTATCCTGCAAAACTGCCAGGGTGATTCCAGTAAATGGTGCATCAACGACTTCGGCAGCCGTCAACGTACTATCGTTCCCCGCTTTGGTTGCTTTGCCAGATGCACTGTAAGTTGTCGGCATCGAAATCGGCTTGGATTGTGATTCGGAGTTTTTATTGTTCGAGCAAGCTGCGAATGCAAGCGTCGAAAGACTGACAGCTCCTAACACCAACCATTTCTTAATATTTTTCATGGCAATATCTCCCTTGCACAATATGATATTAAAATGAGATTCTTCTAATACAATTTTAATTATATATCTGACATGTAAGGTATTGCAACACGAAAACCGAAAACCAACCAAAAAAGGCCAGAGATTTCTCTCCGACCAAATCCTAGTGATTGCAAAATTTTTTCATTAATTTGGGATTTTGCTCCCATATAGATAATACCACACTATGGTATGTTTTAAACGCTTCGTGAACTTAACGTCGGCATGGCAGCTGTCAAAAATTGGTTCGCAAACTCATCATTATTAAGCCATGGCTTGATTTGATCCTTCTTCAAGATTAACGGCATTCGATTATGGATGGTTGCAACAGACTGATTGGGAGCTGTTGTGAGTAAAATACTTTGGGGTGTCCCTTGGAAAACATTATAAAAACCACCGATATATAATGGTTCCGGAGCCTCACCATAATTAAACCAATATTTTTCTTTGTCCTGAGACCATTCGAAAAAGCCGCTAGTCGGATAGACACATCGGCGGGCCTTAAATGAACTCGCAAACATTTTCTTTTCATTAACAGTTTCCGATCTGGCGTTAATAATCAATTGACCCGGTTTGAATCCTGGGAAGCCCCATTTCATCGCGACAACTTTGACCTGATCTTCACCCGGAATAACCAGTGCAGTCTGATCGGATGGAAAGACTTCGCCGGTTTTCGGCTGGTAACCATTATCAACGGCAAGCTCATAAATCCGGTTAATTTCAGGATTCTTTTTAGGTTCAAACATAAATCGTCCACACATGACAATCACCTCACAAACACGTTAGATACTTTAGTTATTGAAAGCGGTAGCAACCTTACATAATCTATGGTAACATCTATTTAAATTATTTCGATATTATGAACACGGGGAGTTAATCAATCATGAATTCGGAAGAAAAACAATCTTTAATTAAAGCGGTCAATGAAGCCTCTCCTGAAGGCCTTCGCCAATTTATCATCAACCAGGCCCAATTCGATCCGACATTCTTCCAAGATGTGAGTGCACAGTTCGGCGACCTGGATACCGATGCTGAATTCAAAAATACCAAAAAACTCATTCAAGATACAGTCAGACACAATAAGTCCTATGGCTTCATCGATTACCAAGGCTGTATTGTGGTCTGCAACGTCTTGGACGATGTCATTAATAAATACATGTTGAGATTCCGGCAGGGACACTACCATCACGCCATGAATGGATTGTTACTGGTCGTAGAAACCGCTGGCAAAATGTTAAGTGATGCTGACAGCAGTTCCGGTGCCCTCACAGATACATTTGAACGGGCTTTTGCTTCCATGAAAAACCTCAGCACCAACATTGCTCCAGAAATTTTAGACTCTCAAAAGACAATTCTCATTAAAGATGCTATCCGGATCTTTAAACGAAAACTATTCGAGAACTGGTCAGAACAACGCTATGCGGTCTTGTTCAACATCCTGCCATTAGTTACCCAAAAGACTGCCAAGACCATCCAGACAGCCTCTAAAGCAGTCATTAAATCAGCTGGTGAGAGTTATGAAAAAAATCAGATGGTGATCGGCGACAAAATATTACACGCAAGAATCCTAATTCAGATCGGCCAGGAAACTGAAGCTGAACAATTCATGGATGAGAACAAAAATATCCCGCAGATTCGCGAGGTTGAAATCCAAAACGCCATCCAGAACAAGAACTATCAGCATGCCGAGGAACTCTGCCTTGAAGCTTCCAAGCAAGACCAAGGCTGGCGCAGAATTTGGGAAAAGTACCTGATTAAGATTTATGACGCCACCAACCAACTGCAGAAGCAAAAGGGCGTTCTTGAAAATAGCCTGTTTGCAAACTACCCCGATGCATATGAACCGCTTAAACAATTAATGCAGCAGGATCAGACTTGGAATGCTGAATATCCAAAACTGTTAGACAAAGCCGCCAAAAAGCTCACTCCTGAAAACTACGCCTTTATTCTCGCTAAAGAAAGTGAGTTTGACAAGCTGATTAAGGTTGTCATGCAGCATCCGGAACTAACGGAAACCTATAGTCCGAATCTTTACCATTCTTATCCAGACATTATCAATAAACTGTATTACCAAAATGTGGTGATGAATGAAAAGTACCCTGGCAGAAAAGCTTATCGGAGAATGGGCCGGCGAATTAAACGCTATGCTGAATTTGGCAGCCGCGACACCGCAATCAAGTGGATTGACGGGCTGATCGAAGAATACCCTTCCCGGCCTGCGTTGGCTGAGGAGCTTGATAAAGTTAAGAAGAAACTTTGAATCTATATTAAAAGTGGCCGGAACGAATCTGTTCCAGTCACTTTTTGTATATCTATTTTTATTTGTTAAAACGTGCAAAAAGTGGCTGATCCCTGCCATTTAAGCAAATCAATCCTTCATTCCAAAGCCCGGAATAGTCGATTGATTCACTAAAATTCTGGGATCAAACCACCACTTTTTACATGCTGCTTCTAGTGCCGACGATGCTTCACAAACGTAAAGAAATGAAGAATGCATCCCAACAACACATAGAAGATCACAACGAATGAAGCATAGCGCCACCAAAAGTCAGCAGTGGAAACCAAACGCAAACCAACTTGAATTCCCATTGTCAATAATGCCATTACGGCAACCATAAAGAACAATTCAATATATCGTTTCAATGTACTATCATCTCTCTTTTTCTCAGTATTTAAGCGATTGCCCCACTTGAGGCACTCCTGCTTTTTGTTTTCCGGCAAATCCTTCATTCCCCAGGTATTAGTTAATACCAACTCATGAATCTTGATCACCCCTGCTGCCGACATGACTTTATCAATTGTTCGAAAACTTTGATCGGTTACGCCGGTAACCCAGTTTTCGAAGGCGCCGGTATAACAATCGGTAATGCTCAAATAGTGTTTGTTCTTGAATCGATCAGGATGGGTTCCACCATCATGGTCAAACCGGACCAAGCGTTGACGCATACAGTCAAAGAAGTCTTTCATTTTACCGGCAAGGCCACCCCAATAAGTCGGTGCCGCAATCACCCAGACGTCACTTTCAAGCATTTTCTGTTCAAGCTCATCCAACACTGGATCCTTCTTATCGCCTTGGTCCGGCTTAAATGGATAATCCTCCAAGTACACCATATCAGTGGTATTGGGCGCCTTGACTGCTGACAAGACAGTTTCCAGCATTTTGTCAGTTGCCCCATCATTTCGATGGGAACCTAAAATTCCAAGTATTTTCAAGTCTAATCCCCCTGCATCTCATTATTTCAATGTTTTCTTTTAAGAAGTTTTAAATAACTGTATTTAACGGCTGTATCTAAAAGGCAGCGATTACGAATTGCAAGTTCAAAACGGTAATGATTGAAGTCAGTAAGTAGCCGATAATCGTGACGTACCGCTGGTTGGTATGAATCCCCATCAGCGCATGGTTACTGGTCAAAGCGACCATCGGAAACAGTGTAAACGGTAATGCAATCGACAACGCAATTTGGGCATAAACGATAATCTGCTCAAAATCGTGGTCGTTAAACCCAACCAGAAACCCAATTGCCAAAATCGGAATCAGGGTCACAAACCTGGTTAGCAGTCGCCGTTCCCACAGTGGCAATCTGATATGCAGATAGCCTTCCATCACAATTTGTCCAGAAAGCGTACTGGTAATTGAGGAAATCATTCCAGTAATCAGTAACGCAAACGCAAACAAAGTACTCATCAAAGGACTAGCCAAATTACCAACAACGGCTGAATTTTTCAAGCCGTCATAGACATCTTGAAACGCGGAAAGATGACCACCAGTGTGGAAGAACAACGTTCCACCCAGTACCAGCAGCAGTGCATTGATCAAAAACGCCGCGACCAGATGAACGTTGGAATCCCATTTTGCAAACCTCAAAGCTTCATTCACCTGCTTGGGGTTATGGTAATCATATCGCCTACTTTGGGCCAGTGATGAATGAAGGTACACGTTATGTGGCATGATGGTCGCCCCAACGATCCCTAAACTCATAATCAGCATTTCATGATTGGTTAGGATTTTGGGCGTTGGTACCATGCCACCGGCAATTTGAATCAGGTTTGGTGCCGCTCTTGATACTTCCACACCAAAGATAATGCCGACAATTAAAATGGCCGTCAACACGATAAATTCGATTCTTCTGATTCCAAATCGTAAAAATAATAGCACTAACAAAACATCGAATATCGTGAAGAGGATGCCATAGACTAAAGGCAGACCGAACAACAGCTTCAAAGCAATTGCCGTTCCGACCACCCCGGTCATATCGGTGGCCATCATTGCCAGTTCATTGATAATCCAGAGGGTATAACGGCCGCCTTTCGGAACTTTCTGAGCAATTGCCTGGGCTAGATCCAGGCGAGCCACAACGCCCAATTTAATCGAAAGTGTCTGCATAAACATCGCTACCAGAATCGACATTAACAAAACAGAAAGTAGCGAATATCGATACTGACTGCCACCGGCAAGAGAAGTCAGCCAATTGCCGGGATCCATGTAGCCGACGGCCACTAAGGCGCCAGGACCACTGTACGCCAAGAACTTTTGAACAAATGAAGTTTCATAAACACTGGGTACATCAACACTCTGGTTAATTTCATCAAGACTTTTATGCGTTGGTTCCTGGCTCATTAGCATCGCCTCCCTGCAGCTGTTTGACACTCAAGTCGGCCAAAAAATGACAAAACTCGTCACTGCCGTTCATCGGTCTGACTGAATCAAACACGTTTCCGCCGCTGGCCTTGAAGGTCTGGTAGTTTTGAACGTTGTTTTCTTCAATCGTTTCAAGACAGTCTTCCACAAATGACGGGGTTACCAGGAGCACGCTTCGTTTGCCCATTGCGGCCAGTTCCATCAGATAATTTTTCAAATATGGTTTCAGCCAAGGCATCGGTCCAAATTTAGATTGGAAAACGGTCTTGACCTTATCCTTGGGAACTTTGGTCAGATACTTTGTCACACCCTCAGTGGTGGCTTCACATTCGCCTTTATAGGGATCGCCCTTCTTAACCATCGACATCGGAATACCATGGTAGCTGAAGATGACGGCATCATAATTTTTCTTTGGGTAAGCCTCGTCAACTTGTTTAGCTAAAATCCGCTGATAGACTGGCTCATCATAGAAATTTTTGATGATGTGAGTCTGTACACCAGATGCATGAACCTTCTCAATAATCGTGTCGTGGGTACTTTGCGTATAGTTGGGAAATAACGGCAGCACAACGATTTCTTTATCGCCACGATCCTTCATTTCGTGGAGAACATCAACGATTCGTGGCTGGCCATAATTCATTGCATATTGAACATCCCATTCGCGCAGATCCTGTTGGACTTTTTGCTTCATAATCTCAGTGTAAGCTGTCAGCGGTGAACCTGCTTTGGTCCACATGTGCTGATAAAATGTGGCTGATCGCCAAGTCCTTGTGGGTAAAATCATCCCACGTAAAATAGGCTGCCAGAACCACTTTGGCAGCGTCACGACGTTTTGATCACTCAAAAATTCTTTCAAGTAAGCTTTAACATCTTTATTACTGGGTGATACTGGTGATCCCAAATTCACAAGTAACAAACCATTTTTCGTCAAGACGATCCCCTCCTCGTCGTATAGTGTTTATTTTAGAGGTTTATCGTGTGAAAGACAATTCAGGTGTGTTTAAAAGTCCACATAATATAGAAATATCTTGTCTTTTGAACTTATTTGGACGTCTGCAATGAAATTGACCTGTATGTTGGGTACAATGGAAGAAGGAAGGACGTGATACCTTGAACGACTCCAAAGAATATCTGGATTTTTTTGACCAGATGTATAATGACCCCAGCAAGCACAGCGGCTACAGCACAAACAGTAATTTAAGGTTTGAAAGTCGGGCAGACGCACTTGACGTCAAAAATATGCTGATCGAGAAAAGCGCCAACGCAAAATATTATAATTTTAGTGTTGAATACATCAACCCAAATAAATCAATGCAGGTCGGCTGGTACATCACTGTTAAAAAGATCGAAAAGAAAATCCAGCCCAGACCAAAGACAAATTCTGAAAAACAAAAAAAACAACCAAAAAAATAATCCTCTCTTTTTGCGTAATTACATAACAGATGGGGTGGTTCAACTGGTGTGGAGGTAAATAGTTAATGGAAAAAGATATGGTTCCTGAAATCACTTTAAACGACGGCTACAAAATGGCTTCAGTCCAGTTTGGAACCTTTCAAATTCGTGGTGGCGAAGGTCTTCAACAAACATTGGCTGCTATCAACGATGGTTACCGCGGCTTGGACACGGCGACAAATTACGATAACGAAGGCATGGTTGGTGAAGCAATTCGCCGTTCTGGCATCCCCCGTTCCGAATTCTTTGTGACCTCAAAATTGCCTGGAAAATACCACAAATATGATGAAGCAACCAAAGCAATCCAAGAATCGCTTTATCGATTAGGTCTCGACTATTTGGATTTGTACCTCATCCACTGGCCACTGCCAAAACGCGATCATTATGTGGAAGCTTTCCAGGCAATGATTGACGCCAAGAAGCGTGGCTTAATCCGATCAATTGGTGTTTCTAATTTTGAACCGGAACATTTGGACAGATTGATTAAGGAAACGGGCGTCACCCCAGCCGTCAACCAGATTGAGGCTCACCCTTACTGGAACAATGAACGAATGCTCAAAGCTGACCAGAAGCGTGGAATTGTCACCGAAGCGTGGAGCCCACTGGGTCGAGGAAGTGCCGCACTGAAGGAACCAATTATCCAAGAACTGGCAAAGAAATACGATAAAAATGTCGGCCAAATCATCTTAAAGTGGCATAATCAAAGGGACATCATCCCGGTTCCCCGTTCAAGCAACTTAGTACATCAAAGAGCCAACAAGGATATCTTTGATTTCAAGCTGACAGATGAAGAAATGAAGGCAATCAACGCATTAACAAAGCCAGACGGCCGAGTGGATGGCCAAGATCCGAAGGTGTATGAGGAATTTGAGTAGAGAGTGACGAGACCCGGGTGGCCCCGGAGTGTAAGGCAGAAATTTTAATGATGAACGGGTTTGGTTCATCATTGGAATTTTTGGCTTACACAGTAGGGGGCAGGGTCGTCGGAACTCGTTTCGGCTATATATAAGTCAACCGCCCATCATTTGCCACCCCACCACATTTCATGTTAGTATAGTAAATCCTGTTACTAACAAATTCCAAGTAACTCAACAAATCAATAACAAGCTGACCAGCAAGTATCGAAGTGCTGGCAGTTTTTATGTCAAAAAAGAGGGGTAAATCGTGAAATTAAACAAACATTTTCTAGCAATTACCGGCACACTCGCATTAGTTTTGGTTCTAGCCGGTTGTGGCAGTAACAAAAGTTCTGAAAAATCCAGCACAACAATGTCTAAAAATCAGACGGTTAACATCAGCACAGCATCCGAAATTTCAACTTTGGATACGGCCAAAGCATCAGACAGCGGTAGCTTGACACCACTTTATCAAATCGGTGAAGGAATTTATCGACTGGGGCCAAAATCAAAGGTTGAGAACGCGTTGGCAACCAGCACCAAGGTATCTAAAAACGGTCTGACATATACATTCAAACTGCGATCAAACGATAAGTGGAATAATGGCCAGCCGGTCACCGCAAACGACTTTGTATATGGTTGGCGCCGAGTGGTCAATCCAAAAACCGCAGCCGGATATTCCTATTTATTTGAAGGTGTGAAGAATTATAGTGCCATTCAAAAAAACAAGTTGTCGCCTAATAAGCTTGGTGTTTCGGCACCAAATAAATCGACCTTGGTTGTCCAGCTCAGCCATCCAGTTCCATACTTCAAGCTCTTATTGGCATTCCCAACTTTCTTCCCACAACAAGAATCCGCTGTGAAGAAATACGGCAGCCGTTACGGAACCAGCAGTGCCACTACAGCCTACAATGGCCCATTTGAGCTCGCTGATTGGAATGGAACCAGTGATACGTGGACAATGAAGAAAAATGCCAACTACTGGGATAAGAAAGCAGTCAAGCTTGATAAGCTCAACTTCCAAGTTGTTAAGACACCAAGTACTGGCCTTTCACTTTATCAGCAAAACAAACTTGATGTTGTGACACTTTCCGGTGAAGAGGTTCCGTCGTACAAGAACAAGCCGGAATTTAAAAAGTTTGTCGGTGGATCGACCATCTATTTGGAAATGAATCAAAAGCGCGTTAAGGCTTTGAAGAACGTAAAAGTTCGTCAAGCATTATCACAGGCTATCAATAAGAACTCACTTGCGACTCAAGTGCTGAGAGACGGTTCAACTGCGCCAAAGGGATTTGTTTCAACCAACTTCTTCCAGAATCCTAAGACCGGTGCTGATTTTGCCAGTGATGCCTATGAAAAATCAGGGGTTACCTACAATGAAGCCCAAGCTAAAAAGCTATGGACTCAAGGCATGAAACAAGTCGGTCTGAAGAAGCTCCACCTGTCCTTATTGAGTGACGATACTGATCAGTCTAAAAAGACGACTCAGTACCTGCAAAGCCAATTCAATAAGCTGCCGGGATTGAGTATTACCATCCATAACGTACCAACAAAGAGTAAATTATCCCGTTCAACCGATGGCGATTTTGATCTGGTTGTTTCATCATGGGGTGCAGATTTTGCCGATCCAATCAACTTCTTGGACTTGCTTACAAAGAGCAACCCAACTAACAACGGGCACTGGGTTAACGCACAATATGACAAATACATTGCCGCATCAAAGACTACTGATGCCAATAACCCTGACAAACGTTACGACGACTTGGTCAATGCCGAAAAGATTTTAATGAAGGATCAAGGTGTCATCCCACTGTATCAACCATCAACAACTCAACTATGGCGAACCAACATCCATGGATTTGTATGGAATCCAGCCGGAATGAGCAATGGATATAAAGGATTATACGTCACTAAATAATTTCAAACACACCGATAATCTTCTAAATATATAGCATCTGCATATTAAATACGGGTAGATTCCAAACGCTGACATCAAGCAGCGTTCAAAGGATTCTACCCGTATTTTGTCATACCATCATTTTTTAATCAGCTTATTTTTCTGGCACCATCGTTTTAGGAACATCCCATGTCAGACAGTGAACGGATCCGCCCATGGTTGAGATCTTACCAACATTAATTGGAATCAATTTCTTATGAGTGTGACTCCGAATTATTTTCAAAACTTTATGATCCATACTCAAACCATACTGTGGAACGTAGACCTTCGTTGGCGTTTCCAGCATATTAATGTACAACCCCTTGGCTGAAGCGATTTTTCGATCATATTGGCCACGAGAAGTATACGCCGAAGGCAAAACCACAAATTTAGCATTTGGAATGACAGATTTGATTTGATGTTCAACTTTTCTCAACAGTTTATGATTCCCTGAAAAGTCACTCACATATAATTCATTCCTGCTGATGAATTTCACCATGCCGTCAGCGTGGCCCAAAACATCTCCAGGTTCAACCGGAATAAAGATGACCCGTTTCACATTAAGTTTAGGCTTTAACTCACTTACAATCTCGCTTCGTGTCCATCCCGGATTATCATCAAACACATGATTTGTCAAAATGACAGTATCATGACCATTCCAAATAAGGTTTCCCCCATCCAATACCAGGTTACTGACTTGGTAATTGAAGCCTTCTTCATCAAGCCAAGTTCGAAATTGCCGATCCAGGTATGAGGCATCGGCCTTTGGCAAATAGTTGGATCCATACTTGAATTTCACCATTTTAGTTGTGATAACCGGTGCGACATCTCTCACCCAGATATCATCATAAGAAAATCGGCTTACCCTGTGATTCATTGACTGGTTGGTGATCGTAATCACATGTCTTGGGTCGGTGCGCGATAGTTGATTGCTGAAGGCCTTCAGTGAGTGACTGAATGGCTGATAATACGAATCACTTTTGACTGGTAATGCCGTATAAATGTTTGGCTCGTTTTGTGCTAGCGAAGGCTCACAACCTGCCACCAACAGACCACCAGTGACAACTGTGATAAAAGCAAGCACCCTTTTGAACAAAGCAGTTTTTTTCATAACTTCCTCCTCGTGTCATGTTCTGGAGTAAGTCTAACACGGGAATTTTTTATAATAATTAATAAAAAATATATCACCGGTGCTAACGAAAAAGGTAAGGGTTGACATCATCAACATTAAAATAATATATATATAAATAAAAAAGGACTGGAATTACCAGTCCTTTAATCTTATGAGTTACATTGCAACAGCATTATGCTGTACTCGAACAGCCTGCTCGAAATTATCGGTGATAATTCCGGCAACGTGGTCGGCCAACAACTTCTTTTGATCTTTTGGATCATCAACGGTCCAGATCCGCTCATCCACATTTGCCAGTGGTTGGTAATGGCTCAAGTGGAGTCCTGCCAAGTGTTCTTTAATGATGAGCGCCTTGGCGTCTTTTATAACGTGGTCGGATAGCAGGCAATATTGTTGAGATGGGTCGATTCGATAAGCAACTTTCAGTGAATCCAGGTTAAATGAGGAGTAAATAACCGGATAAACCAAATCATATTGCTTGACCAAGTCGAGCACAATCTGTTCAATCTTTGGATAATGAATCTTGTTGGTCTTGAATTCCAGGTTCAAATGCACAGGCTTACCTGCAGCAAGTGATAAGAGATCCTTCAATGTGGGAATGGTCTCGCCATCGCGCATGTGGAACTGTTGAAGCTCTTGTAAAGTGTACGAGTTAATCAATCCTTTACCATTTGTCGTGCGGTTAATCTTTTCGTCGTGCATAATGACTGGAATATTATCTTTAGTCAAATGAACATCGAATTCCAATCCATCAATCCCGTGATCGATCGCATATTGAAATCCTTTTAATGAATTTTCTGGAAATTTAAATGGGTAACCACGATGCCCAAAAATCAGTGTTTTGGTAGTCAAAATGGGTAACTTCCTTTCAATTCTCAACTCTCTTAGCCAACTTCCCTTTAAGACCCCACAGCGGGTCTTAATGGAAGCTGCTTATGATATTATCTGCCGTCGGCCTTATTGGTCGTCTTCAAGTTGGCGTTCATCGCCTTATCGGCCGTGTTCAATGCTGAGTTGATGTTACCACCGTTATAAACAGTTTCCATGGCAGTTTGTTCCAACTCACGGGTCAACTGCATGCCTTCCATCAAAATACCGGAATTGGTATTGTTTGGCTTGGCACTGGCTAATTGCTCACCTGGCACCTTGGCAGCAGGAATTTTTTTGTACAAATCTTGAAGGGTCTTAGTCTTTTGAGAATTCTTGTTCAAAGCCAGATAACCAGTAGCTTTTTGCCATGCAGCCTGGTTCTTGGCAGTTTGAGTGAACTTGATGAATTCCCAAGCACCACGTTGGGTTTTAGCAGGCTTATCGTTAGAAATCCAAAGGGCGGCACCACCAATTCCAACACCATTGGCCTTTACGCCATCTGGATGTGGGAAGTAGGAAATTCCCAGTTTATTCTTGTTTCCAGTAGTTAATTGACCAATGTATGCTGAAGACTGAACAAAGATACCTAACTTACCAGCTAAGAATGCCGCAATTTCATTGGTTTCGGCACTGGCACCAGAACCATAGTTGACGAAATCGCCAGATTTAATATTCGTTCTGATCCAAGTCAGGAACTTCTTGGTTGTTGGGTTATTGAGGTTAATCTTGGTTGGGTTACCAGTGTGACCGTCACCATTGTTAATTAGTGAGGTATGGGCATTGGCAAGAGCTTCTTCAAGTAACCAGCCATAAATTTCCATGGTCATACCCTTAACTTTGTGATGTGACTTTTTGTACAACTGTTCGGCAGCACGGGTAACTTCACTATAACTTGGTGATTTTGATGGTGGTGTGACACCATACTTCTTGAACAACGAAGCATTGTAGTAAAGCACAGGCTGCGAGGTATTGAACGGCATTGCCAGTTGCTTACCTTTATTGGAATAGAATGAACGGGCAACTGATGAGATATTGCTTGTGTCATAGTTGTCTTCGTCAATAAACTTCTGAACCGGTGTCGTGTACTTGCTGTGCATCATCTGAGCAGTTGAGATATCAAATGACTGGAACACAGCAGGTGATGCACTCGTTCCGTGGCTTTGAATGATCTTTTGAACAGCCTCGTCATAAACCCCTTGATACTGGGGAATCACTTCATATTTATTTTGAGACTTATTAAAATCATCCACCATTTTATCCAGTTGAACTTCTGCGGGGCCACCCATTTCATGCCAAAATACAACGGGAATTCGACCGGCTTTCGCACTGGAAGCATCCCTTGAGCCGTGGACGAATGCGAGTCCAAGAACCAAGGCAAATATTGCAAAAATTGGTAATGCGTAAGTCTTCAAAAAGGCAGTAAATTTCTTCATCATTTAACTGCACCTTCATTCACACCAGACTTGAAGTAATGTTGACCGATGAAGAGGACGATCAAAGTAGGAATAACCACGATGGCTGCGGTGGCTTGAATCATTCCCCAGTCATTAAAGGTTTCCTCAGATTGAAGTTGACGGAGACCGTTTTGAACTGGACGGAAATCATTACTGAAAGTCGTCAGCATTGGCCAGAGATATTGGTTCCAAGCTCCCAAGAAACTATAGGCACCGAGTGTCATTAATGGAATTCGGTTATAGGGAAGAACCATTTTCCAGTAGAACTGGAAGTGGCCTAATCCTTCAATATCGGCAGCTTCTTTCAATTCAATCGGCATCTGCATAAATGACTGACGAAGCATGAAGACACCAAATGCTGAAGTCAGGAATGGAATGACCATAACTGAGTATGAGTTCAACAATCCCAAGGCTTTAACCGTCTGAAAGTTGGGAATAATTTCAGCCTCAAATGGCAGCATCATGGTTGCTAAAAACATTCCAAATAAGAACTTACGGCCTTTAAACTTGAGAAATACAAATGCATAGGCACTCATTGAACAAAAGATTAATTGAGCGATCATCGTTGCAGTTGAGATCACCAAACTATTTCCCAAGTAACGAAGGATGGGCGTTTGGGTAAATGCATCGATGTAATTCTGCAATGAAACTTTAGTGCTCAAGAAGTTACCTTGGGCAATCTGCATCGTTGGTAGAAAGCTGGTCCACAATCCGATCAGAAATGGTGCCAAGATAATCAATGCTAAAACCGTCAACAAAGTGTAATCCCAGATTCGACGGGACAGCTTTGGTTTAGTTACAATATCCATTAGTAGTTCACCCGCTTTTCCAAAACTTTAAATTGCAGAAGCGTAAACAAAGCGATGATAATTGTTAAAATAATTGATTCGGCACTGGCTTGGGCAAAGTTACCACTATAAAAGGCATCTTTGTAAATTCGATAAACCAGCATGTTGGTTGCGTTGGTAGGTCCACCTTTAGTCATCAAGTCAATCAAGCCAAAACTCTTAAAGGATTCAATCAAAGTGATAATTGAAACGAAGAATAATGTTGGTGAGATTGAGGGAATGGTAATGTGGAAGAATTGGAAACGTGATGATGCCCCTTCAATGTTGGCTGCTTCATATAAGGTTGTTGGGACTGAAGACATTGCACCAAGTAAAATCAGAAATGTGAATCCCAAGTTCATCCAAACGGTGGTAATGATAACGGCCCACATTGCAGCTGTAGGATCCGTTAACCAAGGAATTTGTGGTAAATGCAGGAAGGTACTTGCTAATGAAAGGAATCCGGTCGAAGGATTAAAAATAAATAGCCAGAAGATTGCGGCAACGGAAACGGAAACGCCCATGGTTGCCGAAAATAGTGTCCGAAAAAGACCGATTCCGGGAAGTCGTTTGCTTGCCAGGTTTGCAAGAACCAAGCCCAAAGCAATCGTAATAATCGTTACAGCGAAGACGTAGAATAATGTGACACCCAAGCTGGATAGGTAATCGGCAGAAGTTAGCAAGTTAATATAATTGGAAAGGCCAACGAAAACGGTGGTTTTACCAACGGTATTGGTCAGAAATAAACTGAGATACAAAGTTTTGACCATTGGATAAAAGATAAATACACCTAAAATCAAAAGTGACGGTCCGAGAAATGCCCAGGCAAAATACTTATCCTTGGCGTTCAACGTAAATTTTGCTTCCTGATCGGCAATCTTGTTTTTAGTTTTTTCAACTGAAAGCGGAGATGTCGGTGTCGACTGTGCTGGAGATTTAAGCATGAACGTAAGCCTCCTTCGAAAGATTCATTCGATTACCATCTGCATCAAAGAACATCAAATTAGAATCGGCAGTGACTTTGATTGGCTGGAAAATGCGGTAATTGACCTGTCCGGGAACAACCACATGGATGTCTTCGCCGCTGTTAAGAGTGGCATAGATGATCGTTTCATCGCCCAAGAATTCAATATTCTTAACGGTGGCGTTTGCTTCAACACTCTCAGCTGCTTCAACCTTCATGTCATCAGGACGAATTCCGATTTTAACATTTTCAGCCGGAACTTCTTCATCCAATGCAATCTCCAAATCGGAATCCACATCGAGAACGTGGTTATCGGTTTGCGAACGTTTAGCATTAAGGATGTTGATTTGTGGGGTACCGAAGAACTTGGCCACAAAGTCATTTGCTGGATTTTGATAGATTTCACTTGGGGTACCGATTTGTTGAACATGTTTGTCATTCAATACCATGATGTGATCGGCCATTGTCATTGCTTCAACCTGATCATGGGTAACGTAAATCAACGTCAATCCAAGTTTGCGTTGCAGTGCATAAATCTCTTGGCGCATCTTGATTCTTAATTGGGCATCCAAATTGGATAATGGTTCATCCATCAAACAAATCTTGGCATCACTGGCAACCGCACGGGCTAAAGCAACCCGTTGACGTTGACCACCAGATAACTCACGGGGTTTGCGTTTGGCAAGCTCGGTCAGATTTACCATTTTAAGTGCTTCATCAACTCGTTGCTTAATGTCTGCTTGGTCCATTTTACGGGCCTTCAAGCCAAAGGCAACGTTATCCCAGACATTCATGAATGGGAACAAGGCATAATTTTGGAAAACCATTGTTAATTTTCGGGCTTTTGGAGCTAAATCGTTAACAACTTTGTCATCAATACTAACTTCACCGGCGGTAATTGGCGTCAAGCCGGCAATCATTCTAAGTAACGTACTCTTACCACATCCGGAAGGCCCAACGATGACGAAGAACTCGCCAGTTTCAACCTTCACCGAAATATCTTTCAGGACCTCTGTCTGCGCATCGTAATCTTTGCGGACGTTTCTTAAAGTAATTGACAAATATCTCACCTCAAAATCATTTATTTGAATACAATGATTATTGTGGTCGTTCAATGTAAAATCGTGATTTCGTTAATGTAAATTGCAGGTAAAAAAATCAAGGGCTATGTAAAGATTGTGTTTTCAAAGCTAGACCTGAAAACAAATGAAAAGGGCTCTAAAAGCATCTTAAAATGCTTTTAGAGCCCTACTCTGTTTGTTTTATCCATTAAAGCCTTCCCAGAATCCTTGATATTCTGCATGCATCCCACTTACAAATCCCTGCACAAAACCATAAATTTCCGGAACGAGAAACAATGTCACTAAGATGATTCCAAAAATGACAGCCGGCTTTGACAACGATCGGTTCAGTTGCCGCCAGTTAATCGTTACTAATAGTCCAACAAAACTTACAAACATTGGGAATCGAATCCATTGATGGACACTGCCGGCATCCACCCCAGCTACCATTAATATTCCATATAACACAACGGCAATTCCAAATGCCCACAAAACAATTTTTGTTGTTGCACTCATCTTTTGGTTCTTCATCAATTTATCCATTAATTCGTCGTCTCCTCTGATCAAATCATCCAATGATATTTTAAATAAATCACTAATCGCCACCACATTCGCAAAGCTTGGTAAGCTGACGTCCTGCTCCCACTTGGAAATTGATTGACGGGAAATATTCAACTTATCAGCCAATTCAGATTGTGACCATTTGCGTTGTTCTCTTTGTTTCTGCAAAACCCTTCCGATTTGCATGCCTGGATCACTCCTCTCAATTCCGTTGCATTGATTAATCCTAATATACTCATAACATTTCTAAAAGTCCACCGTATCTGGGTAACCAAATGGTTGCGGAAAAAACAATCGCAAACTTTACATACTTGGTTTGCGTTAACTTGCCGAAATTTTTTGACAGGCAAACAAATTATATCGTCCCCGATGATATTGCGTCTTTTGGCTTATTTACACCAATGTAAATCATGATATAATGATTTAAAAGGAATGCAAATTATCACCAAAACTACTTATGTCCGCTAGCATAGGTAGTTTTTTTATACCAAAATAAGGCAGCCCCGCTAGAAGCTGCCCCATGCCAGTTATTCAATACTTACAGTTTACGCCAATTAGAGGTAAAACTTATCGCCTTTTGAAAGTTTCGATAAGATATGCAACAATCACACCAACCAATATTGGACAGACTAAGTGAATTAAAAGGAATTGCAAATTACCACCCCATTTCTGGATCCTTACCATTCACATAAGCCCCGGAAATGAAATAACTAGCCCGTTAATTATATCAAAATTCTACGATTTTAGAATAAAAATGGGAATAATTTTAAAATATAGATCAAAAAAGATGACGTTTCACGTCATCTTTTTTACGTCTTAACTTTTACTCATTATTTATAAACATTAAACAGCTTACTAAAATCAACCGTTCCCAGGCCGCTTGCCTGATTATAAACGGTACCCGGTTGCCCAGTGTAATACAGATTCGAATTTTCGTCCGTATCGTTTAATGGATGGAACGGCGAATCCGACTTGGTTGCCAGTTGATATAATTGTGGATTCCAGAAGCCCATTCGCTGTCTGCCGTTGGCACTGTTGATCAGCGCAGCAACCCCGGCAAACTGTGGTGAAACAACACTGGTACCACCATAATTATCCCAAGCTTTCCCATGGGATACCTGGTAAACCTGGTAACCGGTCATTGAGTCCGCATTTGCTGAAATATCAGGGTAATTCCGGCCCCAATTTGTCCCATGGAATAACGGTGCGTTAAACACCGGCTGATTGTATTGTGACAAATATTCACGGGCATTATAGGTATTAACCCCCGGAACGCCTTCTTGATAACTTGGAGTTTGATATGCTTGGTTAAAGCCACCGCCACCGGCATCACTGATCAAGTCCCAGTACTCCGGCATCGATGCGATGAAGTTACTGTTTGCCATCAGGAATGGCCAGTAATAGTCAGAGCCCCATGAACGTTCTTTTGCATTGGTAATTGTCCCCAATGAGTGACCGTCAACCATCATTTTAAATTGGAATGGCAGGCTAGTTCCACCAGCCGATGTGACCCACGGATTTGAAGGATATGGATCGGTATCTTGGATGGACCGATCAAGAATCGCATCATTACCTACCAAGCCGCTGATGGTGTAATTGAGCGCCCCGTTATCACCTGAGGCAACAAAGCTTGAGACTCCTTGAAGGGCACCCTGCGCCAATACCAGATTCAAAACTTGAACATACTGAAATGGCATGATCTTACGCTTTTCCAAAATCTGGAAATAGTTATTCGGTCCAAGTCCCCAACTGTTGCTGATGGCACTGACATCCCCGTCGTCATACGCCATTAAATAGGAATTAATCAAATTCATATAATCTGAAGTAGCGGCCTTGTTGTAATACATCTTAATGTTGGCTTGTGGTGCCACCGAACCGGCATATTCGGTATCCATTGTGGCTTCGGAGTCATCCTTGGTCACATAACCCTTATTAATCGTGTTTCCTTTAACAGTTCGAACTGTAAATCGGTTCTTATCGGTACTGGCATTTTCGTGCTTCCAAAAATGAAACAGATTGCTCTTCACAACATTTCCAAATGTAATAATGCCGATTGTCTGCCCTTTTCCAGTCAATCCTTGTTTATAAAGATCGTTAACACCATAAGTATCGGTAAAACGGCTTGTGTAACCGTGACTGACTTGATTAGCATAATTAGGGGCTTTCACCGGCTCATCAAAGGAAACGTCGGTGTCCGGGTAAAAGTTACCCTTACTGTGATCGGCCATCCCTAATATAACAAAGACCGTATCTTTCAAGTTGGCCGGAATTGAAGGCTTCTTACTACTAAATTGAAGCGGATCGGAATGATATTCGGCTGTGTTCATATTTGTTTTGAACATCTTATCAATATACTTCACTTTTCCGGAAACATTGATAACAAACCCATTCTTATAAACTTCAGCATTTAAATGGTTCTTCTTGAACAGTGAAACCCACTGATCGAGAACCGATTGCGGCTGACCATACTTTGCCTGGATTTGTGGACCGGTCAGAAAGTTTTTGAAGTCCGGCTTTGTTGGATCGTTCACATCCATTGCTTCTTGATAGTATGCCTGCTCATTTTGCGGCTTCAATACCACATCAAAAGTGGTTGTGGTATTGGGTGTCATCTTTGTCGGCTTAATCATGTGAGCAGTAATGGTTTGCCCATAGAGATCCCCGATTGTCGATGCGGAAGTCGTCCCCGCACTCAGCAAGACAAAAGAGAACACTGCTGCAAATACAATCAATAATTGCTTAAATATATTATGCTTCTTCATAAAAATCATCCCCTCAATCAAACACTTTATGTAACGCTTACATGGTAATTTTAGCATGGATATTTAAAGGCCTAAAAGGAATTGCTCAGGATAAATAATGAATATCTTTGAATATCAAAAATAAAATATTGATATTCAGGCATTGATTATCGTTTATCGATATGATATATTCGAATTAAATAAAAGCAGGAGATGTTCAACATGTCAAAAGTATTGGATAAGAGCTTAGGTGTAATTTCGATTTTCCTTCAAATCAGTTTAGTCGTTGTTTGTTTTAGTTTCATCACGCCGTTTGTTTATCTTTATTACGGATTCACTGGAAAGATGGCTCAAAATGGGATTGTTAATAGCTCGGCTAGCGATTTTTTGATTTCACCGGACCACATTCATGTTACCCATTCTCAAATTGCTAATTTTCCAAATATCCCGTACTCAATTCTCATGGCAATCGGCATTACTCTGACAGTAATTGCAATAATCATATTGTTTTGGGCAATTGTCCAAATTATCAGCAACATCGGTAAGAAACAGTATTTTGTTGCTGACAACCTCAGACGCTTAAAAAATATTGTTATCGCACAAATTGTCACGGTTTGCGCTGATCCATTTCTTGCTGCCGGTAACCAGCTTTCAGCATCCAAACTTGGCCGAATTAACGACGGCTTATTCTCGGCAACTTGGGAAACCCTGGGCAATGATGTGATCAATTTAGTGTTTTTTGCGGTCATCTACTTCCTATTCAAATTAGCATTTAACTTAAAAGAAGAAAGTGACCTAACCGTCTAACATTGGGGGAACGCATAATGATCAGAATCACTTTAAACGTCGTGATGGCAGAAAGAAACATTGCAACAGGAGAACTGGCAAAAAAAGTGGGGATTACCCCAACAAACATTTCAATATTAAAAACCGGCAAGGCAAAGGCAATCAGGTTTTCGACGCTGGAAAAAATCTGTAAGGTCTTGAAGTGTCAGCCCGGCGATATTATTAAGTATGAAGATGACGAACAATAACGTATTAGCAGAAAAGGAGATTTCATGATGAAAACAAAGTGGTTTAACAGTAAGTTTTATCAATCATTCGACTTTTGGTTTGGCATACTCATTTTGGTCGCAAATGCATATCCCATGGCCACCGAATGGCAGCATGAGCAAATTGGCAATTTCTGGGGTGATCTTGTCGGAGTCATACTTGGGGTAATTATAATCGGCTTCGCACTCCACCGCTCGCACAACGCTCTTCAGAAAAACTCGAAAAAATAAATAAGTATCATGGCAAGAAAATACCTTAAAAATATTCTTACCATGATGCTTGTTTTTAGTTGAGATTAATGTTTACAGTGAGTCTACACAGCCTATAAGCCCATACAATACGTGCCTTTTCATCTTGGTTATTTTCCAATCGAAGATGGCAGTCCATCGCTGACAAATAGCTGGCTTAAATCAAACGGCACCGGTTGATCCAACTCAAGTGTTCCTGGTTCCACTTGGCAGTCATAGGCAATCACATGGACACCCTTCTTTTGCGCCTTCTCGATTTCAACAGCCAGTTCATTGAAAATATCACGGTCGATTGTGACCTTTTTAATGCCTTTGGTTTGGATCACAAATAATAGGTAGGCCAAATATCCATCATCAATTGCTTTTTCCAGTGTTTGAACGTGCTTGAGGCCCCGCGTGGTTGGTGCATCCGGAAACGCTGCAATCCCCTCGTTGATCAGCGTCACGCCCTTCACTTCAACAAAAAATGGCCGAGCAAGGTTATCGGAACCAGCAAAATCCAATCGGGAGTCTCGATAGGTTGTCTCAGGATTCACTTCTGCGACCGCTTGAATACCAGGTAGCTTGACATAATTACTTTCCAAACCTGTCTTGACTATCTTATTAGGTGCTTGAGAGTCGATGTTAATCCACTGACGGTCGTACTTTTTTGCCGCTACCAAATCATACTGCGTCTTCCGATTGGGATTGTCATTATGCACTAAGGCAGTTGTGACGCCCGGTTGAAGGATCGTTGTCCTGCCGGTATTTTTCACGTGAGTCGTCACAACCTCGCCAGTATCAACCAGCTGACAATGGGCAATGAACCGGTTCGGTCGGTCAATAAATGTTGCCAGATGAACATTTGGATATTGCATCATAAGCCTCTTTCTGTCGTTTTCAATTCATTACTAGTATTATATAGGTAATAAAAATTATTAGGGGGAAATCATATGTATTCATTCATTAATCGAATCAGAAACTACATCTGGCTCAAAAGTCTCGCATACATCCTCTTTGGGCTATTCTTCCTATTCGATCCACATGGCACATTAAATATCGTCATTAATCTAATTGCCTCATTCTTTATTGTTTTCGGTGTTATCAACCTGATTTCGGCATGGCGACAGCGAGCCCGAAATGAAGTCACTGATTATAGTCTGGCAATCGGCATTACCCAATTGGTTATCGCCGTCATCGTCTTTATCCTGGCGGTGCCGCTACTGTCATTTTTACCGTTTATTTTGGGTATCGTCTTGGTCATTACCGGAGCTTCCAACGTCTTCACAGCGTTAAATCATCGCCAATACGTCAACGTTTCGCCAATGCCTTTTGTGCTGTATGGAGTCCTCTTAATTTTAGTGGGAATCCTGTTGGCATTCAATCCATTTGATACGATTTTGATCTTACTGCAATTCTTTGGAGCTACCCTGATCGTCATGGGAATCATGGAGATTGTGACTGCTTGGCAACTGCGTTTATAAAAAAAATCATCATAAAACCGTGCGAGCTAAATTTTTAGTCCCGCACGGTTTTTATAATGCCTAACTCTTTAAGTTAACAAGTTCTTTAATTCTTTTGGGATCATTTTGGATCAAGGTAATAAGCCGAAAGATACTTGTATTTGGATGACGTTTTCCCTGTTCCCAAGCCCGAACAGTACTGGTAGAAACGCCTATGACCTCTGCAAACATTTCTTGAGACATGTTCAATGATAATCTTAAGTTTGTAATATTAGCTGCGGTCATTCCCTTATCAATTGAATCAATTGGAATTGATTTGCCGCGGGGCTTAATCATGACTTCCTCAGTTCCTTGCACGTCTTTTCCGTGAACGATATCAGAAATGTCCTTAAAGCCCTGCTTTAATAGATTAAAATCCTCATCCTTCAAAATAATTACCTCCAAATAATCATAAGTTCTTAATGATACCTTTGATTTCTTTAATCTGCTTTCTGGTAATGTTAGCTTGATCCTGTTTGGCGAATATCAAAATAAAAAAGATTGTGTTCGCTTTGGCATACACATAATAAATTGCACGAAATTCTTGTCTGGGTCCCACTCTTAATTTCCAAACGTTTCCGATTCCGGTTCCTGAATCCGGATACTGAAATGTGTCAGGATTTTGTTCAATAAAGTATTGGATGTCTGTCTCAATTTGTCGCTTAATCTTATCGGGGTTTTTAACCAACTCTTTTAACATTTTGTTGAAAGATCTGAGATATATTATGCGGATCGACACATGTTTACTCCTACAAATGTATTTACATTATATAACACCTGGTATTAGTTAACCAATACAATGCATTGTGTTTCTAAAAAGTAAATACGCAATTAAGGATATAAATCTGCTTAAACATACAGATCCGTGGAAAACTCTGTTCTGTAGTTCTTGTATATCATTTCACATTATCGTATAATAATCCCGTGAAGATTGCCAGTTCATCTGCAATAATCACTTTTTATCGTTTGCTGGCATTTTCACAAGTTACGATAAATCGGTCGTAACGCGGGGAGTATAGGCTCAATACCCATTGGGGATCACACTAGATGAGTGTATCTACCGAGTTTCACCAAAGACTGAATAGAGAATTGATTAGAGACGTATGGGGGCACACGGCACAATGTCATGAACATTGTGCTTTTTAATTTCTTTCATAATCCTATTTGGTAAATGAAAGCCTTTCCATTGCATTTTCACGACATTTATTACAGAAATATGAGCAAATCATTGCAAATGTAATCTTTAAAGACCTATACTAAAGATAGAGTTGCAAGAGAGAAAGCATTCGGTTAATCAGTTGTTGATTTACCAAGTGTTTGCAGCTTGAATATTGATCTAGGAGGTCATGTAATATGAAGAAGACTTTGGAAAAGATGTTCAATCGTATGTTGTCAAAGAAGTCGGAAGATGCTGGCAACTTGGAAACCAGTGAAAGCAACCGTTTATTCTGGAATTCAGTCACTAAGGGACAATGAAAATGAATAGGAATATAAACAGTTAGGCAGCTATTTCTAGTTATGAAATAGCTGCCATTTTGTATTATTCAGTATGTTTCTCATCATTCTTCAGCAATTTCAGCAAGTTGATATCCCGCATTAAAATCGCTTCTTTACCGTTGTCGCCTTCCCAATCATAAAATCCTTTACCGGACTTAACGCCGAGATCTCCTTGGTCAACCATTTTCTTCAAGACGGGATCAGTACCGGTATTGTTGGCCAAATCATCATAAAGGTAAGTGCTGATATTCTTGAACACATCCAGGCCTCCCAAGTCAGCACTGGCAATTGGACCAAGTAAACTCCAGCGACGGCCCAAACTGTATTTGACAATATCATCAACGGCTGCCGGACTGGCAATGCCATCATTGATAATTTTGAAGGCTTCCCTGAGAACCGCAAGCTGAAGCCGGTTGCCAACAAACCCCAACGCTTCTTTTTTAAGTGCCACGGCATGTTTACCGATGTGATTCATGAGTGAAACCGTTGTTTTAACCGTGTCTTCGGCTGTCCGTTCACCTGGAACAACTTCTACCAACGGCATTAATTGCGCAGGGTTCCAGAAGTGAGCAACTACAAAGTTCTCAGGGTGTTTTAGTCCGTCTTGAATTGCGGTTGGACTCAACCCTGAAGTGTTGGTGGCCATAATCGTCTGATCAGAGAGATAATGTTCAGCTTTCTGCCACACAGTCTGCTTCACTTTTAAGTCTTCAACGATTGATTCGATTACAAAATCTGCCTCGGTCAATGCATCGGAATAGTCGGTCGTCGGAACAATCCTCGCCAAAATATCAGCCTTTTGATTGCCCTTGATAATCCCGTTTTGTTCGAAGGTGTCCAAGTCATGATCAATCAATTCCAGTCCATGCTTTAAGGCTGCCTGACTCATATCAAGTAAGTTAACCTGGTAACCTTTCATGGCAAACTGCATTGCCGTTGCGTGCCCCATCGTACCTGCACCGATATTAGCAATCACTTTGATATCATTCATTTTTACTGTCGACATAAAATCGCCCCCCAAGAATACTCATTCATCATCTATCTACCGTGAGTTTACCATATTTAAGACTAATCGTTCACTGATTCACATTTTGATTATTCCTCGTTCATTTTAGCTTATATAAAATTATCGGCAGGCCGAATTTTGAAAAATAGCTTGTACTTTTAAGCGTGTTAGCGTATCCTCATTATTAAAGTATTTTGTACTTTAATCTATTCAGATAAAAGTATTTATTACTTTTATAAATTTGAGGAGGTATTTTAAGTTGGAAAATACGAACCAAAAGTCGACATCCTTTACGTTTCTGGTCATCGGAACGGCCTGGATGTTTGACGCAATGGACGTTGGACTATTGTCATTTATCATGTCAATCGTCCATAAAGAATGGATGCTGACCAATTCGCAAACCGGATTAATCAGTTCGATCAGTACCGTCGGGATGATTTGTGGTGGCTTTTACTTTGGGAGCCTCGCTGATCGAATTGGGCGTAAGAATACCCTGATCATCACCCTGCTGACGTTCTCAATCGGTAACCTAGTTCTTGCTGCAGCCCCAGGATTTTATACATTTTTAGCTATTCGTTTTATTGTCGGAATGGGGCTTGGTGGTGAGTTGCCGGTTGCCGCAACCTATGTTGCCGATATGTATCGGGGGCCCAAACGATCACAAATGTTGATTTTGGCTGATAGCTTTTGGGCTGTTGGTTGGTTAGTTGCATCGTTTCTATCAGTACTATTTGCGCCAGTGTTGGGTTGGCGTGGATTACTGATATTGACTGCGTTGGCCGGCTTCTTCGCTTTGGTCTTACGTCGTCATATTCATGAAATTCACACACTACCTAAGCAGACAAGTGAATGGCGTGCAACCTTGAAGTCAGAGTTCCGACCATGGACACTCACACTTTGGGTTGCCTGGTTCATGGTTATGTTCAGCTACTATGGCATGTTCATGTGGCTGCCAAGCATCCTGATTGATAAAGGTTACGGGGTTGTCAGCAGTTTTGGCTACACGACCATCATTGTTGTTGCTCAACTGCCCGGATACTTCTGCGCAGCATGGTTGGCTCGCAGAATGAAAGTGAAATATGTCTTCTCCATTTATATGCTGGGAACGGCTTTAGGTGCCATTATGTTTGGCCAGTCAACCACGGCAGTGATGATTGTGATCGCTGGTTGTGTCCTATCGTTCTTTAATTTGGGCGCATATGGCGCAATCATCGCACTCACTCCTGACCTTTATGAGAGCAAAATCAGAGGAACTATGACTGGAATCGCTCAGGGAATTGGTCGAATCGGTGCAATCGTTGGGCCACTGCTGGTTGGAATATTGATGGATCATCAAACCAGTGTTAACCTGGTTTTCATTATCTTCATGATTTCATTGGTCATTGGCTCGATTGCCGTATTAACCTTACCTGCCTCCCAAGATAATCAAAAGGAGTAAGCGATGAATAACATTCTGATGTGCCAAAAACTACAGGAGTTTCTCAATGAAGACATCAACTTTGGCGATATGAGCGTTAGATATTTACCAGGCACAAAAGTCATTCATGGTTCATTTATCGCAAAAGAAGCCGGCGTGGTTTGCGGTCAGGATATTCCTCAAGCAGTTTATGATTTACTCGGTGATGCCAAATATTCCCCACTTGTAAAAGACGGTGAATTTGTCAAAGCCGGAACCGTCATTGGCGAGGTAAAGGGCACGGCATCGGTTCTACTAACCGGTGAACGGGTCACCCTTAATCTGGTCCAACGGATGAGTGGGATTGCCACCAAAACCACTGAATTCGTCAAGAAGTTGGATGATCCTACCATTCGGATAACAGACACCCGGAAAACGGCACCAGGTTTGCGGTTATTCGATAAGTTTGCGGTAACTGCTGGTGGCGGCTTCAATCATCGTTTTGACCTCACCGGTGGAATCATGTTGAAAGACAATCATATTGCCTTGGCCGGTGGCGTCAAGCAAGCCCTATCAACCGTCAAGAAGAACGTTGGTCCGTTGACACCCATTGAGATTGAAGTGGAAACCGAGGACGAATTAAAAGACGCAATTGCGGTCGGTGCCGATGTGATTATGTTCGATAACCAAGCCCCGGCCACCATCAAACAATGGAAGCAACTGGTTCTTGATACCACCAAGATCGAAGCATCCGGCGGTATTAATGAAGATATGATCGCCTCATTCAAAGGATGCGGTGCTGATTTCATTTCAATCGGAAACTTAACCAATGATGTTTCACCATTAGACATCAGCTTCCTGGTCAAGGGTGTTATCAAAAGCTAATCAAGTTCACAAATATCAGATCAGATAACAAAAGCCTCCTTCGTTTTAAGCGAAGGAGGTTTTATGTTGCTTCATTTAGTTAACTGGAAATACAATTCATCTGTGCCATCGGTTGTTAGTTATCCTGAGTCAGCAACTCATCAAACTTATCATAAAATGCTTTGCCGTGAACTGCCGTCACCAGGTTGATTGGTCGACCGTTGTCGGTTTCAAAGGTTCGCCCGGCGCCATCGCCACTGGTCAAAACATCCCCTTTGATGTCTTTGGTCTCAACCAGATCCGGATATTGGCTGGCAACGGTGGTCAGTACATCCCATAGATAGTAGGTTGAGTTTGCTTCATATGATGACACCAGCGCATATCCCTGGCCGATCAGATCCATCATCGGATAACGGCGCAGGCTGGCCCAGTGCTGCTGCACATCGGCGTTCAAAGGTACCTGGTTGGTACTTTCCAAACCGACCATTTGAATATCAATGTCAGCATCCCAGACGGTTTTGACTGCCTCAGGATCCCAGTAGGCATTCCATTCAGCTGTACCATCGTGTTTGGGTTCCAAGACATTTCCCTCAGTCCGCATGGTACCACCCATCCAGTACAAGCGTTCAATTTTCTTAACGATACTTGGATCAACTTCCAGTGCCCGAGCCAGATCAGTCAATGGACCGGTCATAACCAAATCAGTTTTGCCTTCAGTATTTTGAAGCTTATCGATCATATCCAAATGAGCTGGTTTATCAGCCAAAGGCGTAGTTGGTGCGCCGTGCTCATTAAGTAACGGGAAGGCGTCAAATGAAAATGAGCTCAACCGCCACTCTTTAGGAAATTGATGAACTGCCCGAGAATTTGATGCGGCTACCGATACCTGGGCACCGTGACCGAACTGGGTAATGATTTTTCGTGACGCCGGTACAGAGCCTTCGATGTAACCGTCAGCGTCAATCACGCCAACACCGGTCAAATTAACTTCGGGCATCTGCAGCAACAGCAATAACGATACCAAGTCATCAACGTTACCATCATGATCAAAGTAGACATTTTTCAAGATTGCATCCTCCTTGTTTGTTACTGTCATCATACAGGATGGATGAATTTTGGTCTAATGAAAATGGTTGTCAGCCATCTTCTACCCCAAGATCGTTGGTGTTTTTTCTCCTTAATACTGCATAAAAAGCAAAAGACCAAATAACCGCTCCCAAAGCTGATAAAAATGATTCACTGCTGAAGAACAGACTAGCGAAAATGGCAAGAAAGAAAGCAATTGTCAGCGGATTGGACCAGCGATAACTGGGCATCTTGAAGCCATCAGCACGGAAATCTTTTGAATGACGGTACTTCCAGTGGGCCACCATTGTCAACATACATACTAAAATATAAATGTCGCTCGAAACAGATGCAATGAACGAGAATGCTGCACCCAAAGAATTGAATGAGCTGATAACCGGTGCAAGCAGCATCATTCCTGCTGAGAAGAGAACACTGACAATGGGGATTCCGCTCTTGGAAACCTTTTGGAATGGCTGCATTGCTTTTGAACCGGACTCTTGGGCCAATTGGTAAAGATGACGGCCAGTCGAGAAAATCGCACTGTTCAGTGTTGACATTGCCGCAGCAATCACTACGATATTGATGACCGCAGAAGCCCCGGGAATTCCGGCCAGATTAAAGATTTGTACAAACGGACTTTGATTTGGATTCAAAGTCTTCCAAGGTGTAATGGCCATAATCACAATCAGAGAACCAATATAAAATAGCAGAATTCTGGCAATAATTTGGTTGACTGCTTTAGGCAGAACACGACGGGGATTTTTGGTTTCGGCAGTTGTGATACCGACAAATTCCATCCCCTGAAAGGCGAAGAAAACCATTGGGAATGCCATGATAAATTGGTGAATGCCATTTGGAAACATGGTGAACCCGGATGTCAGGTTGCTCCAGGATGCGTGGGTGCCGGTTGGGTTCTCATGGTGTGTGAATACCAGATAAATCCCGATGGCAATCAGTGCCAAAATCGCAATCACCTTGATACCGGAAAGAAAGGTTTCCGATTTACCAAACGAGCTGACCATGGCCAAATTGACTCCACTCAAAATGAGTAGAAACAGGACTTGGATAATCGGTGCGGAAACATTTGGAAACCAGTATTTCACATACGTTGAGATTGCGGTCAGTTCGGCCATTCCGGCTAAAATCAGCTCTAACCAATAACTCCAAGCCGCAAACTTCCCCAGTCGCTCGTTGACGTATTTGCCAATAAACGACACAAAGGTGTGCTGCTCAGGGTCAGAATACATCATTTCACCGATTGCCCTCATCATTAGGAAAAAGAATATCCCAATCACCAAATATACCAAAATAATCGATGGCCCGGTTCTGTGAATCGTACTTCCTGCTCCCAAAAAGAGTCCGGTCCCAATCGATCCGCCAAACGCGATCATTTGAACAGCCAGGTTGGACAAGCCACGCCTGGTACCGTCTTTGTTCACTTCAATCTTTTCTGCCGCTAACATTTGAAAACCTCCCTGAATGATGATAATGAGGACAAAAAAACGTCCCTACAGTCAATGCTGTAGGGACGTATCCACGTGGTGCCACCCAAATTTATGGCCAATTTCGCAATTAGTCATCTTAACAACTCGTTAACGATAATCGTTAATTAAGTCTGAGATCGTAACGTGTCCTAACGTAGACATCGCTTGCACGTGCCTAATGCTCTGAGCTCATCTTCACAAAAATACCTTTGGCCGCCTCTCACCCATCGCGGCTCTCTTTATCAAAAGGATTCCTGCTACTCTTCTCATCATCGCTTAATGTTTTAATTTAACACTAATACTAGCACCCCATGAACAAAATGCAAGTGGAAATTTCACAAGGATTAATAATTAGCCTGAAAAATTACTCAGTCAAATTCGGTGGGCGAGTTCTTCGATTTTTTTGGAAATACCATCACGAACCGAACGAAATGCAGCTAACTTTTGTGCATCAGTTCCCGTTGCTTTGGCAGGATCTGGGAATCCCCAGTGTTCACGTTTGACTTGTGGCGGTGTGACCGGGCAGCGTTCTTCAGCATCGTCACACAAGGTCACAACCAAATAAGATTGGTTCAAAATATCACGATCAATTAATTTGGAAGTCTGCTTGGAAATATCGACGCCGGCTTCCGCCATTACTTGGACTGCCCGAGAATTGACACCATGCTTTTCAATTCCAGCAGATAACGCCAAGTAACCTTCCGGCAGGTACTTTCTGGCAAAGCCCTCTGCCATTTGGCTGCGACACGAGTTGCCGGTACATAGAAAGTAGATTATCTTTTGAGCCATTGGGATTCACCGTCCTTTCAAAGTCACTATTGTCATTGATATCTTACTTCATTTCAAGAATGACTGCTTAAATTAAGATTGCGAACTTTTCGAAATAGTGGACAATTGGAGTTAAAGTCAACGAATTAAGGAGGTACCGATGAAAACAGCAGATCAAATTTTTGAAGAGATTCAAGCAGACCCACAAAATGAACAATTCACCAAGGATGGCATTCTCCCGTTGTACCACATTGACCCCAAGGCGGAAATCCTCATTATCAGTCAGGCACCCAGCCGAAAGGCCCAAGCATCCATGGTGTTCTGGGATGATCCAAGTGGTGATCGGTTGCGGGATTGGTTGGGCTTGAGTAAAGATGAATTTTACAACTCTGGGAAAGTCGCTGTCCTGCCATTGGATTTCTATTATCCGGGAAAGGGCGCTCACGGGGACTTACCGCCAAGGAAGGGTTTTGCGGAGAAATGGCATGAGCCTTTACTGGCATTGATGCCTAACATCAAAATTAAACTATTGATCGGCCAGTATGCTCAAAAATACTACCTTGGAAAGGCACGAGAACGAAACCTAACGAAAACCGTCCGTCATTTTGATCAGTATCTCCCTGATTACTTTCCGCTGGTACACCCATCCCCTTTAAATTACGGTTGGATGAAACAGCATCCCTGGTTTGCGGATGAAGTGGTGCCTGAACTACGAAAAATAATTCGTAAGATCATGGCTGAATGAATGCTTATCTCCCTGGTATGCAAAAATTGCTATTGAATCGATGACTTTTATCTGATATCTTTAATTGACTTCAAAATTCCAGCAACGTCATATAAAGGGGAAACTATGTTAAAAAAACGTCTCGCAAGTTTTGCTTTAGCACTTACAATCGCAGCACCCATCCTTGTTAGTGGCGGCGTAACTGCCAATGCCGCAAGCCACACTGCACCCTCAGTTCTGCGTCATGACTGGTGGGCACCAACCAAGACTTCCAGTAAGAAAGATTGGGGAAGAGTTAAGATCACCAAGCACTCAATCTCAATTGGTCAAGGTGTCGTTAAAGACGTCTACACTGGCAGCCAAATGAGCGTCAAGAAGACCGGTAAATGGTATCGAATCAGCAAGACCGGTGAAAGTGGTTCCGCCAACTATTATCGTGTAACAAAACGCAAGATTGCAGGCAAATACCGAACTGCGCTCTTGAGAAAAACATATGCAAAATCTTCCGTTACTTTTGTGTATTTAATTGGTACCAAGGTTAAGATGAGTTCGTCTGAGTCGATGCTTTTTTAGTAATTTGAATAGATCGATCCGGAGTTGGGCAATTTTCATTGCTCAACTTTTTTTATCCGAAAATGCTTGCAAGCCCCTTTCCCATAGTGAGCCAATGTCATTGTAGGAATCCTTATATTCATATCAGAATTTTGATATAAATAATGAAGACGGTATGATACAATATTTTTGTGAGGGAATTCACACAACATTATTTATTGGGGAGTACAGCCTATGTTAAAGCTTAAGAAAGCAACTTTAACAGTTGCAGTCGCATTTACAGTTGGTGGCGGACTCATGTCACTACCACCAAAGGACGTTTCTGCCAGAACCACCTATGTTTGGATCGCACCAAATCATGGGAAGAAGTATCACTATTCACGTGGCTGCCGAGGATTGAGCCATGCCGGAGCAAAGCGCCACGTTTCATTGCGTTGGGCCAAGCATCATGGTTATCGTTTGTGTGGTTGGGAACATTAGAATACTTATGCATAATTAAAAATAGGAGCTTCAATTCATTTCGGTTACAAATATGAAATGAATCGGAGCTTCTACTTTTTTATCGCGTCTTTGAATGTTCAATTATTAGATGGCTTTCTTACTTAGTAATGCTTGCCCGCGTATAATCGGCAAAACCAGCAACGTGATACTCAACCCCATGTAGTTTAGGGTTAACGAGATGACTTTCTCGTACATAATACAGCGGGATGATGCCGGTTCGACTCATTAATCGCTTTTCTGCTTGGCGCAGGGCTTGCCAATAGTCAGCTTGATTATCGGCAGTCTTCGCCTTCTGAATCAAATTATCATAAGTGCGATCACTGAACTTACCTGGATTCATGGTGTTGTTTGTTGTCAGAATTCCCAAGTAATTGATTGGATCGCCAAAGTCTGCTAGCCAATACCACTGTGCAAGATCAAATTTACCCTCACTTCGTCGTGCTTGTTGGGCTTTATCAGGAATATTTGAAATATTTACTTTGACCCCGGGTAATGTTTTATCAAGCTGTCCCTGCAAATATTGAGCAACGTTCTTAGTCACATCCTGATCATCGCCAACAATTGATAAGTTAACTGTTCCTGAAATCCCCGCTTCTTTTTTACCGGCATTGAAAAGCTTTCTTGCCTGGGCAGTATTTTGTGCCACACTAAAACTAGTTTCCCGACTGAAGTCTTTGCCAGTTGTTGGATCAATAGCAGTCCCTGGACTCACAAACCCACTGGCAGGCAGTGATCCATCAGCCAGCACTTTGTTGGTTAACTCTTTTCGATTAATAGCTAATGAGATTGCCTGTCGTAATTTCTGGTTGGCAAGAGGCTGCCCTTTACGCTGATTTACTTGAAGATAATAAGTCCAAGCTTTTGGGACACTCTTTAAGTTTTTGTTCTTTTGTAAGCTTTTGGCAGTCACACCAGAAATTGTGGCATCATCCAACTTCTTATCTTCAAATAGATTGTGGGCGGTGTTGGAATCCTTCACAGTTTTATAGTTGATTTGATCCAATTTAATGGCCTTTTTATCCCAATAATACGGATTTTTCACTAAACGATAAGAATCACTGGTTCCGGTCCAGTCAGTAATCTTGAAGGCACCGTTTGAGACGGTATTCTTGGCATTTGTCCCATATTGTTTAATCCCAACCTTCTCGACAAACGATTTATCTTGCGGCATGAAGACTGGCATTGCGACTAGTTTATTAAAGTAGGCCATCGGATGATCCAATGTAATCTCGAGTGTTTTCTCACCGGTTGCCCTAATGCCCAGAGTCTTATAGGACTTTTTGTGATTAATAATTGCATCAGCATTTTTGATGCCACTAAAAACATAGGTGTAAACCGGATTGTTTGCCGGATTTAAAGACCGTTTCCACGAGTATTCGAAATCCACAGCCTTCACAGTATCGCCATTACTCCATTTGGCAGATTTTCGAATATGAAAAATATACTTTTTACCATTGTCGGAAGGCTTCACAATTTTAGTCGCCATTGCTGGAACCGGTTGGTCTTTATCGTTAAGCCGATACAGCCCTTCCGAAATATTCGTTAACGTATTAAATTCAGGCATCGTTGCTTGATTTGTATTATCGAGTGACGTTAAATCAGAAGTTTGCATAAGAGAAATTGACTGCTTATTTGAGCCATTTTTTGATGTCTGATTCCCACATGCCGCAAGTATCCCCGCAGTCACTACTAAACCAACAACTAAAGCAAAATTTCGTATCTTCTTCATGTTATCCCTCCTAGATGAATTGCAACTCAATTGGAACAGCGTGTTTCAAGGTTTCATGAACCGTACAGTCTTTTACGACTGAGCGCATGAATGCTTTGTGAGCTGCTTCATCTAAATTAGTTTCGGCATGAACTTGAACAACGATCTTAGTAACCGCAGAACGGCCATCCTGATATTGAGTGGTATCACCAATTGTTTTAGTTTGAAACTTTTTAATTTTGATTTCTGGATGCTTTCTTGCAATGTCATTGGCGGTGATTGCTAAGCAGCTTCCAACTGATGATAATAGGTACTGAACCGGATTAGGCCCGGCATCTGTACCATGCCCCGCAATGGGTTCATCAACAATAAATTGGTGAATTCCGGTTTGTGTATCAACTTGAGCCCCAACTTTTCTGAGCTTTGAATTTACAATGTATTTTCCCATAATGATCTTCCCTTTTTTCGGAATTTTTAAAACCTCATGTTAGAATAATAGTCATTATAGCGGGTTTATTATTGTATTTGTTAAAATTTGTTTATCAATTGAAAAATCAAAATGAATTTGGACGTGTTGGAATTGTTGACTATCACTGATGTGGGGAGATTAGTATGAATAAAATACCAACAACAAAAATGAGTGAAATACTAAGAGACGAATTCATGAGTCCACTAAATTTATCTGCCTATGCTTTAGCAAAGAATATCAACGTTCCAACTTCACGGATTCAAGACATCTTACACGATCGTAGGGAAGTAACTGTGGATACCTCTGTGCGCTTAGGCCGATTCTTCGGCGTGTCCGATGGCTACTTTCTCAACTTACAAAAAGACATCGACTTACGAAATGCAGAAGAAAACCACGGTGACGATTACAATCAAATCAAACAGTATCAATCAAACTAAAAATGATGCCGACATCCACTGTCAGCATCATTTTTTGATTTAAATTCAATTAATTAATCAACACCTCGGTAACGAGTAATCCTCCACCAAATAACAGGACAAACACAACAACCGGCCAAACAAACCGGAGCCAATGGGAATACTTCATGTTCAGCATCTGCAAGGTTGCCATTACTAGTCCGGTTGGAGCCAGGAACAGCATTGCGTACTGACCAAATTGATAGGCGGTTACGACCACATATCTTGGGATATGAACGGTGTCTGCTAATGGCGCCAAAATCGGCATCGAAAGCACGGCTAATCCTGATGACGAAGGCACGATGAAGCCCAACAGGAAGAAGATCAGCAGCATCACAATGATAAACATCGGTCCGCTCATGTGAGCAACCAGCGTCGAAGAATATTCGAGTATGGTATCGGAAATTTTACCGTTATTCAGTACCAGATTGATTCCTCGTGCCAAACCGATGATCAACGAAACACCAACCAGGCTTGAAGCACCTTTGACGAAGGCGTCAACAACACCCGTTTCACCCAACCCGTGCTTACCAGTTGCGGTTAAGAACATGATGATAATCGCAAATGACAGGAACGATGCGGCCATGGTTGGGAACCACCAGCCCTGAGACATAACGCCCCAAACCATCAGCGGGAATGTCACAACGAATAATATCAAAATCAATTTCTTACGGGTCGTGAATTTGGATTTGCCATCTTCACCAGTTGGGGCAATTTCCCACATGCTGTTGAATTCTTCACGATCATCATATGAATATGAAAACTTCGGGTTTGCTTTAACCTTTTTACTGTACCAATGAAGGTAAACGATCACGAAACCGCCGGCAATGATACAGCCAATGATTCGCTCAGTCAGCCCCTGGGTAAAGTCGATTCCGGCCGCGTTAGACGCAATAACCACGGAAAACGGGTTGATGGTCGAGAAACATGTCCCGATCGAACTCGCGAGGAATATTGCGCCCACAGACACGATGGAATCGTACCCCATGGCAATGAAAATAGGAACCAGGATTGGGTAAAAGGCAACCGCCTCTTCCTCAATTCCACATAGGGTTCCGCCAAGAACCATCAGAACTGAAACAAAGAATATCAGCAAGAATTCATGTCCTTTGGTCTTCTTGGTCAATGCCAGCAGGCCCGACTCAAACGCCCCACTGGCCTTAACGACACCGATCAAGCCACCCAATACCAGGATAAATACCATGATGTCAACGGCTTCAATGGTTCCTTTGACCATGCTTGTTGGCACTGCCGCAATACTTGCCGGTCGCTGCTTTAATCGTTGATAGGTATTTGGAATCGATACCGGGGCAGTGATACCGCCCGATGTAAATTGCTTGATGTCGATTTTGACACCTAATTTATCCAGTTCCTTTTGAGTACTTGGAACCGTGGTTACTTTCCCGTGTGGGTTGGTTACCTGCAAAGATGAGTGCGAATACGATAATTTAGAATAACTACCTGCAGGTACCATCCATGTGGCCGCCACAGCGACGATTGTCAAAATGAATAAAATGACAAAGGCGCCGGGCATTCTCAACTTGAAATGCTTCTTTGGTTTATCAATTTGTGCGTCCATAATGTCCCCCTTATCTGATTACAAAACAAAATGGATCAGCTTTTAACTGGTCCTGCCTAGTATTATGACTACTAATTACTAATCAATAATCCCCCACCACGAAAATTATATGACTAATCGAATATAGCTTAACAAACCATAGTGTAACGGAATTGGAAGCGTTTGACAACACCCAAAAAACTATTTAAATCAGAAGTCAGAAGAAAGTTTGAGTTACAATATCTTCTCCAACGCCTCGCCCTTCACGCTATGAACATTATCCACAATCACAAACGCATCCGGATCGATACTGGAAACCAGCGGCACAATTTGGGCCACTTGCTTGTCGGTGCAAATTGCATAAATCATTGGTCGCTTTTCCTGGTGATAATAGCCTTTGGCGCTAATCAGGGTTATTCCTTGTTGAAGCAATTGGGACAGCTCAGAAGTAATCTCATCGGTTCGACTTGAAATAATGGTAACTGCCTTTCGCGCACCAAAGCGTGACAGTAATCCATTCAGGACAACCGCTGACACGTATAATTCAATCACAGTTAGAATCATATTTTGAAAACCAATAATGAAAGCTGATGGAATCGCCACGCACAAGTCAAACATCAGCATGGCCGACCCGTTCTTCATACCAAAATAACGGTTCATAATCTTTGCCAAAATCGTGCTTCCGGCAATGGTTCCTTCACCGCGGAAGATAATCCACATGGAAATTCCCATCAGAACGCCACCAGCGATCGCCGGGATAATTGTTTGCGTTGTGTGATAGTTCAATAGAGGTGGCAGTCTCAGAAAAGCTGAGATCCACACCACTGCCCACAATGAATACCAGATTGTTTTCTTATCCAAAAATCGGAAACCAATCAACATCAAGATTCCGTTTAAGACAAAGTTGGTAACGGCGGGCGGAATGCTTAAAGCATAGTAGCCAATTGTAGTCAATCCCGTTACGCCGCCTTCCCAAATTTGATGAGGAATCAAAAAGTCGTTGATTGCAACCGCATATATGAATGCTCCGAGAACAATTTGCAATCCATTTTTAAGTATTGTTTTATTGATGAAAAGCACCCCCATATTGTTGAATGACCAAGCAAAGCCATCAGACTAGCGTCCCCAACCGAAAACCGAGAACCACAGCAGCAATCCCCAACATAACGGTTCCGAACCAGTACAAACCGGCAACTAAATATCGCCTATTTCGAATCAGCACAAACGTATCCGTTGAAAAAGTCGAGAAAGTCGTAAATCCACCACAAACTCCGGTTAGTAACAGTAATGCCAGACTCCCTTGGACTTGCATCCCTGTCAAAAAGCCAGCCAATAGTGCCCCGACAACATTAATCAGTAAGGTGGCATATGGCAGCACTGGTGATACTCGTTTCCCTAACACGGTGATCTCATACCGACATACTGCTCCAAATCCTGCGCCCAGGGCAACCCACATCATTTCCATATCCGCTTACCCCTCTCCATCGCCAGTGCGGTCAAATATCCAAACAGGACACACAAGAAACCGCCGATCAAATTCACTGTGAGAAAGATAAACGAACCCATTGGATCATGACTGACATTCTGGACGAATTCCAATGTAAAAGTGGAAAAGGTCGTGAATGCACCAACAAATCCGGTACCGATTCCTAAAATCTCCCATTCGGGCAAATCGATGTTCAAATCTAACCCATAGATTGTGAACGTCAGCAAAAAGCAGCCAACCAGATTGACAACCGTGGTTCCCATAACGGTATTCACACCATTAAGCCAATTGCCGACCTCGTAACGACTAACGCCGCCCAGCATCCCACCAACGAAAATTGACGTAAATTGACCTAATTTATACAAATTCCTGCGATTCATCACTTTTCCTCCGTCTAAAAACCTCATTTTAGTATAGTAGAAAACAAGTGAATTTTCATAACTAATTTTCATTTTTGGCTCGAAAAACTGATAAGTTCAAATTCTTGTAAGCCCCTTCATTCACTGGTAACATCAATTCAACGAGAGGATTTAATATGTTAATGAGTTTTTAAGAGGGGGTTATGATCATGAAATACGCAGTTACTGGTGCAACTGGTAAATTTGGTCAGACAGTTATTAAAGTATTAGCTGAAAACGTTGATAACGCGGACATCATTGCACTTGCCCGCGATACTGAAAAAGCCGAGAAACTGTTACCTGGAATTGAAGTCCGACCAGGCTCGTATGATTCCGAAGAAACACTGGAAAAATCACTAAAGGGTGTTGATAAATTACTCCTAATTTCATCAATCCCCGGACAAAAAGTCAGTCGAATCCAACAGCACAAGAATGTAATTAATGCTGCCAAGAAAGCCGGCGTTCGTTTTATCGCGTACACCAGCTTCCCACACGCTGACAAAGCAAAATCATCACTGGCCATCGACCACAAGAATACGGAACAGGCCATTCGAGAATCCGGGATTGGCTATTCATTCTTGAGAAACAACTGGTATCTGGAAAACGAACGGATGCAAATTCCTGCCGCCATCCACAACAAACCATTTGTCTATTCCGCTGGTGATGGCAAAGTCGGCTGGGCACTTGAACGAGAGTATGCTGAAGCCGCCGCAAAGGTCTTGATGAGCAATGAGCCAAAAACCGTCTATGAATTTTCAGGTCCACAACGCAGTTATGACGACTTGGCACGAACACTCAAATTGCTGACTGATAATAATTTTGATGTCATGTCACTTTCCGACGATGAATATCGGAAACGTCTAATTGCAATTGGCTACAGCCCACAAACAGCTGCCGGAATCGTTGGTATGCAGAAGTTGATTCGTGAAGGCGATCTCGCAGAAACGTCCGGTGATTTACCAAAGGTTTTGGGCCATCCATTACCAACGTTTGAGGAATCACTTGAAGAAGTCATTGATAAACTGAAAAAGTAACTAAGAAAGCTTCCACAATTGGAAGTTTTTTCTATGCGGCTTTCGAAAACACGGTTTGCTTTCACTGATTGCCACAAGTATCATAAACGTTAGAAGCTGTCCAAGATCTATGATTTTTGA
>NZ_AZEA01000009.1 GCF_001435575.1 Lentilactobacillus sunkii DSM 19904
GGATTCACCAACAACAGTTGACGAAGAGCCGCGAAAGTCAGCTTTCGGCATGGATCCTGGAAAAGATTACATTCCACTTTCAATTTGATGCATAACGTAATTAACAACTTTTAGCGAACTTAAGCCATCATTAATCGCACAGAAGCGATTATAAAAGTTCATAAACTTCTCATTGGCCGCCATGTCAGGATGAGCCAATGCATGGTTAATTTCTTCCAAAAGCTGCTTGGAATTCTCGGCAATTTTACCCGGAAGATCCTTCTCATAGTTGAGATAGAATCCTCGCAGTTCTTCCTTATACAAATGGTAATCGTAAGGATAGAACAGGATTGGTCGCTTCAAATATGCATAGTCAAAGAATACTGACGAATAATCCGTAATCAGCAAATCAGATACCAGGTATAAATCACTGATATTTGGATAATTTGAATAGTCGTACACAAAATCAGAGTAATCCGAAATGTCCAATGCATTAGAAATCAAATAATGCATCCGTAGAATTAACACGGTATCATCGCCAAATGACTTTCTGAAATCATCGAGATCAAATGGTAATTCGAAAGTATACTTACCCTTCTCGGCAAATTGATTGTCACGGTATGTTGGTGCGTACATGACCACCTTTTTGTCCAGAGGAATTCCCAGCTGCTCTTTGATTGCGTCAATGTCCTCGGGTTGGGTGTTGATTAATTCATCATTTCGAGGATACCCAATCTTCAGGATCTGGTTATTAAATCCAAATGCAGAACGGAAAATTTGGGTAGAATAATCATTGGGTGAAACCAAAGCATCCCAACGGTTTGCTTCCCGGACAAAGTTTTTGTGATATTTGACGGTTGTCGTGCCGGGCATCGAAACGTTTTCGATATCCAAGCCCAGTTTTTTAAGCGGTGTTCCATGCCATGTTTGAATATATGTGACGTAAGATGGCTTTTTTACCCAAGTTGGGAATCGGGCATTACTAATCCAAAATTGTGATTTTTCCAAAATCCGAACCCACTTGTTTGTTCGTCGGACCACATAAGCAATTTGATTTTCTTTACAGAATTTCTTTTGTGAGCGATCAATTGACCAGATCATATTGATACCAGGGTACAATGTCTTGAAAACTTTATAAATTGCGTACGGACTGTCACTCACTTGGCGGCCCCCAAAGCTTTCAAAAATAATCGTGGTATTCTCATATGGTGAGTGTCCCGACTTAAACAGGAAACGCATCCGGACAAGATTTAATTTTTCTTGAATCATTTTGATAACATCAATCATTGTCGAAGCTTTACCGCCGGCGGCACCAACTTTTTGAAGAAGTGAAGCACCAGCGAATTCTTTGACCAAGATACCATTATCATAGCGCTTCTCCAAAGTAATCTCCCGATTACCTGGAAGTTGGATGTCGGTGGATTGACCTGCCAATGATTTGGAAATAATCAATCGCTGCTTGATTTCTTTACCATTGAGTTCATACTCAATGAACAATTCACCAACCGAGTTTTGGGGAATGTCCGTCAACGGAATTGACACCGTAAACATCCCTTCGAACAGCTTTTTGCTGACTGGATACTCCAATTTGCCGTCAGTTGAATGGCTTTTGAGAATAATGCGCTGATTCTTGATCAACGTTCCGTTAATCTTGTTATACCCAGTAATTTCCAAATCAACATCAGTCAAGTTGACTGAATTAATCATAAACTCGTCATCCGATTGATGGGTTCGAATATTAAATAAAGCCATCCCCTGGGCATCACTGTTAAATTGATAGTAACTGGTTAGTTCCAATTGATGCCGGTCACTCAAATACTCACTTTCAACTTGAATGACATTTTTATTGGTCAAGCTATTGTTAATAAGAAAAATCTGCCACTCAAATTCAGTCTGATCACTGGATTGAAAATGAAAATCCTGAGCATCAATGTTAACCCGGATGATGTTATGAGAAAGCACCTTACTGATTGGCTTCATGATTGACGCCAAACTATTTTTTTCAACAAATAAAACATACGCGGTTTCTAAAGGCACCGTTACATCCAACAGCTCAAATTCAAGAACTTGTTTACCTTTTTTTTGATGGACTCCTGATAATATCGCTCGCACTATAATTTCCCCTTAATAATTAAAGATTCGTTTACTTGGAAGATACTTGGAGGCATCAACAATGTTGTCAATGTCAATGTAAGTTCGGGCATCTTCAATATTCATATTGAGCAGCACTTGATGGTAAAAGGCATTGATATCATCATAACGATGATAATCACTGTACGAAAGAGCTTTGGTAAAAGTTGACTTGCCTTGGCCTTCAAACGTTCTAAGTGTTTCGTCAGCCGTTTTCACGGTATCGTCTTGAACTTCCGTCAAGTCTTGCGGTGCTGCAATCGTTGAACTTTGAGTGATATTATAGCTGACCTTCTGATCCTTGATGTAGTTGGTAAATCTGTACACCAACTCGCCCTTGGCATTCAGCAGCAGGCTCTCATCCAAATTATCATTAACATATTTTCCAATTCCAAATAATTTATCCTGGTCATCATAATTGTTAATTTGAATAATTCGGCTGTTCTGGTCAAAGAATAATGTATGTAGACGGATAGAATTTTCACCAAACAGCGTTTCGGCAACAATATTTCCATTATCGTCGATGTATCTGGTGATGGTCATTTTCCCTTGATGAGACTCATATTCTTTTAATCCTGATAAATCAGGGTTAATGTAATCGGTTGGCTTGAGGACAACCCCATCATGGTCGGCATAAATGTCAGCTAGCGAAATCAATCGGACCTTCGGCGCACCAGTGGGCAATTGAATTTTTGCAAATTCCTGCTTTGCCTGCCAGATTTCATCAAAATCAGTCATTGCAAACAACACAACGACTTGAAAATCATTGCTAACCAGCGACAACAGCTGCCGCCTAAACGTTACTTTGCGAATTCCTTGAATCATCGTTGCCAAAAAGATTGCTCGTCCCATAATTTTCCTCCTGAATAAAACGAGGCTGAGACAAAACACGTAGTCTTGTCCTCAGCCTCGTTTGAATCTCATATATGCTGCACGCGTCTTTCGTTAAATCACCGAACCGGATTTTTCATGCTCTGATTTTAAGCTTTCCAATCCTGTGTATCAGTAAGGCCCAGATCTTCCTTAATCTTAGTGGTTGAAATTCCCTCTGTTCTAGGTAGATAAACAACTTCACAGTAGTCCTTCAAGAAGTCAAATTTACCCTTCCAATCATCACCCATGACGAACACATCAATGTCTCGATCCTGAACATCATGAATCTTTTGATCCCAGTTGGTTTCAGGGATAACTTCGTCCACGTATTTAATTGCTTCAAGAATATATTTTCGATCTTCGTATGACGTGTAAGCTTTCTTACCCTTTTCAGCGTTAAACTCGTCTGAAGACAAGCAAACGGTGAGGTGGTCACCAAGTGCCTTTGCGCGTTTCAATAAACGAACATGGCCTTTGTGCAGCAAATCAAACGTTCCATACGTAATTACTTTTTTCATAGAATCTCCTACTTAATCATTACTTAAAATGCGAATTAAAATAAACACATCTTAAATAGTAGCATAATCACCGTCAACGTCAATATTTATTAAAGATTATTAACGTTTTTGTGTTATTCCAACTGATAAATATTATACATATGAATAACCACAACCTTGACGACCGCGTAGAGTGGAACAGCCAGAATCATTCCCATCAATCCGGCAATGTTACCGGCAGCCAGCAGGATGATAATGATTGTCAGTGGATGAATTTCCAATGATTTCCCAATCACATTTGGATAAACCAAGTTACCATCAATCTGCTGAACAATTAAAACAACGATCACGTTGTACACAACTGCCCAGAGGCCGCCATTTGAGAAGGAAACAACCAGTGCAGGGGCAATTCCGATATAGGGTCCCAGGTAAGGAATAATGTTGCAGATTCCGGCAATCACACCCAGCAGTAATGCATAAGGTATCCCAATAATCACATAGCCGATCGCTGTAAATGTTCCAACAAATAAGCACTCAATCATCTGACCAGAGATGTATTTGGAGATTGTGCGGCTCATTTTGCCGAGCAATTCCATGGTTTGTTCACGATGTCGTTCAGGCAGAAATCCCTTAATTGTCGGGGCGAGCCGGTAGCCATCTTTCAACATATAAAATAACACAACCGGAACAGTCACTGCCGTTATCACTGCGCTGGCTGCTGTCGAAATAATGCCGCCGAGCCCATTTGTAACCCCATTAAAAATTGTTTCAGCGTACTTGTTGACATTGCTTGTCAATTTATCGGTTAAAGACGTAAAATCAATTTTTTGCAGAAGCTGTTGGGAATTCATGTCCTTAAACAGCTTATCAACTAATTTTTGCCCCTGATCAGCAGCGTTGGGAATTTGATTGGCCAACGTCACCAACTGGTTTAAAATCTTTGGAATAAAGACGGTTGCCGCTAATGCGATAAGACCAATCAAAAGTAGGAAAACAAGGGTGGTCGCCCACGTTCTGGTAATCCTGTGCTTGCCAATTCTGACTTTGGTAATCAAATTGACGATTGGATTAAGCATGTAAAATAAAATTCCGGCCAACAAAATGGGAATGAAGACCGTGGAGAAGAAGATGGCGATTGGTGAAAACACAAAACTGATTTTTGTACAGATCCAAATGATCGCCACCACGATCAAGATTTCCAATGACCAAAACATGAGCGGAGATTTTTTTAATCGTTCCAGCATTCGTAGGCTCCTTTACTTCTAAATTGATAGATCCAATTTGCTTATTATCAACAATTGTAGCATAAATCAAAAATGGCTGATGCAATAATTGCACCAACCACTCTCCTGAAGATCGAATTATTGACTGTGACGAGACAGTTCCAAATACCGTTCGTACCAAATGGCAATGAACTCTTTTGAAAACGGACCTTTTTCGTTTTCAATCCAATCCACTAAAATTCTGACATTGCGTTTTAAAATGTGATCAATCTCAGGACCATAGTTCCACCGTTTGCTGAAGGTCAAGTACTCATCGGCATCCAGCAGCTTTCGTCGGCCGTCCGGAAAAACTTTAACGTCCAAATCATAATCAATATACTTTAAAGCTTCCTTGTCCAGGACGTATGGTGAAGCCAGGTTGCAATAATAAGCAATCCCATCATCACGGATCATGGCCACAACATTAAACCAATAGTGTTTGTGAAAGTAGACCAAAGCCGGCTCACGGGTGACCCAATGTCTCCCGTCATCCTCGGTTACCAGAGTATGATTATTACAGCCAATTAGTGAATTTTCGCTCGTCTTTAGTACCATCGTATCCCGCCAAATTCGATGTAAGCTGCCATCGTGCTTGTAGCTTTGAATCGCAATAAATTCTCCTTCTCCAGGTAATTTTTGTAGTCGTGGCATATATGGTACCCACTTTCTGACTAAGCTGACAACATCGATTGTTACCAATCCAATTGTCATTATATCAGAGTGGGGTTTATTTTCGAAATTATTTTATTTTGGGAGCTTTTCCATGGCAATTGAAATATCATCCATCAAAAAGCCCTTTCGGTAAAGTGCCTGCTTAATTTTTTGGTTGCGCTCATAAGGTTCGAGTCTTTTGTACTGTCTGAAATACTTTTCAGCAACTTTATCGATTACTTCATGGTCCTGTTGTTCCATATCGTCAGTATCTGTCTGATTCATAATTTCCTCAATATCGCCATAGGGAAATCCGCGGCGCATCAGCAGTTCTTTGGTCTTGTTGATGGCCATCTTGGCAGAATCACGCTTGTATCGTTTTAACTGCTTTTCAGCAACTTCGACACCGATCTCAATGACATCTTGTTCCGGATAATAATGATCCAGCGAGGTTTCAACCTTGTTGGCATCCACTCGTTTATCTTTTAAATGACGGCGAATGAAGTCGGGACCATTTTTTCGCTCTCGAGCCACCGTTCGGACATAGCTGTCGGCATATCTCTGATCATCGATTAGAGTCTGATCGGCTAAAATATTGATCACCTTGTCAATGGCATCAGCATCTTCGGTCAAGTCAGCCAGCTTTTCCCGGACTTCATATTCGGTTCGCAAGTTGTGAGCCAAATAGTTCAGGGCTCTGCTATGTATCTTGGAAATGTTGTCAGCATTTTTAAGCGTTTCGATGAGCTGATCATCGACTTCCATCCCTTTAAAAACCCGATATTTGATAAAAACTTCTTCGCTGATCGGAAATGCATATTGACCGTCAACGTATACGTTGAACCGGCCTTTGCGTTTTTGAGCTTCGATTTTGGTGATTGTCTTTGCCATAAAAATCCTTTCTTACCAACGTTGTTGAAATTCACTTTGCCTTTTCTATTTGGTATACTGAAATCAATTTAAGATAGAGGATGAAATAATATGATTACTGCACACGTAGTTTACGCAACAATTACAGGAAATAATGAAGACATTGCCGACATTGTCACTGAAGCCTTGGAAGACGCCGATGTTCAGGTAGAAGAAACGGAGATTTCCCAAACCGATCCGTCAGTTTTTGAAAATGTCGACATTTGTGTCGTTTGCCCTTACACGTACGATGAAGGCGCCCTGCCCGAAGAAGGCATGGACTTTTATGATGATTTAGGCGAACTTGACCTGAAGGGTAAAATTTTTGGGGTTGCCGGTTCCGGTGATGTCTTTTATGAAGAGTTCTACAATACGTCAGTTGACAAATTCGAGGCTACCTTCGAAAAAACCGGTGCCACAAAGGGATCGGAAAGCCTTAAGATTAATTTGGAACCTGATGAAAAAGATATTGAAAAGCTCGACAAGTTTACCGCTGAACTAGTGGCAAAAGTCAGTAAGTAGCATGTTTCATGTACAAGAGGCCGGGACAAAAGCCAAACTTTTGTTCTGACCTCTTTATTTTGATAATCCACAAATACTTATTTACGGCCTACTTGTGCTTTCGAATTCTGCGGGCTTTCTTCCAGACGGTTTCAATCGCATCGTCCTGCTCCTGGATTTTTCCTTGGCGGATTTCTTGAATGGTGGCATTGATTACACCGCCAAACAACATAATGATTCCGGAAAAGTCCAACCAAAACATTAGAACAATAAAAGTTCCAATCGTCTTGTATGCGTCAATCCTTCGAGAAAAGAACCTCAGGTAATATGTGAATCCCTGCGCCAACAACATCAATCCAACAGTCGCAACCAACGCGCCAACCCATACATAACGGAATTTCACCTTGGCCGTCGGTACGAAATAAAACAGCAGACTCAAGAGCAGCCATGCAACAACAATTGTTCCGGGCCATTTAACGGTCCCGATTAAATTCAAGATCCAATGTGGGACATTCAGAATTGGATTCAACCATTCAAAAAACATTTGGCTGAATGCGAACACAAACATTAAAACAACGAGGGCCATAATTAAAACCAGCATCCAGACAAATGAAATCAGTCGGTTGGAAATGGCCGTTTGATTTTCGGCGACTTCATAAGTTTTATTGATACTGCGCTGAAAAGCCGCAATCGCCCGGCTGGCTGACCAAATCGTCACAATCAGACCAACGGACAGCTGACTGGCACCGCCACTCTGCAGCGTGGAGTTAATGATTGGTTCAAGCATGCTGTAAATCCGTTCCGGGAACAGCGGCCGAATATATACTTCAACTTCACTGAGATGAATGTGGAACAAATTTAAGATACTTCCAATGATAAAAAAGATTGGAAAAATCGACAGTAAGGAATAAAACGCCAGTACCGCCGCAGAATCGGAGACGTTTCCGGATGAATAGCGTTTAACAATTATTTGAATGAAATTTTTGCTGAATTCATATATTCGCTTCATCATTTATCGTCTTCCTGAAATTATTTGGTGAAATGATCCTTAATTGCATTAAGAATTCTGATTGATGCATGCCCGTCCCCATATGGATTCTTGGCTTCAGCCATCTTTTGATATTCCTTGGGGTCATCCAAGAGCCGTTCCATTTCGCGTTTAACCACTTTCGGATCCGTGCCAACAAGCCGTAAAGTGCCGGCTTTAATGCCTTCGGGCCGTTCAGTAGTATCTCGAAGGACCAACACGGGCTTCTTCAATGATGGTGCTTCTTCTTGGACCCCACCGGAGTCGGTCATGATAAAGAAGCTCCGGGCCGACATGTTATGGAAATCCAAAACATCCAACGGTTCAATCAAATGAACTGCTTTAACGCCATCAAATACTTCATGAGCAACCTTTTGAACCGCGGGACTCAAATGAACCGGATAAACAACGTCAACATCCGGATGTTCTGCAAGCACTTCTTTAATGGCTTGAAATGTCCGACGCATTGGTTCTCCCTGGTTTTCACGACGATGCATCGTCAAAAGAATCATTTTTGAATTTTCTTTGAGTTCATCAAACACAGAATGTTGGTAATCCTTTGTGACCGTCTGTTTCAACGCATCGATTGCGGTATTTCCAGTCACAAAAATATTTTTATCCGGGTGATTCTCTTTTAACAGATTATCCCTGCTGAGCGAGGTTGGGGCAAAATATAAATCTGCCAGGACATCGGTCAACTGCCGATTCATCTCTTCAGGGTATGGCGACAACTTGTTCCAAGTCCGCAGTCCTGCTTCAACGTGGCCAATTTTGATCTGATGATAAAAAGCACTGATACTGGCGGCAAACGTCGTTGTCGTATCACCATGAACCAGAATAATATCCGGCTGGGCTTTTTCAATAATCGGATCCAGTTCTGTAATCACTCGAGTTGTAATGTCGCTAAGCGTCTGGCCCTTCTTCATAATATTGAGGTCATAGTCAGGGGTAATGTGGAACACATCCAGAACCTGGTCAAGCATCTCACGATGTTGTGCAGTAACCACTGTAATGGGCTGAAATTCATTTAAATGCTGCTGCATAAGCAAAATGATCGGTGCCATCTTGATTGCTTCGGGACGGGTTCCAAAGATGGACATGACTTTTATTGGTTTCATCAATTAATTCTCCTTTGTATGTTCTCAATTATATCAAAGATGACGAGAAACTTAACAGCTACTTAATTTTTCAAAAAATATGATATGGTATAATCTGTTAGATGTTCATTTTTTACATAGCCGAACTGAAGTGAATCCTTCAGCTCCGTATTTGTTTTGGTGGACCCAAACGGAATCCAGCTTACCAATAAACATTTACAAAAGCAAAGTCATCAACAAATGTACGGGAGGAAATATTTTGAAAACGATCAGTCTAATTGTTCCTTGCTATAATGAGGAACCAACGGTTGAACTTTTCTATAACACAACAGAAAAAGTATTCGATAAACTAAATGCATCCCATGAAGAACAATATCAGCCAGATTACCTGTTCATCAACGATGGCTCAGCTGATAAAACTTTGGACGTGATGCGAAAGCTGCATGCTGAACATCCGGACGAAGTTCACTATATTTCATTTTCAAGAAACTTTGGTAAAGAGTCTGCATTTGCTGCTGGTCTCTCAAATGCTCACGGCGATTATGTCGCCGTCATGGACGTTGATCTCCAGGATCCACCTGAGCTATTGCTGCAGATGGTTGATATTCTTGAAGATCCAAAGCAGGATTACGATGTTGTCGGCTGTGTTCAAACCAGTCGCAAGCAAAATCCGATTAGAGCATTTCTTTCCGCAAGCTTTTATAAAATCATCAACAAGATGTCGAAAGTTCAAATGAAGCAAAATGTCCGTGATTACCGACTAATGACACGTAAGTATGTTGATGCAGTCTTGGAATTGCCTGAATATAACCGATTCAGTAAAGGACTGTTCTCATGGGTTGGTTTCAAAACCAAATACCTTGCATATGAGGGTGTCCCGCGAGCTGCCGGAAAGACGTCTTGGTCACTTTTTCAATTATTTGAGTATTCAATGGAAGCCATCGTGGATTTCTCAGATGTCCCGTTGAAGTTGGCGACTTTCGTTGGAATTGTGACCTTCATTTTGTCGATCATTGGGCTGTTCTTCGTTGTCATTCGGGCAATGTTCTTCGGCGGTTCAGTCAATGGGTGGGCTTCAATGGTCTCCATCATACTGCTTTTAAGTGGTGTCCAACTGTTCAGTCTGGGAATTTTGGGGACTTATATTGGGAAGATTTACTTGGAAACCAAGCACCGTCCTAAGTTTGTCATTGCGGAGAAACGTTAATTATGATTGCTCAAATGAAGAAGCTGTATGATAAATACGAAGAAGTTATTGCGTATCTTTTTTGGGGAGTTTTAACCACAGCAGTAAATGTCTTAATCTTTTCGGGATTGCATATTTTCACGAATATGAATTATATGATCAACAACTTTATTGCTTGGGTGATCAGTGTCCTATTCGCCTATATAACTAATAAAGCGTATGTTTTCCACTCCCCTTCCAAATCACTTCTTAGTGATCTCAAAGAAATGAGTTCTTTCTTTGGCGGCCGAGTTGCCACTTTGGTTGTTGAATGGATCCTTCTATGGATCGGAATTACATTAATGCATCAAAATCAAATTTTAGTGAAAATATTTGAAAATATTGTCGTAATTATTTTGAATTATTTTTGGTCAAAATGGGCTGTGTTCAAAAACAGCACTAACAAAGATCATCCGAACAAGGACGGTGAATAACTTGTCAAAACTTAACAGACAAAATTTAAGGGAAAGGCGTCTGGAATTCCCAAAAGGCTATTACACCAAAGCTGATGGCTTTAAATTGTTGGCAATTGCAGCGGTAATGGTCGTTATCCTGGTAGTTGTTGCCGAACTATTAATGTAATTAAAATAAACTAAAGGACCCTTGAAAATCATTTCTGATTTTCGAGGGTCCTTTTAAATCCATTATTTTGCCATTTCACGTTCCAACTGGGTTTGCCCAATTGTCATCAGCCAACAGAAGAACCAATAAATCACGGCGATCGTGATGTAGATGGTCATATAATCCTGATTAGCACCCGCAACAATCTGGGCATCCATAAACATTTCACTCACAGTAATCATGGCTGCCAATGAAGTGCCTTTAAACAAATCAAGCAAGATATTTCCGAGGGCCGGAATGGCAATTTTAAATGCCTGTGGAAAAACAATTTTTGAAATCACTTTCCGATAAGGTAATCCTAAAGAATACGCAGCTTCCCACTGTCCGTGATCAACGGCGCTGAATGAAGAACGATAGACTTCCGAAACAAAGGCGCTACAGTTGATGGTAAAGGCAATCACCGCTGCCGGAAGAGCATCTGCTCTGAATCCAAAATAAATGATGAACAGTAGAACCAGCATCGGCACACCCCGCATGAACGAGATGAATGCCCGGGCAGGGTAGTGTAGAAGTTTGTGCTTGCTCAACTGCGCCAGTGTCAAAAATAATCCCAGGATTAATGACAATATAAAACTAATCGCAGTCAGCGCAATCGACATCGGAAAACCTGCCAATATTCTTGGAACAGAATGAAATGCAAGTGGTGCATTGAAAAAATCCGGAATCGACAAATATTTAATAATATCCAATCGCAACGCCCGCCCTACTTAATTGTAAATGTTTTTGAGATATGAACATGAGGTTCTTTAGTAACATCAGCATGATAGTATTTCTCTGAAAGTTTCTTCAGCGTCCCGTCCTTCTTGAGTTCTTTGAGAGCTTTATCAACTTGTTTTTGAAGCTTCGTGTCACCCTTCTTCATCAAGATACCGACACCCTTGCCGTCTTCATTAGTTCTGAAGTACATGTTTGGCATAATCTTCAAAGTGTTGTTTGGAACAGCCGCCAATGCCAATTTCTGAAGATAATAATCATTCATGATCAAATCAGTCTTGCCACTTTCGACATCCCTTAAATAAATGTCGTTTGAAACGTTGTTATAGTTAACAGTCTTGGCACCTAACTGCTTTGCCAATCGTTGATAACCGGTTCCAGCTTCTCCAGCGGCCTTTTTACCTTTAATATCGGCCCATGAATGAATCCCGGAATCATCTTTTTGACGAACAACGATACTGTTAAACGAATGCTTGTATGGTGTTGAAATAGCAAACTGTTTTGCCCGTTGTGGCGATACGGCAAAATCATTGGCAGCCATGTCTGCCTTGCCGGTCTTAACGGCAGTTTCCTGACCATCAACGTTCATTTCCTTAAAGACAACTTTTCTATCCAACTTTTTGGCAACTGCTCGAACAACTTCAACATCAAAGCCGGTCAGCTTATTGGTCTTTTGATCATGGAACGATGTTGGATACAGCGTCCCAGAAGTCGCAACGGTCAGTGGTCCCTTATCTGCTGATTTTTTCTGACCACAGCCAGTGATGATCAACCCCAACACAGCAAATACTCCCAGTAACATTAACCAACGAAATTTAATTCTGCGCATAAATTGTCAACCTCCTCAAGTTTTTGAATCATGTATATTATAGGCATGTGAAAGCGATTTCACAATACCCAATTATTTAATTGTTAGATATTATAAATTGTCACTAATAAAGAGAAAGTGGAGGTCATATTTTAATAAATTCAACACTTTTGGCATAGCTAAACAGTGCCTATTTAATAGGGCTTTGACACATTCTTAACCAGTTTTTTATCATAATTGTCCTTGAAGATGATCGAAATCAGCATATAATAAAAATATTTGGAAACGATATTAATCATGTGAAATCAATATGTTGGAGGTCTATTAATGGATTTAAAAGAAGAAACGGCAAAGGCTAATGCCAAATTACCAACGCTGGAAAAAATCAGTTATTCCTTCACTGATATGGCAGGTAACCTGCTTTATGTCAGTATGTCCAGTTATATTCTTTACTTTTACACAGATGTATTCGACATCCCCGTTTCAGCTGCCGGAATGATCATTTTGATTGCTTGTATTGTTGATGCTGTGAGTGCAATCTTTTGGGGTTCAATCGTTGACCACACACATACCAAATGGGGCCAAAGCCGACCATATTTTCTTTGGCTGGCAATTCCCTTTGCTTTGAGCACTTTTTTGGCTTTTACCGCCCCTAACATACACGGTGTTGCCAAACTTCTATACGCCGGAATTACATATGTCCTGGCTGCCGGTGTCATATACACCGGTATCCAAACCACGATCTCGGCTATTTTGCCCAATCTGACACTTAATCCCAGTGAACGGATTGGCGCCAATTCCTACCGAATGGTGGGGAGTCTGATTGGATCATTTGTTACCAGTACATTCACGCTTCCCTTGGTAGCATTCTTCGGTAGAGGAAACGACAAACATGGCTTCATGATCACCATTGCTTTATTTGGTGTTGCGGCGGTCTTTTTATTAATCACGGCATTCAAAAACATGCGCGAAAGAGTTCCTGTCAGCCAAAAGTCGCTTCCGTTTAAACAAAGTCTGAAAGCGACCGTTGGTAACGTTCCATGGTATCTGTTGGTCATTTCCTTCGCAACTTTTTGGATCGCTCAGGCTGATCGAAACAGCTTTTCCACCTACTACGCAAAGTATAATCTCGGCAACGCTGAACTGGCAGCCGTCTTCAATGGTTTACAGGTTTTAGGGATTATTTCAAGCATTTCCATTCCATTCATCGTAAAAGTCACTAACAAAACGGCAACCATGCTGATTGGTTTGGGAATTGGTGCTGTTGGCCAGGCGATGATGGCCATGGTTGGTGGAAATTTCGTGCTGGTCATCATTTCCTGGTCAATTGGAGTTTTAGGTTCAGCCTTGGCAATGTCAATGCCATTTGCCATGTTGGCAGACACGGTTGATTTTGGGGAATGGAAGAGTGGCGTCCGTGCTTCTGGATTCTTAACTGCGGTTGGAAGTGCTTTTTGTATCCAATTAGGCTCAGGCTTCGGCAGCTTTATTCCTTCGAAAATATTGGATATGGCTGGATTTGTCGCCAATCAGAACCAGACGGCCCACGCGTCTTCGGCAATCAGCTTTTGCTTCATTTGGCTGCCTGTCATCATTTATGCAATTGTAGCCGGCATCATGGTTTTCTATTTCAAATACGAAAAAATGGAGCCTAAAATCAAAGACGATTTATTGAAGCGGGCAGAACAACGAAACAAATAGACACAGTAAAACAGCAGAATCGGATCGATCATCGTCAAGATGATGTCCGATTCTGCTGTTTAATTTAATGATGCCAATTCAGTAGATCTATATACATGACCCCACCCGGACTCGAACCGGGATCAACCGCTTAGGAGGCGGGTGCCCTATCCAGTTGTGCTATGGGGCCAAAACAACTGCACTACAATTTTCTCATTTATCAGCAAGGCTGTAAAGAGAAATTATCCTTCCGTTCGCTTGTGGTGCATCCCTTTTCGCTTCGAATGCTTATGCTTCTTTTTGCCCTTTGGCTTGGGCTTTGTTGGTTTATTAAAAGACGGCTTTTTACCCTCATGCTTTTTTTCTGCATGGTTAGACGATTTGGCATCAAATTTCTTATCTTCCTCGTCCAAAGTAATTGGTGTTTTCGGCCGCGTATCCGACAACTGATTGCCGTCAAAATAAATGTTCTTCAACTCATATCCATAGGGTTTAACCAGTTTCTTCAAATCGCGAAGATCATGATCATCCCCCATGTTAACAACCATGCCGTCTTGATGCATTCGGCCGGTTCGGCCAACTCGGTGAATATAGGTTTTGGGATCAGAAGGCAGGTCGAAATTAACGACAATGGGAAGTTTGTCGATATCCATCCCCCTTGCAGCGACGTCGGTTGTTAACAGCAGTCGGATCTTGCCATCCCTAAAATCACGCAATGCCTTTTGCCGAGCAGTCTGCCGTTGTTCACTGGTTAACTTTTCAGCCTCGGTTATATGCCGGTGCGAAAGAAAGCCGGCAACTTTTTGGAGAGTATCCAATTGATCAAAGAAAACCAGTGCCTTGAATTCTTTCATATGAAGGAATCGCAACAGCATCTGTTCTTTTTTGCGGTTGGAAACTTCCAACAATGTGTGCTTAACAATCCCTCGGGTATCATCAATTGCCGATACATCAAAGGTTTGAATGTCTTGAATAAACCAACGATTAATGTGCTCCAGAAGATCATTCTTAGTCGCTGAAAAGAATCCCAATGAAACACTATCCGGAGCCAGGTCAACAAGTGACCTGATGGAAGCCAGGGTGTCCTCACTCAATAAATTATCGGCTTCATCAATCACAATTGACTGAAGCGAATCCAATTTCAATTTGCCAAGATCGATCAGGTTCATGATTCGACCAGTCGTTCCAACAATCACATTGGGGTGATCCTTTAATTTATCTACTTGACGGGTGATGTTGGCACCACCGATAATTCCCTGAACAGATAAACCGATCAGCTTCCCCCATTCCAATAAAACTTTTTGAGTCTGCATGGCCAGTTCGGCAGAAGGTTCAATGACCAGTAACGATAAGCCATCGTCAGGTTGAATGTTTTCCAGCAGCGGCAAAGCAAAGGCCACCGTTTTTCCAGAACCGGTCGGGGCTAATCCCAAAACACTTTTGCCGTCCTTTAATGGCTGATACACAGCCTCTTGGATAGCTGTCGGCTTCTTGTAACCTAATTTAGTTGCATGTTCTTTAAATTCTTCTATCACAATGGGTCTCCATTTTCTAGTTGTTCACTTTTTTTCACCCACAAATGAAATATGGGCGGCTTGGCGCAAATTATAAATCAGCTTATTAACGTAAACACTCAGCTGCAGCCAATAATCGTAGTCCTTTTTATTTTGAGAATTCTTGGGATCGTCGATGACCCGGGCAAAGTCCTCAACTTCAGGCAGCATTGGATTTTCATCAATGGTATTACCAATTACCTGCTTGTTATTATCGTCATCAATATAGATCACGGCATTGATTTCACCGGCATCGTCAATCTCAATTAAATCCTTTAAACCGTATATTTCTGAGGTCATGTGCGAGTTGCTGATTTTTGAAAAGTTTAAAGTTACATTATACTCTGGATACCGTAGAATTGCTGTACCTTTTCCATCAACGCCGGTTCGAATCAGTTGAGGAAAATAAGCTGTCTCTTCTGGCATCCCAAACAGTGCCACAGCGTCATATACCGTATAAACACCTAAATCCTGAAGCGCACCCCCGGCATATTTAAGTGAAAAAACGTTTGGCTCCTGGCCTTGGAGTACTAAATCATATCGAGAAGAATACTTTGAATAAGTAAACTCGGCACCTTGAACAACCTGGAGCTGGCCCAATTTCTTTTCAATTGCATGGAAATTTTCGGTATGAATATTTCTTGCGGCTTCAAAATACAGAACTTGAGGATTCTCAGCCAACATTTTCTGAATCTTGGCCATTTGCTTTTGGGTGCTGAAAGCCGGCTTTTCCACAATCAAATTTTTACCATGTTGAATCGCCATTTCTGCTTGTTCAAAATGCAGGCTGTTTGGCGAAGCAATATAGACTGTATCGAATTTGCCCTTTGAAAAGAATGAATCCAGATTCGTAAAGGTTTCACTTGCACCATTTTTAACCGCAAATTGCCTTGCGGTTTCCTCATGACGTGAGTAAACCGTCGTTAGTTCATACTTCTGTGATAGCTTGACGGCATCAATAAACCGCTGTGTAATCCAGTTGGTTCCAATTATTCCTAACTTAATCAATTTGACAACCACCCTTCTTTAATTAAATTGTAACAAGCTTTTAACCCAATGAAAACGAAATCAGACCCTCTCTGTTATATTTATCAAGTATACTTAGTTTCTAATATGCTTTAGGGGGATGATATTTTGCGCAAACGTAGTTTTTTGATATTCATGGCGTCTTTTTTAATCAGTCTTTTCCATACCAAGAAAAAGCCTAAAAATCAACCTGATCCAGCAGATCCACTGTTTTTTGTCGGCACTTGGCAATTTAAGGATCACAGAAACCGCCAACACCAGTTGGAGATCGGTCCGGACTTGAAATTATTGATTGACGGCAAGGATATGTCGGCCAAGGTTTCGCTATTGACCCGCTACGAGCTGTCTTACGTTGATAAATACGGCTATAAGCTTGAAATTCGGGGAAATGAAGCTCGACCAATCAAATTTTATGATGAATCCGAAAATTATACCTACGATCTGCAGTCGGCAAATGGTGGCGAAAATGCAGATTGATGAGACCTGACGCTGGTTAGGTCTTTTTGTTTTGGTAAGCATGATCTGTTGCTATATTGCCATTCATGCCTAATCCACGTACCTGTGCCACTCGCTTCGATTTCCGTTAAAAACCGACATCGGTAGGAACACCAGCTGTTTATCCAATCTAAAGCCGGCTTTATCATCAGCTTGGATAAACGTGGCATCGGCATTCGGTTGGCCAATTTTGCCATCGGTCAGCCAGAATTGCGTTTTGGAGTCCGCTGTCAGCTTTAAGCGCGAGATAACCTGCTTAGTAGCAGAAATCACAACGGGACGCTTATAATAGCTCCTTAACAGTTTTGAAAGATAAACCACTTGTCTTCTTGCTTTCTTCCAGTGAACCGTTGACTCATCGAAGCTGCCATAATATTGAATTTGAATACAAATTGGCAGACTTCCGGTATTGTATTTGACTTGACGGACAAAATTTTTAAATTGTTCAGTCGGTGAACTTGTAAAGCTGAAATAATGGTAAACACCGATTGGCAGCTGAGACCCCTGGCTCCGTTGAAAGTTACTGTCAAAACTATCATCAGTAAAGGCTGCCCCTTGAGTCGCTTTTAGATAGACAAAGCTGATTCCGCGGTTCTTCAAACTTTCAAAATCAATGTATCCATTACTTTGATCAATGGCAACTCCGCGGATCGGATATTTCTTGAGCTGCTCATTTTCATGCCAACGAATTAGGAAGAATCCCGAGATAATCACCAATATCAACAAAAAAATGCCGAGACCTACCCTTCGAGTGCGCTTTCGGCGCTGGTAAGTTTCAGCATATATTGGTTGAATATCTCTTCGCTTCATATAAAGGTCATCTCAGTTACCCGGCAAATGAGTGATTAACTGCGGGTACTCTCAATAATATTTTGAACGTTGCGAATCGTGTCTTCAGTTGCAGGTCCCATGCGGACAGTTGCCATCATAAACAGCGTATCGACAATCGCCAGTTGGGCAATCAGTGAATACATCCCTTCAGAACGATAATTTGATTCGTCACTTGACGAAATAAACGTGATATCACTATGAACGGCAAGCGGCGAATCCGGATAGCTGGTAATGCCAATCACAGGTACCTTTCGCTTCTTGAGTGTTTCTGCAACTTTCAGGGTTTGACGATTCTTTCCTGAATGTGAAACAACGATTGCACAATCATCCTCACCCAATTTTACAGCTTGCATCAGCTGTACGTCAAAGTCTGGGTAATAGAAACATTCAATCGATGTCCGCAAAAATTTGTGATATCCATCCAATGCCACAACCGAAGAGCCGCCAAGGCCAAAGAGCCCCAAGCGACGGCAATGGATTATTCTAAGTACAGCTCTGGCAAATTCATCCTCGTCAATCCCGGCACGGGTGTCTTGAATTGCCCGCTGACTGCTGTTAAAAATTTTATCGGCAATGGTGCCCAACGAATCGTTGGCGTCAATGTCTTTAAAAATTGGCAGATTCTGTGGGCGCAACTGGGTATATGCAAGGGCCAGAGTAAACTCTCGGAAATTTCCATAACCAAGTGTCTTAACCAAGCGTGATACAGAAGCAGTTGAAGTTTCGGTTATTTTAGCCAAGTCCTCAATATTTGCCTCCGAAGCAGCTTGTGGATTCTCCATCACATATTTTGCGATTTTTTTGTTTGTGCGACTTAATTCGTCAAATGACTGTTTTAAAATTTGAACTGGCGAGCTCATAATGATCACCTTTCATGAATAGTAAGTGTCTTATTTTCATCAATGTAAATATTTTACAACAAAATGCTTGCATTGTGAAACTGTTTTTCATATAATTGTGGTTGCGTTTTCAAAATTGGAAAATCAAATGGTCAAAATATTTGAACTCTTATAGTTATAATGCTATTTTTATTTAGAAGCGGTAGCGTGCCAATCCTTCAGCGTCTGATATTGGTTTAACGATGCAGCTATATTTTTTGCCATCATTTGAAAGCGTTTCGACCGCCGGCTCAACTAATAAAGAAGGGAAGTTATTAACATGGATTATACGCTAGGTGTTGATATTGGAACCACCAGTGTTAAAACCGTGCTTTACGATGTTAAAGGAAAGGTTCACGGATATTCCAACAATGGGTACCCGCTGTATCAGGACACTCCTGATATGGCTGAGGAAGATCCAGAAGAAATCTTTTCTGCGATGTCCGATGGAATTACCGAATTGGTACGAAAAGCTGATATGCAACCGGGTGAACTCAAAGGGATTGCCTTTTCATGTGCAATGCACAGCTTGATTCTGCTGGACAAAGATCACAAGCCACTGACCCGGGCAATTACTTGGGGCGATAACCGAGCTGTCAACTATGCTGATAAGCTTAAAGCCAGCCCAGAAGGTATGGAAATTTACAAACATACCGGAACACCAATTCATCCAATGACTCCGCTCACCAAATTAATCTGGTTACGCAACGACCAACCGGACCTGTTTAAGAAAGCTCGTTGGTTCGTCGGTATCAAGGAATACATTCTTTACAAATTATTTGGTGTATTAAAAGAAGATTATTCAATCGCCAACGCAACCGGGATGTTCAACATCTATAACATGGATTGGGACGAACAGGCATTAAAGATCGCTGGAGTTACCCGTGATCAATTACCTGAATTAGTTGATACCACCTACCAGTTAAAGGGCATGCACGAAGAATATGCCAAAGTACTGGGAATTGATATCAATACCCCATTTATTATTGGTGCCTCAGATGGCCCACTTGCCAACCTTGGCGTCAATGCCATTCAACCGGGCGTTGTCGCAGTTACAATTGGAACCTCAGGTGCTGTCCGGGTTGTTACCGACAAGCCGCATACCGATCCAAAGGCACGGGTGTTCTGTTACTACCTGGCCAAAAATATGTGGGTAATTGGTGGACCGGTTAATAACGGTGGTGTTGTCTTCCGTTGGGTTCGTGATCAGCTTTGTGCGCCCGAAAAGGTCACCGCTGAACAAATGCACATTGATCCATACGATCTGCTGACAGAAATTGCTGCCAAGGTTCCTGCCGGTTCAAACGGTCTGCTGTTCTTCCCATTCCTGGGTGGTGAACGAGCACCAATCTGGGATGCAAATGCTCGGGGATCATTCTTCGGGTTAAACCGGACTCACACCCGTGCCGATATGATCCGTGCCGTGTTGGAAGGAATTGTTTACAACCTCTACACTGTCGCATTGGCATTGGAAGAAGTTGTCGGCCGGCCAACCAGCATTCAAGCTAATGGTGGCTTTGCCCGTTCAGCACTTTGGCGTCAAATGCTCACTGATATTTTTGAGCAGGATGTTGCCATTCCAGAAAGCTTTGAAAGTACCGCACTTGGGGCTGCTACCCTTGGGATGTATAGTTTGGGACTGATTGACAGCTTGTCAGACGTTTCCAATTTTGTTGGCACCACGGTTGTCCATCATCCAAATCCAAAGAACTTCCAGTCCTACCGGGAATTGATTCCAATTTATATTCGTTTGAGCCGTTCACTTCAGCCCGAATATAAAAACATTGCCGAGTATCAACGCCGTCATGAGAACCAGGATGAGGGCACTAAAAAATCTGAATAGTTGTTCGTTAGTTTCGTATTTTGAAAGGGGAAAACTATGATACTAAAGCTTCTAGCTTTGTTAATCGGAATCATCTTCTTACTGGTTCTGATTATCAAGTTCAAAATTAATACCTTCGTTTCGTTGGTATTAACTGCTGTTGTTACCGCCGTCATGCTCCAAATGCCTTTGGGCACAATTGCTGATTCTGTCTCAAATGGTATTGGGAGCCAACTTGGCGAGTTGTCCATGGTCTTTGGCTTTGGTGCCATGTTAGGGCGGCTGGTTTCTGATTCCGGTGGTGCGTATATGATCGCCGAAACCCTTATCAAACGTTTTGGTAAGAAACGTCTCCAGATCGCCGTTATGATTGCTTCATTTATTTTAGGAATCGCGTTATTCTTCGAAGTTGGTATGGTTTTACTGGTACCAATCGTCTTCGCAATCGCCGTTGAAGCCGGTGTTCCAATTCTTTATTTGGGGATTCCCATGGCCGCTGCTTTGTCAGTTACCCACGGATTCCTGCCACCCCATCCAGCACCAGTTGCCATTGCGCAAGTATTGGGTGCCAACGATGGTAAAGTTCTCTTGTTCGGTTTCGTAATCGCAATTATTGCTGCATATATTGCCGGACCATTGTTCTCAAGAATGGCACGCAAATTCGCACCGGCTGCCTTTGAACGTAAAGGTAACCTTTCATCAATCGGTGAAGTTAAGCAATTCACTCCTGAAGAATCTCCATCGTTTGGACTCTCAGTATTAACTGCCCTCTTCCCAGTTATCTTATTAGCAATCTCAACAATTTATAAGATGACTGTCAATGGTGGGGTTGAGCCAAAGAATCCTTCAATGGTTGACTCAATCGTTGAGTTTATTGGATCACCAAGTATCGCAATGTTGATTTCATTGTTCTTCGCTATGTATACAATGGGCTGGGGTCGTAAACGATCAACTGCTCAAATCATGGAATCACTTGAAAATGCCGTTAAATCAATTGCCATGCTGCTCTTGGTTATTGGTGGTGGTGGTGCCTTCAAGCAGGTTCTGATCGATGGTGGTGTTGGTAAAGCCGTTGCTCAACTGTTCATCGGTTCACCAATTTCTCCATTAATTTTGGGCTGGTTGGTTGCCGTTGTGCTTCGAGTCGCGTTAGGTTCAGCAACTGTTGCGTCATTGACTGCCGCAGGAATTGTTGCCCCATTGATGGCTCAAGCCGGAGTTGACCCGGCATTGATGGTGCTCGCCATTGGTGCAGGTTCATTGGCCGCATCACACGTAAACGATGCCGGCTTCTGGATGTTCAGAGAATATTTCGATTTAACCATCAAGCAAACACTCCAAACATGGACGGTGCTGGAAACAGTGATCTCCGTGGTTGGTATTGTAATGGTAATGGGATTGAATTTGGTGTTCCATTAGAACAGAGCAGAGTGTGACGAGAGCCGGTAGATGCGGTTTCTAAGGCGACTTTGGTTGAAACCCTGGTCTTGGGTTTGAACCAAAGTTGGCTTAGAAGTTAGCATCTGGCTCGTNAAACACGTTTCAACTAAGTAGCATTAGAACTACACAAGTCCACACAAAACAAGAGGCTCAAACAAACCAATCCCGGTTTGCTTGAGCCTCTTTCCATACATAAACCTAATTTCGCGAAAATGCCCCACTCAACATCTTCATCCTGACAGCGACCAGGTACACTGCAACTGCTTTAATCGTATCACCCGGCAAAAATACCAGACCAGAACCAAGTGCCCCAATCAAAGAAATTGGTGTCACAATCCAAAGCCAGACTGCACCGATAATGTTAACGATCAAAACGCCGGTGACCCAGATGCCTGTCAGTTGACCCCATGAACGGCTCATAAATGGCCGTGACAGACTATAGCCCATCATTGAAGGAGTTAGTAGCCAACCTAACAGATATCCTGCTGTGGGCCCGACAAAGACAGCTGGACCAGCTTGGCCGCCACTCAGGACTGGAAATCCCAGAAAAGCCAAGAGGAGAAATATTCCGACTGCTATTGTGCCGTTTTTAGAGCCAAGAACAATTCCCGCCAACATGATCCCCAGATTCTGCATCACAATTGGAACCGGAATGATCCCCAGTGGAATTGGCGGAATCATGCCTAAAACGATAATGGCCGCCACAATTAATGACGTTTGAACCAATTCTTTAATTTTCATCGTGTTCGCCTTTCAAAAAACGGTTAACGCCGTTCATCGCCTCGGTTAACCGTTTGAGTATATAAAATTATCCCAGGTAGGAATTCCCTGGTAAATAAACTTTTGTGACCTCACCACTTGAAACAGTCACCATCTGACCAGAATCTTCTTTGATGACCAATGCCCCATCGCCCGTGAAATGATCCGCAAAGCCGGTAATGGTTTGATTACCCATCACAACTTGAACCTTTTTGCCCAGAGTTTCCGATAATTTGGCATATTCCTGAAGAAAGTTGCCACTAGCATAGGTCTGATACATATAGAAGAAATGATCAATAATACTGGCGGCAATGCGATTTTTATCAATTGATGTATTGTTCACGATTGCCCCTGCCTTGTGCGCGATTGCTGAAGGAAAATTAGCCGAATTAATATTTAAGCCAATCCCAACAATCACATTCTCATGTAATCCGTCTTCGAGACTTGAAATAGTTTCGGTTAAGATACCGCCGCATTTCTTGTCGTGGACCAATATATCATTTACCCATTTGACTCGGAAATCTTCGTTAGGGAAAAACCGCTTCAGGGATCGGACGACACAAACTGCTGTCCCTGTGGTTATCAAGCCTGAGTGAATTGTTTGGCGGTTCTGCAGCGGGATGAGAATACTTAAATAAATTCCACCATCAATCGGTGAATAAAAGTGTCTTCCCAAGCGGCCATGGCCTTTAGTCTGGGTGTCCGCAACAAAAACTTGCGGTTCTTCGAAATCCTGACTGCTGCTGAACTGTTTTGCGTAATCATTGGTCGAGGAAATACTTCTGAACGTATGAATTGCAACCGGCATGGTTGTGGTTCGATAATGGTCAATCACAGCAGTGTCAAAGAATTGGGATTTTTGGTAACAGTAACCCAATCCCTTCTTTGTCGCAATCAAATGGCCACACTGTTCCAGCTTTTGAATGTTGTTATACACAGCCGGTCGGCTAATATTCAATTTTTTGGCAAGCGCGTTACCTGAGACATAACGGCCGCCCGCGTTCAACAGTGCACCTAAAATTTGTGTCTGGTGATTTACCATTATCTATTCCTCTCGCTAACCAACTCATTAAATCAAATGGACACCCTTATCGACGTAAACCACGTCGCCAGTCATACCAGTTGAGAGATCACTCATTAAGAACGCTGCAACATTTCCAATTTCTGCTGTTGTGACACTCTTTTGGTCCACTGTTCGGGATTCTGATTCTTTCAATAATTCACTATGGTGCTTGATTCCAGTAACGGCAAGGGTCTTAACGGCACCGGCTGAAATTGCATTAACGCGGACACCGTTAGCACCCAAGTCAGATGCCAGATAGCGGACATTTGCTTCCAACGCTGCTTTGGCAACGCCCATCATGTTGTAATTAGGAATTGCCCGGGTTGATCCGAAGTAAGTCAATGTCAAAATGCTGCCTGGGTTGTTCAATACCGGCTCGGCATAACGGGCAACCGAAATCAATGAATAAGCACTGATATTTTGAGCCAAATCATAGCCGACTTTAGTTGTATTTACCAAACCGGAAGTTAACGTATCCTTGTCAGCGTATGCGATGGCATGAATAACACCGTCAATTTTGCCGTATTTGCTGCCGATCTGTTCAAATGCTGCTTTGACATTTTCATCGTCAGAAACATCACATTCCAATAAATCTGCGTCATCGGGAACAAATCGTTCCAGACTCTTTTTAATCCGGTCATTTTGATAGGTCAAAACGACTTTGGCACCCTGATTCAAGATTGCTTGGGTACAGCCCCAGGCGATACTGCGTTTGTTTGCAACCCCCATGATAACGATTGTTTTTCCATCTAAAAAGCCGCTCATATTTGTTCCTCCAAATTTTATCTTCAATTAGAAATTCCGGTAACGTTGGTTTCTTCGATCAACCAGTTCATCGATTGGCAGTTCAGCCAATTCAGAAAATTCCTGATCAAGAAAGCTGCGTAAATTACTCAAATCATCACCTGGCTCATACTCATGAATAATTTTATCAATAATGCCATCTTCTAATAATGCTTCAGGCGTTAATTTGAGTTCTTCAGCCGCTTCCTTAACCTTCGAGGAATCTTTCCACATGATGCTGGCATATCCCTCTGGTGACAGAACGGAATAAATGCTGTCTTCAAACATGAAGACCCGATCACCACAAGACAGGGCAAGTGCCCCACCACTACCACCTTCACCAACAATAATCGTGATGTAGGGAACCTTCAACTGCATCCCTTGGATAATGTTCTGGGCCACGGCCGAACCTTGACCATGATATTCAGAATCAACATCCGGCCAAGCTCCTGGTGTATTCACCAAGGCTAAAATTGGCCGGTGAAATTTTTCAGCCTGCTTCATGATCCGCAGCGCCTTTCGATAACCTTCCGGAGTGGGACTGCCAAAATGTCTGGCAATGTTTTCGTCGGTATCAGCACCCTTTTGAATGCCGACAACGGTAATTGGTTTATCGTTCAACAAACCAATTCCACCAATAATTGCCGGGTCGTCAGCTTCCAGTCGGTCACCATGCTGTTCAAAAAAACTGGTGGTCAACCCGTGAACCAGTTCGGCAGTGGTAATCTTATCCGGCCGTCGAGCAGCCTTAACGCGCTCGTATGCTGTTTTATCTGCCATAACCCTGCTCCTTTGTATGAAGAGAAATTAACTGTTTCAACGTCTGCTTCATTTCTTTTCGGGGAACGATTGCGTCAATGAACCCATGTTCCATAACAGTTTCGGCACTTTGAAAGTCCTTTGGCGGCTTCTGCATGATGGTCTGTTCGATCACCCGGCGGCCGGCAAAACCAACCAGCGCGTGAGGCTCAGCCAAAATGACATCCCCCTGCATCGCAAAGCTGGCGGTCACACCACCAGTTGTCGGATCACAAAGAACGACTGCGTAGAATAACCCTGCCTGACTATGGGCTTCAACAGCGCCTGACACCTTTGCCATTTGCATGAGCGAATGAATTCCCTCCTGCATCCGGGCACCGCCTGAAGCAGTGAACATAATGACCGGCAGCTTCTTTCGGGTTGCTTCTTCAAACATCCTGGTAATCTTTTCGCCAGTAGCGCTTCCCAAACTCCCCATGACAAAGAATGGATCCATAATTCCGACACCGACCTGCTGCTTATCAAGGGTTCCAATGCCCGTAAGGACACTTTCGTTGATTCCAGTGACTTTCTTCGCCTTTTTAACTTTAGCTAAATACTTTTCATCCTTGTATTGTTCAGGCACGGTCATCTGTTTATCAATTTCTTCAAACGAATCAAAGGTAATCTTTGCCCTGCGTTTGGCAGTAATCCGAAAACCATAGCCGCAATTGGGACACGTTTTACTTGTGCCGGCCCGCAACGAAAAAAAGGTTGAGTGACAAATCGGGCATTCCCGCAGTATATGATCGGGAATGGCGTCCATCCGCTTAACCAGTTCTTCATGACTTGGCATATTAAACCGACTCCGTAACATGGAATCCCTCCTTATCGCTCAACACTTCATTTTGAATATAGCTGGTCGAATAAATGCCTTCATGGAATTTATCAGTACTGATTAAATAATCCAAGAAATCCTGATTCGTCCGGATCCCTTCAATCTCCAGTTCCTTTAAAATCCGATGCATTTTAGATATCACCGTATCTCGATCGTTTAGATGAACGATGACTTTAGCAATCATTGAATCGTAAAATGGTGAAATAAAGCTCCCCGTTGTGACTCCTGAGTCAATTCGAACACCAAGTGATCCGGCCGGGAAAAATAAATGATTAATCTGGCCGGGTTGTGGTGCAAAATTGTTGGCAGGATCTTCGGCATTTAGACGGCATTCCAACGCATGACCTTTAACAGCTGCGTCAGCTTGAGTAAATGGCAGCTCCTCACCGGCTGCCACTACTAATTGGCCTTTAACCAATTCGATACCGGTCACTTCTTCAGTAATTGTGTGCTCCACTTGAAGTCTGGTATTCATTTCCATGAAGTAGAAGTGATGATCATCATCCATCAGGAACTCATAAGTTCCAGTATTGGTATAACCGAGCTTAAGTGTGGCATTGGCTACAATTCTCCCCAGTTCTTTTCGTTCTTTTGGACTAATCAGAACGCATGGGCTCTCTTCAATGACTTTTTGATGGTTGCGTTGAAGAGAACAATCCCGTTCAGGCAAATAGACCACATGACCGAAATTATCCGCAATTACCTGCATTTCAACATGCTTTGCCTTGCGAATAAGCTTTTCGACATAGATATCGCCATCATTGTACGATATTCGAGCTTCTTGTTGGGTTTGCTCAAAGGCTGAACGAAGATCTTCGGGACGATCAACTTCACGAATTCCTTTACCACCACCACCGGCAGCGGATTTCAGTAACACCGGAAAACCAATTTTTTCAGCCACCGCTTCAGCTTGGGGAACAGTATTAACAACCCCATCACTACCGGGGATGACTGGTACACCGGCATTCTTCATTGCTTCTCGGGCATTGGCCTTATCACCCATCAATTCAATTAATTGATGACTCGGACCAATAAACTTGATGTGGCAGGTTTCGCAAAGTTGGGCAAACTCGGCGTTCTCCGATAAGAATCCGTAACCTGGATGAATCGCTTCACATCCAGTCAGGTTGGCAGCACTGATAATCTGCGCCATATTCAAATACGATTCACTGGGTTGAGGTCCACCAATACAAATGGCTTCGTCAGCCAAATGAACAAACAGACTGTCTTTATCGGCACTTGAATATACTGCCACTGCAGTAATTCCCATATCATGGAGGGCTCGAATAATTTGAACGGCAATTTCACCGCGATTAGCCACTAATACTTTTTTAAACATTCGCTCACCTCTATTACTCGACGGCAAAAATCAGATCTGCTTCACAAATTTGTTGACCGTCTCGTGTAATGATTCCATGGCCGAGGCCAATATTGTGTTTCAACTTCTTCAATTGAACAGTAAATATCAATTTGTCACCTGGTCTGAAGTCATCTTGAAAATTGGCATTCTTAATTCCGCCGAAAAAAGCATTTTTGCCTTTATATTCCGGCATTGAAAGAATAGCAGCAACGCCGGTCTGAGCCATTGATTCAATCATAATTGGCCGTGGAACAACCAGATTACCGGCTTTCTTATTGGCAAAAAACCACTCGTTGATTGAGATCAGTTTAACTGCAGAGGCACTCACACCTGGTTGAACATCAACAAACTTGTCAATCATTTGAAATGGATAACGTTGAGGGATGACATCTTGAACATCTGGTTTCATTTGATCACTCCTTCGTTACTTGGAAAATTGGCTGATCATATTCAACCATGCTGCCGTCTTCAACTAAAATGTTGGAGATCGTCCCAGTTACGTCACTCTTGACTTCATTGATCATTTTCATGGCTTCGATGACACAAACCACATCGCCTTTTTCAACGTGATCACCCTGCTTTTTGTAAGCCGGTTTATCAGGACTTGGGGCGAAGTAAACAACGCCGACCAATGGTGCTTTAATTTCAGCCACATTTTGACTGACAGGTTGGGCAGATTGAGCATCTGATTGTCCTGAAATAGTTTGTCCATGCCCTGAACCATCGGTGTTGACCGAGCTGGGTGTTGCGGAATTCTCCACAACAACGTGCTCATCGTCTCGCTTACTGAACTTGAGCTTAAAGTCGTCTTGTGCCAGCTCAAAGTTTTTCAATGATGACTGGTCAAATTTTTCTAACAACCGTTCAATTTCTTTTTTATCCATTACCTAATCACACCCTTTAAATGCAATTACGGCGTTATGGCCTCCAAAACCAAAAGAGTTACTGATGGCATAGTTGACTTCAGCTTTTTTATTACTGTCGTTAACCAATTCAACGTTACATTCTTCGTCTTGGTTGACCACACCGACGTTGACCGGCATCTGGTTATGCTGAATTGCGCCGATTGTTGCAACAGCCTCAATGGCCCCTGCAGCTCCCAATGCATGTCCAGTCATCCCTTTGGTGCTGCTGACCTTAACATGATCGTTGTTTGCAAACACTTCACTGATAGCTTTGGCTTCGGCACTGTCGTTGGCATGGGTACTGGTACCGTGGGCGTTGATGTAATCGACTTGGGATTCATCAATGCCAGCTTCTTTAACAGCCTGCTGCATAGCCCTTTTGGCACCTTTACCTTCAGGGTCTGGAGCAGTCATATGATAAGCATCACTGGTTGTTCCATAACCAACAACTTCGGCAAGAATCTTAGCCCCACGAGCCTTTGCATGATCGTAGTCTTCCAGAATCAGGGTTGCTGAACCTTCACCCATGACAAAGCCGTTACGGTCTTTATCAAATGGTATAGATGCTTTTTCAGGATCTGTGGCTTTAGATAAGGCAGTCAAAGCAGCGAATCCGGCAATTCCAATTTCGTTGACTGAGGCTTCGGTACCACCGGCAATCATGACTTGCGCCTTGCCCTGCTTAATGTATTCAAAAGCATTCCCAATCGCATTGGTTCCTGATGAACAGGCGGTTACAATTGCCTGACTGGTATTTTTAGCATTAAAGGCAATTGAGATGTTCCCAGCTGCCATGTTAATGATCGAATCCGGTACAAATAATGGTGAAACCCGCTTTGGACTTTTATCGTGCATCTTGATAACCTGTTGTTCGATAGTCGTTAAGCCACCAATTCCAGATCCGTAGATAACACCCAGTTCTTCAGGATCAATACCACCATCTGTTAAGCCGGCGTTCTCCATGGCTTCTTTGGCACTATACAAAGCATAAGTACAAAACAGATCGTTTCGTTTGGCAAACTTTTTATCAACCCGTTTTAAGGGATCAAAATCTTTTACTTCACCGGCAACGGTAATGCCAGTGGGCTCTGAATCAAATTTTGTAATTGGGGCAATTCCAACCTTGGATGCAAATAAGTTTGTTAAAAAACTATCAACATCGTTACCGATTGGCGTAACGGCACCCATTCCTGTAACAACTACTCTGCTCATTTAATTACTCCTTTAACAAACTAAATTGTTAATCCGCCGTCAACCGTGATCACTTGACCGGTGATGTATTGGTTGCCAGCTAAGAACGCAACTGCATCAGCAATCTCAGCTGGTTCCGCAAATCGTTTCAACGGAATTTGATCGGTGAATTCGCTTTGACGACGCTCACTCATTTTTTCAGTCATGTCAGTCTTGACCATCCCAGGTGCAACCGCATTGGAACGAATGCCACGCAAAGCGCCTTCACGAGCAGCCGTCTTGGTTAAACCAACCAGCCCGGCTTTACTCGATGAGTAATTTGCCTGGCCGAGATTACCGTGCAGACCAGAGATGCTCGAAATGTTCACAATTGCCCCTTTACGAGACTTTTGCATGAATTTCATTGCAAATTTAGTCATGTTGAATGCGCCAACCAAATTTGTATCCAAAACCGCTTTGAAGTCATCCAATTTCATACGGCTCAAAAGTTTATCTTTGGTAATTCCTGCATTGTTAACCAACACGTCAATTTGGCCGTGCTTTTCAACAACTTCATTGATCATCCGCTCGGCATCATCTTCATTGGCAACGTCGCCAACTAAAACGTCAAAGTTATAACCTGCATCAGCTAGATCCTTTGTCTGCTCATCGCTTAATTCATGGTGGGCGTTAATGACGACCGTCATCCCATCGTCGGAGAGCCGTTTGGCAATTGATAAGCCAATTCCTTTGGCAGCACCGGTAACTAAAGCGATCTGATTTGTTTCAGTCATTATTTCACCAACTTTTTATTTGATCGAACCTGATTCAAGGTCTCAACACTGTCGATGTGATATTTATCAGCATTGCAGATGATTGTTTTGGCAAACTTCATCAACGTATCACCTGGTCCAATTTCAATTAACACATCGGCATTCAGATTCAGTAATTCTTTTAAGCATTCATTGAAATGGGTTGGATTGATCAGCTGAGCCACCAATGTTTTCTTCACATTAAGACGAGTAAACGGCTTGATAATCGTGTTACTAAAAACCGGAAATTCCGTCTTTTGAAAATCGACGTCTGCCAACCGTTTCTCCAGCTGATCACTGGCTTCCTGCATAAATGGTGTATGGGAAGCAACCGTCATTTTCAACGGTACAACCCGCTTAATTCCGTGTTCATGCAGATATTCAGTGGCGGCCTTCAATCCGGCTTCAGATCCGCCGATGACAGTTTGTGTATCCGTGTTGTAGTTGGCCGCATAGACAGGTCCCTTTTCGGAACCGACTTTACAGGCTTCATCAACAACGTTTTTAGTTGCTTTGAGAACCGCTGCCATTTTGCCTGGATGATGCTGGCCGGCTTGATCCATATAATGATTCCGGTCTCGAACCAGAGGCAGACCGTCTTCAAAGCTCAAGGCTTTGGCAGCGATCAAGCCGCTATACTCTCCCAAGCTCAACCCGGTTGCACCAACCGGCTTACCCAAATCATGTTCAAGAATCCGATAAATTCCTGTACTCAGGGTGACAATTGAAACTTGAGTATTTACCGGATCATCAAAGATCTTCGGATCACTCATGTCCTGTCCAAGTATTTCAGAAGCTTCTTCAATTGTTTGACGGTAAATGGGCTCTTGCTGGTAGAGGTCATGCCCCATGCCGGCAAACTGTTTGCCCTGACCGCTAAATAAATATCCTAGTTCCAATCTCTCACCCCACTTTACTTGCTTTGTTGTTTCAATACGTAGTCAACTAATTCGCCAACTGTTTCCATACCTTCGTCAGTATCAATTTCAATATCGTAAGTATCTTCAATCTTGTCGACAACTTCAAAAATGTCCAAGCTGTCCAAATCTAGATCGTTCTTGAAGTTAGTGTTTTCTTTAACCTTGTCTGCATCGACGTCTAATTGGTCCACGATAATTTCTTTTACCTTGTTGAATACTTCTTCTTTAGTCATTTTAATTTCCTCCAAATTTTATGTTTCCAAGTTTTTTTAGTACTTAATAATCATTGTTCCAACAGTTAATCCGCCACCAAATCCGGATAGGGCAACGACATCCCCCCTTTTAATGATTTGTTTGTCCACAAGTTCCGCCAATAAAATTGGTTCGCTTGCCGCGGACGTATTCCCATATTCATTAATGTTGACGGGAAACTTTGCCATTGGTGCATTTAAAGTCTCGGCAATTCTTTCAATAATTCGCTCATTAGCCTGATGTAAGACGAAATGGTCAATATCATTAACCGTCATACCGGCTTTTGCAAGCGCACGGTTAATCGATTCGGGAACATTCTTAACCGCGAATCCATAAACCCGATGGCCATTCATTTTAAAGAATGGCGAATACTGAGTGTCATCGGCTGCAAATGGTGACTTAACCCCAACTTGCCCGGCGGTTAAATATTTCCCAAGCTTTCCCAGGGTTGTTAAATCTTCAGAAATGAACGAACCCTGGTTAGCGGTATTAGAAATTAAAACGCCAGCTGCCCCATCGCCAAACAAGACGGCGGTTGAACGATCATGCCAGTCAATCAGCTTACTCAATGTTTCGGCGCCAATGACGATGGCATGCATCTCGTGATCGGCCATCATCATTTGTCCGGCAACCTTCAAAGCATAAACGAAACCTGAACAAGCTGCATCAACATCAAATGCAATCGCATGATCCGCACCAATATTTCCCTGAACCATCGCACCCACAGAAGGGGTCAAATAGTCAGGTGACATGGTCGCAACAATAATCAGGTCAATGTCTGCAGCGTCCAGATCACTTTGATCAAGGAGCTTCTCAGCTGCCTGAGTCGCAAGCGAACTAGTCGTTTCATTAACTGCAACATGTCGCCGCTTAATCCCGGTTCGCTGCGTAATCCACTGGTCTGAGGTATCCATCATCGTCGAGAGTTCATCGTTATCAACCACCCGTTTGGGTATCGCACTGGCAGAACTGATTATTTTAAAATCTTCATACTTCATTTTGCCGATACCTCGTCAATAAATTCTTCCAAGTTGACCATTGCCTGCTTGATCAAATGAATCTCGCTGTCGCCAAAACCTTTGAGGAACCGCTGAACCAACAATTTGTGAAACGCATCATGGGCCCGGTATAAAAGTCGTCCCTTGCTTGTCAGCCCCAGATTGATAATCCGATGGTCTTCCACGTTAGGGATTCGCATGACGTAGCCTTTGCGTTCAAGATTGTTCAAGTTGGCGGTGAGAGTTCCCTTGCTCAATTTGAGAATATGGGCAACTTGTGAAGTGGTCTTTCGATCATGTAAGCCAATCGTATGAACCAAGTGAACTTCCTTCGCAGTGATGTCCTTAAAACGACTTTTTCGAATCTCACTTTCTTCAATTCGCATGATACTGTCATATACGTTGATCAGCGACTCGTTGATAAAGTCATAGTCTTTTTTAATTTCATCATTTTGGGAATTCATTTCAGCTCTCCTAGATTGGTAATTAAATTTTCTTCTTTGGATCGGGAACGATAAATGTTAACTCGGCTGAGCAAGCAACCTTGTCGTCAACTTTGGCCTCACATTTAACCTTACCCATGTTTTCACGCTGCTTTTCCATTGTGACGTGAAGTTTCAACACGTCACCAGGTCGAACAACTTTTCTAAACTTGGCGTCATCAATGGCACCAAGGTAGGCTGTCTTTCCCTTGTACTTTTCAGTTTTCAAAATCAAGATTGAAGCTGCCTGAGCCAATGATTCAATAATCAAAACGCCGGGCATCACTGGATTTCCAGGGAAATGGCCTTGGAAAAATTCTTCGTTGATGGTGACGTTCTTGGTTACAACAATTGACTCGCCAGGATTTAATTCGTCAACTTTATCCATAAATAAAATCGGATAACGGTTGGGAATCAGATCCATAATTTCAGATGCATCTAATACACTCATTGATTTCTTCCTTTCACTTACAGGGTGGCAATCTGGATTGAAAAATAGTTCGACTATCAAACTAAATGTCGAAAAAATATCTCTCAAAATTTCAAATTACCGAGTTCTTTTCGGAACACCCAACATAATAACCCAATTTAGTTTGAATATCAAACTAAATTTCGATACCACGTGTTGCTTAGGTGAAGTCTACTAGGTATCAGGGTGTGAGTCAAGGTGCTTGGATACTAAACATGCCATAACCGATAGAGAACGCTTAGATCAATAAATATAAAAGAGCTGCCATCAAAACAAAAAGTTTTGTGTCAGCTCATTCTTGTGTAAACTTATTCAACAGTTTCATAGATCAACGTTGGCTTTTCAGCGTGATCAGATATCTCAATGTTGTTATACAGAAGTTCTTTAATGTCATCGACATTCTCACGGTTGCTGTAAATGGTCAACAATGAATCACCCGAGTTGACCGGATCACCAATTTTTTTATGGAGCATGATTCCGACTGAGTAATCCAGCTTATCATCAGCCTTCTGTCGGCCGCCACCTAACAACATGCTGGCAACCCCGACTTCATCGGCCACAATTTTGGAGACCACACCAGTGGATTTGGCGGGCAGATCAATCTTGTATTTGGCTTGCGGTAGAATCTTTTCCGGGTCGTCGACAACATCTGAGTCACCGCCCTGATCGGCAATCATGGCTCTGAATCGTTCCAGTGCCTGACCGTTGTGGATAACGTCCTCACATAACTTTTGGCCTTCTTCGGTCGTCTTGGCCTTGCCACCCATAACTGCCATATAACCGCCGATATCCACAATCAGCTTTTCCAGGTCGGCCGGACCATTGCCCTTGAGGAGGTCGATTGACTCTTGAATTTCAAGTGAGTTGCCAATTGCATCCCCAAGCGGCTGATTCATGTCGGTAATAAGTGCCATACACTGCATGCCGACACCTTTGCCGATACCAACCAATGCTTTAGCCAACGCCCGTGAATCATCAAGGGTCTTCATGAAGGCACCCGCACCGGTCTTGACGTCAATCACCAAGGCATCTGCTCCGGAAGCAATTTTTTTGCTCATGATGGAACTGGCAATCAACGGAATGGAATCAACCGTATCAGTGACATCCCTGAGTGCGTATATTTTTTTGTCGGCTGGCGCAATATTCCCAGTCGCCCCAATAATCGCCAACTTATCTTTCTTGACCTGTTCAATAAAGTCCTGTTCGCTGATCTCAACTTTATAGCCGGGAATTGCTTCAAGTTTATCTAAAGTGCCGCCGGTATGACCCAGACCCCTGCCTGAAATCATCGGCACTGGAATTCCCAGTGCTGCAACAACGGCTGCTAAAGGAATACTGGTCTTATCACCAACACCACCAGTTGAATGTTTATCAACTTTGACACCAGGGATGTCGCTTAAATCCAAATGATCGCCCGATTTCATCATCGTCATCGTAAGTTTGGATTGTTCCTCGCTGGTCATGCCCTGGAAAAAGATGGCCATCAGTAATGCACTGATTTGGTAGTCGGGAATCTCACCGGAAACCACTCCATCGACAAAAAATTGAATTTGCTCATCGGTCAGCTGATTGCCGGCCCGTTTTGCATGAATCACATCTACCATTCTCATTTTATAATCCCCCTTCGAATATCAGTGACATAAAAACTTTTACATAATTCTTTTAGAAAAGCCCAATCCGTCTTCAAACTAAACGCTTTGGGATTGGGCTTCTTGCTAATAGTCCAGTAACAGTTGAGCCAAACTCTGGTCCAAGACTGCACAATTCGTGTAGTGGGCGGTCAACGCAGCATGCACTGCAGCCGCTTTCCGATTGCCGGTGGCTACCAAAATGGCATGCTTTTTTGACTTCAGTTCATCTAATTGAATGCCGATGGTTCGATCGTCAATTTCCTTGGAAACAATCTTACCTTGCGCATCCACAAACCTTGAAAAGATGTCACCGATCGCCAATTGCTGAATCTCCTCTTTTTCCTGGTCATTGAAATAGCCAAGTTGGAAGATCAACGCCTCCGATCGAACCGTTCCAACGGTGAACAACGCTACGTTGGCTTGGCGGCCGAGGTCCAAAATATGCTTAATATGCCGGTCACTTTCCACCATATCTTTGGTGACTTTGTTATCAAAAATCACTGGTAACGGTAAATATTCCGGATGAGTGTGGTACGCCTGCGCCAGTTCATTGACACTTTCATACGCCCAGGTCTTTTCCTGGGAATGGCTCATACTTCCTTTAAGCTGGACAACCTGAACGCCGGACACATCCTGTTCTTCCAATTGTCTCGTTACCGAATGAATCGTTGACCCCCAGCCAATTCCAATGATATCGCCAGCCTGGACGGTTGCGGCCAGAAAGTCCGCGGTATACCGCCCAACCCCATTTTGAATGGTCGTCGCACCACCATAGTTATTTGGAACCACGTGAAATTCGACACCATATTTGTCGGCCAGCTGTTGCGACAACACCTGTGAATCAACCAGTGGATTGACAATCTGGATCTTCACCAACCCATTATCTTTGGCAAATTGAATCAGCCGGGAAACCGTTGGTCGGGAAACGCCCAATCGTTCAGCGATTTCAATCTGACTTAAATTATCTTGGAAATATAGTTCGGCCACCCGTAAACTTTGCTTGAGCTTTGTGATGTCCTTGATTTCATCCATGTGATCGCTCCAATGATTGTCTTATTTCATGTTTTTGATTGCCGTTTCCAATGACAACCTTGCCATCTCATCAAACGAAGTTTCCCGTTCCTTTGCTGACAGGGCCTCGCCGGTTAACAAATGATCACTCACAGTCAAAATAGTCAGTGCCCGAATGTGATGCTTGGCAGCAAGTAGATAAAGTCCTGAAGTTTCCATTTCAGTTGCCAAAACACCGTAATCGATCAATTTATGGATATCCAATTCATCGTTATAGAACCGGTCGGCGGCGAAGATATTCCCAACTTTGGTACTAATGCCCATTTCCTGAGCAGTATGGTAAGCCGAATCAAGCAGACCAAAGTCGGCGATTGGCGAATAGTAGATGCCAGGGCCAAAGGTATTTTGGATAATCGATGAGTCAGTCGTTCCAGATTGACCAAGGATCACATCACGGATTTTAACATCGGGACTCATCCCACCACATGAACCAACCCGATAGATGGTCTTAACCCCATATTCTTTGATGAGCTCAGTGGTATAAATCGCAAGAGATGGAATCCCCATGCCTGACCCTTGAACCGAAATTCGTTTGCCTTTATAGGTTCCGGTATAGCCAAACATGTTTCGGACTTCACTGTATCGGACTGGATTGTCCAAATAAGTTTCTGCAATAAATTTTGCCCGCAGTGGGTCACCAGGCATTAAAACAGTGTCGGCAATTTCGCCGGGCTTTGCGCCAATGTGTGTACTCATATGATTGCCTCCATTTATTTCAAATCAGCTAGAAAACTGGTTCCAATATCGTTGCCTTTAACATCAAAGTTATCCAGAACCGTCTTGCCAAAATCGGCAAATGTCTTGCGGACACCTAAGCTGCCGCTTTCAGTCATTGACGGTGAACATGCCAGGATCGGTACCAGTTCTCTGGTGTGATCGGTTCCTTTGAATCCAGGATCGTTACCATGATCCGCGGTAATTAACAGTAAGTCATCGTTTTTAAGGTTCTTGAGGACCGTCCCCAAACGTTTGTCAAAGTCCATCAAGGCTTCCCCAAAGCCGATTGGGTTTCGACGGTGGCCATACATGGCATCAAAATCAACCAGGTTGGTGAAGCAAAAACCGGTAAAGTCTTCTGCCATCACGTGATCCACGTGATCCATCCCATCCATGTTGCTTTCGTTATGGTAGCCTTCATCAATCCCATGACCGGAAAAAATATCGTTGATTTTGCCGATTCCAACCGTATGGACACCGGCTTTTTGTAGGAAGTCCAAATCAGTCGTTCCTGTGGGTTCCAGAGTGAAATCATGCCGGTTTGCAGTTCGGGTGAAATGATCCTTGTCGGGTCCAACATATGGACGGGCAATAATCCGACCAACCGTATATTCAGGTCCATTCACCAGGGTTCTTGCATATTCACAAATCTTATAAAGTTCCTTTAAAGGAATCACATCTTCGTGGGCAGCAATTTGAATAACCGAATCTCCCGAAGTATAGACGATCAGGTCACCAGTCTTCATCTGCTGTTCACCGAGTTCGGCAATAATCTTGGTGCCGGATTCCGGCCGGTTGCCAATTATTTTTCGACCTGAGAATTTTTCCAGTTTACTGAGAATATCTTCAGGAAACCCATTTGGAAATGTGTTCAACGGTTTTTGAACCGGCAGCCCCATCATTTCCCAGTGGCCGTCCATACTGTCTTTTCCAGCGGACATCTCCTGCATTTTCCCGTAGTAACCAATAGGTGAGTCTACTTTATCAACACCTTCGATAGGTGTCTCATGTAGGTTGGAAATCCCTAATTTTTGTAGATTGGGGATATTTAATTTCCCTTTGTATGCTTCACCAACATGTCCCAGTGTATCGGAACCCACATCATCAAATTTGGCTGCGTCCGGTGCTTCCCCCGTACCGACCGAGTCCATTACAATACCAAAGATGCGTTTATACTTTTCAACTGTCATTTAAATGCCTCCCCTAAAAATAGGTCACTTAAGATAAAATTTTAACTGTTGCACTGACGCCCAGTCGGCTGGCTCCGGCTTCAATCATCGCCACTGCTTCTTCACGTGAATGAATACCGCCGGATGCCTTAACTCCAAGCTTGCTGCCAACGGTCTTTCTCATCAACTCAACGTTATGAAGGGTTGCCCCTTCTGTGCTGAATCCAGTTGAGGTCTTAACGTAATCGGCACCAGCATTTTCAGAAGCGTGACATGCATCAACGATTTGTTCATCGTTCAATAATGACGTTTCAAAAATAACTTTCAGCATCTTATTCTTAGCGTGAACAGCTTCAGCAACTGCCTGAATATCAGCGGTTACGTATGCGAGGTTACCGCCAATGAGTTCGCCAACGTTAAGAACCATATCAATTTCTTCCGCACCGTCATCAATCGCTGTAATTGCTTCATAAACTTTGGTTTCAGTGTTGGTTGCCCCTAATGGGAAGCCAACAACAGTAATTGGTTTAACGGTGGTATCTTTAAGAAGTTCAGCAGCCAATGGAATCCAATATGAGTTGATACAAACTGAAGCGGTATTATACTTGATCGCTTCTTCACAGGTTTCACGGATGCTGGCCTCAGTTGCGTCTGGTTTCAGGTTTGTGTGGTCCAAATATTTAGCTAATTGAGATGTCGTCATTTCTTTTGTCATAGTAATGTAACCCCTTTCATTTCTTTATAGTGATAGTTTACCGGAATTTAGAACATATGTAAAGAACTTTATTGAAATTTTGTTCAATAAAGTGAAACAGTTAACTTTTGATCACAAAGAAAAGCACCAACCTCAATAGATTGGTGCTTCTTAAAAAATTATTTAGCTACTGAATGATGATCGGCGAGCTTAAGGATACCATATTGTATTAATCCTCAATTTCCGTAATTGGACCGCTTGCCGAGCCTTCTTGTAGCTACTTCAAATCTTCTATTGTATTCACATTCTTCATATACGTCGGAACTGCAAGGCCAACTCTGGCACCATGCAGGTTAGCTCCCAAGTCGTCAAATTTGCCCTTGTAGTCTTTATAGTACAGGCCTTGGGTTGTTGGCAGCCAGGCACTTACCATACCGTCTGCAGCATTGGTGGCGATTGAGGCCCATAATGGCTGAACTTCCATTGCTTGGATATCAACCTTATACCCAAGTGAACGAAGAACATTGGCAACCACATTAGTCGATGCAATCTCCGAATCCCAGGCAACATATGTCAGCTTGATTGATTGACCATGAACATGTTTGATCCCCTTCGTCCAGGTATCAACCTGTCCTTTGTTGGCCTTAATCCAGTCATTGGCGGCTTTGTGTGGGTCCTCGCCATTGTTAACTTTCAGCATGACATTTGCCATCTGCTTGGGTTTCCAATTAAACCGGTTCAACATCTGATAGGCTTCCGGCTTATCTTGCTTCAAGCCCTTTCGCACGATGGTGTGAATATCTTCAGCTTTGCCATAAACATTTTTGGGATCTTTCAAGAATTTTAAATTGTATTTGGTAAACATCCAGTGAGGCGTCCAGCCGGTGACAACAATTGGCTGGCGATTCTTAATAGCTTTGCCGAGTGTACTGGTCATAGCTGCCGTCGAACTGGTTTGAAGCTGCCATTTAGCATTGTCCAGCCCATACGCCTTCATGGCCTTTTGCGTACTGGACATGATGCCGGCTCCAGCTTCAATACCCGTAATTGTGTAATTAATCTGCTTACCGAGACTTTCATCGGCATGGTACTTGGCAGGTTTGCTTCCACAAGCAGAAAGGAGAATCATCGAGAAGAACAGTGCAATCGTTACAAGAAATTTATTGTTTGTTTTTCGCATAATAACCCCTTTCTAAGACTTAGGGACTTTGGTTCGATTAATTGCCTGGGTGATCCTGTCAAGGATGATTGCCAAAATAACAATCGCTAACCCGGCGGCAAATCCGCCACCGGCATCGTTTCGGCCAACTGCGAAGTAGACCTTGTTTCCGAGCCCCATCGCCCCGATCATTGAGGCAATCACAACCATTGAAAGTGAGAGCATCATGCTTTGATTGACACCAGCCATCAAAGTGGACTTTGCCAGTGGCAGCTGCACTTTGAACAGCTTCTGCCAACCGGTCGATCCATAAGAATCAGCGGCTTCGATCAAATCATTTGGCACTTGCCGAATTCCTAAATTGGTCATCCGAACTGTTGGCGGCATGGCAAAAATCACTGATGCAATGACCCCAGGCACCATTCCAATCCCAAAGAATGCCACAGCTGGGATCAAATAAACAAAGGCCGGCATCGTCTGCATGAAGTCCAAGACCGGCTTATTGATCACCGCAAACAGCTTTGATTTTGCCATCCAGATACCAAGTGGCACCCCGATTACTAACGCAATTAAACTTGATGTCAAAACCAACGTCAGCGTTTGTGTCATATCACGCCAGAATCCCTGGTTCCAGATATAGAGCAGACCAACTGCTTCAAAAATCAGCAGTGTCCAATGTTTGGTATTTCGATTCAGCCAATATGTGAGGCCAAGAACGATTAACATAAACAACCAAATTGGCAGGATATCAAAGACCCATTGGAAGCCATTAATGATGCCGCCAATGAAATTGGTCATCCCATTGAAGAAGCCTTCAAAACTGGCGAGCCAGTCAACAAATTTATCAATCCAGCTTGAAACTGGTAATTGTGGAATGTTATTCATCTTCTGTCACCTCATTTCCTGAAATGGCACCCAGAACGGCACCTCGAATGATAATTCCCATTAAGTGATTTTGTTCATCAACCACTGCAAATGGGATCGGTGTCTGAGAGATTGTTTCCATAATTTCTGTGATTGGCGTTTCCGGAGAGGTCGTTGGCACATCCGCTTGGACAACCGACCTCAAATCCGGATTCTTTTGTTTAATCAAGCCCATCACGTGGTCAGCGTCGGCAACGCCAACAAATTCGCGCTTGCTGTTTACCACATAAACAGATGAAATTTCGTTCTCTCGCATCCGTCGCATGGCAATTCTCGGTCCGTCCTTGTCAATATTGACAAAGGTTGGTCGAATCATCACGTTGGCTGCCGTGAGGACCTTTGTCCGGTCGACATCTTCAATAAACTTTTCAACATATTCATCGGCTGGTTGGGTCAAGATTTCTTCAGGTGTTCCGGTCTGAACAATCTCTCCGTCTTTCATGATCATAATTCGATCACCTATCCGCAGGGCTTCATTCAAATCATGAGAAATAAACACAATGGTTTTATGCAGATTTTCCTGTAGATCCAGTAATTCATCCTGCATATCTTTTCGATTAAGAGGATCTAAGGCGGAAAACGCCTCATCCATTAGTAAAATTTCTGAGTCGGTAGCCAGCGCTCTGGCCAAGCCAACCCGCTGCTGCATCCCACCGGATAACTGGGTTGGATACTGATTGTCATAACCGTGGAGGCCGACCAGTTCCAAGGCATCATGTGCCTTCTTTAACCGTTCGTCTTTATCTACGCCCTTAACTTCCAGCCCATACGCAGTATTTTCGATAATCGTCCGATTTGGAAACAGAGCAAAATTTTGGAAAACCATGCTCATCTTATTTCTTCGAACATCAAGCAATTCTTTTTTGTTAAGATCCGTCAGGTTCTCACCGTCAATTAATACTTTACCGGATGTGGGTTCAATTAACCGGTTGATCATTCGAATCATAGTAGATTTACCACTTCCTGATAATCCCATGATTACAAAGATTTCACCGTCATTGACCTCAAAGTTGGCGTCATTCACACCAACAGTTGCTCCCGCTGATTTTAAGATTTCAGCTTTTGACTTACCTTGTTTTAATAATTCTTCAGCTCGCGGAATCCGCCGGCCAAAAATTTTGGTAAGATGTTGCACTTGTAGTTTTGCTGTCATGTGCTCCTCCTTATCAATATTCTGGATAAATAAAAATCAATTACCTGTCACTACACAAACGTGTGTGGATGTCAGTAATTGAACGACTTATAAAACCTTAACAAAAATATGCATTCAGTTCAAATGATTAGCAAGTCTGTCCAAGGCCTTTAAATATGGAATGTAAACGATTTGAAGGTTGATATAATAGTCGTTTCGGCCAATTTATACATTCATTTTGTATTTTGTTGATAGGGTTGCTACTTTGGCTTTCATAATAGGAGTTTCAGCTGGTTTGCAAAAAATAATTGATTTTTTTGTTTTTGACAACAAAAAACGCCAAAATTATCAAAATTTTGGCGTTAATTATTGTATTATTTTCGTTCCAAAACGGTGATTGATTCCACATGAACCGTTTGTGGAAATTGATCAACGGGTTGAACTGGTTGATTGACCTCGTAGCCTTGCTCAGTGAATAATTTGACGTCCCGAGCTAATGTTGCGGGGTTACATGAAACGTAAACAACACGCTTAGGGTTCATTTTAACAACACTGTCAATTAAGCTTGCTTCAAGCCCTTTACGTGGGGGATCCACTGAGATGACATCTGGTTTCAGACCATCTTCCTGCCACTTTGCCATTTGATCTTCAGCTTTCCCGCAAACGAAATGCACATTGGTCAGATCGTTCAGTTTAGCATTTTTTTTGGCATCTTCAACTGCTTCTGGGACGATTTCAACACCATAGACCTGCTTGGCAACCCGGGCCATTGAGAGCGAAATTGTTCCAATTCCACAATAAGCATCAATCACAGTATCGTCAGCAGATAAATCAGCTTTTTTGGTTGCCATTTCATAAAGCTTTTCGGTTTGTACCGGATTAACTTGATAAAATGAACTGGCAGAAATATCGAATTTTAATCCCAGTAAAGTGTCTTCGATTGTGGATTTACCGGCCAAAACTTTGTTTTTCTTACCCATCAAAGCATTGGTCTTTTGAGGATTAACATTTTGAACGATACTTTTGACTTCTGGAAGGGCCTTTGTGATCTCTGCCACAATTTCACCACTGCTGGGCAGCTTTTCAGTTCTGGTAATCAAAACAATCATCATTTCATGGGAATAGTGACCACGGCGAACCATGATGTTACGAACAACACCCTTGTTGGCCTCTTCATCATATGGTTGAACTCGGAATTTTCTCAGAATATCTCGAACGACAACCACTGCTTCATCGATTTTTGGATCCTGGATGTAAAAATCTTCAATCGGAACTAAGTCATGGGAATGCTTCCGGTAAAATCCAGTTTGAAGTTTACCGTTAATCATTCTAACAGGAATTTGGGCTTTGTTGCGGTAGTGGGTCGGATCATCCATTCCAATCGTTGGGTTAACTTGAACATCGAGCTTCATCTTACTGAAATCAACTTCAATTTGATGTTGCTTAAATTTGAGTTGAGCATCATATTTAAGATGCTGAAGAGGTGCAATCCCAGTTTGGGTATAGGCTTTGTCGACCAATTCAACTCGGTCTTTACTCTTTTTATTGATCTTAACGACTCGACCAAACGCAAAGTTTTTCTTCACTTTGATAACTTTCATCGTCACGTTCTCGGTTGGAAGGGCATTTTCAATAAAGATTGGAAAATCGTCAATCTTCGCAACTCCCAAACCTTGATAAGTTAAGTCGCTAATATCAACATCATAATCTTGGTTCTTTTGGACTGGTACTATCTTTTTCATTTATTCACCTTTTTTAATCTTAGAAACAAAAATTGCGAAACGAAAACTTCGTAACGCAATTATAACATCTTATTAAACTATTCTTTATCAGGGAGTTTGTCAACGCCTTTTACGAAGTTCTTTTCGACTCTTCTCATCTCATTGGTTTCCTCCGAGTAGGCATCGTCAGGAATTTCATCAGTATTGGCAAAGAATTCAATGTGTTGTTTAAGATCAACAAACGTCATCGGGGCATCCCCACCGTATTCACCATCTAGGTTAATCTGCATCCGATCATGGACCGGTTTGGCAGTGACCTTGCGAACCTTCTTGTAAACAATCCGTGGGTCATCCACGTGTCGACCGCCGTTAAGGACTTTAGAAGCCAGATGGAGAATTTCCACCAAGTTGCTGGTCTTAACGATGATCAGAGTAAACTTTCCGTCATCTAATGAAGCATCGGGAACAATTTGTTCAAACCCACCAACTGAATTAGTTAAAGCCAAGAAGAACATCGAGGCTTTTCCTTTGAACTCCTCATTATCATATTTAAGATCCATCTGAATCGGCTTAATCCGTGGCAATAATTCTGCACCCCGGACCAAATAAGCCAAATACCCAAAGAAGGTCTTTAGATCAGAAGGAACATCATAGGTCAGTTCTGTCAGAAGTCCACCAGCTGCAATATTGATGAAGTAATTATCACCTGCTCGGCCAATATCCATCCGAATGGTTTGCTTTTTGAGGACAACCTTCGCGGCGTCAACGGGATCTTCTCGAGGGATATGCAAAGCCCGTGCGTAATCGTTAGTTGTCCCGGCAGGAATAATTGCCATCTTAGGGCGCTTCTTCAATGGGGCAATTCCGTTCACAACTTCATTAATCGTCCCATCACCGCCGGCGGCCACAACTAATTCAAACCCGTCTTCAGCTGCACGACGCGCTTCATTTTTAGCAGAATCCTTCGCAGCGGTTGTCGCATAAGCACTGGTCTCATAACCAGCCTGCTCAAAAATATTTAAAATGTCGACCAACTTTTGCTTGAGAAGTTCTCTTCCCGAAGTGGGGTTATAAATAACCCGGGCCCGTTTTCGCATATTTATCCCGACTTTCTATTTACTCATTGAATCCTTTAGCATTTTGTTAATAACTTGTGGGTTTGCCTTCCCATGGGTTTGCTTCATAATCTGACCAACAAGGAATCCAATGGCCCGATCTTTACCGTTGTGGAAATCTTCAACTGATTGAGGATTTGCAGCAACAACTTCATCAACAATTGGCTGAAGCTTGGCAGGGTCGGATAATTGAACCATCCCTTTGTCTTCAACAAATTTCTTTGGTTCTTCGCCATTTGTAATTGCCTTGAAGACTTTCTTGGCCATCTTTGAAGAAATTGTTCCATCTGAGATAAGTTTGATCATCGTTGCCAAGTGCTCAGGTGTGATCTTGGTGTCTTGCAATTCGACCTGATTATCGTTCATGTAGGCATTAACATCACCTTGGAGGTAGTTGGCAGCTAATTTGGCATCCGCACCCGCTGCAATCATCTTATCAAAGAAGTCGGACATTTCCTTGGTCTGAGTGATAACCATTGCATCGTAGTCAGTAATTCCCAGTTCGTTGACATAACGTTCACGACGCTTTGCCGGTGGCTCTGGCAGTTCCTTTTCAATGGAGTCAATCCATTCTTGGGAAATGTTCAAAACTGGTAAATCTGGTTCAGGGAAATAACGATAATCGTCAGAGCCTTCCTTGGTCCGCATCAGAATTGTTTGACCGGTGGTTTCATCAAAACGACGAGTTTCCTGAGAAATCTTGCCGCCAGACATGAGAACTCTTTGATGACGCTGCTCTTCAAAAGCAAGCCCCTTCTTAACGTAGTTGAATGAGTTCAAGTTCTTCAGCTCAGTCTTAACACCATATTCTTTTTGGCCGACCGGACGAACTGAAATGTTGACATCAACACGCATGGATCCTTCTTCCATCTTAACGTCAGATACACCAGTAAACTGGATAACTTGACGTAATTGTTCCAAGTAAGCATATGCTTCATCAGGTGAAGAAATGTCAGGTTTGGAAACAATTTCAATTAATGGGGTTCCCTGACGGTTCAAATCAACATATGAATATTCAGAAGCATGGGAGTTCTTTCCGGCATCTTCTTCAATATGCATTTCGGCAATTCCAATTTTCTTTTTCTTACCGTCAACATCGATCTCAACCCAGCCATCATGAGCAATTGGGGTTTCTGATTGTGTGATTTGGTAAGCTTTAGGATTATCAGGGTAAAAATAGTTCTTTCGATCAAAGTGTGGATGGCGTTCAATTTGTGCATGAAGCGCCAAGCCAGCCATAATACCATCGTGGACAACGCCTTTGTTAGTCGTTGGTAAAACACCAGGATAGCCCCAGTCAATAACGTTTGTGTTGGAGTTGGGTTCATCACCAAATTCTACAGGAGATGGACTAAAAATTTTGGAATTGGTTTTTAACTCAACGTGGACTTCTAGTCCGATTGTCGTTTCAAAATTCATTAGTTATTTCCTCCCATCTTTGGTGTTTGTTTGGCAAAATCGGTTTCTTGTTCAAACGCATTTCCTGCTTGATAGACAGTCAACTCATCATAAGGACGGCCGATAAGCTGTACGCCGACAGGCAACCCTTTGGAGAAACCAGCAGGAATTGACATCCCTGGAAGTCCAGCCAAGTTAACCGGCAAAGTCAAAACATCATTCATATACATAGTCATTGGATCCGACACATCTTCACCAATTCCGTATGCAGGAGTTGGAGCAGTTGGTGCCAGAATCAAGTCATAGTCTTTAAAAACGTTTGTAAAGTCATTAATCATCAAAGTCCGAACCTGAGCAGCCTTCTTGAAGTATGCATCATAAAATCCTGCTGAAAGAGAAAATGTCCCCAGCATGATCCGACGTTTAACTTCGTCACCAAAGCCCTCAGAACGTGACTTAACATACAAATCTTCAAGGTCTTTGATATCTTTGGCACGGCGGCCATATCGAATCCCATCGAATCGTTGTAAGTTTGAAGAAGCTTCTGATGAAGAAATAATATAGTATGCTGCCACACCGTATTTGGTATGTGGAAGAGACACTTCTTCCACAGTTGCCCCTAATTTTTTGAAGGTTTCGGCAGTATCCAAAACAGTTTGTTTAATATCATCATCCAAGCCTTGAGCCATGAACTCGGTTGGAATACCAATTTTCAAGCCCTTAACACCCTTGTTCAAGGTACTGGTAAAGTCGGGAACTTCTTTAGTTGATGAAGTTAAATCATGCTTATCATGTCCGGCAATTGCGTTCATGATAGTGGCATTATCGGCAACGTTGCGGGTAATTGGTCCAATTTGATCCAAGCTTGAACCAAATGCAATCAAGCCCCAACGTGAGACACGACCATAAGTTGGCTTCATTCCGACAACCCCATTAAATGAAGCTGGCTGACGAATTGAACCACCGGTATCCGAACCTAACGCAGCAATGACTTCGCCGGACGCAACGGCAGCAGCTGATCCACCTGATGAACCACCGGGAACCTTGGTTGTATCCCAAGGATTGTGGGTAATCTTGAAGGCAGAATTTTCAGTTGACCCACCCATGGCAAATTCATCCATGTTGGTCTTACCAACTGTAATCGTCCCTAATTTATTCAACTTATCCACCGCAGTGGCATCATAAATTGGCTTAAAGTTCTCCAAAATTTTTGAGGCAGCAGTTGTCTTCAAGCCCTTGGTCACCATGTTGTCCTTGATGGCAATTGGCATACCTGATAATACATTATCCGCATCAATGCCCTTGGCGTCGACATCAGCAGCCGTTTTCAAAGCCCCTTCATCATCGACGGTAATGAAGGCATTAATATCACCATCGACAGCCTTGATATTATCCAAGGTCTGCTGAGTCAGGTCTTTAGCAGAGATTTCTTTGTTGACCAGTTGTTTATGAATGCTGCTTAATGATTGATCAAAATAGTTCATTATTCGTTATCCCCGCTTTCATCAATAATGGTTGGCACTCTAATGTAACCATCGGCGGTATCAGGCGCATTATCAAGAAGTGCCTGTCGTTGGTTCCAGTTTTCTGCGATATCGTCTCGCATAACGTTAATTTGATCGGTCACACTACTTGTAGGTTCAACACCTTCAGTGTCTACCTCGCTTAAAGTTTCAAATAAACCAATGATTTGATCCAGCTGAGTTGTGAAATATGGCAGTTGATCATCGGCAATTTTTAGTTTGGCCAGTTCAGCAACGTGTTTTACTTGATCTTCGGAGATCTTTTCAGTCATTGAAATCCTTCTCTCTTCTGAATATTCAAAATTTTATAACAACAATAATTTTACCATAGAAAGAATGGCATTTTTTGGAAATTAATAACTATTGAAAATATGAGCAGAAAACTTCTTTTCATTCTGTTTCCGACTCAGGAAGCTTTGAATGCCTTCCGTCGAGGATACCGTGATATCAATTGGGGCATTTGCCGGCAGATATCTTTGTGCCGCATTTTGAATGTACTGGGTAAAACTAATAATCTCAGTTTGACTGTAGAATTGAGTGGTAATACTGATGTTCATCCCACTCAATGAACCGTCTGTGTACTGTGCTTGGGCAGTTACCCCACTCAAATTAGGGAAGAATCCTTGAATTTCGGATTTAAAGTTGTCAAAAGAATCAGCATCGTTTTGACTTGGTCCCTTTTTATTGGACTGCATTGGAAAGACATAATTTTTCTGGTTAATTGTATTCCATTTGGCAACCTTGGTTTCCCCATCATCATTCATTGAGTAAGCAAAGAAATTACCACCTACCAAGCTATCGTCAGATGCCTGTTTGTACAATGCAATGATGATTGGAATATTCTTGAGAGATTTACGCTGCCGCAAGCGTTTGATAACCTGGTTGGCAATTGCTTTTCCCTGTTTTTTAACTTGGGCATTGGAAATATTGGTTTCATAGGTCGGGCCATAAGCCGTCTTCTTGTAGTAATCAACTGAATTAATCGCCAACCCAATGGTCATTCCGGACAATCTAAGTGACTTGCCGCTTTGAGTCATAAAATCCTGCTCGTCAATTTGAGATAGATAAACCGGATTTCTGGTATTTGGATTAGTCGACTTCGATTTAACAGGATTCAAGCCGGTTGGATTTGACTTTGATTTTCGATCCAGCCAATTTTCAACTGTACTGGTTGAAAGATATTGGCCTTCTTGGAATATATACTTTTTAGTCGAAAATTCCTTTTTAGAAATATCCAACAAGCCGTTTTCAAATCCCTTAATGTTAAATTGATTTGACTCTTGAGAAACACTGACACCACGAGACTTACTGGTCTGATAGCGGCCATTTTTAATGACTCCTTGGTAATAATCAGTGTTTGTCTGTCCGGTTAACTGGGTCTTCGCCTTGGATCCGCTGGAATTACTGGTGTCCTTTGATAAATTATCGACGCTGCCGCACGCTGCCAGCATAAATCCCGACAGAATGATTGAAATTCCCAGGATAATTTTTTTCACAATTTGTTCCTCCATTGTCACTTTTCATCGGCCATTTCCTGGTGGAAACGATTTTCGTCCCAGGTCTCGACGCCGAGGCTTCTTGCCTTATCGTACTTGCTGCCGGGGTCTTCCCCCACAACAACTACATCTGTATTTTTTGATACTGAACTGCTGACTTTAGCACCATGATCCTCGAGCCATTGGGTTGCATCGGGACGGGTAATGTTTTGAAGTTTACCGGTTAAAACAAATCTTTTCCCGGTAAAGAAGGAGTCGCTTTCGGCAATCTCCTCATCCGTCACTCCCAAATAGTCCATATTGACGCCGACTTGTTTGAGCTGATCAATCAACTGTTTGGATTCGGGGGTTGAAAAATAAGTCACAACACTGTCAGCAATAATCATTCCCATTGTATCAATTTCAGCAATATCTTGCGCGCCTGCCTGCATAACCTTATCAATATTTTTAAAACGTTGAGAAATCAGTCGGGCAGCCTTAATCCCGACATGGCGAATTCCTAATCCGTACAAAAGGCGCTCACACGAATTACCACGACTATTATCAATCGCGGATAACAGTTTATTTGCCGATTTCTCACCAAATTTATCCAAGGTCAGCAACTGGTCAAATGAAAGCCCATAAAGGCCGGCGACATCAGACACCATGTGTTTTTCAAACAGTTGGGCAATAATCTTCGGCCCCAGTCCGTCAATGTTCATGGCATCCCTTGAGGCAAAGTGGGTCAGTCCTTCTTTCAACTGAGCTGGACACTGTGGGTTGATGCACCGCAGTGCAATCTCCTCATCTAAATGAACCAGTTTGGAGCCACAGGATGGACATTCGGTTGGAATGCTATAGGGCTTGCTGTCCGCAGGTCGTTTATCAGCCAAATACTGGGAGATTTCAGGAATAATATCGCCCGCTTTATGAAGCTTGACAGTATCACCAACTCGAATATCTTTTTCCTGCAGATAATCCGGATTGTGAAGTGAAGCACGACTAACCGTACTGCCCGCCAAAGCAACTGGATCCATAACGGCGGTTGGTGTAACAACCCCTGTCCTGCCAACGGTCCATTCAATATCTCTCACAACGGTTTGAACTTCTTCAGGTGGAAATTTGTATGCAATCGCCCATCGGGGAACTTTGACAGTTGCCCCCAGAGACCTTTGTAGAGGCAATGAGTTAACCTTGATGACGATCCCGTCAATTCCATACGGCAGGCCATCTCGCAGGTCTTTATATTTATCTACATACCGATCAATATCAGCCATATTATGAGCAACTTTGTAGTCAGGATTAATGGTGAATCCCAATTCCTTGAATTCTTCGAGCATACCGCTCTGAGTATCTGACTGCAGATCATCAATATCGGCAACATTATACATAAATGTACTTAATTTACGGCTTCTTGTCACACGTGGATCCAACTGCCGCAAGCTTCCGGCAGCAGCATTTCGAGGATTAGCAAAGGGTTCTTCCCCATTAAGCTGCCGCTCCTCATTTAATTTGGCAAAGGATTCCTTTGGCATGTAACATTCACCACGGACTTCAATGTTGATCGGCCGGCTGAGTTTTCGCGGAATCGATTTGATCGTCTTCAAATTCCGGGTAATATCCTCACCGATTTGACCATTACCCCGAGTAGATCCTTGAACGAAAATACCGTTTTCATAACGAAGATTGATCGCCAATCCATCAATTTTCAGTTCACAGTTATATTCAAATTCAACTGCATCATTTTCGGACAAGCGATCAACAAACTCTCCCAGTTCATCTTTAGAAAAGACATCCCCAAGAGAAAGCATTGGAATCTCGTGATTAACCTTGGTAAAACCAGGTAATGTATGGTCGCCGACTTTTTGAGTTGGCGAATCCGGTGTGACAATTTGTGGGAACTTGGTTTCAAGATCAACCAATTGTTGATACGTCTTATCGTAAACCGAGTCCTCCACACTGGGAGAATCATACGTATAATACTCATCCGCCCATTTATTTAATTGAGTCCGTAATCCAGCCGCCTGTTGGGCAGCCTGTTGTTCGGAAACATTTTCAAATGCCACAATAACACCTTCTGTTGATTAGTTTTCCTGTTTTTTGATTGGAGCAAATGCTGCTAAAAGCCGCTTAATGCCCTCTTGTTTAAAAGCAATATCAAGTTCCATGTCCTCGCCGGTTCCGGTTACTTTAACAACCGTTCCAACACCCCAGGCCTTGTGGGCTACTTTGTCACCAACCGACCAGGCTTTCTTGTCTGCACCGGTTCCTTTAGGTGTTTCAACGACTTTATTTGGCCGATGGTAAGTCGTGGCCGTAGCTCTTCTGGTTCTTCGGTCAAATGGTGTTGTGAGTGGCGTTTCCGACTGCTGCTGATTATCGCTGTGAATGAGTCCCGGAGTAATTTCGTTGACAAACCGTGATTCCGGATTGTTCTGACGTCGTCCATAGAGCATTCTTGAATACGCATTGGTAATATACAGCTTTTCTTTGGCCCGAGTGATCCCAACGTAGGCCAATCGCCGCTCTTCCTGGAGTTCCGATTCATCGGCAGCAGCTTTTGAAAGTGGGAACAATCCTTCTTCCATTCCCATCAAAAAGACAACTGGAAATTCCAATCCTTTGGCAGCATGAAGCGTCATTAAAGTAACTTGGGCGTTGTCTTCTTCAAGGCTGTCCTGATCGGAAACCAAAGCCAAGTCGCTTAAGAAATCAACCAAATTTTGCTGGCCGGTTTCGCCTTCGTTGTCTTCATCATATTTTTGAGTAACAGAAATAAATTCTTCCAAGTTTTCTAACCTGGTCTGCGCTTCAAGTGATTTGGATGCTTTCAAAGTACTTAAATAACTGCTCTTGTCCAAGATTTCTTCAGTAATCTCGGTAATTGACATTTTGTCCATTTTATCTGAGATTGAATGCATGACCTGTTCAAATCCAGAAATTGAGTTCTTCGCTCTTGTGGAAATTTCATTAGCCAAGTCGACGTTTTTCGATGCGTCTAAGAGACTCCAGCCATGATCGTTGGCAAATGCCCGTAACCGTTCAATGCTGGCATGACCGATTCCACGTTTAGGTTCATTAATCACTCGTTCAAAGCTCATGGAATCATTTGGATTAGCCAATAACGTCAGATATGAAAGGGTATCTCGAATCTCTTTTCGATCATAGAATTTATGACCGCCAACCATCGTGTAAGGAATGTTTGATTTAAGCAGTGTTTCTTCAATGACCCGTGACTGAGCGTTGGTACGATAAAGAATCGCAAAACTGCCATAATTTCTTTTTGGCTTTGCCATTTCTTCTTGAATTTTAGCGACAACATATCTGGCTTCATCATTTTCGGTCTGACCACGGTAGTATGAGATTTGATCGCCTTTGGCATTTTCAGTCCATAAATTCTTGTCTGCCCGGTTGTCATTATGTGCAATGACTGAATTGGCTGCGTCCAGAATTGTTTTAGTTGAACGGTAATTTTGTTCCAACAAAGTCACATGAGCTGATGGATAGTCTTTTTTAAAATCGAGAATGTTTTGCATGTTGGCACCCCGCCAACCATAAATACTCTGATCGGCATCCCCAACAACACAAATGTTTTGATTCTTTTTAGCCAGCATATTGACTAATCTGTATTGGGCTTCATTGGTATCCTGGTATTCATCAACATGAATATATTGAAATTTGTCTTGATAGTGCGCTAATATATCTTTATTTTCGTCAAATAACTGAATCGTCATCATGATCAAATCATCAAAATCAAGTGACTCATTTTGCTTGAGCTCAGCTTGATAACGTTCGTAAACGTCGGCCACAATCTGGTCAAAAGCACTATTAGCCTGAGCTTTGAACTGCTTAGGTGTCAACAAATCATTCTTCGCATTTGAAATGCTCGATAATACTGATCTCGGATCAAACTTTTTGGGATCAATATTAAGATCTCGAAGAACCCGTTTGACTAACGTGCGTTGTTCGCTGGTGTCAGCAATCGTAAATGCTTTATTGTATCCAAGCAAGTCAATATTGCGCCGCAAAATTCTCACGCAAAGTGCATGAAATGTTGAAACCCAGACATCGTTTCCACCTTCACCCAGCAGTTTTGAAACCCGTTCACGCATTTCCCGGGCAGCCTTATTGGTAAAAGTGATTGCTAAAATCCGCCATGGCATAATATGGTTGTGTTCAATTATGTACGCAATCCGATGGGTTAAGACCCTTGTCTTTCCACTGCCGGCACCCGCCATAATCAGGACTGGACCTTCTGTGTGAACAACGGCGTCTTTTTGATCTTTGTTCAAACCTGTTAATAAACTTTCTTCTGCCACTAAATATTCCATCCTCTCGCATTTATCTTTTTAATTATAACAAAAAAGTCGGCTTCCCGACTCTCTACATACTGCTATATTTTGATTTATAATCGACATCTTTCCAGATACCGGTCGCTTCAAGCTTCACCAAAGTATCCGAAATTGATTTGGTTGGAATTAAAACGTGACCCACACATTGGGCATCATCATTTGGCTTATTGCCATAGAAGGTAAAATGCCAGTTATCTTTGATAACCCATTGAGTTTGAACCCGTTGATACTCCTTTTGTCGAATTGCTTGAAAGACAGTCGCAATTCCAGGAATAATTTTTGTTAACGGTAATCCGGCAATTGCTCGTAAATGCTGTTCAAATTCATCTGCGTTGGCAGCATAGTCAAAAACAAATCCGGCTGGGCTCAACTTGGGAGCAACCCGGCTAACGTAAATCGAACCGCTCTTAGCAAGAAATAATGAAACTTCAAATGTGCCAACGTAGTCAACATTCTTCGCAATTTCATTGGTAATGCGTTCCATTTCTTTTTTAACACTTGGGTCAAGTTGGGCAGGCGTATATGCGGTCATCAGCTGATCGCCCACATAAACCACTTCCACCGGAGGAAACATCACGGTTGAACCCGATTCTGTTCGCGTCACAATCACCGAATAATCCGTATCATGCTCAACATATGATTCCAGAATATAGGTCCCGGAATCCAAGAAACCGGAAGCTAAAACAATGTCAGCCTGATTCTTGATTAATAATTCTTTACCACCATTCAGACCACGCTGAATCGGCTTCAGAATTGCGGGGTAACCAATTGAATTAATTGCCTGATAAATATCTTCCAAAGTGACAATTGTCGAGTATGGCACCATATTGATGTTCAGTGTTTCAAAAAATGTTCGCTCAATTAAACGATCTTGGACAATATCCAGCATGCCATCCTGCTGTGGAACAGCTGTGAACTGTGAAATATATCTAACAACGTCAGAATCAATAAACTCATTATCATATATAACGGCCTCACAGCGTTCAGCAAACATTTTTAATGTTTCCTTGTCACTGTATGGGCCGATATATTTATAGTCTGCCAACTCCATTGCCTTGCTGTTCTCATTAGAACTGTACATTCCGACATTAAAGCCCATCTGCTTTGCACGAGCCAGCAGAGTGGGTGTACTCGTACTGTCCCCTAGAATTCCAATTGTTTGACCAGGATAGATGACATTTGCGTTTGCCAATTGATTTCACTACTTTCATTTCGTAATTATCACTAATAGTTATGGATCACTGAATTTATCGTACCATTTTTGAAGAAAGCTTATTCAACAAATGTTACTTTTTGATTGTCCAACGAAGCAATTCTGGCAAGTGATTCAAGTCTGACGCCAGTTTTTTCAATCATTGAGCGGCCCTTCTGGAAACTCTTTTCAATCACGATGCCAACTCCGGCAACAGGAACGTTAGCTAATTTGGCAATCTCCAACAAACCTTGGACAGCTTGTCCGTTGGCGAGGAAATCATCGATAATCAAAATTCGATCATTAGGCTTCAAAAAACGCTTATCAACACTGATATCGTTGCTAACCTGTTTAGTATATGAATAAACACTGGCAGTATACAAATTATCCGTCAACGTCAAGCTCTTATGTTTACGGGCAAAGATCAGCGGTACTCCCATGTGAATGGCCGTGGTCAAAGCTGGAGCAATCCCAGATGATTCAACGGTCACAACCTTTGTAACCCCTTCATCTTTAAATAAGCGGGCAAACTCTTTGCCAATTTGGTCCATCAGTTTGGCATCAACCTGGTGATTTAAAAAGTTATCCACCTTTAGTACGTTCCCGGGTAATACAGTGCCATCCTCTAATATGCGTTTCTTAAGTAAGTCCATCTCAAAATTCCTTTCTAATCATCATATTGATATAGTTTATACTGTTTGATTATGGCTATCAATTTTTTGGTATAAGTCGGGTCGGTTGCGTAACCATCCTGCTGAAGGCCATCAGCTGCCTGCAGGTAGTTGTCTGCGGCAATGACGTCCTTGTACTGCTGGGGGTTCCACTTCGTCCCATACGCAAGCAATTTAGCGTGATCAGCGAGGGATTCGTTCCAATCCTGATATACTTGGAATCTCGCCTTGATTGTCACATATCGGCCATTTACGAATTCCTGAGTATTCAAATAAACAGAATGAGTCGTATTATCCTGTGCCTTGACCCCAAACAAATTGTAGTACTTACTGGCAAGCTTGCTGGTTCCCCAGTCAGACTCTAAAATTGCCTGGGCCAGTGTAATACTCGGAAGAATATTGTACTGTCCTTGGAGCCGCTGCGCTTGCGGTGCCAATTTGTTAATAAACTTGCGGTGTTCCACAGCCACCTCGTTATTTGAATTTTGAGCATTATCCGTATGATACCCGTTTTCATATAGTGCATGGAAACCCAAAATAATGACCAATCCACAAATAACCAGGATCAGCATAAGGATCATATTTGCTTTTTTTGCCCGGCGTTTCCGCCCCTTCTTATATTTTGCCAATCCAACCTCAAACTTTCTAACTTTAAAATTAATTCTAACGATAAATGGGAATAAAGACAAACAAAATTTACATATTACGCATTAATGTTAGTGCGTAAAAATTGACAAATGTTGTATTTTCGGTTATGTTATCAGCTGACACTTAAATCTGGAGATGAAAACCAATGGCTAAAAACACCGAAGTATCTGAAGCTCAATCAAAATTTCATGTTGGTGATGAGGTTTCATTCAAGATCGAAAAACAAACATTTACCGGTTTCGTGGATAAGAGCTATACCAACTCGTTTTTGATCACCTTTGAATCGGATGATCCTGAAATCATTGACAAGTATCACAAGAAAGTCGTTATCAACAACCGTCACCTAAAGATGATAAAGGCTGCACCTCAACCTGAAGTCGAAGATGATGAAGACGATGACGAATCTAAAGATTCAAAGTCCAAAAAATCCAACAAGAAATAATGATTCAAAAGTAGACCTTGCATATACGTGCAAGGCCTATTTTTTTAATGATTGGTACGATCAAATATCTTTTTAACTGGAATAGCAATCAACGGCGTTACGATTCCACTAAAGATTGCTTCGGGAACTCCATTGGTACCAACGACTCCCAACAAGTATGGCAACAATTCCTTAATATTAATTTGATAAAGTTGAGGCGCCTTGGCTTTGTAAAACAAATAGATCAAACCTAACACCAGGATCGTATTGGTTAAAGACCCTAAAACCGCCGATATGGAAATACTGGCTGCCTGGCTCTTCAAGTGCTTTCGTAAATATGTGTAAGCAACTCCCGCAACGACCCCAATCATGATTCGGGGAATGACCGAGATTAACGGATTAACAAAAACAATTGCTGCCAATGGGCTGGTAGGCCAAACGAACGCCCTGACAAAAGTGGTGAATCCCCAAACACCACCGATGATTGCGCCGTCGACTGTCCCCAACAAAACAGTCGCAACAACAACGGTCATCGGGATGATCGTAATTTCAAGCGGTCCAATTGGGATATAGCCAATTAGTGGAATTGAGGTCTGCAGTAAAATGATGGCAATAAACATTGCGAGCATGTTTAGCCGTAAAGTCTTCTTCTTAACAGGCATGTGTCGTTACCCCTTTAAATTTGATGCGTTCATTATACAATAACGGATTGTATTCTAATACAAATTTGCCGTGGAATATCGTTTTGAGGACAAGCTTAAAATAATCTCAATAAAAAACACCTCTCCGAAGAGAAGTGTTTTGATAAAACAATATAATTTTAACGCTTTGAAAATTGTGAAGCTTTACGAGCCTTTTTAAGACCTGGCTTCTTACGTTCTTTCATACGAGCATCACGGGTTAATAAACCTGCACGCTTTAATGGTCCACGGAAGTCGGGATCAACGGAAAGTAAAGCACGAGCAATTCCATGACGAGTTGCTCCGGCTTGTCCGGAGAATCCACCACCATTAACGTTAACCAAGGTATCATAATTACCTAAAGTCTCAGTAACGTTGAATGGTTGCACAACAACTTCACGCAAATTAGCAAAAGGAATGTAATCTTCAATTGCTTTGTCATTCATGATAATTTTTCCAGTGCCGGGTACTAAACGTACTCGAGCAACTGAATCTTTACGACGGCCAGTGCCGCGATATTGTACTTGAGCCAAAGTGAATTCCTCCTTAAATTAGGGTATTAATGTCTAATGCTTCCGGCTTTTGAGCTTGATGATCATGTTCAGGACCTGCATAGACATGTAACTTCAAACCGATCTTATGACCTAATGTTCCATGAGGAAGCATTCCTTTAACAGAAGTTTCAATTAACTTTTCTGGGTTCTTTTCACGGAAGTCTCCAGCAGTTCTCTGCTTGATACCACCAATGAAACGAGTGTGATGATAATAAATCTTTCGAGTATCCTTATGACCTGTTAATTTCACTTTGCTTGCGTTAATGACGATGACATTGTCACCAGTATCAACGTTAGGTGTGAAAGTAGGTTTGTTCTTACCTCGTAAGATTGATGCAACTGCTGAAGATAAACGACCAAGAGATACGTCTGTTGCGTCAACAACGTACCATTTACGTTCTACTTCACCAGGTTTTGCCATATAAGTTGTACGCACGTTAAATTCCTCCATGTTCCTGTGTTTGTTCGACACCAAATAAGATTCCGGGGCTTATCGTGGGGCAAACAATACCAATTAACATAATACAAATTATTCCCCAGAAAGTCAATCGGTTTCACAAATTATCGTTGACGTTTTGGTAATTTTGTCGGATGAATCGGATCTTCACCCTCATAATAAACTTTTTTTAAGTATAATCCTGAGGCCGGCATAGTTCGTCGTGCCTGGTCTCGGTCTTTAACATCATACAAACGCAATATATCGTGCTCAGGACGCATTTGCGAGCCAATCTCGACAACTACCCCTACCATAATTCGAACCATGTTGTAGAGGAAACCATTGCCATAAAACTCCAGAACAATTTCATTGGCTGCTTTGTCCAAGTGGGCCTTGGCTTCGTAAATCGTTCGAACGTTAGAACGGGCAGTGGACCCGGAAGCCACAAAACTACTAAAATCATGTTCACCAATAAAATCGTTCATAGCTGTTTGAACGCGTTCGATGTCGATCGGAAACCGCCAATTGCCGGTATAATTTCGCTTAAAGGGATCTTTAAATTCACCCAAGTCCAACCTGTAAACATACCGTTTTCCCGAAACATCATACCGCGCATGAAATGTATCAGATACTTTTTCGGCTTTTTTGATTTCCATATCAAGTGGCAGCAAGCTATTAAGGCCCCGATAAATTGCTTCAGTCGGCAAATCAAATGGAAATTCAAAATGAACAACTTGTCCCAGAGCGTGAACACCTGCATCCGTCCTTCCGGATCCGTATACAACAATCGCGGGATCCGGGTTCTTCGCCATAATATTAACTTTTTGAGTCAGGACGCCCTCGATTGTCCTTCTTTTGGGTTGACGTTCAAAGCCGCTAAACAGCGTCCCATCATAAGCCAACGTCACTTTATATCGAATTTTAAACACCTCAATTATTTCTTAAAAATAAAACCAAGATACCAACCAGTAAAAAGACACCCCAGCTAATCGTATCTTTTGTCTGCCACTTATAAACCCGGTACTTGCTTCGGTGCTCACTATCAGTAAAACCACGTGCTTCCATCGCCGTCGATAAATTTTCAGCATGATTGATTGCTCCAGTAAATAATGGGACCAGGAGTGGCACAGCAGCTTGAATCCGATGCCGTAAGCTTCCCGAACCAAAGTCCACCCCCCGTGATCGCTGCGCATTAAGGATCGTTTCCATCTCATCCATCAATGTCGGCACAAATCGTAATGCAATTGAAAGCATCAATGCTAACGTATCAACAGGAAAATGAAATTTCTTTAAAGGCTTTAAGACAGTTTGCACGCCATCTGCAATTGCCAATGGTGTTGTGGTGAGTGTCAGGACCGTTGAAATCATAATAATCAACAAAAAACGCACAAAGATGAATCCACCATTGATTAAACTTAAGTCACTCACTGAAAATGGTCCAAAGTGCCAATAAACATGTCCGCCACTACTAAACAATATCTGAAGTAAAACAGTAAATATAATCAACCAAATTAATGGTCTGATCCCTTTCAAAAAGTAGCCGATCGAAACACCGGACATTAAAACCACCACAATCAGAAGAAGACTCAAAGTCGCATAAGTCCAAACGTTGTTCGCAAAAAAAATCACGATGACAAAGAAAAAACATAACATCAGTTTGGACTGGGGGCTCATCCGGTGGACCCATGAGTTTCCAGGGAGGTAACGCCCAAAAAGAAAGTTGCTCATGTGTGCGCCTCCCATTTGATTAATTCAGCAATTTCGTCAGCAAGTTTCTCAATTGTCAATGGTGTCTGCTTTAAATGAATACCTGCCTTAACCAGTCGAGTTGCAAATTCTGCGCTGCTTGGCAAATCAAGGTGCATTTGGTATACCCATTTCGGATCAGAAAAAATGTCAGAAGGCTTGCCATGTTTAACTATCTTGCCCCGATCCATTACGATCACATCAGAAGCATAATCGACAACATCGTCCATTTGGTGAGTAACTAAAATAATTGTCAGTCCACGGTGATCGTGCAATTCTTGGGCAAGATCCATAATTTCTTTATGCCCTCGAGGGTCAAGGCCGGCAGTTGGTTCGTCAAGAATTAAAATCTCAGGCTTCATAGCCAAGACACCGGCGATGGCAACTCGTCTCATCTGCCCTCCTGAAAGATCAAATGGTGATTTATCGCGAAGAGATTCATCCAGTCCGACTAGCTGCATCGCATCCTCTGCATCCTTTTCGGCATCTGCTTCACTTGCGCCATAGTTTTTTGGGCCAAACATAATATCTTTGATCACCGATTCTTCAAATAATTGCTTTTCTGGAAATTGAAAGACCATTCCAACATGTTTGCGTAGTTCTTTCAAATTCTTGTTGGTTGTGGTGGGTATGATGGTTCGGCCATAAACATCAATTTCGCCGGATGTGGGCTTAAGTAACGCATTAATGTGTTGAACCAAGGTAGATTTACCGCTTCCAGTGTGCCCAATTATTGCTGTAAAGGAATGGGCTGGAATTGTTAATGAAACCAGGTCCAAAGCATCTTGAGAAAATGGCGTATTGGCTTGATAAGTATGGGTTACTTGTTTGAAACTAATTGTTTGATCCATGCGATTAACCTCTTGTCATTCAGATACTGACTGGAAGAATCAATGCCACGTTTCTCAAGTGCCATAATTAGTTGAGAAGTAAATGGGGCTGATAATCCAATCGATTCTAATTTCCTAATATCACCAAAAATGTTATCCGGTTTATCTTCTTCAACAATTGTCCCTTTGTTTACAACAATGACTCTATCAGCTGTTGCCGCCTCATCAATATCATGGGTGATTGAAATCACAGTCAGATTGTTCTCTTGTTTAATCTTTGTAACTAAATCAAGAATTTCTTGCCGCCCACGAGGATCGAGCATACTGGTGGCCTCATCTAAAATAATAATTTTCGGACTAAGCGCAACGATTCCAGCAATTGCAACACGTTGTTTCTGTCCACCGGAAAGATTGGCAGGGATTCGGTCTCTAAATTCCCACATGCCAACCTCCTTTAGACTGCTCTCGACCACTTTATGCATCTCTTCGCGAGGCATTTGTCGGTTTTCCAGTCCAAAAGCAACATCATCTTCGACTGTTGCCCCAACAAATTGGTCTTCGGGATTCTGAAATACAATCCCAATTTTATTGCGAATATCAAATATATTGTCATCATTGACGATTAAACCATCAACCACTATTTGGCCAGACTTTAAAACAATCAGTCCATCAATCAATCGAGCTAAAGTACTTTTCCCGCTACCGTTTTGTCCAATTAACGCCGTCCACTCGCCTTCGTGGACATCTATTGAAAGTTGATCAAACAGCAAGGGCTGATCAGGGTAATTAAATGTAATGTTTTTAATTTGGATTATGTCTTTCATGAGTTTCCTCGCGCTGTGAAGTGTATTTGTATGTACAAAAAAATCACTAACAGGTAATCAGTGCATGAGATAAGTCTCACATTCAAACTAGACTAGGAACCATGTTCCACCATCATAACGTTCTATACCAAAAACCTGAGTGATTCTCGTGATAAATATGTGATTTGGTTTAATACTAGTTAGTCAACTAACTCTAAAATGACCATTGGAGCACCGTCGCCACGACGAGGCATAGTCTTCAAAATTCGTGTATATCCACCATTACGATCAGCATACTTTGTAGCTAAATCGCCAAATACCTTTTGCAAAGCAGTAGTAACGTTAATGTCGTCACCGTCTTCTTTGACATCAGCAACAACATCACGAATAAATGATGCAGCTTGACGACGGGCGTGTAAATCGCCGCGCTTACCGAGTGAAATCATCTTGTCGGCAGTTGAACGAACTTCTTTCGCTTTAGCTTCAGTAGTGATAATTTGGCCGTGAATGATCAATTCAGTAGTCAAGTTACGAAGCAATGAGCGACGATGTGCACTAGTACGTTGTAATTTCCGATAACCCATAATTGGATGTCCTCCTTCTTTATTTTAATTAGTCTTCTTTACGAAGTGAAAGGCCTAATGCTGCAAGCTTTTCTTTAACTTCTTCAAGAGACTTACGTCCAAGATTCCGAACCTTCATCATATCAGCTTCAGTCTTTTCTGTAAGTTCCTGAACAGTATTAATGCCGGCACGTTTAAGACAATTGTATGAACGAACTGAAAGATCCAATTCTTCAATTGTCATTTCCAACATTTTTTCTTTGTGGGTTTCTTCTTTTTCAACCATGATTTCGGTATTCTTAGCTTCATCAGTCAGATCAACAAACATCTCTAAATGCTCAGTTAAAATCTTGGCCGCCAAACTAACGGCTTCACTTGGGGTAATTGAACCATCAGTCCAAATATCCAAAGTAAGCTTATCGAAATCATCACGTTGACCAACCCGTGTACTTTCAACCTGATAGTTGACACGTTCGATTGGGGTATAAATAGAATCGACAGGTAGCACACCAATAGGCATCTCAGAACTGCGTTTTTTGTTTTCAACAGCTGAAACGTACCCACGACCTTTGTTTGCAGTTAACCGCATATGGAATGTGGCACCTTCAGCAACGGTCGCAATGTGCAAATCAGGGTTCAGAACAGTTACATCACTATCGGCTTGAATATCACCGGCAGTAACGTCAGCAGGACCAATTACATCGATTTCCAAATTTTCTTCTTCATCTTCTGGCCCATCTAATTTCAAAGAAATTTTCTTAACATTCAAAATAATTTGGGTAACATCTTCAACAACCCCTTTGATCGTTGAAAATTCGTGCAAAACATCATCAATCTGGATACTTGTAACAGCAGCACCAGGAAGAGATGATAACAATGTACGTCTTAATGAATTCCCAAGGGTTGTTCCGTATCCACGTTCAAGTGGTTCAACAACAACTTCACCAAAATTATCAGTTTCTTCAATTTTATGAATGTTAGGCTTTTCAAATTCAATCATTCTTATCATTAACCCCTTTCAAAACGCGTGAGTCTTCATGCAAAATATCAATATGCTTAAACAAATTAAAATACACTATATTGAATGTCTTAATTAAACTCGACGACGCTTTGGAGGACGAGAACCATTGTGAGGTACCGGAGTAACATCACGAATAGCAGTAACTTCCAATCCAGTTGCTTGAAGTGCACGAATAGCAGCTTCACGACCTGAACCGGGTCCTTTAACGGCAACTTCAACGGATTTCATACCATGTTCCATTGATGCCTTAGCAGCAGCTTCAGCAGCCATTTGAGCAGCAAATGGAGTTGATTTACGACTTCCACGGAAGCCTAATGCACCAGCAGATGACCAAGAAACCGCATTCCCAGTGGTGTCGGTAATCATAACTAAAGTATTGTTGAATGTTGAATGGATATGTGCAACACCAGCAGCAATATTCTTTTTAGCACGGCGCTTACGACTTGTCTTTTTGTTTACCATAAAAACTGATGACCTCCTTCTTTAATTATTTTCTTCTACCAGCAGCAACTTTGCTACCTTTACGAGTGCGGGCATTGTTCTTGGTATGTTGACCACGAACTGGCAGTCCACGACGATGACGCATTCCACGATATGATCCAATTTCTTGAAGTCGTTTAATGTTCATGCTTACTTCACGACGTAAGTCACCTTCGATTTTAAGATCGCCGACAACTTCACGGATCTTATCTTCTTGGTCTGGTGTTAAATCACGTACACGAACATCCTCAGAAACTCCAGCTTGCGCTAAAACTTTTTGAGCAGTTGTGTTACCAATACCAAAAATGTAAGTTAAACCGATAACAATTCGCTTGTCACGGGGTAAATCAATTCCGGCAATACGAGCCATTGAGCATACACCTCCTGTTTATGTTTATTTACCTTGGCGCTGTTTGTGCTTTGGGTTTGCTGAGCAAATAACCATTACTCGGCCTTTTCGTTTGATAATCTTGCAATGTTCACACATTTTTCGTACTGATGGTCGTACTTTCATTTTTAACCCTCCTCGAAAAGAAATGACGAAAAAGGACTACTTAAATCGATAAGTAATACGTCCCTTACTTAGATCGTAAGGAGACATTTCAACAGTCACCTTATCTCCAGGGAGAATTCGAATGTAATGCATACGAATTTTTCCGGAAACATGGGCTAGTATCTCATGTCCATTTTCCAATTCAACACGAAACATTGCATTGGGCAATGTTTCTACAACTTTTCCTTCAACTTCAATAACATTATCTTTAGCCACTCAGTTACACCTCCAATGTTAAATTAGATTGAATTCATTAAATTAATCTTGACAAACCTTTGATAGTTTAACACATTCATTATATTTCATCAATCTAACCGACTCAACACTTAATTATTCAGGCTTAGAGTGTACTTAAGATTTGATCGACTTTTTTCCAAACTTCGTCAATGTCTTTGCTTCCATCAACGTTGAACAAAAGATCACGGTCCTTATAGTAAGCAATCAATGGTGTGTTCATCTTAACATTAACCTTAAGACGATTTTTAACAGCTTCGGGTTTGTCATCCTCACGTTGATAAAACTCATGTCCACCACAAACGTCACAAGTTCCAGGAACTTTAGGCATGTGATAAAGCTTATGATAAGTAGCACCACAATTCTTACAAATGAACCGACCGGATAATCGCTCCGTTAGCAGCTTAGGATCAACATCAATGTTGATGACTGCAGTAAGAGGTTTATTCAAATCTTTAGTCATCTGTGATAAAGCATCGGCCTGTTCCAACGTTCTTGGATATCCATCCAACAAAAAACCAGGCTTTGTATCATCTTGAGCTAATCTTTCTTTCACAATTCCATTAGTTACTTCGTCAGGAACAAGATTGCCCTTATCCGTGAATTCTTTAGCTTTTACACCAAGTGGTGTGCTATTTGAAATCGCGTCTCTGAACATGTCACCAGTCGAAATGTGAGGCACATGGTATTTATCCACAATAAATTGTGCTTGCGTACCTTTTCCTGCACCAGGTAATCCCATCAAAATTAGATTTAATGACATTTCTATTTTCCTCCTCATCAATATTGGAATTAATTGAAACTATTCATCGGTTGGACGCGTGTCATGAATGAAGCCAACGTATTCACGTTTCATCATCAATCCACGAATCTGACGAATTGTTTCAATTGCAACACCAACAACGATCAGTAAACTAGTTCCACCCAAACCAATTGATTCATCAAGATTCCATAAGTTTTGTGCAATTAAAGGAATTAATGCAACAACCCCTAAGAACAAAGCACCAACGGTACTTAACTTCATCAAAAGATCTGAAACATAAGACTGTGTCTCGTGTCCTGGCCAAACGCCAGGAATGTAACTACCTTGCTTTTGCAGGTTTTCGGAAAGCTTCTCCGGATTAACCTGAACAAAAGCATAAAAGAAGGTAAACATGATAATCAAAATTGTGTAAAAAGCTGCTCCAGTTGGCGTCTGCATATTGAATAGATTATTCAAAACTTGGAACCAAGTTGCAGTCGAATAATTGTTAGTAAAAGCCATCAATATTGTTTGAGGAGTCGCAATGAATGAACTTGCGAAGATAACTGGAATAACACCGGCAACGTTAACCTTTAGGGGCAGATAACTACTGTCAGGTGAGCCAGAAACTCTTCTTGTGTATTGAATTGGAACTCTTCGTTCAGCCTGTTGGACCCAGGTAACGAAAGTAACAATTACAAGGACGATAATCAACAACGCAATCGCAAATAGAATTGGTTGCCACAAGTCGGCACCAGTAACACCAACGAAGTATTGAGTCCACAAAGATTGAAGGCCAACTGGGATTCTAGCAATGATACCCGCAAAGATGATCATTGAGATTCCATTTCCTAGCCCACGTTCAGTAATCATATCACCCATCCAAGTAGTCAACATTGTCCCACCGGTCAGAATTAAACCGATAATAACAAAAGTTTTAATACTTGGATTTTGAACAAGATTCAGACTGCTCAATTGGTTAAATCCAGCTGTAATTCCAACGGATTGGAAGAAAGCCAGCACAACCGTCAAGTATCTTGTATGCTGATTGAGCTTACGACGTCCAACCTCTCCTTGTTTACCCCATTCGACGTACTTGGGAACAATATCCATCTGAAGTAATTGGATAATAATTTGTGCAGTAATGTATGGAGAAACACCCATTGCAAAGATCGAATAGTTGGTAAGTCCACCACCGCTAAAGGTGTTTAAAATACTAACCAATCCTGAAGATGCAACAGAGGTTAATGCTTTGGCATTGATCCCGGGAACAGTTATGTATGCTCCCAATCGGAATATAACTAACACAAACAAAGTAAAGAGCATTTTGTTACGAATATCTTTAACTTTAAATGCCTTTGCTAAAGTCGAAAGCATTAAACCACCTCGATTTTACCGCCCGCATTTTCAATTACGGATTGTGCAGCTTTTGAAAACTTGTTAGCTTTAACGGTCAACTTTTTAGTGAGTTTACCTTCACCAAGAATTTTGATGCCGGATTTGGCATTTTTAACAATTCCTGATTGTTGAAGTAATTCTGGAGTCACTTCCGTACCGTTGTCAAAAGTTTCAAGTTTAACAACATTTACAACTGCATATTCTTTACGGTTGATATTGTTGAAACCGCGTTTAGGAATTCGACGATACAATGGCATTTGGCCACCTTCGAAACCTACACGGGTCTTGCTACGAGCCTTTTGACCTTTTTGACCACGACCAGCTGTTTTACCTTTTCCGGCAGAACGACCGCGACCTTTACGAGTACGTAATGAACGAGAACCTTCAGCAGCCTTCAATTCATTTAATTTCATGAAATTGGCACCTCCTTACTAATTATTAGTCTTTAACTTGTTCAACTTCGATTAAGTGAGCAATTTGGAATAAAGCTCCGCGAATAGATTCGTTGTCTGGTTTAACAACGGTACTATTAACTCGACCCAATCCAAGTGCCTTCACAATTTTACGTTGCTTTGGAAGGCGGTGAGTTACGCTACGTTTTAAAGTAATTTTTAATTGAGCCATCTAAAACACCCTCCTTATTCAGCTAAATGTTGGGTTGAAACCCCACGTAAAGCTGAAATTTCTTCAGCACTCTTCAACTCAACCAAGCCCTTGAAAGTTGCTCGGATGACGTTGATAGGAGTATTGGAACCCAGTCGTTTACTAGTAACATCATCGATACCAGCTAATTCCATAACGGAACGAACGGCACCACCGGCTGCTACTCCAGAACCTTCTTCAGCAGGCTTCAATAAAATTCGGCCACCACCAAATGTTCCAAGAACTTCATGAGGAATCGTTGTACCAACAATCGGAACCTCAATTAAGTTTTTACGAGCTGCTTCAACTGCTTTACGGATAGCTTCTGGAACTTCTTGAGCTTTACCAGTTCCAAAACCTACATGTCCGTGCTTGTCTCCAACAACTACCAAAGCAGCAAAACGAAGACGACGTCCACCTTTTACAACTTTAGTGATCCGGTTGATTGATACAACGTTGTCTTCAAGCTCTAACTTATCTGGATCAATAAATTTCTTCATGTGCGGTTATTCCTCCTTTATTAGAATTCTAGTCCATTCTCACGAGCAGCATCTGCAAGAGCTTGAACACGACCATGATAGAGATATCCACCACGATCAAAAACAACATCTTTGATGTTCTTTTCACTAGCACGTTGAGCTACTAATTTACCAACACCAGCTGCTTGTTCAGTCTTGTCACCACTACTGATTGCAGAATCAAGTGTTGAGGCACTAACAAGCGTTACACCCTCTACGTCATCAATAATTTGAGCGTAGATGTTTTTATTAGAACGATATACATTCAAGCGTGGGCGCTCGGCAGTACCAGAAATTTTATTACGGACACGATTATGACGGCGTTTCCGATTCTTATTTTTATCTGGTTTAGAAATCAAAATAGTCACCTCAAAATTTTATTAGGCTGATAGGTTATTACTTACCAGTCTTACCTTCCTTACGAATAATATGTTCATTCTCATAACGAATACCTTTACCTTTATATGGTTCTGGTGAACGTACTGAACGAACTGATGCAGCAAAGTCTCCAACTGCTTGTTTGCTGATACCGCTAATATGAATAGTAGTGTTATCAGGAACTTCAACAGTAAGATTCTCTGGTACAGTCATTTCAACAGGGTTTGAATATCCAACGTTTAACGTCAGGTTCTTACCTTTAAGTTGTGCACGATAACCAACACCAACAAGCTTAAGTGTCTTCTTGAAACCGTTAGTCACACCGTCAACCATGTTGCTGACGTTGGCACGAGTTGTACCATGCAATGCACGAACTTTATCGTTGTAATCGCCAATGGGCTCAAAGTTTACTTCATTACCCTTGATTGTCATCTTAATTTGTGATGAAATTTCACGGGTCAAAGATCCTTTGGCACCCTTAACAGTTACTGTGTTACCATCTGCTTTTACCTCGACACCTTTTGGTAGTTCGATGGTTTTATAACCAATTCGACTCATCAATTACACCTCCAATTTAATGAATTTTACCATACGTAAGCTAACACTTCGCCGCCGATTTTTTGGGCGCGTGCTTGCTTATCTGTAATCACACCATTTGATGTGGAAATGATTGCAATTCCAAGACCATTTAAAACCTTGGGAACTGCATCTGCTTTTACATATGAACGCAAACCTGGCTTAGAAATTCTCTTAAGACCAGTAATGACGCGTTGCTTATCCTTGCCATACTTCAAGAAGACACGGATAACGCCTTGCTTGTCATCTTCGATATATTCAACATCGCGAACAAAACCCTCACGTTTGAGAATTTCAGCAATGTCGCGTTTGATTTTTGATGCAGGAACTTCAACTGTTTCATGGTAAACCATGTTTGCATTACGAATGCGAGTTAAAAAGTCTGCAATTGGATCAGTCATAGACATCAGCGCACAACCTCCTTTTTAATATATTACCAACTAGCTTTCTTCATGCCAGGAATTTGACCTTTGTGGGCAAGTTCACGGATGCATAAACGGCATAAATGGAATTTCTTGTATACAGAACGAGGTCGTCCGCAACGTTCGCAACGAGTGTAATTCTGTGTTGAGAACTTAGCAGGGCGTTCACTTTTTACAATTAATGATTTTTTAGCCAATGTGAAACCTCCTCTTTATCTAGCAAATGGCATACCGAACTGGGCCAACAATTCATGTGACTCTTCATCGGTATTTGCTGTAGTTACAATTACGATATCCAAACCTCTAACACGGTTAACGTTATCATAATTAATTTCAGGGAAAATCAATTGTTCACGGACACCCAAAGTGTAGTTACCACGACCATCAAAGGCTCTAGTACTTACACCATGGAAATCACGAACACGTGGTAATGAAACATTGATTAACTTATCTAAGAAATCATACATTCTTTCACCACGAAGTGTAACCTTGGCACCAATTGACATACCCTCACGCAATCTAAATCCAGCAATTGATTTCTTGGCTTTAGTAACCAATGGCTTTTGGCCTGAAATCAAAGCTAATTCAGAAACTGCTTCATCGAGGTTCTTTGCGTTTGTAACGGCGTCACCAACTCCCATGTTGAGAACGATTTTATCGATCTTAGGAGCTTGCATAACTGATTTGTAGCTGAACTTATCCATCATATGTGGAGTAATTTCGCTATTGAATTTTTCTCGTAAACGACTTGACATTTAAAAGGTATCCTCCTTTCGTTAGTGATTAATCGATCGCTTTTTGCGATTTCTTTGAGTAACGAACTTTTTTACCATCTTCAACTTTAATACCAATACGAGTTGGTTCGTTGGTTGATGGATCAATTAGCATAACATTTGATACATGGATTGGTGCTTCTGCATCAACAATTCCACCTTGTGGGTTGGTAGAAGAAGCTTTTGTATGCTTCTTTACTTTGTTGATACCTTCAACAATCACACGATCCTTTGAAGCGATAGTTTTAGTAACTGTCCCTTCCTTACCTTTGTCCTTACCACTAATAACACGGACTTTGTCACCAGTCTTAATGAACATCTACGGCACCTCCTTATATCCTGGTTGTGATTACAATACTTCTGGGGCTAATGAAACAATCTTCATGAAGTTGCTATCACGTAATTCGCGGGCAACTGGGCCAAAGATACGAGTGCCTTGTGGACTCTTGTCATCACGGATAAGAACTGCAGCATTTTCATCAAAACGAATGTATGAACCATCGTTACGACGAGTAACAGCCTTGGTACGGACTACAACAGCTTTAACAACGTCACCCTTTTTGACAACGCCACCTGGTGTTGCTTGTTTAACCGTAGCAACAATAGTATCACCGATTCCGGCATACCTTCTGGTTGAGCCACCTAAAACCTTAATAGTTAACAATTCTCTTGCACCTGAGTTGTCGGCAACTTTTAATCGACTTTCTTGTTGAATCACAGGTATATCCTCCCTTCATCATTGGATCGAATACGATAATAATGATAATTAAGTAAAGTTAAATAATAACTGCTTTTTCAACAATCTTGATTAAACGGAAACGCTTTGTCTTTGACAATGGTCGAGTTTCCATGATTTGAACAAGATCACCGGTTTTAGCTTCGTTATTTTCATCATGAGCAGTAAATTTCTTCGAGTATCTAACACGCTTACCATATGTTGCATGTTTCTTGTAAGTTGAAACTTCAACAGTAATTGTCTTATCACTCTTGTCAGAAACAACGCGTCCTTGATAAACCTTACGCTGGTTACGTTCTTCAGCCATTAATTATACCTCCCTTATCGTATTCTATTTGTTAAGTTCTTGTTGACGAAGTGCAGTCTTAATGCGCGCAATGTTCTTTCGAACTTGCTTCAAGCGTGCAGTGTTCTCCAACTGGCCAGTGGCTAATTGGAAACGAAGATTGAACAATTCATCTTTGTAATCTTTTTCTTTATCAATCATTTGAGCAGTGGTTAACTTACTGATATCTTTAGCCTTCATTTGATTCGCCACCTACTTCCTCACGTTCTATGATCTTAGTACGAACAGGAAGTTTGTTTGATGCAAGGCGTAATGCTTCATGGGCAGTTGCTTTGTCAACTCCACCAATTTCGAACAATACTTTGCCACGCTTAACTGGTGAAACCCAGCCAGCTGGTGTACCTTTACCATTACCCATTCGAACTCCGACACCTTTTTCAGTATATGATTTATGAGGGAAAATCTTAATCCAAACTTTTCCTCCACGCTTCATATGACGAGTCATCGCCACACGGCATGCTTCGATTTGACGGTTTGTGATCCAATGTGAATCAAGTGCTTGTAAACCGTAATCACCGAAAGTAACCGTCTTTCCACCCTTGGCAGTTCCACGGAGCTTGCCACGATGTTCACGACGATGCTTTACACGTTTAGGTACTAACATGTTTATTTCCCTCCTTTAGCAGCTTTGCTGTCCTTTGGCTTTTCAGGGAGAACTTCACCACGATAGATCCAAGTTTTTACACCAATTGATCCATAGGTAGTAAAAGCTTCAACCCATGAGTAGTCAATATCTGCTCTTAAAGTATGCAAAGGAACAGTTCCATCTGAGTATGATTCAACACGAGCCATATCAGCACCGTTAAGACGACCAGCAACCTGGGTCTTGATACCTTTAGCACCCGAACGCATTGTTCGTTGCATTGATTGACGCATTGCACGACGGAAAGCAACACGGCCTTCCAATTGACGAGCGATGTTTTCACCAACCAATTTGGCATCCAAATCTGGTTTCTTGATTTCGATGATGTTGATGTGAACTCTCTTACCTGTGAGGCCGTTAAGTTCTTTACGAAGATTTTCAACCTCAGATCCACCCTTACCAATTACCATTCCTGGCTTAGCAGTGTGAATTGAAACATTAACGCGGTTTGCTGCACGTTCAATTTCAACAGTAGAAACAGACGCATTAGCAAGACGCTTCTCTATAAATTTACGGATTTGTAAATCTTCCTTTAAGTAAGCTGCGTAATCTTTACCTGCATACCACTTAGCTTCCCAGTCGCGGATGATTCCAACTCGTAAACCATTAGGATTTATCTTATTACCCACGCGTTATCCCTCCTCTTTTTCAGATACAACAATTGTAATGTGACTTGTACGCTTGTTGATTGGTGAAGCAGAACCTTTTGCACGAGGGCGGAATCTCTTAAGAGTTGGGCCTTCGTTTACAAATGCTTCACTTACAAATAAATTTTCACTATCTAAATCAAAATTATTTTCTGCATTAGCAACTGCAGATTTAAGAACTTTTGAAACTACCGGAGAAGCACCGCGGGGTGTAAAATCCAAGATTGCGGCTGCTTCAGCAACACTCTTACCTTTGATAAGATCAACTACAAGACGGACCTTACGTGCGGCAATGCGAACAGTTTTGGCAGTTGCTTTTGCTGATGTAACTTGTTCAGCCATTAGTTATCCTCCTTGTTATTAAACAGTCTTCTTATCGTCAGTTCCATGACCATGGAATGTACGAGTAGGTACGAATTCTCCGAGCTTATGACCAACCATGTCTTCTTGGACATATACTGGGACGTGTTTCCGTCCATCATAAACAGCAAATGTATATCCAATGAAGCTTGGGAAAATCGTTGATCGGCGTGACCAAGTCTTAATAACAGCTTTTTTGTCTTGGCCTTTTTGAGCATCTACCTTTTTGAGCAAGTACTCATCGGCGAATGGTCCTTTTTTCAAACTACGACTCATTATGCAACCTCCTCTGCACAGATATTAAAATTATTAATAAATGCGTTCTTTTACATCTTTGAACCTTTACGACGACGAACAATAAACTTGTTCGAACGTGACTTCTTAGAACGAGTCTTCTTACCAACTGTCTTCTTACCCCATGGTGATAATGGTGATGGAAGACCAACTGGTGCTTTACCTTCACCACCACCATGAGGGTGATCGTTAGGGTTCATTACAGATCCACGTACATGAGGACGTTGGCCCTTATAACGTGTCCGACCAGCTTTACCAACATTGATAAGTTCATGTTCTTCATTACTTACTGAACCAACTGTTGCACGGTTAGTACTAAGAATTAAACGAACTTCACCAGATGCAAGTCTAACAAGTGAATACTTGCCATCACGACCAAGCAACTGTGCAGAAGCACCAGCTGAGCGAACCAACTGACCACCCTTACCAGGCTTGAGCTCGATGTTGTGAATAATTGTACCAACAGGAATGTTTGATAATGGCAATGTATTACCTGGCTTGATATCAGCTTCAACACCAGATTCGACTTTGTCGCCCACTTTTAATCCCTTAGGTGCAATGATGTATGATTTGATTCCGTCAGTATAAACGATCAAGGCAATGTTTGCAGTCCGGTTAGGATCATATTCGATTGCTTTAACAGTTGCCATGACGTCATCTTTAGTTCGTTTGAAATCAATAATACGATATTGATTCTTGTTACCACCACCACGGTGACGAACAGTCATATGACCGTAGTTATTACGACCGGCTGTTTTGCTTTTTGATTCAAGTAAAGACTTTTCAGGCTTACGTTTAGTAATTGCACTGTAGTCTAAGCTTGTCATATTACGTCTACCATTACTGGTTGGCTTATATGTTTTAATGGCCAAAACGTTTTCCTCCTATTTTAGAGATTTCTTTAATTATTCTTCGTTGAATAACTCAATTTCTTTTGAATCTTGAGTCAAGGTAACAATTGCCTTACGACGTTTCTTGGTATAACCAGTGTAACGGCCTTGGCGCTTTAACTTGCCTCTAACATTCATAATGTTTACTCTGACAACCTTAACATCAAAGATGTCTTCGATAGCCTTTTTAACTTGGGTCTTAGTTGCTCGTAAATCAACATCGAATGTGTATGTCTTGTCGTCCATCTTACTAGTTGTTTCTTCAGTAATAACTGGGCGTAAAATAATATCGCGTGATTCCATTATGCGAGCACCTCCTCTACTTGAGAAAGAGCAGCTTTCGTAATGACAACTTTATCGTGATCGGCAACGTCTAAAGTGTTAATTCCTTGTGCGGAAACAACTTTAACGTTTTCCAAATTACGAGCAGATAAAACTGCTTTTTCGTTGTCGTCTTCCAAAACTACTAATGTCTTAGTTGAAACATCTAATTTGTCTAATAATTCAGCAAATTCTTTAGTCTTAGGTGTATCGAACTTCAAAGTATCAACAACAACCAATTTGTCGTCTGAAACTTTTTCTGATAACACTGACTTCAATGCCAAACGTGAAACCTTCTTAGGCAAACGGTATGAATATGAACGTGGAGTAGGTCCGAAGACAATTCCACCGCCACGCCATTGTGGTGAACGGATAGAACCTTGTCGAGCTCTACCAGTACCTTTTTGACGCCAAGGCTTCTTTCCACCGCCGCGAACTGCTGAACGGTTTTTAACAGAATGTGTTCCTTGACGTAAAGAAGCACGTTGCATAACAATTGCATCGAACACAACGTTATTGTTTGGTTCAATACCGAAGATACCATCGTTTAATGCAACGGTACCATTCTTACTTCCGTCTTGTTTATATAATGCTACGTCAGTCATCTATGGTTGCCTCCCTTCTACTTGTTTGAGCCGTGAACGGCACTTCTAATTGTGATATATGATTTATTTGCACCAGGTACATTACCCTTAATCAAAAGAACGTTATTGTCAGTATCAGCATTAACGATCTCTAAGTTTTGAATGGTAACAGTCTTGTTACCCATTCGTCCAGGGAGTTTCATGCCGGGAACAACTCGGTTAATGATGACACCAAGTGAACCTGGACGACGGTGATAACGAGAACCATGAGTTTCTGGTCCACGTGATTGGCCGTCTTTATGAATGTTACCTTGGTATCCATGACCTTTTGTGGTTCCAGTTACATCAACGATGTCTCCTGGTTTAAAGATATCTGCCTTAACTTCATCAGATACTTTATAATCTCCCAGCTCAACATCTTTGATTTCTTTAATGAAGCGCTTAGGAGTAGTATTTGCTTTCTTTGCATGACCTTGTTCTGGCTTATTAGTAAGCACAGTACGTTTGTCTGCATAACCTAATTGAACTGAATCGTAACCATCATTTTCAACGGTCTTGATTTGCATAATGACATTAGGTGTCACTTCAACGACAGTAACTGGTACTAATTCGCCGTTTTCAGTGAAGACTTGCGTCATTCCAACTTTCTTTCCTAAGATTCCTTTTCTGGTCATGAGTACACCTCCGATATATTGTATTTATTATAGTTTAATTTCAATGTCCACACCGCTAGGCAAGTCGAGCTTCATTAATGAGTCAACTGTCTTTGGCGTTGGATTTAAAATATCGATTAATCGCTTGTGAGTCAAAATTTCGAATTGCTCACGAGAATCTTTAAACTTATGTGGTGATGCTAAAACAGTGTAGATTGTACGATCAGTAGGCAATGGAATTGGACCTGAGATAGTAGCTCCAGTTCTTTGCGCAGTTGCAACAATCTTGTCTGCAGATTGGTCAAGGATACGATGCTCGTATGCCTTCAACCGAATACGAATTTTTTGTTTTGCCATTGTGTTCCCTCCTTCGTCTATTTTGAAAATAGGACTAACTCCGTGAAAATTACCGCCAAACCCATGGCAAAGCATCCGGGTGTGTCGCAACCTTTCACATCAAAGCTAATACATATTGCTTTAGGGCAAACTTATCCCTAAAAACAAGTACTCAAATAGTGTACTAAAAAAAGCCGCATAAAACAAGTGCTAACAGCAATTAATTCGATTTGTAATATTACTGTTACTTAATAAAACTTGTTTGAACATTTTTTGATATCCAATTGATCGTAAATAACTTCAACTAACACATTATAACCGGTGAAGTTAAAACAATACAGAGTTTTAACAATAAAAAAAGACCGGAATTAAATTCCGATCTTGTATTTTGAAATTAATCTTCAGCAGGTTGGTTCCCACCGTTTTTCTTAATAATTTCAGCTTGAATGCTCTTTGGAACTGGCTCGTAGTGATCAAATGTCATGGTGAAAGTACCACGACCTTGTGATGCAGAACGAAGCGTAGTTGCATAACCAAACATTTCGGCAAGTGGAACGAATGAATGAATAACTTCAGCACCGCTTCGGCTTTCCATTCCATCAACACGTCCACGTCTTGCAGTAACTTGGCCCATAACATCACCCATGTACTCTTCAGGGACGTTAATATCAACCTTCATGATTGGTTCCAAGATAACAGGAGCAGCAGTCTTAGCAGCATTCCGAAGGGCGATTGATGCAGCTACCTTAAATGCAGCTTCACTAGAATCGACTTCATGATAACTACCATCGTATAGCTTGGCTTTCAAGTCAATCAATGGGTAACCGGCAAGAACACCGTTAGCTAATGATTCCTTCAAGCCTTGTTCTACGGCTGGAATGTATTCACGAGGAACAACACCACCAACAATAGCATCTTCGAATTCGAAACCTTTTCCTTCTTCGTTTGGAGTAAATTCAATCCAAACATCACCGTATTGACCTTTACCACCTGACTGACGGATGAATTTACCTTGAGCCTTGGTTGGTTTAGTGAATGCTTCACGGTATGAAACTTGTGGGGCACCAACTGTAGCTTCAACGTGGAATTCACGCTTCATACGGTCAATGATGATATCCAAATGCAACTCACCCATTCCGGCAATAAGTGTTTCACCGGTTTCTGGATTTGTTGTAGCCTTGAATGTTGGATCTTCTTCAGAAAGCTTTTGAAGAGCAACGTTCATCTTATCCTGGTCAGCCTTCGTCTTAGGTTCAACGGCAACCTGGATAACTGGGTCAGGGAATTCCATTGATTCCAAATGAAGTGGATGATCGACATCAGTTAATGAGTCACCAGTAGTGGTGTTCTTCAAACCAATGGCGGCAGCAATATCACCTGAGAATACTTCTGGAATTTCTTGACGGTGATTTGAATGCATTTGAAGCAAACGTCCTACACGTTCACGCTTGTCTTTAGTTGCATTCAAAATATATGAACCTGATTCAAGAGTACCTGAGTAAACACGGATGTAAGTTAAACGTCCAACGAATGGGTCAGTAGCAACCTTAAATGCCAAAGCAGCAAAGCTGGCATCGTCATTGGCTTTTAATTCAATCTTGTCACCAGTTGCAGGGTCAGTGGCGTTGTATGGCTTAACATCAAGTGGTGATGGTAAGTAGTCAATAACAGCATCCATTAACATCTGAACACCCTTGTTCTTGAAAGCTGATCCAGCTAAAACTGGGAAGAGTTCCAAGTTCAAAGTAGCTTTACGAATAGCAGCCTTGATTTCAGGGATTGGAATTTCTTCACCTTCAAGGTACTTGTTCATAATGTCGTCATCAACATCAGCCAAGGTTTCAACTAATTGATCACGACGCTTCTTAGCTTCATCTTTGTATTTATCTGGAACATCGACTGTATCCCAGTTAGAACCAAGTTTATCTTCATCATAGATGTCGGCCTTCATTTCGATAAGGTCAATAACACCTTCGAAATTATCTTCGGCACCGATTGGCATTTGGATTGGAAGTGGCTTAGCGTTCAAACGGTCTTCGATTGAACCAACAGAGAAGTCAAAGTCGGCACCGACTTTATCCATCTTGTTGACAAATACGATACGTGGAACGTCATAGTCGGATGCTTGACGCCAAACAGTTTCAGTTTGAGGTTCAACACCAGCTTGGGCATCCAAGACAGCAATCGCACCATCCAAGACACGAAGTGAACGTTCAACTTCAACAGTAAAGTCCACGTGTCCTGGGGTATCAATAATGTTGATACGGTGGTCTTTCCATTGAGCTGTCGTAGCAGCCGATGTAATAGTAATACCACGTTCCTGTTCTTGGGGCATCCAGTCCATTTGTGAAGCACCATCATGGGTTTCACCAATTTTGTGAATCTTACCAGTATAGTACAGGATACGTTCAGTAGTCGTTGTCTTACCAGCATCGATATGGGCCATAATCCCAATATTACGAGTTTTTTCTAGCGGAAACTCTCGTTTGTTAGCCATTGTGTAACTCCTTCCGATTCGTACAAAAAGTGGCCAAATCAGCCACTTATTAGTTTGAGCTGTTTAGAACAATTCTGAGATTACCAACGATAATGTGCAAATGCACGGTTGGCTTCAGCCATTCTATGTGTATCTTCACGTTTCTTAACAGATGCACCTGTGTTATTGGCAGCATCCATGATTTCACGTGCAAGACGTTCAGTCATCGTATGTTCACCACGTGAACGCGCATAGTTAACGATCCAACGCAATCCCAATGTTGTACGACGATCTGGTCGAACTTCGATTGGAACCTGGTAGTTAGAACCACCAACACGACGAGCTTTAACTTCAAGAACCGGCATAACGTTCTTCATAGCTTCTTCGAACACTTCAACTGGTTCTTTGTTTGTTTCTTTCTTAATAACATCAAATGCACCATACAAAATTTGTGATGCAGTTCCACGTTTACCGTCTAACATCAAACGGTTAATTAAACGGGTTACCAATTTTGAGTTATAAATTGGATCAGGAAGTACTTCCCGCTTTTGAACATTTCCTTTTCTAGGCATTTCGTTATCCTCCTCATGATTCTATAAAACTAAATATTTAGATTGCATTAGTAAGATTATTCTTTAGGCTTCTTTGTACCGTATTTTGAACGACCTTGACGACGGTCTTGAACACCAGCGGTATCAAGAGCACCACGAATAACGTGATAACGAACACCAGGTAAATCCTTAACACGACCACCACGGATCAAAACAACACTATGCTCTTGCAAGTTATGACCAATACCTGGAATGTAAGCAGTAACTTCGATTAAGTTAGACAAACGAACACGGGCATATTTACGTAAAGCAGAGTTAGGCTTCTTTGGTGTCATAGTACCAACACGGGTTGCAACACCTCGTTTTTGAGGGGCTGGAACAGTAACTTGCTTCTTCTTGAAACTATTGTAAGCATAGTTTAAAGCTGGTGACTTTGATTTTGAAGTTCTAGAATGACGTCCTTTACGGACCAATTGGTTAATTGTAGGCATCTAAAAAGTTCTCCTTTCAAATTTTCAATGTAAGTCCACACATCCAGGCGGTTCTTTTTTATGTAAAAAGAAATGTGTACCGCCCAACACTTTTTGTAATATACAGTCAGCATGTCTGAATATTCAGGAATCTGTCACAAAAAGCACCTTGTCTAATTTATCATGACTAACTGTTTGTGTCAATGAATCATCTTGAATAATTTAAAACAAAAATGCGTACATAAAATACAGAGGTAATTCAATATGATCATTATACAATTTTTATTTGGAGCAAGCATTGCATCGTTTTTTAATTTGGTCGCCGTGAGATGGGCTCGGGGTGAATCGATTGTTCAACCGCGTTCACATTGTGACAGCTGTGGAACCCAGCTCGAAAATTTTGATCTGATCCCCATTGTCAGCTACATCATTTTGAAGGGAAGATGTCGCTATTGCAATAAACAATTTCCAGCAACTTTTTTCACTGTAGAGCTTGCTGCTGGATTGGCAGCTGCAAGTATTGATTTTCAAATCGACAGATGGCCATTTTTGCTCACACTGCTGCTTTTACTTTCGCTCAGCTCGTTTGATATTGTCGAACAGCAAATTCCGCTCAAAGGAATTGGTTTGTTGCTCCTCCTGTGTCTGGTGACAGTCACTCACCCGCTCCCACATATTTGTATGGCAATTTTCGTCTATAGTATGATTCAAATAACCAACCACCATTTTTCCTGGGTGGGAAGTGGAGACATCGACATCTTCTTTTGCCTGTGGTTGTCCTCAAGTGTTCCCTTTCTACTTTGGCTGACATTCATCGCGTGTGTCACTGCATTATTTTATTTAATTGTTGCCCCATGGCCGCAAGATTCTAAAATTCCATTTGTCCCCTTCATTACAATGGTTCTACAATATCTGTTGTTGGTAATA